>CAWISC010000046.1:0-32322 GCA_963838635.1 uncultured Gammaproteobacteria bacterium | reverse complement strand
CATAGTTCAGCCCGCCGCGCGGCAGATGCGCGAAGCGGTCGGCTTGCGCCGCCTTGAGCTCCAGGCAGTAATCACCGTACTCGCCCGGCCAGCTTGCGCTCGCGTCCCTTGAGCCAGAAGTGTTGAAAGCCGGCGCTCCAGTGATCCGTGCCGGTGAGGCCGAAGGAATGAACGTAGTTCCGGCCGAGGTCGCGCCAGTTCTCGAAGCCGATGCCGAGCTTGAACGTTCCCTGCGTTGCGGCCATGAACTCCTGCTCGTTGATCTCGAGCAGGCGATGGAAGGTCACCAGCGTCGGAATCGTCGCCTCGCCGACGCCGACGGTCCCGATCTCGTCGGACTCGATCAGCTTGATGTCGAGCACCTTGCCGAGCATCTTCGACAGGCACGCGGCCACCATCCAGCCCGCGGTGCCGCCGCCGGCGATGACGACTCTGCTGATCAGTTTCTGTTCCACGCGCCCTCCCCTCAGCGATTCAATCTCTGCAACAGTCGTGCTCGCAACTCGCGCGCCGATTCGGCGATCCAGCGGCCCAAGGACGCGGCGGGCTTGCGGCGGAATGTGGGCAGCCGTGCGCTCGTCCGCCTCGAACACGTAGTGGCGGAACAGGTTCTGCCAGGCCTTGAGCTGCTGCGGCGGCAGATCGCGCACAGTCAGGAGCGCGAGCATCAGCGCGTTCATCGGCGAGTCCATGAACGCCGGCGACTGGCGCCACCAGTAGTTCACCAGCACGTTCAGGGCTTCGAGCGACTCGATGTGATGCCACCACATGCTGGGAATGAAGATCGCATCGCCCGGGCCGAGCTCCGCGACCTGCGCTTGCCGCAGCGCCTCGGCGAACTTCGGGAATTTATCGAAATCCGGCTGCTCGAAATCCACCAGGCTGATCGCCTGGCCTGCGGGGGTGAAGTCGAGTGGACCGATATAAAGGTTCTCCAGCTGTTCGGGCGGGAACAGCGTGAAGCGGCGGCGCCCCGCGACGACGCACGCGATGTTATCCGGCAGATCGTGATGGGCGGCGATGCGCGTGCGATTGCCCAGCCAGATGCTTACGAGCGGCTGGCGATTGCCGAAAGCGAGATCGTTCTCGGCGCGAAAACCCGGCAGGCACGTGTCGACCGTCGTGGACCCGACATAGATCGCCGGCGGAATCTCCGACTTGCTCTGGCGCGCGATTTCGTCGAGCACGGCGTCCAGCCTGATGCGCACCGCCTTGAAATTGAAGCCGGCGAGGTCGTCGCTGTAGAAGAACCGACCGCCGATGTCGGGCGCCCCGAGCATCGCGTTGACGGTCGCGTCCTTGTAGAACCGCCGCAGATACGCATCGGTCGCCGCGGCCGATTCGCGGCCCGCTCGCGCGACGGGCCAGCGAGAAATGAGGCCACGCAACACCGCAGGCTGCGTCCGCGTCAGCAGCTCGTCCGACAACGACTGCGGATCAATTCCGGCGATCTCCTCGATTGCGTTAGCGACGGGCAGCATGCAGTCGGTTCCGGCGCTCGATCAGATCGCGGAAGTGAGATTGCGAAGCGATCGCCATATAGATCGCCTGCAGATGACCTGCCTTATGCATGCGTTCGAGCCCGCCCGCATCGAGCGCGCCAAGACGCCCCTCGTTGATCGTGTAGAAGCCGGTGAGACGGTGCTGCGACCGGTCGTCGAGCTCGACGTCGAGCACGAACGACTCCAGCAAGTCGTGTTGCAGCAGGGCGTCGATGAAAGCAGGCGCAGCTTCCAGGCCCTGATGAATCGTCAGCAGCACCGAGCTGATGCGCTCGAGAAAGTCGGTCGAGCCGCCGTATTCGCGGAACAGGGCTTCGCCTTCGGTCCGGCTAACGCGCGGACTGGCGAGATCGATGTGCACCAGCGGCTCGCGATCGCGAAACCCGATGAGGAACGGCTGGCGCTCGACTGTCAACGGCAGATAGCTCGCGTCCCACCCGTGCGGGCCGAGGAACAGATTCTCTTTATCCTGGAAGCCGAACAGGGCGATCGACTGGAATTTTCCGTCCGCGGTCTTCTGGAACACGATCGGATAGCAGGCCTGAACGTTGCGGAATTCGGCCGGAAACGTCAGCGCGAACTTCACGTCGTCGCCGTACGCAGCGCTGCGCGTGGTGATGACCCTCAGGTCCTTGTGGTCGACGTTGTTCAACGTAACGTGGTTACTCATTCTTGTGCTCTGAGCTTAGATTCTCGGCAGCCCGCGCCGTCTGACGTGCGTGATCAGCTCCCGGTTGGACGGGAGCGCCGCCAGCATCTTGCCAGTCAGCGCCGCAGCTTCGCGAAAAAATGCGTCGGCACGATCGCAGTCGTCGAAGCGGCGGGTCGCGACGGCCGGCTCCGGGCGAAAGCCCATCCCGTACAGCACGTACTGATAGCTCGCCGATGGAAACACTTCTTCGATCCGGTGCAGGTCGTAGCGCGAGGGCGGCTGGTGTCGCCACAGCACGAGCAAGTCGCGCAGCCGCTCGGGAATGGTGGCTGCGACGACGTTGTCGCGCCAGAAAGCGGAAGCTCTGCGTTGGCTCAGCACGTAGTGCAGCTTCAGAAAATCGATGACGCGCTCCCATCGATAAGTAAACGAATCGTCGAAGCGCCGCGCGACGATGTCCATCTCCTCGCGCGTAGCGGGCATCTGGTCGCTGAGCATGGCGGCAGACAGCTCGACCAGCGCCAGCGCCGAGGCTTCGAGCGGTTCGATGAAGCCGGCCGACAGCCCGATGGCGACGCAGTTGTGGCGCCAGAAGTGCCGGCGATAGCCCGGCTCGAAGGTGAGCTTGCGCGGCGTGCCCCCATGTGCCTGACCGGATACTCGCTCCACGTAGCAGCGCAACTCGGCCTCGGCCTCGTCGTCCGAAATGTGCGCGCTCGAGTAGACGTGACCGATGCCGCGCCGCGTAGGCAATCCGATGTCCCAGATCCAACCGCTGCTCTGTGCAGTCGAGAGGGTCTGCGAGGCGATCGGGCTGTTGTCGTCCGGGTAAGGCACTTGCAGCGCCAGCGCCGAGTCATTGAACAGCACGTGCTTCTGCGACACGAACGGCGTTTGATAATGCCGGCCCAGGAGCAGTGACTGCAGACCCGTGCAGTCGACGAACAGATCCCCTGCCAGCGGTCCCTGCGACCTGGTCTGCAGCGCGGCGATATCGCCGTTGGGATGCGACTCGACGCCGACCACGTGATCGAGCACCAGTCGCACTCCAAGGCGCTCGGTACAGTGCTTGCGCAGAAAGACTCCGAACTTGGCGGCGTCGAGGTGATAGGCGTAGTTCGCGACCGCGGCGTACTCGGGCGTCGCCGCCTGCTTCGGCGCCTTGTTCTGCACACAGAGGTGCGGCTGGAAACTCACCAGGTCGGCAAAGGGCACGTTGGCGTGACGCTGCTGCCAGCCGGCGACGAGGTTCGTCTCCGTGTAGCCGTGCGGCAAAACGAAAGGATGGAAGTAGTAGTCGCCGTCCTGGCCGTCGCGCCAGCCATTGAAGCGCGAGCCCTGCTTGAAGGAAGCATCGCACTCGCGCAGGAAATCGCTCTCGCTGACGCCGATACGGCGCAGGGTGTCGCGCATGGTCGGCCATGTGCCCTCGCCCACTCCGATCGGTCCGACCTCGGGCGATTCGATCACAGTGACCTGCAGTCCGGGGCTCGAAGCCGCGCAATGGTCAGCGGCGATGACGCCCGCAGTCAGCCAGCCGGCCGAGCCGCCGCCTGCGATCACTACATGCCTGATCCGATTGCTCCCCGTCGTCATTGCACCTGCCATCGTAACGAAAGAGCCGCTGGTTGGGGGTGCCAGCGGCTCTGCCTCGAACGCGGGACTCGATCTCGCGTCGTTACTGCCCGAACTTGTACCGCGCTCCGATCATGTAGCGAGGTCCGGTCTGCGTCACGAACAGCGCCTCAGTGGCGGTGCGGCCGTGAATGCGCTGGATCTCATCCGTGATGTTGATCGCCTCGGCCTGCAGCGTCAGGTTGTCGCCCCACTGGTAACTGACATTGACGTCGAACTGACCGTACTCCTCGACGTAGTTCGGGTTCGCGCCGGCGCCGTCGAAGCGGCTCGACAGGAACTCGTCGCGCCAGTTGTAGGCCAGACGCACGCCCCAGCCAAAGTTCTCGTAGAACGCGACCACGTTCGCCGCATCGCTCAGGCCTTCGAGCGCGAACTGCTGGTTGCGCAGCTGGTTGTTGTAAGTCAGGCCGGAGTCGACCAGCGTGTAGTTCGCCGACACGCCGAAGCCGCTGGCGCCGAACATGTGCTGGATGTTGAACTCGAAGCCGTCGAGCGTTTCCGAGCGCTGGTTCGCCGGCACCGTGATGCGGAAGTCGGCGATGGGATCGCCTGCCTGTCCGGTGATAGTGCGAGCGACCGCATCCACGCCCGGAGCGTTGGGACGGTTCGTGAAAATCCAGTTACGGACGCAGGTGGTGCTGCGATCCGCGCACGCGGCCGCCACGGCTTCGTTGTAGAGCGCGCCGCCGATCGGCGTATGCAGGTCGAAAGGCTGCTCGACGATCTGAGTGACGCCGACGTAGTTGTCGATGTCCTTCTTGAAGAAGCCGACCGATGCGTAGCTACCTTCGGCGTAGTACCACTCGAGCGAGAGGTCGATGTTGGTCGACTCCAGCGGTTTAAGCGCTGGATTGCCCTGCGAACCGGTGCCGCCGTCGACGCGCACCAGCAGGTCGAGCACCTGGCCGCCCTGGATGTCGCCCCAACCCGGACGGCCGATCGTCTTGCCCCAACCGGCGCGGAACTTCACGGTGTCCGTGATCCCGACAGCGAAGTCGACGTTCGGCAACACGTAGTCGTAGTCGCCCTCCAGGGTCGTGGTGGTCGAGGCTCCTGCCGGGATGACGACGTTCAACTCGTTATCCGATGCCCAGCTGATACCTGTCGGTGACGGCACCAGTGCACTGGACGTCACGTCTGTCTGCTCGTAACGCACACCGACCGCCACCTGGATCGGCATTGCAGTGTCGAACGACTGACTGAACTGCACATAGGCGCTTTGCGATTCCTCCTCGACGTGGCGATCGGTCGTGAAGTTCGGGGCTGCGCTGAAGCGGTCCTCGCCCCGCAGGCCGGCAGCGATGTTGCGCGCCCGGTCGAAGTCGAACGTGAAGAAGTTGTTGAACAGATTCGAATTGCCGCTGCCGGAGATCTGGTCGAAGTACTGACGGATCGTATCGGCGCGCCACACGTCGTCCGGGAACGCCGCCGGGTCGAACGCGACGTCGGAGCCCCAGGTGTCGTTCTGCACGGTCGAGAACGCGGTACGGTTGTTCATCTCCGTCAAGGCCACGCCGAAGTCCAGGCGCGAGCTGTCGCTGAAGTCGAAGTTTCCGCCCAGCTGCGTCTGCTCGATGTCCATCTTCATGTAGCCGTCGCGGAACGCCGAGCCGGTGACCGTCATCAGCGACGGGCTGACGCCGGTCATTCCAGCCGGCAGCTGCACGCTGATGACCGGGAAGTCCTTGGTGAAGTCGGCCGTGGTGTTGCCGCGCACGAAGGCGGCGACGCCGAGCACGGAGTTCGAGCCGTACGGGCTGTCGGCGCCGGATTCAGCGCTCGAGTCGTGGTAGTCGAGCTGGAAGCCGAGGCGATCGGAGGCTTCCCACGCCAGGTTGAAGCCTATCGATTTGTTCTCGTTCTTGGAGGCGAATTTGGCGCCGCCCATCGACAGGTCGCTGTTCGCGGCGGGGATCAGCTCGGTGTAGACGAGCGGGCCCGCCACCGGACCGTCGGTCCAGCTGCTGGTCGAGGGGCCGAAGTTGAACCACACCGACAGCTCGTTGCGCTCGGTCTGGATCTTGTTCTCCGAGTAGGTGTAATCGAGCGTCGCGGTGACCGCGTCGACCGGACGCCATTGCAGAGCGAGTTGTCCGTTGGTGCGCTTGCGCTCGATGCCGTTGACGCTGTAGCCGAGGTTCTGCGGCACCGAATAGGTGTCGGTAGCATCCGGACGATTCGTAATGTTTTCCGAGCCGGGCTGGCCCGGTTGCGGAATCGTGCCCCAGTTGTTCTCGTCGCCGGCGAACGCGCGCCAGCCGTTGCCGACCGCCGCCTGGTTGAAACCGGAGTTGCGCTCCTGGTAGCTCGCGCTGAGCGAGACGCCGAATTTGTCATCTGCAAACGTCTGGCTGTAGATGCCGGACACTTCCGGCGTGATCTCATCGCCCTTCAGGTGATCCGGGAGGTTCTGCCCCGAGTCGTCGATCACGCCTTTCACGCCGAAGCTGGTGCGCAGGCCGGGATTCTCCAGCGGCCGCGCCGTCTTGATGTTGATTGTCGCGCCGATACCGCCGGTCGGCGTGTTGGCGCGGCTGGTCTTGTAAACCTCGATCCCCGCGACCGCTTCCGAGGCGAGATTCGCGAAGTCGAAGGCGCGCGAGTTGGATGCGGTCGTGTCCTGGATGGACGAGACCGGCATCTGGCGGCCATTCAGCAGCACCAGGTTGAAGTCCGGGCCCACGCCGCGGACCGTGACGCGCTGGCCTTCGCCGATCGAAGAACGGTCGATGGATACGCCGCTGATGCGTTGCAGCGACTCCGCGAGGTTCGTGTCGGGAAACTTGCCGATATCCTCGGCGACAATCCCGTCGAGCACGCCCTGCGCGTCCCGCTTCAAGTTCATGGACGACGTGAGACTGCCGCGGATACCCGTGACGACAACCTCTTCGATCTGTTCCTGCGCGAACGCAGGAACCGCGACCGAGGTCCCGAGAATCAGCGAAATGGCCTGCGCAATCGTCGAACGTCTCAGTACGCGATCGTTCACGGCTCTGCCCCCTGTTGGCAACGATTTCGGTTCTTGTGCCGAAAAATGTAAGCGCTTACAATTTGCCTTGTAGCACGCTCGAAGAACGCTGGCAAGCCGGTTGCAAGAACAACGCAATGACAAACGACCCACCGCGCGATTCGCTCGGGCCGCGCAGACTGAACGTCGGGTTCGTGGCCCTCACGGCTGCGATCGGCGGCCTGTTGCTGGGCTTCGACGCCACGGTGATCTCCGGCGTCGTGCCGTTCATTCGCGAGTACTTCGCGCTCAGCGGTGCCGGCGGCGATCTCAAACTCGGCTGGGCGGTGAGCAGCCTGGGCTGGGGTGCGCTGGTCGGCAATGCATTCGCGGGTGTCCTTAGCGATCGCCTCGGACGCAGGAAAGTGCTGTTGGGCGCCGCCGTGCTGTTCGTGATGTCGGCGCTGCTGGCGTCGCTCGCGACGACCTTCGCCACCTTCGTGGCCGCGCGCATCGTGGGTGGACTCGCTGTCGGCGCCGCGATACTGATCGCGCCGGTCTACATTGCGGAGATCGCGCCCGCACGTCGGCGCGGCGGGCTCGTGTCGCTCAATCAGCTCATGATAGTGATCGGCATCTCCGCCTCGTTCTTCTCGAATTATTTCCTGCTCGACGTCGGCGAGCACAACTGGCGCTGGATGCTCGGCGTGCAGATATTTCCAGCGCTGTTGTATCTCCTGCTGCTGTCGCTCATTCCGGAGAGTCCGCGCTGGCTCGTGATCAAGGGCCGTGAGGAAGAAGCGCGCGAGGTGCTGACGCGCGTCTACGGCGCGGCTCAGGCGCAGGAGAGTCTGCAGCAGATCCGCCAGAGCCTCGCGACGAGGAACGTCTCGCACGGCTGGCGCGCCTTGTTCGACCGGCGCATTCGCTTCGTGATGCTGGTCGCGCTCGGACTCGCCTTCTTCCAGCAGATCACCGGCATCAATGCGATCTTCTACTACCTGCCGACGATATTCGCGCAGGCCGGCGGCGGCGTCGGCGACGCGTTCCGTCAGGCCGTGATCGTCGGCCTGGTCAACGTGGTCATGACCGTGGTTGCGATCTGGCTCATCGATCGCCTGGGTCGCAAGCCGCTGCTCGTGATCGGCATCGCCGGCATGGCGCTGTCGCTGCTGACGATCGCGTGGGCTTTCAGTGGCGAGCAGCATGGCCAAGCGCTGGCCGGCGCTGCTCCGACGACGAATCCGCGGCTGGTGTTGATCGCGATCATCGGCTTCGTCGCCTCGTTCGCGATCTCGCTCGGGCCGGTGATGTGGGTGCTGCTCTCGGAGATCTTTCCGAACGAGTACCGCGGCGTCGCAATCTCCGCCGCAGGTTTCTGGAACGCGCTCGTGAGCGCGAGCGTGACGTTCGTGTTCCCGTGGGAGCTGTCGACGCTCGGCCCCGCCGGCACGTTCCTGGTGTACGGGCTGTTCGCCAGCGCGGCGCTGGTGTTCGTGCTGATGTTCGTCCGGGAAACCAAGGGCCGGACGCTCGAAGAACTGGAGGGCGAGCTGCTGTCGCGCCCGAAGTCGACGGCCGCATGACGAACCTGGCCGAACTGCGGCGGCGATTTCCACGGGACTTTGTCTGGGGCGTCGCGACCAGCGCGTTTCAGATCGAAGGTGCGGCTCGCGCGGACGGCAAGGGACCCTCCATCTGGGACGAGTTCTGCCGGGTACCTGGCGCGATCGCAGATGGCAGCAATGCCGACGTCGCGTGCGATCACTATCACCGGCTCGAGTCCGACCTGGACCTGATCGCACATCTCGGTGTGCGCGCTTACCGCTTCTCGATTTCCTGGCCGAGGATCCAGCCGGCCGGGAGCGGTCCGATCAACGAGGCAGGTCTCGCCTTCTACGAGCGGCTCCTCGACGGATTGCTCGCGCGCGATATCCAGCCGTACGCGACGCTGTATCACTGGGATCTGCCCGCAGAACTGCAGCGTCGCCACGGCGGCTGGCTCGCACGCGAGACCGCCGAGCGCTTCGCGGACTACGCGCAGATCGTCGCCGAGCGGCTCGGCGATCGGATCGTTTCGATCGCAACTCATAACGAACCGTGGGTGACCGCCGTGCTGGGGCACGAGCGCGGCATATTTGCTCCGGGCGTGCGCGACCGGCGCGTGGCCTATCAGGTCGGCCACCACGTGCTCGTGAGTCACGGGCTCGCACTCCAGGCGATTCGCGCGTCGGGCAGCAAAGCTGAGGCGGGCATCGTGTTGAACTTGTCGCCGGTCTATCCGGAGACGGACTCGGAGCTCGATGCAACGCACGCCCGGCTGGAAGACGGCCGGCTCGTGCGCTGGTACATGGATGCGCTGTTCAAAGGCCGCTATCCACCGGACATAGTCGAGCACCTCGGGATGGACGCGCCCGTAGTGCAAGCAGGCGATGCGGAGCTGATCGCGCAACCGCTCGACTTCGTCGGAGTGAATTACTACAGTCCCACGGTCTTCTCCAGCAGCGCGAACGCTGCGTTGCCGGCATCGAGCGGCGCCGCGGTGACCGACATGGGTTGGGAAGTGGCGCCGCAGAGCCTCGCGGAGTTGTTGCTGCGCCTCGACCGCGACTACGAGCTGCCGCCCTTGTTCATCACGGAAAACGGCGCGGCGTACCAGGACGACTTCGTGGGCGGCCGCGTCGACGACGAGCAACGCCGCCAGTACATCGAATCGCACCTGGTTGCCGTCGCGGACGTGATCGCGAGCGGCGTGGACGTCCGCGGCTATTTCGTCTGGAGCCTGATGGACAACTTCGAATGGGCCGAAGGCTATCGCAAACGCTTTGGCATCGTGCACGTCGACTATTCGACGCAGCGGCGCACGCTGAAGAGCAGCGGATTGTGGTACCAGGCGCTGCTTGGATCCTGACGGCGCTCGGCGCGGCCGTAATTTCATCAGCCGCCGCCGCGGAGGCGCTGCAGAACGTCTACGGCCGTGCCGGCACGACCCTGAACGGCGAGTGGCGCGTGATCGTCGATCCGTACGAGAACGGCTACTACAACTATCGGCGCGAGCCGTTCGATGCTGCCCCTGAGCCGAGCGGCGGATACTTTCTCGACCGCAAGCCAGCCGATCGCTCGGAGCTCGTCGAGTACGACTTCGATGCGAGCCCGAAGCTCGCCGTGCCGAGCGACTGGAACTCGCAGGACGAGCGGCTCTACTACTACGAGGGCACGGTCTGGTATCGCCGCAAGTTCGACTACACGCCGACCGCCGGTCGGCGGGTGTTCGTGCACTTCGGGGCCGCCAACTACCAGGCGGACGTATATCTGAACGGCCGCAAGCTCGGCCGCCACGTCGGCGGCTTCACGCCGTTCCAGTTCGAGATAACCGGCATGCTCGCCGCACGCGGCAACTCGCTGGTGGTCAAGGTCGACAACACCCGCCGGGCCGAGGGCGTACCGACGGTCAACACCGATTGGTGGAACTATGGCGGCCTGACGCGCGACGTGACGATCGTCGAGACGCCGGCGACCTATATTCGCGACTATGTCGTGCAGCTGGCGGCGGCTTCCAGCGACCGAATCGCCGCGAGCGTCGAGCTCGACGGCGCGAAGACGGCAGGCGTGGGCGTGACACTGTCGATTCCCGAAGCCGGCATTCGCGTCCGCACGCTGAGCGACGCACGTGGCGTCGCGACGTTCGACATCGCAGCGCGCGCCATCGAAATGTGGTCGCCGCGCAATGCGCGTCTCTACGATGTCGAGCTCGCGACCGACGACGATCGGATCAGGGAGCGCATTGGCTTTCGCAGCATCGCCGTGACAGGCGCGAACATTCTGCTCAACGGCGAGCCGGTATTTCTGCGCGGAATCTCGCTGCACGAGGAGAATCCGCTGCGCGGCGGGCGCGCGCATTCCGAGCAGGACGCACGGCTGCTGCTTGGCTGGGCGAAGGAGCTCGGCTGCAACTTCGTGCGGCTCGCGCACTATCCGCACAATGAGCACATGGCGCGCGTCGCGGACGAGCTCGGCCTGATGGTGTGGGCGGAAGTGCCGGTCTATTGGACGATCCAATGGGAAAACCCCGAGACGCTTGCCAACGCGAAGCAGCAGCTCACGGAGCTCATTCAGCGCGATCGCAACCGCGCGAGCGTCATCGTCTGGTCGGTCGCGAACGAGACGCCAGTGAGCGAGCAGCGCACGCAGTTCCTCAGGACGCTCGTCGAGTCCGCGCGAGCGCTCGATTCGACACGCCTGGTGGCGGCCGCGCTCGAGGTGCGCCGCGACCCAGCCGATGCAAACCATCGCATCGTCGACGATCCGTTCGGCGCGTACATCGACCTGCTGAGCTTCAACCAGTACGTCGGCTGGTACGACGGTCTGCCGGACAAGTTGCCGCGCATCCGCTGGACGTTCGGCTACGACAAGCCGGTCGTGATCAGCGAGTTCGGTGCGGACGCCCTGCACGGCCGACACGGCGATCGTCTCGCGCGCTTCAGCGAGGAGTACCAGGAAGACCTGTATCGCCAGACACTCCTCATGTTGCAGCGGCTGCCCCAGTGGCGCGGCACGACGCCGTGGATTCTGGCGGACTTCCGCTCGCCGCGCCGGCCGCTGCCCGGCGTACAGGACGGCTGGAACCGTAAGGGGTTGATCAGCGACAAGGGCGCGAAGAAGAAGGCGTTCTATGTGCTGCAGGATTTCTACACGAACATCGCACGGCAGTGAAGATGCAGCGGCGATCGGCCACGAAACCATCGATGCAGGGCGCACGCTCGCGCTCATGGAGAAGGTCGCTGACTGGCAGCTCGCGCATCTCGAGCCGGTTGCATCCATCAAGGCCATGCGAGAGGAAACACGCAACCCTCGCAGCTGGCAGCAGGGAGCGTTCTACGCCGGGCTGACCTCGCTCGCGCAGCGGAGCAAATCGACTCGCTTCCGCGACGCCGTGCTGGCGCATGGGCGCCGCACGGACTGGCAACTCGGCGACCGCCGCTATCACGCGGACGATCACGTCATCGGGCAGAGCTATCTATGGGCGGCGGCGCATGGCGCGCGAAAGGATGCGATCGCCCCGTTGCGCAAACGCTTCGACGAGATCCTCGCGGATCCTCCACGCGGCAGTCTGGCCGCTCACGCCGCGGAGCAGTGCTGGGACCGTTGGTGCTGGTGCGACGCCTTGTTCATGGCGCCGCCGGTGTGGATCGAGCTGGCGGCGGTGACGGGCGACCGACGCTATGCGCAGTACGCGCACGCCGAGTTCAAGGCGACCAGAGACTACCTCTACGACCGCGAGGAACATCTTTTTTACCGGGACAGCCGCTTCTTCGAGCAGCGTGACAACAATGACAGGAAGTTGTTCTGGAGCCGCGGCAACGGCTGGGTCTTCGCCGGCGTCGCGCGAGTTCTGGAGCGGCTGCCTGCAGGCGATCCGGCGCGGCCAATGTATGAAGAGCTGTTCAAGGAGATGGCGGCGAAGCTGAAAGCCGTACAGAAACCCGACGGATACTGGGCGCCCTCGCTGCTCGCCGCGCCGGAAGCAACGCCACCGGAATCGAGCGGCACCGGCTTCTTCGTCTACGGTATGGCGCGGGGTATCGCAGCGGGTCTGCTCGATCGTGCTGAGTACGAGCCGGTTGTGCGACGTGGATGGCGTGCACTGGAGCGAGCGGTCCACTCTGACGGCATGCTTGGCTGGGTCCAGCAAGTCAGCGATCGTCCCGAGCACGTTGCGCCCAGCGATACGCAGTTTTACGGCGTCGGCGCATTCCTGCTCGCCGGCTCCGCTGTTCACGATCTGTATCGTGCTACGTCGGCGCCCAATCGATGAAACTGTTGATGGACAGGCGACCGGTGGCCGGGTTCGGGTCAGGGACGAAGCTCGCCTCGATGCAACCCGAGTGCAGCGAATTGCGGCGATAGACCAGCAGACGGTTGAAGACGCCCTCTTGCTTTGCGATCTGCTCGAACAGATCGGTGCTGCCGTTTATGTATCCCGGCCCGGGCGCCGCAGAGCCCGCGTGCTCCTCGTCCAGCGCCCGCGAGTACGCCGCTCGGCGCGTCTCGTCGATCGATTCGAATCCGGTTCTGCGATGGCGGTAGAACGCGGTGCCGCCGAGATTCGCCTTGAACAGATAATGAATGGTCGCCAACCCGGATTTCGCGAACGAATCGACGTGCGGAATCCGCTGCGGCGGTGCCAGCTCCTGCGCCGGTGTCGTGATCACCGAGTAGTGACACATCGAGAGTGCGAGCGCTCCCTCCGGTACGCCCAGACAGTCGAGTAGCGCGCTCCTCAGTCGAGTGAGCAGCAATCGTTGGTATGCGGGCGGCGCCTCAGCCCTGATGCCTGGAAAGTATCGGCTGCGTACCGTGAACGGTCGCGCACACGCGTCCGCGACCAGCGTCTCTGCGTTAGCGACGAAGTTGTCGATTACGAGCAGCGGTGCGCGCTCCGTGCCGATGGCCAGCTGGCACAGACGCAGGTCGGGATGCAGGTCGAGGTCCATGGCACCCCGATCTCGCCGGCCTACCGATCAGATGTCAAGCGCCTGTGATGGGCTTTGCTGCATTCATTGCGCCAGCTGCTGTTCGATCTGCTTCGCCCTGGATACCCAATCGCGCACTTTGTCATCGCAACGATCGGCATCTGCCTTGCGACCCGCCACGCGCGCCTGGTTAGCGCGAACGCGCCACGCACGAACTTTTGCGATGGAGGCTGCGTGCTTCTCGCGCAGCCCTTCGTTTTCGGCACCACTGACTCTCATGCGCGCTCCCGCTGTGTCGGTCGTTTTTGTGTGGGAACGTCATGAAGGGAATAGCGCCCCAAACGCAGCAATCATAACCGCGTTCTGCGACGCCCGTGAGTCGCGCGGCGCCCGCCTCGATTGCGGGAGGCGGTACACGTGCAAGTCAATCAAAAGGTTCCATTCAAGGGCTTTGGTGCTACTCGTTCCGCAGCTCGACAGGATTCGCCGGTCCGCCTGGGACAGCGTAGCGGTCAACGCAGCGCGTGCGCATGCTTCGCTCGAGCGCGAAAGCGAGCTCTGCCTGGTCTACCGGCTTCTCGCATCGAACCACGCCTCGGTAGCGCTCGGGAATACAGGAGGCATCGTAACCCGTGACAAAGATCACGGGCACGTCGAGCTCGCGCAGCTTGTCAGCGATGTCAAACGCAGTGTGCGAGCCTAGATTGACATCGAGTACGGCGACATCTATGCGCGCATCTCCGCGAGCAAGGAAGTCGAGGGCTTCGGTCTGCGAACCCAGTGGTCCGACAACGCTCGCGCCCCACTCCTCGATGGCGTATGCCATGTCCATGGCGATGAGAAATTCGTCCTCTACTACCAGAACGGCTCGATCATGAAAGCGATTTGTAGCGTTCATCCTGGCGTCCTCGAACGACGATCTCGCATACGACTCCCTGCGGGCCGAACTCGACTTTCGATTGTGCTCCCAGTTGGTAGGGCAGCGCGCGTTCGATCAGCTCGAGCCCATAACCCCGGCGCAGCGGCGGCTCCCGCAGCGAGACCCCGGATTCTTCCCACCGTAACCGAATGGCCGGGCCCTGCGTCAGGCTCCAATGAATCGAAAGTCGCGCATCGGGCTGACTCAGCGCACCGTGCTTCACGGCATTGGTCGCAAGCTCGTGAACAGCCAGGGCCAGCGGCTGTGCTGCGCTCGCAGGCAGCTGAACGCTTGGACCCTCGACCGAGATCCGATCGGCATCGACGTTGGTTCCGTGCGCGGTCAATTCCAGCTCGATCAACTCACGCAACTCGATGCTCGGGTGGTCCATGCTCGCAAGCAGCCGCTGGACCCGGCTGAGCGCAGCCAGGCGGCTCTGAAACTGCTGGGCAAATGTTTCCAGCGAACCGGCCGAGCGCAAGGTCTTCCGGGCGATGGCCTGTACGACGCCGATCAGATTGCGTGTGCGATGCTGCAGCTCTGCAAGCAGCACCTGCTGTTCACCCTGAAGCTGACGCAGCGCATGGATGTCGGTCGAAGTGCCCACCCACTCCGGCGAGTCGCTCTGAATCGGCACGGCTCGTGTCTGGTGCCACCGATACTCACCGTCGGCGGAGCGGCGGATGCGATGCTCGACAGCATACTCGCCGGTGCTCTGCGCTTCGCTCCACTTCTCCGACGTCAATTGCCGATCCTCCGGGTGGATCGAATCGAGCCATCCGAAGCCGACGCTGTCATCGAACGCGAGGCCGGTGTAGACGCTCCATTGCGGGCTTGCCCAGGTGCGTTCCCCGGTGGCGCGCGAGCGGAAGACGAGCTGCGGGATGTTCGTTGCAAGAAGACGAAACAGACTCTCGCTCTCGCGCAGCCGCTCCTCGAAGCGATGGTGCTCGGTGCGATCCCGCAGGATCTTGACGAAGCCCTGCTGGGGATCCTCCAGGGGCATCATCAGCCCGGAGGCAAAAAATCGCGAGCCGTCCTTGCGAACCTGCCAGCGCTCGTCCTCAGCCCGGCCGAGTGCCCGCGCCGTCTCTCGCTCTCTCGCAGCCGCGTCCAGACCATCCTCCGGCGTGAAAATGATGTCCGCAAGCTGTCCGATGATTTCTTCCTCCCTGTAGCCGAGCAGGCGCTCGGCGCCGATGTTCCAGCTCGTCGTGACACCGTTGGGATCTACCGTGAAGATCGCAAAGTCCGTGGCGCTTTCAAAAATCAGCCGCAGCAGAGCGTCACTGGGAGGCGACTTCGCTTGTAGTTGTTCGTCCATCGTGACCGTGCTCTTTTGTAAAGTGCTCGTCTCCTCGCAAGCTCTTGCGGTGCCGAGAAGTTCCAGTGCAGCGCAAGCGCGTGTCAACGGCTGCGATACGCTATCGTTCCGGCTGTCCCATCGCTGCAGGCGTCGTCGACGAATTTACTTTTGCCTCGGAGGCAGACCATGGCAGAACAGATAATCAAAACCGCTACAGCATCCGATGAAGCATCGATCGTCGCCGTGGTGGTATTGGCATTCAGCGCGGATCCCGCGGCTCGTTGGGCGTGGCCCGATCCACAGCAGTACCTGCGGCATTTTCCCAACTTCGTCGAGGCTCTCGGAGGCAAAGCGTTTGCCCATGGCAGCGCCTACTACGTTGAAGGTTACTCAGGCGCGGCAATGTGGCTTCCGCCGGAGGTCAGCCCTGACGAAGATATGCTGGCCGATCTACTGCAGCGGACCGGGTACGCACCAGTTCAGAAGGATGTCTTTGCAGTCTTCGAGCAGATGGCGCACTACCATCCGCAGGAACCACATTGGTTCTTACCGTTCATCGGGGTCGATCCGCGTCAACAGGGCAAAGGCTGCGGCGCGGCGTTAATGAAACACGCGCTTGTCGCGT
The DNA here is from genome assembly GCA_963838635.1 of uncultured Gammaproteobacteria bacterium. Taxonomy (GTDB): domain Bacteria; phylum Pseudomonadota; class Gammaproteobacteria; order Steroidobacterales; family Steroidobacteraceae; genus Steroidobacter. Next base: position 16,260 of record CAWISC010000046.1, on the reverse strand, counting down.
GCGATAGTGACCGCATGCTGGCTTATCTCGAATCTAGCAACCCCAAGAATGTACCGCTCTATGAACGGTTCGGGTTTGAGTTACTGGGCACTATTCAGGTGGGAACGTCGCCGCCAATTTTTCCAATGCTCCGCAAGCCGCGCTGACCGACTGACGACACCTGTGGAGAATAATGATGAGAAAGCATAAGACCGAAAGAAACGAGGACGGGTTCGAATTTCCCCAGGCGTGGTGGCGCCGCCATGACGAATATGGGAGCTCGCGCAGTTGATGAAGCTTTTGTTGAAATGCTCATCGGCTATAGTCAACGCGAATCAGCCGGGCACCAAGCTGCGAGCATTGGAGGCGCTATGTCGATCAAACGTCGTTTTCTGGTGGGGCTGGCACTTGCAACCCTGCAGCCAGCGGTGGTGTCCGCAGGTGAGCCAGTGGGCTACATTTCTGCCAAGGAGATCATGAACCCGCCGCCGTCGACCGCGCTCAATGCGTTCGATAGCTTCCAGGTCTCGCCTATCGAGATGGCCGCGCCCTATGCCGGCCAGCCCGCCAATGAGCAGGCGAAGACGCGCCTGCAGGGGTATGTCGATGAGCGAGTCCCCGCGATCGTGAGCGCCTGGAATGCCGCGGAGCCAAAGCACTCGCCGCCGCGCACACTGAAGATCGAGCCGGTCATCCGACACGTGAAGTTCGTCAGCGGCAAAGCGCGCTTCTGGGGTGGCGCATTCGCAGGTGGCACCGCGGTGCTCCTGACCGTGAAGCTCAGCGATGCCGAGACCGGCGAAGTGATCGCGGAGCCCGAGTTCTACCAGCATGCCAACGCAATGGGGGCGGCGTACTCATTCGGCGGTACGGACAAGGCGATGCTCGGCCGAACCGCGGAGCTGCTGGCCAACTACCTGAAAGCAAACTACGAGGCCGCCGTTGGCGGTCCGACCGGCAAGGAGCCGGAGAAAGAAGAGAAAAAGTAGTGCGGCGCTGCGTGGAGAAAGAATGGCGGAGCCCTCGCGGACTCCGCCATCCCCTGCTCGAGCATGAATCCGTGCGGACAAGGTGACCGCGCGGCAACTGCATCGGAGCGTCCGTCCGTTGGAGACCTCGGTCGCGCGCGTGACGAAAGCCTGCGCGCATCGTCTGAGGCCGTACGGCCGGCGCGAGTTCGTTAGCGACGAACCTCGCCAACCAGTACACCCAGAATTGCGACCGAGCCAACGTTTGAAGTAGACATTGGATCACCTCCTCGAGTTGCCGTGGGCTGTTCCCCGACGCGCACCGCCCACCGAAGCCGCGCACCGGTATCAGATTGTATCGAGCGCGAAGTTGCGGCGTCAGTGGAGATTTCAAGCCGGCGCCGTTCCAGACAGAAGCGGATACTGCTGTGGTGAATGACTCCTTCGATCTGCTGTTCAGCGTCGCGCTCGGCATCGGTCTGGCCGCCGCGACCGGCTTTCGAGTGTTTCTCCCATTGCTCGTTGCTGGCTTGGCCGCGCGTGCAGGCTGGGTGCCGCTCACCGAATCTTTCGCTTGGCTCCAGAGCACGCCAGCGCTGGTTGCATTGAGTACTGCAGCCATGCTGGAGATCCTGGCCTTCTATATCCCCGGACTGGACCACCTTCTGGATGTCCTGGCAGCTCCACTCGCGGTGATCGCAGGCGTCCTGGCAAGCGCTTCGGTGATGGTCGACATGCCGGCCGAGGTACGGTGGCCGATTGCCGTGATAGCAGGCGGGGGTGTTGCAGCCCTGACGAAGGCAGCGGCAGCGGTGGTGCGCGCGAAGAGCGCCGCGCTGACTGGCGGGTTGGGCAACCCTGTCGTAAGTACGGCGGAGACCGTGGGTGCCGCGACGGTCTCGATCCTCGCGCTCGTCGCGCCGCTGTTATGCCTCGCGGGCGTGATCGCTATTGCCGTGTGGGCAGTCCGCCGGATGCGTCGATCCCGGCCTACCGATACCTAGTCCATCTTTATATAGGAAGCAGAGAAGTAGTCAGCGTCTAAACATGATCCAAGGAAACTGACATTTGTAGACGTGGTTTTTGCAGCGAGCCCGATCGCGAGAATCTCCTTGAGCCCCTCGACACCGCGCACCATCACGTACCTGGCACTCGGACATCCGGCCGCCGACCAGCTTCCAGAGGGAGTCTCGAAGTAGATCGTCCTGTTGCCAGTAGTCCCGTCGAAGTTCAACTGAGATATCGGCTTCGACTGCGTCCATTCGTCAGCGGTAGCAACGGCGGGAAATACACCCAGCAACAGGGGTGCAAGACACCGGACCAGAACCGACCAAAGCCAATCACTTCTCTGCTTCGAGGTTCGCATCGTATGTTCTCCTTGAGGGATCGACGTTCTCGCGCATAACGATGGATCTTTTCACTCAGTCCATCATGGCTCCGAAATGAAAGCAGCTACGGGTATGTCGCAGGACGAGGACGCAGCGGCGTCATAGTAGATCTGGATACGCCTACCTTGCGCATGCATCGATAAGAGCGCCGCGACCTTTGCACTGTAGTTCGCCGATCCGAGGAGGAGCACGAACCGGTTGCCGCACGGAGCCGAGGGCATGATGATTGCACCATCGACGTTGAATATGGTCCCGCCGTCATATGGATAGATGTTGGTGATAGTTCGATAGCTGCTATCCCAACCGGCATAGGCGTTGCTGACGAAGATTAGACCGAGCAGCGCCACCGCTTTGCCCAAGGTAGCCGCCTTGAAGCGCGACAGCAGGAAGATTGTGCCACTCCGAGATTTCATGATGTATTTCTCCGCTGGTAAGTAGGCTGCAGATCAATCCGCCGAAATCGACCGCTTCGACGCGACATGACGGAGTCCCCGACCCACTCCAGAGCTGATCGTCATGTGCGTAAACCACAATAGGCCTGTCGGCTGCGCGCGCCGCCAACAGCACTGCATACATGTTCTTCATGCCCAGATCTGATGCGCGCAACCAGAAAGCCTGGCAGGAGCCACCACCGGTCGCTCCCCAAGCTTGGTCGCCAGCTCCACAAGCACGGAAGTGGGTACGCACGTGCGTGTGCGATTTCGTTCACATGGGAATGGCCGCGATTTATGAGCGGCGCGTGTTGCTATTCATTCCTGATTCCCACATCCGTGATCGGCATCGTGCAACATAAACTGCTACCGACAACATTCGCCTGTCAACGCTTTCACCGCAGGGGCCGCAAAATCAGGTTTTCTCGCAGTCCTGACTGCGCGGCCCCAATCTGCAGACCAGGCGTTCGAGACTCCGTCAAGGCCGCGAGCTGGCGAGGTACAGCCCCGGCGTCGCAGCTGCGTCGCTGGTGAACACCAGCCCGTGCCCACGGTGGCTCGGGAAGTACTGCAAGTTCACCTGAGGCGCCACCAGCCGTGGCAGCGTATTCGGCCCCCCGGCATCGATCACGCGCAGGTCTGCCCTGGTGAGCTCGAAACTGTTGACGGGAGCGCTGTTGAACACCGGGTGATCGCTGAATGCCACCACGCTGCCGGTCGCCGCCTGAAAGCGAAGCGCGTTGTTGTCCTCACTGATCTGCCGCGCCACGCCGAACCGGTTGGTGACGAACAGCGCGCTCGTGAGCGAGACGTACATGCCGTACTTGGAATCCGCCGTGAACGTCTCGACGCCGCCGAAGTTTTGCTGCTGACTATCCACGACGGTTGTCATGCCAGTGTGCAAGTCGAGGAGATTGACGTCGGCACCGCCTGTAGCCGGATTGAAGCCCGTCGCGTACATCACGAGCCGGCCGTCAGGAGAAGGCGTGCGGATCTTCGGGTGGCTGCCCAAGTGGAACAAGCCCACATAGGCGAATGAGAATTGGCTCGCCACCGTGATGGGAGCGCGGCCGCGCGCCGCCAGCCGCAGTTCGATCGGCCCCGCCGCCGACGGCTGCGCCGAATAGACCGCCGCGCCGCGCTCCGTCAGGAACCCCGTCGCGAACCTTTGCGTGTCACCCACCTGGTCGACGGGCCGCGCCGCGCCCCGATCGGTAACGATGACCGGATCGCCGCTCGCGTTCAGGCGCACCAAGAATTCGGTCTCGCGCGAATTGGTCCCGAAGGCGAACGGCAGCGGCGTGGCGATGCCCTCGATGAGGTCGATCCGGCGGCCATTCACCCAGCGCGAAAGCGTCGCGGTCGTGTCCGTGCCTGCGCAGTACTGCGCGGTGGGTACTGCCTCGCCCGGCGGGCCGATGAACGCCGCGAGCGGACGGCACTGTTCGAAGGGGAAATCCAGCGGGATCTGCTTCAGCAACGTCCGCCCGTGCTTGCCGAACACGTCGACGATCGCGAGGTCGCCGACCAACCCGCCGGTGCCCGTGACATTGGTGTGGTAGAGCACCCACCGATTGTCCGGGCTGACATCCATGGCCACCAGCCCGACCGTCGACGCGTCGGAGATGCGATGCGCGCCGCCGGCCGCGCTCCAGACGACCAATGGGGTAACACCGAATCCCGGAAAATTGCGCTGCGGATCGGTGAAGATCAGCGCCACTTTGCCGACCCGCAGGATGTCCATGAGGTTGTCGTTCGGCACTTCGGCAATGACGTGGCGGCGTGCGCCGGGGATCAGCTTCTGCGCGTAGACCGTCTGGCCATCCTGATAGATCGCATAGTTGTCGTCGCTAACACCCTTCAGCAGCAGGTTCGAACCCGCCTGGATCAGGACGGGCGAGCGCGAGCTCAGCGTTTGCTCAACCGCTGCAGCCTGCGTGGATGGGTCCTGCGCAACCGCGATGGCTGCGGACGCAAGACACAGCGCGCCTAGAAGAATCGCTAGTTTCATGACAGCTCCCTGTAGGTTTTGAATCGAGCCGAGATTTGATGGACCGCTTCGAGTCGTTAAGCGAAAAGCGCCACAGGAACAGGACACAGAGGACGCACGCACACCTACGCGCTTCAAACTTCTTGTAGGACAGGGAACGCGGTGTGTCGGACGCACATTCCACATCCGCCGCCATCGCGCTGGCGCAGGGAGACAGAACATGAGCACGATGTCCGTACGGGCTGGTGTGATCGCGTATGTCACAGCATTTGCGACCATCGCGAACGCAGCAACTGCACTGGCCGACTTGCCGGAACACACGCTGGTAGCAGAATTCAGTGACGGCGACGTCGCTGCACTGCCCCCCGGCGAGTTCGACGATTTCGGCTTCGGTGAAGCGGTCGCCATCCGCGACGATGTCGCGTTCATAGGTGTGCCCGGCGCGCGCGACAACGGCCATGTCATCGTTCTGAATCTGACGGCAACCGGCTGGCAGCAGGTCCAGAGGCTGACCGCGCCCAATCCCTCGGCGCAGAGTGATTTCGGTCGCGTGATCACGTTCCGCGATGGCGTGCTCGTGGTCGCTGGCGGGAATGCCGCGTACGTATTCAAGCGTGGCACCCGATTGTTCAGGTACTGCCCTCACATCGCGCCGGTGCGCTCTACGACATCTACGAGCCGAAGTGCAACGCGCTGAAGCCGCCAGGCGAATACAACGATGCGCGCCTCGTCATGCGCCAGGGCCACGTCGAGCACTGGCTCAATGGTTACCGACTCGTGGAGTACGACCTCGATTCGGAGGACTTCCGTAAGCGAGTGGCGGCCAGCAAATTCCGCGATCAGCCGCAGTTTGCGCGCGTTCATCGAGGGCGCCTCGGCTTGCAGGATCACGGCGATGTGATTCGCTTCCGCAACATTCGCCTGCGCAAGCTGTAGCCCGGACCCTGCATGGGCTTCGTTGCTGCCGCGCTCGCGAGCGAAACCGATTACGACGTTATTGTCGTCGGCTCGGGGGCGGCAGGAGGCCAGACGGCGTACACCCTGGCGATGGAGGGCGCGCGCGTCCTGATGCTGGAGGCCGGACGACGTTACTCACCGGAAGTCGAGACACCGATGTTTCAGGCACCGGATCATGCGCCGCTGCGCGCGGCGAGCACTCCCGACAAGCCCTTCGGATTCCACGATGCCACCGTCGACGGCGGTTGGCAGGTACCGGGCGAGCCTTACGTCAATGCGAGCGAGCACCGTTCCCGGCGCTTCGACTGGTGGCGTGCACGCATGCTGGGTGGACGCACGAATCACTGGGGACGCATTTCCCTGCGCAACGGTCCGTACGATTTCAAGCCGCGACGCCGCGATGGGCTCGGGTTCGACTGGCCGATCGGCTACGAGGACGTTGCGCCGTACTACGACAAGGTCGAAATGCTGATCGGCGTCTACGGAGCGAACGACGGGCTGGAGAACACGCCCGACTCGCCGCCCGGATGTCTGCTGCCGCCGCCGAAGCCGCTGGTCAGCGACCTGCTGATTCAGCAACGAGCCGGGCGACTGCGCATTCCAGTCGTGCCTGGCCACAAGGCGGTGCTCACGCAGCGCCTCGATTCCCGGCGCCTGCCGCAGCTGTTGCATCCCGGCAATGTCGCAGCTCAGAAGATTCTGCGAGCAGCAATGGACAGTCGTGCAGCATGCTTCTGGGCAACGCCGTGCGGACGTGGCTGCTCGGTGGGTGCGAACTATCAGTCGACGACCGTTCATCTGCCACCCGCGCTCGCGACCGGCAAGCTGGACATCGTCACCGACGCAATGGTTCGCGAGGTGGTACTGGATCGACGCGGCCTCGCACGCGCCGCCTGTTTCATCGACAAGAACACGGGTAAAGACTGCGAGGTGCGTGCTCGCGTGGTGGTGCTCGCGGCTGGAGCGTGCGAGACAGTTCGCATCCTACTCAATTCGAAATCTGCAGCGTTTGCACAGGGGCTCGCCAATTCGAGCGGCAAGGTCGGCCGCTATTTGATGGATACGGTCGGCAGCGACGTCGAAGGACAGGTGCCGCTGCTGGAGAATCTGCCGCCCCACAATGAAGATGGTGCAAGCGGCGATCATTTGTATGCACCGTGGTGGCTGTACAAGGAGCAGCTTGCGGGCAAACTCGGTTTCCCCCGCGGCTACCACATCGAGTTCTATGGAGGCCGCCGCATGCCGGGCATCAATACTGCAGCCGGGCTGGAATGGCTGACGCGCGGCAGCTACGGAAGGAAGTTCACTCTGAGTGACCCACAGCGAAGTACAGCCACGGCGCTGTGCGATGTGATCATTCCGAGCGACGCTCAGTCGACCAGTGCGTCCGCAGTCGGCGTCGTCGACTTCATCGATGAGTGGATCAGTGCGCCTTATCTTCGACACCAGCAGGATCGGACGCTGGTTCTATCCGGTCTGCAGTGGCTAGACGATGAGGCACGCCGCCGCTACTCCGAGCCCTTCGCGACGCTGAGTAGCGAACAGCAGGCGGCTATCTGTGAGCAGATCCGCTATCTACCGGAATCAGATCCGGCTCTGGTCGAGCTCGCGAGATTCTTCGCGCGCTATCGCGACCTGACGGCAGCTGGCTTCTATACAACGCCCGCCGGTCGCAAGGACCTGCAGTACGTCGGCAATGTGGCATTGGCGAGGTTTGAGGGCCCACCACGCGAAGTCCTCGAGGCGGCAGGACTGGTCCGCCCCGGATAGCTGACGTCACTTAGAATCAGGGAGGTCGCCGACAAGATCTGGCTGGTGACCTTCATGCACCTACGGCAGCCCTGCCGTCATCGTTGACGCTCAGCACCGCGCCCTCTAGCTCGGCCGGCGCGGGCGGCTCGTAAATGGCCTCGAGCATTTCGAACATCTGCGGCGTCACCTCCATCACGAAGGTCTCGCCCTTGCCGGTGTTCCGGTTGGCGACGCGCGCACGGCGGACTTCCTGCGGCGCGTCGACAAAGTGCCACTGCAGCGACAGGCCCTTGGCCTCGGCAATCTGGCGGATGCGATCCCGGTCAGCCCGCCGCATGGCGCCGATGTCGAGCACCACCGAGGCCCCGGCGGCGAGCACGCCCTCGGCGGTGGACCAGATCAGCGCGTTGCAGCGGCCGAGGCGCTCCAGCATCCACGGGAACTCGATGGGACCCTGAACGTCGGGGCCGTACAGACGCGCACCCCATTCGTCCAGGACGAAAGGCACCGCGCTTTCGCGGCGGGCCAAGGCATGGGCGTAGGTGGTCTTGCCTGCCGCGCAGGGCCCGAAGATCACGTTGAGAGTGGCTGGCATGCCGCCCACTCTATCAGTTGAAGCCCGGGAGCGAGGTGGCGTTCATGCTCCCCCTTGGCACGGGCAACGGCTCAGCTTGATCTTCGTTCCCGACATGCCTCGTTGATGACCGATCAAGGGTCTGCTTGGCCAGAAGCGGACGTCGTGTCCACCGAAACCAACAAACATGCGATCTGAAACCTTTCCCGGTTCCCCACCCGGGCCGCACGAGTGCAAGCCGGGCACGACGCCATGAATCGAGTCTCTGATGAATCAGATTTTGAACGCCTTCGCTGAATCGCGAGGTACATCCCTTCCCTCTCTCGATGTCCCGGCAAATGACTTATTGATCAACAGGCCGGATGTAGCCGGACGCTAAACCAAGTGAACCACGGATGACGCAGAACCGGTCCGCCATCGCGTTGCCACTGGTGAATGTGGTCGCCGAGGCTCTTTGGTATTGCTGGCGCGCGCATCGCGAGCTATGGAAGGTGCTGGTCCTCCCTGCATTATTCCTGTTTGCGATTTCCATGCTGAGCCCATGGGTTCAGGGCACTCGCAGTTTCGTCGTCGCGCTGCTCTACAGCTTCTTGAATCTCACTGTCTTCAGCTTCGCCGCAGTAAGTTGCCACCGCCTCATTCTCCTCGGCCCGGGATCCGTCTCCACGTTCGGCGTCACCGGCATGCACAAACGGGAATGGCAGTTTGTGGCGCGAGCATTGGTGCTTTCGCTGGGAACGCAGATTCTTTATGCGCTTCCCGCGAGCCTTGCAGCGAATGCGAGTGCGAGTCTCTCCGCGACAGTGAGCATCACAAAGGACACAGTGAGCACGCTGTCGTGGATACTGATCCTCCTATTGGTATCTCCTTTCTCACTAACTCTGCCAGCCTGCGCAGTCGATGCCCCAATGACTTTTCGCCAAGCGTGGCGCATGTCTCGCGGTCACGTTTGGCGCCTCGCTCTCTTGATCTCTGGCTTACCCTGGTTGATACGGATCGGCGAATGGGCAATCGCCACGCTGTTTGACTCCGACTCCGACCAGCGGTTCGTAAGCCTGCTGCTCTTCCTTCTGATATTGCCCGTCGAGATTGCGCTGCTATCGATGTGCTATCGGCGACTCAGTGATGTGAAGCAGTAAAGGTCGGCTTCTTTCGGGCCAGGAGCGGACATCCGGAACCTCTTCGATATTTACATGCACGCAAGCCGTCCATTGCTGCTCGGCGTGCCTAAGGTGCAACGCCCACGACCACGTCGTCGAATCGCACCTTGTTGAAACGCGCGATCAGACCTGCGCGCTTGGCGCCCACCACTGCCGGCTGCTTCAACCTGAGGAAAACTTCCTGCGCCGTGATTTCGGTGAAGTCGCCGATGCGCCGGACTCCTACAGTCGTCCATTGTCGGCGCAGTAGGCGGGGACGCCAATCGCTGGACAGGAGGACTCGCCGAACGCCGTTTACGACTTCCACGACGTGGAGTGACGCTGCCGCCACATCTACCCCGCAAGCCCCGCACGCAACGAGCACGGCGCGGTAGTTCGATGGATCAACGTAGTCGTAGATCACGCCACCCTGATTGCCTGTGTTCGACCACTCGAGGAGCATGGACGTGTCAATGGTGTATTCGCTTGCTGCGATGGGCTCGCTGGTGGCGATCGCAGCGGCTAGGTTGGACGAGCTATAGAAGTAGCCGTCGACTGCCGTCCACTCGCCTGCAACGGGAGTCCAACCGGCAGCGGATGTCCCAAAGTCAAAGCGACTATCCCTCCACGAGTGATCTACGAACAATCGGAATTCGGGGAAGCGGGCTTGATTCCAACTTGAAAAGAACCCGGCGTAGCCGCCCCGCAGCGTTCCCATATCCACGCTGAAGAGCAGCCGCCCGCCGGCCTCAAAGTCCAGCCGATTGCCACGCCGAGCCACAAAGGCGCCGAAGGCGCCAGGGACTTCCACTGGGTATTGCGCAGTGCGCAGAACCTTGCGGGCGCCGCGCGTCACTCTCGTGTACGTGATAGCACCGGACGCGTTGAACCGGATCTCATCGAAGTTCGCGCTGTCTCGATAGTGAAGCAGCAAGCCCAGCGTGTTACCCGAGGCCCGCCATTGTGAAAACATGCCCGTATGCAAGTCGTATGCGCCTGTGAGCTCCAGGCCTCTGTAGACGGTGCTGGTGAACGCGACGTTCGCGACATTCCGGTAGGACCCGTTCTCAGCGACCCATGCTCCTCCGCTGGTCGTCCAACCGGCGGGCGCCGCGTCGAAGGACTCGTGATGCAACGTGGGGAAGCCAAAGCGGGTGATGTGCCCTTTGAGCGTACTGAACTTGAACGGATCGCAGGGCTCCTCCGAACACTGCGTGATGCTCACCTGCAGCGTCCAGCTGCTCGGTCGGAAGTGAACGGGTGCAAGAGAATCGACGGAGTCCCTCTCCAAATCGAGTTCTGTTACTTGCCCCGTCTCGGTCGAGGCCCAGGAGAAAAAGAAGCCTCCATGGAAAGGTGAGCCCGCCACGTAGATGAACTCGTCGGACGCCGCGCTGACGCCATAGTGGACTGAATCTATGGAGCCGATGCTGAAACCCATGCTGCCGTCGTTGTCGGTACTCGAGATCGTGTAGCCGGACTCTGTCTCCAGGTACACGCTGACGAGTGGCGCCGCATCTCTCGGAGGATTGTGAAAATGTTCTTCACGAGTAAATTTTCGGTCGCCGTCGTAGACGACCCACCCGTGGAATTTCCCGCCGAGGCCATCCGGGAACTGAGCGGCGGGATCAGAGCCCTCCTTCTTCGATACGAAATAACCCTCGAATTCGTATAAATCGACTGCGTAAGCGTTACATCCAAAGCAGAAAAACAGCACCGCGCACAGGAAGCGGGCGTTCATGGAGTCTCCCTAAGTTGCCGTTGATGCGAGCGATCGACGTCGTTGACACTACATCAGTTGCGCAGTTCGGTATGTAGTCCAGTTGCGGATTGCCCGTGTGATCGTCTGCATCTTCTCATCCTCCGCCATTGGAGTGGCTTCGCACGTCCCTTCGGAGGGCGGTCTGCCCGGCAACCGGTTGTCGCGTTGCTAGAGGACGCAGCCTTCGCGAACCACCTCGTGCTGTCGCTGCGTCATCGGCGCGATGTCCGCTTCGGGTCGAAAGCTGCCGCATCGTTTGTGTCTGCAATCGGCCAGAAGCATAGGTAATCGGGCGGGCCAATCAAGGTCGAGCTCTCCTTAAGATGGTGGTGTCACCCACCAGGAGAGACTGCAATGACGCTGTACACCGCATTGGATGTGTCGCTGCGTTCAGTGGCGATCTGCGTGGTCGATGAGCGCGGCACGGTTCTGCACGAGGCGAAGGTCGAGGCTGAGGTCGATCGCATCGTCGCATGTCTGCGCGCGTTCAGTTCCGAGTTGAAGATTGTGGGCTTTGAGGCTGGCACACTGACGCAGTACCTGACCTACGGATTGCAGGCAGCCGGATTCGAGGTGATCTGCCTTGAGGCCCGGCAAGTCAGTGCGGCGCTGGCTGCGATGCGCAACAAGACGGATCGCAATGATGCTCGCGGTATCGCGCAGATCCTGAGAACCGGCTGGTATAGCCGGGTCCACGTGAAGAGCCTTGAGAGTCACCAGATGCGATTGCTGCTCTCGAGTCGCAAAGCGGTATTGAATAAGTGCGTGGATCTGGAGAACGAGCTGCGCGGCCTGCTGAAGGTCTTCGGCATCCGCTTGGCCAGCAAGGTGCCGCACGGCACCTTCGACGCCACCGTGCATCCCTTGATCAAGAGCGATCCCATGCTGGCGCGTGCGTTGCTGCCGATGCTTGAGGCCAGACTGGTTCTATATCGAACCTACCTGAAGCTGGACAATGAGGTGAAGGCCCTCGTTCGAAGCGATCCGGTCTGTCAGCGACTGATGACGGTGCCCGGTGTCGGTGCCGTCACTGCGCTGATCTTCAGAGCGGCCGTGGATGACCCGCGCCGATTCAAGTCATCGCGTACGGTCGCAGCGCACTTCGGATTGACGCCAAGGCGATTTCAATCCGGTGAGACCGACAACCCAGGTCGGATCTCCAAGGCCGGCGATCCGGAGGTGAGATGCGCGCTGTATGTTGCTGCGCATGCGCTAGTGACCCGCACCGCAGCCTGGTCCTCACTAAAGGCGTGGGGCGTACGGCTGGCGAAGACGCGCGGTCATCGACGAGCAGTGATTGCGGTCGCTCGCAAGCTCGCAGTCATCCTTCACAAGATGTGGGTGACCGGCACGGACTTCCGCTGGAGCGGAATGGAGGCACTGGCCTAGGCCGAGGAGACGATCACCGAACATCTCTTGCGTGGACGATGGTCTGGGAGAAGCCGCGAATGTCTGCTGCGCCTTGAGCGCGCCCAAAAGCGAGGCTCTCCGTTCCGTCCGACCAGTGCGTGCAGCGTGCCGACTGATATCGAGCCGACTGCGTAAAGAAGCGTGACCCACGCAGGAATGTTGTCGACGATCCGATCTGATACGGAGCTCCCCCTTGACTAAGACGCCCGATTAAAGAAGCGGACATCCGGAGACGCGAGAGTCAGCGGTCACCGCTCGTTGGGTGCTGCTCGTCGAAGCTCAGGCGCAGTTTTGGCATGCGCTCCGCGCTTCCATGATCGATATTGGAACAGCAGCCAGCACACCAATCCCAAGATGTTCCACGCGTGCGCACCTCAGGGGTCCGCCCGAAGCCGCGCCGCATCTGCTGCATACTGCCGGTACAGCGCAATGAATGCCGGGACAGCGATGTCGGGAGAGAACTTCGAGTGCAATCGGTGCCGGGCGTTTTCACCCATTCGTTCTCGCAGTTCCTGGTTGTTGAGCAGCTCTATGATTCTGTCGGCGAGTTCCCTCTGCGAACCAGGAGGAACCAGATAGCCGTCCTCCCCGTCACGCAACACATCGGGAATTCCGCCAACGGGTGTGGCAATGACTGGAAGCCCCACACTCATGGCCTCGAGAATGCTCAGCGGGACCCCTTCGGTATAGGAAGGGAGCACATACAGGGCAGCCTCCTCGAGGAGGCGCAGCTTGTCGAAGCCGGAAACCAACCCCGGCAGCAGAACTCTGTCGTCTACGCCGCGCTCACGTGCACAGCTGCGCACGGCGTCCAGTTCCCCCGGACCTGCGGCGACCAGCCGGGCTTCTGGTACCTCCTTGATGACCGCCGGCAACGCACGCACGAGGTCGTATATACCCTTGCGCTGACCGATGAGTCCCATGAACAGGATCGTGTTTGACGAGCGTGGCATGCAGACTCGTTCGGCTTCCGACAAGCGTTTGAGGTTGACGAAATTGTGAATTGTGACCACGTGTGCGCGTGCAGCGGTCGCCGCCACGTATGCATGCAATCGGTCCGACAGCACGATGACGGTACTCGCGTGCTCCAGAACGTAGCGGATGAACCAACGCCGCAGTGGTCCACATTCCTTTTCATAGAAGTCCCTGAAGTCGGAGTGCTGATGAAGCAGAGTGGGCACGCCAAACAGCTGGGCGAGCAACAGAAAGACTGACTTTCGCCAGCAGCTTCCGTGCGCCGCCATCTGGACGTGCACCAACGCGACTTTCGATGCCAGCAGCAAGTGCGTCAGCTCAGCGAGCGCCTTCAGGAAGAAGACGATCCGTCTCCCTATTCCGCCGCCGTCGTGCGTGATGATCACCCTGGTGCGAAACGCAGAAAACAGTTTGGTCTCGCTCAGATTCCTGGTGACTTGCGCCATGCCGCCGACCGTCGTGCAAAGAATCACTGCAGACTTCATGGTGAACCACCCGCGCAAAAGCTCTGTCTGTTGCGCTATCAATAAAGCACCAGGAGCGATGGCGTGCGGCAGCGCCTTTTACAGCTCCAGCTACCTGACGAATCATACATCGCGCGGTCCTGCAGCGCCGCAGGAAACGTGGCTCCCGGTCGGTGCTCACCATGCGCCACCATGCACAACGGGGTGCAGGTGGATTCGGTACTGATCAATCAGGCCAAGTTCGGTGAGGCATTGCGCCAAGGCAGGCCCAGCAACTTCGATCTCCGCGTCGCGCCCGTGGCCGCATCCGGCCAGAAGTGGACATGAGTCTGTGCCGCCAACCAAAGGTATGCGGGCACTCGTTCAGGTCACGACCTTCACTTGGAAGCAGCTTGCATCGAATGAGATACCAGGCTCTGAGTTGGGCGTTAGCTGGTCACTGAATACGTACACCAACGCGCAATTCTCGACGGATACTTTCGTGAGTTGGGAGTTCCAGTGCAGCGGAGGTGACAGTTCATTCCGGCCCCCTGTGTCAGGGTAGTTGTCGCTCGGCTCTATCTTGAGCTGATCTCCAGGGGAGAGCGACAGCATGACCCGGCCATATTCGCTCGCGTTCAAGCAGAAGATGGTCCAACGGCTCACTGGCAAGAATCCTGTGAGCGCGTTGGAGCTGTCGCGAGAGACGGGCATCAGGCAGCAGAACCTGTCGCGCTGGCTGGATGAGGCGCGTAGCCTGCCGCTGGTGGCATCCGACAAGGCTAAAGCGCGGAAGTGGACGGTTGAGCAGAAGGCTCGTGTACTGGCCGAAGCCTCTGGGCTGAGCGGCGAGCAGCTGCGCGGTTACCTGGATCGAGAAGGGGTCAAGCTCGCGGACTATGAGCGCTGGCGGATTGCCTTGCAGGATGATGGGAGAGAGCCCGCTGCGATCACTCGAATCCGCAAGCTCGAGCGAGAGCTGGCACGCAAGGAAAAGGCGTTGGCCGAGGCTGCTGCTCTTCTCGTTCTAAAAAAAACGATAGCGAATCTGCAATCCGACGAGGACGACGACACCGAAGAGCCGAACGCCAATTGATCGTGGCGTCGATCGACAAGGCACAGCGCGGCGGTGTGCGCTTACGGCAAGCCTGCCAAGTCGCTGGGATTTCCGCGCGCACGGTGCAGCGTTGGCGCAGGAATCCCGATACCGACGATCGACGCTGTGGGCCACAACACAGCCCGCACAATGCGCTCCGACCCACTGAACAGGCTCAAATCGTAAGACTCATGGTGAGTCCTCGCTTCGCTCACCTTTCCCCGAAACAGCTTGTGCCGCAATGGGCCGATGAGGGCTTGTACGTGGCCTCGGAGTCGACGCTTTACCGGCTGCAGCGCCGCTATGGAATGCGCAGGGCACGACGAGCGATTAGCCGGACAGATATCACCCGTGCCGTCAGCCTTCATCGTGCAACACGTCCCAATCAGGTCTGGAGCTGGGACATCACCTGGTTGCCGACAACCGTGCGAGGCATCTACCTGCACCTGTACCTGGTTATGGATGTTTGGAGCCGCCGCATCGTGGGATGGCGAATTGCAGAAGCCGACTCGGCGGAAATTGCCGCACAGCTCATCAGTGACGCGTGCCACCAAGGCGGCTTCGATCCTAAAGGTCTTGTGCTCCACTCAGATAATGGCAAGCCTATGCACGCCAGTACTCTCATCGCGACGCTGCAGTGGCTCGGAGTCATTCCGTCGTTCAGCCGCCCACATGTGTCGGATGACAATCCCTACTCGGAGGCGCTGTTCCGAACTCTGAAGCACACGCCGGCCTATCCGCGCCTGCCGTTCGCGGGCCTTGCCTTCGCACAGCAGTGGATGACGAAGTTCGTGAGTTGGTACAACGAGGAGCATCGGCACAGCGCTATCCGCTATGTGACACCGGACGAACGCCACAGCGGACGCGAGCAGCAGATCCTTGCGAAGCGACATGAGCTCTATCAGCGAGCTCGTGACTTGAATCCGGAGCGGTGGACTCGATCGACCCGAAACTGGGCGCCGGTCGGAACGGTGATCCTCAATCCACAGGGAGCATCGAATGCCGCGCCGACGCGACAACTCCCTTGACACTCACCGCCGGTATAAAACGTTACCCATCCCACCGGAATGGACACCGAGTGAAGTGGCTCCCCGGGCCGGAGTCGAAATTGACCTCAAGCACTTGATGTTCAATGCCTCAACTTCGCTGATGAGCTGTCATACCCCCAGCGATACCCCTGCGTTGAACCCGTGATTTGCAATCAAGAGCAAAGCATTCGGGTCGCTCAGCCACCAGGATTTGGCATCCCTCGATGAACGAGCCGCTGCACATTTTCCGAGTGCGCGACGAGTAGACAGCTGTTTGCGCGAGCGGGCGAAGACCGTCGTGAAGAGCTTCACTCCAGAGGAGGAAGTGCATCTGCGCGCGTTGAGCGGTGTGGCTCGACGCCTGCTCA
>CAWISC010000045.1:0-92092 GCA_963838635.1 uncultured Gammaproteobacteria bacterium | reverse complement strand
CGAGGATGGCGCGAAGCTCTCCAAGCGACACGGCGCAGTGAGCGTGTTGCAGTATCGCGAAGACGGTTATTTGCCGGAGGCGTTGCTCAATTACCTGGTGCGGCTCGGTTGGTCGCACGGCGACCAGGAAGTCTTCTCCATGGAGGAGATGCAGCAGCTGTTCGACATCAACGACGTCAACAAGTCGGCGTCGGCGTTCAATCCTGACAAGCTCCTGTGGCTGAACCAGCAGCACATCATGCGCGCGACGCCGCAGCGGCTGGCTGAGTTCCTCAAGCCGCAGCTCGCGGCGCTCGGTGTCGCGGTCACCGATGAGCGTATACTCCTCGCCGTCGTCCAGGTGCAGCGCGAGCGCGCCAAGACGCTACGCGAGATGGCGCAGAACAGCGTGTACTTCTTCCGGGATTTCACCAGCTATGACGAGAAGGCTGCGAAAAAGAATCTGACTGCGGAGAGTGCCGCGCCGCTGCGCGCAGTCCGCGACAAGCTTTCGGCGCTCGACCAGTGGACTGCGGCAGGAGCGCACGAAGCAGTGAATCAGACGGCGACGGAGCTCGGCCTCGGCATGGGCAAGGTCGCGCAACCGATCCGCGTTGCGGTCACGGGCACGGCCGTGTCACCGCCGATCGACGTAACGCTCGAAGCGCTCGGTCGCGCGACGACGTTGCGTCGTCTCGACGAGGCTCTGCGCTACGCGGCCAACAGCTGACATCCTCGGGTGCGCGGCGGGCTCGGTATGTCAATATCGCGGTCCAGGGTCATACCCACATGGAGCCCTCGATGGCGCTGTCCCGGATTCACCTGATCGCCGCTGCGCGCCCGAATTTCATGAAGGTCGCGCCCCTGTACCACGCGCTCAAAGCGCAGCCGTGGTGCGACGTCGGCATCGTCCATACCGGTCAGCACTACGACGCCAACATGTCGGACGCGTTCTTCCGCGACCTACACTTGCCCGAGCCGCGTCATCATCTCGAAGTCGGCAGCGGCAGCCACGCCGAGCAGACCGGCGGCGTGATGATCGCGTACGAAAAGGTGTGTCTCGCGGAACGACCGGACTGGATCGTCGTCGTCGGCGACGTCAACTCCACGGCGGCGTGCGCGATGGTCGGCGCGAAGCTGTGGATCCCGGTAGTGCATCTCGAAGCCGGCCTGCGCAGCCGCGACCGTTCGATGCCCGAGGAGATCAACCGGCTGGTGACCGATGCAATCTCCGACGTGCTGTGGACTCCGTCGGTCGATGGCGACGAGAACCTCATCAAGGAGGGCGTCGATCCGGCGCGCATCGATCGTGTCGGCAACCTGATGATCGACTCCTATGAAATGATGCGGCCGCAGATCGACAAGGACGAGACGCCGCGACGCATGGGGCTGGAACGCGGCAAGTACATCGTTGTCACTTTGCACCGCCCGTCGAACGTGGATCGGCCCGAAACGCTCGGACCGTTGGTCGAGCAGCTGGTCGCCGCTGCGGCACGCTTGCCGGTCGTGTTCGCAATTCACCCGCGCACGCGCAATCGGCTCGAGGAATTCGGCCTGCTTGCGAGGCTGCGCGCGAGCAGCTCGATTCACCTGACCGAGCCGCTCGGCTACGTGCAGTTCATGGCGCTCGCGAGCCGCGCGGCCGCTGCAGTCACAGACTCCGGCGGCGTGCAGGAAGAAACGACGTATCTCGGCATTCCCTGCCTGACGCTGCGCGAGAACACGGAACGTCCGATCACCGTCACGCAAGGATCGAATCGGCTCGTGCAGCCGCTGGCCTTGCTCGAAAACGTGGAGCGCGTACTCGCCGGCAAGTGGCCGACGGGAAGTCGTCCCGACGGCTGGGACGGACACGCGGCAGAGCGCTGTGTCGCATCGTTGTTGAAGCACGAGCGCACTCGCCAGAAGAGCGGTTGACAGTCCCGAACCCGGCACATACATTGCGCGCCTCTCGCGTGGGGCTATAGCTCAGCTGGGAGAGCGCTTGCATGGCATGCAAGAGGTCGGCGGTTCGATCCCGCCTAGCTCCACCAAGCCCCTCGGTTCGTTTGAAGTGCGTCCCCATCGTCTAGAGGCCTAGGACATCGCCCTTTCACGGCGGTAACTGGGGTTCGAATCCCCATGGGGACGCCATCTTTTCAGTGGCGCGGTCATTGGTACCTTCCACTGTAGTCTTTGGGCCCGCCCCGCCTGTCGGGCAAGCCTTGTCAGGATGTCGGTTCTTCGCGACG
The DNA here is from genome assembly GCA_963838635.1 of uncultured Gammaproteobacteria bacterium. GTDB lineage: Bacteria > Pseudomonadota > Gammaproteobacteria > Steroidobacterales > Steroidobacteraceae > Steroidobacter. The sequence goes on along the minus strand of CAWISC010000045.1, from coordinate 89,882 downwards.
CGGCGTTGCGTCTTTCTAGATCAATAAGTTAGGTAAATGAGTTCACGTGCGGGGGTGCGCAGGTGTTTCCGAACCGCGACTCCGCACTGCACGATGAGCGGCTTTGACCAATCGCTGACGGTAATAACCCGATGCCGCTGCAGGGATTCTCGTCGCTTGGCACGGAACTTGTGTACATCGTGACTATATGAAGCACAGCACTATGAAGACGGTCCGGACTTCCTCGTTGACGGCTCTCGTACTGGTCGCGCTGGCAGGATGCGGTGGTGGTGGCGATTCCGAGCAGGCGGCGGCGCCCGCAACGGGCGCGAACTCGGCGCCGACGATACAGGGCTCGCCAGCCACTGCTGCAGTTGCAGGCCAGGCCTACAGCTTTCAGCCCACCGCCGCCGATGCGGACGGCGACCCGCTCACGTTCTCCGTGACCAATCTGCCGGCATGGGCCGCCTTCAACCAGTCCAACGGCCGCATCTCCGGCACGCCCGCTGCTGCGGACGTTGCAACCTATTCAGACATCCGCGTCACGGTTTCGGACGGCAAGGCCTCGGCCTCGACTGCGATGTTCGCGATCACGGTCACCTCGGTCGGCACCGGCAGCGTGACGTTGTCGTGGACGCCCCCTACCCAGAATGAAGACGGCAGCACGCTGAGCAATCTCGCTGGATACGAAGTGCGCTACGGTCGTGACGCGAACACGCTGGACCAGTCGGTCCAGGTGACCAATCCCTCGGTCAACACCTTCGTCGTCGAGAACCTCGGCGCCGGAACCTGGTTCTTCGCCCTGCGCTCGCTCAACCAGCAGGGCGTCGCCAGCCAGATGTCGAACCCTGTGACCAAGACCGTCGGCTGAGACTGCGCGTCCAGCCGGGGCGGTGCGCACAGTTCAGGTGCCGCCGCTCTCTTCGCTCATGTGGGACTGGCAGTAGTTCTCGATGCCGATGCGATCGATCAGGCTCAGCTGCGTCTCGAGCCAGTCGATGTGCTCCTCTTCCGATTTGAGGATGTCCTCGAACAGCTCGCGCGAGACGTAATCGCCGGCGGTCTCGCACTCCGCGATCGCCTTGCGCAGCTCCGGATGCGCCTGCAGCTCGAGCTTCAGGTCGCACTCGAGCGCCTCGCGCACGTTCTCGCCGATCAGCAGCTTTCCCAGGTCCTGCAGGTTCGGCAGCCCTTGCAGAAAGAGGATGCGCCGGATCAGTCGATCCGCGTGCTTCATTTCGTCGAGCGATTCCTTGTACGTGTACTCGCCGAGCTCGCCGAGCCCCCAGTTGTCGAACATGCGGGCGTGCAGGAAGTACTGGTTGATCGCGGTCAGCTCGTTCTTGAGGATCGTGTTGAGATGACGCAGGACGATCGGGTTACCTTGCATGGCTCGGACTCCGCAGGAGCGATGACGACGCGCGATCTTGGCGAGCGCGCTCGAAACAGGCAACTGATCGGTGATTGAAGGCGGACCGCCGGGCGGCGGGGTGCGGCGTCAGGCCGCGACGGGGCGAGCAGCGGAGTTGATGTAGGAGTCGATGACCTCGCGCGCAGAATCCTCACAGCGACCGCAGCAGCTGGCCACCGGCAGGTAGGCCTGCACTTCGGTCAGAGACTCGGCGCCGCGCTCTACGGCTTCGCGGATCTGGCGGTCGCTGATTGCATGGCAGACGCAGACGTACATGTGCTTCTGGACTCTCGCAGGCTCGACAAGGCTGACGTGCATGTAAATACAAATGCGAATGATTGTCAATTAGTTCGCACCGTTCAGGGTTTGACTATTTAACAGTAATCACTGTGACTGCCTTCACGGGGCTGTCGCGGCAAAGTCTCTAGACTTTCGGCCTCTGGCGGGAGGGGGCTCGATCTTGCTCAATGACGCCCGGCCGGCTGTCCGGCTGGTTGGCCGTTTGGGCGGCCTGCACCCGCGATTGCCACATCGGAAAGCGACCTGACGATCTCGTGACCATTCGGATTTTTCAGCACTACTGGCAGCTGCCGCTGGCGCTTCTGGCCATTCTGGAAGGCGCCATCTTCCTGGCGGCATTGCACTACGTCGCGCCGCTGACGCTCAGCGGTCCCGTCCTGCCGTCGCAACACCCCGCACCATGGGTCCCGCACAGCGTGGTGTTCGCCGGGATCATGTTCGTGAGCATGGCCGCGATGGGCCTGTACAACTCGCGACAGCGCGCGCGGCTCGCGGGGCTCTTGTCCCGAGTGGCTGCGAGCATGCTCGGCGGGGCGATGGTGATCGCCGTGATCGTCTACCTGTTGCCGGCGCTGCGCATCGAGCGCGCTGCGCTGTTGCTGAGCACGCTGGTTTCGTTTGGCGCGGTCGCGGTCGTACGCATCCTGTTCGATTTCATCGTCGACGAAGACGTCTTCAAGCGCCGGGTCCTGGTGTACGGCGCAGGTCGTCGCGCCGGGAGCATTGCCCGGCTGCGGCGCCGCTCGGACCGCCGCGGCTTCGTGATCGTCGGCTACGTCATGGCAGAGGGCGACGAGCGCTTCGCGCTGCACGATCACGAGAGTCTGCTGCGCACGGACCAGGACCTGCTGAGCTGCTGTCAGGCACAGCGTATCGACGAGATCGTCGTGGCGATGGACGATCGCCGCCGCCGCTTTCCGATGGACCAACTGCTCGAGTGCCGCCTCGAAGGCGTGGAGATCAACGAGCTGGTGACGTTCCTCGAGCGCGAGACCGGCAAGGTTCGGCTCGACATCCTCAATCCGAGTTGGATGATTTTCGCGGACGGCTTTCGGCAGGGGCGCGCGCACGGCGTCCTCGAGCGCCTCTTCGACATCGTGGCGAGCTTCGCCATGCTCGCGCTCGCCGCACCGGTGATGCTGCTCACGGCGGCGGCCATCAAACTCAGCGACGGCTGGCGCGCGCCGATCCTCTATCGGCAACTGCGCGTCGGCCAATACGGAAAACCCTTCAAGCTGCTCAAGTTCCGCAGCATGCGCGAGGACGCAGAGCGCGACGGCCAGGCGCAGTGGGCGCAGAAGAACGACAGCCGCATCACGCGCATCGGCTCGTTCATCCGCATGACACGCATCGACGAATTGCCGCAGATCCTCAACGTACTGCGCGGTGAAATGAGCTTCGTCGGGCCGCGCCCCGAGCGACCGGAGTTCGTCGAGCAGCTCAACGAAACGATTCCGTACTATCGCGAACGGCACTCGATCAAGCCGGGCATCACGGGCTGGGCACAGCTGTGCTACCCGTACGGCTCATCGGAGCAGGACGCGATGGAGAAGCTTCAGTACGATCTGTACTACGTCAAGAACCACAGCCTGATCTTCTACATCGCGATCCTGGTGCAGACGGTAGAGGTCATCGTGTGGGGCAAGGGAGCACGGTGAAGGGGACCGGACGGGCGCGCGAGGGGGATGCATGAACATCGTGGGCGCGATCGGCTACGGCATCGCCGCTGCGGCGTTCATGATGCTGGCTGTGCTCATGATGGTCGGTTGGCGCGGGCGCCGTCAGGGTGTCTATCTCATCGCCGCCAGCGTCATCACCGGAGCCTGGGCGCTGCTGCTCGCCGCAGAGGCGTTCGTCGGCCGCGCGCCGATGCTGCCGCTCTACATCGCAGAGGCGGTGCGCAACGGCGCGTGGCTGTTCGCGCTGTGCTCGATCGCGGGCAGCAAAGCACCACGAGGGCTGAAGCTCCTGGCGCGAGTCACCCCGGTGCTCGCGCTGCTGGCGCCGCCGGTGCTCGCGGCGCTCGAACTTCGCGGCGTGCCGATACTGCCGCCGGAACTGCTGTTGTCGCGCGTGGGGCTCGCGACCTCGCTGCTGGGACTCGTCCTGCTGGAGCAGATCTATCGCAATTCCAGCGAGGTCGCGCGCGAGTCGCTGAAGTATCTCGTCTGCGGCGTCGGCGCGTTGTTCACCTACGATCTATTCCTGTACTCGCAGGCGGAGCTGTTGCGAGCAATCACGGCGGACGCCTGGAATGCGCGCGGCGCCATCATTGCATTTGCCGCGCCGCTGATTGCCGTCGCGGTACAACGCGAGCCGCAATGGTCGCTGGACGTGTTCGTCTCGCGCCAGGCGGTGTTCTACACGACGACGTTCATGGGCGTGGGAGCTTATCTGCTGCTGATGGCCGCAGGCGGCTACTACCTGCGCCAGTTCGGCGGCAGTTGGGGGCGCATCGGTCAGGTCGTTTTCTTCGGCGGTGCCCTGCTGTTGCTCGTGCTGCTGGTGGGATCCTCGGTTCTGCGTCGGCGCGCGCGCGTGTTCCTCAGCAAGCACTTCTATCGCAACAAGTACGACTACCGCATGGAGTGGCTGCGGTTTATCAGCACCCTGTCATCCGACCACCATGCAGATGTCCGGCGCACCGCAATCGGCGCGATCGCCCAGATCTTCTCGAGCCCGGCCGGCATCCTGTGGCTAGCCGACGAAGCGTCGGCGCGCTTCGTGCCGACGGCGGCGTGGCCGGGCAAGCTCGAGCAGATCGAAGACATCGAGTCGCTGCCGGTGAGCGCCGACCTGCCGGCGTTTCTCGCGCGCACGCAATGGATCGTGGACCTGCAGGAACTGCAGCGCGCGCCGGAGATGTACGGCAACTTCGCGCTGCCGGACTGGCTGCGCACCGATCGCGGCTTCCGCATCGTGTCGCCGCTGCTGCAGCTCGACCGCTTGATGGGCTTCGTGCTGCTCTACGACCCGCCGCCGCCGTTCGAGCTCACATACGAGGATCGCGACCTGCTCAAGACGGTCGGGCGGCACGTCGCGACGCAGATCGCGCAGCAGGAGGCCGATCGCAGGCTCACCGAGAGCCGCCAGTTCGAAGCCTACAACCGGCTGACTGCTTTCATGATGCACGACTTGAAGAACTCGGCGGCGCAGCTGCGCCTCATCATCGACAACTACGAGCGGCACAAGCGCAACCCCGAATTCATCGATGACGCGATGGGCACGATCGCCAACGCGGTCGAGCGCATGACGCGCCTGATCGATCAGCTGCGCGGTTCCACCACACCGGAGCGCCTGGCGCGGGTGAATCTCGCCGACCTCGCGCGCGAGGCGATCAGCCGCTGTTCCATCCGCCAGCCGCGGCCGCTCCTGCTCGGCTGCGAAGCGGCACTGGTGCAGGCGAATCCGGAGCGGCTGACAACGGTCATCGAGCACGTGATCCGCAACGCCCAGGACGCGACCCGCGCCGACGGATCGGTGAGCGTCGCGCTGACGCAGCGTGGCGGCGAGGCGCAGCTCGTCGTGAGCGACACCGGTCAGGGGATGGACGCCGAGTTCGTTCGCGACCGGCTGTTTCGGCCGTTCGACAGCACCAAGGGCGCCAAGGGGATGGGCATCGGGGCCTACCAGGTGCGCGAATACATCCAGCGGCTGGCGGGCAGCGTGGAAGTGCAGAGTAGTCCCGGACAGGGCACACGCTTCACGATTAGCATGCCCGTTTGCGAACCGGCGCACGTCGAGCCTGCTGTCGTCGGCGCTGCCAGCCCGGTCTGAAACAATACTGACGGGGATCACGAATGAGCGAAGAAAAGCCGAGGCTGCTGATCGTCGAGGACGACCTGGGCCTGCAGAAGCAGCTCAAGTGGTGCTTCGACGAGCACGAGGTGCTGTTCAGCGCAACGCGCAGCGAAGCCCTGGCGCAGCTGCGCCGCTTCGAGCCGCCGGTGGTGCTGCAGGATCTCGGCTTGCCGCCCGATCCCGAAGGCGTCAGCGAGGGCATGGCGACGCTCAAGGAGATCGTCAGCATCGCGCCGGCGACCAAGGTGATCGTCGTAACCGGCAACCACGACCGCGACAGCGCGTTGCGCGCCGTCTCGCTCGGCGCCTACGACTTCTATCAGAAGCCGGTCGATACCGACGTGCTGCGCTTGATCGTGCAGCGCGCATTCCACATCTCTGCGCTCGAGGAGCAGATCCGCACGTTGCACGAGGCCCAGCTCGATACGCCTTTTCACGGGCTGATCGCCACTGACGATGCGATGCGCAAGGTGTGCCGGATGATCGAGAAGGTCGCGCCGACCGACGTCTCGGTGCTGGTGCTGGGCGAGAGCGGCACGGGCAAGGAACTGGTCGCGCGCGCCGTGCACATGACGAGCAACCGCAAGGCCGGCCGGTTCGTCGCGATCAACTGCGCTGCTATTCCTGAGCAGCTGCTCGAAAGCGAGCTGTTCGGTTACGAGAAGGGTGCCTTCACCGGCGCGGCCAAGCAGACCATCGGCAAGATCGAGACCGCGGACGGCGGCACGCTGTTCCTGGACGAGATCGGCGACATGCCGCTGTCGTTACAGGCGAAGCTGCTGCGGTTCCTGCAGGACCGCAAGATCGAACGCGTCGGCGGGCGTCAGGAGATCTCGGTCGACGTACGGATCGTCTGTGCGACCAACCGCGACCTGCAGGCGCTGATCAGCGAGCAGCGCTTTCGGCAGGACCTGTACTTCCGCATCGGCGAGGTGACCATAGAAATTCCGCCGCTGCGCGATCGGCGCGGAGCCGCGACCGTGCTGGCCCACGCGATGATTCGCAAGTTCGGCGGTCCGCCGGGCCGGGGCCGGCGCGGCTTCACGGAGGGTGCACTGGCGTCGCTCGATGCGTACTCCTGGCCCGGCAACGTCCGGGAGCTGGAGAACAAGGTGAAGTCAGCGCTCATCATGAGCGAGGGGCCGATGATCACTGCGGCTGACCTCGGGCTGGACGAGCGCACGCAGGGCGAATCGCTGTTCAACCTGCGCGAGGTGCGCGCACGCGCCGAACGGCAGGTGATTGCACAGGTCCTGGCCATTGTCGACGGCAACATCTCGCGTGCGGCCGAGTTGCTCGGCATGACGCGACCGACTCTCTATGACCTGATGGAGCGGCACGGGCTGCGCGCCGCCGGGCAGGCACTGAGCAAGTGAGCGAACGCGTGGCTGCGCATGCGTGTGAGCAAGGTACCGTGACGAGCAACAGGCTGGCCCCGACGCCCTCCGGCGTCGTGTACCTGCTGGTCGTCGTGGCTGTGGCCGCCACCTGGCCGGCCTGGCGTGCGCTCGGTCAATTGTGGGTGGAATCTGCCGACTATCAGCACGGCTTGGTCGTCTGTGCCGCGGTGATCTATTGGTTGGTGCGCCTGCGCGGGCAGATCGATGCCACACAGACGAGCGCCGTGCCCGCGGCTCTTCCGGGATTGCTATTGATCCTCTGCGGCTGGGTCGTTGCGTATCGCGGCAACAGCGAGCTCCTGCAGCAGGCACTCTTGCCGGCGCTCTTGCTGGCTGGCACTTTCGCTGCGTTGGGGCGTCATGCCGCGCGCGTGTTGCTCCTGCCGTTCGCAAGTCTCTACTTTGCGATTCCAATATGGGATCACCTGGTACCGCTACTGCAGGGCGTGACGACTGTAGTCGTCGAGCAGGCACTCGCTCTGCTGCAGGTCCCGACAGTAGTGGATGGCAGTCACGTCACGATTCCCGAGGGGCAATTCGTCATTGCCGACGCCTGCAGCGGCAAGCGGTATCTCGTCGCCGCGATCGCGTTTGCCGTCATTGGAGGAACGGCCCGAGGATTGCGCCCGGCGCGACTGGCGGCTGTCGTTGCAATCGCAATCGCGCTCGCGCTGGTCATCAACTGGATGAGAGTGGCTACCATCATCTACGCCGGCCACGTTTCGGACATGCAGCACTACCTGGTCGCTACTGACCATCTGACGTTCGGCTGGCTGCTGTTCATGCCGCTGTTGGGCACAGTGACGCTGTGCATCCGGCACTTCGGCCGCAACTTCTCGGCGCCAGCGGTCGTGGAGCAACCTTCCGCGACACGAGTCGCCTACACGGCATGGATCTGGGCGCTTGCATTGCTCGGTCTCCCCCTGACGCTCACTGCTGCCGACAGCGATGCCGCGCTGAAAATTCCCGCGCTGAAGGAATTGCCGGTCACGACAGGCGCGTGGCAAGGCCCGCTTCCCCCCAACAGTCAATGGCAGCCCGAGTACCGGTCGGTAGCGGCCCAGCATCGCAGCCGCTATGAGGGCGTGGAGGGTTCGGTCGACGTGTACGTGAATGTCTATGGAGCGCAACGCCAGGGTCAGGAACTGATCTTCGTCGGCAACTCGGTGACTCCGGGCAGCGAATGGTCCGTGCGTGGCATGACTTCACAGATCGACAGCCCGCTTGCAATGCTCGTTGCGAGGCATACGTCCGGCAGCAGGTGGGTCATCGCACAGACCTATCGGGTGGGAGACAAGATCACCTCGATGCCCGCGCTCGTTCAGTTGTACTACGGTGCGCGGGCGATCTGGCGGCCTGTGCCCGCGGGCACCGTGGCGCTTGCGTCGGAATGCATTCCCGACTGCGACGCGGCTGCACAGCGAGTGGCGGGCTTCTGGCGCGATAAAGGGCAAGCGCTCGCTGCGCTCATCCCGACACGTTTGTAGCGAAGGAGCCATTGGATGTCACTGCAGCTGCGGAACCAGCCTGTGAGGAGTTTGCGGAGGCGGCGCCTCATCAACGTGGCTGGCTGCGCCCTGGTGCTGGTTGCACTCGCCGGCTGCGACGTCTGGACGAGCACCGACGAACGCATCGATCGGGCCGCCAAGCATCTGGCCGACACCAACTATCGTGCGGCCATGACCGATCTGAATACGGTGCTGGAGAAGGAGCCGGGCAACGCACGCGCGCGTGGCATGCTGGCCGACCTGTTGCTTCGGCGCGGTGATACGCCAGCTGCTGACAAGGAATTGCAGCGCGCTCTCGCTGCAAAAGCGGGCGACCGAGCGTTGCTCGACTTGCAATACGAAGTGCTGCGGGCGCAAGGGCGGTACGACGAGTTGGCAGCAGCTTTGGCGAAGGACGAGTCGCTGACGCCGACGCGCCGCCTGGTGCTCCAGGCCATAGCAAGCGCAGGCCAAGGGAATTCACAGAAGGCGGAAGAGCAACTCACCGAGGCGCTCCGCTTGTCGCCCGATGATCCGCAGGCTCTGCTGGAGCGCGCCGTCCTGCTCGCCTCGCGCGACAGCGCCAGTGCGCTGCAATTGACGCAGGCGATCAAGAGTGAGGGGCGCGAGCAAGCCCAGGCCATGCTGCTGCGCGCGTCGCTACTGATGTCGCGGGGTGAGCCGGCCAAGGCTCGCGAAGCGCTGCAGCAGCTTCGGCAATCGAGTTACAAGTATCTGCGCGTTCCTGAGCAGATGACTGTGCACGTCACCATGACCGAGGCGGACCTTGCGCTCGCCGATCTGGACAGCGCCGCCAAGAGCCTTGCGCCTCTGGCTGACGCGGCGCCCGAAGCTCTCGTCACACACTATCTCCGTGCGCGTATCGCGTTGATGAAAGGCGATGGAGCGACTGCTATCGCCGAGAGCCAGCGGGCCCTGCGCGTTGGCCCCGATCACTTAGGGTCGCAGCTGCTGCTCGCTGCTGCGCAGCTCTCGCGCGGCTCCTCCGAGCAGGCAGAAGGCTTGCTCACGAAAATACTGGCGTCGCACCCGGAAAACGTCGCCGCCAGCAAATTGCTTGCGCAGGTCTACCTGAGCCGTCAGCAACCCGAACGCGCCGCTGGCGTCTTGAATGCTGCGACTGGGGATCCGCAAGCGGACTGGCTGCTCGGAGCGGCGCTCCTTCAGTCGGGCAGCAGCAGTGGCATCGAGCATCTCGAGCGCAGTGTTGCTGCGACGCCGGATGACTTGGGCAGACGCCTGGATCTTGCGAGCGCTTACATCTCCGCAGGAACGCCGGACAAGGCGCTTGCCCTGCTGAAGTCGGTACCACCGCAGTCGCCATTGGCGCGCCGCGCACAAGCATTGCAGCTGCTCGCGAGCGTTGCGGGAAAGAGACCCGAAGAGGCACGCCGCGAGGTGGACCATCTCATCGCGACTAGCGGCGATGACGTCGGAGTGCTCACCGCCGCCGCCACTTATCTCGCTGTGAATGGCGTCAATGCCCGCGCCCGTGAGGTGCTGCAACGGATCATGGCACGCGAGCCGAACTCCACGGACGCGCGCCTGCTGCTCGCGATGCTCGATGTGCGCTCTCGCGACGTCGCAAACGCGAACAGGTTGCTCACCGAGGTCGTGAAGATCGATCCCAAGAATCAGGCGGCGCGACAGGGCTTGTCCGAAATCGCCTGGTTCAAAGGCGATCGCGCAGCAGCGCGACGCTGGCTCGAGGAAGCGGTGAGCGCCGATCCGGCCACCGTGGGCGCGCGGCTGCGCCTGGCGCAGATAGCTTTTGTAGAGGGAGATCTGGCGCGCGGTCGCGACCTGTTGAACCAGGCCATCGCCGTCGCCTCCGATCGTAAGGTCGCCCTCGATGGGGCCGGCCAGGTGTTGGCGCGAGCGGGCCTGACCGATGAAGCGCTGAAGCGCTTCAGCGAAGCGAGATCCGCTGGCCTGGCTGAGGCCACGATCCACGAGGCGCGGTTGCTGACCGACCTCGGACGTCTGGTCGATGCCCGTGCTCTGCTGCAAGCCGCGACCAGCCAGCGGCCGCAATGGCAGGCCGCCGAACAGCTGCTCATCGAGATCGACGCACGCAGTGGCGATGTCGAGCGCGCTCTTGCGAGGTTGCCAGCGCTCAAAGCTGACTCGCCTCCCGCAGCTCGTCGTGAGCGCGAGGGGGACGTTTATGCATTGGCGCGTCGCTTCGATTCGGCAATCGAAGCGTATGAGGACGCGCAGCGGTTGCAGCCGAGGGCAGCAGTCGCCATCAAATTGTTCCAGGTGCGTCGGACTGCAAAGCTCGCGCGGCCGGAAGAAGTTCTCACACAGTGGCTCGCACGCGCGCCCGCAGACGCCCAAGTACGTCGGCTGCTCGCCAGCTTCTATGAGTCGAATGGGATGCGCCCTGAAGCGATCGCTCAGTACAAGCGATTGCAGGCCGACGGTCGCGGCGATGCCATAGCGCTGAACAACCTCGCCTGGCTCCTGCACCAGGAGGGCGATCCAGCGGCACTGGAAATGGCGCGCACCGCCTACGAGCTCGCTCCGGGAGCCCCCGAAATTGCCGACACCTTCGGTTGGATCCTTGTCCAAACGGGCAACATCCAGCAGGGACTCGAGATGCTAAAAAGAGCAGAAGCCGACGGCGGCCAGAACGGGGAGATCGCGTACCATCTCGCGGTGGCGCACGCGAAGTCAGGGCAAAAGGAGCTTGCCGCACAGGTCCTCACGAAGCTGCTGGCCTCGACCCAGGAATTTCCCTCGCGTTCGGAGGCCGAAAGGCTCCTGGCGAGCCTTGGCACCAAGATCTAGCCCGCCCGAATTATGGAATCTGACGACGGTGATTATGTGATGAAAGATCGATTGTCCAGCCAGCATCGTGGCGTGTGGACGCTGACTGTTGTCGCCCTGATCGGGATGTTCCTCGCGCCGGTTTCCGGGGTTCTTGCAGCGGCCGCTCCAGCCGATCAGAAGCCTGCTCCGACGCAAGCGGTGCAGCCACCGACACCGACACCGACACCGCCTGCCGCAACGACCCCGGCGCCGCCGGCGGCCGGCCCGGTCGAGGCCGACAGCAAGGACTACAAGATCGGTCCCGGCGACAGTTTGCAGATTTATGTCTGGCAGCATCCGGACCTCTCCGTGACGATACCGGTGCGGCCGGACGGCAAGATCTCGACGCCGTTGGTCGAGGATCTGGTCGCGGTCGCCAAGACGCCGCACCAGCTGGCTCGCGACATCGAGACTGCCCTCAAGGTGTACATACGCACACCCCAGGTGAACGTGATCGTCACGAACCCGATGAACGCGTTCAACCAGGTCAAGATCATCGGGCAGGTCAAGACCCCCGGGTCGCTCGCCTTCCGCGCCGGCATGACGGTCATGGATGCGATTCTGCAAGTGGGCGGTCTGTCAGAATTTGCAGCGGGGAATCGTGCGACACTGGTGCGCACCAACGAAGACGGCAAGGAACAGCGCATCAAGTTGAAGCTGAACGACCTGATCAACAAGGGGAGGGTCGAGACCAACGTGCCCCTGCGGCCCGGGGACATGGTGATCGTCCCCGAAGCTGTCTTCTGACCAAGCCATCGATGTCACTCGCATGAATCAACTGATAATCAAGATTCTCGATGAGATTCGCGGCGCATGGCGCTACCGCTGGCTCGCCGTGGCAGCGAGCTGGGGCGTCTGTCTGGTCGGCTGGCTGTTCGTCTACACGATGCCGAACGTCTACGAGGCGACCGCCCGTGTCTACGTGGACACCCAATCGATGCTGGGTCCCTTGCTGGAGGGACTGGCCGTGCGCGCGAACGTGGACTCCGAGCTCGCCGTCGTGCGCCAGGCGCTGTTGAGTCGTCCACGCCTGGAAGGCGTCGCCCGCGAAACCGACTTGTTCGTGCGCGCGAAAACGCCGGCCGAGGCCGACGTCCTGCTCGCGGATTTGCGGACCCGGATCACCATCACGAGCGATACCCGCACCGCCAACACCAACAGTGACGGACTCTATCGCATCACTTTTCAGGACAACGATCGCACCAAGAGTCTCGAGGTCGTGCAGACGCTGCTGAATTCGTTCGTCGAGGACACCTTGAGCGGCAAGCGGCAAGGTCAGGAGGAAGCCCAGCAGTTCCTGCGCGAGCAGATCGCCGAGAACGAGAAACGGCTGCAGGAAGCCGAGTCGCGTCTGGCAGATTTCAAGAAACAGAACATCGGCAAGATGCCGGACAATCGCGGCGACTACTTTGCCCGCATGCAGACGGAAATGGTCGAGCTGGAGCGAGTGCAGCAGGCGGCCCGGATGGCCGAAGCGCGCCGCGGCGAGATCCAAAGACAGCTCTCCGGTGAGGAGCCCTTCCTGTTCGGATTCGACGAGCAAGGCACTACCAGTCCCGCGAACTCGGGCCGTGCGGACGTTGCGTCGCGCATCCGGCAACTCGAGACTCGGCAAGAGGAATTGCTGCTGCGCTATACCGAGAAGCATCCGGAAGTCGTTGCCGTGCAGGCGACGATCGAGGATCTCAAGACGCAGCAGGCCGCCGAGCTGGATCGAGTGAGGCACGGCCAGCAGGCGACCGGTTCCCTGTCGCAGTCGTTGAAGTCCAATCCCGTGTATCAGGGGATTCGCACCGAGCTCAATCGCACCGAAATTCAACTAGCCGAGCTGCGCCAGGATCTCGGTCAGCGCCAGGCTCGCGTTGCCGAGTTGCAGCGCCTGGTGAACAACGTGCCGGAGGTCGAAGCCGAACTGGCACGCCTGAACCGCGACTACGACGTGACGCGCGCGCAGTATCAGGAGCTGACCAAGCGCTTGCAGACAGCGAAGCTGACCGAGGACGCAGCGAAGACCGGCGTCGTCACCTTCCAGGTCATCGATCCGCCGGTGGCAGCGTTCGAACCGGTTGCGCCCGACCGTTTCGTGCTGCTTTCGGCGGTGCTGATCGTGGCACTGGGCGTGGCTGGCGGGGCGGCCTACCTGCTCAACATGATCCGCCCGGTTTTCTACAACACTCGCACGCTCGGCGAGATCATCGGGTTGCCGGTGATCGGTCCCGTAGGTCGCACCTGGACCGATCAGAACAAGTGGCGCGAGCGCCTGCAGGTGGCGGCGTTGTCGGGAGCAGCAATACTGCTGCTGGCCGCATATGGCATTGCGGTCATCAATGCCGGCTCGGTGGCTCCGACCGTAGCGGCCGCGGGATAGAGGGGAGTCCTGATGAGTCTTGTCGAGAAAGCTCTCCAGAAGCTGCAGTCCGCGCGCCCCGCAGCACCACCCCCGCTGCCGCCCAGGGCGGCGCCGAGCGCGCCGCTCAGGGGAACTGGGCGCCCGCCCGTCGAACACGCGGCGCCGTCGCTGCCGCAAGTTTCGCCGGACGACTTTCGCGCGGATGGCGCGAAGCTGCTGCACCTGAATCACGATCAGCTGCGCAGTGCATTGATGCTGCCGCCGGTATCGCAGGAGCGTGAGTTATCGGATCAGTTCCGCGCGATCAAACGTCCGCTCATCGATTACGCGCAGGCCGGGTCGGCAGAGACGGCCAAGCGCACGATCATGGTTGCGAGCGCGCTGCCGGGCGATGGCAAGACGTTTACCAGTCTCAATCTGGCCTTGAGTCTGGCGCTGGAGACGGAGCTGCACGTGCTGCTCGTGGATGCCGACGCGCCGAAGCCGCATCTGACGCGAACCTTCGAGTTGCAGGACCGTCCGGGCGTTCTTGACCTTCTGACCGATCACAATCGTGCCGTCGAGTCTGTCATCGTACCGACCGACGTGCCTCGCCTGGACTTCGCGCCCTGGGGCACAGTTTCTGAAAGCGCGACTGAACTGTTGGCCAGCGAGCGCATGCGTGATGTCGTCGAGCGGTTTGCGTCGATCTACCGACGCGGGATCGTTCTGTTCGATTCGCCGCCGATCCTGCTGACCAACGAGTCGCGCGCCCTGGGCGCCATCCTCGGCCAGATCGTTCTGGTAGTGAGAGCTGGCGTCACGCCACAGCAGGCAGTGAAGGATGCAGTCGGCATTCTCGGCGAGGATCGTCACATCAGCCTGGTGCTCAACGGCGCCGAGCTGCGCGGGCCCGCCGGCTACTATTACGGCTATGGTTACGGGTACGGCTCCAACGCGCGATAACGACTGGTGAAAGCCGCGCGCGTCCGCGCAAGGCTGCTGGGGAACGCATGAAATCTCGGAGACTCGAGCGGGCCACGCAGGTGGCCCTGATCACTGCAGCGGTCGCGATGTCGCAGGCCCAGGCGGCTACCTTGACTGTGGATCTGGGCGTGGAGCACACGGACAACGCCGGGCGCAGCAACGTCGACCCGCAATCTGAATCGATCGGCACCGCCGGTCTCGGGCTGGAAATCGACACGCAGCGGCCGCGACTGTCCGCCGAAGTGGGTGCCAACCTCGAATACCGCAGATATTTCGACGACACGTTCGATCCCGAAGTCGTCGGCGGCGTGGACGCCAACCTGGGATTCGCGCTGCTCCCGGAGCGCATCGTCTGGATGCTCGAAGACAACTACGGACAGATTTCCAACAATCGTCTCGTGGCGGACAGCCCCGACAATCGACAGGACTTCAATTACCTGTCGACGGGGCCTGACATCACGCTGCCGCTGGGTGCGCGCAATTACGTCCTGGCGTCGGGACGTTGGTCGGATTCCTACTACGAAGAAGCCGGCCAGGACAGCCAGGGTCTCACGGCTTCCTTGGCGCTCGGTCATAAGCTCTCCGAGATGACGAACCTGTCCTTGAATGGCTCCTGGTCGCAGATCGAGTACGACAACGAAACGTTCGAGGACAACGAAATTCGCGAAGGCTTTCTGCGTTTCGATGCGACGGGCGTTCGCACCACGCTGGTCGTCGATGCCGGCTACACCGAAGCGGAGCGGGGCGATCAGGAACCCTCGGATGGCTGGCTCGGGCGTCTGACCTTCTCCCGCGAGTTGTCGGCGCGCACGGTCCTGGATCTCAGCGCGGGCTCGGAGTTCTCGGATGCCGGACAGAGTTTCCGCCTCGATCAGGAGGCGCTCGGGGTCCAGCCGGGCACTGTCGACGTCCTTGCCGTCGCGGATGTCTTCCGCAACAACTACCTCTACCTGGGGCTGACGGCCGACCTCGATCGTACGATCCTGACTGTGAACGTTCACGCCAACCAGGAGCGGTACGAGGAGCAGGACACTTTCGATCGCGATATCGTCGGCGCTGCATTCTCGATCGAACGGCAGCTCACGCCCCGTATCACGCTGGGCTTTGAAGCCGACTACAGCAAGGACGAGTTCGTCGTCGGACCCGAAGTCGGCTTCGACGAGTGGTTCGCGGGACTCAGCGTCGATTGGCAGCTGACCAACGCCTGGTCACTGCGGGCGACCGGCTTCTATTACGAGGGATCGGGCGACGGCATTGTGCGTGACTACGATGAGACGCGCGGCTTCATCGGCGTGCGTTATTCCCGCGGACGCTGATGTGTGCTCGTCGCCGACTCCGCCCATAGCATGTTGAACGCGATGACCATCGACGTGGAGGACTACTTCCACGTCACGGCCTTTGCATCCGACGTCGACCGGGCGAAGTGGTCCTCGCTCGAGTCGCGCGTCGAGAACAATACTCTGCGGCTACTGGATCTGTTCGCGCGGCACCAGGTGCGCGCGACCTTCTTCGTCCTGGGGTGGGTGGCCGAGCGCCATCCGACGCTGGTCAAACGTCTGCACGACGCCGGCCATGAAGTCGCCTGCCATGGCCTGACCCACGAGCTCGTGTACAAGCAGTCTCCAGAGACGTTCCGCAAGGAGACAGCCTACGCCAAGGCGCTGCTGGAGGATCTGAGCGGCGCTCCCGTGCGTGGCTACCGAGCCGCCACGTATTCGATCGTGCGCGAGTCCATGTGGGCGCTCGATGTTCTGGAACAGCTCGGTTTCGAGTACGACTCGAGCATCTTCCCCGTGCGGCATGACTTGTACGGCATTCCCGATTCGCCGCACGCGCCGTACCGGGTTGCCTCGGGCAAGCTGCTCGAGGTGCCGCTGACGACAGTCGCAATCGCGGGCCAGCGCCTGCCGTGCGGCGGCGGCGGATATTTTCGCCTGCTGCCTTATGGGCTGTTCCGCTGGGCCTTGCGTCGCGTCAACCGTCTCGATCGATTGGCGGCGATTTTTTATGCGCACCCGTGGGAGATCGATCCCGGTCAGCCGCGGATTCACGGCTCATCGCTGAAATCGCGCTTTCGCCACTACACGAACCTCGACGCCACCGAAGGCCGGCTCGGCCGGCTACTGCAAGACTTCCGTTGGGGCCGCATGGACGAGATCTTCGGCTTCATCCCACGTACACAGGCACCGGCGTGAACGCGCAACCGCTGGCAGCAGGATCGGCAATGGCAGCGTGCTCCGTGCGCGCGTTCGAGCCAGCAGATGCGGCACGTTGGAATGCATTCGTGCGCCGGCATCCGGAAGGAACGTTTTTTCACCTCGCCGAATGGCAGGCAGTGCTCGCCAAGGCGTTCGGTCACCGCACCCACTATCTGCTCGCGGAGCAGGGTGGCGAGATTCGCGGTGTGTTGCCGCTGGCGCACGTGCGCAGCCTCGTGTTTGGCAGCGCGCTGATTTCCACGCCGTTCTGCGTCTACGGCGGTATCGTCAGCGACGACGCAGCGGCACATCAGGCGCTGACGTCTCGTGCCTGTGAGCTGGCACGCTCTCTCGATGTGAATTACCTCGAGTTGCGCAATCGCCGCCGTCAGTATCCCGAGTGGCCCGCGAAGGACCTGTACGTTACGTTCCGCAAGAAGATCGACGCCGAGTCCGAAGCGAACATGCTGGCAATTCCGCGCAAGCAACGCGCGATGGTCCGCAAGGGGCTGCAAAAAAATCTGACCGTGGCGATCGACGCGGATGCCACTCGCCACTACGACATCTATTCCGAGAGCTTGCGCAATCTCGGCACGCCGGTCTTTGCGAAGCGCTATCTCGAGACGCTCCAGACCACGTTCGGGCAGGACTGCGAGATTCTCACCGTGCTGCACGAAGGCGCACCCGTCGCGAGTGTGCTGAGCTTCTATTTCCGCGACGAGGTGCTCCCGTACTACGGTGGCGGAACGCTGGCGGCGCGTCCCGTAGCGGGCAATGACTACATGTACTGGGCTGTCATGGAGCGTGCGCGCGAGCGGGGTCTCAAGCTCTTCGACTACGGTCGCAGCAAGCGCGGGACCGGAGCCTTCGATTTCAAAGTGCATTGGGGATTCGAACCCGAGCCGCTGCACTATGAGTACTTTCTGGTGCGCGCCGGACAGCTGCCCAATCTGAGTCCGACCAATCCGAAGTACGAGCGGATGATTCGCCTGTGGCAGCGGCTACCGTTGCGCGTGACCCAGATGCTGGGCCCGCCGGTTGCGCGCTACCTGGGTTGAGGTCCAAACGGCATGTGCGGCATTTACGGCATCCTGGCGCTCTGCGGCCCGCAGCAGCACGACCCCAGCGTACTGAGCCGGATGGGGAACGCCATCGTTCACCGCGGGCCGGACGATGAAGGGAGCTTCAGCGACGGGCAGATGCTGCTTGGCATGCGCCGTCTGTCGATCATCGACGTGGCGGGCGGACATCAGCCGATCACCAACGAAGATGGTTCAGTGGTGGTCGTGTGCAATGGCGAGATCTACAACTACCGCCAGCTCCGTGCACGGCTCGAACGCTCCGGCCACCGGTTCGCCACGCACAGCGATACGGAAGTCATCGCGCATCTCTACGAGGAGCTGGGCGAGAAATTCCTCGGCGAGCTCGAAGGCATGTTCGGTCTCGCGCTCTGGGATCGCACCAAGCGCCGTCTGATCGTCGCTCGCGACGGTCTCGGCATCAAACCCATCTACTATCGACAGACTCAGCGCGAGCTGAGTTTCGCTTCCGAGGCGAAAGCGCTGCTGCGCATCCCAGGTACGACCGCGGCGCTGGATAGGTCCTCGCTGGCGCAATACCTGGCATTCGGTTACGTCAGCGAGCCCAACTCGATGTTCAGCGGCATTCGCAAGCTGCCGCCGGGCAGCGCCCTCGTCGTGGCGGACGGCCGGTGCACCATCCAGAGATTCTGGACATTGGCGCCGGAAGTCGATCGGACCGTCGATGTGCGGCAGTGGACGGAGACTGTGCGAGCCGAGATGGAACGAGCCGTCAGCGACCAGATGGTGGCCGACGTGCCGATCGGTGCGTTCCTCAGCGGCGGGCTCGACTCCAGTGCGGTGGTCGCATTCATGAGTCGCCACAGCAAGCACCCGGTGAAGACGTATTCGATCGGTTTCAAGGGATCGAGCGGCGCGGAACTGTACAACGAGCTGCCATACGCGCGGCAGGTGGCGCAGGCGTTCGGCACCGATCATCACGAGATCCTGGTGCAGCCCGACGTCGCTTCGCTCCTGCCCGAGTTGTTGTGGCACCTGGACGAGCCGATCGCGGACGCGGCGTTCATCACGACTTATCTGGTCTCGAAGTTCGCTCGCCAGGACGTCACGGTGATTCTGTCGGGCGTTGGCGGCGACGAGCTGTTCGGTGGTTACACGCGCTACCTCGACGAGCATTACCGGCGCATCTATCACCGCGTACCGGCGATCGTCCGGCGCAACCTCATCGAACCGATTGCGCGTCGCCTGCCGAGCGATCGACACAGCCGCATGCTCAACAAGCTGCGTCTCGCGAAAGCGTTCCTGCTCGCGGACTCGCTCGGCTTCGAGGAGCGCTACGGTGCCTTCATGGAAGTGTTCAACCGCACCGAAAGGCGTTCGCTGCTGAAGGGCAGCGATGAGTTGTTCGATGACTGCATCGCGCGCGCCTTTGCCGGCACCGCTGCCGAGGATCCATTGCGGCGACTGATGGACGTCGATCTCGCGACCCAGATGCCCGAAGACCTGCTGATGCTCACGGACAAGATGAGCATGGCGGTCTCGCTCGAGTGTCGCGTGCCGTTGCTCGATCAGCGTCTGGTCGCACTGGCGGCCCGCATCCCCGGCAGCGCCAAGATCCACAACGGCGGCTTGAAGCACCTCATGAAACAGTCATTGGCGGGCGTGCTGCCGGAGTCGATTCTGAACCGGGAGAAGCGTGGCTTCGGTGCACCGATCGGCGCGTGGTTCAAGGCCGAGCTCGCGGCGCTGGTCCGCGACGTCTTGTCGCGGGAAGTCATCGATCGGCGTGGGCTGCTCGATCCCGACACCGTGTCGCGCACGGTCCGCGAGCACGAGAGTCAACAGGCCGATCGCACGGATCACCTGCTGGCACTGATCAACCTGGAGCTCTGGTGCCGGCTCTATCTGGATGGCGCGAGCACGGCGGGCCTGACGGATGAGCTGCGCTCGAGTCTGGCCGCGTGAAAGTCCTGTTCGTCTGTCATCGGGTGCCGTTTCCCCCCAAGCGGGGCGGGAAAATTCGCCCGTTCAATATCATTCGGCACCTGACGTCGCAGGGTCACGAGGTCACGGTCGCTTCGCTGGCGCGCAACGCTGAAGAGGTCTCGCAGGCTCGCGGGCTATCCGATCACTGTGCTCGCGTGCTGGTCGAGGTGATTCCGGACAGCGTGGCCTGGAGCCGCATGATCGCCTGGCTGCCGACGTCGAGGCCCTCCAGCTTCGGCTACTTCTACTCCGGCTCGCTGGCCCGGCAGATCGGCAAGGAGCTGCGCACGCACAGCTACGACCTCGTGTTCGTCCACTGCTCGTCGGTCGCACCCTATGTTCAATCGGTCACCGGCCCCGCGAAGATTTTCGACTACGGCGACGTCGATTCGCAGAAGTGGCGGGAGTATTCCACTCACCGCCCCTTTCCGCTGGCGGCCGGCTACTGGCTCGAAGCGGTCAAGCTGGAGCGTACCGAGCGCCTCCTGAGTCAGAACTTTGACCTGTGTACCTGCACGACCCGGGCCGAGCTGGATACGCTGCGGCAGCTCGGGGTCAAGGTCCCGACCGACTGGTTTCCGAACGGCGTCGATACGGCCTTTTTTGCGCCGGCCGGCCCCGACTACGACCCGGCACTGATCGGCTTCGTCGGTAGAATGGACTACTACCCGAACCAGCAGGCCGTGCAGAATTTCTGTCGGGACGTGTTTCCCAGGCTCAAGGCGCGCCTGCCCGCCGTGCGCTTCGAGATCGTCGGGGCCGATCCTTCGCGCGCGATCCGGGAGCTCGGACGCATCGAGGGGGTCAGCGTCACGGGTTCGGTGCCGGATGTTCGTCCGCATGTGACGCGTGCCGCGCTGACGGTCGCGCCGCTCGATATCGCGCGGGGGACGCAGAACAAGATTCTGGAGTCCATGGCGATGGGTGTTCCCGTCGTGTGCAGTCCTCAGGCGTCGGGCGGAGTGGACGCGATCGCCGGCGAGCACCTGCTGACAGCTGGCGGGACCGACGAGTACGTGGAGACCATCGCAAGGATCCTCGGCTCGCGCGAGGAGCGACAGCGGCTCGCGCTTGCCGGCAGAACGCGGGTCCTGACGCACCACAGCTGGGAAAGCTCGATGCGGCGTCTGGATGGATTGATCGATGGTGTTTTGGGTCGGCGCACGCAGGCGGCGTAGTGACGTCGATCGAGTGAGGAGCAGCGATGCGGATCAGTGTATTTGGTCTCGGTTATGTGGGTGCCGTCTCGGCAGCGTGCCTGGCACGCGATGGTCACCAGATCGTCGGTGTCGATGTCGACCCGCACAAGCTGGAGCTCATCCGCTCCGGCCGCTCGCCGATCGTCGAGGAGGGCATCCAGGAACTGACCCGCGAAGTGGTCAAGGCCGGCCGCCTGACCGTGACCGACGACGTGGCCGCCGCGATCCGCGACACCGAGCTGTCGTTCGTCTGCGTCGGCACGCCGTCGAGTCCGAACGGCAGCCAGGACCTGGGTGCGATCCGCCGGGTCATGCAGTCGATCGGCCAGGCGATCGGCGCGAAGGCGGACTTTCACACCGTAATCCTGCGCTCGACCGTGCAACCGGGCACCGTCGAGGCGATCATGCGGCAGATTCTCGAGCAGGCCAGCGGCAAGCGCGCCGATCAGGACTTCGGCGTCGGCTTTCAACCGGAGTTCCTGCGCGAGGGCACCTCGATCAAGGACTACGATAATCCGCCGTTCACCGTGATCGGCACGCAGTCGCCCCGCTCGGCGCAGGTCCTGCAGGATCTGTTCGGACACCTGCCGTGCGAATTCATCACGACCTCGGTCGGCGTCGCGGAAATGCTCAAGTACGCGTGCAACGCATTTCACGCCGTGAAGGTGACGTTCGCGAATGAAGTGGGGCGCCTGTCGCAGGCCGTCGAAGTCGATGCGCGCGAAGTCATGGACCTCGTGTGCCGCGACAAGCGACTCAATATCTCACCCGCTTACATGAAGCCCGGCTTCGCATTCGGCGGCTCGTGCCTGCCGAAGGACCTGCGCGCACTCACCTACGTCGGCAAGATCAAGGACGTGACGACACCGATGCTGGGCTCGGTCATGGGCAGCAATCGCGCGCACATCGATCACGTGCTCGACAAGGTCATGGTGCCGGGCGTGCGTCGCGTTGCGATGATCGGCCTGAGCTTCAAGGCAGGCACCGACGACCTGCGCGAAAGCCCGCTCGTTGCGGTCGCCGAGCGGCTGATCGGCAAGGGTTACGACCTGCGTATCTTCGATCCGGAAGTGAACCTGTCGCGCCTCATCGGCGCCAACAAGCGCTTCATCGAGGAGAGCATCCCGCATATCGGCAGCCTCATGGTGGAGGACAGCGCGCAGGCAATCGCAGGCGCGCAGGTGTTGGTCGTGAGCCTTTCGTCGCCGGCCATAGTCCAGGCGCTCGCAGCTCACGACAACGCGGATCTTGCAGTCGTCGATGTGGTGGGGTTGCCGCGTGCGCAGATCAAATGCGCCCGCTACAGTGGCGTCTGCTGGTGATGTAGCGCCGTGCAAATCCCGGAACGCCGATGACGCTGCGAGTCCTTCACATCCTCGACCACTCCCTTCCCCTGCAGAGTGGCTACGCGTTCCGGACTGCTGCGCTCTTGCGAGAGCAGCGTGCCCTCGGCTGGGAGACTTTCCATCTCACGACACCCAAGCACTACGCGCTCGGGCCGGATGAGGAGGATGCAGCGGGCCTGCGCTTCTTCCGCACGCCACGGCCAGCCGGACCGTTCGCACGATTGCCGGTGCTCGATCAGTGGTCGGTCGTCTCAGCGACCGCGCGTCGGTTGGAGACACTCGTGCAGCGCGTTGCGCCAGACATCCTGCACGCTCACTCGCCTTGCCTGAATGGTCTGGCAGCGATCCGTGTGGCGCGTCGGCATCGTCTGCCATTCGTTTATGAATTGCGCGCCTCGTGGGAAGACGCTGCCGTGGATCACGGCACGACGACGGAAGGAAGCATTCGCTACCGGCTATCGCGTGCCCTGGAAACGTACGTGCTGAAGCGGGCGGACGCGATTACCACGATCTGCGGCGGACTGGCGCAGGATATTCAGTCCCGCGGTATCGCCCAGGAACGAATCACGATCATTCCCAATGCGGTGGATATCAAGGACTTTAGCGTCATCGAGCAGGCGGAACCGCGTCTGCGCAGCGAGCTGGGTCTGGGCGAGGGGCCGGTGCTCGGTTTCATCGGCTCGTTCTACGGCTATGAAGGGTTGGATCTGTTGCTGCGTGCGCTTCCCGCAATCGTGCGCACGGAACCGCGGGTTCGCGTGCTGCTCGTCGGCGGTGGTCCGGCGGAGGCGGAATTGAAGCGGCTCGCCGCGCAGCTCGGTGTGTCCGACCGCGTGGTCTTCGCAGGACGCGTGCCTCATGAGCAGGTGCGACGCTATTACTCGGTGATCGACGTGCTGGTCTATCCGCGCAAGTCGATGCGCCTCACCGAGCTCGTCACGCCGCTCAAGCCACTGGAATCCATGTCGCTCGGCCGCCTGTTCGTGGTCTCGGATGTGGGCGGTCATCGCGAGCTCATTCCGCAGCATCTGCGGCCTTACCTGTTCAAGGCAGGGGACGTCGACGATCTGGCACGAGTGACGCTGCGCCTGCTCGCCGAGCGTGAACGCTGGCCTGCGCTGGCGCATGCGGGTCGCCAGTATGTCGCCGAGCACTGCACGTGGCGCAACTCCGCCTCGCGCTATCGCGAGGTCTATGCGTCGCTGCGGCCTTGTGACGCCTCACGGAGCAAGCATGGCGTACCGATCGCCTAACAGCGTCGCCGCCGATCGACGGCCGCTGATTGCGCACGTCGTGTTCCGCTTCGATTACGGCGGTCTGGAGAACGGCGTCGTCAATGTCGTGAACGGGCTGCCCGAGGGTGCTTTCCGGCACGTGATCATCGCATTGACGGAGAGCTCGGACTTTCGCAAGCGCATCGCTCGTTGCGACGTCGAAGTCCATGCGCTCAACAAACAGCCGGGCAAAGATCCCGCTGCATACGTGCGGCTCTATCGCTTGCTGAAGAAGCTGGCACCAGATATCGTGCATACGCGCAATCTGGCAACGCTCGAAGGAGCGGTCATCGCGCGGCTGGCGGGAGTCCCGTATCGAATTCACAGCGAGCATGGCTGGGACGTTTACGATCCCGACGGTACGAATCGCAAGTATCGCGCGCTGCGTCGTCTGGCGAGCCCTGCGATCACCCGCTTCGTGACGGTCTCGCGCGAGCTCGAGCGGTGGCTTGCTTCGACCGTCGGCATTCGCAGCGACAAGATCCTCCGCATCTGCAACGGCGTGGACATCGACAAATTTCAGTGCGCACCCGGCGCACCGCGCGTGCTGCTGCCGCCGTCCACCTTTCCCCCGGACGCCCTCGTCGTGATGAGCGTGCTGCGCTTCAGCCCGATCAAGGATCCGTTGAATCTCGTGCGCGCCTTCATTGCCGCTCGTCGCGATCCGGCCGGCGCGAAGTTGCGCCTCGCGATGATCGGCGACGGTCCTCTGCGCGAGAGCGCGCTGCAGGAGTTGGCCGCAGCGCAACTGGCCGATCAGGCCTGGTTGCCTGGGAGCCGCGACGATGTCGCCGCACTGCTGCGCGAAGCGCATCTCTATGTCCTCGGCTCGCTGCGTGAAGGAATCTCGAACACCGTGCTCGAATCCATGTCCAGCGGTCTACCGGTGATCGCCACACGCACCGGCGGCAACCTCGAGCTGGTGCTGGAAGACAGGACCGGCCGCCTGGTCCGGCCCGGCGACTCTGCAGAGCTGGCCGCGGCGTTGCTGGGATATGCTCGCGACCCGGCCATGCTCGCCGCGCATGGGCAGGCTGCGCGCGAACGAATCCGGCAGGAATATTCGCTGCACCGGATGCTCCAGGACTACGAAGCTCTCTACAAGCAGCACTCGGTCAATTACGGGGAGGCCGCCTGATGTGCGGGATTACCGGAATGTTCGATATGCGCGGCAGGCGTTCGCTCGACCGCGCTTTGCTGCAACGGATGAACGATTCGCAGCGTCACCGCGGTCCCGACGGTCACGGCGAGCATCACGCGCCGGGAATCGCCCTCGGGCATCGACGCCTCGCGATCATCGATCTGGCGACCGGACAGCAGCCGTTGTACAACGCCGACGGTTCGACGGTCATCGTCTTCAACGGCGAGATCTACAACTATCAGCCGCTCATGGCCGAGCTGCAGGCGCTCGGGTATCAGTTTCGCACGCGCAGCGACACGGAAGTGATCGTGCACGCCTGGGAGGCGTGGGGAGAGAAGTGCGTCGAGCGCTTGCGTGGCATGTTCGCGTTCGCGATCTGGGATGCCAACAAGGAGACACTGTTCCTCGCGCGCGATCGCCTCGGCGTGAAGCCACTCTTCTACGCCGTGCTGCCGGACGGCATGGTTGTGTTCGGCTCCGAGCTCAAGTCGGTGCTCATGCATCCGGGCGTCACGCGCAACATGGATCCGTGCGCAGTCGAGCAGTACTTCGCGCTCGGCTACGTTGCCGAGCCTCGCACCATCTTCACGAGCGTGTGCAAGCTGCCGCCGGGACACTACGTGAAACTGCGTCGCGGGCACCCTGTCCCGGCTACCACCGAATACTGGGACGTGCGCTTCACCCTCGACAATCGCATCGAGCTGCCCGCTGCGCTGGAGGAGCTCGACCGAAGACTCAAGGAGTCGGTGCGCCTGCGGATGATCTCCGAGGTTCCGCTGGGAGCATTCCTTTCCGGCGGCGTCGATTCGAGCGCGGTGGTTGCAGCGATGGCTCAGGTGAGTGACTCGCCCGTCAACACCTGCGCGATCTCATTCGACGATCCCGAGTTCGACGAAGCGCGATTCGCGCAGCAGGTCGCCGATCGCTATCGGACCCGACATCGCGTGGAGCGCGTGGCCCGCGAGGACTTCGACCTCATCGACGAGCTCGCCACGCTCTACGACGAGCCGTATGCGGACAGTTCAGCCATCCCGACGTATCGTGTCTGCCAGCTGGCGCGCAAGCACGTGACCGTAGCACTCTCGGGAGATGGCGGCGACGAGAACTTCGGCGGCTACCGGCGCTACCGCATGCATCTCGCCGAAGAGCGCCTGCGGGCCTCCCTGCCGCTCGCGGTGCGCAGGCCGATGTTTGGATTGCTCGGCCGCCTCTATCCGAAGGCCGATTGGGCGCCACGTCCGCTGCGCGCGAAAACCACCTTCGAGTCCCTGGCCCGCGACGCAGTCGAAGCGTATCTGCACAGCGTTTCGATCTTTCGTGCGCCAATGCGCACGCGTCTGTTCTCGGCGAACATGCGTTCTGCACTCGATGGCTATCGCGTCGACGAAGTATTCAGGCAGCACGCAGCGCGCGCCGGAACCGACGACCCGCTGGCGCTCATCCAATATCTGGATCTGAAGACGTACCTCGTCGGCGATATCAACACCAAAGTGGACCGCGCCTCGATGGCCCATTCGCTCGAGGTACGTGAGCCGCTGATGGATCATGAGCTGGTCGGCTGGCTCGCGAGCCTGCCATCCTCGTTCAAAGTTCGCGGCGGCGAAGGCAAATTCCTCCTCAAGAAGGCGATGGAGCCGCACCTGCCGCACGAGATCCTCTATCGGCCGAAGATGGGTTTCGCCGTGCCGCTGGCGCGCTGGTTCCGCGGCCCGTTGCGCGAGCGCGTGCGCGACTCCGTGCTCGGCACGACTCTGGCCGACACCGGCTTCTTCGATCAGCGGATGCTGAAGCAGATGGTGGAGGCGCATCAGTCAGGACGCAGCGACTACAGCGCCCCGCTGTGGACCGTCCTCATGTTCGAGGCTTTCCTGCGCAACGCCCTGAACGCCGGCAGCGACAGCGTGCTACGCGCAACGGCATGAGCCCGGATGCCCAGCGCCTGCGGCTCGGGCTGGTCGGCCCGCTGCCGCCGCCTTCCGGTGGAATGGCGAATCAGACGCGACAGCTGGCGTCGCTGCTGCGCGCGGAAGGGCTCGACGTTGCGCTCGTGCGCACCAACGAGCCGCTTCGCCCTGCGTGGATCGCCTCGCTCCGCGGCATCCGCGGACTCGTGCATCAGATTCCATATCGACGTGCACTGTCGCGCACGACCCGGCAGATCGATGTCATGCATGTGATGGCGAACTCCGGTTGGGCCTGGCATCTGCTGGCTGCACCCGCCATTCAAGCGGGCTGTGCGCAGGGGGTGCCGGTGGTCGTGAATTATCGCGGTGGGCTCGCGCGCGAGTTCCTCAATCGGTCTGCGTCAAGCGTGATCCCGACGCTGCGCAGAGCTGCCTTGGTGGTTCCATCACGCTTCCTTAAGGAAGTATTTGCGCAGTACGGCCTCGAAGCGGAGGTCATTCCCAACGTCGTCGACCTCGCGGTTTTCACGCCGCGTGCTGCTGGCGAGCGCCCCGGCGGGCGCACTCATGTGGTGATCACTCGCAACCTCGAAACACTTTACGGAATCGACACGGCGTTGCATGCGGTGGCACTGCTGCGAGGGCATGTGCCGGATCTGCGCGTCTCGATCGCAGGTTCGGGTCCCGAGCGCGCAGCGCTGGAGCGACTGAGTGGGTCGCTGGGACTCGCGAACTGCGTGCGCTTCACGGGCAGGCTCGAAACTGCGGAGATCGCGCAACCTGTATCGGGATGCAGACCTGCTGCTGAATCCGAGCCGCGCGGACAACACGCCGAACTCACTTCTCGAAGCAGCAGCTTGTGGCGTGCCGATCGTGACGACGAACGTCGGGGGCGTTCCGTATCTCGTGGAGCACGGACGCACTGCGTGGCTCGTGCCCGTGGACTCGGCTCCGGAAATGGCTGAGGCAATGAGCCGCGTGCTCGGCGATGCGGACCTGAGGCAGCGGCTGTGTGTCGCAGCGAGCGAACTTGCGGCCAGCTGCCGCTGGCAAGTCGTCAGGGATCAGTGGCTCGGGCTCTATCGGCGGCTCGCTCATGCCGGCGCGAGTCCAACGCTCGCGGCAACGCGACGATGAGCGTCTACACGCGGCTGTGCAGCGCTGTGCTCTTTCCGCTGCACGAACGTATCAAGCGGCATACGAGCACGGCACTGCGTGCACAGCTCGAGCGTACTCAATGGCTGGATAACGCGGCGTTGCTGGACCTTCAGACGCGTCGGTTGCGAGGGTTCTTCGTCGCCGTACGCGACACGGTTCCCTACTACGGCCGACTCTTCGCCGAAGCCGGTTTCGCACCCGAGCGGCTCACATCACCGCGGGACCTCGAGCGCCTGCCGTTCCTCACCAAGGGCCTGATCCGTTCGAACCTCGAGCGGCTCAAGGCGGTCGATGCGCGAAGACTCGTGCGCTACAACACGGGCGGCTCGAGCGGCGAGCCGCTGGTGTTCTACATGGGCATGGACCGCGTATCGCACGACGTGGCTGCAAAATGGCGAGCGACGCGGTGGTGGGATGTCGACATCGGCGATCCCGAGGTCGTGATCTGGGGCTCTCCCATCGAGCTCGGCGCGCAGGATCGTCTCAAGGCGATACGCGATCGCCTGCTCAGAACACACCTGCTGCCGGCGTTCGCCATGTCCGAGCAACGTATGGACGAGTTCCTCAACGCGCTGCGGCGTATCCGCCCGCGGATGGTGTTCGGATACGCTTCCGCAGTCGCGCTGCTCGCAGGGCATGCTCTGCAGCGCGCGGTTCGGCTCGATGATCTCGGTGTACGCGCCGCTTTCGTCACGGGCGAGACCCTCTATCCGCAACAGCGCCAGATCATCGAGCAGGTCTTCGGCGCGCCGGTCGCCAACGGTTATGGATCGCGCGACGCGGGCTTCATTGCTCACCAGTGCCGCTCGGGCTCGCTGCACGTGTCGGCCGAGCACATCCTCGTGGAGCTCATCGATGCAAACGACACGCCAGTGCAGCCAGGCGAAACCGGCGAGATCGTCGTGACGCACCTGGCGACTGCCGAGTTTCCGTTCATCCGGTACCGCACCGGAGACATGGCCGTGCAGTCGCGCGAGCCATGCGCCTGCGGCCGCGGCTTGCCGGTACTGGAAACGGTCCATGGGCGGTCGACGGACTTCATCCGCACTCGGTCCGGGAACATGATGCATGCACTCGCGCTGATCTATGAGGTGCGCGATGACCCGGCGGTGCGCGCGTTCAAGTTCATTCAGGCGGAAGATCTCTCCATCGAGCTGCAGATCGTTCCCGGAGCGCAGTTCACGGGTGAGCTGGAACAGCGAATCGCAGCGAAGCTCGCGCGCCGCCTGGGTGCCGATACGCCACTCACAATCTCGCGTGTCGAAAGAATCGCACCGGAGAAATCCGGCAAGTATCGCTATGTCGTGAGCAGGGCGTCGGTCAACCGATAGGTTCCGGGTGGGCGTATGCGACGCGCCGCTGTCGATACGCGCGCACCAAGCGCCCGGCGAAGCTGCGCGCCGTCAGGTCCCAGGGCGCGACACGAGGAATCTGAAAGAGATCCGACCGGATGGTGGCGGCGCCCCACGCTGTGGAGACGGCGAAGTCGTAGCCTGCCTCGCGAGCGAGAGCGACGTGCGTGGCTGCGTAGTCCGCCCCCGGTCGGCCATTCGGATACGCAAACGATTTGACCGGCGCGTCGAGCATTTCCTCCAGTCTGCGCCTGGAGTCGATGATTTCGCTGCGGGCGGTTTCGACATCGACGGTGCGCAGGATGGGGTGGGTCATCGTGTGCGCGCCAATTTCAATGCCCGAGCGATGCAGCTGCCGGACCTGGGCGTCGGACATCATGAGATCATCCGGGAGCCTCGCATTGACCTGCTCGGCGACGGCGTTGGCCATGCTGACCCGGTCACGCGGCGCGCGATACTTGAGTTTGGTGATGATCGCTTCGAACGCGCGAATGCGCGCCGCAGCATCCGTGAGCTGAAAATAGCCGAGATCGTAACCGCGCAGATCGAGCTCCGCCGGCGCTCGACGCACTGCTTCGATGATCGTGTCGTTGAACATGCGGCCGCCATTCAGAAATCCCGGCGCCACGAACACGGTGGCGGGAATGCCCCGCGCCGCGAGGATGGGCAATGCCACCTCGCAATTGTTGGCGTAGCCGTCATCGAAGGTGACGCACACTGCGCGTGCCGGCAGAGTCCCCGCGCGCAGGCGGCCGACTGCTTCAGTGAGCGGCAGCGCATTGAAGTGGCGGGCCAGCAAGTCCATGTGTGAGGCGAACGTCGCGGCATCCGGCTCGCTCGGCAGCAACGGATCGGGTTGCACAAGGACGCGGTGATAGATCATCACGAGCAACGCGGCACTGTTGCCCCGGCCCGCCATGATCGATCCGCACGCGCGGATGAGGAGCGACTCGAACGTGGACGGCGGCTTCATGGCGCAATCCGATGTTCCTGAAACCACTGCTCGAGCATCGCGAGGACCCAGACGAGTACGCCGTAATAGCTCGCGTCATCGCTGCCGTGCAGCCGCAGCAGACGATCCAGGAACTGCGGGCGAATGAGGTTGCGGCCGCGCAGGCTGGAAAGGTTGCCGAGGATCACGTCGCGCAGCTGCGCCGACTCCTGCAGCCACAGCCCGAAGGGCAGGCCGAAACCGTGCTTCTTCTTGTGAATGATCTGCGCGGGAAGGAAGCCGGTCATCGCCTCCTTGTAGAAGTGGCGGAGCTTGCGGCCGGGCATCTTCAGCGCCGCCGGCACCTGCAGCGACATGTCGATCACATCGGGATGCAACATCGGATAGGAGACACGAACGCCCGCCAGCGCGCTCATGGTCTCGACCTTGCGCAGATCGTTGTCCGCCAGTGTGTAGTGCCAGTCGTAGTAGAGCATGCGGTCCAGTGCGCTGTGCGTCGGAGCGGAGTCCCAGACGCGTTGCATCTGCGCGTACGGTGCATGCAGATCGACGGCGCGCAGGAAGTCCGGATGCAGCAGCTCGGCAGTCCCGAGAACACGAGCGATGTTCCACATCTCGAGCCGTTCGGGCAGTGTCACGCGCGCCTTTTCGACGTAGCTGCGAGCTTTGTTGATCGGCCACACGGCGTATCGCTTCGGCCACCGCTCCAGCAACGGCTCGAGGAGTCGGCGACGCAAGAAGGCGGGGACATGCCGGTAGTGTTCGAAGACCTGCTGTTCCGCGTAACGCGAATTCCCGGCAAAGATCTCATCGCCCCCGTCGCCTGCGAGCAGGTGGTCGAATCCATGCTGGGCTGCCAGCCGTGCGCAGTAGTAGAGCGGCAAGGCGGAAGAATTGCCGAACGGCTCGTCGTAGGCCCGTGCGATGTCGGCAAAGGATGCGGCGATATCCGCGCCGCTCACCACGTATTCGTGGCCGGCGCAGCCAAAGCGCTCGTTCGCAATGCGTGCGAACGGGAGCTCGTCGTAGGCGGCGTAACCAAAGCCGATCGAGAACGTATTGGCCGGGCCCGGAGCCACTTCGCTCAACACACCGGCTACGGTAGAGCTGTCGAGCCCGCCGCTCAGGAACGCACCCGTGCGCGGATCTGGCCGGCTGCTGCGAACGGCGACTCGCAGCGTGCGATGCAGTTCCGCCTTCAGCTCGGCAAAGGAGGCCGCGCGTCGCTCAGCAAAGTGCGGCCGCCAGTAGCGCTCGATGCGGTGAGTCCCGCGCTCGAAAACGGCGCACGTGCCAGGACTCAGCTTGCTGACGCCGGCGAACACCGTGTGCGGCGCGGGCACCATGTGCATCATGAGATAGTCGAACAGCGCCTGAGGGCGCAGGGTCGCGCCCAGCTCGGGAAAGTGCGCACAGGCTTCCGCCGAGGAAGCAAAGACTATCCCAGAACCGCATGTCGCATACGCGAGGCGCTCGATCCCCATAGGATCGACGGCGAGCAGAACCCGCTGTCTGCGGCCGTCCAGGATCGCCAGCGCGAACCGTCCGCGCAGGGACGCCAGCAACTCGTCGCCACGTTGCAGGTACGCCTGAAAAATCGCATTCGCCGCGTCGGCGTCCTGCTGCACGGTCGCACCGGAACCGTCTTTCCACATGGGCGCACCGCTGAGCGCGACCGTGACCACAGCGTTCCCCGCTACGCAAGGCGCCCAGCTCGCCGAAGACGATTGCGGTCGGACCGCCGACGCGCAGGCCGCTCGAGCCATGGTCGATGCACCATACTCAGCCAGAGCGTCGAAGCCGTGGGGTCCGGGGAAGGGACCGAGGAAACCGAACAGGTGCATGTTGTCCTTCGCAAAGCCGGGCACCGGCAGCCGGTGCGCAGTTTAGTGTGCCGTCCCATCATAAACTTTGAACTGGCCGGGAGTTTTGCCCGAACGATCGTATATCCTGCAGAATGCGAGCGGTACACTCGCAGCAGCCTCTCCGTATCAATCAGATCAATCGGCACCATGGATACCCTGACAGGCATTCGCAACATCCTGCGCGACACTCTGCAGCTCGGCGACCGGGCAGAGCGACTCACGGCAGCCAGTCGGTTGCTCGGAGACATACCGGAGCTCGATTCCATGGCGGTCGTGACGCTCATAACGATGATCGAAGAGAGATATGGAATCACCGTGGATGATGACGAGCTGTCTGCGGACACGTTCGCGACCGTCGGATCACTCGTGGAGTTCGTCTCGAGAAAGACTGCGGCGTGAACCGAGGCATAGTCGGCGGCCATTTCCTCCAGGGAGCCCGAGGACCCGTCTTCGCACTTGTTCGCACTCCACAGCCTCCGGCGCGGGGCTGTGTGCTGTTGCTCGCTCCCTTTGCCGAGGAAATGAACAAGTCGCGGCGCATGCTGACCGAGCTTGCGATCGCCCTGGAGGAGCGTCGCATCGCGACCGTTCTTCCCGACTACTACGGCACGGGCGACAGCAGCGGCGATTTTGCGGACAGTGACTGGTCATGCTGGCTCGATGATGTTGCAGCGACGGTCCGATGGTGCGAGCAGCTCGGTACTCCCGTGACCGGCATTCTGGCCATTCGCCTGGGCTGCGCGCTGGTGAATTCGCTCAGCGCCGCGGGGCGTGTGCCGCGGGTGGAAACCACCGTCCTGTGGCAGCCAGCGTTCGATGGGCAGCGCGCACTGAATCAGTTCCTCCGCCTGCGCGTGATGGCCTCACGCATGTCGCAGGGGAGTAACGAAACGCTGGCCGACCTCCAGAAGAAGCTCAGAGACGGCGAGGCGGTCGAAGTCGCGGGGTATGACATCTCGAGCCGCCTTGCCGCCGAGCTCGCGCAGCTCGCCGTCCCTAGCTGTCTTGCGCGGCAGCTCGGGACCGTCCACTGGATGGAGGTCACGCATGAGCCGGACAACTCGCCGCCCGCGGCGACGGCCAGGCTGATCGAGGCCACCCGCGCGAGCGGCAACACTCTGCACTACAGCGCCTATGCCGGCGAGCCGTTCTGGACTTCGACCGAAATCGTCCGGGTGCCAGCCATGATTCGCGCAGCCGTCGCTGTCTTCGACACGGGGCACGTCGAGCGATGACTGCCTTGCCTGCCAGCGAGAAAGCGGTCGTGTTTCGCTGCGGCGACGCTCAGCTCGTGGGTGTTCTTCATCGCGGTGCTTTAGAGCGGGCGCCAGTCGGCGTCCTCGTAGTGGTTGGCGGTCCCCAGTATCGTGTCGGCAGTCACCGGCAGTTTGTTCTGATGGCACGTGCGTTGGCCGAGCACGGATATCCCGTCTTGCGCTTCGACTACCGCGGTATGGGAGACAGCGAAGGCGAGGCGCGCTCGTTCGAAAACGTCAGCGCCGATATACGTGCAGCGATCGATACGCTGCTGACGGAGCAGCCTCATCTGTCCGGCGTCGTGCTGTGGGGACTGTGCGATGCCGCCTCCGCAATTCTCTTATACGGCGCGCACGATCGCAGAGTCTGCGGTCTGGTCATTGCGAACCCCTGGGTCCGAACCGAAGCCGGCGAGGCGCAGACCTATCTCCGCCATTACTATCTCCAGCGCATGCTGCAGAGATCATTCTGGCGAACTGTATTCTCCGGCGGCTTCCGGCCGCTGCGCTCCGCACGCGATCTGCTCAAGAAGATCGCTACCGCACGAAAGGCTGCCGACTCGCAGGGGAGTGCGCCGGTTTCCTTTGTCGAACGCATGCGCCGGGGCCTCGCCGCACTCGATGTGCCACTACTGGTGCTCATCAGCGAACGTGATCTGACCGCGCAGGCTTTCGTCGATCTGCATTCGGCAGATCCCCGCTGGCGATCAGCGATGAGTGCGCCAAACGTCAGTGTCGTCAGGCTGCAGGGTGCTGACCACACGTTCTCTGGTGCTGCTGCTCTGCGCGCTGCCACCGATGCATGCGTGCAGTGGCTGCGCAACGTGCCGTCACAAGGACGTTAGTGCCACGCACCATCTGGCACGCGGCTACGACATCAGGTGTTACCTCACTCGAGTCTCAGTCAATGCAGGAAGATCGTGAGGGGCATCAGTGCACCGCCCGGTTGCCTGAGCAATCGAGCTGTTGGTCACATCCGTCGAGAAGGCCAGGGGCGGCGTCGCACGGCGACTTCTAACTCGTTCTCAGCAAAGAATTTCGCATCGCGGAGTAGGGGCCTGTCGGTGCGAGCCGCCGTGAGCGAGTTGGCCGGAGACCTTCATTTGACAGTGCAATGTTGCTGCAGGGAGACAGTGTAAAAGCGTCGATGGGATCGCTATGCTGATCACATCGCTTTGGTTTATATGCTCAGAGCGAGGTCGGCGCGACGCAGATGCTGAAATCGAATTGCTCCCGCGCCGGTTGCATACGGGGTGCGATGCTCGCTCGTCGAAGCGTTTGCGGATGACGGTTGTAGCGGCTGCGGCAGCGCAGTGCGCTTTTGCTTAAGCGGCGTGACATGCAAGGTAGGCGCCGCGGTACTGGGAGTGGAATATGAAGCGTAGAGATTTCTTGGTGCGGTCGGCAGGAGCTGCAGGTGCGTTGCTCCCGGCACTCACCATGGGCCAGACCCGGCCATGCCCGCCGTCGACCCTGAGTGCCAGCGGTGGGACGAGCGTGAATACCCCCTGCGTCGCTGCCAACGCGGAAGGGGATTGGGTCACGAGATCGACCGGCGAGGGTGTTGTGTGGGCGCACGACTTCCGTAGCCCCTCGGAGGTGGACGCGTTCCGCTGGCAGGGTGGTATCGGCAACGTGTCGAACAACGCGTTGAGCGACGGCAGCTGCCGACACATCACGAGCGACGGAATCACAGGCGGCGGATGCCTCGAGATCAGCATTCCCACCGGCGGCACGGCCCGAGCGGGCTGGTGGCGTCCGATGAGCGCGATTCGCGCCGGCGACAATGGCAAGACCGCGGACGATCGTGCGGCCAATGGCACACTGCCGAAGCGCGCCTGGAATGCGAGCAACACGAACCAGACCTACCTGTTCCGCACCGGCTATTACGGTCACAGCGACTATCACGCACAGGTGCCGACGTGGCAGGGTCAGTCAAACGTCTGGGACGGTACTGACTTCTATCTGCAGTTTCGCGTGAAGATGCCGGCCAGCCGCTGGCAACCGGTGAATCCATACAATCCTTACGGCAAGCTCATGTTCATCGACGTGACCGGCGAGACCGGCGACGGCGAAATCGTCATCCAGTCATCCGACGCAGGTCAGCAGTACTGGCGCAAGACGAGCCCGTTCCGCATGTACACGAGCCGCGGTTCGAATCCGAACAGCTTCATTTCCCATCCGCAGGGAGCTGGGCAGGGCGCGACCTTGCTGCCCGGCAGCCCGTATGCATCTACGTGCACGATCGGCGGGAATGTCAAAGCGGAGATCGCCTGCTGGGAATGGCCCGCCGGCGAGTGGGTGACCGTGCTGATTCACGTGATTCCTGGGCACCGCAACGACGGCGTGATCTACGAATCCGACCTCAACAAGTGGCCGAACGAGGATTTCGGGATCCAGGCGTGGGTCGCGCGGTTCGAGACGAGCTACACGAAGCTGTTCGATAAGTTGAACCTGGCGTGGTACTTCGCCTCCGATCTGCACCCCCTCGGTGCTTTCAATTCCATTTGTCCTTCGGGCTACATGAACGGCGTCAATGCCGTGCTCGCTGGATCACCGCTACGACCAGATCATCTTCTCCAAGCAGTTCATTGCCTGCCCGCAGGCGTGAGGAAGGCGGGCCGTCTCTGGAGTCCTGAATGAAACGCAGACAATTTCTGACAACAACAGCCGGCGCAGCGGGTGTAATGCTTACCGGACTCGCCCGCGGCCAGACCAAGCCATGCCCACCCTCGACACTCAGCGTCCAGGGCGGCAGCTCCGCCACGACTACGTGTACGACACAGAACCAGACCGGCGCGCCAGCCTGGTTCCTCGAGCAGAGGCACGAGCGGTGGACCACGCCGGTTTCCAACTGGCTCGGCGCGTCCGATGTCAAAGACCCGCTCGCGACAACGGCGCCGAACTCGGGCACGACCGGGCACGCAGCAATCATCACCGCGTGGACCGGCATGGGTGCGGACCAGACGCGCAAGATGATCTGGATGGCCGGCAACGGTGGTCATGCCGACTACGCAGGCAATGAAGTGTATTCCTGCGATCTGAATGTCGATTCGCCTGCGTGGATACGGCGTCGCAATGCCAGCCCTGCTCCGTCCAACAATCAACAGGTCTGGACGAAATGGGCGGACGCAACTCCGCCGGCGGATCACTCCGGAATGCACCAGGTCGCGGCGGAGGGCCGGTGGTTCAGACTCAGCCCTGAGGCACCGAACTGGCTCGGCCCAGCCCGGCGGGACTCAGGCCTGGCAAATCAATCCGGGCACGAACACCTGGATCGATCGGTGCAACACCTGGATTGCCGACACGTACGCAATTACTGGCTGCGCGGTGTTCGATCCGATCAATCGCCAGCTGATCAAGATCAGGGCAACGGGCAACCCAGCAGTTCAGTTCGTCGCTCTCGACACTATGGCGACGGTGCTGACGGCTGGCAAAGACATCAGGATCGAGCAGCATCATCATCGCGTCCGTCGACACCCAGAATCGCGTCTTGCTCTGGCGCGCGGGTGACTATCCGCAATTTATCTTCGTTCTCGATCTCGACAACAAGGCTGCTGGCTGGTCCACGATTCCGGTGTCGGGCAACGCACCTCCGGTCACGCACGCCTTCCATTGGCATCCCGCGAGCCGTGCGTTCATCACCTGGGATGGGGGTAGCGGCATCAGCAAGCTGACTCCAACCCTCAATGGCCGCACCTACACGGCGGCAACCTGGAGCAGCGCCGCAGGCAGCGGTGGTCCCGCGCCAGTGAGCGGCACGGCGCTCATGTACAACAAGATTCAGCTGATCCAAGACATGGGTAACGGCGAAGCCGCACTCGTCGTCGTGCCGCGCTATGGCAGCGCCGACGTTTACGTAATGCGCCTGTCCGGGGCGGTCTGAAGCCACACGCTGCGCCCCACTGGCGTCATTCTTGAGGCACCCGGTTGGACCAATAGTCACGCACCCGGGACGCAGATAAGCTTGCTGCCTGAAGTGCGCCGCGCCAGCGAGCGGCGCCGCTTGGGGTGTCATATGCGAGACGGTGGGCGTAGGTCGCGGGTGCCGATTCACCTGGCGTTTGTAGTCGGTGTGACCCTGGGCAGTGCTGCCAGCGCTGCGGGTCCGTGCGAGCTCGAGTCCTGTGGGCCCATGCGCGAGGTGCAGACGGAAGGCGGCCGAATCGACTATCGGCTGAAGGACTCCTCGGCGCTGGTCAAGAAAGGCGTGTCCGACCTGGACAGGTATCACACCTCGCTGGCCGCGCAGGAGCTGCGCTCGGGCAGCCTCTACCGTAGCGTCAAGGACGAAAATGATTTTCGCCGCTTAAGACACTCGCCAAACCATCACCAGGCGCTGCAGGTGCTGATTCAGTACGACAAGGCGGGTGGGAAAGTCTGGGATTTCCCGCAGGTCGAATGCTACCTGGGCTGGGCGCAGGAATTCGCAGCCGAGAATACCGACGTTTGGCTGCTGGGCGGATACTACTTCTGGACCAAGAAGAAGTTTGCGGACGCTGAAGTGTGGTACCGGCGCGCAGTCGAGCTCAATCCCGACTCCGCCGACGCGCACTACAACCTAGGCTTGCTGTACGTGCAGAAGGCGGACTACGAGCAAGCGCTCGAGCATGCTCATGCTGCGTATGCCCGCGGATACCCGCTACCCGGGTTGCGTACCAAACTCGAAAAGGCAGGGCACTGGTCGGAACCCTCGGCCGCAAAGACGCGGCCAGATGCGCAATGAGCGCTGCTGGCGACAGCGCAGCGGCGCCCGCCTGGCGTCCGTGACGAAGATCTCAGGTTGACGAGCAACTTCATCACACGCCTAGCCGCGCCCTTCAGGGAGTTCGATTGCTTCACCAGGACGGTCTCTACGGCCTCGACCGTGTCCTGCAGGCTATGTCGCCGCGACTTCGCCTGCACGTGTACGAGCTCATGGCGCAGCCGGTCGCAGAGGCGCCGTTGCTGCCCGAGAGATTCGCGCGAAATTTCCAGTACCGGCAGATCGTGCGCGGCGACCCGGAAGTGGCCAACATGCTGGCCCGTGCCGACATCAAGAACTCGCGCTTCGATCAAGGTGCGATCTGCCTCGGTGCGTTTCACAAGGAGCGGCTGATCGGCTACATCTGGTTCTGCTTCGACGCCTACGAGGAAGACGAAGTCCGATGTACGTTTGTCCTGACGCCGAAGGGTCGCGTCGTATTCGACTTCGATCTTGATATCTTCCCTGATCACCGCAACGGTACTGCATTCGCGGGCATCTGGCAGGGCGCCAATGCATTTCTTCGCGCCCGTGGCGTGCAGTTCTCCTGCAGCCGGCTCGGCCGCTTCAATCTGGCCTCGCGGCGCGCGCACAGTCGGCTGGGAGGAACGCGGCTAGGGCGCGCGTTGTTTCTGCAAGCCTGGAGCTTCGAGCTCATGGTCGCGACGACCTACCCGTACATCGGCGCGTCGTGGAGCGCGCGCCAGCGCATCCGCATCCCGATGCATGCACGCGCATATCCAGCGGTAACGGGCAGCTGACCGCGGCACAGAGTATCAGCGGGCTGGTCTCACAGCGTTTCTTCGACGAAGTAGCGCGGCCGCCGCTTCGCCTCGAAGTACAGCTTGGCGACGTACTCGCCCAGAATGCCGATGCTCAGCAGCTGTACCCCGCCGAAGAAGTAGATGGGACGACGGACGACGCCCAGCCGGGCAGGGCTTCGACGGTGACCAGCTTGATCCACAGAGCCCAGATCATCAGTCCCAGGCTCAGGAACGATACGAACACGCCGAGCAGGGAAATCATGCGCAGCGGCGCTGCCGTGAAGGAGGTCACGCCATCCAGCGCAAGTCCCAGCATCCTGCTCAACGGATATTTCGATTC
The DNA here is from genome assembly GCA_963838635.1 of uncultured Gammaproteobacteria bacterium. Lineage (GTDB taxonomy): Bacteria > Pseudomonadota > Gammaproteobacteria > Steroidobacterales > Steroidobacteraceae > Steroidobacter. Next base: position 50,834 of record CAWISC010000045.1, on the reverse strand, counting down.
GCCGGCAAAGCGCTCAGCGCGACGTAATACACGGTCGTAAAGCGGAAGCCGATCAGCGGCACGATGCCGCGCAGAAACAGATTGACCTCGGAGTACTGCTTGAGGGCCTCCAGCGCGCGGCGACTGAGCAGACGGAAGTCGGCATGATTGTGCACGACGCGGACGCCGAGCATTGCGAGCAGCCGGTAATACGTTTCGGCGCTCGAGCGCTTGAAGATCGAATCCTTCTGACGCTTGGCGCGTGCGCCATAGACGACCTCGCACCCTTCCTGATAGGCATCGAGCATCGCCTCGATGGCCGATATATCGTCCTGTAGGTCGGCATCGATGCTGACGATCGCGTCGGCATCGGCCGCAAAGAGGCCAGCGATCAGTGCAGTCTGGTGTCCACGGTTCCCGGACAGCTTCACGCCGCGCACGCGCGGATCTTCCGCATGACACTGCCGTATCAGCGACCAGGTCTGGTCGCGACTGCCATCGTCGACCAGCACGATCTGACTGTCCGCGGCAATTTTGCCGCTACTCGTGAGGCGATCCACGAACGTGCGCAGGCGCTTGAGCGTCTCGGGCAGCACCTCCTCCTCGTTGTAACAGGGAACGACGATCGACAGGCGCGGCGTGCTCACTCTGTGAACGATGGGCGCGAGCAGCGCCGTCTGCGCGACGGGAAGGGAGTGCACGAGGCGGTCCATTGTGGTCACCTTGAGATCATGTCCGGTGCGGGTGCCTGCGGACGACCGCGCGAGCCGCGTCCACGGTGTTTTCGGATCCAGCCCCGGAAGTGCCGTGCCGTGGAGCACCAGCCATAGCTCGCTGAGAATCCGCAGCTTGGTAGCTGCGCCGCCCCACAGCGCCTGATAGTCCTTCGGACGCCAGAGCTGCGCCTGATGCTGGCCGAGTGAAGCGCGTTCTGCAACGGCCGCCGTCGCCACGAACTCGACCGGCGTACAGTTCAGCTCTGGCAGCGCATACAGGTCGTAGCCGAGCCTGCCGACTGCCGGCGTATACAGATCACGCGTCATGCCCAGCATCGCCGCCTCTGCCAGTCGGGCAGTTGGCTCCAGGAATCATCGCCCAGACGCTTGCGGTAATAGTCGCGCTGATAAGTCAGGACGAGCGCGGCTGCGCGAGTCGCGAAGTCGAAGTCGGTCGAAAGCAGATAAAAAGCGGCGCGGGCGAATTTCTTGAACTTGGAGCGCTTGGCGTCGTAGTAGGCGTCGTCCAGAGCTCGGTGAGCGTACGGATCCTCGTACGGATTCTTCAAGCGTCGTTCCGCAATGCGTTAAACGAGCTGCGCAGCGCGTCGGTCAGCGGACTGGCCGGTCGGCCGGCGGCGATTTCCGGAACGCCTCGGGGTACTCGCGCAGCACGAGGAAGACATCGGAGTACAGATTCAGATCGTACGGCTGCGTCGAGACGTCGAGCGTCGACTTGTGCAGAGCGTAACGAAGCTTGAAGCCCAATCCTTCACCGAAGAGTCGCTGCAGAGTCGTTGACGAGATGAGGGACGTGCGCAATCCGCTTTCGACGAACCATCCCGGCAGATGCACCTGCACGATGTCGCGGACGGTCTCGGGAGTCATCGACCGGACGAAGGGCGCCGGGCCGGAAGTCGCTTCGCCCCAGAAACTGCCGACGTAGAGAAAGAAAAACAACATCGCGGGATCGACGTAATAGCGCTGGGAATACTTGTCGATCGTCGCGCCGAGCGGATGCGCGTCGAAGACCTCGGGACTGTTGACGCGTACGCGCTCGTACATGACCTGCAACCGCGCGGCCGCTGCCGGATCGCCAGTGCCCTGGGCGAGCGAGAAGTGCGCAAAATCTCGCTGTGCAGCTGCGGGCGGCGTGGGCTCGGCCTGAGCGCGGCTCGTGCTCGCGATGCGAACGCTCAGCGGCGTTTCCATGAACGTCCACTCGAGCAGCCACAGCAGCAACACCGCACAGACGCAGAGGACCACGTTCGCCACGATGCGGAAGGGGTGAGTGCGGCCCCGTAGTGCGAAGGCCGCTCGCGATCCAAGCACCAGCAGGCCGACATTGAGCGCAGCCAGCAGCGCCAGGCCTTCGCTTCCGGCGAGGCGCATGAGCGGTTGGTACTCGAACGTAAAGATGTCCAGGAGCAGGACGATTTCCGCGGCCAGCGCTCCTACGACTCCGATGAGGAGCAGGTAGAGGAGGATCCGCGAGATCGAGGTGATGCGCACGGAGGGACTTCCTGCACCTACGCCAGCGTGATGATGAGCAAGCCGGCGAGCACGAGAGCGGCGCCGACCAGCACGGACCCGCTGAGCGGCTCGCGCAGAATGACGAACGACGCCACGTATACGATGACGAACGTCAGGACCGTGAAGGGATAAACCCGCGACAGCGGCAGTTTCGCCAGGGCCATGACCCACAGCACGGAGCCGACGCCATAGAGGAGAAAGCCCGCGCCGAGTTTCGGATTGAGGAAATCCGCGAGCGTGTTCGCGCCGCTGGCGCCGATCTTCAGGAAGATCTGTCCGGCCGCGGCCAGGAGCGATCCCATGATGACCAGAAGGAGCGGACTCGGCATGGATGCGTCAGGGCCGTCGTGCAGCGTTCGCGAGCCGATGCTTGAGCCGTGCCAGATGCGAGGCCACGTTTGTCGGCAGCATGGCCACTGCGAGGGATCGCGCACGCCACATCAGAGGGGCCACGTCGCGGACGGGCCGATCCTGGGCCACCAGCTTCTGCCGCGCGGCGGCCGACATTCGCGCTTCGCCGCCGGCGCGGGCGAAACGACGTGTTGTAGCGGTACCAGGGCTCGATATCGCGCAAATCACGCACGTGCTCGCGGATCGCATCGAAGGTGCGGTAACCGCGTGCCTCGAACTTGCTGCGCCAGTATCCGTAAGGCCGCTCGTTGACGTGATGCTCGCCGCCCTGTCCAGGGATGGCTGCGGAGAACAGGATGAGGTCGCCGTGCCGGCAGATATTGTCGATGAGCGTGTCGGCGGAGCTCTCCGGAATGTGTTCTGCGACCTCGAGACATTCGACCAGATCGAAGCGTTCGCCAAGGTCGAATGACTTGGAAATGTCCGTAGCCCTGAAGCGCTCTGCCGGGATCAGCAGTGTCTTGCGGGATACGTAGTCGCCATCGACACCGGATATCCGCGACAGTCCCCTGTTGCGCCACTCCGCCAGCCAGACTCCCCGCCCGCAGCCCACATCCAGCACGCTTGCGGGTGTGCCCGCGAGACTGCGCTCGAGCAGCTGGCCGATGAAGAGACTCGCTGATTTACCGGCGCTGGCGTTGACGAAGTCGAAGAATTCGCTGTCGTATTGGTATGACATACTTCCGGACTACAGCAGGAGAGACGTCGCAACGCGTCGGGCCGCCACAGAATCGATCTGAACGCTGATGCTGCCTTGCCCGGCAGCGAGGAGGCGCAGGCCTGTCGCGCCGGATAGGTTACGTGATGTGCCTTGCGTGCGCCACGAACGAATCCGCCGCGCACGACTATCTGGGCATCGCGTCACACTAGAGCGCAGCGGCTCCTCGGCACAATGATCGTTCGTACGATGCTGCGCCGGCAGAGGGACGATCATCCGGCGCTTGCGCGTGTGCGACAATGCCCCCTTCCTGGTAGCGGGACAGCTTCTTGAGCCTGACAGGCTTAGCCTTTCTGGTCGCATTCGCCGTCGGCTGTCTGATGGCGTTCGCTCGGCACCCTGCCTACGGGTGGCTGACGTACGTCGGCGTGTTCTTCTTGAACCCGCCCTCCCGCTGGTGGGGCCAGGGATTCCTGCTCGACTTTCGCTGGGCGTTGATCGCGGCGGCAGTCACCCTGCTGGCGATGCTGATTCATAAAAGAAGTTGCCGCCAGCGATTCCGTTCCTGCGCCACGGAGTGGCGCTCGCGTATGTCGCCTTCATCATCTGGCTCGGGGTGCAGAAGCTCTGGGCGCTCGACGCAGTCAGCCACGATGAGCTGTTCATCTACTACGTCAAGTTCGGACTCGTGCTGTACCTCGGCTATCGATGCATGGATGCGGAAAAACATCTGCAACTGTTCCTCTGGTCACGTCCTCGGCTGCTTCTACTTCGGCTGGATCGCGTTCACCTCGTACGAGGGCGGACGCTTCGAGGATTTCGGAGGTCCGGGACTGTCCGAGGCGAATGCAGGCGCGCTCGTGATCGTTACCGGCATGCTGGCCGCGGCGGCGTTGCTGCTGGTCAGCAAGACGCGTCAGAGAGTCATTCTGGTCCTGATGATGCCGATCATCGTCAATGCCCTGGTCACCACGATCAGCCGCAGCGGATTCCTGGCAGCCGCCCTGGGGGGAATCGTCTTCAATTTATTTGCGCCGGGCGAGTTTCGCAAGCGCATCCGGGTGTTCTCCATCCTCGCTCTCGTGATGTTCGGGATGCTCGCGGGGCCCGCGTACTGGGAGCGGATACGATCCATCGAAAAGCTCGGCGAGGAGGTCGAGGGTGTGGACACGGGTGCCGGACGGCTGGTCATCATGGCAGCCGAGATGAAGATGTTTGCCGATCATCCGCTCGGATGCGGTGCGACGTGCACGGCTGTGCTCAGCTCACAGTACATGGATGATAAGCACCTGGTCGGAGAAGGAGCGGAGCGCGCGCGCGCATCTCACAACACGTTCTTCACGATGCTGGTCGAGCACGGAATTCCCGGAGCTGCGTTCTACGTGTTCGTCGCGCTGTGGATCTTGAAGACGGTGCGGAAACTGCGGAGTGCGTTGCGACAGCACAGCGGCTTGCTGCCCACGGCGCTGCCCGCGTTCGCGGGCATGGCCGGTGCGGTTTACATGTGCGACATGTTTGCCACCTATGCCAAATTCGAGGTACGGATCTGGATAATCGCGGGGTTGATGGCGATGTGGAATCTCACCGCGAGCGCAGCCAAGAGCACAGCGCCGGAGGCACACGGCTCGACCGGTGCGGAAAAAAGTAAATTCGCCGGCAAGCGTGCATTGCCGGCTGCGCGCAGGGTCTGATGTGAGGCACGAGGGGCCGACCACGAGGTTCTCGGACGCAGCGAGTCAGCGGAACGTTCTGCTGATCGCATACCATTTTCCACCCGTCCGCGGCAGCAGCGGCGTACAGAGGACGCTGAGGTTTGCTCAGCACCTGCCAAAATACGGCTGGCGCCCGATCGTGCTCAGTATCGATCCCCGGGCGTATGCCGAGACGAGCGCTCAGGTGGACGGCAACGAACTGCCACCCGGCCTGGAAGTAAGACGAGCGTTCGGCCTGGATGCCGGCCGTCACCTCAGCGTCTTCGGCCACTACCCGCGCGCGCTCGCCTTGCCGGACCGGTGGGCGACGTGGCGCTTCTGGGCAGTGCGTGCCGCGCGCAAGCTGATTCGCGAGCGCAACGTAACCGCAATCTGGTCGACGTTTCCGATCGCGACGGCACATCGGATCGGCCTCGAGATCGCCCGTTCGAGCGGCCTGCCCTGGGTCGCCGAGTTCCGCGACCCGATGTGGCAGGGCGATTATCCGCCGGACCCGAAGGTCAACCGTGCCTGGGAACGGCTCGAGCAGATGATTTTCGCCGAAGCGCGTCAGGTCGTGGTCGTTACGCCCGGCGCGGCGTCGCTCTACAGGGAGCGATTTCCGGACTACGGCGCCTCGCGCGTCGCGTTGATCGAGAACGGCTACGACGAGGAGACCTTCAGCCGGGCGGAGCAATCGCTTGCGGTCGCGAACGGTACGGTGCCGGGCGGCGCGCCGGTGACATTGCTCCACAGCGGCGTGATCTATCCCAGCGAACGCGATCCGACGCAATTCTTCGCCGCCGTTCAGGCCCTCAAGCGCCGCGGCGAGATCTCGAGCGCGGATCTGCGCATCGTCCTGCGGGCGACCGGCGACGACGCTCGCTATCGACAGGACCTCGCGGCGCTCGACATCGCCGATATCGTTTGCCTGGCGCCGGCGATCGACTATCTCGCAGCGTTAAGAGAAATGCTGACTGTCGATGGCTTGCTGGTGCTCCAGGCCGCGAACTGCAATGCGCAGATTCCTGCCAAGTTGTACGAGTACCTACGCGCCGGGCGGCCGATTCTCGCACTTACGGATCCGGCCGGTGATACCGCTGCGACCCTCGCTGCCGCCGGAACCGGGCTGGTCGCGCGGCTCGACTCGCAGCAGGAGATCGAGGCCGCGTTGGCAGAGTTTCTGGTCAGACTGCGGCAGGGCAAATTCCGTCTGCCCTCAGCTGCAGCAGTGGCGCGCTATTCCCGCGAGGCACAGGCCGGGCAGCTGGCGGAGCTGCTCGGTGAAGTCACGGCGCAGTCGCGGATCTGACCGATACGGGCGACCCAGAGCCTACAGCAGGATCTCTGATGGCCCCGGATGGCTCAGGAAAGCCGTGGGGCTCGCCGTCAACCCGTAAGCTCCACTTTGCAACACTACGACGTAGTCGTCGACATCGGCGACCGCCATTTCCATCCTGTCGGCGAGCAGGTCGAGCGGCGTGCAGAGTGGACCGACCACGCTCGCGACTTCGCGCTGCGCGCCGCGGACGCGATTGCCGATCACCACGGGATAGTTCTTGCGGATCACCTGGCCAAAATTCCCTGACGCCGCGAGGTGGTGGTGCAGTCCGCCGTCGGTAATCAAGAACACTTGGCCGCGCGACGTTTTTCGATCGAGCACGCGGCAGACGTAAATACCCGCCTCGCCGACCAGATAGCGCCCCAGCTCGATCACCAGCTGCGCGTGCGGCAGGTCCTGGCGCGCGACAGCGACCAGCGCCTGCAAGCCTGCTGCGATCGGGGCGAGGTCGAGCGGTTTCTCGCCCGGAAAATAGGGAATGCCGAAGCCGCCGCCGATGTTGAGGATCCGCACCGGTGCCGGGGCCGAGCGCGCCAGCTCGATCGCAAGTGCGACTGCCTTCTGCTGTGCCTCTACGATGGCCTCGGGACGCAGGTTCTGCGAGCCGCTGAAGATGTGAAAGCCGACGAAATCGAGCGGTGCGTCGCGCAATGACCGCAATATCTGCGGCACGAGCTCGGCGTCGATGCCGAACTGCTTCGGCCCGCCCGCCATCTTCATGCCGGAGGTCTTGAGCTCGAAGTCGGGATTGACGCGGATCGCGATCTGCGGCCGGCGGCCCGTGTCGCGTGCGATGCGCAGCAGGCGCTCGATCTCGAGCTGCGATTCCACGTTCAGAACGATGCCCGCTGCAACCGCGGCGGCGAGCTCGCCGGGTGTCTTGCCGGGGCCGGCGAAACTGATGCGCTCGGTAGCCATGCCCGCATCCAGCGCGACTTGCAGCTCGCGAACCGAGGCGACATCCAGTCCGTCGACCAGCGAAGCCATGTGCCGCACGACGGCGGGCATGGGATTCGCCTTGATCGCGTAGTGCAGGTGGACCTCGCGCGGCAGCGTTGCTCGCAGCAGCTCCACCCGTTCCGTCATGTGCTGGCGGGCATACGCGTAGAACGGCGTCCGACCGACCTGCGCCGCCACTTCGAGAATCGATCTGCCCTGGATGAACAGCCGGTCCTCGACGATCGCGAAGAAGGGATGCGGCGCATGCTGCGGCAGCGCGTCGATGCTCATGAGCGCGCCTCGGCGAACAGATCCTTGAGCTCCGTTGCCAGCCTGGCGCGATCGTATTTTCCGTTGGGATTGCGCGGCAACGATTCGCGCCACTCGATGTGATGCGGCACCATGAACGCCGGCAACTGCTGCTTGCATGCCGCGAGCAATGCGTCCTGATCCGGCTGCGTACCTGGCGGCGCCGCGGCGACGATGACGATCGCCTGCCCGAGCGTGGAGTGCGCGACGCCCACCGCGGCAGCGTCCGCTACCAGCCCGGTCGCGAACACGACTTCTTCGACTTCGCTGGGACTGACGCGATAGCCGGAGGTCTTGATCATCTCGTCGCGCCGGCCGATGAAGTACAGGAATCCATCCTCGTCCATGCGCACCGTGTCACCGGACCACACGGCCATTTCCGGCAGCACCAGCTCCTTTGCATGGCCCGGCACGGGCTTGAATCGTTCGGCGGTTTTCACCGGATCGTTCCAGTAGCCCAGCGATACGAGCGAGCCACGATGCACGAGCTCGCCCGGCTCATTCGCTGCGCAGGGCGCGCCGTCGCTGCGTACGACGACGATCTCCGCATTCGGAATCGCCTTGCCCATGGAGCCGGGGCGCTTGTCGATTTCGGACGGCGGCAGGTAAGTGGAGCGGAACGCTTCGGTCAGCCCATACATGAGAAACACCTGCGTCCGCGGCAGGGCATCGCGCAGCTTGCGCAGCGTGGCAGCGGGCATCGCGCCGCCGGAGTTGGTGATGTAGCGCAGGTGCTCGGTGATATGCGGTGACCACTGCAGGTCGACGAGCTGTGCCCACAGCGGCGGCACGCCTGCCAAGCCGGTGATGCGTTCCTTCGCCAGCAGCGCCAGGATGTCACGCGGAAAAAGATAATCGATCAGCGCGACGCTCGCGCCGACGTGGAATGCCGTCGAGAGCTGACTGAACCCGTAGTCGAAGCTGAAGGGCAGCACTGCGAGCAGCCGATCCTCCGGCGTGTTGCCGAGGTACTCTGCGACGCTGTGTGCGCCGGTCACCATGTTCCGGTGCGAGAGCACGACCCCCTTCGGTTTGCCGGTGCTGCCCGAGGTGTAGAAGATCGACACCATGTCCTGATCGATCACGCGGTGTCGACGCCCGGCACCGTCGCCGTCGCCTTGCAGCGCGTCCCACACCTGCAGCGAGAAGCCGCTTGGACTCGGGTCGGTCGTCGGGTTGTCCAGGACCACGTGGCGCAGGTCCGGGCACTCGGCGAGCTGCGGGGCAAGCTCGCGCAGCCGCTCCGGGGATGTGACCAGCATCGAAACGTTGCAATCGCGCAGGATATGGCCTACCTGCGCCGGCTTGAGAATCGGGTTGACCGGCACGAAGACGCAGCCCGCACGCGCCGCACCGAACATCGTGATCACTGTTTCCGGTTGCTTGGGCAGGAAGACCGCTACGCGCGCGAGCTTGCTCAAGCCGATGCGCGTGATTGCCGACGCGAAGCGCTCGATCTGCGTCGCTACAGAGGCGTAGTCGAACGTCCGGCCTTTGAATGTCAGGCACGGTCGATCTCCCATGCGCTCGGCCGAGTCAAGCGGCAGCTCGAACAGGAGCTTACTCATGCGTCCGATTCCATCGATCAGCGCCAGAAGACGCGGGGAAACGGCATGGTAGCAGGACGTCGTCGCGGCGAGCTGGGCCATTGGTCCGCTTGCGCTCCGCGCGGTATGACTCGCGTCACACAATGCCAATGTCAGCCGCGTAACGCGGTCGCGAGCCGTCGCAGGTCACCCCAAATGGCTCGATCCGCGAGCCTCACCACGAGGAGATAAGTGACGGCGCCCGCGACTATGAGCACCGGCAGGCGAATTGCCTCCTCGAACTCATTGAGTGCTGCGCGCGTCGCCAACACCGCGGCGTACATCGCAACCCCACCGATCAGCGGCCCACGCACGGCTGTGAGCACACTCGACATGGACAGGCCCAGGGCGGCGCAAGTGCGCGGCAACGTGACCGCGAGGATGAGCGGTACCGCCACCAGCCACGATGCGGCGAGACCGGTGAGACTGGCCTGCACTCCGATGAGAAAGGCGACTGGGAGCACCAACGCGCCGACGAGCGTGTTGCGCACCTCGAGGTCTGCGCGATCGATGGCCGATGCAGCCGTCGCAAACAGAGCCATGAGCATTCGGGCCGGTGCGATGAGGCTGACCAGCAGCAGCGGCAAGACGGCCTCGTGCCATTTTGCGCCGAGCACGACATCGACGAACTCGTGTGCCGTCGCTGACAGGCCCCAGAGCGCCGGAATAGCGACGAACGCCAGCAGGCGCAGCGCTTCGAGCAGGCGCGCCCGCATCCGCGGCAATTCGTTCTGCAACCTCGCCACTGCAGGAAATGCGACCTGGTTGACGATGGCCATGGTCTTGCTGACCGGCATCGTCGCCAGGTGCATCGACACCGAATACAGGCCGACCGCCTGACCGTTCAGGAATCGCGCCGCGATGAGAGTGTCGAGCTGATAGGTGAACTGCCAAAGGAAGCGAGCGGCAGTGACCTGCCCGCCAAAACGGATGTGCCTGCCGATTCCAGTCAAGACAAACGACGGCAGCACGAACGTGCCGAGCAGCACGAACAACACGGTACGCACGGCGCCTCCGGCGAGGTTGCCGATGACGAGTGCCCACACGCCGGCATCGAGCAACGCGAGGACCAGCGTAGTGGCGCTGCCGGCGACCACCGCGGCGACCTCGATGGCGGCATTGCTCTTGAATTTCATTTCGCGCTGCATGAGCGCCTGCGGCACTGCCTCGATCGCATACAGCACGAAATGCAGTGTCGAGACTTGAATGACGAGATCGAGGCCGGGCTCGTTGAACAGCGACGCGATCCACGGCGCGCTCGCCGCGAGCGCGATTCCGCAAACCAGGTTGAAGAGGCCGAGCGCGCCCGCAACCCGTGCCAGCTCGCGTCGCTCGAGGCTCTGCGCCTGAATGAGCGAAGAGCCGAGACCGAACTCCGCGGTCCCGGCAATGATCGAAACGATCACCATGCCGACGGCCATGAGGCCGTAGTCTTCCGGCGCGAGCAGGCGGACCACGATGAGCGTCACGGCCCAGCTGAACGCCTGGCTGACAACCTTGGCGATCGTGTGCCACTTGAGCGCGACCGCCGCCTGTTGTTCAACCTGCATCGGGGACACCGCGCCGAGTGTACATGCCGGACGACGGTTGCCTGCGATTCGTCGTCGAGAAGTCGCGCGCAGGCGATGCCGCCGTGTCAGATCGGTCTTGCGACGACCACGCCTATCGAGCCGAGGAAACGTGCGTATATGAACGGCGAGCCCCGGGCGCGCGCATCCCAGGGCCACTCGAAATATCGCGGTCGCGTGGCCGGCGCGAAACCGTTGCGCGCGAGCAAGGCGCGGAACTCGCGCCATGTCCAGACGTGATGCTGGGCGGCGCCCATGGGATTGGGCGGCGCGACCTTGTTCCAGTACCAGCGAAAAATGCTCGCACGGTTCGCGAAGCTGATCAGGAGAGCACCCGAGCCTCGCAGCGAGCGCCGGAAACCCTGCAGCAGCGAGTCAGCATCGGCGACGTACTCGATGACGCTCGAACACACGATGCCGTCGTAGGTGCCCGGCGCCAGCGCGTCTTCCGCACGCTCGATGCTGATGAATTCGATCGGCAGGCCGCGGGTGTCGAGCTGACGGGCCTCGGCAATCATCCCGTGGGAGGTGTCGACGCCGAGAACGCGGAAACCGGCGTCGGCCAGCAGCAGACTCAGGCGTCCCGGACCGCAACCGAAATCCAGCACGTAGCCGCGTCCTGGCAGCGCAGCCTGCGCGAGGCCGATGAAGTGGCTGCCGCGGGCATAGTATCCGGCGCGCATCGAGCCATCGATGCTGCGCGCGAAGCGGCTCGCAACTTGGTCAAATACATGCTTCATCGCACAGAGCTGTCGATACCCCACCATGCTGTTCGCGCGCGCCAGGCGCGCGGAAGGAGGTAAGGCTCGCCACGCAGTGCCAGACGGTGCGAGCCGCGCCGGAATCGCGAATCGCGTCTCGGCGCGGAGTATAACCGCCTCGCTTCGGTGGCCCGCAAGCCTCTACGAGCGACCTGCGTCACAGTGCGCGATGCCCGCGCGTTGTTCCTGTAGCTGCAGCACTGTGTAAGTTTCCGACTCCATGAGTACTGATGCGGGTAGTTCGCTACGCCAGCGCCGCACGATCGAGCGCTCTTCCGAGCGCTGAGTGTCGTCCAGAATCACGATGCACCCGCTACGCAGACGGTTCCCCAGCTGAGGGGCAAGTCCGTAGCGCCCACCGCGCGTGTGGCCGGGCGGGCCGTCGCAGAGCACGAAGCCTATCGATGCCGGAAGCGCCGCGGGCTCCGGCGAATACCACTCATAGGCGCCATAGTCTCGCAGCGGCGCAAGCACCACAGTTGCGCAGCTCCCCAAGTGCGCGGGCACCTCGCGCGAGACTCTCGTTGCCCAACTGGGGTCATGTTCCAGTGTCCACAAGCCGCGATTCGCGATCGATGCCGCCGTCGCGAGCACCAGCGTGGAGAGCCCCGATCCGCATTCCAGGATCGGTCCCGTCGATCGCGGCAACCAGGTCAGGAGTGCCGCGAGCAGCGGGGCATCGGCGCTCCAGGCCTCGTTGTGCCAGCTGCGAACCAGGCGTTCGATGCTGCGCTGACTGGGAAGCTTGCCTCGCCGGAGCGTGCGCTCGAGGCCGCCCAATCGGCCGCGCAACAGCATGAGCAGGACGGCGTCCTGCGAGCTGTGTTTCATCTGCCGTACCGCTGTGAGCATGCTCATGCACTCGAATCCTAGCTCGCTTGAGGGAGGTTGCTACAGCGTGAATCGTTTGTGTGACGAGCGCGCGACGAGCGGGTCGTCGGTTGCCTACACAGGGGTGTTCCGGTCGCTCGCATGATGCAGGTCACACTCGTGAGCGTCGCCCGCGAGACACCCGGGCACCCCTATGGCAGACTTCGGCCCAAAAGGGCCGACCAGGCCAGAACACTGCAGGCGGAGGTCGTCTCCGCCCGCTGGCGGGGACACTTCAGGAGGGTTCGTTTGCTCGCTCTCAAGTTGGCTGTTGAGCGGCCGCCGACCATCCTCTGCGTCGGCGCGCACTGCGATGACATCGAGATCGGCTGCGGCGGCACGCTCGTGCGCTGGGCACGCGAATATCCGACTGCACGGCTCATCTGGGCGATCTTTGCCGGCGAAGCAGGGCGGGCCGAGGAATCGCGCCACGCGGCCTCACAACTGCTGAGCGGGCTGCCGGGACTCGAGCTCAAGTTCTTCGACTTCCGCGGCAGCTACTTCCCGGCGGACGTGACGGCGATCAAGGACGCGTTCGAGGCACTGAAGGGGACCGTAAGTCCAGATGTCGTGCTGACGCACTTCCTGCAGGATCGCCACCAGGACCACGCGCTGCTGGGCGAGCTGACCTGGAACACCTTTCGCTCGCATCTGATCCTGGAGTACGAAATCCCGAAGTACGAAGGCGACCTCGGCCATCCGAACCTGTTCATGCCGCTCTCCAGCGAGGACCTGGCCCAGAAGGTCCAGGTGCTCATGGAGTGCTTTCCGTCACAGCGGACGCGTAGCTGGTTCACCGAAGATACCTTTCGCGGCCTTGCCCGACTGCGCGGCATCGAATGCGCAGCACCGAGCGGTTTTGCGGAAGCCTTCCATGCACGCAAGGTCTGTCTTTAGGGTCTGTTTGTAAGGCCCGCCACCCACGACATAATCGAGAACGATAGATGACCTCAGTACGCCGCGTCCCGGGCCTCAACGAACTCCTGGAGAAGGACCTCGATGCGATCTGCACCGATCTCGCAACCGAGTTCGACAGACTCGCCGGCAAGCGCCTGCTGATCACCGGCGGCGCTGGCTTCCTCGGCTACTACCTCGTGCAATCCGCGCTGCATTGGAATCGCTCACGACCCGCGGCGAGCAGCATCGACGTGACCGTGTTCGACAACTACATGCGCGGCGTGCCGGCGTGGCTGGAAGCCCTGAAGTCGCGGCCGGACCTGCACCTGCGACGTCACGACGTCATTCAACCGTTGCCCACCGACATGGGGCATTTCGACTGGATCATCCATGCGGCCGGCATCGCCTCGCCGATCTACTATCGCCAGAAGCCGCTGCTGTGCATCGATGCGAACATCAACGGTCTGCGCAATCTGCTCGACTACGCGGTCCGGGAGCGCGATGCCAAGCGTCCGCTCGAAGGGTTCCTGTTCTATTCGTCCAGTGAGATCTACGGCGATCCGTCGGCCGATGCGATCCCGACCGACGAGACTTATCGAGGCAACGTCTCGTGTACGGGACCGCGCGCCTGCTACGACGAGTCGAAGCGCTTCGGCGAGACGCTGTGCGTGATCTACGCGCGGCACGAGGGTATTCCGGTCAAGATGGCGCGGCCGTTCAACAACTACGGACCCGGACTCAAGATCACTGACGGGCGCGTGCTGCCGGACTTCGCACGCAACGTGCTCGCCGGGGAAGATATCGTCATCCTCTCGGATGGCAGCCCGAAGCGCACTTTCTGTTATGCGACCGATGCAATCACCGGCTATTACAAGGTGCTGGTGCGTGGGCACGATGGCGAGCCTTACAACATCGGTATCGACCGACCGGAGATCTCGATGGCCGACCTGGCGCGAATGGTCAGCGCAGCAGCGGGCGAGTTGTTCGGCTACCAGGGGCGAGTCGTGCTCGGCAAGGCGCAGGAGGCGGACTATCTGATCGACAACCCGAATCGTCGCTGCCCGAAGATCGACAAGGCGCGGGCGCACCTCGGCTTCGATCCGAAAGTGCTGGTGGAGGAAGGGGTCTATCGCTCCCTCGCCTGGTATTCGCACAATCGCACCGCGGAAGCCGCCTGATGCGCATATCGATCGTCGGTACCGGGTACGTCGGGCTCGTAAGTGGAGCGTGTCTCGCTGACCACGGCCATGACGTCACTTGCGTCGATGTCGATCCGGCCAAGCTCGAGGCTATCAACGCCGGACGCGCGCCCATTCACGAGGAAGGACTGCCCGAGATCCTCGCGCGCACGGTCGGTCGCAAGCTCAAGGCGAGCGGCGATCTCGCACGCGCCGTGCACAACTCGGACATGACGCTGATTGCAGTCGGCACGCCGGCCGTGCAGGGTCGCATCGATCTCGCATATGTCGCCCGCGCAGCCGAAGAGATCGGCGCTGCGTTACGCACGAAGGCCGACTATCACACGGTAGTCGTCAAGAGCACCGTGATACCCGGAACGACCGACGGCATCGTGCGCGACGCGGTCGAGAAGACCTCGGGCAAGCGCGCCGGGCCTGACTTCGGGCTGGGCATGAATCCCGAGTTCCTGACCGAGGGGACGGCCGTCGTCGACTTCATGAAGCCCGATCGCATCGTGATCGGCGGCATCGACGAGCGCACGCGACGCACGATTGCGGCGGTGTACGAGGGCTTTCCCGCCGTGCCGCGCGTGTTCACGAATACCAAGACCGCGGAGATGATCAAGTACGCGTCGAATTCCGTGCTCGCCACGCTGATCTCATTCTCGAACGAAATCGGGCGGCTGTGCTCGGCTATCGGTGACGTCGACGTCGCGGACGTGATGCGCGGGGTGCACGAAGCGACCTATTTCAACGTCGTGAGCGAGTCCGGCGAACGCCGCAAGGCGTCGATCACCGCGTTCCTCGAAGCGGGCTGCGGTTTCGGCGGCAGTTGTCTGCCCAAGGACATTGCAGCGCTGACGGCGCAGGGCCGCAGCCTCGGCGTGGCAATGCCGCTCATCTCGGACGTGCTCGAAATCAATCGCAGTCAGCCCGAAGAGCTGTTGCGGCTCGTGCGCAAGCACGTACCGGATCTCAAGGGCACCCGCGTCACCGTGCTCGGTCTCGCGTTCAAGCCAGGCACCGATGATCTGCGGGAGTCGCCGGCGTTTCCGATCATCCGGGCGTTGCGCAGTGCGGGCGCCGTCGTCACCGCGTTCGATCCGATCGCGCGCCCCGTCGACCATTCGGATCTTGCCGGGGTCCAGCTCGCGCAGCGGCTGGAAGATGCCATCGTGGCGGCCGACGTGATCGTGCACGTCACGCGCTGGCCGGAATTCGAGCGGCTCGGCGAGCTGCTGCAGCAAATCGGGCGCAATCCGCTCGTGGTCGACGGGCGCCGCAATCTGCGGCCTGCCGACTTCGCGCGATACGAAGGTGTGGGACGGTAGGGACGTTGAGCAACTCATGAAAGTCGTTCTCTTCTGCGGCGGTCTCGGCACGCGTCTGCGCGAGCATTCGGACACGATTCCGAAGCCGCTCGTGCCCGTCGGCAGCCGTCCGATCATCTGGCACCTGATGCGCTACTACGCGTACTACGGCCACAAGGATTTCGTCCTGTGCCTGGGCTACCGCGGCGATCTGATCCGCGACTACTTCCGTAATTACGACGAGTGCCTGTCGAACGATTTCACGCTGTCGAACGCCGGACGCACGATCGAGCTGCACAGCTCCGATGCGCACGATTGGCGGATCACCTTCGTCGATACCGGCCTGCACTCGAACGTCGGTCAGCGCCTGCTGCGCGTACGGCGCTATCTCGAGAACGAACCGAGCTTTCTCGCGAATTACGCCGACGGGCTTTCGGACCTGCCGCTCGACCAGCAGATCGCGGACTTCGAGCGGCGCAAGGTGGTCGGCAGCTTCGCCTCGGTGCGCTCGGCGCAGAGCTTCCATCTCGTGCAAGCCGACGCCGAAGGTCTCGTCACGGCGGTCGGGCCGATGCGCAACGACGAGCTGTACATCAACGGCGGCTTCTTCGCGTTCCAGCACGAGATCTTCGACTACATTCAGGAAGGGGAGGAGCTGGTCGAGCAGCCCTTTGCGCGGCTGATCGCAGAGCGGCGCCTCGCAACGTATCGTCACACCGGGTTCTGGCAGGCGATGGATACGTTCAAGGACAAGATCACCTTCGATCGCATGGAAGCGCGGGGTGAGTGTCCATGGATGCGTTGGCGTCAGCCGAACCTCTGCGCTGCGAAGTAGTCGGGGTCGCAGTCATGTTGTTCAGCGAGACCGACGTTGCCGGCGCGTTCGTGATCGACATCGAGCCGATCGAGGACGAGCGGGGGTTCTTCGGTCGCACCTGGTGTCGCACCGAGTTCGCCCGGCGCGGGCTGTCCGACACGATCGTGCAGGTCAATACCGCCGTCAGCGTACGCAAGGGCACGTTGCGTGGCGTGCACTACCAGCTCGCACCGCACGCAGAGGTCAAGATAATCCAGTGCACGCGCGGCAGCGTCTATGACGTGGCTGTCGACCTGCGGCCGGCATCGCCGACCTTCAGGCGCTGGGCCGCGGTCGAGCTGTCGGGCCACAACTATCGCGCGTTTTACATCCCCGAAGGGTGCGCGCACGGCTATCTCACGCTCGAGGACGATGTCGTGCTGACTTATTCGACGTCTGCCGCCTACGCTGCGCAGCATGCGCGCGGCGTCCGCTTCGATGACCCCGCGTTCGGCATACAATGGCCGGGCCAAGTGCAGCTGATATCGGCCGCGGATCGCGGCTGGCCGAACTTTTTTTACTCAAGCGAGGACAAGCCGTGATCATCGTCGACACAGCGCTCAAGAAGCGCGAGCAGGAAGGCAGACCGGTTACCGTAGCGATGGTGGGTGCCGGCTACATGGCACGCGGCATCGCGCTCGAGATCATCAGCGCGATGCGCGGAATGCGCCTCGTGGCGATCGCGAATCGCAATGTGGCGCAGGCTGAGCTCGCGTACTCGCAGGCGGGGATCACGGCGCAACGTGCCGGTGGCTCTGTCGCGGCCATCGAGCAGGCGATAGCGGCGGGACGTCCTGTGGTCACCGACGATCCGACGCTGCTGTGCCGGGCCGGGGGCATCGATGCAATCATCGAATCGACCGGTGACGTCGAGGTCGGTGCGCAGATCGCCCTCGAAGCGATTCGCAACGGCAAGCATGTCATCCTCATGAACGCCGAAGTCGACGCTTCGGTCGGACCGATATTGAAGGTGCATGCGGACCGCGCCGGCGTCGTCTACACCTACACGGATGGCGATGAGCCCGGCGTCGCGATGAACCTGTTTCGGTTCGTCGACAGCATCGGCTACAAGCCGGTGTTGCTCGGGCAGATCAAGGGCTTCCTGAACCGCTATCGCAATCCCGAGACGCAGCGCGAGTTCGCCGAGCGGCACAAGCAGAAGCCGGCGATGGTCGCCTCGTTCGCCGACGGCTCGAAGCTCGCACTCGAGTCGGCCATCATCGGCAATGCGACCGGCTTCCTGCCGGGCATTCGCGGCATGTACGGCCACGAGTGCGCACACGTGAAGGATCTGCTGACGAAGTTCTCGCCGCAGGACTTTGCGAACGGCGGCCTCGTGGACTTCGTGCTTGGCGCTGAGCCGCACACGGGCGCGTTCGTGATGGGCTACAACGACGAGCCGATCAAGCGCGAGTACATGAAGTACTTCAAGATGGGAGAGGGGCCGCTGTACATGTTCTATACGCCCTACCATCTGCCGCATCTGCAACTGCCGCACACAGTGGCACGCGCCGTGCTGTTCCAGGATGCGACGCTGACGCCGATCGGCGCGCCGGTCTGCGACACGGTAGCCATGGCGAAGAAGGACCTGGTTGCGGGCGAGGTGCTGGACGGGATGGGAGGTTTCGCCTGTTACGGTCTGATCGACAGCTACGCGACATGCGAGGCGGCGAATTACTTGCCGATGGCGTTGTCGGTGGGCTGCCGGCTGAAGCGCGCGATCGCCAAGGACCAGCCGATTTCTTATCGCGATGTCGAATTGCCTGCAGGGCGAGTATGCGACCGCCTGCGTGCCGAACAGACTGAGCACTTCCGCGATCGGCAAGCGTGGCGCTCGGCCGGCTGAACGACTACTTTCTCGACTGGAAGGCCGCGATCAGCTCGCGGCCGAGATGCTCGCGATCCCACGCAGCCATGCGTGCGAGCCTCGCCGACAGACGGGCCTTCTCGGACAACGAGATCGGCGCGCGCCAGATGCCTCGATAGAGTCCCGCGAACTTGCGCCACGTATGGCCGCCGTAATTCGCCTTGCTGCCGGGCGCGTAGTACTTGCGCTGGTGACTGTCGTCCGTGCGATTCCAGCTCGACGACTGCTCGTGATAACGACGGAAAAACAGTGCCTCGCGGATGAGGTGAAACTTGCCGTACAGGGCGAGCTCCGCGAGGAAATGAACATCCGACGCTCGTTCCGTGGCAATCAGGCGGGTCTTTGCGGCTGCAGCCCGGCGGATGAGTCCGAGGTGTGCGTTACACAGCCCGATCGTATTCAGCAGGCGGATGAAGCGCTCTGACGGCAGGTCCTCCTGCAGGTGCAGGTTGTCCTCGTAGTCCGTGATCGTGTTGCCCGCTGCGTTGATGAGGCGTGTCTTCGGATAGCACAGCACTGTGCTCGGGTTGCTGTCGAGGACGCTGAGGCAGCGCTCGAGAAAGCTGGGATGACAGTAGTCATCGGCCGTCGCCCATTTGTGGAGCTCGCCCGTGCATTGCGCGAAGACGAAGCGGAAGTTGCCCGGCCCGCCAATGTTCTCGGTGCGGCGGATGTAGCGGATACGCTGGTCACGCGCCGCGTACTCGCGACAGATCTGCTCCGTGCCATCGCTCGAGGCGTTGTCGGAAATGACCAGCTCGAAGGCGCTGTAGGTCTGGGCAAGCAGGGACTCGATCGACTGCGCGATGTAACGCTCGCAGTTGTATGCCGGCATCCCGATGCTGATGCGATACACGATGTCGAACCTGTCCAGTGCTCCGGCGCGAGACTAGGCTGCGCTCCGCTCGAGGGTCTTCTGCGCGGCGCTCTCGCCGCTCAGGAATGCCTCGTCGGACCACAGGTAGCCCCACTCGCCATAACGCCCGCAATACCCGATGCCTAGATCGTCGAGATAGCCGTGGACCGTCTTGAGCGCGGCAGCACGGTCGAGGTCGAAGATGATGTTCGCATACGGGATGACCATGGCATCGCGGAATACGATCCGATCATCGGGGCGAATCACGCCGCAAGTGCGCAGACCCTCGATCACGGGATCGATGCATGCCGCCGCCGGCTGCGTCAGAGGCTTGTACTTCTTCGAGTAGTACACCTCCGCCTGGATGCTGCCCATGCCGGCAGGCACGGTGTGCGGCGAATAGTTGCGCGGGTAGCTGACGCGGCTGAAGGGAAACTCGTCGTCGTAGTAGTAGGTCCAGCTCGACTTGGAGATGTCCGCACGATCGAGCCCGAGATTGACGAGCACGACCGTCGTGCAGGCGAGCGTGTCGGCGGCTTTCAGCACGTCCGCCGGCGTGCCACGGATCATCGGGATCAGGTCGGGCAGCGGCACCGAGGAAACGAGCCGCTCGTAGCCGGCACTCTTGCCGTTCGCGAACCGCAACTCGCGGGCGCGCGGATCGACGGCCACGAGTTGATGGTCGACGACGATGTTCGATTGACGCAGCAGCTTGCTCAGGAACGCCGCGAAGCCGCCGTGCGTCGGGTAGCGGTAGTCCTGCACGTAGTGAATGTTCGGCCGCTCCGCGGACAGGGCGCCGAAGAGGACTTCGTCGAGCTTCGCCTGGTAGAGGCGCGGGCCCACCCACTCCGTGCTCATGTTGCTCGCCGGAGTGGTGTGATACTTGACCGTGTAACGCATCGGAAAAGTTTCGGCGTACGTGCGGCCGTAACTCGCCACCAGCCAGTCTTCGTAATTGCGGATGACCGGGTTCGCGTTCTGTTTCGATTCGACGTAGTCGCGGATGACGGCGGTCACGAGCGGTGCGGGCAAGCCGTGCATGTTGGTGACCACCGGATGGCGAATCCAGTGACCCTGCCAGTAGTTGTCGATGTACGCATCGATCGACTCGTATTTGTTGTCGATCGCCTCCGCGAACAACGCCTTGATGCGCTCGTTCTTCGTGAACGACACGTGCGGGCCCTCATCGAACACGAAGCCATCGCGAACGTGCGTGGTGGTGTGACCGCCGGCGTAGGCCTTGGCTTCGAACACGACGTGCTCGACACCGTGGGCACGGGCGTGCGACGCAGCGCCGATGCCGCCCATACCCGAACCGAGTACGGTCAATCCTGCTGACATGAATACGGGCCTCCCCAAGCCGTGGACTGGAGCGAGCAGTACAAACTGATTCGCTCGTCAAATCAATGTCAAAGCGCCAGAAGCTAGAAGGGAATCACAGACCAGCGTGCCCACTGCGATCGGCTGGTGCGCTACTCGACCGGAGCCGGGGCGATCTGCACCGGCACCTGCGGGCCCTTGCGGCGCAAGTCCATCACCAGGGCGATCATTTGTGCCAGGCGATCCCGGAACAGCAGCAGCATGACCGCGGCATAGACGGTTATTCCCGCGACGATGGCCAGGACGCACTGCACCGGAATCGAATACTCATCTGCAACGACACGTTTCACGGCGATCACCGCCACGCTCATGAAAGCGCAGGACACTGCCGCCGGAAGCTGCGTGCCGAGCCAGTCGCGGGTACGGATCGAGATCGTTCTGAAACCCATGATCAGCGCCGGAATATTTGTAAGGGGATAGAGGACGGCCATCACCATGGCGATGCCTCGCAGGCCGTACTGCACGCCCACCAGGAACCCGAGTGGCACGACGACTCCCGAGACCACCGTGCACCACATCTGCGCGCGAAATTGGCCGGTCCACATCATGAGGTGCGAGATCAGCAGCTGCGCGTTCTGGAACGCCGTAAAGACGCACAACAGGCGCAGCGGACCAATGACTGCTTCCCAGCCTGGACCCAACGCGACCGGTACGACCAGATCGGCAGTCAGCGCCAGACCTACCGCCATCGGCAGGGTGAGGTACGAAACGAACTCCGTCAGGATCAGGAAGTAGCGGCGCAACTCGGCGCGTCGGTCCTGGGTAGCCGAGAACACTCCGGGCACTACCTGACTGACCACCGAGCTCACCTCCTGGATGGTGGTCGTGGACAGTGTCTGAGCGAAGGAATACGCGCCGAGCGCGTCCTTGCCGAGCACTCGACCGATGATCATGTGATCCGCGCGCGTATAGAAATAATAGGCGCCGCGTGAGGCGAGCTGACGCCAGCCCTGCAGCAGCACGCGAGCGATCGAGCGCAGGTCGCGCGGCCAGTGAATGGCGTACGGTCGCCAGTAAATGAGCAGCAAGGTCGAGACTAGGGCTCCTCCCAGCGAGTTCACCACGAGGGCCCAAAAGCCCCAGCCGAGGTGCGCGCCTTCAATGAGCACGGCCTGCGTTGCGATCGTCTGCACGATCGCGAGCGTGGCGAGACGACTGTACGCGAGGTCCCGCTGCAGCATTGCGCGCGGCACCACTTGGAGCGCATCGGTGATGAACAGCACGCTCAATCCGGCAATGGCCCAGGCAACCTGCGGCTCGCGGAAGAAATTCGCGACGGGTCCCGCGAGCAACACGAAAATCAGACACAGTAGCGTCGAAAAGCCGAGCAGAAAGCCCGCCACCTGCGCGCGCTGCTCGCCCTGAATGCTGCGATCCTGAATCAGGATCGCATCGAGGCCGAAATCCTCGATCATGCGCGCAATGCCGATCGCGACCGTCGCCATCGCGACGATGCCGTAGTCGCTCGGCAGGAGGATGCGCGCGGCATAAAGTGTCGCCACCCAACTGATGATCTGCGCCGTCCAGCGCGCGCACGCGGTCCATGCCAGGCCTGAGACGAGCGCGCGATCGTACTGGTGCTCCCCGGTCATGGTGCGCGCTTCGGGTCTTCCGGGGGCGCAGTCTTGAGCCAGCACTCACGCCAGAAGAGTGGGTCGTGCTGTGCGCCGAAGCGCATGTACTCGCCGCTCGTATCGACGCCGTCGAGAATCAGGCAAGGCGTTTTCATCTCGCGCATCTCGCCCGACTCGACGTCGATCAGCCGGTCGACTCGCGCCGCGACCGGGTAGCGCTGGTGGCAGTACTTGATCATCTCCTTGTCGAACCAGAGCCCACGGTGTTTGCCGCGCCGACCCAGCGTTGCACCGATCTCGGTGGGAGAGCGCACCGTGACGACATTACCGACAGCGAGCGACTCCCATGTTCCTTCCATGGCGTTCTGCGGAATTGGAACAACGGGAAAACCGAGCCCGCCGTGCTGCGCCTGAACTGTATTGAAGAGCCGCGTGAGCACCGCCACACAGAATGCGAGGAACGTCACGTTGCCGGCCAGCAGCGGTCGCAAGTCCTGGAAGACGTCTCCGGGCCACAACGGCTTGCTTGCTGCGTGGAGCTGCGTGAACTGGCACACGAACTTGAGAGGCACTGCGCTGCTGTCAACGGTCGAGCTGGCAATAGGAGCAGTCGGCGCGGCGTTGGAGAGCCGCTGCGGCTCGCCGCGATGACGCAGCCACTCGACACGCCACAACAGATAGCAGGCGGCCTGGCATCCGCCATGATCGCCGCCGTCGCAACGCAAGCCGGACAGCAACACGCAGCGATCGAGATGACGCATCGTGCGTGTGCGGTTGTAGTCGTAGATCTTGTCGACGATGCGGACCACTCGCAGCGTGCGTCCACAGGATTTTGCCATTTCGCGCATGAACGGCATCGCCTCGAGACATCCCGTGGCATCGAGCGTGCTGCGAATTTCCTCGAGCGAGCGCACCTCGACTTCATCGCCGACCAGAAAGTCATGACCCAGCAGCAGGCGCGACGCCGCGCGGCGCACGGGTCCTGCACGAAAGCCCGAAGCAGCCGTGACGCGTGCCTCAGTGCGACTCGCGTTCAGCGTCAGGAACAGATCGGGACGATGTTGTTCGAGCAGCCGTTGCCGGATGATGACGACGACACTTGCCGCAGTGATCAGCAGCGCCGCTGCGCAAACCACGCCCGCAACGATGCGAACCGCGAGGCTTGCTACCGTCCAATGGATGACCAGCGCTGTGAGTTCGGCGCCGGCTGCCAACAGGAAAACTGCGCAACCGGCAAATGCGATCTTGCCGTAGGTGATGCTCTGCGATGACATTTGACTCACGGCCTCCCCGAGCCGTGTCGTCGTTATGCTTAGTCGCCGACAGTATATGCCAAGCGACGCTGCCGAATGCAGCGGAACGACGACGCGCCGACGTCACGCTAGCACGAAGTCGTGGCGCTATTTAATCGTGCGAAAGGGAAAGGCGCGGCGCTCAACCATTGCGCGCCAACACGCCCGAGAGCGTTGAGCGCGCTTTTTGCAAGGCTTCGGGAATGCGCTCGAGAATCCAGCCTTCGACGCTCCCCTTCGGCCTGCCAGCAAGCAACCACAAGCCGAGAACACCGAATATGTAAGCCGGCACGCCGATCGCAATGCAGATGAACAGCGAGCGTGCAGCCTCGGCCGTCGGAATTACGCCTTGCGGCGCATGCGGCCCGAGGGTGCGCACGGTGAGGTACATGACGACGGCGCTGCAGATCGGTCGCCACAGTGCCGACACGAACTGCCAGCCGCTCAAATTCATGAATCGCGTTATGAAAATGAAAGTGACCGGCAATATGGCCATGGCAGCGACGACGTAGGCCCAGGCCGCCCCCTTGATCCCATAGAACAGCGTGCCGAGCGTTACCAGCGGGATCAGGATGGCAACGTGCATGCCGTTGATCTTGACGAAGACGTGATGCCGATTCAGCGCAAGGAACGCCGAAAACGCGTTGCTCTGTAGCACCTGAGTGATACCGAAGAAAGCCAGGATCTGCAGCAGGATGGCGGCTTCGACCCATTGCGGCCCGAGTATCAGGAGCACGAGGAAGGGGGCGGTCGCTGCGAAGCCGGCTACGGCTGGTACGGCGACCAGCGCGATCATGGCCATGACCGAAAGGTACTCGCGAGCGAGCGCAGGCAGATCCTGCGCGAGTTTGACGTAAGCCGGCAGGACCGCGCGGTTGATCGGTGCGACCAGCTCGGTGCCGGGCATGTTGGAGATTTCGGCCGACACGCTGAACACGCCGAGCGCATGCGAGCCGGCCATGCGGCCGATGACGAAGTCGGAGGAACGCTCACGCAGGAAGCTGATGAAGTTCTGCGTCAGCAGCCACTTCGACACATGCAGCAGATCCTTGACTGCCGCCAACGAGAATCTCGGTCGAAATGGTTGCAGCACGTAGCTCAACACGACGCCCGATGCGCGACCGAGAACCATTCCCGCCACCAGCGCCCAGTAGCTGCGCCAGGCGAACGCCAGAGGGACGGTAACGGCGAAGCCGATAACCTTCTTCGCCAGCAGGAAGCGGAACTCCTTGTCGAACTGCATCTCCTTGCGGAAATTGACGACACCGACGTTCTCCAGTCCCTGGATCATCGCGCCGACCGCGAGCGCACATAACACGAGCTTGACGCGCGGCTCGTTGTAAAACGCAGCGACAGGGATCGCCATGAGGATCATGCAGGCGCCGATGGTGACCCCGGCCATGGCGTTCAACGTCCAGGCGGAGTTGTAATGTTCGCGGGTCGCGTCGGCTCGTTGAATGAGCGCGGTATCGACGCCGAACGCGCTGAACAGCTCGAGCAGCGCGATCAGCGAGGTTGCCATCGCAACGAGCCCGAAGTCGGCCGGGACCAGCAAGCGTGCGAGCAGCAGCATGCTGATCATGCCGAGGCTGCGCTCCAGCACCTTGAAGCCGACCATCCAGGCGACCCCATGCGCCATCTTGCGACGAATGCTCATGACACGAGCCGTGCAAGGCCGGGATGCGTGCGCGTAGGCGTCATCGGTCGCTCAGGCGTGAGCGACGGCGGTCAGAGCGAGGATAAGCGCTTCGGTAGCTGCCAGATACCAACCGTCGACTCGCACGAGGTGGCCCTTCGCGTAGTCTTCCTGAATTGCCCGGCGGATCGTCAGTCGCAGTTGCCCGTCTGTGGTCGCACCTGCTAGCTCGCGACTTCGCTGCGGCCAGGTAGCGGCGATGCGCTCGATTTCCTGACGCGCGACTTCGCACTCCAGGATTCGTGCTGCCTGTTCCCGTTCGAGGCCAAGAGCGGCCAGCAGTCGGTCACGCTCGAGAGGCGCCAGCTCTATCAGGGTGCCGGCGGCGCAGCAGACGCCGGCAGCGACAGCAACGGCCTGTCTCAGGAACAGCCGGCGTCCCACAGTCGTCGGTCGAGTCGGATCCGTCATGTCATGGTCTGCTTCAGGTGCCGCGCCAATCTTACGCTCAGCGCGATGACAGTCGGTGTCGGGTTCGAGCTGCTGTTGGTCGGGAAGACCGACGAACCGGTGACGTACAGGTTGGCGAGGCCGTGGACGCGCAGATCAGCATCTACGACACCCTGGCGCGGGTCGGCGTGCATGCGTGTCGTGCCGCAGTGGTGCCAGCTGCTCTGCATGTGCAACGGCCACTCGACTGCGTCGAGATCCATGGATACGCGCAGTCGGCCCATTTCCCGGGCACCGAGCGTCTGCGCGATATGCCGGACGGCGACCTTGATCGTGTGACGATCGAGGTCCGTCAGGCGCCATTCGAGGCGGGCTCTCGGGATGCCGAGGGCATCCTTGTTGCCAGTCAGCGTGACGCGACTCGACGGATTGGGCGCCTGTTCCTGAATGGTCATGAGCTCGTAATAGGAATCCGGAACGGATTCCTTGCCGAAGGCAGCGGAGACCGCGTCGCTCATGTTCCGATAGATCGTAGAGAGCGTCTCCTTCACCTGACGGAAACGCGATAGCTCGCCCGTGTCCGACTGCACCGGCATGTAGTAGCGCTCGCGGTGCATGAAGTGATCGCTGAAGTATGTCGGCTGCACTTCGGCACTGTAGTTGAGCGTACGCTCGCTGCGTTGGACCGAGGGGTCGAGGTCGAGCAGGCCCATCACGGGGGCGAGTCGCCCGCCTTTGCGCAGCGGCCGTCGCGCGACGCTGCGATTTTGGCGCTCGTACAGCTTGAAGCTGAGATCCTTCGACAGCGGGACGATCGCGGCCGTGTCGAGATTGATGTGATCGGCGAAGTAGCGACCGACGATATCGTGGTCGTTGCCGATGCCGTGCTGCATGACCTGGTTCGATGCGAGCAGCATGCGCGCGTTCTCGATGCCGCCGACGGCCAGCACGTAGTTACGCGCCTTGACGGTGAAACGGTTGCCGCTGAGCGTGGCGACATCCAGGCGCGCAATCATCTTGCCGTTCGCGTCCGGCCGAATGCTCGTGACGTTGGAGTTGAGGTACACGCTGATGTTCGGCGCTTTCACGACGGCATCGCGATAACGCACGCCGAACCGGGTGGGCGGACTGAATTGCACCAGCCGGGTTCGGATGGCCTTGCCGCCGAGCGGCAGCGGCGGCGTGTCCGGCAGGTTCCATTGATCCGGCTCGTAGTCGGGCGGCCCGACCTGACACAGCTCGTGAGCGCGGTCGTAGTACTGCGCGACTTCCTCGCGCGTGATCGGCCAGCCGCTGTGCGGCACCCAGGGTCGTGCCTCGAAGTCGATCGGATCGAAGGCGCGGCAGAATCCGCCCCAATGACCCGTCGTACCGCCGAAGAAGCGCAGCCGACTGACTTCGAGCGGGAAGGTCGGCAGACCGACGACTTCGCCCCGGGCGAGCGCCTGAGTCTGCGCATCGGGATCGAAGCCGCCGCTTTCGAGCATCAGCACCGACAGCGGGCCGCCGGCGAGGTCGAGCGCCATCGAGATGCCGGCTGCGCCGGCGCCGATTATGCAAAGGTCGGCTGTGAGCTCGGTGTCACGCGGAACAGCACGGCCGTCGAAATGCATGGGTCGATGAACCTGTCGGAATTGGCAGATGATGCGATGATGGCCGGCGACGGATCGTGACCGTCGTCACACACTTCTTCTATTGTCCCTCTGGCCAGCACCCGGAATTTACCACGTCGCGTTACGCTGCTAGTCTGCTGTGCTCTGGGAGGCAGAAAAAAATCGTGACGAAGTCGGGTTCCATCGCTCGCCTTGCGCTGCTCGGCGGCAGCGTGTGCTGCGCGGCGCTGACTGCTTTTATCGCGGTCCGGTCGAGTCGCTATACGCCCGCCGGCGCTGCAATTGCGATCGGTACCTTGCTGGCCGCGACGGTCGTGTTGGGTTACGCGGCTATCCGATTTCGGGTTCCGCTCCGGTTTCGCATCCTGCGCGAGCTCGCGATGGTGGTCGTCGGCCTGCTGGCCGTCGAATTCATGATCGCCGTCGTTGCGCCCGCCAATCCCAGTCGGCAAGTGGAGCGCATGCGTGCGGCGGAACGCATCGGGCAGTCATTCGACGGACGCACCAAGTCGCAGGTCGTGAGCGATCTGCAGGCGCAAGGGCAAGAGGTCCTGCCAGGGCTGTCGCGGGAGTGGCCGCGCATCGGCGCTGTGCGCCAGCAGCTGCCGGACGGGCTGTATCCCCTGGGCAACGCCGGTCAGGTCCGCATCGTCGAGTGCAACGAAGGCGGCGAGTACGTGTTCTTCGACAGCGACGAGTTCGGCTTCAACAACCCGCGCGGGATCCTGGCTTCGCGCCAGGTCGATGTCGCGCTCGTGGGCGAGTCGTTTGCTGTCGGCCACTGTGTGCCGCCGGATCGCAACCTGGCCTCGGTCATCCGCCACACCTACCCGCGCACCGTGAACCTCGGTATCGCAGGCACCAGCACGCTCAGCATGCTCGCCGCCTTTCGCGAATACGTCGAGCCGGTGCGACCGCCCCTGGTGCTCTGGGTCATCAATCCCAATACGGTCGATTCGTGGCACGAGCTGAAGGATCCGCTGCTCGCCCGGTATCTCGAGCGCGACTTCAAGCAGGGCTTGATCGACCGGCAGGCCGAAGTGGATCGCGCTTGGCGGGACATCGCGGTCGGCGTGCAGTACGAGTTTGACCGACGCAGTCTGGTCGTCATCAAGGAGGCGGAAGACGAGCGCTTCGACAACATCCTGACCCTGCCGCGACTGCGCGAGCGTCTGCGGCTCGACGCACCGCTCCTGCGCCCGGTCGAGCCGGTCGATCTGTCGCTGTTCCTGCGCGTGGTGCGCATTGCGCGGCAGACGACGCTCGAGTGGGGCGGCGACTTCGTCGTCGCGATCATGCCGCTCTATGAAGACGTCGTGGTCCGGCAGATGTCGCCGTCGCAGCGGCACGAGCACCTCGCGCAGGTGCTGCGCGAGGCGGGCATCGATGTCATCGATACCTCCGCGGTATTTGCCAGCCAGCCCGACCCCGCGAGCCTGTACACGATGCGCATCAACAACCACCCGAACATCGAAGGGCACCAGCTGATCGGCCACACGATCGTCGATGAATTGAATCGGCGCCGTCTTCCCAAGCTCAGTGCGAGCCGCTAGTCGTCCATCCGCGAGGAATTTCGTAGTGTCCGCAGAGATCATGCCGAGAATTCAGAAGACGTTCAGCACTGTCTTCGGTCCGCGCGTGCCGTTCCGCGCCGAGCTGCGTCGTGTCGATGAGCCTCGCTGGACTTCGCTCAAGCACGTCGAGCTCATCATTGCGCTCGAGCAGGAGTTCGGCGTGCGCTTCGACGGCGCGGATGCCACGGACATGATCAGCATCCCGGTCGTGACGGAACGTATCCGTCAGCGCGTCAAGTGAGCGAGACCCTCGCGCGACATCTCGATCTCGCCGTGCTGATCCGCGCGGTCGAAGAGCGACTCCTGCAGCTCTTCGCCGAGGGCAAGGTCGCCGGTACCACGCATACGTGCATCGGCCAGGAGCTGTCGGCAGTGATGCTGGCGGACAGCCTGGACCGCGAGCGCGACATCGTCTTCTCCAATCATCGCTGCCATGGTCACTTCGTCGCCTGGACCGGCGACGTGGAAGGACTGATCGCCGAGGTCATGGGACGGCGCACCGGCGTGTGTCGCGGTATCGGCGGCAGTCAGCACCTGTGCGGCCGGCAATTCTTCAGCAACGGCGTGCAGGGCGGCATAGTCCCGGTCAGTGCGGGCATCGCGTACGCGCAGAAGCTGTCGCGTAGCGGCGGCATCGTGGCCGTCTGTATCGGCGATGGCACGCTGGGTGAGGGTGTCGTGTACGAGACCTTCAACATGGCGTCCAAGTGGGGACTGCCGCTGCTGATCATGCTCGAGAACAATCTATATGCGCAGTCGACGTCGCAGCGCGAGACGCTCGCCGGTGATATCTGCGCGCGTGCACAAGCTTTCGGCATTCGCACTTCTTCCGGTAGCACCTGGGAGCATCAGGAGCTCGGCGCAACCCTGCGCGCAGCGGCGGACCACGTCCGCACGACTAGCTCGCCGGCGTTCGTGCGCGTGGACACGTATCGTCTCGCAGCGCATTCGAAGGGAGATGACGATCGCGATGGCGGGGAGATTCGTGGCTACGCCGAGCGCGATCCAGTCAACCGTCTCATCTCGTCACTCGGCGCCCAGCACGAGCGCGTACGCGCAGCCCGCGAACGCGTCGAACAGGCGGTCACGAGCGCGAGCAGCGAGGCTGCACACGGCACGAAGCCAGTCGCACTGGCGGCCCTCGTGCGCGGCAGTCTGTCCGCCGTGACCCAGATCGAAGCGGGAACCCAGCTCGAGGCGATCAATCGGGCGTTGCGCAAATGGTTGCGCGACGATGAGCGCGTCATCCTGCTCGGTGAGGATCTGCGCGCCCCCTACGGCGGTGCTTTCAAGGCCACGCGCGGCCTTTCGGACGAATTCCCCGAACGTGTCATCAATACGCCGATCAGCGAGGCCGGTATCGTCGGAATGGGGAACGGACTGGCGCTCGGCGGACGACGGCCGATCGTCGAGATCATGTTCGGTGATTTTCTCGCCCTGTGTTTCGACCAGCTGCTCAACCACGCGGCCAAGTTCCGCGGCATGTACGCGGAGCAGGTGACAGCGCCGCTGATCGTGCGAGCGCCGATGGGCGGCGGGCGCGGCTACGGTCCGACTCACAGTCAGAACATCGAGAAGCACTTCGTCGGCGTGCCGGGCCTTGCCGTCGCGATCTTGCACGCGCGCACGCGCGTCGACGCCTTGTACGAGGCGCTGCGGGCCGTCGAGGATCCGATTCTTCTCATCGAGAACAAGCTCCTGTATCGCGAGCGTGCCGATGCAGCGCTACCCGAGGGCTACACACGCTACGAGTCGGCCGCGCTGCTGCCGACGACGGTGTTGCGGCCGGCCGATCAGCCGGACATCACGATCGTTGCCTTTGGACGGATGAGCGGCCTCGCGGAGCAGGCGGCCGTCACGCTCGCTGCGCGCGAGGAAATTGCGCCGGAATTGCTGTTCCCGCTGTCGGTGTCGCCGCTCGACATCGAACCGATACGCGAGTCGGTCTCACGCACCGGGCGGTTGCTCGTGGTCGAGGAAGGCGCGGAGGGGTTCGATCTCGCCGCGGAAGTCATTGCCGGCATCGCGCTCGGTTACCGTGGCAACGCGCCGCTGCGAGTCCGGCGCCTGGCCGCGCATGCGGCGCCGATCCCGAGTGCCATCGATCTCGAGCGTACAGTTCTGCCCAGCCAGGACGACATCTACGAAGCCTGCCTGGAGCTCTTCGATGCCTGAATTGTCGCCCCTGCCGGTCCCGCAGATGAACGTCAACGACGAGCACGCAGTGATCGTTGCGTGGCACGTTGGCTCCGGCGCTCGCGTGGAAGCGGAGCAGGTCGTTGCGACGCTCGAGACGAGCAAGGCGACCTTCGATGTCCAGACGGATCGGGCCGGGTTCCTCGTCTATGAGCACGCGGTCAAGAGTCTGGTTCAGGTCGGGGCGCCTCTGGCGTGGATCGCAGATCGGGCCGATGCGCAGATACCGCAGCAAGGCTCGACGCCGGCTGCCAGCATCGGTGCCACGGGCGGCGGCGACGACGAACGTTTCACCCGCAAGGCACTGCGGCGTATGCGTGAGCTCGGACTGACAGCCGCTGATTTCCCAGGGGAAGGTCGCATCGAGCTGTCGGACGTCGAGGCCGCGGTGGCGCGGCGCGGCGCCGGCCGCGCGAGCACCGAGGGGTTTGCCGGAGCCGAGCCGATCGAGGAGAGCGCATCGAAGCTCGCGGAGGCCGCGCGTCTCACGGACGTGTATAGAGCCGTGGTCCCCAGCATGGTCACCGTCTGCGTGCCGCGCGACGGCGTGCGCTCGCGCATGGAGAGTCTGCGCGACGAGGATGGAGCGCCGTTCAGCCTGCTCGAGCTCGTGATCCACCAAGCCGCCGCATTGCTCGTCGACTATCCGGATCTCAATGGCTTTTTCGCGTCGGGCCGTGGCTGGCGCTATCGGGACATCGCCATCGGTTTTGCAGTCAACGCCGGCCGGGGCCTGAAGGTGCCGGTCGTGCAGTCGCCGCATCTCGGTGCGCGCCTGAGCGTTGCGCGCGCGGTCCGGGACCTCACGCTTCGCTATTTTCGGAATGAGATCAAGATGGCCGATGTCATCGGCGGCACCTTCACCGTGACTGACCTTTCGTCCCACGGTGTGACTCACTTTGTGCCGGTGCTCAACGATCGGCAGGCGGCGATACTAGGCATCTGCGCCGAGCGTCCGGGGACCGGTCACCAGGATCTCGTGCTGTGCTTCGATCACCGCATGTCGGACGGCATGCGCGCGGCCGCCTTCCTGGGCGAGCTGCGTGACCAACTTCTGTCGCCGTCGTAAAGAGAGCGGGCGACCCACTGGTACCGTACATGCTGTTCAACTCACCGACATTCATCGTTTTCCTGTTCATCGTCTTCTGCCTGTATTGGGCGATCGGGCGTCGTCGGCCGCAGAACGTGCTGCTGCTCGCCGCGAGCTACGTCTTCTACGGCGCGTGGAGCTGGAAATTCCTGTTGCTGCTGATAGCCAGCACGCTGGTCGACTTCGGCGTTGGCCGCGTCATGGCCGGCACTCAGGACGCGAAGCGCAGGCGCGTGCTGCTGATTGCAAGTGTCGCGGTGAACCTGGGATTCCTCGGCTTCTTCAAGTACTACGGGTTCTTCGTCACGGAAGCCGTCCAGCTGCTCAACGCGATCGGCTTCCAGGCGCACGCGCGCACGCTGGAGATCGTGCTGCCGGTGGGCATTTCCTTCTACACGTTCCAGAGCCTGAGCTATGTCGTCGATGTCTATCGCGGCAAGATCGTGGCCGAGCGCAATCCGCTCGACTATGCGCTCTACGTGGCATTTTTCCCGCAGCTGGTGGCGGGTCCGATCGAGCGCGCGACGCATCTGCTGCCGCAATTCAAGCGCGAGCGAACTTTTTCGGGAAGCGAGTTCGAAGGCGGCCTGCAGTTGATCGTCTGGGGCTTGTTCAAGAAGATCGTGATCGCCGACAACCTCGCTCCGTACGTGAACGCCGTCTACGCGGATCCAGCGGCCTATTCGGGCACGACCCTGTTTACTGCGACGGTGTTCTTCGCCTTCCAGATCTATTGCGATTTCTCGGGTTATTCGGATACGGCGCGCGGCACCGCGAAGACGCTCGGCTTCGAGCTGATGAAGAACTTCGACTTCCCGTACTTCTCCCGCAATCCCGTCGAGTTCTGGCGCCGCTGGCACATCAGCCTGTCCGGATGGTTCCAGGACTATCTCTATTTCCCGCTCGCGATGCGCTACATGCGCCAAGGCGGCTGGGCGAGCAAGTACAAGGCACACATCATCTCGATGGGTCTCATCGGCCTGTGGCACGGCGCGAACTGGACGTTCCTGGTGTTCGGCCTGTACTGGGGCGTGGTCATCGCAGTCTACCTGGCGATCTCCGAGCGACTGGCCGCAGCGGACGAAGAGAACTGGTTCACTCGGCAGGCCGCAGCGCGCTGGCTCACCCCGGTTTCGGTCGTCACGATGTTCGCGGTCGTCTGCCTCGGCTGGATCCTGTTTCGTGCGACGTCGATGTCGCAGTTCTGGGTGGTGCTCACGGGCATGTTTTCGGCCGACGGCATTGCCGGCGTCGAGCGCGTCGGCGTTCTGCATGCCCGCTATCTGTGGCTGCTGATCGGCGGGCTGTACCTGGCCGAGTTCCTGTATCGCAACACGCAGCAGCTCGCGTCGACGCTCATGGGCGGTGAAGTGCGGCGGCTGGTCGTGCGGCATGCGTTGTTCGGCGCCGTGGTGCTGTCGTACGTCGTGGCCCAGAACGGGCTCGCGCAGCCCTTCATCTATTTTCAGTTCTGACGAGAGGATCTGTTCAACGCTTCCGGGGATTGGGAGTGCTACGACTCATGTCTCACCAGTCCGCCATCCTATCTGCCGGTCCAGACGCGCAAGCGCGCGAGGCTCACGCGGCGCTCGACTTTCCAAGCGCGTTGCTCGTGGCGCGCGACTACTTTCCGCCGCAGATAGGTGGGATCTCTACGATGATGGAGCGGCTCGTCGCGCACGCAGCCTCGCCCAATCTGCGCTGTGTGGTCGGGACGCCAGGCGCATCTCACGTCGCGACGATGCAAGGTCGAGCGCGAGTCTATCGGTCATCTGCCGCGTTTCGGCTGCTCACGCCGTTCGACTCGGTGGTGATGGGTGGCCTGCTCACTGCTCTGAAGCTCAGGCATCAGGTGCGGGCGCTGATACTCGCGACCAGCGCCGAAGGCCACGTCGGTCTGCTCGCGCGCCGTGCGCTCGGGCTGCCGTTCATCATGTTCGCTCACGGCAACGAGATCCTCACGCTGCGTAAGACGGAGTGGCCGCGGCCGCTCGCGGCGGTGAGGAGTGCGAGTGCAGTACTCGCGAATAGTCGCTACACCGCAGCTCTGCTGCACGAGTTGGGCGTGACGCCGGCCCGCGTGCGCGTCGTTCACCCTGGCTGCGATACGGATCGATTCATACCGAATGCGGCGGAAGCGGCTGCGCAGCGTGCAAGGTTGGGCATGGAACCCGACAGCTTCATGTTGCTGACCGTCGCCAATCTGGTCGAACGCAAGGGTCACGATATGGTGCTGCGTGCTGTCGCGCAGCTGCGCCGCACGATTCCGCGGCTGGTCTACGTCATCGCCGGCGCGGGGCCGCATGAAGCGGCCTTGCGGCAGTTGGCAGGCGAGCTCGGCGTGAGCGACTGTGTGCACTTCCTCGGCAGGATCGAAGCGAAGGATCTGCCTGGCCTCTATGCAGCCTGCGATGTCTTCGTGATGCCGGCGCGCTTGCGCGACAGCGACAACGACGTCGAGGGCTTCGGGATCGTGTACGTCGAGGCGAGTGCCTGCGAACGACCGGTCATCGGCGGGCGCTCCGGAGGTGTCGACGATGCAATCGTGGACGGCAAGACCGGTTTGCTCGTCGATCCGCTCAGCGTCGAAGCGATTGCATCAACGATCGAAAAGTTGTGGCGCGATCCCGGATTGCGCGCCAGCCTCGGTATGGCAGGCCGGCGGCGTGCCATGTCGGAGCTTACGTGGCGACACTTCGCCGCGCGCGTTTGCGCGGCAGTCCATGACGCCACGACCGAAAAATAACTTTCAGTTGCAGCGTTACTGCGCCGTCACATTGGTCGGCGGATTCGGGCGCGTGCCGCCCTTGAAGCCCGCCGCGAGCGTCCATCCTGGATTGCCGTTAGCCGAGTAGCGATATGCGCCGACGTCATTCGCTCCGCTGCGCGCTGTGCCGTTGAAGTCCGTTGCAGGGACGTGGGTCGCAGCGGCCGAGCCGATCAGCGCCGACCCGGCCTTTGGAAAGACGTCGATCGGCGGCACGCCGTAGTGCGCGTTGACGAAATCCGTCGCGATTCCTTTACCTTCGGTGAAGCCGCTCGACGCTCCCTGCAGCCCGCCGTGGCCGACGTTGCCGGCGACCGTCACCAGACCGAGGTTGCCGCTGAGCAGCTGGATGGCCGTCCCCGACTGCGAGTAGATCGCGTTGTTCGCGATGAGCACCGCGCCAACCACGTTGCGCACTTCGATGCCGGTCCCCTCGGTGATGATCGTGTTGTTCACGATCTGGATGTTGGAAGGACTGCCGGCCTGGTGGTTCTGCAAAGCGATCGGCCCGTCGAGCACGATGTTGTTGCGGATGATCACGTCTGCCGACGCCTGGATCGCATTGTCATTCGAGTTCCAGACGAGGTTGCCCTCGACGACATTGGCAGGACCGTTGCCGACGGCGCTGTACGTGAGGATGCCGGGATAGTTCGTGTCGTGAATGACGTTGTCGCGAATGATGTTGCCGTAGCTGCCTTCCTTGAGCTCGATGCCGTCGCCTTGTGCGACCGTCGGCCCGTTCGTGTGGTGGATGTAGTTGTTCGCGATCAGACTGTTTGCGACCCGACAGTCGTTGTTGTTGCAGCCCAGGTACATCCCCTCGCCGGTACCGTTGGTGTGGTGAATGTGGTTGCGCAGGATCTTGAGGCCTTCGTACGTGCCGCCCGAGTTCGCGGACAGCGCGACGTCGCCGGTGTCGTGAATCGCGCAATCCTCGATCGTGACGAAGTCGGAGTCGACGAGTCGAATGCCGTGCGAGCCGCCGGTGAACTCGATCGCGCGCACGACGAAGTAGCGCGAGCTGGTGATTTCGATGATGTTCTGTTGGTCGGTCGTCATGTTGATGATGGCGCGCTCGCCCGTTTTCGCGCGCATCACTATCGGCTGGGCCTCGGTGCCGACGACGGTGACGCCGAACCTGCTGTTGAGGTTGTAGCTCCCACCCGCCAGCACCAATTCCTCGCCTGGCTTCAGCGCAGCGATGGCGGCTCGCAAGTCGCCGCTGGGAGTGATGTCGACGGCGAAGGCAGGTGCGGTGCTAAAAGCAGCCAGCAGTACGGCAGCCCAATGGCTGGGGCGAACGTTCGTCATGCGGATTCCCTGAAAATGGTGGCCAGGCCGCGGGCAGACTGGTCGATTCGCGGCCGCCCGGCAAGACGTCTCAAGGAGGGGACACCTGGGCCGTGTCGAGCAATTTTGCAGTGCCGCATTGCCAACGACAACGATGACTAGCGTTTTGTGGGGCCTGCGATTCGGCTTGTCGGGTCGCTTTACAGGGCGTCCGCCCGGAGTCGCCCCCTAGCGAGATAACTGATTGATGGATAAAGAGTTTGCAGATGCGGCACGAACCCTGCAGACATTCGTACAGGAATCGCAGCCAATGACGGCCTGCGAAAAGGGACTAACAGGGGCACACAGAAATGCGAACACTATTCAAGGCGATTTTGGCGACCGTGGCACTGGCTGCCCCGGTGTACGCGAATGCAATTCCGATCACGTGGAACTATTCGGGCGTGTGCACGGCAGGCGACTGCAGCGAGGTTCCGTCGGTTACGGGTACGTTGACCGGTGATCCCAATCTCTTCGGCAACCCGGGGTACCTGAGCGAATTCATCCTCGGCGAGGTGCTGAGCTACAGCTTCTGGTTCGGCGGCCATAACATCAGCGGCACTGGCGCCATCGGCGAGTACCAGCTGGACGCGAACCGCAACATCATCGGCGGATCGATGATCTTCGCCAATCTGTCGCTCAATTTCGCGGATGTCGGCGCCAGCAGCTGGAGCTTCATCGACAAGGACTGCCACTTCATTTTCTGCAGGATCGACACCGAGGCGTATGGCACGGGTTCGTATACCCGCGCGGTGCCGGAGCCGGCAACGCTGTCGCTGCTCGGTCTGGGCTTGCTCGGGTTCGGCCTGATTCGCCGTCGGCGAACCCGCTAAGCGCAAAACTCACTCAAGAGATGAAGCAGAGCCCGTCGCAAGACGGGCTCTGTTTTTTCGTGTCGGCGGGAGAGCGCTAGCGCTGCTTGAAGTCTTCGGGCGTCAGCTG
This sequence comes from uncultured Gammaproteobacteria bacterium, assembly GCA_963838635.1. Classification (GTDB taxonomy): domain Bacteria; phylum Pseudomonadota; class Gammaproteobacteria; order Steroidobacterales; family Steroidobacteraceae; genus Steroidobacter. The sequence goes on along the minus strand of CAWISC010000045.1, from coordinate 13,661 downwards.
ATGACGCGCCAGCAGCTTGTAGAAGTCAGTGCGGTTGCGCTTCGCGAGTCGCGCCGCCTGGCTGACGTTACCGCCGGTGATCTGCAGGATCTGCGATAGATAGTTGCGCGTGAACTCGTCGCGCGCCTCGTCGAAGGAGGGCAGACGCGTCGGACCGCCGCCCAGCGCTGCCTGCACGAGCTCGGCGCTCATGATCGGGCTGGTCGCCAACGCGACGTTCTGGCGCACTACGTTCTCGAGCTGACGCACGTTGCCGGGCCAGTCCGCGCTGACGAGCAGCTCGACCGCTTCCGGTGCGTAGATGTGACGCTGCAGTCCGCTCTCCTGCGCGACCTTCTCGAGAAAGTGCGAAACCAGCAGCGGCACGTCCTCGCGCCGCTTGTTCAGCGACGGCATCTCGATGTGCACGACGTTGAGCCGGTAATAGAGATCTTCGCGGAAGTGCCCGCCCATGATCAGCTGCTTCAGGTCGCGGTGCGTGGCGGAGATGATCCGCACGTTCACCGTCATCGCCTCGGTGCTGCCGACCGGGCGCACCGAATTCTCCTGCAGCACCCGCAACAGCTTTACCTGCAACCGCATCGGCATGTCGCCGATCTCGTCGAGCATCAGCGTGCCGCCGTCGGCGGCCTGGAACAGGCCGCGATGCTCGCGGATCGCGCCGGTGAATGCGCCTTTGGCATGACCGAACAGCTCGCTCTCGAGCAGGTTCTCGGCCATCGCGCTGCAGTTGATCGCGACGAATGGCCGATTGCGGCGCGGGCTGGCGCGATGAATCGCGCGCGCCAGCAGCTCTTTGCCGGTGCCGCTTTCGCCCGTGATCATGACGCGCGCGTCGGTGCCCGCCACCATGTGCGCCTGCGCGAGACGTTCTTCCATGACGGCGCTGCGCGTGACGATCTCGCTGCGCCAATCTTCGGTCGTGTCGGCGAAGCCCGAGACCTTGAGTGCCTTGCCAACCTGATCGAGCAGCTCCTGCTTGTCGACCGGCTTGGTGAGGAACGCGAACGCGCCGCTCTGCGTCGCCTGAACTGCATCCGGAATCGTGCCGTGCGCGGTCAGGATGATGACGCGCAGCCCCGGCGCGCGACTCTGGATTTCCTTGAGCAGGCCGATGCCGTCCATCTGGTCCATGCGCAAGTCGGTGATGACCAGATCCGGACGCACGCGCCCCAGCGCCGCGAGCGCGGCAGCAGCGCTCTCGACTGCGTCGACTTCGTAATTCTCTGCGCGCAGACGGATCGTGAGCAGCCGCAGCAGCCCCGGATCGTCGTCAACGACTAGTAGACGAGCTTTGCGTTTCACTTGGGTTGGCATCGCGACTGCCAGGGGGCGTGGGACTGCGTTCAATGATGGTCCTCTCGATTTCTTTGATCGCGTCCAGCTTTTGCTGGGCCTCGGCGAGAAGGCGCCGTAAGCGCGCATTTTCCTCTACTTGCGCTTGCACCCGCTTGTCCGAGTTTGCCTGCGACCGGCTGCGGTCGTCGAGTGTCGCCAGCAGCCGACGATTCTCCGCTTCGAGCTTCAAACGTGCGTTCGTTTCGTTAAGTAATACGGTGGCGAACGCACGTTCTTCCTGAGTCATCCGCTCCGGGGTTGCGAGCAAAGCCTCCAGCAGCCGCTTGCCTTCCTGCGGGCTGGTCGCGGGATGTCCGGGAGTCACCCGCGCGATCGCGTACCGCAACGTGCTCGCCGTGGTCGGCGCGCGCGTGTACTCGCGCTCCACCTCGTAAAACACGTCCGCTTGTCGCGCCGGGTCGGGACTCGCCAGTCCTTCCATCGTTTCGAGGTACCCGCGCAGTCCGCTTGCGGAGATCTGCGCCGGCGCCATGATCGGCGCAGGCAGCGGCGCGTTGCTGAGTTTGTCTGTGAGCGCACAGCCGGCGAGGGTGCTCAGCAGGCTCGCGACGACACAGCGCAAGAGCATGGCTATGCCGGCTCCGCTTCGAGTTGCGGCGCCAGCGGCAGGCGAATGCGAAAGTGCGCGCCGGGAAATACGCCGTCCAAGATCTCCACCGAGCCTCCGTGAGCCTGCACGAATTCCGAGACGACCGACAGGCCGATCCCGGTGCCTTTCAGGTGGCCGGCCGTCGGGGCGCGGCCCGAGTAGAACGCGTCGAAAATTGCGGTGCGCTCTTCCTTGGTGATCCCCGGGCCGGTATCGGCCACGTCGAGCACCAGCAGGTCCTTGTCCGCGTGCGCGTGAATGAAAATCGTACCGCCGCGCGGGCTGTATTTGAGGGCGTTCGACAACAGATTGTCCAGGATCAGTTTCAGCTTTGCCCGATCCGCGCGCAACTCCACGTCCTGCACCTTGAGATCGAGGTGCACGCGTTGCGCGAGGAGCGTCAGTTGATGCGTCTCGAGCGTCGATTTGATCAGCGGCCGCAGCCGGAACTCGCTGATCTCCAGTCCCGAGTGCCGCGCCTGCCAGGCGCTGAATGAAAGCAGGTTCTCGATCAGCGACTGCAGCTTGATGCCGTTGTCGCGCAGGATCGTCGTTACCTCGCGCTGGGCGCTGTCCAGTTCACCGACCGCGCCGTCCATCAACAGTTCCGTGCCTTCGCGAATGCTGGCGAGCGGCGTCTTCAGCTCGTGCGACATGTGCCGCAGGAAGCGGTTGCGCTCCTGCGCGAGCTCCAGCAGCCGCATGCGCAGCCACTCGAGCTGGCGGCCGAGGTTCACCAGGTCGGTCGGACCTCGCACGTTGATCCCTTTGGAGAACGTGCCTTTGCCGAGCTGACTGATGGCGCTGTCGATCTGGCGGATCGGGCGCATCAAGAGGAACGTGAATACGGTGACGAGCAGCGCCGTCAGCAGAATCAGCGCTGCCGACTGCCAGAACAGGTATTGCTGAGTCTCGGCCGTCGAAGTCTGCAGCCGCGACAGGCCGGTCTCGATGCGCTCGCCGGTGACAGCGGATAGCTCGAACGCTGCCTCCCACATCGGCGCAATCGCTTCGACCGCATCGCGCACGACCTCCGCGGCAACCGGAGTGCGAGCGAGCAATGCGCCGTCGACTCGCCGCAGCGATTGCCGTAACGCTTGCAGCTGCGTGCGGCGGACGCTGTCGGCTGCCGTCGTTTCGATCGTGTCCAGCGTGACCAGAAGCCGTTCGCGGCTGTCGCTGTAGACCTCGAGCAGGCCCGGATCGTTGAGCACCTGGTAAAGCTTGGCACTGCGCTCGATCGAGGCGATCTGCTGGAACAGTTGCTGTGTGAGGTGCGCAGTCTCGACCCCACTGCGCACCAGCGCGGCGCTCTCTTCGGACAGCGTGCGCACCTTGGTGGCGGCTATCACGACCGCGAGGAGCAACGGGACTGAGACCAGCGCGAAACCGGTCAGCATCAAGCTGCTCAGGGACTTGGGACGGGGCAGGCGCATGTGCCGCGCATTCTAGCGCCTTAACATAGGCTGGAGCTTGTGCCGCGCGTCGCAATCCGGGCGGCGTCGCTGGACTTTTCGGCTAGGAATTCCTCTGCAATTGCGGCTCACGCTGCAGCCGCCGCTCCCATTCCAGCTGCGAGCGCACGATTGCATCCAGGTTGTCATGCCGCGGCGACCAGCTGAGGACCTGGCGGATGCGATCCGCCCTGGCCACGAGCGACGGCGGATCGCCGGCGCGCCGCGGCGCTTCGATCGTCGTCAGCGGACGGCCACTGAGCCGTTCGACGGTCGCGAGCACTTCACGGACGCTGTAGCCGTGGCCGTAACCGCAATTGAGCGTCGCGGACGCGCCGCCCTGCCGGAGATAGTCGAGCGCCTTGAGGTGCGCATCGGCGAGGTCCTCGACGTGGATGTAGTCGCGCACGCCGGTGCCGTCCTGGGTCGGATAGTCGGTACCGAAGATCGACACGTGGGGTCGCTTGCCGACAGCGACTTCGCACGCGACCTTGGTGAGCAAGGTGCCGTTGATCGTCGACTGGCCGATGCGGCCGCCGGGATCCGAGCCGGCGACGTTGAAGTAGCGCAGCACGACGTAGCGCAGTGCGGTCGCGGCGGCCACGTCACGCAGCATCCATTCGCTCATTAATTTCGACGTGCCGTAAGGATTGATCGGCGCTGTCGGCGAGTCCTCGGCCGCTGTGCCCCCGGCGGGAATGCCGTAGACGGCGGCAGTTGAAGAAAATACGAAGTGTTTGACGCCGGCCTCCTGGCAGCTTTGCAGGAGGCTGCGGGTCGAGCAGGTATTGTTGCCGTAGTACTTCAGCGGATTCGTGACGGACTCGGGAACGATGGTGTGCGCTGCGAAGTGCATCACCGTCTCGATGCGGCGCTCGCGCAGCAGGCTGCCGACGAGCTCACGATCGCCGGTGTCGCCGACCACCAGCTCGCCGTGCACGACTGCCGGGCGGAAGCCGGAGGAAAGATTGTCGAGCACGACTACTGTCTGATTACGCTCGCCGAGCTGGCGAACGACATGGCTGCCGATATACCCGGCGCCGCCGGTTACGAGAATTGTCATGATGAATAAGTATCCGTCATCGCCCATACGCTCCACAATTCGCGCATGAGTCCTTCATTGCTGAGCCGCGGCGACACCCATCCGTACGACCGCCTCACGCCCGACGTCATCATCGCGGCGGTGGAGTCGCTCGGTTACGTCTCCGACCGGCGCATCCTTGCGTTGAACAGCTACGAAAACCGCGTGTACCAGGTCGGCATCGAGGGCGGCGCGCCGCTGGTAGCGAAGTTTTACCGTCCGCAGCGCTGGAGCGCCGCGGCGATCGCCGAGGAGCACGGCTTCGCGCTCGAGCTCGCGGCCGCGGAGATCCCGGTCGTGCCGCCGCTCGTGCAGGATGGCCGCACGCTGTTCGAATACGAGGGCTTCGGCTTCGCTGTGTTCGAGCGCCGCGGCGGCCGCTGGCCCGAGCTCGGCACGCGCACCGAGCGCGAGTGGATGGGCCGCTTCCTCGGCCGTATTCATCTGGTCGGCAGGCGGCAGCGCTTTCGCCATCGCGGCCGCATCGATATCGAGCGGCTCGGGCAGGATCCGCGCGACTATCTGCTCGACAGCGACTGGATTCCGGCGCATCTGCAGACCGCTTACGAGTCGCTGACCGCGGATCTGCTGCAGGAGATCCGCGCGGCCTTCGATACGGCACATGGCGTCGCGGAGATGCGTCTGCACGGCGACTGTCATCGCGGCAACGTGCTGTGGACGGATACGGGACCGCACTTCGTCGACCTCGACGATTGCCTGACGGGACCGGCGATGCAGGATCTGTGGATGCTGCTGTCGGGCACGCGTGGCGAGATGAGCGAGCAGCTCACGCACGTGCTGGAAGGGTACTCGCACTTCTCTACGTTCGATGCTCGCGAGCTGGTGCTGGTGGAGAGTCTGCGCACCCTGCGCATGATTCACTACTCGGCGTGGCTGGCGCGCCGCTGGAGCGATCCGGCATTTCCGGCGGCGTTCCCCTGGTTCATCGAGCCGCGTTACTGGGAGAACCAGGTCCTGGCGCTGCGCGAGCAGCTGGCTGCGATTGCGGAAGGGCCGCTCGAGCTGTAGGCGCCGCGCGAATCCATGAAGTGCTTGGTTTTCGTCGGAGCGCGCGCTGTGGTAGGTTCGGCGCGCTCCTAAATGGACCGGATGACCCGCACCCCCATGATTTCGCGACACTTGGCATCGGCTCGATCGGCGGCGATGGCTGCGCTCGTCGGCCTGCTGCTGTCTGCCTGCGGCGGCGGGGGCGGTGGCGGCGGCGGTCCGCCGCCACCGGCAAGCGTCACGGTCTCCGGGCAGATCACGTTCGACAGAATTCCATTCGACGCCGTGCTCGGTAACGGGCTCAACCCTGCAGCCGTAGTACAGGCGCCGGCGCGGCAAGTGACTGTGCAGGCAATCGCGACTGCGGGCGGTTCGGTCCTCGCGACGACCACGACGGACGCCTCGGGCAATTACTCGCTGAGCGTGCCGTCGAACACGAACATGTTCATTCGCGCGCGGGCCGAGATGATCAAGACCGGCGCGGCGCCGACCTGGAACTTCTCGGTTCGCAACAACACGACGGCCGGCGCGAACGACGCTTTGTACGCGCTCGATGGCGCCAGCACGAGCAGCGGCGCCGCGAACAGCACGCGCAACCTGAACGCGCCGAGCGGCTTCGTCGGCAACAGCTATACGGGCGAGCGAGCAGCAGCGTCGTTCGCAATTCTCGACTCGGTGTTTCGTGCGAAAGAGCAAGTGCTGAGCGCGTTGCCCGACGCTGCATTCCCGGAGCTGCGGCTGCTCTGGAGCGAGGACAATCGCGCCAACGTGCAGGGCTTCTGCCCGGACGACGGCGATATCGGCACCAGCAGCTATGTGCTGCGCGGTCCGCCCCCTATGGACGTCGATGATTGCGGCCAGCCGTTCGCAGACGGAATCTACATCCTGGGCGATTTCGCGGGCGGGGCTGGCGACACCGACGAGTTCGATCAGTCGGTGATCGCGCACGAGTTCGGCCACTACCTCGAGGATCGCTTCGGGCGCTCCGATTCCATCGGCGGCGAGCACGGCAACGACGTTCCCCTCGACCCGCGCGTCGCATTCGGCGAGGGCTGGGGCAACGCGTTCTCCGGCATGGTGCTGGGCAGTCCGATCTATCGCGACTCGCAGCAGGGCGTGCAGGACGACTTCGCCATCGACATGGAAACGGACAGCGCGGGCGCGGGCGTAACCGAAGGTTGGTTCTCCGAGCTCTCGGTCGGCGAGATCCTGTGGGACCTGTTCGACCCGGCCAATGAAGCAGGCGACAACGCAGCGCTCGGCTTCGCGCCGCTGTTCTCGGTGATGACCGACGCACAAGTCGATACCGATGCGCTGACGAGCATCTTCTCCTTCGCCGAGGGTCTGCGCGCAGCGCAGCCAGCTTCGGTGCAAGCGATCGACGACCTGCTCGCAGGAGAAAGTATTCTCGGCACTGACGATTTCGGCGCCGGCGAGAGCACCGACGGCGGCGATGCGGAGGTCCTGCCGGTTTACAACTCGATCTCTCTCAATACGCAGATTACGGTCTGCAGCCGTTCGCCTTTCGGCGATGTCAGCACCAACAAGCTCGGCAACCGGGTTTTTCTGCGCTTCGACAACAACGTTGCGCGCCAGGTCAGCATTCAGGTCACTGGCGTGACGGATGGTGTCGGGACGACGTTCGCCACCGACCCGGACATCTTCGTCCTGAGTCGTGGTGCGCTCGTCGCGGCTGGTTTGAGCAGCCCGCCCGGGCAGCGGCCGCACACGACGCCAGGTCAGGAAACCATCAATGCGTTCCAACTTCCCGCCGGGACGTTCGTTATCGAGGTGTACGATTTCGAGATGGACTTGGTCGGCAATCAGCAGCCGCGCTGCATGACAGTAGCCGTCACGGGCAGTTGAGACGCGCCCTTCTTTCAAGAGGCATGATCAGGATGAACCGTCTAGCCATCTGTCTTTCGATCGTCGGCCTCGCGCTCGCCGCGTGCGGATCGGAGCCGGACCCCGGCGCGGCAGCGGCGACGGCGCAGCCTGCGCAACCAGCTGTGGCCGATCCCATGGCGCGCATGGCGCGCGCGGTCGGCAACGGCAAGCCCGGCGCGGCAGTCCAGATCCGCTATGACTTTGCGTCGCGGCCCGCAGTCGGCACCCCGACGGAATTGCAGATCGCCTTCGTTCCGAACGCGGGCGTGGATGCGCTGGAAGTCGTCGTCAGCGGCATGGACGGCGTGACGCTGGCCGGGACGCTGAGCGCGCGCTTCACGGATGTCGAGCCGTCAAAGCCGTACCTGCACACCGTCTCGGTGCTGCCGGACCGCGCCGGGGTCTTCTACCTGACGGTCGTCGCCACCACTCAGATCGGCAACCAGAACCTGAGCCGCACGTTCTCGATCCCGTTCGTGGTCGGCAATGTGCCGGCACAGCAAAAAGCGGCACCGCAGACCGACGCGGCGGGCGAGCCGATCCAGCCGGCCAAGGCCCGGGAAACCACCAAGTCGGGCTGAGAGAGTCGGGCTAAAGCCCGACCTACCGCGATCGCCGATAGGGTAGAATGCGCGGCCCTCCCGGCCGCAAATCCGTTCCCGTGTCCACCGCCCAGCTCCGCAACATCGCCATCATCGCGCACGTCGATCATGGCAAGACGACCCTCGTCGATCAGCTCCTGAAGCAGTCAGGCACGTTCGCCGCGCGCGAGATCGTGCCCGAGCGCGTCATGGATTCGAACGCGCTGGAGCGCGAGCGCGGCATTACGATCCTCGCGAAGAACACCGCGATCCAGTGGCGCGAATACCGCATCAACATCGTGGACACGCCAGGACACGCGGACTTCGGCGGTGAGGTCGAGCGCGTGTTGTCGATGGTCGACTCAGTGCTGCTGCTGGTCGACGCCGTCGACGGGCCGATGCCGCAGACGCGCTTCGTGACGCAGAAGGCCTTCAAGCACGGCCTGCGTCCGATCGTGGTCATCAACAAGATCGACCGCGTCGAAGCGCGCCCGCACTGGGTGCTCGACCAGACGTTCGACCTGTTCGACAAGCTCGGTGCGAGCGAGGCGCAGCTGGACTTTCCGGTCGTGTATGCCTCGGCGTTGCGCGGCTTCGCCGGCAACGAGCCGAACCAGCCGGCCGCCGACATGACGCCGCTGTTCGAAGCCATCGTTAAGAACTGCCCGCCGCCGGACGTCGACGAGAACGGCCCGCTGCAACTGCAGGTGAGTCTGCTCGACTATTCGAGCTACGTCGGGACGATCGGCATCGGGCGCATCAAGCGCGGCAAGATCCGGCGCAACAGCCCGGTCGTCGTCGTCGATCGTGATGGCAAGGTGCGCAACGAGCGCATCATGCAGGTGATGGGCTTTCTCGGCCTGCATCGCGTTGAGGCGGACGAAGCGAGCGCGGGCGACATCGTCGCCTTCGCCGGCATCGAGTTTCCCGAGATCTCCGACACGATCTGCGATCCGGGTAGACCCGAGGCATTGCCGCCGCTGGTAGTCGACGAGCCGACGATCAGCATGACCTTCGAGGTCAACAACTCGCCGTTCTGCGGTCGTGACGGCAAGTACGTCACCAGCCGGCAGATCCGCGAGCGGCTGCTGCGCGAGGCGCTGACCAACGTCGCGCTGCGCGTCGAGGAGACCGACGATCCCGACAAGTTCCGCGTCTTCGGGCGCGGCGAGCTGCACCTCGGCGTGCTGCTGGAAAACATGCGGCGCGAAGGTTACGAGCTCGCGGTGTCGCGGCCGCGCGTGGTCATCAAGGAGATCGAAGGCCAGCCGTGCGAGCCGTACGAGACCTTGGCGGTCGACCTGGACGAAGACTCGCAGGGCTCGATCATGCAGGAGCTGGGTGAGCGCGGCGGCCAGCTCACCGGGATGTATCCCGACGGCAAGGGGCGCGTGCGCCTCGACTACGTGATCCCGTCACGCGGGCTGATCGGCTTTCAGACCGAGTTCCGCACGCTCACGTCCGGCACCGGCATCATGCATCACATCTTCGATCACTTCGGCCCGGTGCTCGATCGCGAGATCGGCCAGCGCACCAACGGCGTGCTGATCTCGAACGCGCAGGGCAAGGTGCTGGCCTATTCGCTGTTCAATCTGCAGGAGCGCGGCAAGCTGATGGCGGCGCACGGCGACGAGGTCTACGAAGGCCAGATCGTCGGCATCCACAGCCGCGACAACGACCTGGTCGTCAATCCGCTGAAGGGCAAGAAGCTCACCAACATCCGCGCCGCGGGCCGCGACGAGAACATCATCCTGGTGCCGCCGATCCGTTACACGCTGGAGCAGGCGATGGAGTTCATCGCCGACGACGAGCTGGTCGAGGTGACCCCGACGCAGATCCGGCTGCGCAAGCGGGCGCTCAAGGAGCACGAGCGCAAGCGGGCCGGCCGCGAAGAGGAAACCGCGGAATAGGAGTCAGGCGGAAGCCTGACCCACAAGGGCGGGCACGGCTGTGGGTCAGGCTTCCGCCTGACTACCTTAGCAATACAACATAAACATCGGTTTTTACTCTGGAAAACCGGCGTTCTGCCTTCACATAAAACCGCGAGGTGCTTCACACCTTGCGGCGCACTCATCGCCCTACGATGCGGGACAGCCTGTCTGACATGCAGGCTTTTTGCCTGGCTTCCTGTCTGGACTGGGACGATGCATCGACTGCTCGACAAGCAGGTCAAGGACGCGCTGGGAGCGGACGGCGAGATCGACCTCGCCAAGCTGCTTCCTGCCGTCGAGACCACTTACGCGCGCACGGACGACGAGCGGCGCGGCATCGTTCGTTCGATGCAGCTCATGTCCGACGAGGCGACCAATCTCACGCGCGAGCTGCGCGAAAGTACCGCGAGCCAGCTGCAGGCGGTCCTCGATCACGTCAAGGACGTCATCGTCACCGTCGACGAGGCGGGGCACATCGTTTCGCTCAACGCGACGGGACAGCGCGTCTTCGGTCACGTCGAAGCCGAGATCGCCGGACGCTCGCTCAGCTTTCTGCTGCCGCAACTCGCCGATAAACAGACGCTGCCGGCGCAGCTCGAACAGCTCGCCGCGCGTCTCGACGACACGCAGGTCGACCTCGCGGCGCACGAGACGCTCGGTCTGCATTCCAACGGCGCGCACTTTCCGGCCGAGCTTGCGGTCAGCAAGACGCAGCTGAACCGGCGCACGCTGTACATCGTCTGCTTGCGCGACACCACCGATCGCAAGGCCGCGGACGCTGCTCTGCGCGATAGCGAGGCGCGCTATCGCACGCTCGTCGAGCACGCACCCGAGATCATCGTCGTCGTCGATCTCGATCGTCAGCAGCTCGTCGACGTCAACGAGAATGCGGTGCGCTTCTTCAAGATGGATCGCGCGGTACTGCTCTCCAGCAACCCCGACGTGCTCAGTCCGCCGCAGCAGCCGGACGGCTCTGCATCGAGCGACGCGAATCGGACGCAGTTCGAAATGACGCTGGCGGGCGAGTGCCCGGTGCTCGAATGGGTGTTCCGCGACGCGCTCGGCAACGACGTTCCCTGCGAAGTACGTTGGGTGCGGCTGCAGTCCGGCGAGCACCGGCTGATCCGCGGCAGCATCACCGACATCACGGAGCGCAAGCGCATGGAGCTGCTCGCGGCCGGCGAGCGACGCGTGTTCGAGCGCCTCGCCGCGAACGTCGATCTGCGCATCACGCTCGAAGCGATTACCGAAGTCACCGAGCGGGTCGCGCCGGACACCGTGTGCGCGCTGCGACTGCTCGACGACAAAGGGATGCGCCTGAATCTCTGCGCGGGCCCGCGCCTGCCCGTCGAGTACGCGCGTGCTGCGGAGTCGATCCAGATAGCGGTGCGCAATGGCTCGTGCGCGGCAGCCGTCTATCTGCAGCGCCAGGTCATCGTCGCCGACATTGCCCGCGATGCGCTGTGGGAGAACATGCGCGACGTCGCGCTGGCCGTCGGATTGCGCAGTTGCTGGTCGACTCTGATTCATGCGTCGGACGGCCGCATCCTCGGCACGCTCGCGCTGTATTTCAGAGGACCGCGCAGCCCGTTGCGCCGTGACTTCGAGTTGATGGCGCGCATGACGCAGCTCGCCGGAATCGCGATCGAGCGCCGCAGGGCCGAAGGCGCGTTGCGCGCAAGCGAGGCGCGTTACCGCCGTCTCTTTGACAACGTGATGGAAGGCGTCTACAGCTCGACGCGCGACGGCCGCTTCCTGTCGGTCAATCCGGCGCTCGCACGCATGGTCGGTTTCTCTTCACCGGCCGAGTTGCTGGCGCACGCGCCGGAAACGATCTATCACAACCCGCTGGAACGCGTCGCCATCATCGAGGCGCTAGAGCGCGACGGCGAGATCCGCAACGCGGAGTTCCAGTTGCAGCGTATCGACGGCACGACTTTGACGGTGATCGAGAATGCGCGCGCCGTGAAGGACGACGCCGGCAACCTCGTCGGTTACGAAGGCACCATTTCGGACATCAGCGAGCGCAAGCGCGCCGAAACCGCGGTGTTCGAGGAGAAGGAAAAAGCGCAGGTCACGCTGCAGTCGATCGGTGACGCCGTGATCACGACCGACGCCACCGGCCGCATCGAGTATCTCAACCCGGTCGCGGAGGACCTGACCGGTTGGGATTCGAACCAGGCGCAGGGCCGCACGCTGCGCGAAGTGTTCAACATCCTCAACGAAGTCACGCGCGAGCCGCTCGAAGATCCGGTGAGCCGCGCGCTGCGCGAGGGCAACGTCATTGCGGTGACCGACCAGACAGTGCTGGTCAACCGTCGCGGCCAGGAAATCGCGATCCAGGATTCCGCCGCGCCGATCCGCGATCGCGTCGGACGGATCATCGGCGCGGTGATGGTGTTCCATGACGTAAGTCGCGAGCGCCGTCTGCGCCGCGCGCTCGCGTATCAGGCGAGCCACGACGCACTGACCGGCCTGATCAACCGCCGCGAGTTCGAGAATCGCCTGAACGAAGCGCTGCTGACCGCGCGCTCGGACGAGGCGACGACGCACGTGCTGCTGTATCTCGATCTCGACCAGTTCAAGCTCGTCAACGACACCTGCGGTCACCAGGCCGGCGACCGCCTGCTGAAGCAGATCACCGGTATTCTGCAAACACGTATCCGGACCAGTGACACGATTGCGCGTCTCGGCGGCGACGAGTTCGGCATCCTGCTGCAGGATTGCACCGCCGACCGCGCCGCGAAGATCGCCGACAGCCTGCGCCAGGCGATCCGCGAGTACCGCTTCGAGTGGCAGGACGGCGCGATGAACGTCGGTGTCAGCATCGGCATCGTCGAAATCAACAGCACCAGCGAGAGCATCGGCAGCGTGCTCAGCGCGTCCGACGTCGCGTGCTACGCGGCGAAGGACTCCGGCCGCAATCGCGTACATATGTATCAATACGGCGCAGCGCCGGAGCGTCACCGCGAAATGCAGTGGGTGTCGCGACTGACGCGCGCCTGCGAAGAGAATCGCCTGGAGCTGTATTACCAGCCGATCGTGCCGATCGGCAGCAACCGCGATCCGCGCGGTCACTACGAGCTGCTGGTGCGAATGCGCGGCGAGAATGGCGAGCTGGTGCTGCCGGCGGAATTCATCCCGGCTGCCGAGCGCTACAACGTCATGCCGATGATCGACCGCTGGGTAGTGAGCCAGGCGCTCGGTACGCTCGCGCACTACCGCGCGGACGGCGATGCACGCCACGGCTACACGTTGTCGATCAACCTGTCGGGCACGTCGCTCAACGACGATCGCTTCCTGGAATTCCTCATCAATGAGCTGCAGACCTACGATTTGAGCCCCGGCGCGGTGTGCTTCGAGATCACCGAGACCGCCGCAATCTCCAATCTGCCGAACGTCGTGCACTTCATGCGCGAGTTCCGCTCGCGCGGCTGCCAGTTCTCGCTCGACGACTTCGGCAGCGGCCTGTCGTCGTTCATGTACCTGAAGAATCTTCCGGTCGATTACCTGAAGATCGACGGCCAGTTCATCCAGAACGTGACCACCGACCACGTCGACCGCAGCATGGTCGAGGCGATCACGCAGATCGGTCACGCGATGGGCATCAAGACCATCGCAGAGCGCGTCGAGACGGCCGAAGTGCTCGCCTGTCTCGCCGACATCGGCGTCGAATACGCGCAGGGGATCTACATCGCCGTGCCGCAGTCGGTCGAATCGCTGAGCCGCATCACGCGGACTCACCCCAGGCTCAAGCTCGTGCACTCCGCC
>CAWISC010000044.1:0-29704 GCA_963838635.1 uncultured Gammaproteobacteria bacterium | reverse complement strand
CCTGCGGAAGAACCACTCGACGGAGCGCGTGCTGCTGTGGAGCGGTCTCATCGCGTTGCTGGTGGCAGGCGTGCACGACGCGTTTGCATCGCAGTTCGTTTCGAGCGCCTTCGGCGAGCTGACCTGGGCGAAATACGTCGGCATGCTGCTCGGGCTCACGATCATGTGGGTCGTGAGCAAGCGATTCCGCCTCGCCCGTGCTGAGGCGGTGCAACTGCAGGCCTCGCTCGCACAGCGAGTCGAGCAGAAGGAACGCGAGCTGCGCGCATCGTTCGAGCGCGTTTCGCAGCTCGAACGTGCGCGTGCAGTGACGGCGGAGCGCGAGCGCATCCTGCGCGACATGCACGACGGCGTCGGTGCGAATCTCGCGACAGCGATGCGGCAGCTCGAAAGCGGCACCGCGCCTGCGCAGGAAGTCGCTGCGACGCTGCGCGAGTCGCTCGATCATCTCAAGCTGTCGATCGACGCGATGAACCTGCCGAGCGGCGACGTCAATGCGCTGCTGGCGAGCCTGCGCTATCGGTTGCAGCGACGCATCGCACAGGCCGGGCTCACGATCGACTGGCGGGTCGATGAGTTGCCGCACTGGGCAGCAGGGCACCGACCAGGCGATGCGACATCTGCAATTCCTGTTGCTGGAGGCGATCTCGAACGCCTTGCAGCACGCGCAAGCCGCGACGTTGACCCTCAGCGCGCGCAGCACGGGCGGGACGATCGAAATCAGCGTGCGGGACGACGGTTGCGGCGGCCTCGTCGATGACGGCAGCGGTCTGCAATCGATGCGCGAGCGCGCACAGGCGATCGGCGCGCAGTTGACGATCGAGGACGCGGAGCCCGGTACACGCGTCAGACTCAGGCTGTAGGTCGGGCTTCAGCCCGACTCCGGATTGTCGGGCTAAAGCCCGACCTACAGTCCTTACAAGCGCGCGAACACGCCTTTCAGCGAATCCAGGTCGACGGGCTTGACGAGGTGTGCATCGCAGCCTGCGGCGGCCGAGCGCTGCTGGTCCTCGGCCTGGCTATAACCGCTCAGCGCTACCACGCGCAGCGCGGGCGAGATCGTCTTCAGGCGTCGTGCGACTTCATAGCCATCCAGGCCGGGCAAGCCGATGTCGAGCAACACGAGCTGCGGGTCGAACGCGACGATGTCCTGCAGCGCCTGCTCTCCCGAGTACGCACACAGCGTGTGCCGACCTTCGAACTGCAGCAGCATCGACAGCGAATCGGCCGCGTCGCGGTTGTCGTCGACGATCATCACCCGTAGCAGCGCGTCGGATTGCGCAGGCGGCGTTGCGTTCGCCGTCATCGGCCGCTCTGCAACCGGAAGCCGGAAGGCGAAAGTGGCGCCGCGATCCCATCCCGGGCTGCTCGCGCTGACACTGCCGCCGTGCATCTCGATCATCTGTTTGCATACGGTCAAGCCGACGCCGAGCCCGCCTTGCGAGCGGTCGAGGCCGCGCTCGGCCTGAGCGAACAGGTCGAAGATGCGCGGCAGGAATTCGGGCGCGATGCCGATACCGTTATCGGTGACTTCGACCACCGCTTCGTCGCGATCGACGAACGAGCGAACGCAGATCTGGCCGCCGTCGGGTGTGTACTTCGCCGCGTTGACGAGCACGTTCGCCATGCACTGGCCCAGCCGCGCCTTGTCCGCCGCTACGTAGATCGGCGCCTGCGTCTGCGTGACCGTCAGGCGATGTCGCTTGCTGCGAATCAGCGGCTCAGCAGTCTCGATCGCGAGCTGCAGACAAGTGCCGACATCGATCACTTCGCGCTGCAGCTCGATGCAGCCCTGGGTGATCCGGGCCACGTCCAGCAGGTCATCCAGCAGGCGTGCAAGATGCGCGGACTGTCGCTGCACGATGCCGACGAGCGACCGCTGGCTCTCGTGCTGTACGAGTCGCGACAGCAGCTCCGCGGCGTTGGCGATCGGCGCGACCGGATTGCGCAGCTCGTGCGCGAGCATGGCGAGAAACTCGTCTTTGCGGCGATCGGTGTCTTCCAGCGCCGCCTGCAAGCGACGCTGCTCCGTGACGTCTTGTCCGGAGCTGACCACATGATCCGTGCCGGCTGCGAACATCGTGACCGCGAGATGGCGGTCGGCGAACTGGCTCTCGTAGCGCACGGTCTGGCCTTGCTCGATCACCAGTTTGCATTGCTCCGATGCCTTGGCGGCGCGCTCCGGCACGACCTCGCTCAGCCGCCGGCCGACGATGCGCTCGAGCGGCAGGTTGAGGATGGCGGCGGCATTGCGATTCGCCCTTGCATAGATCCAGTCGACGATCGCGCCCGATGAGTCGCGCTCCGCCTTCAGGACGACGATCAGATCGGTCGGATGCTCGAATACCGCCTGCAGCTGCGCGTCACGCTCGGCCAACGCTTTTTCATGCTCGACATCCAGCTTGGCGCGCGCGGCGCTCAGCGCTGCATTCACCGCCTGCAGCTGGCCGCGTCGCTGGTAGAGCTCGACCAGCACTGCGACTTTGCCGCGCAGGATCTCCGGCACGACGGGCACCGCGATGTAGTCGATCGCACCGAGCTCGTACCCTTTCAGGCGGTCGAGCTCGCTGACGTTCACTGCAGTGACGAAGATGATGGGCGTGCGCTCCATCCGCGGATGCTCGCGGACCAGGCGTGCGACCTCGAAGCCGTCCATCTCGGGCATGTTCACGTCGAGCAGGATCGCCGCGAACTCCTGTTCGAGCAGCCGCTCCAGCGCCTGCATCCCGGAAAGCGCGCGGACGCACTGGACGCCGAGCCCATACAGGATGGCTTCGTACGACAGCAATCGCGCGGGCTGGTCGTCGACCAGCAGAATGCTGGCTCGGGCGGGCGGCTGCTGCTCACTGACGGTCGGCACGGCGCCGACGGGGGCGGAATCTGCTTTCGGCGTGCTCATTGTGACCGGGGGCTGCCGGTTCTGGTGTGCCGGGAATCAGCAACGCTCCGGCCCGGTAAAAGGTCCACGGTGCATACGTATGGCGACTGGTCGGTCTCGTGGCCGGTTGCGGGACCGGGTTGCGATTGAGCCAGACAAGCAAACCCTCACAGGAGACGTCCGTCATGCGAAATTTAATGGGACTGTTGCTCGGCCTGGCCGCCGTGGCTGCCAGCGCCGGCGAGCGATACGGGGCACCGCTCACCCTGAAGGCCCCGGTCACGCTCGAAGCCGCAGTCCAGTCGCTGGCGAATCGCGGCACGGCCGACGTGCTCGTCGAATCGACGGTCGCCAAGGTGTGCGAGCAGCGCGGCTGCTGGATCGCCTTGAAAAGCGCGTCCAGCCAGCTGCATGTCACGTTCAAGGACGAGGCGTTCTTCGTGCCGTCGAGCCTGATCGGCAAGACGGTGCTGGTCCAGGGCAAGTTGACGAAGGCCGGTGCGGGCTACGAGCTCGTGGCCAGCGGTCTGCAAGTCAAGAGCTGAGCGGCGAGTGTCGATGCTGCTGCGACTGCGGATCGGTTCGGCCACGAGCGATGCTGCACCCGATGAAGAGCTCACTGCGAAATGGGGCCGGGAGAACTGCATCGTCTACGGCCGCGCGCGTTACGCCGACTTCGGCCCCTGCACTCACACGCTGTCCATCCGGGCCGCGTGGGGCGGAGTGCAGCACTGTCACGTCGATGGGCGCACGATCGGCGTCGACGACGACAACTTCCTCATCCTCAATCACGGGCGCATCTATTCGACCAGCATCCGCAGCGAGCAGACGGTCGAGTCGCTGGCGATCTGCTTCAGCCCGCGGCTGGTCGAGCAGATTCACTTCGAAGGGCGCAGCAGCCAGTTTCTCGAACACCTGCGCCCGCACGATGCGGTGGTCAGCCCGGCGTTGCAGTCGATCCGGCAGGCGCTCGCGCAAGGCTGCCGGGACGAAGCGTGGTACGACGAGCAGCTGACCATTCTGCTGGCGTGCATGCACGCCCATCACGAGCAACTGCTCGATCGAGTCGACCAGCTGGCGCTGATCCGCTCGGCCACGCGTCGCGAGGTCTATCATCGTGTCGCGCGCGCGACCGATCTCCTGCACAGCAACTACGCGAGCGGCATCGACCTGGCGGCGCTCGCGGCGACGGCGAACCTGTCCAAGTATCACTTCCTGCGTCTGTTCAAGCTCGTCCATGGTCTGACGCCGCACACGTACCTGCAACGCAAGCGCATCGGCGTCGCGGTCAGGCTGCTCGAATCGACGAGCCTCACGGTGCGCGAGGTCGCGACCAACGTCGGGTTCGCGGACGACTCCACGCTCGTGCGCCAGATGCGGCGCTGGATGCGACGCACGCCGGGACAGGTCCGCGCCGGCGCGGTGGCAGTGAGGCTGGCCGAAACCTGTATGCACGCCTCTCAGTGACTTCTACTCTTCCTCCGCTTTCAAAAAATCGTGCAGGTACAACCGCGCCTTGCTCCAGTCGCGGCGCACGCTGCGCTCCGAAGTCGAGCGCATGGCGGCGATCTCCGCGAACGAAAAGCCGCAGAAGAACTTCAGGTCCACCAGCTCGGCGAGCGTGGTATCGACCGTCGCCAGCTCGTCCAGCGCGTCGCTCAATGGTTGCAGCTCACCCACGTCCGCTGCGAGGTCGGGAACGACCGTGGGCAGCTCGGTGATGTCGAAACCCCCGCCGCGCTTCTGCGCGCGGCGTTCGCGTGCGTAGTCGATGATCAGGCCGCGCATGGCGCGCGATGCATACGCCATGAAGTGCGCCCGATCCGGAAACTGCAGCGACTGCCGGCGTGAGATGTCCAGGTAGGCTTCGTGCAGCAATGTCGTCGGGCTCAGTCCCAGGTGCGGGCCGCCGCGACGCAGAGCGCTCTGCGCGATCTGCCGCAACTCGCGATAAAGAGACGCGAACGATGCATCGTCGGTGACGTTCATCCAGGCTGCCCGGGCCAGGGGACGTCCAAGTGTGCCCGAGCACCGCAGAGGTGCTCAACGTTGCGGATTGCGCACTGGCTGTGGCCGGGATCGCACTGGCGCTACGATTGCAGAACCAATGGCTCGCATCGACAAACACCGCTGGCACGTCCTGAGCCCGTTGCTGGACGAGCTGCTGGACGCGGACGAGGACGTACGCACGCTGCGGCTCGCTCATATCCGCGATACCGATAGCCTCCTGGCCGACGATCTGTCGGCGCTGTTGCACCGGCAGTCCGTGATCGAAGAACAGGGCTTTCTCGACGGATTGGCGACGCCGCTGCCCGTCGAGTCTGAGCTGGCCGGGCGCCCGATCGGCAGCTACAGGCTGGATCGCCTGCTCGGCCGCGGCGGCATGGGGGCCGTGTGGCTGGCTCAGCGCAGCGACGGCCAATACGCAGGGCGCGCCGCCGTCAAGCTACTGAATCTGTCGCTCCTCGGGCCGGCCGGGACGGAGCGTTTCAAGCGCGAAGGCAGTGCGCTCGCACGGCTGACGCATCCGAACATCGCGCGGCTCATCGACGCCGGTGTGACGAGCGAAGGGCAGCCTTTTCTCGTGCTCGAATACATCGAGGGCCAGCCGATCGACCGCTGGTGCGAAACCTCCGCGCTCGACGTCCGCTCGCGCGTGCGCCTGTTCCTGCAGGTGCTCGATGCCGTCGCGCATGCGCACAGCAAGTTGATCCTGCATCGTGACATCAAGCCGCCGAACATCCTGGTCACGGCGGACGGGCAGGTGAAGCTGCTGGACTTCGGCATCGCGAAGCTCATGGACGAGGAGCAACTGCGCTCGCCTGCCGCGGCGCTGACGCAGTTTCCGGGACGAGCCTTTACGCCCGAATACGCCGCTCCCGAGCAGGTGGAGGGCGCAGAAGTTACGACGGCCACCGACGTGTACGGGCTCGGTGTGCTGCTCTACGCACTGCTTACCTCGCGCCATCCGACCGCCGACCCTGCGCAGACGCCGGTCGACCAGTTGCGGGCAGTCGTCAACAGCGATCCCGTCCGGCCGAGCGCGACCGTGCGCGAGCTGCGTGGCGATCTCGACAACATCATCGCGAAGGCGCTGAAGAAGCTGCCGGCGGAGCGATACAGCACCGTCGCCGCGCTCGGCGAAGATCTGCAGCGTTACCTGAATATGCAACCGGTGAGCGCGCGCCCAGATTCGATTGCGTATCGCTTCGGGCGTCTCGTCGCGCGCAATCGGGCTGTCGTCAGTGCGATCACCGTCGTCGCGCTGGCGATCATTCTGGCGACCGGCGTTTCGATGTGGCAGGCCCACGAAGCGAGAGTTCAGCGCGACCACGCGCGCGCACTGTCCGCGCGCAACAACGCAGTCGTCGATTTCGTCAGCAGCGTGCTGACGGAAGTCGTGCCTGCCGAGCAGCCGATCCGCATTGCCGATCTGCTGGAGCGCAGTCAATCGGTACTGCTCGGCGTCGAGACGCGGCCGGACATTCAGGCGGCCATGCTGAATGTCATCGCGACGTACTTTCTCAATGCGGGCGATGTCGCGAAAGCTCAGCCGCTGCTCGCGCGTTCCATCGATCTGGCGCGCGGCAGTCCGGATACGCAGTTGCGTGCCGAGCTGCTCTGCGGGAATGCCCTTGTTGCATCGATGCAGGGTCGGTCAGCAGAAGCACAGGCGCAGATCCGAGAAGCGCTCATGCTCGCGACCGACGACGTACCCACCCCGAAGCGGTGCACTGATATCGCGGCGAGAGTGGCGGGCCGCTAGCAATGCAACCGCTGGTCGGCAGCTACGAACTCGAACGATCGCTCGGACAAGGCGGTATGAGCTCGGTGTGGCTCGCGCGTCGCGTCGATGGACGCTTCGAAGGGCGCGCGGCGATCAAGTTCCTCGATCTCGCATTGGTGGGCGAGCAGGGGGTCGCGCGCTTTCGCCAGGAAGGCCAGGTGCTCGCGCGGCTGGACCACGCGAACATCGCGCGGCTGATCGATGCGGGCGTGACCGGCGACGGGCAGCCGTACCTCGTTCTGGAATACGTGGAAGGTGAGCCGCTGGATCGCTGGCGCCAATCGCGCTCGCTCGACGTGCGCGCGCGCGTGCGGCTGTTCCTCGAAGTGCTTGCGGCCGTCGCACATGCGCACAGCAAGCTCATCCTGCATCGCGACCTCAAGCCGGCCAACATCCTCGTTACGCCCGACGGACACGTGAAGCTGCTCGACTTCGGCACCGCGAAGATCCTCGATCTCAGGGCTGCGACGCCGATCGTGCCGACGACTGCGCACGCGCACGCCTTCACGCTCGACTATGCGACGCCCGAGCAGGTGCAGGGTGGCGAAGTGACGACGGCGACCGACGTGTACGCGCTCGGTGTGATCCTGTACGAGCTGCTGACCGGGCGGCATCCGACGGCGGACGCTGCACGGACGCCGATGGCGAAAGCGCGGGCTGTCGTCGAAACCGAACCGGCACGCGCACTGCGCGGCGACCTCGACAACATCCTCGCGATGGCGTTGCGGAAAACACCCGGTGAGCGCTACCAGACGGCGGAGGCCTTCGCAGACGATCTGCGCAGCTACTTGAACGGCGACCCGGTGCGCGCGCGCGCCGACTCGGCGTGGTATCGATTCGGCAAATTCCTTGTGCGCAACCGTATCGCAGCCTGCACGGCAGCGGTCGTGCTGGCCTCGATGGCAGTCGCCGGCGGCATTGCGATTCAGCAGAAGCGCGAAGCGACGGTCCAGCGCGATCGCGCACGCGCGCTTTCGGCACGCAGCGGCGCAGTGATCGACTTCGTGAACTCCATGCTGGCTGACGTGGCGCCCTCGCGAGCACCGATCTCCATTGCGGACCTGCTGGAGCGCAGCTACGCGAAGCTCGCTATCGGTACGAACCCGCCTGAGCATGAGGCCGCCGTGCTGGCGCTACTTGCACAGTTCTACTCGAACAATGCCAATCCATTGCGTGCGCAGCAGATGCTCGCGACCTCGCTCGACCTGACGCGCGACAGCGGCGACAAGGCCTTGCGCGGGCAACTGCTTTGTCAGAGCGCGATCGTCAGCGCGGGACTCGGTTGGATCGCCAGGGCGAATGCCGCGCTCGCTGAGGGACTCGTGCTCGCCGGCGAGGACGATCTCGCGTCGGTCACCTGTTACGAAACCGCTGCAACGCTGGCGCAGGTGACCAACGAGCCGGATCGAGCGCTCGTTCTGGTGCTGCGCGCGCAGGAGCGGCTGCGCGAGTCGGGCGTCGTCAGGCCGGATTGGGATGCGGTGCTGCGCGCACGCATCGCGGACATGCACTACCTGCGCGGCAACACCGCGGAAGCAGAACGCTATTACGCCGATTCGCTGGCGCGCCTCGCGCAGATCGGCCGTGGCGAAAGCGTCGCGACCTATGCAGTCCGTAGCCGTTGGGCCTGGGTCGCCGCCGAAACCGGCGACACGCTGCGCGCGCTGCACGACTACGAAGAGCTCCTGCGGATCGCGAAGGCGACCTCGCTGAGCGGCAAAGCGCCGACCTACCTGGTCGGCGCCCGTGGCAGCATGCTCTCGCAGCTGGCCCGCTACCCCGAAGCGCTTGCCGCTTTCGATGAGGCGAGCGAGCTGGCGACGCTCAGCAAGAATATGTACGACGTCGTCATCTACGCGTTGGCGCGCGCAGATGTGCTCGTCTACATGGGGAAGGTCGCACTCGCGGAGCAGGAATTGCAGAAGCTGGCGCTACTGATGACGAACGGGTCGTTCACGCCCAACAGCATCATTACCCAGCGCGTGATGCGTGTGCGCGCGCGACTCGCGGCGGCCGAAGGTCGTCTGCCCGACGCAATCGCGAGCTACTCCGAGCTCATTGCGCTGCCGGACGTCTCGCGAGTGATGCTGACTCGCGCACTGGTCGAGCGTGCCGATCTGTACCTGAAGGCCGGAACGCCGGATCTGGCGCTGGCCGACGCCCAGCGAAGCCTGAAGCTCGCGCGAGCACTCCAGCGCGACAAGCCGCACTCGGCGTTCACGGGCCGCGCATTGGCAGTGTTGTCGCGTTGTCAGCAGGCATCGGCAGCGCCTTCGCAAGCGCAGGCCACGGCGGGCGAGGCCGCGATCAGTTTGGCGAAGACGCTCGGGGACGATCATCCGGATACGCAGTGGGCGCGCCGGGCTGCTCGGCTGTAGCGCGCAGGGCTTCGCGTCCGTATGTCAGCACGCGCCACAAATATTCCATCGGACCTTGCTGGAAGCGGTTGAGCCACCAGCGCGTCAGCGGCACCTGGATGACGAAGAAGATCGCGACTGCCAGCACCAGGTCGAGCGCGGGGCCGACTTTCCCCCACAGTCCCAACCCCCAGTTGTAGAAGAGAAGCACTCCGATCAGTGTCTGCAGCAGGTAATTGCTGAGCGGCATCCGTCCGGCCACCGTGATCGGCGCGAGCCGCTGTCGCCAGCGTTCGTTACACACCGCACGCGCGATCGTCGCGACGTAGAAGATCATGATCGAAACCCGGCCGATGACATACCCCGTGCCGGCGACGATGCGCCATACGCTCGGCTCCATCGGATTCACGGCGACACTTCGCCAGATCACGAACGCGCTCCCGCACAGCACACCGATGCCGAGCGCCCACCACTGGATGCGACGAACGAGCGGCAATTGCGCGGCGATGTTCTGGAAGAAGAGATGTCGGCCGAGCAGCAGGCCGAGCAGCACCGTCGTGAGGAACTGGATGTAGCCCGCGAACATGCCGAGGCGCAGCGGGTACTGGTAAAAGAGGAACATCGCCGCGGTGCTGCGCCGGACGGTGTCCAGGAACTTGCCGTGGCCGAATGCGGCATTGTCCGCGCTGATGGCTTGCTGGGTCACGGCGACGATCTCCTGGGTATCCTCGGGCGTCGCTGTCGCAATCCGGATCGCACCCACGAGGGCGGGGAACAGCAGGCACATGACGATCAGAGCAACGATTGCTCGGTTCGGGAGTCGCTGCAGAGCCAGCAGCAGCAAGCCGAGGACTGCATACATGTGCAACACGTCGCCGGCCCAGAACACGCATGCATGGACGGCGCCGAACACGAACAGCCAGAAGAGCCGCCGCAGGTAGATCCGCGTCGCGCGTTGCGGGTCGCGTGCCTGCAGCCGCCCGAGCTGGATGGTGAAGCCGATGGCGAACAGCATGCTGAACATGCTGTTGAACTTGCCGGAGAAGATCACGTCGCGGACTGTTTCGGTGCCGCGGTCCCACCAGTGCGGCCACAGGCTCGCGTCGAAGCCGAGGAATAGCGAGGTGTTGAAGGCCGGCATGTTCATGATGAAGATGCCGAGCAGCGCGAAGCCGCGGATCGTGTCGAGCACCTCGATGCGCTCGCCCGCGGGAACCGGAGCAGCCGGGGTCCAAGCCTGTTCGGGTGTCATGGTCGTTACACTAGATCGCGGCCCGGGTCCCTGTCATCCTGATCTGAAGGGACAGCCGGCCGCACAGGATCCGCGGTCGTAGAGGATGAGTCAGATGCGAATATTTTCAGGATTGGCGATCGCCCTGCTGTGCGTGGCATGCGCTGCCGGACCCGCTGCGGCGGCCGAGCGTACGCCGACGCCAACACAATTGCCGCGGCTGGTGCGCCCCGTGCACTACAACGTGACGATCGAGCCCGACGCTGCCGCGCTCACCTTCCGCGGCGACGTCGCGATCGAGCTCGAAGTGCTCGCGCCGGTCGAGAGCATCACGTTCAACGCGGTCGATCTGAAGTTCGCTACGGTTCGTTTCAACGACAGCACCGGCAGATCCGTGACAGCCGAGCCGAAGGTCACGGTGGACGAGGCTGCGCAGACCGCGACGGTGGCGTTCGGCAAGTCGATTCCGTCCGGTCGGTACTGGCTCGCGATCGACTACACCGGCAAGATCGGCACGCAGGCGAACGGGCTGTTCGCGATCGACTACGACAGCGCCGCTGGTCGCAAGCGCGCGCTCTACACGCAGTTCGAAGCTCCGGACGCGCGCCGCATGATCCCTTCGTGGGACGAGCCCGCATACAAAGCGACGTTCACGCTCGAAGCGATCGTGCCGCAGGAGCAGATTGGCCGTCAGCAACATGCCGGTAGCGGAGCGCGTCGACGCCGCCGGCGGGCGTGCTCGCGTGCGCTTCCAGAAGACGCCGAAGATGTCGACGTACCTGCTGTTCTTCGGGCTGGGCGAGTTCGAGCGTGCCACCGCCAGATACGGTGCGACCGAGCTCGGTGTCGTCACGCAGAAGGGCAAGGCGGATCAGGCGCAGTTCGCGCTCGACTCGTCGGTGCGCGTGCTGCGCGAGTACAACGACTACTTCGGTACGCCGTACGCGTTGCCGAAGCTCGACAACGTGGCCGCGCCGGGCAGCAGCCGCTTCTTCGGCGCGATGGAGAACTGGGGCGCGATCCTGACGTTCGAGTACGTGATGCTGCTCGATCCGTCGATCTCCACGCAGGCGGACAAGCAGAGCGTCTTCTCGATCGCCGCGCACGAGATCGCGCATCAATGGTTCGGCGACCTGGTGACCATGCGCTGGTGGGACGACCTGTGGCTCAACGAAGGATTCGCTTCGTGGATGGCGAGCCGCACGACGCAGCGCCTGCACCCCGAGTGGAACACTATCCTCGGGACGGTGAACGCACGCGAGCGCGCCATGGATCGGGACGCGATCGAGACCACGCACCCGATCGTGCAGACGGTCGAGACGGTGGAGCAGGCGGCGCAAGCGTTCGACGCGATCAGCTACTCGAAGGGCGAGGCGGTGATCCGCATGCTCGAAGGATATGTGGGCGAAGACGCCTGGCGCGAGGGCGTTCGCAGCTACATGAAGACGCACGCGTACGCGAATACCGCTTCGGACGATCTGTGGCGCGCAGTCGAAACGGCGGCGAAGCAGCCGATCATGGCGATCGCACGCGACTTCACGTTGCAGCCGGGCGTGCCGATGATTCGCGTCGAGTCCGCAACTTGCCGCGACGGCAAGACGACATTGCAGCTCATGCAAGGCGAGTTCACCCGGGACAGGCCTGACAAGAAACCGTTGACGTGGCGCGTGCCCGTGACCGCCAGACCGCTGGGTGTGTCTGCAACGAGCCGGCACGTCGTGACTGGTGGCAAGGCGACAATGACGGTGGACGGTTGCGGTCCGATCGTCGTCAACGCTGGGCAGAGCGGCTACTACCGCACGCTGTATGCGCCGGCTCAGTTCCGCGAGATCGCGGGGCGTTTCGCGTCGCTCCCCGCGATCGATCAGCTCGGCATCCTGAGCGATAGCTGGGCGCTCGGCCTCGCCGGACTGCAGCCGTCACCGGACGTTCTGCAGCTCGCACTCGCCACGCCGACGGACGCCGATCCGCAGGTGTGGGGCAGGATCGCCAGTGTTTTCGACAGGCTCAACGAGTACTACGACGGCGAGGGCGAACGGCAGGCGCGTCTGCGCACGTTCGCCATCTCCCGACTCGCTCCGGTGCTCGAGCGCGTGGGCTGGACTGCCGACAAGAGCGAGCTCGACACGGTCGCCATCTTACGTGCGCGTCTCATCGAGACTTTGAGCGCGCTGGGCGACAGCAAAGTCATTGCCGAAGCACGACGGCGCTACGCCGCGGGCGGCGAGCAGTCCATCCCGCCGCCGTTGCGCAAGACCATCCTGAGCGTAGTTGCTCGCCATGCGGATGCGGTCACCTGGGATCGCTTGCACGCCGCGGCGCGCAGCGAGAAGACGCCGCTGGTCAAGGATCAGCTGTACGCCCTGCTGTCCTCGACTGCCGACGAAGGGCTGGCGCGGCGGGCGCTGGAGCTGGCGTTGACGGATGAGCCCGGAGCGACCAACACCCCGGCGATGATTGCCGAGGTCGCAGGGCTCCATCCCGAACTGGCATTCGACTTCGCAATGGCGCACATGGACGCTATCAACCAACGCATCGATGCTTCGTCCCGCAGCGTCTACCTTCCGTTGCTGGCCGTGACGTCGTACCAGCCCGCGACGATCGGCAAGGTCGAGGCGTACGCCAACAAACACCTGGCTCCGACCTCGCGGCGCTCGGCGGAAACGACGGTCGCGACCATCAAGGCCAGGATCAAGGTCCGCAGCGAACAGTTGCGGGCCATCGATGAGTGGCTGGCGAGACAGAGTTGAGTAAGATTCTTTAAATGGCGGGCAGACGGAAACGACGCTGCAAGTCGGCAACTTCCCGGGCCAGCCGCGGGAAGAGGGCGAGATCTGCGTCGCGCTGGCAGGCAATCCGGGCGGTGTGATGCCTGGTTACCTCGACGATCCGCAGCGATCGGCGGTCCTGCGCTTCGTGCGATCGCGCAGCTCGCCGTTCAAGCGAGTGCGCCGGATCGAGTTCGCAGATCTGCCGAAGACGGTGTCGGGCAAGATCCGCCGCGTCGAGCTGCGCGGCAGCGAATTGCAGCGGTCGCTCGCGATGCGGCGACCGCAGGAGTTCTGGGAAGAAGATTTCCCGGAGCTGCGCCGGGAATAGCAGCGGTGAGCTGGCGTCGCGACTGGGGAGACGATGCCGACGTTTGCGAAACTGACACGACCGAAGACACATCGCGTCCTGCGACGCGAGCGTCTGTTCGCGCTCATCGAGCAGGCACGCGAGCGGCCGCTAGTGTGGGTCTGCGGCCCGCCGGGCGCCGGCAAGTCGACGCTGGTCGCGAGCTACGTCGAGGCGCACAAGAGTCGCGCGGCCTGGTATCACCTCGACCCGGGCGACGACGATATCGGCACGTTCTTCTATTACCTCGCGCAAGCCATGCCGGCTGTCGGCAAGAACATGCCGCAGCTGCCGCAGTTCGGCCCCGAGCATCGCGGCAATCTCGCCGGTTTCGCGCGCCAGTTCTTTCGGCGGTTCTTTGCGCGCCCGACACTGCTCGTCCTGGACAACTACCACGAGCTGGCGGAAGGCTCCGCCGTGCACGAAGTCCTCGACTGCGCGGTCGCCGAAGTTCCGGAAGGCTCGAACATCGCGGTGATCAGCCGCGGCAGTCCGCCGCGCCGCTTCGCGCGCCATAAGGTTGCCGAGAAGCTGGCAATGATCGAGGGCGATGAGCTACGCACTTCGCTGGAGGAAACACGCGCCATCGCAGCGCTGCGCCACGATCTCGACGAAGACGCCATCGCTCGCGTCCATGAGGTGTCGCGCGGCTGGGCTGCCGGTCTCGCGCTCACCCTGGAGCGCGAGGAGCAGGTTCGCAGCGGTCGGATCCCGCGCGATCGGCAGGCCGGCACCGAGGAGTTGTTCGAGTTTTTCGCGATCCAGGTGTTCGATTCGCAGCCGCCGCCGCTGCAGCAGTTCCTGCAGGTCTCCGCTCTGTTGCCCACGATGACCGCGGCGATGGCGCAGCGGCTGACCGGTCGCGAAGACAGCGAAGCAGTGCTCGAAGATCTATACCGCCGTGGCTTGTTTACCGATCGTCGCCCGACCGAGCCACCGACCTATCAGTATCACGACCTGTTCCGCGCCTTCCTGACACGGCAACACGAGAAAGCAGTCGCACCGGATGCGCTGGCCGCGGAGCTGCATCTCGCAGGAACGCTGCTCCAGGCCGCGAATCAAGGCGACCATGCGGTGCGCTTGTTCCTGCGCGCTCGTGATTGGCCGGCGGCACGCGGAGCCATTCTAAGCGCAGCCGGCTCGTTGGTTGCGCAAGGGCGCAGCGGCGCCGTCCGCGATTGGATTGCTGCCATCCCGCGCGATGTCATCGACGCGGATCCGTGGCTGACTTTCTGGGCCGGTGTCGCGGAGCTGCGGCGCGACCCCGCAGTGGCTCGACCGGCGTTGACGGCGGCGTTCGGGTTGTTCGAGGCGAGCAGCGACCTCATGGGTCAGACGCTGGCGTGCGGCGCAATCATGCAAAGCCACCTGTATCAGTTCACGGATATGAGGCCGCTCGATCCGTGGATCGACACGCTGACCGGACTGCTCGAACGGCGACCGCGATTCCCGACTCCCGCAGCTGAGCTGCAAGTCGTGACGGCGCTGCTGCTGTCTCACAGCTTTCGACGCCCGCGCCGTGAGCCGCTCGATAGGTGCGCCGCCCGGATGCTCGAGTTGATCGGCTCCGAGGTTCCCGACGCCGATGCGGCGAGCGCGTGCGGCGCGCTGCTCATCCATTTCCTCAGCAGTGGCGACACGGTCTCGGCCGACCGAACCGCCGCGCATCTGCGGACGCTGCACGAGAGAGGTCGCGTACCGCCGGCAATTCGTGCGCTCGGCGCGATTCAGTTCGGCCGGCTTCACTTCGAGAAGTGTGCTCACGCGGCCGGCATCCGCGCCTTCGAGGACGCGCTCGAGCTGGCGGCCGCTCACTCGCTCTCGCTGCCCGTCATTTCGGTGCAGTCGCACTTGGGATTGGCAGTGCTTGCGATCGAGATCGAAGACCTGTCGATGGCCGAGACGCACCGCCAGCTGCTCGAGAAGTGGTGGAGCCCGCAGCGTCGCATGGACGAGTTCGCGAGCAGTCGCCTGCGCTTCTGGCTCGCCTGCCGGCGCGGACATTGGGATGCGGCACTCGGCCTGGCCGACCGGCAAGCGGAGTGCGCGCGGGACTGCGGCATCTTCTGGGCTGCATTCGAAGCCTGCATTCAGCGCGCACTGGTGTGCGCCGAGCTGGATCGTCCCGACGAGTTCGAGGCTTCGCTTGTCCCGGTGCGTCCGATGTTCGTCGGCACGGGCTACGAGCATTTCACCTACCAGCTCGACCTTACTGAGGCGTACTACGCACTCCTCAAAGGCGACCGTGCCAAGTGCCATGAGAAGCTCCGCAGCGGACTGGAGCGCAGTCGCTACGATAACGCCAAGCGCACGATGCGGATGCACCCGATGTTGCTGTCGCGACTGTTCGCGGAAGCGATCAGCGCTCGGATCGAAGTCGAGTACGTGCAGCAGTGTATTCGCGCGTTGCACGTACGACCGCCGTCGCGGGACGTGAAGGACTGGCCGTGGCCGCTGCGGATCTACACGCTCGGTCAGTTCGAGATACTCCGCGATGGCCGGCCGCTCGAATATTCGCGCAAGGCCCCGCGCAAGACGATGGCGCTGTTGAAAGCGATCATCGCGTTCGGCGGCACGAACGTGCGCGAGCAGCGGCTCGTCGATGCGTTCTGGGCGGACGAGGAAGGCGACGTCGCGACGAAATCGCTCGGCGCGGCACTGCATCGCCTGCGCAAGCTCATCGGCGACGGCGACGCGATCATCCAGCAGGGTGGCGCTCTCTCGCTCGACAAGGCGCGCGTGTGGGTCGACGTGTGGGCG
Source organism: uncultured Gammaproteobacteria bacterium (assembly GCA_963838635.1). GTDB lineage: Bacteria > Pseudomonadota > Gammaproteobacteria > Steroidobacterales > Steroidobacteraceae > Steroidobacter. Next base: position 13,574 of record CAWISC010000044.1, on the reverse strand, counting down.
TTCGAAGACCTGTTGGCACGTCCCGATGCGGCCACAGCCGAAGTAATGAGTCTGTATCGCGGCGCATTCCTTGCCGAAGACGACGGCGAGCCATGGCCTGTGACGATGCGTGAGCGCTTGCGCGGCCGGTTCATTCACGCCGTCGCAGAGCTCGGCCGGCGCCTGGAAGCAGCCAACAAGCCGGACGAAGCGATCGAGTGCTATCTGCGCGGGCTCGACGCGGATCCGGTGATCGAGCAGTTCTATCAGGGCCTGATGCGTTGCTACGCGGCGCTCGAGCGCCGTAGCGAAGCGTTGAGTGCGTACCAGCGGTTGAAGCGCATGCTGTCGATCTCGCTTGGCGTCCAGCCGTCGGCGCAGACCGAACGGCTCTATCAGAATCTGAAGAAGCAGGCAGTCGGTGGATAGGCGACACCTGTCCACGAAAGTGGACAGGTGTCAGCGGGAAACGTGCGCCGGGCCGTAGAGAACGCGGCCCGGGCGGGCAGCGGTCATGCGTCCATTCTCGAACACGATCTGGCCGTTGACGACCACGAGCGACACGCCTTCGGCGTACTGATGAGGTCGCGAGTACGTGGCCGTGTCGCGCACGGTGTCGGCATCGAAGACAACGAGATCCGCTTTGAGTCCTTCCTGCAGCAGGCCGCGGTCGGCCAGGCCGAGGCGCTTCGCAGGAAGTCCCGACATCTTGCGAACGGCATCTTCGAGCGTGATGACTTTGAGCTCGCGCACGTAATGCCCGAGCACGCGCACGAACGTACCGTAGGAACGGGGATGCGGGCTGGCTTGGCCGTAGATCGGAATTCCACCGTCCGAAGCGATCATCGTCGCCGGATGTTTGAGAATCCGCTGCAGGTCCTGCTCGTCGATGGCATGGAAGATGGCGAGGCACTCGCCTTGTTCGATCATCCACAGCACCGTGTCGGCCGCGTTCTCCACCGTCGGTGCGAGCTTGCGCGCGCTCGTCACTTCGCTGAGCCGCTTGCCGGCGAGCGAGTGATCCCATTCGCAGGAGGAGATCTGCACGTTGGCGGGATCGCCGCCGCCGCGCTCCTCTTTGATGAGCCGGATGGTCTCATTGCGAATCCGCGTCCGTGACGACGCATCCTTCAATCGCTCCAGCATTCGCGCTCGACCGCCTTCGTTGGCCCACGGGGGCAGCAGCGCCGCGTGAATGCTGGTCGAGGAGGCAGTGTACGGGTATTGATCTATCGTGACATCGACGCCGCGGGCGCGCGCCTCGTCGACCAGGCGCAGCGTGTCGATGCTCTTACCCCAGTTCGACGCGCCGATGATCTTGTGATGCGTGACCTGCGTCGGCAATCCGCCCTTCGCACCGATCTCGATCGTCTCGCGGACGCTGTCGTGCACCTGCGTGGCCTCGTTGCGCATGTGGGAGATATGCATCCCGCCCATCTGACCCGCGACGTTCGCCAGTTCCACGATCTCCTGCGTCGGCGAGAATATACCCGGCACGTAAAACAAGCCGGTGCTCAACCCGAACGCACCTTCTGCCATCGACTGCCGCACGATCGTGCGCATCCTGTCGAGCTCTTGCGGGGTGGCGCGACGGTCAACGGCGCCCATCACGGCCTCGCGAATCGAACCCTGGCCCACGAACAAGCCGAAGTTCGGCGCGATGGCAGTCTTGGCGACGCGGTCGAGGAACGGCGCAATCGGCAGCGGCGAGCCGCCGTCAGGTCCTTCGATGAGCGTAGTGACGCCCTGGCGGACGTAGTTGTCCGCCGTCGGCACTGTGAAGATCCCGTCGCGTGCGTGAACGTGGATGTCGATGAAGCCGGGCGCGATCACCTGGCCGCGAGCGTCAACGACCTTCTTCGCCTGGATGTTGATCTGAGGAGCGATCCGCACGATAGTGTCGCCGCGCACCGCGACGTCACGTCGATATGCAGGTCCACCGCTGCCATCGATCACGCGCGCATTCCTGATGAGGAGGTCGACGGGCTGCGTTTGCGCCAATGGAGTTACAGCGGCAAGCAGGAACACGACTGCGGAGAGGGTCGCGACGAACGTCTTGTGCATGCGCACGACGATATCAGAGCGGCTGGAGAACGGCGACGTCGCCGCGTGTCTGCTTTCGACGGTGATCCGCAGCCGGACCGCTGCTACCGATCCACGAAATCCTCGAAGCGCAGATCGTCAAAGCGTCCGGGCGCCCAATGGGATATCGCGCCGAAGTTGCCACCACCCAACTGTGCGACCGGAACGTTCTCGAACACGACCCGATTATTGACCTTCACCGTCGCATTGGTTCCACGTCGGGCCAGCTCCACATCGAACCAGACATTGCTGCCCAGCGCGCTGTGCGTTGCCGTTGCGACTTGCGTCAGCTGACCCTGGATGAACTTGTTGATATACGCCTGACCGGTCGGCGCGAACACCACCTCGTAGTAGTCGTCGACCAGGATGTCGAAGTTGAAGAGCAAACCGATGCGATTGCCGGGACCGCCGTACGGGTTGAGCATGCGCGCGTGCAGCGTGTAGTCCGTCGAGCCTCCCCGAATCAGTGTCAACGATGTCGTTTGCGCCTGCCGTGCGATTGTTGAGCACGCCGCCTTCGCGATCCCAGGTGCCGCGCCGTACGAAGAAAAATGGGGTGTCGCCGTCGAACGTCTCGCGCCACGAGAATGTCGCGCCATGCCTGAACCATACGTCGTCGAAGCGACCGGGTGTCCAGTTCGTGACCAATCCGAGAGGCCCCCTGAGAGTACCGATGTCGAGGCCGGTGAATACGGGAGTGCCGTTCACGCTGACGTTGAGGGTGTCGTGCCTCCTCCGTCAAATATCGAGGCGTTACCCCAGAACTGGACGTCGAACCATTGGTTGCGTGTCCCCGGATAGGGCGCCGTCTCACGCGGTGTCACGGTCACGCCGGTCGTGCCGCCGGGCCTGACGGATGTCACTACGTCATTGAGATGCGCGACGCCGTCAGCGCCGAACACGATCTCTCCATAGGTAGCGGACCCACTGTCTTGTCGATAGTTGTATAGGAAGCCCATGCGGTTGCCGCTGGCGCCATAGGGATTGAGCATGCGGGCACGGACCTCGAAGGCCTCCGTCTGCACTCCGGTTCTCGTCGAACCCCACGAAGATCGGCAGCAGAGTGATGCTGCCGTGCTGGACCGCAGAGTTCCGGTACACGCCATTGACGACGCTCCAGTTGCCCTTGATCACTTGCCATGGCGGCGCGCCGGCGCTGAAGCTCTCGCGGAATTCCTGATCGCCCCACGGCATCTGTCACGAGCAGCCGATCGAACCTGGCTTTGGTCTGACGAGTGATGACCCCGACGCGGCCGTGTGTGCGTCCGTCCTGTTTGATACCTCGCACGACCGGCAAGCCGTTGACGCGGACTATAGTCTCAGCTGCGGTCCACTCGACCTGGACGTCGAACCATTTGTTCTGTCCGCCGCCACTGTAGGTTCCGCTAGCGACAGTCGTACCCACGCCATTGCTCACGTCGCGGAGGAAGACCGAGCCGGTGGGCGAGAACGAGACTTCGTAAAAGTTGCCCGGATCCTGGTACTGGTAAACGATGCCTACGCGAGTACTGCTGCCGGAACGCTGATTGAGCATGCGGGCGCGATACCAGAACTTCTGCGCGCTGATTTCCGGGAGGGGATCGAAGAAGGGACTTTGAGCGTTGTAGGCATCGATAATCGCAATCGCCGTCGTCGTCGCGACTGCTGTTGAGCGTGCCGGCGCCGTTGCCCACGTGCCAGACACGGGGCTGAGCGTACTGAGTTCGCCCTCAAAGAATTCGTACTGAGCCAGTTGTGCTATGGGAGCGCGGTAGTTGGAAGGGTTGTCCTGTACCTGCGCCGCCAGTCCCGACCACACTGCAATAGCCAGCACGAGCACGAACGCAATCCAGCGCGACATGACAAGCTCCCTGGTGCGGCATCGACGCTGGTGAGAGTACATCGGTGTCGTGATGCCGTATGTAGGTTGCTTTGTAGGTGCTGATGTGCGGTTGCCTTCACAACAGCGACGCACAATTCAGCGCACTGAGGGGCGGCCGCGGATCGAGATACGCAGCAGCAATCCTACTGATGCTGCGTGCGCGACCGCACCGACAGGCGGCGCGCAAGAGGAGTGATCACTGATCCCACAACTTCCGATCCTGAAACTCACGCTTCGTGATCCGGCCCTTCTCTACGGTGAGCATGAGATATCGCTTGTAGTTGAGGTGCGGAATCCGTGGCGGGGCTACAAAGCATTCTGGGAAGTCCGTGACGAGCAGCATCAGTCGCTCGCACTGTCTTGTACCTGCGCGCTTGAGCCTCGCGGAAGATCGATCAGGCAGGCAGCTTCGCCGCTCTCGTTACCTTCTCCAGTTCTTCATCCCAACTCGCCTTGCTCGCGAAGAATATGTGCGCGTCCGGCCGAACACCAACCTCGGTATCTAGGCTGCCGGCCGGGACCTTCAGCAGCGCGCCGTTCATCTGCAGATCCGGCAGCGGCGAGCCGCAGGTGGAGCAGAAACAATTCCTGTGCCGTGTCGACGGTAGATTGAAGACCCTGACCTGATCTTCGCCCGACAGCCACTTCAGAGTGGCAGTCGAGGTGAACAGGTTCGCCCCATGAGCTGAACCGGTGTCTTTGCGACAATACTCGCAATGGCAGAGGTAGAAGCGTTCGAAGTCACCCGCTATCTCGAAGCGAACCGCTCCGCACAGGCACGAACCGGAATGTTTGCTGCTCATCGTCCAGCCTCCGCGCGCACGTGCCGGGCGAGGAATGAATCCAGGCTGTTGGCGAACGCCTGGCGGTCGCGCTGATTCAGCACGGCCGGCCCGCCGGTCACGACGCCGCTGCCGCGCAACTCGTCCATGAAGTTGCGCATCGAGAGTCGCTCGCGGATGTTGTCCTTCGTGTACAGCTCGCCGCGCGGATTCAGGGCGTGACCGCCCTTTTCGATGACCGCGGCGGCCAGCGGAATGTCGGCGGTGATGACCAGATCCTGTGCGTGCAGCAGCTCGACGATGCGCTTATCCGCAACATCGAGTCCGGCCGCCACCTGCATGAAGCGCAGGTAAGCGGAGGAGGGTATGCGTATCGGCTGATTCGCGACCAGGGTCACCGGGACGCGCGCGCGTTCGGCCGCGCGAAACAGGATTTCCTTGATCACGCCCGGGCATGCATCGGCATCGACCCAGATCTGCATTCGCGAAGCTCTCAGTGTCGTCGCGGTCGCTTGTCCTTGCTGGCGCTCTCACGGTCCTGGCGCAGCTTGGCCGCGTGGGATTTCAGGGCGCGACTGATCTCCAGCTTCTGCCCGGCGACGCGGGCGTTGCGTAGCTCGCCGAGCAGCTCCTTCGGCATGCCTGCCGGCAGATCGACGAAGCTGTGATCGTCGCGGATCACGACGCGCCCGATGTGCTTGCCGTCGATGCCGGCCTCATTGGCGATCGCGCCGACGATGTTGCCGGGTTGTACGCCGTGCACGCGGCCAACTTCGATGCGATAGGTGTCCATCGTCGCACCGTCCGGGATGTGATAGCGCTGTTCCCGGCGAGGCTCGGATGACGGCGGCGTGCGCTCTGGTCTGCGCTCCGACGTGCGTTCCGGTGTGCGCTCGGATGTGCGCTCCGCGTCCAGTAGAAGTGGCTTCTTGCCTTGCGCGATCGATGCCAGCGCTGCCGCGATCTCGATACCGGTCACATTGTGCTCGCGCTCGTAGCGCTCGATGAGCGCGCGAAACGGCGCGCCTTCGTCCGCCGCCAGTGCAGTGCTGATGCGTTCGTGGAAACGGGCGACTCGACGGTCGTTCACGTCGTCGATGGTCGGCAGCGCCATCTCCTCCATTGCCTGGCGAGTCGCGCGCTCGATCACGCGCAGCATGTTTCTTTCACGCGGCGCGATGAACAGGATCGCATCGCCGCTGCGCCCGGCGCGCCCGGTGCGGCCGATACGATGCACGTAGGATTCGGTGTCATGAGGCACGTCGTAGTTGACCACGTGACTCACGCGCTCGACATCGAGCCCGCGCGCTGCGACGTCCGTGGCGACGAGGATATCGATCTGGCCGCTCTTCAATCTGGCGATCGTGCGTTCGCGCTGTGCCTGGGCCATGTCGCCGTTCAAAGCTTCGGCGGCGAAGCCGCGCGCTTCCAGCCGCTGCGCCAGCTCCTCCGTCGCGATCTTCGTGCGGGTGAACACCAGCATCGCTTCGAACGGCTCCGCTTCGAGAATGCGAGTCAGTGCATCGAGCTTGTGCATGCCGCTGACGATCCAATAGCGCTGACGGGTCTTGCTCGCGGTGCTGGTCCTGCTCTTGATCGTGACCTCGGCCGGCGCGTGCAGGTGATTTTTCGCGATCCGGCGGATCTCGGCCGGCATGGTTGCGGAGAACAAGGCGATCTGCCGTTTCTGCGGCGCCTGTTCGAGGACCCATTCGACGTCGTCGATGAAGCCCATGCGCAGCATCTCGTCGGCCTCGTCGAGCACGATGTGCTTGAGCGTGCCGAGCTTGAGAGTGCCCTGCTTGATGTGGTCCATGACGCGGCCGGGCGTGCCGACCACGACGTGCACGCCGCGACGCAGGCTGTGCAGTTGTGGCGCGTAACTCTGGCCACCGTAGATCGGTGCGACGTGAAAGCCTTTGAGGTGTGCGGCGTAACGCTGAAATGCTTCGGCAACCTGGATCGCCAGCTCGCGAGTCGGCACGAGCACCAGCGCCTGCGGCGACTGCTCCTTCAGATCGATGCGCGAAAGAATCGGCAGGGCGAAAGCGGCGGTCTTGCCGGTGCCGGTCTGCGCCTGCCCGACTACGTCGGTCCCGGCGAGCATGTGCGGGATGGTCGCCGCCTGGATCGGCGTCGGCGTTTCGTAGCCGACCTCATCGAGCGCTTTGATGACCGCTTCGCTGAGAGATAGATTGCGGAAATTCGGAACAGGCGCGTCAGGGCGATCGGGGTGCAAAGGAGTCTCGGAGATTGGGGGCGCGGGGAGTGAGCCGCCGCTGGGGGCGGCATTCTAGTCCGGAAACGCCGCGGTTCCGTGCCTTTCCCGTCTCTCCCGACATACAGGTGCTTAGATTGGGTACGAACGCCAGTGAATGCTTTCGGCCCAAGCCGACATTCGGCGGATTTCCGAACGGTGGCGGAGACAAGAGCAAGGCGCTGGCTGCGCTGAATATTGTGCTGGCGCGAGAGGGCTGGGAGGCGGTTCACGACAAGCACGGCATCGGCCAGCGTCGTCACAAAGGCAAAATAAACAATGACTTGGATTTTGGTAGCGAGTGACTTTGCGAATCCGTAGCCAATAAATAGCGGCCCGCACTCCACAGTGCCGGCCCATGACGAAGCCCACCCGCAACGAACCCCGCAGCTACGTGGTGCGCGTGTACCGCCGCACCGCCCGCTGGTTTGCCGGCTACGTCGAGGACGTCCGTTCCGGCCGAGTGCGCCCCTTCCGCTCGGCGCACGAGCTCTGGTCGGCTATCGGCGGCCCGACGCGCCATCCCCGTCGCCCAACAAGTAATCCCAACGCTTCCCGCAAGGAGTCGTAGACCATGAGCTTGCTTCGCGCGTTCGCGCTTTCATTGCCGGCAGTGCTGCTCGCAGCCTGCGGCTCCAAGCAGCCGCCGGCCGACGACGTTCGCGTCGTGCGCACGACGACTGTCACTGCCGACGACGGCAGCAATCGCTCCGAATACTCCGGCGAAGTCCGCGCTCGTTACGAGAGCACCGTTGGCTTCCGCATCGCCGGTCGCATCTCGCAGCGCCTCGTCGAGGTCGGCAGTCGCGTGCGGCGCAATCAACCGATCGCGAAGCTCGACGCAAACGACACCGAACTGAACGTCGGTTCCGCGCGTGCGCAGCTCGCGAGCGTTCGCAGCGAGTACGCGCAGATCCAGCTCGACTTCCAGCGCGCGCAGCGCCTGTTCGAGCGGCGCTTCATCAGCCAGGCCGAATACGATCGCGATCGCGTGCAGATGGAAGGCGCGCGCGCCAAGTTGACTGCCGCCGAGGCGGAGTTCGCGCTCGCGAGCAACCAGCATTCGTACACCGTGCTGCTTGCGCCGCAAGACGGCTTGGTCACCGAGCTGCGTGCCGAAGCTGGCGAGGTCGTTCAGGCCGGCCAGGCGATTGCCACGCATTGCTGCCGACGGCGAGCGTGAAGTCGTCGTCGGTGTTCCTGAATCACGACTGGAGGAGATTCGCGCCGCCCGCCAGCTGCAAGTCGAGATGTGGGCGCGTCCCGGCAAGGCTTATGCCGGGCGCGTCCGCGAACTCGCACCGATGACCGACAGTGCGACTCGTCAATACGCCGCGCGCATCACGATCGTCGACGCCGATCCGACCATCGAGCTCGGCATGACAGCGCACGTGCGCCTCGCCGGCAAGCGCGCCGCAGATGCCTATCGATTGCCGCTGACTGCGCTGTACCAGAAGAATGGCAAATCGTTCGTCTGGGTCGTCGCGACGGATTCATCGCTCGTGCACTCGCGCGAGGTCGAGGTCGCCGACGTCGCGCAGGACGCCGTCGTCATCGCGAACGGCATCGAAGCCGGCGATACCGTCGTCACTGCCGGCGTGCATCTCTTGTTCGAAGGCCAGCACGTGCGGCGCGCAGCGATGCGCGCCGCCGGGGAGGTTTGAGTCATGCGCGGACCGAATTTGTCCGAATGGGCGCTGCGCAACCAGCAGCTGATCCTGTTCATGATCATCGTCTTCGCCGTTGCCGGCCTGTATTCGTACCAACACCTCGGGCGGAAGGAGGACCCCGAGTTCACTTTCAAGGCGATGCTGGCGCAGGCATATTGGCCGGGCGCGTCGGCGCGCGAAGTGTCGGATCAGGTGACCGACAAGATCGAAAAGAAGCTGCAGGAGATCGCCGAGATCGACTACACCCGCAGCTACTCGCGGGCCGGCGAAGCGCAGATCACCGTGAGTCTGCTGGAGTCCGTGCCGGCCGAGCAGGTGCCCGCCGTGTGGTACCAGGTACGCAAGAAGGTCGACGACATGCGCCCCTCGTTGCCGTCGGATCTGCAGGGCCCGTATTTCAATGACGAGTTCGGCGACACCTTTGGCAACATCTATGCGCTGACCTGGGACGGTTTCAGCTATGCCGAGGCGAAAGATTTCGCGGAGATGGCCCGCTACGAGTTCCTGCAGCTCGACGGCGTCATGAAGGTGAGCTTCGTCGGCGAGCAGGACGAGAAGATCTTCATCGAAGCGTCGGGCGCCAAGCTCGCCGCGCTCGGCGTCGATCCCTCGGCCATCGTCTCGACGTTGAGCTCGACCAACAGTGTCGATCGCGCCGGTACGGTCGAAAACACTGCAGAGCGCGTCAACGTGCGTATCTCGGGCGCATTCACATCGCTCGACTCCATCCGTGAGATGGGCATCCGCGCCGGTGACCGCACGTTCCGCCTCGGCGACATCGCCAGCGTGCGTCGCGGCTATGCAGACCCGCCGAGCATGAAGATGCGCTTCCAGGGCAAGGAGGCGATCGGCATCGCCGTGAGCATGCGCAAGGGCGGCGACGTCATCCGCCTCGGTCGCGAAATGAGCGAGACCGTCGCACGCCTGCAGCGGGAATTCCCGGTCGGCGTGTCGATCGATGCCGTGTCCGACCAGCCAAAAGTAGTGCAGGACTCGATCGGCGAGTTCGTGAAGAGCCTCGCGGAGGCCGTGATCATCGTGCTGGCCGTCAGCTTCATCGCCCTCGGCATGCGCGTCGGCCTCGTGGTCGCGCTGTCGATTCCGCTGGTGCTCGCGATGACGTTCCTGGCGATGTACATGCTGGACATCGACCTGCAGCGTGTGTCGCTTGGCGCACTCATCATCGCGCTCGGCCTGCTGGTCGACGACGCGATCATCGCCGTCGAGATGATGGCGCTCAAGCTGGAGCAGGGCTGGGACCGCGTGCGTGCTGCGACATACGCATACACGAGCACCGCGTTCCCGATGTTGACCGGCACGCTCATCACGGCGGCAGGATTCCTGCCGATCGGCATGGCCAAGACCAATGCCGGTGAGTACACGTTTTCCATTTTCCAGGTCGTGGGCATCTCGCTGATCCTGTCGTGGATCGTTGCGGTGGTGTTCACGCCGTACATCGCATACAAACTGCTGCCCGATAACATCGCCAAGCATGGTCATGGCGACGAAGACACTGTCTATCAGCGTCCCGTCTATGTGCGCTTCCGCAGCATCGTCGATTGGTGTGTCGTGCATCGCCGTGGCGTCGTCGCGGCGACGGTCGGCCTGTTCGTACTCTCGATCGCGCTGTTCAAGTTCGTTCCGCAGCAGTTCTTCCCCGAGTCGGACCGTCCCGAGCTGATGGTCGACCTGTGGTTGCCGCAGGGCGCGTCATATGCCGCGACCGAGCGCGAAGTGCAGGCGATGGAAGCCGCGCTTGCCGGCAATGAAGACATCGTGTCCGTGACTGCGTATGTCGGCGTCGGCAGCCCGCGCTTCTATCTGCCGCTCGACCAGCAGACGCCGAACATCAACTTCGGCCAGCTGGTGGTCATGACGACGGGTGAGGAAAGCCGCGAGCGCGTGCTGACTCACATCCAGGGTTTGTTCGAAACCGATTTCCCGCTGGTGCGCGGCCGCGTGTCGCGGCTCGAGAACGGACCGCCGGTGGGCTATCCGGTGCAATTCCGCATCAGCGGACCCGATGATCGCAAGGTTGCCGGCATCGCGGACCAGCTCGCCGAGATCATGCGCGCGCACCCGAATGTCCGTCGCGTCAACTCCGACGCCGGCGAGCAGGTGAAAGTAATGCGTGCGGAAGTCGACCAGGACAAGGTGCGCATGCTCGGCCTGAGCTCGCGCGAGATCGCACGCACGATGCAGATCGGCCTGTCGGGCTTCGCGACGACTCAGTTCCGCGAAGGCGACGAGTCCATCGAAGTGGTTGCGCGCCTGGAGCAGGCCGAGCGCACGGATCTCGGCAATCTCAAGGATGCGAAGCTGTATCTGTCCGATGGGCGCAGCGTCGCGCTGTCGCAGGTTGCGCGGCTCACGCTCGACGCCGAAGACAGCCTGCTGTGGCGTCGCAATCGCGTGCCCACGATCACCGTGCGTTCGGATGTCGAAGGCGCGGAGGGCAACGACGTGACGGCCTCGCTGCAGCCGCGCATCGACGCGCTCAGCAAGACGCTGCCGCTCGGCTACTCGATCGTCGTCGCGGGCAGCAGCGAGGCGAGCGCGACTTCAAGTGTCGCGATCCTGGCCGTCGTGCCGGCAGCGCTCGTGCTGATCCTCGTGTTGCTGATGGTGCAGCTGGGCGACATGAAGAAGGCTGCGCTGGTGCTCGCCACCGGTCCGCTCGGACTCATCGGCGTCACCGCGATCCTCGGCATCTTCCGCGTGCCGTTCGGCTTCGTCGCGATGCTCGGCGTGATCGCACTATTCGGCATGATCCTGCGCAACTCGGTGATCCTGATCGTGCAGATCGACAGCGACCTGGCCAGCGGCTGTTCGCTGTGGGAAGCGATCGTCGAGTCGGCCGTGCGCCGGCTGCGTCCGATCTCGCTGACTGCGCTCGCGGCGATCCTGGCGATGATTCCGCTGACCCGCTCGACGTTCTGGGGTCCGATGGCGTGGGCAATCATGGGCGGACTGCTCGTGGCAACGCTGCTCACTCTGTTGTTCCTGCCCGCGCTATACGCGATGTGCTACGGCGCTTCGCGCGCGCAGGCCGCCGCCGCTCCCGCCACTCAGTCAATCAATGCTTCCGAGGACCTGCCATGCGCCGCCTGATCTGCGTTGCCCTGTTGCTGTGTGCCGCTCCCGCCGGCGCCCTGGATCTCATTGCCGCCCACCGTGCTGCAGTGGAGAATGACGCGGCTTTCGCCGCTGAAGTGAGCGCGGCCGACGCAGGCCGCGAATACGCGGTTCAGGGTCGCGCCATGATGGCGCCGCGCGTCAATCTCACGGGCCAGGCAGGCAAGCTCGACATGGAAACGCGCGCGACCGGCGACCTGTCCTCGCTGCTCAGCTCCGACACGGACGGCAAGACCTACGGCTATGGTCTGAGTGTCACGCGTCCACTGTATCGGCCGGACCTCAAGGCCGACGCTCGCAACCTGGCCGCGCAAGCCGAGATCGCGGCCCTCACATTCAAAAGTGCGCAGCAGGACCTGATTCTGCGCGTGGCGCAGACGTACTTCGGCGTGTTGCTCGCGCAGGACTCGCTGGCGTTCGCCGCGGCACAGAAGGAAGCTGTTGCCGAGCAGTTGGCGGCGGCCAAGGAGCGATTCGAGAGTGGACGCGCCCGAGTGACGGACGTCGCCGAGGCACAGGCGAACTTCGACGCGCTGGCTGCCGCGCAGATCGCGGCGGAGAGTGACCTGGAAGTGAGCCGTGCGCGCTTCTTCGCGCTCACTGGCCGCGACGGTGAAGATCCCGAGCAGATCGCGTCGAGCCTCGCAGCGCGTCCGCCGCAGGACGCGCAGGAGTGGCGCGATCGCGCGCGCGTCGAGAGCATCGAAGTCCGCGTTCGCACGCTGCAGCTGAACATGGCGGATGCAGAGGTCGAGCGCACGCGTCTGGCCGGCCGCATCTCGCTCGACATGGTCGCGAAGTACGAGGACTCGCGCCAGAACGGCGACCTGAACGCGCTCGCCTATCCGGATCAGTCCAACAAGCTGCAAGTCGGTGTTCAATTCAGTGTGCCGATCTTCGCGGGCGGCGCGCTGCAGTCGAAGCACCGCCAGGCGATCGCTCAGCGTAATCAGGCTCGGCAGGAGCGCGAAGGCACGCGTCGCGAAGTCGATGTCGACGTGCGCGAGGCATACACGCAGGTCACATCGGGCGCGTTGCGCGTGGCCGCGCTCGAGCAAAGCCTGGTGTCGGCGCAGACGTCGCTCGAAGCCGCAGAGCTGGGCCGTGAAGTCGGCAATCGCACGAATCTCGACGTCCTGTCGCTGCAGCAGCAGGTCTATGACGTGAAGCGCGATCTGTCGGACGCGCGCTACGGCTACCTGCTCACGCAGCTGAAGCTCTCGGCGCTCGCCGGCGAGCTGACCGAAAACCAGCTCGCCGCGCTCACGCGCCCGGCGCCCTGATACCGATCGACTACGGTTTACTCGTTCCCATCGTCATTCACATCATCATCAATCGAGGAGTGCATTATGCGTAAGTTCAGAGTGTTGTTCATCGCTGCGGCCGCCGTGCTCATGTCGGCGTGCGCCGCGTCCGGCCCGAAGGTGCGCACGGACCGCGATCTGACTGCGAACCTGTCGTCGTACCGGACCTTCGGCTTCTATGACCAGTTGACCGGGGATCGTGCCCGCTACTCGACCATCATGAGCAACCGCCTGCGCGCGGCGACGATCGAGCAGATGACGAAGCTCGGCTACACATACGACGTGCGTGCGCCGCAGTTGCGCGTCAACTTCTTCCTGCAGGTGGCCAATCGCGCCGAGGTGCGCTCGACGCCTGTGAGCGGTTTCCGTCCGGTCGCATGGGCAGGCTATCCGCGGGAAATCGAGACGATCGGCTACAAGGCGGGCACGCTGCGCATCGACCTGGTCGACGTGACGCGCAGCTCCTCGGTGTGGCAGGGCGTGGCCGAAGGACGGATTGCCGAG
>CAWISC010000043.1:0-70384 GCA_963838635.1 uncultured Gammaproteobacteria bacterium | reverse complement strand
GAGCAGGCGTCGAGCCACACCGCTCAACGCGCGCAGATACACTTCCTCCTCTGGAGTGAAGCTCTTCACGACGGTCTACGCCCGCTCGCGCAAACAGCTGTCTACTCGTCGCGCACTCGGGAAAATGTGCAGCGGCTCGTTCATCGAGGGATGCCAAATCTTGGTGGCTGAGCGACCCGAATGCTTTGCTCTTGATTGCAAATCAGGGGTTCAACGCAGAGGTATCGCTGGGGGTATGACAGCTCATCAGCGAAGTTGAGGCATTGAACATCAAGTGCTTGAGGTCAATTTCGACTCCGGCCCGGGGAGCCATCCACCAACGTGTCTATTCCGGTCACATAGGTGACGTTTTTGTACCGGCGGTGAGTGTCAAGAGAGTTGTCGCGTCCTTAGGGTGCGGCGAAGTCGGGTGCTCCCTGTGGATTGAGGATCACTGGTCCGATCGCAGTCCAGTTCCTAGTCGAGCGAGTCCACCGCTCGGGATTTCAAGCTGCGAGCTCGCTGATAGAGTTCGTGACGCTTGGCAAGGATCTCGTGCTCGCGGCCGCCGTGGCGCTCGTCTGGCGTCACGTAGCGAATAGCGCTGTGGCGATGCTCGCGGTTGTACCAGTCGACGAACCTCGCCATCCAACGTTGTGCGAAGGCAAGGCCAGCGAACGGCAGGCGCGGATAAGCCGGCGTGTGCTTCAGCGTTCGGAACAGTGACTCCGAGTACGGATTGTCGTCCGAGACGTGCGGACGGCTGAAGGACGGGACGACACCGAGCCACTATAGCGTTGCGATGAGGGTGCTGGCGCGCATCGGCTTACCGTTGTCGGAGTGGAGCACGAGGCCGCGCGGATCGAACTTGCCTTCCCGGCACGCTTGGGCGATGAGTTCGGCCGCGATCTCCGCCGAGTCCCCGTCTGCGATTCGCCACGCGACGATACGGCGGTTCCACACATCCATCACCAGATACCAATGCAGGTAGACGCCACGCACGGTCGTTGGCAGCCAGGTGATGTCCCAGCTCCAGACCTGATCGGGGCGCGTCGCACGGTGAAGCGTGCTCGCACGCGTGATCTCAGTCCTGTTCATGGCAGCTTTCTCGCGCGAAGCCCATAACGGCGTTGCAGCCGATAAAAGGTGGATTCCGAAGCCAAGTACAGACCCTGATCAGCAAGCCGCGGCACAAGCTGCTTCGGCGAGAGATGCGCAAACCGTGAGCTGCTCATGATGCTGAGGATTTGGGTCTCTTCAGTGGGCTTCAGAGCATTGTTGGGGCGGCGATGCGGCCCGCATCGACCGTCATCACCGTCGGGATGCTTGCGCCAACGCTCGATGGTGCGAGCGGAGATCTCCGCAACTCGACATGCTTGGGTCAGACGCACTCCGCAGGATTGCGCCTGAGCAATTGCGCTCAGGATTATTTCCCGTTCGGCTCGTCGGTGTCGTCGGCCTCGTCGTGATGCAGATTCGCCACCGTTTTTTTTAAAACCAGGAGCGCAGCAGCCTCCGCCAAGGCCTTTTCCTTGCGAGCGAGTTCGCGCTCCAGACTGCGGATGCGCTTGCTCGTGGCGGCAGACTCTCGACCATCTTCCTCCAGTGCGATTCGCCAGCGCTCAAAGTCGACCAGCCTGACGTTCGCGCACTCCAGATAGGCACGCAGTTGCTCGCCGGTCAGATTGGAAGCTTCGGCAAGCACCCGAGCCTTGCTCTCGACCGTCCACTTCTGGCCTTTGATATCGTCGGAAGTCACCTGCGGAAGGCTACGCGCCTCCCCCAACCAGCGCGACAGGCTCTGCTGTCGAACACCCGTTTATCGAGACAACTGCAAGGCGCTCACCGCACCTTTCCCAGTGAGTCGTTGGACCATCTTCTGCTTGAAAGCCAAGGAGTACGGCCTGGTCATGTCGTCCTCGGGGTTGGACCTGTGAACAGTCCTTATCGTACGAAGCGACAACTACCCTGACACAGGCGGCCGGAATGAACTGTCACCTATGCGCCCGAAAGCGCAGACGTCCGCCGACGTCCACACATCCTGCCCGCGATCCGGATGTCGATCTCCTTCCATCAGCGCTTCAACTCCGAAGATCCATCGTGAGCAGCCTTGGCATCGACGAAGACGACATCCGGATCGAGGATTTCGGTGGCTATTGACTCAGTCAGGCGAGCGAGACGAACGAGTACGCGTCGAGCAATGCCAGATGCACACCGGCCGGCGGACACTGACTGCAACCATCTTGCAGGTCCGCGCGTTTTGCACCTACCGAGCGCAATTGTGCTCGCTACCAAGTGGTGGCTCGGGGCCGATCACATGCTCCTTGCGGGTGATCGTTCGGCGGGCGATAGAGCTTAGGAGCCATTTATGATTCGCTCGGTCCGTATCGCTGTGGGCACCGCCGGGTTGGCCGCCTTGTTCACGTTCGTCGGTACAGCGCACGTTCTTGCCGCGGACGAAGGTCAGGTGGCATTCAACACTCATTGCCGAACTTGTCATTCGACCAAGGAAGGCGACAATCGCCTCGGCCCGTCCCTTCATAATATCTACGGCTCGAAGGCAGGGGCTTCGGCAGGCTACAGCAACTACTCGCAGGGCCTCGCCAGTTCCGGGATCACTTGGGACGAAGCGAATCTCAACAGATTCCTCGAGAATCCGGACCAGGTCGTCTCAAGCAACAATATGAAGCCCTACAAGGGGATTGGCGATGAGTCTGTGCGTAAACAGATCATCGAACACCTGAAAGCGGAAAGTCAGCATTGATTTGCGGCTGTGCACGCCAGAAGAAGAATTCAGCTGATCAGCTCCCGTACATTTCCTGCAGACCGCTGCGCTGAAACCGTCCGGCCATCGATCGCTGACGAGACTCGCACTGAGACGAAGAGGAGCCTGCGATGCGCAGGCCCCTCTTCTTACCGGAATAGAAGCTTCAGTCTTTGGCAGTTCGTGTCTCAAGCAGGCCAGACGCGATACTGGTTGCGGCCGCGCTGCACTCTGGATGACCCCAGCCGCTCTCGCTCACACCCTCCTGTTGCCCAAGTTGCGACGTAATGTCGTACACGATGTTGTCGGGTCGGGCTGGATCACCGGACACGCCTGCCGGCACGTAGTCCAGGGCCAGATTGTTACGCGTCCTCCATGCCACGTTGTGATCGGCACATGAGCTGTCGCCGCTGACACCAAGCGCGCCAACGAGTCGGCCCGAAGCTTTGTAGAGAGCAAGCCCGCCGCCGAAGACGTTCACTCCGCCAATGCGCCGGCCCACCATCGGATCATTCGCCGCCCCGAAGCGGGACGCTGGACCAGCATAAGCGGCATGCGTATTCACTGGATTGCTGTGTTGCAGGCCGTAGAGACTTCCGCCGGGAGACACGGCGGAGAACAGGTTGGCTGTCGCCAGAGCAAGGCCGGGCAGACTGAAGGCGTTTGCCGTATTCGCCTTCTGCGCAGAGATCACCCGGCTGCCAGGCCATTGAGCACCGCGCTCATTCCCTGTGAACGCGACGGCGCACACCAGTCCGTCCCGATTCACGACGGTACCCCACATGTCGAGATTGAAACCGCCATTCGACTCCAGACGCGCAGCCGTCAACGCCTCCTTGAGCTCCGAGTAACTCGGAAGTCCCCGGCACTCGTTGGAATTACTTTCCTTGCTTGCTTCGTTAGCGGCGGATGCGTTTCCGATCGCCAAAGGTGAAACGATTGTCACTATCAAACCAAGTAGTCGCAGGTTGGTACTCATGAGCAGTCTCCTCGTCGAATCAGCGATGTTATGGAGAGCTGTCAGGACGCGTGTTGATGCACACACAGCGGGCTGGCATCAAGGCGCTTGTAGCACGGCATGCGGACCTTATGAACCGACTTACGATTACTAGTTGATGGTGCGTCGCCGAAGAAGCATCGGGACGACCAGAGCGTTCGTTGATACTCGGCGCGCCAACCTCAGCTGCGAAATCGCCGCACGTGGTACGCGACGTCAAATTCTCGTACGGGTCGCGCAATCGCCCAAGTGTGGACTCGACAACGCGGAACGCAGTGCACGCAAATCGACTGTGCCGTACCCCGTTAGGGGTATGTGATGAGGTGCTACGTCCTGCAACCGCAATGGACAGTCGGAGATTTTGCTGAAGAGCATGGCGCTCAAGTAGCCGTGGGAATGCGCGGCGCGCGCGCCAAGTGCCCGGTCTTGATCCACACTCTGCAGCCTTGCGACCCGGCCTGAGCTCGGCCGCGTGATCCGGGTGGGAGCCGCAGCCATGATTGATAGCGGAAGTGGTCATCCCCGTCAGTGAAATCGCCGTCCAGAACGAAGAGTTCGAGGCCGGCCGGCGATTGCAGGGAAACTTCGGTGCCCGCTCGCCAGCGTTCGAGTGCGACCACTTCATGCCCGTCCCGATAGAGCAGCATGACTTCCACCCCTGTCCGCACAGGATCGCGTTGGTACGCGCACTTGGTAGAGTCGATGCGCACCTGTGTGCGATCGGTCGCAGCGAACTGCCACAACTTCACGAGGATCGTACAGCCGGATTCCGAGCCCGGCGTGTGCGCTGAAGTCGGTGGATTACGAACGTAAGAGCCGGCAGGATAGTCGCCGTGCTCATCCTGGAATACACCTTCGAGCACGAAGAATTCTTCCCCGCCCTCATGCGTGTGGCGAGAAAAGTGTGAATATGGAGCGTAGCGGACGATGGAGGTCGCGCGCGCCACCTCCCCACCGATCCGATCCAGCATGCGGCGCTCGACGCCAGCAATGGGCGAGAGCGTCCATTCGAGCGTCGCTGCATGAACCACCGCGCGCTGCGTGAAATCCGCATTGAGTTGCATGATGCTGTGCCTGTCAGAACGAAGGGATACTCTGCCGCTCGCCGACGCGAGAACGCCCTCAGCCGTACGAGCTTCGACGGAATGTCTCACTGTGCGCGCGACGAACCCATGTTGATATTGCGTCAATGATCGCAATGGCCGTCGCGCCCAACCGACCAAGCACTGATTCCAGTTGCCGGCTTCGGCTCACTCCGCTCAGGCACCACTCACAAAAGTGTTCGCAGTTGTTGCGGATGATGTGATATCGATTCTCGCCAAGCCGGCTGCGGGCACGGAGCACCACCTCCTCGCGGTCGAAGCGGGGATTTGAGTCTGAGCGTACGGCGATGGGCCTGCCGCGAGCAAACTCCTCCAGCGAAACTTCTTCCACCGCTCTGCGGCGGAAGGACCCGACGAGACCAGGGTAGTGGATGATCCGACCGTGACCCACGTAGAGGCCATGATGGATATAGCCGCGGCGCGGTGTGACGACGTGCGCAGCCAATGGCGGCTGTTCTCCCTCCCTTAACGTCCGCGCATTCGCAACTCCAGCTGTCGCAGACTTCCTCACGGTTACGCCCCTGGTCTACTCTGTTGCGCCCTGCCTGGGCGGCCGCGTTCTGATTGGGTCGCAGCATGCCCGTCACACGATGCATATCGTCGGGGATCGCCGTGAACAGGCCGACATCACCAGCGTGAAGGCGACGTGAAACGTCAGGCGCCTGGGGCTGAAGCTGCTTTGTCGTGGTCGTGTTTGACCTTACGGCTGACTGACGGGCCCCGGTAGAACTGGACCAGTTTGAATGAGAGTTCTGCGGCAAAATCGAGTCTGACGGACGGAGGTTTTGTCGTGAAGAAGAAGCGATTTTCGGTCGAGCAGATCACGGGGATTCTGAAGCAGGCGGAGCTCGGTACACCGATCGCTATCGCTGGAAGAAAGTCTATGGCGGCATGCTGCCGTCGGAAGCTCGTGAGCTCAAGCAGCTGCGCGATGAGAACACGAAGTTGAAGCGCCTGGTGGCGGATCTGTCGATCGACAAAGTCATGCTGCAGGATGTCGTTCAAAAAAAGTGGTGAAGCCCGTCAAGCGGCGTGAAGTCGTGCGCTACTTGATGGGACGGTATTCGGTGGGCCTGCGGCGAGCTTGCCGGTGCGCCAGGATGAGCCGAGCGTCGTACCGATATTGCAGCCGCAAGGATCCACAGATCGCGCTTCGTCAGCGTGTGCGCGAGCTCGCGCAGGCTCGTGTTCGATTCGGGTATCGCCGGATTTTCATGATGCTTCGGCGTGAAGGCTGGGATGTCGGCAAGGATCGGCTGTATCGGGTTTACCGCGAGGAAGGCCTGGGTTTGCGACACAAACGACCTTGGCGTCACGCCTCAGCCGTACACCGTGAAGTACGAACGCCGGCGGGTCATCGCAACGATGTGTGGAGTATGGACTTCGTTCACGATCAGCTCAGCGATGGGCGACGATTTCGAGCGCTGACGCTGATCGATGTGTTCACGCGGGAGTGCCTGGAGATCGAAGTTGGCCAGAACCTTGGAGCAGAAGACGTCGTACGCGTGCTGGAGCGGCTGAAGTACGATCGAGGCGTGCCGGGCCGCATGTACTGTGACAACGGCTCTGAGTTCGTCAGCGGGCTTATGGATCAGTGGGCGTACTCGAACGGCGTGAAGATCGAGTTCAGCCGTCTGGGCAAGCCAACCGACAACGCGGTGATCGAAAGTTTCAATGGACGGTTCAGAGAAGAGTGCCTGAACACCCATTGGTTCGAGTCACTGGACGACGCCAGGGCGAAGATCGATGCGTGGAGATGGGATTACAACGAGCATCGTCCTCACCGATCTCTCGAGGGCCTGACGCCTCGGGAATTCGCGAGACGAGCGATGCTTACAGGGGCCGCAGACTCTCAGTCGTAGTGGTCCAGAAATACCGGGCCCTTCATGGGAGCCATCTTCTCAAGAATCAGCTGGTCCTCAAATCGCCAAGCAGGTCACACCAATCAAACCACTACCAACTTTCACCGCACACGGCCCGGGGAGCCACTCCACACGTCCGTAGACGTCCAGCGCAGCCAAGCGCGTCAGGTCAAGCCTCATATCAGAACGGGAATCGAACTCGCGACCTGTTGACGAGCCCGTCTTCGCCTTGCAAGCACTCAGCGCCGAAATGGACCGACCCATGCCGCGCTCTCGGCCGAGGAAAGGACGGCCTCGTCCGGAACTACAGGTGACGCAGGCGGCACGGCGCGAAACCCAGTGGGCGAGCTTCCGGTGCGTTTCCGAAACAGTCGAGCGAAATAGGACGGATCGTCGAAGCCGGTCATTGCGGCGACGTCGGTGACGGAGATCTGCGGATTGCCCAGCAGTCGCTTCGCGTGGCTCAGCCGATACTCGCTCAGATAGTCGCGAAACGTCACGCCGTACGCGACGTGGAATGCACGACTGAATCGGAACGGCGACATCCCGCACATTTTCGCCATGGCGGTTTCGCTGATCGCTTGGGCGTAGTGCTTGGCGATGAACTCACACACCAGTCTGAGCTTGTCGCGCGCGCCTGCGCGCAGTCGATAGCGCGCTTCCACCGGAATCGACTCGACGCCCGTGGCATTGCGGCGCACCGATTGCGTGCGCCGCGCCGCCACGACCGGCGCCAGGCGCTGCAGGCAACGCGCGACGTCCTCCGCTCCGACCGGCTTGATGATCACGTCGAACACGCGTGTGCGCAGCGCCCACAGCATTACGTGAGGTGATTGCTGCGACGTCAGCATGATGATCGGTACCGACGCAAACCGCGTCTTAGTATCGGCCGCGAATTTCAGGCCGTCGAGGTCCGGGTGCTCGAAGTCGAGGCAGACTACGTCTGACGCCGTTGCCAGCTCAACGGCAGCCCACAGGTGCTGCGGGCCCACCAGCTTGACTTGGCAATGAGCCGCGAATGGTGCGATCGAAGGCTCGCTCGCGCCTTCGCCACGCATCGGCACCCACAACAGTGTCGGCTGTTCCACTGAGAATCTGCCCCGGAAACTGCAAAACTAATCCGCCTCAGAAGGGAGCACGAGTGACAGCGCTGCGGACGTTCCCGCCGAAGTGTGGCGTGCGTCGCGGTTGTTCAATCAATAGTCGCGCCGCGCTGCAACGGTCCGGCGAGTGAGAACTGCATCTCACCTGCGGCCGTTGGGTGCAAAACAGTCCTATGCGTCTGCAAAAGCGTGCTGGCTGCCGTCAGCTGCGATCACGAGAGTACGCACACCGAGACCGCAGCAGCGGCAAAGGTAATGGGGATCGGCCCGGCCCAAGTCTTCCGGGTCATTTGACAAAAGTTCGGAGTCTCTACAATGCGCAGCTTGAAACAGTCAGTGGTCGCGTTCCTGCGCGACGAGGAAGGCCTGACGGTCGTGGAATACGCGATCGCGGGCGGGTTGGTCGGATTGGCCGTCATCGTTGGGTTCACGAACCTTGGCACGAACGTCGCCAACATCATCAACCAGATCGTGACCGACCTCCCGGGCGCGCCGTAAGCGCTGCGTGCGGGGAGAACGTCGTCCCGGCGTTCTCCTCGCTCTCTTATCTGTTGTTAGGACCAGCGCAATGACACCGAATACCAGCCCCATCGAGGTCGGCGTTCTGATTGCGTACGTATCGTTGGTCGCGCTCGTCGACATCAATACGCACCGCATTCCGAATGCCTTGTCGGCGACAGCCGCCGTGCTGGGGTTGAGCCTGCAGCTTTGGGTCAACGGTACACCGGGTGTGCTCGGCGCACTGGGCGGCGCCGCTGTCGGACTGGCGATTTTCCTGCCCTTCTACGTGATGCGCGCATTCGGTGCGGGGGACGTCAAAGCGATGGCGACGGTCGGCATCTTCCTGGGTGCGCAGCTCACGCTGCTCGCTGCGGCATTCACTCTGGTTGCGGGTGCAATCGTCGGGGTGATCGTCCTGCTGCTTTCGTCAGGCGCGAGGTCCGTGCTGTATCGCGTGGCCGGTGTCGCTGCAGCTCCCATCTCGAGCCTGCGCGATCGTCGCAGCACGGCATCTTCACACGTGCGTCGCTTCGCTTATGGCGGCGCTATTGCCATCGGCACGCTGGCGACGCTGCTCGTCACCAGCGCCGGGCACGTTCGCTTCTGAGAGCAACAACAGCAATGTCCAACGTCACGCAGATTCAAGCGATCCCGGGGCAATGCCCGGCGCCTGGGATTGCTCCGCGGCCGCAGAGCATCGCGGCCACCGGGCTGTCACTCGGGTTCCTCAGCGAGCTTGCGGAAAAGCACCTGTTCGAGGGCGGCGTGCTCACGATCCGCGATCTCGTGCAGCGCATGGCGCTGTCCGGGCCGCTGCTCGAGGAGATCCTGGCCTTTCTGCGCAAGGAGGGTCGCATCGAAGTGCGCTCGCAGGCCAAGGACGAGCTGGGGCTGCGCTATGGCCTCACGGAGCGAGGTCGTGGCAGCGCTCTCGCGGCGCAGATGGTGAGTGGCTACATCGGGCCTGCACCCGTGCCGCTCAAACAGTACGTCAATGTCGTCGAGGCTCAGTCGGTGCGCGCGTGCACCGTGCGACGCGAGCGCATGCACGCCGCTTTCGCCGACATGGTCATGGATCAGTCGATGCTCGACCGGCTCGGGCCCGCGCTCAATTCCGGCAAGGCAATCTTCGTGTACGGCGCGCCGGGTACCGGCAAGACATATACGACGCAAAAGCTCGCGCGCCTGTTCGACGACGCGTGCCTGATCCCGCACGCGATCAGCGTGGGCGACACCGTCATACGCATCTACGACGCCAGCGTGCATCGCGTGCTCGAGGAAGGCGCACCGAGCATGATGCTCAATCGCGGACACGATCCGCGCTACGTGCTGTGCCGGCGCCCGGTCGTGATCACGGGCGGCGAGCTGGCCGAGCACATGCTGGAAGTGCAGTACGACCCCGCGACGCGCCAGTACCGCGCGCCTCTCCAGCTCAAGGCGAATGGCGGCATCTTCATTCTGGACGACCTCGGCCGCCAGCGCATGCCGCCAGCGACCGTGCTCAATCGCTGGATCGTGCCGATGGAAGAGAAGGTCGACTATCTCAGTCTCAGCACCGGACAGCATTTCCGCACGCCGTTCGATGTCGTGCTCGTGTTCTCCACCAATCTGCAGCCGGCAGACCTGGTGGACGACGCCTTCCTGCGGCGCATCGGCTACAAGGTCGAATTCCAGCCGCTCACGCCTGCCCAGTATCACGCGATCTGGCAGCGCGTCTGTGAAGACAGCGACGTCGCCTACGACTCAGCGATCTGCCAATTCATGATCGACGCGCTGCATGGTCCGGCGGGTACGCCGCTGCTGCCGTGCCACCCGCGCGACCTGATCGGCATGGCGATAGATCGGCTCGAGTATCTCGGTGAGCAGACCCAGTTGAACCCGGACGCACTGCGCTGGGCGTGGGAAAACTATTTCGTGCAGCGAGGAAACTTGAAATGAAACGTCGTGGCGCACTCATGTTGCTGCTGTCGCTGGTATTCGGATTCGGCGCCGCCTGGGCGGCCAAGAACTGGCTCGAACAGCGCACGCCGGACGGCCCGCAGGCGGGCACTGCCGTCGTCGTTGCGGCGATGGAAGTTCCTTTCGGCACCGCGATCGAGGCGCGGCACGTCAAGTTGATCACGGTGCCGCAGGGAACCCCGCTCGGCAACCACTTTGCGAGCCTCGCAGAGATCGAAGGCCTGGTCGCCACGCAGAAGGCGTTGCCGGACGAAGTGCTGCTCAAGGAGCGGTTCACCAAGACCGGCGCGGGCAGCACATTGGCTGCGCTCATCCGCCCCGACATGCGCGCCATGACCGTGCGCGTCGACGATGTAGTCGGCGTCGCAGGCTTCCTGCTTCCCGGAAACCGCGTCGACGTCGTCGCAGCCCGCAAGCTCCAGGGCAGTGATCGTGCGATCACCGAGACCATCCTCTTCGACATCAACGTGCTGGCCGTCGACCAGACCTCGAGCCAGGACAAAAACGATCCCGTCGTCGTGCGCGCAGTGACCCTGGAAATGACGCCGCAGCAGGCCGAAGTGCTGGTTCGCGCCCGTGAAGAAGGTCGCATCCAGCTCACTCTGCGCAACCCCACGGACGATGCGCAGCCGCAGCTCGCGGCCGGGCCGCCGGAACCGGCGCCGCCCCCGGCCCCGCCTGTGCGCAAGGTACGCCAGGAGCCCCGCCGCACCGACACAGGCGTCACGATCATCCGCGGCACCAATGTCGACGCAGGCGCCAAGAGCACCTGATGCAGCACGCGTTCAATCAACAGCCAACCCATACCGAACGGAAATTTCACATGCGCAAATCGAAATCGCTGTTACTGAGCTGCGTTTTCGCAGCGCTCGGATGCCTGGCAGCGTCTCCGCATTCCTTCGCGCAGGACCGCACTGAGCAGGTCGTGCATGCCACGCGCAACACCAACGTGACGGTACCGCTCTACAAGAGTCGCGTCGTCGTCCTGCCGGGGGCCGTCAAGCGCGTCTCGATCGGCAATCCGGATATCGCGGACGTGCTGATTCTCGGCAGCGACTCGCTTTACGTACTCGGCAAGGACCTCGGCACCACCAACGTGCTGTTGTGGGACCGAGAAGACCAGCTGGTCAGCGCGCTGAACGTCTTCGTCACTCACGATCTCGACGGCCTGCGCCGCCAGATGGAAGTCGTGCTGCCGTCGGAGAAGGTCGAGCTCGCCAGCGTACAGCGAAACATCGTGCTGTCGGGCCAGGTCTCGAGCGTGCTGAAAATGGATGCGGCCCTGCAGCTGGCCAAGGGCTACCTCGAGCAGGCGGCCACGGCCAAGGAAAAGATCATGTTCAAGCAGGAAGCCGGCGGCGGCGGCGGCAAGGAAGACAAGAAAGCCGGCCAGGTGATCAACCTGATGACCGTCGGCGGCGTGCAGCAAGTCATGCTGCAGGTCCGCGTGGCGGAGGTCCGGCGCGATGCGGTGCGCAAGCTCAACGCGCAGTTGAGCACCATCAGCAACACCGGCAAATGGGTAGCTGGCGGCGTCAACGGCGGGGCGACCTTCCCCGACGCGATCTTCCAGCCGGGCGACGTCCGCATTCCGATCTTTGGCAACGGCACCAATGCGGGCGGCAATCCGATCGGCCCGGTGTTCGATGAATTCATGCCGAACATGCCGTCGATCAGCAGCACCGGCCTGTTCGGCAGTTTCCTCAGCAACGATTTCCTGGCGAACGTCGTGCTCGATGCCTTCCAGAATCGCGGCCTGGCGAAGATCCTCGCCGAGCCGACCCTGACCACGTTGACCGGGCAGGAGGCGGAGTTCCTGTCCGGCGGCAGCTTCCCGATCCCGGTATCGCAGGAGCGCGGCACTATCAGCATCCAGTTCAAGGATTTCGGCGTGAAGCTGCTGTTCGTGCCGCTGGTGCTCGACGACGGGCGCATCAACCTCAAGCTTAACGTCAGCGTCAGCGAGCTGGTGGATTCCAACTCGCTGGTGCTCACGCCGTCCGATACGACCTCGCGGTTTGCGATTCCTTCGCTCAGCGAGCGTCGCGCGGTGTCGACTGTCGAGCTGTACGACGGCCAGAGCATCGGCATCGCCGGCCTGGTCAACGAAAGCATGCGCAGCGCCGTGAACAAGTTCCCGGGGCTCGGCGACATCCCGATCCTCGGCCACCTGTTCCGCAGCCAGGACTTCCAGAAGGGCCAGACCGAGCTCGTCATTCTCGTGACGCCCAGGCTGGCGAAGCCGATCAAGCCGGCAGAAGTGAAGCTGCCTACGGATGCAATCGTCGACCCGAGCAATGCCGAGTTCTTCTTCATGGGCCGCATCGAGGGCAGCAAGCCGGCCAGTCCTCCTGCAGCCGCCACACCCGCTGCTGAGCCGCCCAAGTAACCGACCGCTCAAAACGAGGACATCCCCATGAGCAGAGTTCTGATTGCAACTGTCACCGGAATATCGGCGCTCGCCGCCGGCTGTGCCGGTACACCGGCGAGCGACGCCGACTACGGACGCTCGGTGAGCCAGATGATCCAGGCCCAGACTTACGACGCGAACGCCGCAGCTAATCCGCCGGAACACGCGCCCGACAGCGGTGATGGTGCGCGCCTGGAGAACGCCCTCGACGCCTATCGCAAGGACGTTGCGAAGGGCGCCGAAGTCGGGCGCGACATCGAATTCACAGTGGGCGACAAGTAGTCGTCAGGAGCGTTGGCCGTGTCACGTCGCAATAGACTTGCAGGACCTGCGCGCCAGGGCGGTGCGGTGATCGTTCTCGTCGCCGTTGGCATCGCTGCGCTGATTCTGTGCGCGGCGCTCGCACTGGACGTTGGGCACACGATGCTCAACAAGACACGCCTGCAAAACACGGTCGACGCGGCTGCTCTGGCTGCTGCCAAGGCATTGGACAACACCGGCGACACGACGCTGGCGACAGCGGAGGCCATGCAGGCATTCGGCAGCAACGCGGCGGCTGCAGGCAATTCGGAGTTCAACGCATCGTACGGCTCCGGCAATGGCGACATTCAGGTGACGGTCGAATACTCCGACACGCTGCCGCCGTTCACAGCTGGTTCCGCGACGGGTCCCTACGTGCGCGTGACGGCCACAGGTTTCAGCCTGCCAGCCTGGCTTGCGACTGTGGGCGGCATCAATCAGAAAACTGTCGCCGCGACGGCGGTCGCAGGCCCGCGTACGCTGACTGTCGGCAGCACCGTCTGCAACATCGCACCGATGATGGTGTGCGGGACACCCGGCGCGAGCCCGATGTGGGGCTATGAGCTCAACTCGCCGCAGGTGCTCAAGAAGTCGACGGCCGGCGGGCAATCGCAGGTGGGTCCAGGAAACTTCCAGCTGATCCAGCTCGGCGGCTCCGGCGCTGCCGTCGTGCGCGAGAACATGGCCGGCAGTTTCAACACATGCCTGGTCGGCGGCAGCACGATTCAGACGCAGACCGGCAACGAGGCTGGTCCGGTTGCGCAAGGGCTCAACACGCGCTTTGGCCAGTACATGGGTCCAATGAGCGGACAACAGTCGACGTATCCGCCCGATGTCATCGTCGACGCTCAATCGCCGTCGCTGGATGCGCAACCGAAAAACGGCGACCCGGCGCAGGGCTATGACGTGTACCAGGGCACTACGCAGATCACGCCTTCCAACATCGATCAGCTCTACAACTACCAGGACTACCAAGCCGACGTCGCCGATCCATCGACATACGACTACCAGCCCGTGCAGGACGGCGGCACGGGCGCTTACGGACGGCGCACTCTCGCCGTACCAGTCGGCGACTGCAGCGGCACGACCAATGGCCAGGGCTCGGTACCGCTGCTCGGCTTCGCTTGCTTCTTCCTGCTGCAGCCCGCGCAACAGAAGGGCAACGACTCGTACGTCTACGGACAGTTCATTCAGGGCTGCGAAGTGAACGGCACGCCCGGACCGAGCCCGGTCGCCGGCAGCGGACCGCTCATTATTCAGCTCTATCGCAACCCGGGGAGCTCGGACTCATGAGCACGTCACTGCACAGCGCCTCGTGCCGGCAGCGTGGCATCGCGACGATCGAATTTGCGATCTGCGCGCCGATCCTGTTGCTGCTGATGCTCGCGACTGCGGAAGTGGGGCGGATGTTGATCCAGTACAACACCCTCAACAAGGCTGTTCGTGACGGTGCCCGTTACGCCGTTCGGGAAGCTGCTGCGGGGTCTACTGGCACCGTGGCAATCACGACAGCGGTTCGCGACAACACCCGCAATCTGGTCGTGACCGGCAACATGGCCGGCACGGGCACATCGCTCCTGCCTGGCCTGACCGTCGCAAACGTTGCGGTCAACGATGCGGGCGCGGGCTTCGTCGCCGTATCTGCCACCTACACGTATCAGCCGATGCTCGGCGCGGCGCTACCGACATTCGGCTCCCGCGGAGCGATCAGCACCAATGTGCCCCTCACCGCGACCGTCGTAATGAGGGCTCTGCTGTGATGCGCCGAGATCAGACAGGTACGACGACGGTGGAGTTCGCGATCGTCGGCGCCGTGTTCTTCGTGCTGCTGTTCGGCGTGATCGAGTTCGGTCGAGCCTTGTTCGTCGCGAACGCGCTCGACGAAAGCACGCGACGCGGAGCGAGGCTGGCCGCAGTGTGCCCGGTGGGCGATCCGATGCCGGCGCAGGCTGCGATCCTCGCGGGTACCGACGGCGTGAGCATGATTTCACCGGCTCTGACCGTCGCGAATGTCGCCATTGCCTATCTCGATGTCAACGGCGCGCCGGTTGCCAACCCTGCGATCAACCTAGCAGCGATCCGGTACGTGCGCACGAGCATCGTCAATTATCGGCAGCAGATGCTCATCCCGTTCATCATGCCGTCATTCCTCATGCCTTCGTTCGCGGCCACGCTGCCGGCCGAAAGCCTGGGCTATGGACCTACGCCCGAGGCCTTCGTTCCGTGTTGATCTCCGAAGCAAAGGCGAGCTCATGACTCACTCCATCGACGTACTGCTGGTCTCCCGCAAGAAGGAAGCGCTCGACACGCTCGAGCAGCACCTCCGCGGCGCCGGCGTGAGCGTTCGTCGCCAGATGAACACCAACGGGCATGTCGACCCGCTGCACCACGTCGAGAAGCTGCCCGACGTGATGATTCTGCATCTCAGCCATCTGTGGCGCGAGGAGCTGGAAGCGCTCGCGGCACGGCATCTGGAACGCAGAGTTGCGGTGATCGTCGTCGGCGCTTCGAGCGACATGGGCACGATGCGCCTGGCGATGCAAGCCGGCGCGCGCGACCTGCTGCCGGAACCGGTCGTCAAGCCCGATCTGCTCGAAGCCCTCGATCGCGTCAAGCGCGAGCGACAGACTCACGGGAAGGCGACACAAGCTACGACTACAGCATTCGTCAACGCGCAGGGCGGTTGTGGCGCAACGCTCCTCGCCTGCAATGTCGCTCACATGCTGGCGGCGGAATCGAAGAAGCGCACAGCGCTGCTCGATCTGGGTCTACAATTCGGCGCGGCGCCGCTGTACCTCGATTTGTTTCCCCAACGCGGTGTCTGGCAGGCCATGGAGAACCTGGAGCGGCTCGACGAGGTCGCGCTCGAAGGTTACTTCACCAGGCACGCCAGCGGCCTGCACGTTCTCAGTCATGGCGCTGACGAACCGATCGAGACACGCGAGCTGTCGCCCGTGGCGGTCGAACGTCTGTTGGACGTGGCGCTACGTGCGCATGACCACCTGATCATCGATCTGCCCCGACGCGTGGACGGCGTACTTGCGACGGTAGTGCAGCGCTCGCAGCAAGTCGTCGTCGTCCTGCAGCAGTCTGTGACCGCCCTGCGTGATGCGACCCGGTTGGTGCAATGGCTGCGCGCGGAGGGCGGGGTCGCTCGTGACCAGCTGTGCCTCGTGGTCAACCGCTACGACAAAGGCGCTTCGATATCGACTGCCGACATTCAGAAGGCGCTCGGTTGCAACGAGCCGCTACTGGTACCGAATGACTTCAGACTGGTCACCGAATGCATCAACAGCGGCACGCCGCTTCTCGACCAAGCGCGCGGCGCCGCCATCACCAAAGCAGTGATGACCCTGCAAACGCGGCTTGGCGGCGCATCGGCGCCGACGCGCGGCGCGCTGGCGCGTACATTCTCGAACCTGCTCAGTGGGAGGGCATGACGATGTCGGAGCTGAAATCCGCAGCCGCAAAGTGGCCGGCCAGGACGATAGGCGACGGCGCAGCACGTCAGGAGGACCGCATGCGGCCGCTGACGCCGGCCGAGCGCGAATGGAAAGAGTCGATTTATGATCGCCTGCTGAAGGTGCTCGACCTGTCCCTCCTGGCGACAGTCGAAGACAAGGAGGCGCGGCGGCAGATCCGGGAGGTCTGCGAGAACCTCATCGCCGAGGAGCGGGCGCCGCTCAGCCTGGCGTCTCGCCAGACCATCATCCGCCGCATCGAGGACGAAGTGCTTGGCCTGGGTCCTCTTGAGCCGCTGCTGGCGGACAAGAGCATTTCAGACATTCTCGTCAACGGCCCGCAGCAGGTGTACGTCGAGCGGCGCGGCAAGCTCGAGCTGACCGACATCAAGTTCAACAACGATTCGCACCTCATCAACATCATCGATCGCATCGTTTCCGCGGTCGGTCGCCGCGTGGACGAATCCTCACCGATGGTGGACGCGCGCCTCAAGGACGGTTCGCGCGTCAACGCCATTATTCCGCCGCTGGCGCTCGACGGGGCGGTGCTCTCGATCCGCCGGTTCGCAGTCGAGCTGTTGTCCATCGACGATCTCATCAAGCTCGGCAGTCTGACCTCTGCAGTCGCGCAGGCGATGACTGCAATCGTCAAAGGGCGGCTGAACGTGGTCGTCTCGGGAGGTACCGGCGCCGGCAAGACCACGCTTGTTGAACCTGCTTTCGGACTTCATTCCGGCCAGCGAGCGGATCGTCACGATCGAGGACTCCGCGGAGCTGCAGCTGCAGCAGCAGCATGTAGTACGGCTGGAAACGCGACCGCCCAATATTGAGGGTCGCGGCGCGGTCACGCAACGCGATCTGGTGCGCAACGCGCTGCGCATGCGACCGGATCGCATCGTACTCGGCGAGGTGCGCGGTGGCGAAGCGCTCGACATGCTGCAGGCCATGAACACCGGCCACGACGGCTCGCTGACGACGATTCACGCCAACACGCCGCGTGACGCGCTCGGTCGTATCGAGAACATGGTCTCCATGACCGGCATCAGCTTTCCCGTGAAAGCGCTGCGTTCGCAGATCGCTTCCGCGATCGACATCGTGATCCAGGTGGAGCGCATGGAAGACGGCCGCCGCCGCGTGGTCAGCGTTCAGGAGATCAACGGCATGGAAGGCGACGTCATCACCTCGACCGAGCTGTTTGCGTTCGAGCGGCGCGGCGTGGACGGCGAGGGCAACGTGCTCGGTGAGTTGCGCTCGACGGGCATCGTGCCCGGCTTCCTCAGGGACGTGCAGGCACGCGGCATCGAGTTGCCCATCGAGCTCTTCAGGCGCGACGACGACGCGCTGTTCGCCAGGAGATAGCGCCCATGCCGGACGGTATCTGGATCTTTCTGCTGCTGGTCTTCGGCACCGTATTCATGTTGCTGCAGGGCACGGTGGTCCCGGTCTTCAGCGAGTCGCGCAAGATGCGCAAGCGCATCGCCGCGCGGCTCGATCGACTGGCGCAATCCGGCGCGGGGCCCGAGCTAACAAACCTTCTGCGCGAAAAGTATCTGCGGGAGCTGTCGCCGCTGGAGCGATCGCTGGAGTCCGTGCCGGGGATGGAGTGGCTGCGGCGCATGATCGAGCAGGCCGGCCGCGACACGCCCGCCTATCGCATCGTACTGGTCTCGGTCGGCCTCGGCGTCGGCGGCATCGTCGTCGGGTGGATGATGTCCCGTCTCTGGGGGGTCGCCGCGATGGCGGCGGTGGTGGGACTGGTGCTGCCGTACCTGAGCGTCCTGCGCCAGCGCACCAAGCGCATGGCGCAATTCGAGGAACAGATGCCGGAGGCCATCGACGTCATCCAGCGCGCGCTCAAGGCCGGCCACCCGTTCAACCGCTGCCTCAAGCTCGTCGCCGAGGACATGCAGGATCCGATCGCCCGGGAGTTCGAGCTGACGTTCGCGGACATCAGCTACGGTAACGATCCGCGCCGCGCGCTGTTCGGACTGCTCGAGCGCGTGCCCAGCGTGACGCTGACGGCCTTCATCACAGCCGTGCTGATTCAGCGAGAGACCGGCGGCAACCTGGCGGAGAACCTCGGCAGGATCAGCACTGTCATTCGCGGCCGCTTCCGCTTTCAACGTCGCGTGAAGACCCTGTCGGCCGAAGGCAGATTGTCCGGGTGGATCCTGGCGCTCACACCGCTCACGCTGTTCGCCATCCTGTGGGTTATCCATCCGGAATACGTAGCGCTGCTCACCAAGCATCCGCAAGGTCCGAAGCTGATCACCGCCGCAGTGGTGATGAGCATGGTCGGCATCATCTGGATCCGCAAACTCGTGCGCATCGAAGTGTAGGGGATACCGAGTGGATACAATTCTCTCCATCGTGCAGCAAGCGCTCGGGTCGGACAACAGCTCCGCGACGCTGTTCATCGTGCTGGTCGCCGGCGCCGTGTTCGTGCTCACGCTCGGCGTGTCGTCGTTCGCCAGCGTGCTGGTCGATCCCGTGCGCAGACGCTTGCAGCAGGTGAGCCCGGACAGCGCTGATCGGCCATCCGCATCCGACGGTTTGGCGCAGCGGCTGCGGCCGCTCGCGAGCCTGATCGGCCCTCGCCGCGACCAGGAGCGGCGGCGCGTCGAGCAACCTGCTCATGCATGCGGGTTACCGGTCCGCCAATGCGGCAACGCTGTACTACGGCGCGAAGGGCCTCGCGATGGTGTTGCTGCCGCTGGCCGTGCTGCTTGCATCGCCGCTGATGCCGACACTCTCGACCCGCAGACTGATCATATTTGCGGTGATCGCCGGATATTTCGGCTCGCTCGCCTGCAGCATCTGGCTCGATCGCCAGGTCGAGAAACGGCAGCGCGCGCTGCGCGCAGGCTTCGCCGACGCGCTCGACCTGTTGGTGGTGTGCGTGGAGTCGGGACTGGGCCTCGCGCCAGCCTTGCAGCGCGTTGCCGACGATCTTGCCGTCAGTCATCCCGAGCTGGGCGAAGAGCTGGCGCTGGTGAATGCGGAGATGCGCGCCGGCGTCGATCGCGGCGTTGCACTGAAGAACCTGGCCGACCGGACCGGCCTCGCCGACATCCGGGGGCTGACGGCTCTGCTGGTGCAGACCATGCGCTTCGGTACGAGTGTCGCGGACGCGCTGCGCGTGTATTCGGAGGAATTCCGCGACAAGCGCACGCAAGCTGCCGAAGAGCAGGCGGCCAAGATCGGCACCAAGATGATCTTTCCGCTGGTGCTGTTCCTGTTCCCCTCCTTCTTCCTGGTGACGATCGGCCCGGCGGTGATCGGCCTGGTCGACGTGTTCGCCAGACTGGGCCGTTGAGGTGTCGAGGTTGCAGGGAAACTATATGCTGAACAGCAGATCGAAGGAAGTTGGGCTGGAACTCTGCGCCATTGTCCGTCTGTATCACCAGCACTCTGAAGGGAAGGCGTCGGACAACCTCGTCCACGAAGCTGATAGCTGACCTTTGGTTGCAGACATAGTAGATCTTGAGCACACGGATGCGCGTGCAGTCATCGATGGCCGTGAACTGATAGAGGCGTCTCCTGGAGCCGCGATTCGCTCGAGGAATTTCACGTCGGCTTGCAAGCGATTCCGGGCTGCCATGCTTTCGTGCCTTTCGCGAAGACTGAGCAGCATTTTCACGGCGTGGATACAGTGGACTTCACTACCAACACCATCGTGCAATCGCGCGAGCTGTTGACCTCTGGTGTGATCCCATCCGGCACTCTCATCGGAGGAACCGTGATGAACGGCAATCAGAACCTGGCGTCATTTGTTGCGAGAGCCTTGGTCGCGGTGCTGATCGCAGCGCCCTGCTACACGACAGCAGCTGATGCCGATGCGGCCGAGACGTTGGCATCTGCAAGATCAGCACCCGCCAAGCAGTCTGCACTCGCGCAGGACACTCGGATTCGTCCATTCCGCGTCAACGTTCCGAAGGCGGACCTCGCGGATCTCCAGCGGCGGCTCGCAGCGACGCGCTGGCCCACTAGAGAACTCGTCGGCGATCGATCGCAGGGCGTGCAGCTCGCGACGATCAAAGAGCTGGCCCGCTACTGGGCGACCGACTACGACTGGCGCAAGGCCGAGACCCGGCTGAATGCATACCCGCAGTTCGTGACGAAGATCGACGGCGTGGACATCCACTTCATCCACGTCAAGTCGCGTCACCCTGGCGCGATGCCGATGATCATGACGCATGGCTGGCCGGGATCCGTGATCGAGCTGCTCGACGTCATCGACCCGCTCACGAACCCGACTGCTCACGGCGGCACGGTCGCAGATGCGTTCGACTTGGTGGTGCCGTCCTTGCCTGGCTACGGCTTTTCGGGTGAGCCCACCGAACTCGGCTGGGACTCGGCTCGCATCGCCCGCGCATGGGCAGCGCTGATGGAGCGACTCGGCTACACGCGCTATGTCGCTCAAGGCGGCGACGTGGGCGCCGCCGTCACCGACGCGATGGGGCGCCAAGCGCCCAAGGGACTGGTCGGCATCCACGTCAACCTGCTCGCGGGAGCATTGGGCTTTGCCGATCGCCTGCCGGCGAAAACCGAGCAGGAACGCGCGGCACACAAGGCGCTCGATACCTTCAGGACGAGCGGCTTCGGCTACTTCCTGGAGCAGTCCACGCGTCCACAGACCATTGGCTACTCTCTGCTGGATTCGCCCGTTGGGCTCGCCGCCTGGTTGCTCGACCATGACACAGACAGCTACTACAAGATCTCGCGCGCGTTCGTCGGGCGGACGCCCGTGGGCAATCTCACCCGCGAGACTATCGTCGACAACATCACGCTGTACTGGCTGACGGGCACCGGCACTTCGGCCGCCCGGTGGTATTGGGAGTTCGGCCAGGTTTTGGCCGCAGCGGGCGCGTCCGGCCAGGCTCCTCCACCGATTGCGGTTCCCGTCGGCTTCACCACGTTCCCCGGCGAGATCTGGGCTGCCCCGCGCAGCTGGGTTGAGACGGTCTACCCCGGCCTCGCCTACTTCAACCAAGTGGACAAAGGAGGTCACTTCGCTGCATGGGAAGAGCCGGAACTCTTCGCTGCCGAAATGCGCGCAGCATTCAGATCATTGCGTTGACGTCGGAGAGCACGATGGAGCAGCCGCGCAAGTTCAGCCGCGATCCAGCGGTCATCTCGAAGCTATCGCGTGACCAGTACCGCGTAACCCAGGAGGGAGCCACCGAAAGGCCCGGCACGGGAGAATATCTGCACAATCACGAGCCCGGCATCTATGTGGACATCGTGTCGGGCGAGCCGCTTTTCGCCTCCTCCGACAAGTACGAGTCCGGCTGCGGCTGGCCGAGCTTCACGAAGCCGATCGAACCCGCGAACGTCAACGAGCTCACGGATGCTTCACACGGCATGGTACGCACGGAAGTTCGTTCGGTGCACGGCGACAGCCATCTCGGACACGTCTTCAATGACGGCCCGCAGGAGCAAGGCGGCTTGCGCTATTGCATCAACTCCGCATCGCTGCGTTTCATTCATCGCGACGACATGCTCAGCGAAGGCTACGGCGCCTACCTGCATCAAGTGAAATGATGCGATTACGCATGGCTGCGTCAGGGTGGCGGAAGCTCGACGAGACGACGTCCGAAGCGCCAGGAGTCGAGCGAATAGGCGCCGGGACCGAGGAGAGCCAGCGCCATCGCGTCGATAAACAAAGCGACCGCCAGAGCTGCGCTGTCGATCCCCACAGCGAGCCAAGCTAGCCCGTGAATCACGATCGCCACGAGAGCCGCGATCGGGGTCAGGTAGCCGACGGCCAGGGCGGCCGAGACCAGTAGTGTGCCAGCTTGCCTCCAGCCGAAGACCGCATTCCCGCGACCGTAGTCCTCGATCAGGAGCGCAATCACCACTGAGCCGCGCAGCAGCAACAGCGCAAGCCCGGGCAACCCTGCCGGAAACATGGAGAAGAGGCGCTGCACGATCGCGAGGTTGGCACTCCTGCGGATCCCGCCTGAGCCCATCGCGGAATAGCGGACGCTACCACTTTCGGCAGAGGCGCCGCCGTGCCGGCCACGAGTAACTAACGCGTTGGAACAGACCTGGAAAGAAGTAGACTTTGACTACGTTTGAGCACATGAGAGCCAAGCGCGATTTCGACATGATCAGGATCCTCGCTGTCGACGATCATCCGATACTGCGCGAGGGCATCGCCAAGATGCTCCACGGCCAGGAGGACATGACTCTGGTCGGTCAGGCGAGCAATGGGCGCGAGGCCATCGAGAGCTTCCGACTCCTGCGACCGGACGTCACGCTCATGGACCTGCGCATGCCCGACATGAACGGCATCGACGCGATTGCAGCGATCCGGGCTGAAGCTCCGAACGCCCGCATTATCGTGCTCACAACGTATGCGGGCGATGTACAGGCCGCCGCCGCGCTCAAGGCCGGCGCCGCGGGATACCTCCTCAAAAGCCTTCTGCGCAAGGAGCTGCTCGAAACGATCCGCGTGGTTCATTCCGGCAAGCGCCGCGTGCCGCCGGAGGTCGCTGCGGGGATCGCCGAGCACGTTGCGGACGATGCGCTCACCGAGCGAGAGGTCGAAGTGCTGCGCCGCGTGGCGGCAGGCAAGTCGAACAAATTGATCGCCGCCGAGCTCCACATCTCGGAAGGCACGGTCAAGACGCACATGAGGAGCATCCTGCCCAAGCTGGATGCTTCCGATCGCACGCACGCCGTCACTATTGCGCTGAAGCGCGGTATTCTCGATCTCTGATCGCGAGCCCCAGCCAGCGCCTGCGCACGTACGCGATGCTGGCGGGCACCGTGAGACTCACTTCCGTACCGGCTCCGGGACGACTCCAGATGTTGAGCTGTCCGCGGATGCGCTTCGTGCGTTCCTGCATTCCAATGAACCCGAAGTGTCCTGCGCGGCCCGCTTGAACGATCGATGCCTCCATGCCTCGCCCGTCATCCCTGACGTTGATGCGCAGACACCGGCGCTCGTAGGACACTTCGATCTCGATCGTCGCTGCCGCCGCGTGGCGCAGAGCATTCATCATCGCCTCGCTCGTGATGGACACGACTTCTTCGCGAACGCTCGGATACAGATCGCGCGGAGTACCCTTTTCGATTACGCGGAGTTTCGCACGCCCTTCCTCCGAGACGAGCTCGACGGCTTCGAGCAACCGCTGCCTGAGGCTCACGAGAGCTGTGGGCGAGGTGCGAAGGTCCTTGACCCGATCGCGCCCTTCCGCGAGCAGCGTATCGGCACGATCGAGTGCCTCGTTGAGAGCCTGTCGCGATGGCTCGGGCGTGTTCGCTGCGGCGTGGACCGTCAGGATCAGGCCTTGCATGCCCTGCAAGAGCGTGTCGTGCAATTCGCGCGCGATGCGTTCGCGCTCGCTGAGTCGTTCCTGCAACCGGCTGCGTTCGCGCGCAGTTACCTGCCTGATGCGCACGGCATATGCTCCCCATAGGAGGACCACCGCCGCGATGGCGCAACACGCGAGAAAGGCGCGCGTTTGTGTGAAAGTGGGTGGAATGACGATGCTCATCGCGGCGCCCGCTTCGTTCCAAACGCCGTCGTCGTTGCTCGCGGTGACCTGGAACACGTAGTCGCGCGGCGGCAGGTCGGTGTAGAACGCCTGACGTCGCGTGCCGACGTCCTGCCAGTCGGTGTCATATCCAACGAGCCGATAGCGAAAGCGCGTTTTCTGTGGAACCACGAAGCTCAGACCGGTGTAATCGATCTGCAGGTCGCGCGTGTTGGGTGGCAAGTGCACCTTCTCTTCGACTGCGAAGGACGTGCGATCCGCAACGACTTGCTCGATCTGCACTGGCGGCGGCAGCGGATTGGTGCCGAGACGTTGCGGATCGACCATCTGCACGACGCCCGCGTTGGCGAACCACAAACGACCGTCCGGCCCCAGCGACGCTTTCGGAAAAAAATTTCCCCGAGCGGGCTGCGCACCATCGAGCGTATCGAGTACGCGGAAGCTCAGTTTCGCGTGCGGGTCTTTCCACCACTCCTGCAGCTGATCGTTCGCGACGAAGATGACACCGCAGGCTGAATACAGCCACAAGCCTTCGTCACGGTCCTTGAGCAGCGTATGTATTTCACGGCAGGGCAGCCTGTTCTGCGCTGTCATCAACTGCACCTTGCCTTCGCGCAAGCTTGCAAGGCCACGCGCGGAGCTGGCCATCATGGTGCCGTCCGCAAAGGCCACGAGCGACGTGACTGCAAAGCCGGGCTCGCTGCGGATGTCGAAGGATTCGAGCTGCCCGCTGCGATATCGGCCCAGCTTGCCGTCGGTCAGAGGCAGCCAGATGCCGTCGGTTGGATCCGCAACGATGACGCCATGGATGAATGGAACGTCGGAGCGCGGGATTTGCTCAATGACCTTACGATCACGGATACGACGGAGCATCAGTGGGGTGTGCGTCACCACCCAGAGGTCACCAGCGACGTCCTGAGCGATGCCAGTCATGGAGCCGAGGGGTTTGCCGTCAGCGGTGCGAATCGGCTTGAACTTCCCACCCTCGAAGACGGTGAGGTCACGGTCGATGCCTATCCACAGCGTTCCTGCGCGCTCCTGCAACATCGCCGTCACTTCCTCGCCAGGCAATCCGCTCCCTGCCTTGAGCGAGGTCACCTTTCCGTCGCGCCACGCATCGAGCGAATGCCACGCATTGATCCAGACGGTGCCGTCGCTAGCAGCCAGCACGGCGTTAGCGAGGTCAGCGCTGAGACCTTCTCGGCTGCTGACGCTCGCGACCCGCAGATCCCTGAACGCGTCGATCCCCTGTGTCGTGAGAATCCACATCGTTCCCTCGCGGTCTTCGAAGATGTTCTGCACCGTGTCGCTCGACAGGCCGTGCGCTCGGCCAAAGCGGCTCACCTTGCCTGCGTGCCAGCGATAGACGCCCTCGTCCTGCGTACCGATCCAGAGCATGTGCTCGCGATCGATCCACAACGATCCAACGGACAGCTTGCGACCGTCGAGCTCGGGTGCAACGAAGGAGCGCAACTCGTCACCCTCGAGTCGCAGCAATCCGAGCCCGCGGCTCGGTTGCATCGCGCCCACCCACACGGTGCCGTCTCGAGCGGGTGCGACGGATTGCACGACGTCGATCAGGTTTGGGTCCTTGAGTCCGGCAGGAAGCCAGAAGCGCACATTCCCATCTCGGTAGCGCACGAGTGTGGCGTCCGATACGGTCCAGAGATTGCCCTGGCTGTCTCGCTTCAGATCCTTGGCGAGCCGGATTGACGCACCGTCGGGGGTGATATGACACTGGCTGCGATCGCCCGCGACTTCACACAACACACCGTGCTTGTTGTCGGCCGGCAGGCTCGAGCGCGTGAACCATACCTTGCCGTTGTCATCTTCCAGGATCGTCATGATCGAGGCAGGCGCGTCCACGTAGGAGGTCAGCCGGCCGCGGTACCAGCGATGCAGACCCGAACGAGTTCCGATCCACAGACTCCCATCACGCGATCCGCGCAGTGAAAGAATTCGACTGGAACGCAGTTCCTCGCCAGGGGGTGGTGTGAATGGGACGAAGCGCACACCATCGAAGCGAACCAGGCCGTTGCGCGTGCCGACCCAAAGATAGCCATCGACGGTTTGCGCCATCGCGGTTGGCGTACCGGGAAGCCCGCCATTCTGCAGCGTCCACATCGTATGCCCGTATTGCGAGATCAGGCGCGAAGGATCGAGTGCGCGCGCCGCGGGTGCGCTCAGCATCAGCAACAAGAGTAACGCGATCCGCATGTGTGCCCCCGGAACCGGGCCAGATTTGGTATCGCATTTTCCAAGCTCGGAAGATCGAAGTCGAGATTGGCGAATGGCGCCGATGCCGCTCGCGATTCTCGAGCAGGGTGGCCGAAGCGCGCCGCAAAGGAAATGCTGACCCGCTAGCGCCTGCCGTCGTGTCCTTAACCTGGCCCCCCCTAGACGGTCGGCACGGTGCCGCCGTCGATGACGTACTCCGCCCCCGATATGGAAGCCGCTCGAGGCGAGACCAGAAACGCGATGAGGTCTGCGACTTCGCGTGGCTTCGCCGGGCGTCCCAACGGAATACCGCCCAGTCCTTTCATGATGAGCTGCTTGCCGCCTTCATAGTCCGTGCCCGCTTGAGTCGCCAGGCGTTCGGCAAGCGCGACGGCGGCTTCGGTCTCGATCCAGCCGGGAGCGACGCGCACGACGCGGATGCCTTTCGGCGTGACTTCCTTCGAGAGCGCCTTGCTGTAGGTCGACAGCGCCGCCTTGGCGGCGGCGTAAGCGATCGTCGAGTCCGGCAACGGCAGCACGCGCTGAATCGAGGTGACATGGATGACCACCCCGGAACGCTGCGCGATCATCGAAGGCAGCAAAGCGCGATCGAGACGGACAGCGGACATGAGGTTCAGGTCCAGCTCTTTCGACCACTGCGAATCATCGAGCGCTGCGAACCCACCGGCCGGCGCAGAAGAACCGCCGACCACGTTGATGAGGATGTCGATGCCGCCGAGATGCTGGCGCACCGACTCTGCCGCATGTTGCGCGCCTTCGGCGGTGGAAAGATCCGCGGCGACATAGTGCACGTTCTCGACCGGCTGGCTTGGAAGCGAGCGCGCGACGGCGACGACTCGCACGTCCGCTTCCACGAGTGCCTGGACCACCGCCGCGCCGACGCCGCGGGCTCCGCCGGTGACCAACGCGCGCATGCCCGCGAGTTGTAGATCGAAGCTCATGGCGTGATCTCCAACGATGCGATCTTGCCGCGCTCGAGCGTGAAGGCGAACCGAAGATCCACGGGGCTGCCGGGAAAATCGCCCGTCACTCGGCTCGTGACGATGTACTTGCGATCCTTCTTCTCCAGCGCGAAGGGTTCGGCGACGTACGAGTACTGCGCGGATGCTGCAGCTTTCCATGCTTCGATCGCAGCAAGGCCGGTGTGTGTGCGTCCCTCGTCCATGACCACCCCGTCGTTCGTGAAGCAGCGCGCCACCGCGTCACCGCCGCGTCTGTCTGCCTCGAAATATGCGGCGATCGGTTCGGGAAGGTTCAGGTCTCTCATGGCGGTCTCCATCTGTGTTCGAGGGCGCCAAGATGGCTCGCTCGCACCGATAAGAGAATCGCCTATTATCTAAGCAGGCTATTTAGAGATCAGTACACAATGCGCGGATCCGAATTTGCCGAGCTGAAAGCGTTCGTCGCGGTTGTCGACCGGGCGAGCTTTGCGCGCGCCGCCGATCACTTGGGTGTATCGCGCTCGGCGCTGAGCCAGATCATTCGTCAGCTCGAATCTCGTCTCGGTGTTCGCCTGCTCAATCGAACGACTCGAAGCGTCGCGCCGACGGAGTCGGGCCGGCGTCTTCATGAGCGCATCGCACCGATGCTCCGTGAAATGGACGACGCCGTCGCTCAGGCGGTCGGTGCGACGACGCGAACTGCTGGAACGCTGCGAATCAACACGCTGAGCATGGCGGCGAAGAAAGATCATCGCGCCGCGGCTCGGACGGTTTCACAAGACGCATCCCGATGTGGTGCTCGACATCGTGATCGACGATGGCCTGAGCGACATCGTGGCCGGCGGATTCGACGCCGGTATCCGCGTCGGTGGACGCCTCCAGAAAGACATGATCGCCGTGCGTCTCACACCGGATGTGAAGCTGCTTGCGGTTGCCTCGCCCGAGTACCTCGCAAGATGCGGTGAGCCCAAAACCCCCGCCGACCTGCACCGTCATGCCTGCATCAACTGGCGCTTTCCAGGCAGCGGCAAGATTGCTCGATGGGAGTTTCAAAAGAAGGGCAAGAAGATCGAAACCATGGTCGAAGGCCCGGTGATCTCCAACCACCAGGACATCGTCGTGCCGGCCGCCCTGCAGGGATTGGGAATTTTCTACGCGTATAACGACGATGGAATCGCAGAAGCATTGGAGCGCGGGCGGCTGAAGCGCATCCTCGTCGATTGGTCACTCACGATGCCCGGCCTGTATCTCTACTATTCGAACCGGCGCCATATTCAGCCTGCGCTGCGCGCCTTTATCGACTGCCTGCTCGATCGAGACGGGAGCAAGCGACCCTAGCAGAGCCGGCGATTCACCGGCGCTCGCGCAGTCTCGATACAAGCGGGGTATCGATTTCGGCTCCGGCCCGGGGAGCCAAGCTACGCAGTCCATGGACGTCCGAGCACGCCCAGCAAACCGTCGCAGGAACCAGTTCTTGCGAGGTACGCACTGACCGCGGTCAGTGCGCCAATCACGATCTATGCCTTCAGGGCCCGTGCAAGTAAGTCCACGTACGCAGAGTGTGCAAGTCGAACGTGCTGCAATTCATCCAGCGTCATCCAACGGATCTCTTCGTGCTCGTGAATGGCGCGGTTTTCGATTTCGCCGACCCATGCGTCGATCACGAAGATGCTGAACTCGAAACTCTCGGTCCTCTGTGTCTCCCACGGCCCACTGCGCGCGAGGCCGGGACGAATGCCGAGCTCCTCATCCAGTTCCCTCACGAGCGCCTGCTGCGGTGATTCGAATTCATCGATGTGTCCACCCGGCAAGTCCCACACACCGGGATAATGAATGCGGTCGCGACAACGAAGACACAGAAGCACTCGGTCGCCCTTACGCAGCACCGCTCCGACCATTCGCTTCGTCGACGCGCCGGACAACGCAAATCGCTCGAGAACGCGTGCGCCTGAGGAGGCTGTCTCAATATAGACGAGCTCGTCGAGCGAGATTTTCCCAGGAATTGCGACTCCCGAAAGTTCAACCAATGCCTTCGGTCCCAGATTCGACGTTCGTGGGTGAACGATTGTCACGTGTGGCTCGACCGCCAGCGCAGCGAATGGCGCCGAGAGGATTTCCGACCTCAGCGCACTCCAAGTCTTGGACTCATCCAACGCTGCGTACCAGACACCACCTTGACCGCCATTCTCCCCGCCAAGCGCTCCTAGTGTGACGGTGAATGGAGCCGTGTGGCGGACCGCATCCGCAGCCCGCGCAACGAGCAGCGTCGCATCGTGGTACTCCTCGGGATACACCAAGGAAATGTGCGCCGGTGCGCGTGCAGCCATTGCAGAATCCCAATGCCGCCGCAGCAGCTCGATTTGATCGGCGATTGGTCCCGTCAGGATGAATTGCAGATGCCGTCGGCTCATCACATGGGCGTTCCGCGCGGAGCACTCTTTGTCTGCTGGTCTCGAAGCGTATACCCTCTCTGGATGCCACGTCCCGCAAAACACGACGAGATCGGGATTCTCAATGCCGCTGCGACGCTCGTTGCCGCACGCGGCCCGAGTGCCGCAACGATCACGGCGATCAGCCATGCCATGGGTGCGCCAAGCGGCTCCATCTATCACCGATTTCGTTCGAGAGACGAACTGCTTGGCCGCTTGTGGCTCACGAAGGCGCAGTCATTTCAGAACAGGTGGGCCCAAGCGCTCAAGAAGCCTGATCCTCGCTTGGCGGGACTCGAGGCAGCATTGGCCTTGCCTCGCGCGGTTCGCGACGACTTTGAGGGCGCTCGGATCATGGTGCTGCATCGACGGGAGGATTTTTTGGCGCAAGGCTGGCCGGCCGAAATGCAGAAGGAAGCGCAGCGACTCGGCGAACAGGTCGAGGAGGTGCTTGCGAGCATCACGCGCCGCCTCTTCGGGCGCAATACCGCCTCGGCTCGGCAGGTCGCGGCCTTCGCCGTTTTGGATCTGCCGCTTTCGGCGGTCCGCCGCTACGTGGGAGCCGGCGAGCTGCCACCGCCATTGGTCGATGAGCTCATCGCCAAGGCGTACGCTGCCGTCATAGACAGCGTGGGAAAGCGACCCGCTAAGCGGCGACGTACTCATATCGTTCGATAGTCGCCTCACTCGCATCGTCAACGAAGCGAGCGGCGGAAGCTCACAAGCTGACGTCGCCTTCTCTCAGCCGCAATCACTACGCATGATCAGTGCAGACCTCGCCGGAAGCCGTCGCGCCAGGACGCGAACGTGGGCTGCCAGTCGAACGCGCGCTTGAACTTGGTGTTTGAGCCGCCGCGAACGTCAGTCATCATCACGAACAGGTGCTTGGGCAAGACCAAGCGCCCCAAAACGGCGGGAATTCGCAAAGGCGGTTTCGCGCCCACCGCCGCGGCCAGCGCGGGCAACCACTGGGCGACCGGCGCCGGATCGTCGTCGACGACGTTGAACGTGCCAAGCGCGTCGTCTTCGACGGCGGCGATGGTCGCGCTGGCGACGTCATTGATATGAATGAAGGACCAGATGCCGCCGCCGATGCCGACAACCGGAAAGCGCCGACGGCGCACCAGATCGATCATTCCGCCGGGCTCGGCGAGGAACGGTGCCCTTCGTTCGAAGCAGATTCGTCTGCGCGAACACCGTCTCGAAATGCCGTAGATCCATCATCCCACGCAGAGCCGTCAATTGATGGATTACGGCCTCTGGCTTGAACCGCTGAAAAGCGCTGGAGACTGACGCGGGGTCGAGCGCATCGGCGGCGAGCGGCTCGGCCCTGAGAGCACTCACTACCGAATGGCTCGCCGAGCTGCGGGCCAGTGCGCCCACGTGATGACCGCGGCCGACAAGTGCTGGGATGAGTGCCCGTCCGACGACGCCGCTCCCGCCCGCCACAAGTATGCGCATCCAACCTCCCCAAACTTTGCGAAACCGGCGCAACGCCACCGACGCGAGCGCGCTCGAGAAACCCGGGCAGCACGAGAAAGGCGGCTCTTGTCGGACGTGTTCGGTCGCACAGTTGCGCCGGGCCTTGCTGTTAAATAATATTAGAGTCTACTATCTAATTCGTCATAGGGTGAGGCAGTTTCCCATGAGCGATAGCAGCAATGCCGATGTCGTGCTCGATATCCTCGACGCGGTCGAGACGCGGGATATGGCGCGGTTAACTGCGTTGTATC
Organism: uncultured Gammaproteobacteria bacterium; assembly: GCA_963838635.1. Lineage (GTDB taxonomy): Bacteria > Pseudomonadota > Gammaproteobacteria > Steroidobacterales > Steroidobacteraceae > Steroidobacter. Next base: position 39,099 of record CAWISC010000043.1, on the reverse strand, counting down.
ACCCGGAAATCGAGTTCCGCTGGCCGCCGGGGCTGCCGTATGGAGGTATGCATCGGGGCGCGGGAATCGCTCGCATGAACGAGCAGTTTGCAAGCGTTTGGCTGCCCCTGCAGCCGACGGATGCGGAACGGCGCATGAACGGCGAGATCGTCGCGGCCCAGGGCGAGCACGTCGTCGCCAAGCACACCTGGAGGGGGTGCGATCAGGCCGGGCGATGGTTCTCCACCGAAACGCTGGCGCACTATCAGCTTCGAGACGGCAAACTGCTGCGTGCGCAGATGTATCACTTCGACTTGAAAGGTCTGCTCGACTTCCTTGCTGCGGTTAAGCGCTGACCGCGCGATCAACCAGTGGTGCACTGAATGGATAGCTACACGATTCCGCATCGTGCTGAAGGCGCCGGACTTTCGGCCATCCCATTTCTGGTCATGTCGATGGTTCTGCTCAGTAGCTGCGCGACGCGCGCCTCGTCAGCCAGCTCACCCCAGGCTATCGTCGAAGCAAAGTTCGCCGCCGTGAACCGGCACGATATCGTCGAGATCGTCAGGTTATATGCGCCGGATGCGCAGGTGACGGCCTCAAATTTTTGTAAGCCGCGCAGCGGACGCACGGATGTGCAGCGTACCTACCAAAGCATGTTTGACGCGTTTCCGGATATCGTGGCCGACATTCATGAGTATCTCGTGCAGGGCGATCGCGTCGTCGTGCGATTCACTGCTCGAGGTCGATTGCCGGGCAAGTCCTTCGATCTACCGATCGTGAATTTCTTCACGGTCCGCAATGGGCTCATTCAGAGCGACGATGGCGTGTTCGACACGGCCGGCCGCCCATGTTCGCCATGAGTCGGTACGCAGGTGCATGGTCATGAACTGGCACGATGCTGCCCTCGGGCTTGCAGGGGTCATCGGCAGCGGCGTCGCAGTAATTCACGGCGTCTCGGTCCAGCGGCTCATGGTCAGACCGATTGAGGCGCTCGCCGACACACAGTTTTCCGCTGCGGTCCGCAGGCTCGTGCCGGGGCTCCTGCAGTTCAGCACTTTCAACTGGTTCATCGGTGGCTTGGCGCTGATCGCTGCGGCGGCGTGGCTTGAGGCGGAGGCAAGATTCGCGATCGGCCTGCTCGTCGGCAGTTCCTATCTCTTTGGCGCGGTCGGCAACTTCTGGGCTACGCGCGGCCGTCATCCTGGTTGGATGCTCTACACAGTCGCGCTTGTCCTGATCGTCTTCGGCATCCAGGGATCTGGCGGCTAACGAAGCGGACAGGCGCAGTACCGGAAGATCGCCTATATCTCCGGTCACGTAGTCGCAACAAGGGCACTATGCCTTGGTGTCGGATCATCTGGCGCATACCACTGTGGTTCGCCTTGCTCTGTCACGACATGACCCGTCGCCGAGTCAGCGCGGGCGCCGGTAGTGCATTGCTACCGCGCCGCTGCGGAGCGGCTTCGCCGAGATCAACTCGAGCCGTCGCGTGCTGGGCAGCCCGCTCTCGTACAGGGTCGGGCCGTGGCCGGCGATCCTGGGGTGGACGAGCAACTTGTACTCGTCGATCAAATCCAGCCGATCCAGCTCGGTCGCGAGCTTGCCGCTACCGAGGAGTACGCCGTCCGGCGTCGCGTCCTTGAGCTTCTGTACACCCGTGCGCAGGTCGTCGGCGATGTGGTAGCTGTTGGTCCACGGGAAGTCCTTTCGCGTCGAGGACACCACGTACTTCGGCTTGGCCTCCAGCTTGACCGCCCACTCGCGCATCGCCGGCGGAGCCTCCGCGTCGCCGCGGGCGACCGCCGGCCAGTGGCTCTCCATCATCTCGTAGGTGACGCGGCCCCACAGCATCGCCCCGCTGTCGTCCATGAGGCGGGTGAAGAAGGCGTGTGTCTCGTCGTCGGCGATTCCTTCCTGGTGGTCGACGCAGCCGTCCAGCGTGACGTTGATACTGAAGGTCAAGAGTCCCATGGTGTCTCCTCCGTTCGAGATACACGACGAGCCGCCCGCCGTCTGGCTCCAAGGGCACGAGCCCAATTCGCGAGGTGCTCACCCTGTGTCGCCTAACTTGATTTGGAACTGCGGCTCATGACGAATAACCTAGCACGGTGACAAATAACCTGGACGCTCGAGAACACATAAGCGCTGAACTCAGTCCGCACCCGCGATCGGGCAAGGGATAGTCGAGCGATCGAACTTCGCTTGCAGCGGGAGGAAGTTGTTCGCTGTCGGCTTGGTCGCTTCCTTCTTCAGCGCCGGATGCGAGCCATGTCGACGACGCGGTCACAAAGAAGATCCAGAGAACGATTCTCTAAGAGCGGAATTTCTGCTTGCAGTCTGCACGGTCATTCCCTGCTCAAGGCGCATACCCCGAAGGGGGTATTCATGTGAGAAAGCCGCCGCAACCTTGTCGGACATTTCTGATGACCTTTCAACCTACGCGCGATGTCGCTAGCACACGCAACGCCATGGCTCGCTGCTCTTTGCACATCGTGCCCGGTTGATGCGTCGTCAGAGCTCATGCTAAATGGCCACAGGCTGAACGATCTCTGGCCATCCAATCGACAATCAACAGTCAGCTGTCTCGTGCTCACTTGGCAGCTGAGGGAGACAAACACATGCTCGCAGGAACAAGAGTAATGAGCGTGCTCGTGCTCGCGCTCGGCTGGTTCGGCGTCGCCATGGGCGCGCCCCCGGCCGCCGATGCCACCGGTGCGGCGCTGAGCTATGTCCAGACCAACAAGAACAAACTCGGCGTGACCGGGGCCGATCTGCGCGAGGTCGCGGTAAGCAACACCGTGGTCAGCCGGCACAACGGTGTAACGCACGTGTATCTGCAGCAGCGCCACCGCGGCATCGACGTTTGGAACGCGATCATCAACGTCAACGTTGCTGCCGATGGTACCGTGATCAGCGCCGGCAGCACCTTCGTCGCGAATATCGCCAGCGCCACTGCAGGCCAGAATGCCCGCAAGAGCGGAGTCGAGGCCGCGGAGGCGGCCACTCGTCGTTTGAAGCTGAAGGCGAGCAAGCCGTTCGAAGTGCTGCAGCGTCGCGGCGGACCAAACGAGCAGCTGACGCTTTCCGATGGCGGCATCGCGGCGAAGCCGATCGACGCGAGGCTCATCTGGCTGCCGCGGGGCGACGGTCAGGTGCGGCTCGCATGGCGCCTCGAGATCGATCAGGACGACGGCGCGCATTGGGTGTATGCATTCGTCGATGCGCAGAGCGGTGAGTCGCTCGGCGAGCACGACCTTATCGTCCATGACTCGGCAGGGTCGATCGCCGCGGCTATCGCGCGGCCAGACGGCACCGCATCTGCCATCGCCGCGTTCGCGCCCACCGACGGCGCCACCTATCGCGTGTATGCGCAACCTTTCGAGAGCCCGACGGACGGTGATCGCTCTCTGACCTCGAACGCGGCTGACCCGCGTGCCTCGCCGTTCGGCTGGCACGACACGAATGGTGCGCCCGGCGCGGAGTTCACAGTCACCCGCGGCAACAATGTGCACGCCTATGCCGATCGCGACAACAACAATGTGCCGGACGCCGGCAGCGATCCCGACGGTGGGCTGGCGCTGGTGTTCGACTTCCCACTGAACCTTGACGCACGGCCGCTCGATTCGCAGCCGGCCTTCGTCACGAATCTGTTCTACTGGAACAACATCGTCCACGACGTCACTTACAACTACGGGTTTGACGAGGCCTCGGGCAACTTCCAGGTCAACAATTACGGCAAGGGCGGACTCGGCAACGATGACGTCCGAGCCGAGGCGCAGGACGGCAGCGGCCGCAACAACGCCAATTTCGGTACGGACGTTGAGGGCGGCCGCCCCAGGATGCAGATGTTCGAATGGCGCTCGTCGGCGCCCAACCCGATCACCATCCAATCGCCATCACCGATTGCCGGCACCTATTTCGGGCCGATGGCCGGCTTCGGTGAGAGCCTCACGACCACCGGCCCAATCAGCGGCGAAGTGGTCTACGTTGGACGCGGCTGCGACCCGGCATTCCAGACTTCCAATCCGCCGCAGCCGCTGGATCCGTATCTCGCGAACCCCGCGGGCAAGATCGCGATCATCGACCGCGGCAGTTGCGAGTTCCAGGCGAAGGTGCGCAAGGCCGAAGTGAACGGCGCGATCATGGTGATCGTGGCAAACAACATTGCTGGCGCACCCACAGCCATGGGCGGCGCCAACCCGGCGATCGTGATTCCATCCGTGATGGTGAGCCAGGCCGACGGCGCGCTCTTCAAGGCAAACGTTCCGTTCAATGCGACGATCGCCGATGGGACTGGCGGCGTACCGGATCGCGATTCGGATCTGGATGCGGGTGTCATCGCGCACGAGTACGGCCACGGCATCTCGAATCGTCTGACCGGAGGGCCGGCCACCGTCAGCTGTCTGTCGAATGCCGGCGGCAACTCGGAGCAGATGGGCGAGGGCTGGAGCGACTGGTTCGGCATGACGCTGACCACACATCCCTCCGATCGGCCGTCGACGCCGCGCGGGGTGGGCACGTACGTGAGCTTCCAGCCGGCCGACGGCAACGGCATTCGCCCAACGCCGTACTCGACCGACATGAACGTGAACCCATCTACCTATGCTTCGGTGGCCGATGTCGTGAACATCAGCCAGCCGCACGGCGTCGGCTATGTGTGGAACACGATGCTGTGGGAAATGTATTGGAACCTGGTCGACCGCTACGGCTACAACGCGAACATTTACCAAAGCTGGACGAGCGGCGGCAATAACCGGGCGTTGCAGCTGGTCATGGACGGCATGAAGTTCCAGCCGTGCCAGCCGGGCATGCAGGATGGGCGCAACGCCATCCTCGCTGCGGACGTAGCGTTGACCGGCGGCGCCAACCAGTGCGAGATCTGGCGCGGCTTCGCGAAGCGCGGCATGGGATTCAGCGCCAGTCAGGGCAGCCCGATCGTGCGTACGGACGGCGTCGCGGCTTTTGATCTACCGGCAGCGTGCACGGCCGCGACCTTCGGCGGTTTCAGGCCGCCGGTATTGAATGCGCCGGCGCTCAACACCTTCGATGCGGGCACTACCATCCCGCTCAAGTTCCGCCTGTCCGGCGACAGTAGCCGCCTGCAAATCGACTCGCAGGATGTCGACTGCACGACGCTCGAGATCACTGGCCAGGCGCCGAGCACGATCGCGACCGAAGGCAGATTGAAGAAGCAGGGCAACGAGTTCAATGCGAAATGGGTAACCGACAGCGCGTGGGCGGGTAGCTGCCGCCGGCTGACGCTGCGCATCCCGGCTGCCAGCAACGCAGTTGCTTACTTCTCGTTTCGTTGAACATTCGATCGGCGAGGACACGTCGTCCTCGCCGATCCGGATGGGCCGTCGCGCTGCGCGGCCATTACTGGCCGCCGCGCATGACCCGCACGCTGCGGGCGCACCGGGCGCGCCAATGTGCAGTTCGTCATGAAGCAGGGCGTGCTGTACCGCTGACCTTTCGTGCGCGCCGCGGCGGCGGCCAATCACCGGTCGTGTCGGGCTGCACCGGTCGCTCCAGCTGCGACGAGAGCACGATGTAGCTGCGCGTCGTGACGACGCCGGGCACGTCGTAGATGCGCGCCAGCAGTCCTTCGAGCGCCGCTGAGTTCTCGGTCCTGACCTTGAGCAGGATGCTGGTATCACCCGCGACGCTGTGCACCTCTTCCACTTCGGGAAGCTCGGACACTGCCAGCAGCTCCGGGCTCACGCACCAGCCTCGAACGTCCACGTGCACGAACGCCAGCAGTGGTTTCCCGATGGCGAGCGGATCGAGCAGCGCGGATGTTTGCCGGATCACACCCGTCCGGCGCATCCGCTTGACGCGTTCGTGGACAGCGGGTGCCGAGAGCCCGATTCGTCCGCCGAGATCCGCGTAGCTCACGTTCGCGTCGCGAACCAGGACTCCTAATATCTTTCGGTCGAAAGCGTCCAAGTGCCGCGTACGTACGTCGTTTTTCGGAACTCTATTCATTTTTGAAATCATATCGAGAATTCGACTTGTAACTGAATATCGTTCGGCGATTATGGTGCCATGTCGAATGCTGATCAATCACGCAGCGCGCCGCTGCTGTTCATTCAGGGCGGCGGTGCCGGCGCTCATGACGAGGACGCAAGACTGGTCGCAGATTTGTGCAGCGAGCTTGGTGCGGGATACGAGGTGCGCTTTCCGCGCATGCCGAATGAGAGCGAACCTCCTTACGACCTGTGGAGCGCCGTCATCGCGAGCGAGCTCGCTCGGATGGGCGACGGCGCCATTCTCGTCGGCCACTCGATCGGTGCTTCGGTTCTCATCAAGTGGCTGACCGAGGTCGCGCCCCCGCATCGACTCGCGGCTGCTTTTCTAATCGCCGCTCCCTTCTGGCACGACCATGACATCTGGCGCTGGCAAAAAGTCGAGTTGCCCAAGGACGCGAGTGTCCGCCTGCCGCGTGGTCTTCCGGTGTTTTTCTACCATGGCACGCACGATGAAGTGGTGCCGGTTGCTCACGTCGAAATGTACGAGCGGGTCTTTCCTGCCGCACACATCCGGCGTCTCGACGGGCGAAACCACCAGCTCGATGACAACCTGGCCGAAGTGGCGCGGGACATTCGTTTACTGAGCGGAGCTCCATGCTCATGATGAAGCTGTACTACGCACCGGGGTTCAGTAGTCTCGCCGACCACATCGCGTTGCTCGAGGCGGGGCTCGCACACGAACTCGTCAGAGTCGACATCGGCACCAAGCAGACCGAGAGCGGACGGAGCTACCTCGAAGTCAGTCCGAAGGGGTACGTGCCGGCGCTGGTGTTCGAGGATGGCGAGCTGCTGACGGAGAACGTCGCCATCCTCGCGTGGATCGCGGATCGCGCGCCGGCGCTAGCCGGCGCCTTGGGTCGCGATCGGTTGATCGAAATGCTGAGCTTCATCGCGACCGAGATTCACAAGCGTTTTCCGCTCTACCTGACGCTGCCCGAAGCGGCGCAGCCGATGCTGCGCGAGCAGATCGCGCGCGGCGCCGCAGAGCTCGGCTTCAAACTGCCGGCACCGCTCCCCGAGTACGTTGCGCGCATCGAAGCACGCCCGTCGGTGCGCGAAGCACTGCGCCGGGAGACGGAGAACTGCTGAGGTACTCAATTCTCGCGCCGTCATCCGCCCGGGGAGCCTTGCAGGGACGTTCGACCAGGCCGAACTTACTGCTCGAATAGATTGTTGTCGTAGATGCGCGCCACTCGGACACAGACGAACCGGCAGGAAATCTGATCGACAAACGCGCCGATAAGCAGCGCGTTGTTCGACAGCCCCATTCCGGTGACCGGTCCCTGGCGGGACGTGATACCGCGCGCGAGTACGCTCGAGCCATTGCGCGTGTAAGTGAAAACGAGTCCATCGGGTTGTATGCGAACTGGGGCGGCAAATCCGGTCGCGGTGACGGCAATGCGCGCGCCGGACATCGCGATTGCAGAACCGAATTGCTCATACTCGAATCGCTCGTCGGGTCGCGGGCGCAGCTTGAACGACTCAATGTAGCCCGAGACTCCTGGCAGGAAGCCGAACACGGCACCGCCCGCGATATGAAAGTCGGGTGTCGGCGTGCCGCGGTCCCCGCCTTCTACATCCGCGGATGGCGCGCCAACCAGAATCATGTCCCGATCGATGGCCACTGCCGTGCCAAACCCATCTGCAGGCACCGCCGGCACCAGCTTTTGGGCCTGCACCCAGTTGCCGCTGCTGTTGCGTCGGAACGTATACGCAGCATTTCCCGGTGAGCCAACGACGAACAACCTGCTCGTCATGCTGATGGAGGCGCCGAAGGTGTCCCCTGCAGTGCCGTCGGAGGCTTTCACTTTCGCTCGGCGCACGAACACACCGGTCGAGTCCCGCTCGAAGACGTATACGACGCTCGGCGCCGTGCTCCGTGACCCGCTCGCGAGCAGCGTGCCCCCTTCGTAACGCAACGCGACCGGAAAGCTGTCCACGCCATCGGCTGCGGGCGGCGTGAGGGTCTGCGTGTACCTGAACAATCGGGTGCCGCGCTTGAATACGTACGCGGCATTCCCGCCAGCGACCACGAGCACGCCATCGCGGAACGTGATCACGCGACCGAAATCACTCTGCGCCGAGGGATTGGGCGCGGTCAGCCTCTGGACCTGCTGCCAGCCGGTTGCCGTCAGATTCAGAACGATGACATGGCCGTTGTCGCGCGCGCGGGGAACACCTATGAACGCGACATCGTCGCGGATGGCGACCGCTTCACCGAAGCCGAAATCGTGGAATTCCCCGGGGGGGAGTGCATCGACGTCGCTATCACTGAATTGTGCTACCCGCGTGTGTTCCGGCAAGTCGGCCAGTGCAGTTGGCGCGTTCGCGATGGTCGCAAATGCTGTGACATACGCGATCACACCAGCCCGTACGGACATCGTGCTCATGTTCTGTCTCCCTGTGCCAGCTGCGGCGGAGGCACATGTGGAATGTGCGCCCGACATGCCGCGTTCCCTGTCCTACAGAAGTTTGCAGCGCGACACGTGTGCCCGTGCCAAAGCCTCAAAGCGTTCTGATGCTGCTGCCTGCTAGTTCGTCCCACCACCTCGCACCTGGTTGACGAACAGCACGGTCTGATCGCCGATCACGTTGCCCGAGCCGAGCGTCACGAGAACGCTGGTGCTATCGACCTGCTGTCCATTCAGATACACGGCGATCTGCCTGTACCCATTTGGCATTTGCTCCGCGACCGTGTAGCTGCCGGCCGTGAGCCCGCAGATCTGGGCGTCGGTGGTTCCCAGCTCGTTGGTGAAATACGCGTTCGTACTGCCGATCGAGTCCGTCACAAAGATCTGCCAGTTCCCGCCGGGCGTTGTCTCCCCGTCCACCTGCACGAGTTGCTTGTCGACTTTGATGCAGAACGTTCTGCTGCTGTCCTGAGCCGCCTTGAAGGTGTCCGTCTTCGAACGCGATGCGATGAAGCCGTGGAAGCAGCCTGGGACAGCGCTGCAGTCGTTGGCGATTCGGGTGGGATCGCCGAAGAATCCGCCGCCCTTGAGTGTTCCGTCGCCTGCGGGCGTGACCCACACCTTGTACACAGCGCTGCTGTTGGGTGTGTTGAGGAACGGCACATCGGCTGCAGCGCAAAGCTCCACGGTGCGTGCTCCGATGCTGCCCTGATCTGCTTCGACGTACGTTGCGTGCGTACCAGTCGGACAGTTGCCGGTGATCACACCATTCGCAACGCTGATGCACCGGTTACTGACGGGATCGGTGCTCAATAGTGTTTTGCCGGATGCATCTGTGACCTGAAAGTAATAGTCACCGTCAGCGAGGCTGGCCGCGTTCGGCGGGGAGTTCGGGCCCGGCCCGCCATCCAGATACACGCCGTTGACGCCGCACTTGCTGAGATAGTGCGCGTTGCCATTGACGGCGTTGCCGCGCTGATCGGTGGTGAAGATGGCGCCGGGAAGCGCTCGTGTCGCGGCGTGCGCGGATGCGACCAACAGGGCGGCGCTTACACAGACACTCAGCCGAGATGAAATCGTCATGCATGGACTCCCGCTCGATGTAAAGCTCGCTGTCGGACGGGCATGCTTTGCGCGCAGGTGCAGGCGGTCAATGCGTAACCACCTGCTGCAGCGATTATTCTTCTGAAATGAGACGCGCTGCAGTTTGGCTGGAACGTTTCGAGCAGCCCGCCCGTGTTGAAGCGATTGGGCCGGGTGAAGCGCTTGAACGCAGGCAGATTGCCAAGTGTGGCCAGGGGAGCCATCTAAGGACGTCCAAGGACGTCCACCAACCTCCAGCGCGTTGAGCTCAACTCATATCTATAGGCGTTACCTAGGCGCATTCGCGCCTAGGCGAGCGCGCCGCGGAAGCCGTCGGCGAAATCATTGACGTGATGAGCGCCTTCACCGGTCCTGCGCCGGGCACCGAAGAGGAGCTCGCGACGGAAATCGCGTGCGCTGATTTCCGCTGAAGCTGGATGACATTCCAGTGAATTCGACGTGCGTGTTGCTCGCGCTCTCGTGCGTCCTCTGTGTCCTGTTCCTGCGGCGCTTTCCGCTTAACGAATGAAGCGGTCCGAACCTACAGGGAGCTGTCATGAAACTAAGAGTTTTTCTAGGTGCGCTGTGTCTTGCGTCCGCAGCCATCGCGGTTGCGCAGGACCCATCCACGCAGCCTGCAGCGGTTGAGCAAACGCTGAGCTCGCGCTCGCCCGTCCTGATCCAGGCGGGTTCGAACCTGCTGCTGAAGGGTGTTACCGACGACAACTATGCGATCTATCAGGATGGCCAGACGGTCTACGCGCAGAAGCTGATCCCCGGTGCACGCCGCCACGTCATTGCCGAAGTGCCGAACGACAACCTCATGGACATCCTGCGGGTCGGCAAGGTGGCGCTGATCTTCACCGATCCGCAGCGCAACTTCCCGGGATTCGGTGTTACCCCATTGGTCGTCTGGAGCGCGGCCGGCGGCGCGCATCGCATCTCCGACGCGTCGACGGTCGGGCTGGTAGCCATGGATGTCAGCCCGGACAATCGGTGGGTGCTCTACCACACCAATGTCACGGGCACGGGCGGGTTGGTCGGCGACCTCGCGATCGTCGACGTGTTCGGCAAGCACGGGCGGACGTTGCTGAAGCAGATCCCGCTGGATTTCCCCTTCGGACAGTGCCGTCCGCTCGCGGCGTTCATCGGCCCGCCGGGCGAGGCAGTACCCACTGCGCAGTACTGCGCAGGCACGGACACGACCGCGACGCTGTCGCGCTGGGTGAATGGCCGTCGGATCGACCTCATCGAGGGTATCGCCACGCCGCTGCCGTTCGCCTTCGGGACCAATTCGCGCGAGACCGAATTCTTGGTGCGCCTGAACGCGAGCGGCGATCCGGTCATCGTTACCGATCGGGGCGCGGCGCGGCCCGTCGACCAGGTGGGTGACACGCAGAGGTTCGCGACGGGGTTCCTGACGGAGCGCGGCGCGGCGGTCTATTCGGCGCAGCCGTCGGCGACGGGGCCGATCGAACTGCGGCTGGCGGCGCGCGGCCGCGCTCCCATCACGGTGGCGAGCCAATTCTCATTCGCCTATGTGGGCTTGTTCCACTTGGGCAGCCACCCGAAGATCCGCACGCCTTCTCCTGACGGCCGGCTCGTGATGTACGCGACGGGCTTCAATCCGGCTACAGGCGGTGCCGACGTCAATCTGCTCGACTTGCACACTGGCCTGACAACCGTCGTGGATAGTCAGCAGCAAAACTTCGGTGGCGTCGAGACGTTCACGGCGGATTCCAAGTACGGCATGTACGTCTCGCTCACGAGCGCGCTGTTCGTCACCAACCGGTTCGGCGTGGCGCGGCAGATCAGTGAGGACAACACCGCGCTTCGCTTTCAGGCGGCGACCGGCAGCGTGGTGGCATTCAGCGATCACCCGGTGTTCAACAGCGCTCCCGTCAACAGTTTCGAGCTCACCAGGGCAGACCTACGCGTGATCGATGCCGGGCGGCCGAATACGCTGCCACGGCTGGTGGCGCCTCAGGTGAACTTGCAGTACTTCCCGAGCCACCGTGGGCACGGGCTGGTCTTCACCAGCGACGCAGCTGAGACGCCGGGGCTGTACCTCGCCAGCTCGCGGCCTTGACGGAGGATCTCGAGAAAAACCTTGTCTGCAGATTCGGGGCGCGCAGCCGAGAGTCGGTCGGCGATCATGAAACGATCCGACTCTCCAATGTCCGGGTGTGCTGTGCATCATGTGACTGGGTGCACTGAAAAAACTGACACCGGGCCTTGATGCCCCGCCCTCAGCCTCTGAGCCAGAAGCACCGCGGGCTTCGGCACCGTGTTGCGATTCTCCGTTGACAAATCACCCCACCAGGCAGGTGTACGATGTGCACGAATCACCGATACGGCGCCAGTGTTCGCTGGGAACGATACCGCGCATTGGGACGTTGACTGGTCCAGCGATGTTCAGTCGCAATCTGGATCGCGCGTCACCCGCACCCCTCGTGGCACGCAATGGCAATTCTCTCGCTCATGGGAAGAGACATCGAGTCGGTTGCAACGGCAGCGTCATCCATGCATGCGGTAATTCAAGCCGGCGGTCGGGGACAACGCATACGACCGATCGCCGGATCGCTGGCCAAGCCGCTGCTGCAAGTGGGCGACGAGCCGATGATCGGGCGTTTGATTCGGCAGATTGCGTCGAGCGGCGTGCGCAGCGCCACGGTCGTCATCCCGAACGCCTGCCGCGAGCTTCGTGACTTCCTCTGCCAGCTCGCGGTCGATGTGCCCAGCCTCGATCTCGATGTTATCGAGGAGCAGCATCCACTCGGTAACGCCGGCGCTCTCGGAGCGATCGAATGTCGCGGCAGGACGGTGCTGTTCTGCTTCGCCGACCTGGTGACCGAGCTGCCGTTCGATCGCATAGCCGCCCTGCACCGCGAACGACGCTGCGACATCACCCTCGCAAGCCACTATGAATTTCATCAGTTGTCGCTCGGTGAGTTGATCACCGAGGGGCCTCGTGTATGCGGTTACGTTGAAAAGCCGCGCAAGCGATTCCTCATCTGCAGCGGCATTGCTGTCTTCGAACCGCGGATCCTCGAGTTGGCCCGGAAGGTTGCGACTCCGTTTGGACTCGCGGACCTGATCAATGCGTCGCTACAGGCCGGCTACTCGGTAACGCACTGGATGCACGAAGCGTACTGGATCGATGTCAACACACCCGAACTGCTGGAGCAGGCGCGAAACGACGCGAATGTGCGCTGTGCAAAGTCCATGAGTTGAAGGCAGGACGTCGAGGAGGGGAGACACGTGGCAAGCGAAACGTTCCGCGTCCTGTTTCTGATCGAGAACGTTCCGTACAGTCTCGATACGCGCGTGCGCCGACAGGCTCACGCGTTGCGCGCTGCTGGCGGATCCGTGACCGTGATCTGCCCTGGACCGGCTGGCAGCGGCGGGAGAGTACGCGACGGCGTCCGCGTCTATCACTATCCGAAGCCATCCTTCGGAGGCGGCTTCGCGGCTCATATCGCCGAGTACACCGCCAGCCTGGTTTGTCACTCGCTGCTCACCGCGTGGGTGGCAATTCGCCACGGGTTCGATGTCATACACGTTGCCAATCCGCCGGATCTGCTGTGGTTGGTCGCCGCTCCGTACCGGCTGCTCGGCAAGCGATTCATCTTCGACCATCACGATCTCGTACCCGAGCTGTTCGCCGTGCGCTTCGGTGCGCGGATGCCGCGTCTGCAATCGCTCATGCTGGCTCTCGAGCGCCGTAGCGTTCGGCTGGCGAATCACGTCATTTCGACGAACGAGACGTTCAGAAGAATGGCAATCGAGCGCGGCGGCAAGGCGCCAGATGAGGTCTCGGTCGTGCGCAACGGTCCGTGGCTGGAACGCGATTTCCGCCCCGTGACCCCCGATCCCCGCGTGCGCGCCTTCGGCCGCGTGATCGTCGGTTACCTCGGCATCATGAACGATCAGGATCATCTCGATCATCTGCTGGAGGCGGCGCGCATCGTGCGCTTCGAGGCAGGCCGGAGCGACATTGCCTTTGTGCTGATCGGCAGCGGCGATGCGCACTCGAAGCTGGTGCACCTGCGCGACACAATGAGGTTGAGCGACGCAGTTCGCATGCCCGGAACCCTGCCGTGGAACGACGTACTGGCTCGCCTGTCCGCCGTCGACATCTGCGTTCAGCCCGACCCGCCGACCGCGTTCAACCGGCATCTCACGATGAACAAGCTGATGGAGTACATGGCGCTCGGCAAGGCCTGCATCGCTTACGACATGCCCGAAACTCGCTTCAGTGGTGGCGACGCAGTGATGTATCTGCCGGGAGACTCAGCCTATACGCTCGCCCGCGCCATTCTGGAACTGGCCGACGATCCGGCCAGACGCGAGGAGCTTGGGCGCCGCGCCCGGCAGCGCATCGAGTCATCATTGGCCTGGGAGCATCAGGCGCACAACCTCATCGAGGTCTACCGCCGCGTATTGCCGGCGAAACTGCCCGCGGTCGCTTTGCAGAAGACCTGAGAGCAGACACGATGCCGTTCGTCACGGAAAAAGCCGGCCGGCTGCACGGGCACAAACTCGAGTACAACCTCGCGGACCATTGCAATCTGTCGTGCCGCGAGTGCAGTCATCTCTCGCCGTACATTCGCAAGAACTTTGCATCGATCGCGTCCTTCGAGCGCGATCTGTGCGCGCTCGCAGAAGTGTACCGGGTGCATCGCTTTCGATTTGTCGGCGGCGAGCCGCTCCTCAACCGCGAGATCCTGCGCTTTGTGCAAGCTGTCCGCAGCAGCGGCATTGCTGCCGAGATCGAAGTCGTCACGAACGGGCTGCTGCTGGACAGGCTCGACGAACCGCTGTTGCAGCAGCTCGACTCGGTGGCGGTGAGCGCGTATCCGGCTGCCGGCGATCTGAGCTCGGCGTTGCGCGGGGCGCAGGAGCTCTGCGACCGCCACGGCGTACGGCTACAGGTGGAGCACATCGATCGCTTCAGGCGCATGCAGGTGCGGGGACCGATCGCCGACGAATCGATGGTCACGGCGATTTTCGATTCCTGCTTGATTGCTCATACATGGTCGTGTCAGACGTTCTACGAGGGTTTCTTCTATCTCTGTTCACGGCCGATCTATACCGACAGCTACCTGCAGAAGCTCGGCGCTCCGCCGGGCAACTTCAGGCAACTCGACGGCATAGCACTGCACGAGCCCGAGCTCGGCGCTCGCTTGCGCGCATATCTTCGCTCCTCCAAACCGCTATCGGCATGCCAGCACTGTCTCGGTACCGTCGGCAAGTATGAGCCGCATGCGCAGCTCGATCACGCCGAGCGCAAGCAGCCGTCCATGCCCGCTGCGGCAAGTGACAGCATCGACAGCACGCGTCTGCGCAACTCGCTGCGCTGGCGTCGCGCGACCAGCGCAATTCTGAATCGCGTGCCGTCGCTCCGCGTTTCGCGACTGCTCGCCATGGCGGAAACGGCAATCATCGGAGATTGAAATGCCGGAACTATCGAGCATCACGCGCAGGGCGAGACACGTCCTGCAAGCTATGCGGGACCGGCCGATGGTCGTGCTCGACATCGGCGGTACGACAACACGCGTGGCGCGGCTGGAACCCCTGACGGGCGAGCACGAACGCGTGCGTCGCGCACCTACGCCCAACTATTTGACGCACTCTGGAATGCGACCGGAGCAAATCGTCGGGCTGCTGGCACGGAGCATCGAGCGCGAGGTTACGGCCGAGCTGGATGGCGAGCTTCCCGACTGCGTCATCGTCGGCTATCCCGGTCCGGTGAGCGGCTGCGGTGTGGCCGTTCGCTCCCCGACGATCCTGGGGCCGGACAGCACACACCGGGTCGACGTGGCCGCGATGCTTGCCGAGCGATGGCCGGACGCAACGATTCGTGTCCTGAACGATCTGACCTGCGCCGGCTACTCCTTCGTTCGGGCCGGCCAGCGTAACTTCTGCGTCCTGACAGTAGGTTCGGGGATCGGCAACAAGATCTTCCTGGACGGCAGCCCGTACGTCGGCGAGCACGGGTTCGGCGGCGAAATCGGCCACGTGAAAGTCTCACCCAAGCCCGGTACGCCGGTGGCGGATCTGCGTAGCGACCTTGGCGAAATCGCCTCGGGCCGCGGCACAGTCTGGCTCGCGAAGCTCTGGGCGCAACGGCGCCCGGAAGACTTCTGTGACTCAGCCTTGGCCGGCTTGCGGCCGGACTTCGCCGAGCGGCTGTGGTGTGAGCAGCTGGTTGCAGCCTTCCGCCGCTCCGACAAGCTTGCTCGCGAGATCGTCGAAACGGCGGCGCAGCCGCTCGCTGCGGCGTTGGCTCACATCCATCTCGGCTGCGGCCTCGAACGTTTCTTCGTCACCGGCGGCTTTGCAAGCGCGCTCGGCGAGGAGTACCGGCGCATGCTCGTACGCATGCTGCGCGAGTGCACATGGGAGCTGGGTCAGGATTGGGATTCCATGGTCGCCCTCAGCGATGCGCAGCGCGAACATGGACTGCTGGGGGCGTGTTACCTGGCCTCGCTCGTTCGCGATGCTCAGCCGCGCAACGGCCGCGAAGCCAATCGCTGAAGGAGAAGCAGGCGATGGCGCAACGAGATTCCACCCTGGTCGCCCGCGAAAGCCCAACGCTCCAGCGCAATGTCGGTATCGTCGGCTTGGGAATCGTGGGTACCGCGACCGCGCGCCTCGCCGCTCAGGCGGGCCATCGCGTGCTGGGCTATGACGCGAACCCGGCCCGTGCGGCGCAAGTCGGCAGAGAGCTGCAGGAGCCGTTGGTCGAAATCTCCAGCGTGCCGGTCGTGCTGTCGAGTGCCGATATCATCGTCATCGCCGTACGCGCGGCGACCGGACCGGATGGAACGACCGAGCTACGACCCTTGGCATCGGCGTTTCGCACGCTCGCGGACCTGCCGACGCGCGATCGGCTGATTCTCGTCGAAACGACCGTTCCGCCCGGCACGACTCGGCGACTGGCGGCCGAGTTGCCGGAAACAGTCCAGGCGACGATGCACATCGCGCATTGCCCCGAACGCCTGAGGGTCGGCGACTCGCTCGAGCAAATGCGCACGGTTCCGCGACTCGTCGGTGGGCTCACGTCAGCGGCGACTCGCATGGGCTGCAACTTCATCGAGAGCCTGGGGATTCCTGCGGTGCCAGTCTCGCAGCCCGAAGTCGCGGAACTTGCCAAGCTGGTGGAAAACGCCTTCCTGACGACCGGCATTGCGTTCATGGGCGAGATCGCGCGCATCGCGCACGCATTGGGCATCAGTGCCGCAGAAGTCGCGGATGCCGCTGAGACCAAACCCCATGGCTACTATGCGTTTCGACCTGGCCCCGCCATTGGCGGTCACTGCCTCGTCAATGACCTGCACATGCTTCGCGGCACGGCTGCGTCCCTCGGACTGCGAAGCGAGCTCCTGCAAGGTGTGGAACATGCAGCGGACGGCCTCAACAGCAACGTACTGGCACGACTGCAAGCGTTGCTGGCGACCCGCAACCTCTCGCTGCCCGGCGCTCTCGTGTGGATCATCGGCGTCGGCTTCAAGCTCGGTTCAAATGACTCCAGCGGCAGCGCGGCCATCGGGCTGGTGCGATTGCTGAGAGCCCACGGCTGCTCCGTGGTGTTCAGTGATTCCAAGATCGGCTCTCTTACCGTAGACGACACGCCGGTGGCGCCCGCCCCGACTGAATCAGCTTCGTTCCGGCCCCAAGCAGCCCTGCTTCTGAGTGGCGATCCGGCCATCGAGCTCGGCGACGCCGTGGCGCGCTCGCAGGTGGTTCTCGACCTGGGTGGCAGCCGGATCATGAGAGGTAGCCCGTGCAAGCTGGAACGGATGTGAGCAGCGTGTACTCGTTGCAGTGTTCACGCACTGGAGGTTTCGAAGTCGAGTTCGCACGCGACTTGGGCGGCCGGCTGCGCTCGCTCGAACAGGTCCGCCGCGCGCTGGTCGTGATGT
Source organism: uncultured Gammaproteobacteria bacterium (assembly GCA_963838635.1). Classification (GTDB taxonomy): domain Bacteria; phylum Pseudomonadota; class Gammaproteobacteria; order Steroidobacterales; family Steroidobacteraceae; genus Steroidobacter. The sequence continues at coordinate 21,666 of CAWISC010000043.1, read as the reverse complement.
CGCCAACCGTAAGACGCATCTACGAAGCGCAGATTCAGCGGACCTTGCAGGACCATGGAATCCAGTTCTCATTGTGCGTCGTTCCGATGGGGGAGCGCCGCAAGACGCTCAAGACCCTGACCAGGATCTGTACTGAGGCTGCGCGTCTGCATCTGAGTCGGCGGGATGTGTTCATAGCCGTCGGCGGCGGGGTGTGCTCCGATCTTGTGAGCCTGGCAGCCTCAATGTACCGGCGTGGAATCGCTCATTTGCGCATTCCGACGACGCTCATCGGACAAGTGGACGCGGGTATCGGGATCAAAGGTGGCATCAACTTTCAAGGCCAGAAGAATCTGTTGGGGTGCTTTCACCCGCCGCGCGCTGTCATCGTCGATACAGCGTTCCTGCGAACGTTGGAGGCGTTGCACATTCGCCAGGGCATGGCCGAAATCCTGAAGATGGCCCTGATCGTCGAACGGCGACTGTTCGACGCGCTCGAGCGACACGGCCCCGCGCTGATCGAGTCGCGCTTTCAGGAACCGCAAGCGCTGGGGCGCTGGATCGTGAAGCGCTCGATCGGCTTGATGCTCGAGCAGCTGCAACAGAACCCGTACGAGAACATCACCCTGCAACGCCTCGTGGACATGGGACACACGTTCAGTCCCGCGCTCGAGTCCGCGTCGGCGTTTCGCCTGTCGCACGGCGAGGCAGTCGCCGTGGATATGGCGCTGACCTGCATGATCGCAGAGGTGCTGGGCTTGCTGCGGCGAGGCGAGGCCGAACTTTTCGTCTCGCTCCTGTGGCGCCTCGGCATACCCGCGGACTCGACACTGCTGACGGTCGATCTGTGCAGGGCGGCGGTCCGAGCCGCCACTGCACACCGCGGCGGAAAATTGCATCTCGTGGTTCCCACGCGCATCGGCGCGGCGCAATTCGCAGAGATCGAAGCCGTAACCCAGCCGGTTCTGCTAACCGCGCTGGCACGATTGCGAGAGTTGCTCGCGGACCTCGGCACGGTTCCAAGCAAGCCGTTCACCGGCCGCGCCGCGCAGGGTATGCCCGATGCGTCACCAATACTTTAGCTTCACACTCGCGTCGTTCACCGACGTCGTGGCCCATGACGGAGCCGGTCGCATTCGAACCGCGCGCGTGCTGGACGAAGCGCGTCACAGCGCGTTCCGGTTCATCGATCTCACTGAGATTCCGCCGGGCAGCTCCGTGGGCGTTCATAGTCATGCAGACGATGAAGAGGTTTACGTCATCATCTCGGGGCGAGGCTGCATGATGCTCGACGGCGAGACGTTCGAGGTGGGGCCCGGCGATGTGATCCGCAACGTCCCGAGGGGCACCCATGGACTCGCGAATGCGGGAAACGAGCCTCTGAGAATGGTGGTGCTCGATGTGGCCAGCGCGCAAACTCAGTGACCTGCGCGCGCAGCGGCGGCCGCGCATCGTCATCACCGGGCCACCGCTTCATACGTTGAGCGGAGTCGCTACTCATGTGAACCTGCTGCTCGGATCCTCGGTGTGTCGTCGGTTCACGCTCGCACATCTCTACGCGGGCGGCGACGGAGTGATCGAAGGCTTCGTGCGCAGGACACTCCGGCAACTGCGCACACCGGTTCGCTTGTTCATGATGCTGGTGACGTGGCGTCCCGCACTTCTTCACATCAACACAGCGCTGAATGCGCGCGCGTTGCCGCGCGACGCGGCTTTGCTCCTGATCGCGTGGCTCACACGATGTCCGGTCGTGTGGCAAGTGCACGGAGGCAGTTCGATAGTCGAGCTTGAACGGAATCAGCCGATTGTGCTGCCGATGCTGAGGCTGCTGCTGAGGTTTCCGCGGCGAGTCGTCGTGATCAGTGGGCAGGATGAGTTGGGGTACGCGAAACTGGTCGCATCAGCCCGCCTGCGTCGCATAGTGAACGCGGTGCAGGTCCCGGACCGGTCCGCGCGCGCTGCGATTGCTCCGGAGCGTGCCGGTCTGCGCTTGGCGTACATCGGGCGTCTCGTGGCCGGAAAGGGTGTTCTCGATCTGATCGACGCCATGCAAATCATCGCTCAGGAGCACGAAGCGGTCCCGATCTCGTTGCGAATCGCCGGCGCCGGCCCAGCTGAGACGCAGTTGCGAATGAAAGTGGCAGAGTATGGTCTGGCAGACCGCGTGCACCTGCTCGGACCGATAGCGGGAGCACAGAAGCGTCGCCTGCTGAAAGAGACCGATGTCTTCGTCTTGCCGACGTTCCTCGCTGAGCGGCTGCCATACGCTCTGCTCGAAAGTATGGCGGAGGGGGTTCCTGCGGTGGCCTGCGCGATCGGCGGCGTCGCGGAGTTGATCGAGCATCGGCGCACAGGCCTGCTGGTTCCGCCGCAGCATCCTGGCCTCCTGGCGGATGCCATACTGCAGCTCGCACGCGATCGTCTGCTGCTGGAACGGATTTCGCGAGGCGCGCGCGAGCTGATCCACGACTCGTATGATCTTGCCGGAATGGCCGATCGATTCTGCGCGCTGTACGACGAGATTCTCGATGAACGCCGCCGCGCGTGAACCGCTCCGCCTCGCAGTGCTCGGCGGAAGCGGCTCGGGAATACCGGTCTTCATGGCGGCACTGCGTGCCTCTCAAGAGCAGGGTCGACTTGGGGCCATCGACGTACGGCTCTTCGGCCGCAACTCGGCGAAGTTGGAGAGTGTGCGCTCATATATCGAGCGCTCTCTGCTGCCTTCGCACGGCGCGAAAGGCGAGGCTTTATCGGTAAGCACACACGTGCAGCTCCGTGAGGCACTCAGGGACGCTACCCATATCGTGTGCCTCGTGAGAGCGGGTGGTATGAGCGGCCGCGCGCGAGATGAAGCGGTGGCGCTGGCGGCAGGTGTACCGCCCGACGAGGGGCTTGCTGCAGGCGGCCTTGCCTGCTTTCTACGCGGCCGAGCGCTCATCAGTGCACTGGCTGCACGATGCCGATTGTTCGCTCCCTCCGCAGTCTTCCTCCAGATGTCGAGTCCGTTGGGATTGAACGTCGCCATCACTCGCGACGCATTTGGGGCGGCGACCTATGGTGTCTGCGAGCTGCCGCTGGTAACCATGAAGGCAGTGCTGGCTCATGTGGCTCCGCGCATCGAACACGAATGCGTGACGGCACGCTGCGCCGGATTGAATCACCAGAGCTGGCTCTATGCCTTTGCCGACAAGGCTGGCTGCGATCGCACAGCGGACGTGCTCGGCGCCATCGAGACGCCAGACCTCGTCGATGTCGAGCCCGACACGATCCGGGAGTACGGTGCGGTGCCTGTGCCGTACCTTCGCCTATATCTCCACACGGAGCGTGTCCTGGCATCCCAGGCACGTTCGCCGCTGCGCGGCTCGGCGCTTGCGGCGTGGACCAGCAATCTCGATCGCGCCTATCGCTGCGAAAGTGCCGAACGCAGCGACACCATTCGCGCGTTGCTCGCCGAACGCCGGATGAACTGGTTCCACGAAGGATTGGTGCCTGTTCTCGAAATGCTGCAGAGGGACGAAGAGTCTCGCGTGCCGCTCAACGTGCCATGTGCCGGCTCGCTTGCCGGCGTACCCGCCGCTTCGATCATCGAGATCGATTGTTCAATTTCACGTGGCGGCGCGTATCCACTACCGGCTCCGGCAATGCCGCCGCGACCGCTCGAGCTCACACAGCGACTCGCGGCGTACGAACGGGCAGCCCTGCAACTACCGCCGCTGCCCACGAGCACAGAGCTTGCCGAAGTACTGAGCATGCATCCGCTTACTCCGCGACACGGGCTTCACCAGCTCGCGCGGGCGCTCAGCACGATTCGGCCGGAAGCGGCATAGCGCATCAGGGGCAGCGAGCTCTTGACGCTCAGGTCATGCTTTTGCTCCAAGAGTCGCGCGTGCCTACGCGGTCCGGGATCGACGCATCCGGCGGACTGCCCACACGGCAATAGCGATCACGCCCGCGAGGCATAACAGCGGCGCGACGAGCGCGAGGATCGAGACCGTCGCGGCACCCGCGGTCTCCGCCGTACTTACGACAGGGTTGCCCAACCCGCCAGTCAGCGCGGCGCTCTTCGCGCGCACCACCGCTGCCGCTCCCTTCGTCAGGGCTGCAACACCACCGCCTGCTATCACGGCAATCGGCCACCGTAACTCGGCCGGCATGTCGACCATCACCGAAGCGCTTGCCAGCACTCCTGCGATCACCGCGAGTGGAGCTGCCAGGACATCCAGAAGGTGGTCCAGTCCGGGGATGTAGAAGGCCAGGATCTCCAGCATGGCTGCAGTACTCAATGCAACCAGCGCGGGCGTGCTCTGGAGCCAAGCGAAAGATTCGGTGAGCGGCACCCAGCCCGCGCGCGCGGCCAAGCCAGCAACGAGCAACGGAAGAAACACTCGAAAGCCGGTCGCGGCGGCCAGACCGATGCCGAGCGCGACGCTGAACAGCAGATCGAAAGAGTCATTCACCACGGCAGTATCCGTATCTGTCTGGAACGGCGCTGGCTTGAAATCTCCACTGACGCCGCAACTTCGCGCTCGATACAATCTGATACCGGTGCGCGGCTTCGGTGGGCGGTGCGCGTCGGGGAACAGCCCACGGCAACTCGAGGAGGTGATCCAATGTCTACTTCAAACGTTGGCTCGGTCGCAACTCTAGATGTACTGGCTGGCGAGGTTCGTCGATAACGAACTCGCGCCGGCCGTACGGCCTCAGACGATGCGCGCAGGCTTTCGTCACGCGCGCGACCGAGGTCTCCAACGGACGGACGCTCCGATGCAGTTGCCGCGCGGTCACCTTGTCCGCACGGATTCATGCTCGAGCAGGGGATGGCGGAGTCCGCAAGGGCTCCGCCATTCTTTCTCCCCACTACTTTTTCTCTTCTTTCTCCGGCTCCTTGCCGGTCGGACCGCCAACGGCGGCCTCGTAGTTTGCTTTCAAGTAGTTGGCCAGCAGCTCCGCGGTTCGGCCGAGCATCGCCTTGTCCGTACCGCCGAATGAGTACGCCGCCCCCATTGCGTTGGCATGCTGGTAGAACTCGGGTTCTGCGATCACTTCGCCGGTCTCGGCATCGCTGAGCTTCACCGTCAGGAGCACCGCGGTGCCACCTGCGAATGCACCACCCCAGAAGCGCGCCTTGCCGCTGACGAACTTTACGTGCCGGATGACCGGCTCGATCTTCAGTGTGCGCGGCGGCGAGTGCTTTGGCTCCGCGGCATTCCAGGCGCTCACGATTGCGGGGACTCGCTCATCGACGTACCCCTGCAGGCGCGTCTTCGCCTGCTCATTGGCGGGCTGGCCGGCATAGGGCGCGGCCATCTCGATAGGCGAGACCTGGAAGCTATCGAACGCATTGAGCGCGGTCGACGGCGGCGGGTTCATGATCTCCTTGGCAGAAATGTAGCCCACTGGCTCACCTGCGGACACCACCGCTGGCTGCAGGGTTGCAAGTGCCAGCCCCACCAGAAAACGACGTTTGATCGACATTGCGCCTCCAATGCTCGCAGCTTGGTGCTCTGCTGATTCGTGTTGACTATAGCCGATGAGCATTCCAACAAAGCTTCATCAACTGCGCGAGCTCCCATATTCGTCATGGCGGCGCCACCACGCCTGGGGAAATTCGAACCCGTCCTCGTTTCTGCCCCACGGGGCGAGGTCGAGGAACTGGTAGGTCCCCATCAATGCTTCGGTGCCACGGGCATAGGTGGAGTAGGTGTGGTAGACAGCGCCGTCCTGCAGCGCGAAGACGCTCATGCCCTCTTTCTGCGACTCGGCTTTGTCGACATGCTGATAGTTGTAGACGGCGCCGCTTCTCTGCTGTTCCTCGGTGAAGGCGACTCCGAAGTCGTATCTGAAGTCGCTCCCGAGAGATGAAACCCACCGTCGAAGTGGTCGGCGATCAAGGAACATCCGGTACATCCGCGGCGCTGGTCGGTGAGCCGGAATCCGTAGCCGAACATGAAATGATAGACGAGCAGCTGCGAGCGGCCTTGAAACAGGTCGGCTAACGATGCGTCACCCTTGTCCGTCTCGAATCGATAATCCTTGTCGATCCGTACCCACGGCAGCTCCTGGCGCTGCCGCGCCACCTCGTCGTTGCGCCGCATGAGCTCCTTCTCCGCCTCGAGCAGCTTGAGCCGCGCAGCGAGCCACTCTTCATGTGTTCCGGTCTTATGCTTTCTCATCACTATTCTCCACAGGTGTTGTCAGCCGGTCAGCGCGGCTTGCGGAGCATTGGAAAAATTGGCGGCGACGTTCCCACCTGAATAGTGCCCAGTAACTCAAACCCGAACCGTTCATAGAGCGGTACGTTCTTGGGGTTGCTGGATTCGAGATAAGCCAGCGTGCGGTCACTATCGCACGCGACAAGCGCGTGTTTCATTAACGCCGCGCCGCAGCCTTTGCCCTGTTGACGCGGATCGACCCCGATGAACGGTAAGAACCAATGTGGTTCCTGCGGATGGTAGTGCGCCATCTGCTCGAATACTGCAAAGACATCCTTCTGAACTGGTGCGTACCCGGTCCGCTGCAGTAGATCGGCCAGCATATCTTCGTCAGGGCTGACCTCCGGCGGCAGCCACATTGCTGCGCCTGAGTAACCTTCAACGTAGTAGGCGCTGCCATGGGCAAACGCCTTGCCTCCGAGAGCCTCGACGAAGTTGGGGAAATGCCGCAGGTATTGCTGTGGATCGGGCCACGCCCAACGAGCCGCGGGATCCGCGCTGAATGCCAATACCACCACGGCGACGCTCGATGCTTCATCGGACGCTGTAGCGGTTTTGATTATCTGTTCTGCCATGGTCTGCCTCCGAGGCAACAGTAAATTCGTCGACGACGCCTGCAGCGATGGGACAGCCGGAACGATAGCGTATCGCAGCCGTTGATTTACCAGTCACACGATCCGCGATCAACACGCGCTTGCGCTGCACTGGAACTTCTCGGCACGGCAAGAGCTTGCGAGGACGACCAGGTTCAAAAAGAAGGCAGTCACGATGGACGAACAGCTACAAGCGAAGTCGCCTCCCAGTGACGCTCTGCTGCGGCTGATCTTTGAAAGCGCTACGGACTTTGCGATCTTTACGATGGATCCCAACGGTGTCACGACCAGCTGGAACATCGGCGCCGAGCGCCTGCTTGGCTACAGGGAGGAAGAAATCATCGGGCAGCTTGCGGACATCATTTTCACGCCGGAGGATGGTCTGGACGCGGCTGCCAGAGAGCGAGAGACGGCGCGGGCACTCGGGCGGGCTGAGGACGAGCGCTGGCAGACTCGCAAGGACGGCTCGCGATTTTTTGCATCCGGGCTGATGATGCCCCTGGAGGATTCCCGCCTGACGCAGGGCCCGGCCATTCGGTTACGGTGGGAAGAATCCGGGGTCTCGCTGCCGGAGCCGCCGCAGCGCCGGGGTTACGGGCTCGAGCTGATCGAACGCGCGCTGCCCTACCAACTGGGAGCACAATCGAAAGTCGAGTTCGGCCCGCAGGGAGTCGTATGCGAGATCGTCGTTCGAGGACGCCAGGATGAACGCTACAAATCGCTTTCATGATCGAGCCGTTCTGGTAGTAGAGGCGAATTTCTCATTGCTATTGCCATTGCCATGGCATACGTCATCGAGGAGTGGGGCGCGAGCGTTGTCGGGCCACTGGGTTCGCAGACCGAAGCCCTCGACTTCCTCGCTCGCGGAGATGCGCGCATAGATGTCGCCGTACTCGATGTCAATCTAGGCTCGCACACTGCGTTTGCCATCGCTGACAAGCTGCGCGAGCTCGACGTGCCCGTGATCTTCGTCACGGGCTACGATGCCTCCAATATCCCCGAGCGCTACCGAGGCGTGCTTGATGCGAGAAACCGGTAGACCAGTCAGAGCTCGGTCGCGCACTCGAGCGAAGCATGCGCCCGCGCTGCGTTGACCGCTACGCTGTCCCAGGTGGACCGGCGAATCCTGTCGAGCTGCGGAACGAATAGCACCAAGGCCCTTCAATGGAACCTTTTGATTGACTTGCACGTGTACCGCTTCCGCAATCGAGGCCGGCGTCGCGCGACTCACGGGCATCGCAGAACGCGGTTATGATTGCTGCGTTTGGGGCGCTATTCCCTTCATGACGTTCCCACACAAAAAAAGACCGACACAGCGGGAGGGTGCATGAGAGTCAGTGGTGCCGAAGACGAGCGGCTGCGCGAGAAGCACGCAGCCTCCATCGCAAAAGTTCGTGCGTGGCGCGTTCGCGCTAACAAGGCGCGCGTGGCGGGTCGCAAGGTGGATGCCGATCGTTGCGATGACAAAGTGCGCGATTGGGTATCCAGGGCGAAGCAGATCGAACAGCAGCTGGCGCAACGAATGCAGCCACGGACTGGTCGCGCTATCGAGTCAGCCTGAACTTCATCTCGGCAAAGCCCATCTCGCTACGCAATTTCCGCCAGCGAGCATCGGCGCGCACAGGATCGAAGACCGGATCGAAGTTGTTTTCGGTCAGCCATGGATCGGCCGCCTGTCGCGCGAGCTCGAGCCAGTGGAATGCGTCGTCGAGCTGCCCGAGACCGATGTAGATGATCGCGGAACTCAGCGGTGACACGTAAGACTCGCGCCGCCGGGTGTTCAGCTCCTCCAGGATGCGCAAAGCCTCCGACCGGCGGCCGTTGACGGCGTACGCATGCCCCAGGAATGCGAGGTGCATTGCTCTGCGGCCTGAGAGTCTGACGATGTCTTCGAGCCCGTCGATTGCAGCGGCGTTGTCACCTCTTAACAGGCGAGTGCGCGCCAGATGAAGCCGCGCATCGATGAGCGAAGGATCGAGCTCGGAGGCCCTTTCCAGTTGCGTTACAGCAGCGTCGAATCTGCGCTGCGCCATGTACAGCCAGCCGAGCGAAAACCCGATCGTCCCGGAAAGCGGGTCCATGCGCGCCGCGCGCTCGTAGTATGCGATCGATTCGTCGACGCGGCCCTGGGCCGCGAGATAGTCGCCGTACCAGTGATATGCGGTGGTGTAGTTTGGATTGAGGCGCAGGGCTGCCTGCAATGCCCGGCCGGCCCCGGCCCAGTCCCGCTCGGCGCTCATCAGGATGTAGCCCAGCGAGGCCTGTGCCTCCGCCGAAGACGGATCGAGCGACACGCTTTTCAGCGCGGCGGCCTTGGCTCGCGGCTGCACGTCGGCAGGTCGCGCGTCTGTGTAGAGCGGTAGCACGATCAGCGCATCGGCCAGACCCACGTATGCGCGCGCGAAGTTCGGATCTTTCTCGACCGCGCGCTCGAAATATTCCACGGAACGCTGCAGACCGGCCGGTGATCGCGCGGCCCAGGCGTGGCGTCCCCTGAGATACAGGTCGTACGCCTCTTTATCCGTGCCTTCCGGATGAGTGAGTGCATTCTGCTCCCGGCCGGTGAGTTGCACGTGAAGACGCTCGATGATGCTGCGGCTGATGTCTTCCTGAACTGCAAGGATATCGTGCAGCTTCCGATCGTAACTGTTGCTCCACACCTCGAATCCGTTCGACACGTCGATGAGCTGCACCGTCACCCGCAGTCGCTCTCCAGCCCGCCGTACGCTTCCTTCGATGATGTGAGTAACATGCAGCCTGGCGCCGATCTCGTCGATGGCGACTGCCTTGCCTTTGAATGAGAATGCCGAAGTACGCGCGGCAACGCGCAACCCACCGACCTCGGCGAGTGCGCTGGTGATCTGTTCGGCGATGCCGTCGCTCAGATACTCCTGATCTTTACCGGGACTGAGATCGGCAAACGGCAGCACCGCGACCGAATGCGTTTCCACCGAACGTGTGCCCGGCGCTGCTCTGGCCTGTCTCGCCGAGGAGGCGGCAGCGTCCAAGCGGTTGGGCGCATCTTGCGGTCGCTCGAACCGCTCGAACCCGAAATAGCCGAGCGCGATGACGACAGCCGCAGCGACCAGTATCGCGGCAGTGGTTCTGCGCAATGGCCAGGGCTTAGCGGCAGCATGTTCGTACTGCGTGCCTGCCGCCGCAGGGGGCGACGTTGGTGCGGTACCCTCAAGAACGCCGCGCTCCAGCAGCCGCGCTATATGTTGGACAAAGGCCGACGAAGTCTCGCCCCCCGGCAGGCGCGTCCAGTGCACGGCTCGAAAGGCCTCGGGCACGTGGGCATCATGTTCATCGATGTCGTTGATGATGACGGGAACGAGAAATGGCTTGTCGTCTGCCATGTCCTGCGTGCGATCGACGGCCAGCCGCCACTCGCGCCGGAAGTAGCCTTCGAGCCGGGTCTGCGTATGCGCAGAGATGATGGGGATGAACAGCGCGCACGCGCGAATCTGCTGGCGGATCTGCTGATCCCATGCATCGCCGCCGCGAAGCTCGCTCTGATCGAGCCAGACCTCGATGCCCGCAGCCCGAAGCGCGTTGCAGATGCGGCGCGCCGCCTCGGCATCCTGCGAGGCATAGCTGAGAAAGACAGCCGTGTTGATCAAGAGGCTCAGGGCTTTGTCTACGTCGGGACGCAAGAATGCTGGAAGCGGCAGTGGCGCGCAAATGGTGTTCACATGCGCTTGACATCTGATCGGTAGGCCGGCGAGATCGGGTGCCATGAACCTCGACCTGCATCCCGACCTCCGTCTGTGCCAGCTGGCCATCGGCGTCGAGCGCGCACCCTTGCTCGTGATGGACAACTTCGTCGCCAACGCGGAGACGCTGGTCGCGGATGCGTGTGCGCGACCGTTCACAGTGCGCAGCCGATACTTTCCAGGCATCAGGGCCGAGGCGCCGCCCGCATACCAACGATTGCTGCTCACTCGACTGAGGAGCGCGCTACTCGACTGTCTGGGCGTAACGGAGGGAACGCTCACACTCTCGATGTGTCACTACTCGGTCATCACGACACCGGCGCAGGAGCTGGCACCGCCGCAGCGGATTCCACACGTCGATTCATTCGCGAAATCCGGGTTGGCGACCATTCATTATCTGTTCAAGGCGAAGCTCGGCGGCACCGCGTTCTACCGCCATCGCAGAACCGGATTCGAATCGATCGACGAGGCGCGTCGAGCGGCGTACTCGCGGGCGCTGGACGAGGAGCACTCGGGCTCTGCGGCGCCGGGACCGGGATACATAAACGGCAGCACCGATCTGTTCGAGCAGATCGCAAAGCAAGAGGGGGTTTTCAACCGTCTGCTGGTCTATCGCCGCAACTCGCTGCACTCGGGTTGCATCGAGGCCAGCTTCGTCCCTGACCCGAACCCGGCCACCGGTCGCCTGTCCATCAACAGTTTCATCGACTGGGCGCCGGCGTAGCACGATACAGATCGTGAACAGCGGAGCCGGCGAGCAGGAATGCGCCGACGCCGTAAAACTGCGTATCGCCGGGCGCAACGTGTTCGGGACGATCGCTGACTTGCTGGACCCAGCCAAGCATGCCGTCAGAGTGGACCGCTCGCTCCAGTGCACGCCATCCACTTCGCACTACCGGCTCGTATTCCGCACGATCGAGCAGACCCGCTGCGATACCCCACGCCATACCGTAGACGAAGAAGCCAGTGCCGCTCGATTCAGGTGGCGTCGCTTCCGGCGCGGCGAGCAGCGAGGGCGCCCAATATCCGTCGGGTTTCTGTACGGCTTTCAGCTTCGCCGCCATCTCCTTGAACAGCTCTTCATACATTGGCCGCGCCGGATCGCCTGCAGGCAGTCGCTCCAGAACTCGCGCGACGCCCGCGAAGACCCAGCCGTTGCCGCGGCTCCAGAACAACTTCCTGCCATTGTTGTCGCGCTGCTCGAAGAAGCGGCTGTCCCGGTAAAAAAGATGTTCCTCACGGTCGTAGAGGTAGTCTGTGGTCGCCTTGAACTCGGCGTGCGCGTACTGCGCATAGCGTCGGTCGCCCGTCACCGCCGCCAGCTCGATCCACACCGGCGGCGCCATGAACAAGGCGTCGCACCAGCACCAACGGTCCCAGCACTGCTCCGACGCGTGAGCGGCCAGACTGCCGCGTGGCGGATCCGCGAGGATCTCGTCGAAGCGTTTGCGCAACGGGGCGATCGCATCCTTTCGCGCGCCATGCCCCGCCGCCCATAGATAGCTCTGCCCGATGACGTGATCGTCCGCGTGATAGCGGCGGTCGCCGAGTTGCCAGTCCGTGCGGCGCCCATGCGCCAGCACGGCGTCGCGGAAGCGAGTCGATTTGCTCCGCTGCGCGAGCGCGGTCAGCCCGGCGTAGAACGCTCCCTGCTGCCAGCTGCGAGGGTTGCGTGTTTCCTCTCGCATGACCTTGATGGATGCAACCGGCTCGAGATGCTCGAGCTGCCAGTCAGCGACTTTCTCCATGAGCGCGAGCGTGCGTCCTGCATCGATGGTTTCGTGGCCGATCGCCGCTGCATCTTCACGCCGTGCGATGTTCGTGTAGAAATCCTGCAGCACATAGAACGCCTTCTTCTTCGCGCCCTTGTCGCTGATCAATCCCTTACGGTTCCAGCCGTCCTGTACGCCGGGCAGCGGCCGGCGCGGCGAGCGGAAGTCCGCCAGAATCCACGGCGTCGTGCCGCGCCACTGTGGCAACCGCTGCAACATGAGGAGTGTCTGGCGATACAGGTCTTCCTGGTACTCCTCGCTGAAGCGCGCGAGGCGATCGCCGTGTCGGCCGTGCAGGGCGTCCGCACCGAACTCGCTGATCACGACCGGCTTGTCGTAGCCGAAAGTCCAGCGGATGCGCGGCAACTTGTCCGGCAGACCGTCGTACCAGCCGACGTACTCGTTGAAGCTCAGCAGGTCGATGTACGCGCCGAACGGATCGTCGACGATGCGATGGTTTGCATCGGCTGGGTCGCTGCGCACCTCGAGCGCGGCCGCTATCAGGCGTGTCGAATCGAGCGCTCGCGCGGACTCGACGAGCGTCCGGAGGAACTGCGTGCGCCGCTCGCTCACTGGCGTCTCGTTCGCGACCGACCAGACGATGACGCTCGCGCGGTTGCGATCGCGCTGAATGAGCTCCGTGAGCTGCTGCTTTGCGTTGGCAAGCGTCTCGGGGTTTTCCCATTGGATCGTCCAGTAGACCGGCACTTCCGCCCACACCATCAGGCCGAGCTCGTCCGCGACGCGCGCCATGTGCTCATTGTGCGGATAGTGCGCGAGCCGCACGAAGTTGCAGCCGAGCTCCTTCGCCCAGCCAAGCAGCAGCCGTGCGTCCTGCTCCGAATGCGCGCGCCCGCCGCGCAGCGGATTCTCCTCGTGCAGCGAGATTCCGCGCAGAAATACCGGCTCGCCGTTGAGCAGAACGTCCGCGCCTGTCACGGCGATGCTGCGAAAACCAATGCGCTCCTTGATCCGATCGTCGTCGGTCGCGAGCTCTACATCGTAGAGACGCGCATTGCGCGGTGACCAGGTTTCGATGGCGCGCGCTGCAACGTCGAACGTCGCGACGCCACGTGCGTCGCTCAGCGTGCGGACGCGAATGCCGGCTTCGGGAATCGACAGCGTCACGCCCACGCCTGCCGTCTTCGCGCCGTCGAGCTCGACGCTCGCGGCGATTCGGTCGCTGGAAGCCGCCGCCAGCTGCACGACATAGTCGCGAATATAGGTCGCCGGCGTCTCGACGATCGTCACGTCGCGCGTCAGGCCGCCGTAGTTCCACCAATCGGTGTTGACCGTCGGTACGCCCTCGGCCCGGCGGGTGTTGTCGACCTTGACCACCAGCGAGTTGCCGCGTGCGGCGAGCATGCCGGTTATCTCGAACTGGAACGGCGTGAAGCCGCCGACGTGGCGGCCGAGCTTGCGGCCGTTCAGATATACGTCCGCCTGGTAGTTGGCGGCCCCGAAGTGCACGAACTGCCGCTGACCGGCGGTCGGCGTGTAGTCGAACTTGCGGCGATACCAGACCGTGCCCTCGTAGTAGTAGAGCCGCTCGTCCTGCGAGTTCCAGTCGCTCGGCACGGCGAGCTTCGGGCTCGCATCGAAGTCGTACTCGACGAGCTCCGAGCGATCGGCTGGCTTGCGGTCGAGAAAGTATCCGCCGCTCGGCTCAGCGGCAGCATCGAAGGGCTCGCGCCGATAGTTGTAGTAGCCGTTCTCGTACGGATCGACGATCACGCGCCACTCGCCGTTCAGCGTCGTGCCGGCGCGGCCGTACACGTTCTGCAGCGCCTCCGCGGCGGCGGCTGATGAAATTACGGCCGCGCCGAGCGCCGTCAGGATCCAAGCAGCGCCTGGTACCACAATCCGCTGCTCTTCAGCGTGCGCCGCTGCGTCGAATAGTCGACGTGCACGATGCCAAAGCGTTTGCGATAGCCTTCGGCCCATTCGAAGTTGTCCATCAGGCTCCAGACGAAATAGCCGCGGACGTCCACGCCGCTCGCGATCACGTCCGCGACGGCAACCAGGTGCGACTCAATGTACTGACGGCGTTGCTCATCGTCGACGCGGCCGCCCACGAAGTCGTCCTGGTACGCCGCGCCGTTTTCCGTGATGAACAAGGGCGGCAGCTCGTAGTCGCGGTCGAGGCGCAGCAACAACTCCGCGAGGCTCTGCGGCGCCACTTCCCAACCCATGTCCGTCACCGCGGCGCCGCTCGATGCCGGCAACGCAGCGTTCGCGCTGCTGGAGAAGACCGTGGGACTGTAGTAATTCACTCCGACGAAGTCGAGCGGTTGCGCGATCAGCTCCGCATCGCCTGCTTGCACTACGGGCGCGTCCATCCCGAGATGCTCGACTATGTCTGGTGGATAGCGGCCCTTGAACAGCGCATCCATGTACCACCGCACGAGCCGGCCGTCTTCCAGCCGCGCGTGCGTTGCATCGAGCTCCGAGTCTGTCTCCGGATAGACCGGCGACAGGTTCAACACGATGCCCGCCTCAGCTTTGCTGCCCGACGCGCGAATCGCCTGGAGTGCGAGCCCGTGACTCACGAGCACGTGGTGGCCGACCTGATAGGCCACGCGCCGGTCGCGCACGCCCGGAGCAAATATGCCGCGCTCGTGCCCCAGCACGGCGGTCACCCACGGTTCGTTATGAGTTGCGATCGAAACGATCCGATCGCCGAGCCGCTCGGCGACGATCTGCGCGTAGTCCGCGAAGCGCTCGGCGGTCTCGCGTGCGAGCCAGCCGCCGTGGCGCCGCTGCAGTTCTGCGGGCAGATCCCAGTGATACAGCGTCGCGTACGGCTGGATATCGCGCGCGAGCAATCCGTCGAGGAGCCGCTCGTAGAAGGCGAGACCTGCCTCGTTCACCGGACCGCTCCCGGCCGGTTGGATCCTCGGCCAGGAAATCGAGAAGCGGTAAGCGCGCACGCGCAGCTGTGCGATCAGGTCCAGGTCGGACTCGAGCCGGTGATAGTGATCGCACGCGACGTCGGCATTGCTGCCATCTGCGATCGCGCCGGGTACACGGCAGAACTCGTCCCAGATGGAGGGTCCCTTGCCGTCCGCGCGAGCCGCGCCCTCGATCTGAAACGCGCTGGTCGCGACGCCCCAGACAAAGTCCCGTGGAAATCGCCGCCGCAGTTCGGCCAGGCTCGTCATGCGGCCGTCGACCTCGGGCGCGACAGCAACTCGCCCTCCAGTTCTTCGAGCGTCCGGCCCTTGGTTTCCGGGACGAACATCAGCACGAACACGAGCGCCGCGCTGGCGAACAGCCCGTACACCAGGAAAGTGCCGGCGGGGCCCAGTGTCGACAGCTCCCACGGGAACACGAACGTCACGCTCGCGCTGACGAGCGCGTTCCAGAAACCTGCGGCGGAGATTGCGACGCCGCGGTACTCGTTCGGGAAGATCTCCGAGAGCAGCACCCACATCACCGGGCCGAGCGAGATCGCGAACGAGGCGACGAAGCCGATGATCGCGATCAGCACCAGCCGCGGATTCGTCGTCGGAGCAGCACCGGCCAGCGCCTGGCCATGCGGCTCGCCACTGAAAGCCCACGCGATCGTCAGCAGCGACAGCGCCATCCCGGCGATGCCGATCGCGAGCAGGGGCTTGCGACCCAGGCGATCGATGAGCCAGATCGCAACCACGGTCATGACCACGTTGACCAGGCCGACGATCACGGCCTGACGGAACGCGTCGCCGACGCCGCCGCCGGCCTGCGCGAATATCGTCGGCAGGTAGTAGAAGATCGCGTTGATGCCGGTGATCTGCTGGAAGAAGGCGAGTCCGAGCGCGACCAGCATCACGAAACGAATGCGCCGGTCGAACAAGGCGCGCCAGCCGTGCGAGACGTTCCTTCTTGCGAGGCTCTGGCGGATCTGCTGCAGACTCTCCTGCGCCTGAGCCGCGCCGTAGACGCGCGTCAGCACCTCCCGCGCTTCTTCCTCACGGCCCTTGATCACGAGCCAGCGCGGACTCTCCGGAATGAGCGACAGCAGCAGGAGGTACAACAGTGCTGGAAATATCTGCACGCCGAGCATCCAGCGCCAATTGTGCTCGCCGACGTCGAGCAGGAAATAATTCGAGAAGAACGAGGCGGAGATACCGATCACTATCATGAGCTGATTGAGCGACACGAGCCCGCCGCGCCGACGTGCGGGCGCGATCTCCGCAATGTAGACCGGTGCGATCAGTATCGCGGCGCCGACCGCGAGTCCACCCACGATGCGCGCAGCCACGAAAGTGGCGAAGGTCGTCGCGAGCGACGCCAGCAGCGCCGACATCACAAACAGCACGGCGGCGCCCAACAGCACTTTCCGGCGTCCGAGCCGATCGCTCAGCACGCCTGCGAATGCGTTGCCGGCGAGGGCACCCCAGCCCAGGCTGCTCACCGCCCAGCCGAGTTTGAGATCGCCGCCGGCACCGCTGAGCGCGAAGTACTCGCGAATGAACGGCACGACGCCGGAGATCACCGTGGCGTCGAAGCCCAGCAACAGGCCGCCGATCGCGGCCGTAAGGGCCACGAATCCGACGTTGAGTCTGCGCGGCCCGAGCGAATCGCGCGGTTCGTCGTTTGTCATTGCGTTGTTCTTGCAACCGGCTTGCCAGCGTTCTTCGAGCGTGCTACAAGGCAAATTGTAAGCGCTTACATTTTTCGGCACAAGAACCGAAATCGTTGCCAACAGGGGGCAGAGCCGTGAACGATCGCGTACTGAGACGTTCGACGATTGCGCAGGCCATATCGCTGATTCTCGGGACCTCGGTCGCCGTCCCAGCGTTCGCGCAGGAACAGATCGAAGAGGTTGTCGTCACGGGCATCCGCGGCAGTCTCACATCTTCCATGAACCTGAAGCGCGACGCGCAGGGCGTGCTGGACGGGATTGTCGCCGAAGACATCGGCAAGTTTCCCGACACGAACCTCGCGGAGTCGCTGCAACGCATCAGCGGCGTATCCATCGACCGTTCTTCGATCGGCGAAGGCCAGCGCGTCACGGTCCGCGGCGTGGGCCCGGACTTCAACCTGGTGCTGCTGAACGGCCGCCAGATGCCGGTCTCGTCCATCCAGGACACGACCGCATCCAACTCGCGCGCCTTCGACTTCGCGAATCTCGCCTCGGAAGCGGTCGCGGGGATCGAGGTCTACAAGACCAGCCGCGCCAACACGCCGACCGGCGGTATCGGCGCGACGATCAACATCAAGACGGCGCGGCCGCTGGAGAATCCCGGCCTGCGCACCAGCTTCGGCGTGAAAGGCGTGATCGACGACTCGGGGCAGAACCTCCCGGATCATCTGCAGGGCGATGAGATCACGCCGGAAGTGTCCGGCATCTACAGCCAGACGTTTGCAGACGACAAGTTCGGCGTCTCGCTCAGCGCGAGCTACCAGGAGCGCAACTCCGGTTTCAACCAGGCGGCGGTCGGCAACGGCTGGCGCGCGTTCGCCGGCGACGAGAACAACTGGGGCACGATTCCGCAACCGGGCCAGCCCGGCTCGGAAAACATTACGAACCGTCCGGATGCTACCGACACCTATTCGGTGCCGCAGAACCTCGGCTATAGCGTCAACGGCATCGAGCGCAAGCGCACCAACGGACAACTCGCTCTGCAATGGCGTCCGGTCGACGCGGTCACCGCTACGCTCGATTACACCTACTCCGAGAACAAGATCCAGACGGAGCGCAACGAGCTGTCGGTGTGGTTCAACTTCGGCCCCTCGACCAGCAGCTGGACCGACGGTCCGGTGGCGGGCCCGCTCGTCTACACCGAGCTGATTCCCGCCGCGAACAGCGACCTGTCGATGGGCGGCGCCAAATTCGCCTCCAAGAACGAGAACAAATCGATAGGCTTCAACCTGGCGTGGGAAGCCTCCGATCGCCTCGGCTTCCAGCTCGACTACCACGACTCGAGCGCTGAATCCGGCGCCGACAGTCCGTACGGCTCGAACTCCGTGCTCGGCGTCGCCGCCTTCGTGCGCGGCAATACCACGGCCGACTTCACCAAGGACTTCCCGGTCATCAGCGTGCAGCTGCCGGCTGGAATGACCGGCGTCAGCCCGTCGCTGATGACGGTCACCGGCTCGGCGTTCCGCGACGGCTACATGAAGATGGACATCGAGCAGACGCAGCTCGGCGGAAACTTCGACTTCAGCGACAGCTCGCGCCTGGACTTCGGCGTGGCCTTGACGGAGATGAACAACCGTACCGCGTTCTCGACCGTGCAGAACGACACCTGGGGCTCCGACGTTGCGTTCGACCCGGCGGCGTTCCCGGACGACGTGTGGCGCGCCGATACGATCCGTCAGTACTTCGACCAGATCTCCGGTAGCGGCAATTCGAATCTGTTCAACAACTTCTTCACGTTCGACTTCGACCGGGCGCGCAACATCGCTGCCGGCCTGCGGGGCGAGGACCGCTTCAGCGCAGCCCCGAACTTCACGACCGATCGCCACGTCGAGGAGGAATCGCAGAGCGCCTATGTGCAGTTCAGTCAGTCGTTCGACACTGCAATGCCGATCCAGGTGGCGGTCGGTGTGCGTTACGAGCAGACAGACGTGACGTCCAGTGCACTGGTGCCGTCACCGACAGGTATCAGCTGGGCATCGGATAACGAGTTGAATGTCGTCATACCGGCAGGAGCTTCGACCACCACGACCCTGGAGGGCGACTACGACTACGTGTTGCCGAACGTCGACTTCGCCGTCGGGATCACGGACAGCGTGAAGTTCCGCGCCGGTTGGGGCAAGACGATCGGCCGTCCGGGTTGGGGCGACATCCAGGGCGGCCAGGTGCTCGACCTGCTGGTGCGCGTCGACGGCGGCACCGGCTCGCAGGGCAATCCGGCGCTGAAACCGCTGGAGTCGACCAACATCGACCTCTCGCTCGAGTGGTACTACGCCGAAGGTAGCTACGCATCTGTCGGTTTCTTCAAGAAGGACATCGACAACTACGTCGGCGTCACTCAGATCGTCGAGCAGCCTTTCGACCTGCATACGCCGATCGGCGGTGCGCTCTACAACGAAGCCGTGGCGGCCGCATGCGCGGACCGCAGCACCACCTGCATCCGCAACTGGATTTTCACGAACCGTCCCAGCGCTCCGGGCGTGGATGCGGTCGCTCGCACCATCACCGGACAGGCGGGCGATCCCATCGCCGACTTCCGCATCACGGTGCCGGCGAACCAGCGCTCGGAAACGCTCGACGGCTTCGAGTTCAACATCCAGCACATGTTCGGCGCCAGCGGCTTCGGCGTGTCGGCGAACTACACGCTGGTCGACTCGGGCCTGACCTATAACAACCAGCTGCGCAACCAGCAATTCGCGCTCGAAGGCCTGAGCGATGCGGCGAACGTGGTCGCGTTCTATGAGAACTTTGGCTGGGGCGTGCGTCTGGCCTACAACTGGCGCGACGAGTTCCTGTCGAGCCGCTTCGACGGCGCCGGCGCGAACCCGAATTACGTCGAGGAGTACGGTCAGTTCGACCTCAATGTCAGTTACCAGTGGGGCGACAACCTGACGCTGCAGGCCGAGGCGATCAACATCACGGATGAGATCCAGCGCATTCACGGCCGCACCGCCACTGAGGCGCTGTTCGTGACACAGACCGGACCTCGCTACATGATCGGAGCGCGGTACAAGTTCGGGCAGTAACGACGCGAGATCGAGTCCCGCGTTCGAGGCAGAGCCGCTGGCACCCCCAACCAGCGGCTCTTTCGTTACGATGGCAGGTGCAATGACGACGGGGAACAATCGGATCAGGCATGTAGTGATCGCAGGCGGCGGCTCGGCCGGCTGGCTGACTGCGGGCGTCATTGCCGCTGACCATTGCGCGGCTTCGAGCTCCGGACTGCAGGTCACTGTGATCGAATCGCCCGAGGTCGGGCCGATCGGAGTGGGCGAGGGCACATGGCCGACCATGCGCGACACCCTGCGCCGTATCGGCGTCAGCGAGAGCGATTTCCTGCGCGAGTGCGACGCCTCCTTCAAGCAGGGCTCGCGCTTCAATGGCTGGCGCGACGGCCAGGACGGCGACTACTACTTCCATCCTTTCGTTTTGCCGCACGGCTACACGGAGGCGAACCTCGTCGCCGGCTGGCAGCAGCGTCACGCCAACGTGCCCTTTGCCGACCTGGTGAGTTTCCAGCCGCACCTCTGTGTGCAGAACAAGGCGCCGAAGCAGGCGGCGACGCCCGAGTACGCAGCGGTCGCGAACTACGCCTATCACCTCGACGCCGCCAAGTTCGGAGTCTTTCTGCGCAAGCACTGTACCGAGCGCCTTGGAGTGCGGCCGGTACTCGATCACGTGGTCGGCGTCGAGTCGCATCCCAACGGCGATATCGCCGCGCTGCAGACCAGGTCGCAGGGACCGCTGGCAGGAGATCTGTTCGTCGACTGCACGGGTCTGCAGGCACTGCTCCTCGGCCGGCACTATCAAACGCCGTTCGTGTCGCAGAAGCACGTGCTGTTCAATGACTCGGCGCTGGCGCTGCAAGTGCCTTACCCGGACGACAACAGCCCGATCGCCTCGCAGACCCTCTCGACTGCACAGAGCAGCGGCTGGATCTGGGACATCGGATTGCCTACGCGACGCGGCATCGGTCACGTCTACTCGAGCGCGCACATTTCGGACGACGAGGCCGAGGCCGAGTTGCGCTGCTACGTGGAGCGAGTATCCGGTCAGGCAAATGGGGGCACGCCGCGCAAGCTCACCTTCGAGCCGGGCTATCGCCGGCACTTCTGGCGCCACAACTGCGTCGCCATCGGACTGTCGGCTGGCTTCATCGAACCGCTCGAAGCCTCGGCGCTGGCGCTGGTCGAGCTGTCTGCCGCCATGCTCAGCGACCAGATGCCGGCGACGCGCGAGGAAATGGACATCGTCGCGCGGCGCTTCGACGATTCGTTCACTTATCGATGGGAGCGCGTCATCGATTTTCTGAAGCTGCACTACGTGCTGAGCCAACGCAGAGCTTCCGCTTTCTGGCGCGACAACGTCGTCGCGGCCACCATTCCCGAGCGGCTGCGCGACTTGCTCGTGCTGTGGCGACACCAGCCGCCCTCGCGCTACGACCTGCACCGGATCGAGGAAGTGTTTCCATCGGCGAGCTACCAGTACGTGCTGTACGGGATGGGCTTTCGCCCGGAGCGGCCGTCGCGACCCGCCGCTTCGACGACTGCGATCGCGCCGACGCATTTTTTCGCGAAGCTGCGGCGCTGACTGGCAAGATGATGGCGGCGCTCCCGTCCAACCGGGAGCTGATCACGCACATCAGGCGGCACGGGTTGCCGAGAGTCTAGGCTCAGAGCATAAGAATGAGTAACCACGTTACGTTGAACAACGTCGACCACAAGGACCTGAGGGTCATTACTAGCGTGGCGCGGCGTACGGCGACGACGT
>CAWISC010000042.1:0-14333 GCA_963838635.1 uncultured Gammaproteobacteria bacterium | reverse complement strand
GGTTCAGCGGGCCGCAGGAGCACTAGTTCTGACTTTTGCCGGCTACACGCGCTGGACGGGTGCGCTGCGCGGATTCCCGGCGGGACGCGCCGGGGTGCCGCAGGAGGCGCGGATGATCAGCTCGGCGGGCACGGTTTCGCTGACGGGTTGGAACTGCGCTGGGTTCTCGATCGCAGTCGCGAGCCGATCCAGCGCACGGCCACCCATGTCGGAGATGCGCACGCGCACCGTCGTCAGCGCCGGCACCACGAAGCGCGCCGTAGGAATGTCATCGAAGCCGGCGATCGCGACGTCTTGCGGCACGCGCAATCCAGCTTCGGTCAGCGCGCACAGGCAACCGATCGCCATCATGTCGTTCGCCGCGAAGACGGCGTCGGGGCGCATGCCGGTGGCGAGCAGTTCGCGCCCGGCGCGATAGCCCGACTCTTCGGTGAAATCGCCGCGCAGGACATATTCCGCGGAACCAGGCAGCTCGCGATTGAGCGCTGCGCGATAACCGCGCACCCGTTCTTGCGCATCGACATTTACGTCCGGACCTGCGATGTGCGCGATCGTGCGATGACCGCAGCCTGCGAGGTGCGCGACCATCGCGTAAGCGCTGCTGTAGTTGTCGACGTAGAAGCTCGTGTGCGTGTGATCGATGTCGACGGTGCTGATCAGGACGATCGGCAGCGAGCTGCGGACGCGTTCCTGCAGGAACCTGCCGTCCACGTACGGCGACATCACGAGCAAACCATCGACGCGACCGATCAGCGCCTGCAATGCAGTGCCGGCTTCCACAGCGTCGCAATGCGTGCTGGAAATCAACAAATGCAAGCCGCGGGCGCGCGCCGCGATGTCGATGCCGCGAATCAGCTCGGAGAAGAATTCCCCATACAGGGTCGGCAGCACGATGCCGATCGTATGGGTGCGACGGGTCATGAGACTCTGCGCGCCGCTATTCGGGACGTACTGCAGACGGGCTGCAGCCTCCAGCACGCGGGTACGGATGCTTTCGGTGACGGTGCCGGTCCCGTTCAGAGCCCGCGAAACCGATGCCATGGAGACATGAGCTTCCCGGGCCACATCTTTCAGTGTTGCACTCACGCGTCAGCCTGGAGTGCGTGCTCCAGGCTCCCCCTCTTGCCGCGCTGCTTTGGAACAGCAGCCCGGGCCTATTCTGCGGAGGGGGCGGAGAAGGTGTCAAACCGATTCCGGACCGGGCTTGCGCGCAGTGATTTCCTGCACCAGCCGCGCGTGCGCCTTGGCGTCCAGCCGGTAGAAATGCATGACCAGCGCAGAGGCAACGAGGCCGGCGGCGGCCACCAGCGTGATC
The DNA here is from genome assembly GCA_963838635.1 of uncultured Gammaproteobacteria bacterium. Lineage (GTDB taxonomy): Bacteria > Pseudomonadota > Gammaproteobacteria > Steroidobacterales > Steroidobacteraceae > Steroidobacter. Next base: position 13,018 of record CAWISC010000042.1, on the reverse strand, counting down.
ATCACCTTGATCGCTTCGGCCGTAGCGGGCGATTGCGGCTGATTGGCAACATAACCTACCCATCCGAGGTAGGCGCCGAGGAACGCCGAGGAGGCGCCGAGCGCGACCTTCTGAATGAGCGTGACGAAGCCGAAAACGAACGCTTCGGCGCGCACGCCGGTGCGCCATTCGCCGTACTCGATGGTGTCCGGCACGATCGACCAGAAGTTGATGCCGATGGAGGCGCTGCCGATCGCGTACACGACGATGAATCCGTACAGCACGCCGACTTCGCGCGCGTCGGAGAAATACAGGCCGACCAACCCTGCGAATGCGATGGCGAGCCCGGCCTGCCAGGCCCAGCGCTTGCCGACGTAACGCGCGGCGAACGTCCACGGCAGGATCATCGCGGTGATCGTGATCTGCATCAGGCTGGCCGCTTCGCCGGCAATCGCTGCCGTTTCGCCGAGGTAATACTTCACGTAGTACACCAGGCCCGAGGTCACCAGGATGTTCGCGAAGCTGAAGAAGCCGATGCCGGCGACGATCTGCATGAACGGCACGTTCCTCGACAGCATGCGCAGCAGCTCGCTGACCGGCGGGGGTTGCTCCTGCGCGTGCGTGATCGAGGAATCCTCGCGCGTGGCCGCGAACGTCAGGATGGTGAACACGGTCGCGATGACGGCGAGCACCGCCGTGGCGCCGAAGTAGCCTGCGGTGCGGCCATCGCTGGTGAAATATGTGACGAGGCGCGGCGTGAAGTAGCTGACGACGGCCGTTCCGAGGAACGCGCAGACCATGCGCGCGCCCGCGAGCCAGTTACGTTGCATGGAATCGCGGGTCATCGTCGCCATGAGCGCGCTGTACGGAATGTTCACCAACGCGTACGTCGTGCGGAACAGCACCTGCGTCGCGAATGCATAGCCGATCAGCGCTGCGCCTTCGAGTCCCGTCGGCGCGAACATCAACGTGAAGCTGATCGCCAGCGGTATGCTGCCGAACAGCAGGTAAGGCCGATACTTGCCCCAGCGTGTGCGCGTGCGGTTCGCGAGCACGCCAATCGCCGGATCGACGAGCCCATCCCACGTCAGGCACAGGAAGATGATGAGACCCGCAACCTCGGCGCGCAGCCCGAGCACGTCGGTGTAGTAGTACGTGAGGAACAGCTGCAGCGAGAACCAGTAGAAGTTGAAGCCGAAGTCGCCGATGCCGTAGCCGAGCACGCGGCCCAACGGCAGTCGGTCGGCGCTCACCTGCTCGGTGCTCTTTGCGACCGGTGCCGGGACGGTTTCTATGTTGGTTGCCATATCAGAGGTCGTCCTCGAACGTCGATTGCTCGACAGGCGCTCTCTCATCCACCGGTGCAATCCAGATGAACGAGCGCGTCGCGCGGATGTCCGCTGACGAGCTGCCCACGTACAGCCGATACTTTCCGGGCGTCGTCGTCCAGGCGCGGCGGTGCACGTCGTAATAGGCCAGGTCGTGTGTGTTGAGCGTGAAGCGCACGATCTGCGACTCCCCCGGCGCCAGCTCCACCTTGTGGAAGCCTTTCAGCTCCTTCACCGGCCGCACTACATCCTGCGTCACCTCGTCGCCGACGTACAGCTGCACCGTTTCCCGTCCGGGCAAGGTACCGGTGTTGGTCACGTCCAGGCTGACATGGAGGGCCTGGCCGGCCAGGACCTCGTCCGGCGCGCGCAAGTTGGAGTACTCGAAGGTCGTGAAGGACAGGCCGTGGCCGAAGGGGAACAGCGGCTCGATCTTCTTCTTCTCGTAGTAGCGGTAGCCGACGAACACGCCTTCGCCGTAGTGCGCGTCGCGGCCGTTCGAGTAGTACAGGTAACTCGGGTTGTCTTCGAGCCGACGCGGGAAGGTGAGTGGCAGCTTGCCGCACGGGTTGGTCATGCCGAGCAGCACTTCCGCGACGGCGCGCGCGCCTTCCTGTCCGGGCAGCCACGCTTCGACGACAGCGCTGACACGCTCGATCCACGGCAATCGTAATGGCGAGCCATTGTTCAGCACGACGACCGTCCGCGGATTCACCGCTGCGACGGCTTCGACGAGCTCGTTCTGCGGCCCGTACAGCTCCATGTCGCGGCGGTCCGCGCCCTCGGTCTCGGACGTGGTCGACACGCCCACGAAGACCACGGCGACATCCGCCGTGCGCGCGATGCGAACTGCATCGTCGATCGTTCCCGCAGGCGGCCGGATGCCGAAGCGGAACAGGTGGAATGCCAGCGTGCCGCTCACGTAATCCAGCTGGATCGGATAACCGCGGCCGGCGCGCAGCTCGAGCTGCACGACCCGCATCGGAATCGGAAACAACTCCGCGCCAGCCGGCGGGCGTGTCGGCGTCTCGTCGTCGATGATGCGTGTGCCGTCGATCGTCAACACGGCGCTGCCGACCTGCGTCAGGCTGAACTCGTACGTGCCCGACTTCGGCGGCCAGAAGTAGCCGATCCAGCGCGCGGAAATCGGATCTTCCTGCGAGGCCGTCAGCCCTTCGCCGAGGCTCAGCTTGTTGAAGTAGGTATCGACGCCCGAGCTTGCAGGCTTGCCCGCGAACTTCGCGTTTCCATAGATCGCGAACTGCAGCCCCTGCACCTCGCGCGTCGACGTGGTGCTGAGAAGCCGGCTGTCCGCGGCGGGTGTCACGAGCTCGTTGTCGACGCCTTGCGCGTACTCGACGTGCATGCCTGACAGCTCGCGCAGACTTTCGAGTGCAGTGAGGACGCGCGACGGAATGACGTTGGCGCTGCCACCGCCCTGGATGATGGCCGCATCGGCATTGGGGCCGATGACGGCGATCGAGCGCACGCGCTCGCGCGAAAGCGGCAATAGGCGATCGTCATTCTTCAGCAGCGTGATGCTTTCGCGCGCGATGTCGACGGCGAGCCCGCGATGACGATCGCTGCCTAGCTCGCCCGCGGGACGACGGACCGCATCCATCACGCCGGTGCGGAACAGAGTGCGCAGCACGCGTCGGACGTTGTCGTCGAGTTGCTCGATTTCCACCTGCGCGTTGCGGATCGCACGCACGAGCATCTCGCCGTAGTAGCGCGCCGGGCCCGGCATCTCGAGGTCGAGGCCCGCATTCACTGCCTCGACGGTGGAGTGAATGGCGCTCCAGTCCGACATCACCATCCCGTCGAAGCCCCACTCCTGCTTCAGCACTTGTGTGAGCAGCCGGCGGTTCTCCGTCATGTATGTGCCGTTGAGCCTGTTGTAGGAGCTCATCACCGTCCACGGCTGCGCCTGGCGCACGATCATCTCGAACGGCACGAGATAGATCTCACGCAGCGTGCGCTCGTCGACGTTCGAGCTGCCGATGCGCCGCTGCCGCTCCTGCTCGTTCGCGACGAAGTGCTTGACGCACGCGCCGACGCCTTCGCTCTGCAAGCCGCGCACGAACGCCGTGCCGACGATGCCGCTCAGCTGCGGATCTTCCGAATACGTTTCGAAGTTGCGGCCGGCGAGCGGATTGCGCTGGATGTTGACGTTCGGGCCGAGCAGCACGTGCACGCCGAGCGCGCGTGCTTCGCGTCCCATCGCGGCGGCGGCGCGTGCAATCAGCTCCGGATTCCACGTCGCTGCCATCGACACGCCAGTGGGAAACGCAGTCGCCGCGTCGCCGCGCGTCGAGCGTACGCCGTTCGGTCCGTCGGCGAAGCGCATTGCCGGGATTCCCAGGCGCGGCACGGCCATCGTCGAGAAATTGTCTGCGCCTGCGACCAGCGCCGTCTTCTCTTTCAGCGTCAGGCGCACCAGCAGATCGGTGACGCGGTGCTCGAGCGCAGCGGCGGAATTCTTGTAGAGCGGAAGCGCGCGCGCCGTCGCGGTTTCCGCAGCGAGCTCGTCCTGGACGATGCGCGTTTGCATGGATGTGCGTGCCTTGTTGCGCAAGCAATAGGAAGGACCGATGCGCGATCATGTTCGAAGTTACGCGCGATTGGAACTACGCGGCAGCGGTAATTTGCGGTGAAAGCGCTTTCATCTTGCGCGAACGTCGCGCGCGCAAATTTATTTTCGTTGAAAGCGCTTTCACGCCCGCGCTCGCGTTGACACGTCGCCACGCCGGTGCGCAGACTCGAATCACATCGAGTGAGTTGCTCGACGAGCAGCGCGCAGAACACACGAGCACACGCGGCTCGGACAGCACGAGCGGTAGGACAACAGGGGGACAGCATGTCAGCCAACGAAGCGAGTCATCGAGTTCGCCGATCGGCGCTGTTGAGCGCGGCGATTTCTTCGTGTCTAACGATGGGTGCCCACGCGGCACAACCTGCGTCGCCGGCCACGAGCACGACCTCCGAGCCGCTCGAGGAAGTGATCGTCACGGGCTTCCGGGCCTCGCTGGCCGATGCGCTGCAGAACAAGCGCGAATCCAACCAGATCATCGAATCGGTGTCTGCCGAGGACATCGGCAAGTTCCCGGACCAGAACGTGGCCGAGTCGCTGCAGCGCCTGCCGGGCGTATCGATCGATCGCTCCAACGGCGTGGGCACCAAGGCGCGCATCCGCGGCCTGGAGCAGAACGTGACGCTGCTCAACGACGATATTTTCCTGAGCGGCCTCGAGCTCTACACGCAGGGCGAAGGCAACGTTCGCGAAACCGATTCGCTCGAAGGCATCCCGTCCGAGCTGCTCGGCGGCATCGATGTCTACAAATCGCCGAACGCCTCGCAGAGCGAGAGCGGTCTCGGCGGCATCATCAACCTGAAGACGCGCAGCCCGTTCGACCTGACCGGTACGACGCTGGCCGGCAACGTGCGCTACGGCGATAGCGGCGAGGGCTGGGAGCCGCTCGGCGCGCTGGTGTTCAGTCACGAATTCAGCGACCGCCTGGCCGTCATCGCCTCGGTCTCCTACGACAAGCAACTGTTCCAGACGGACGTGCTGGGTGGCCAGAATCGCGGCGACTGGGACTTCAGCGATCGCGCCGACCGCGGCACGGTTGGGCAGAACTACTACGCACCGGAATACCGCTACGCGACCGATCGCGACGAGGAGCGCGAGCGGCTCGGCCTGTCGCTGGCGGTGGCCTTCCGCCCGACTGAGTCGACGGAGCTCCATGCGCAGTGGTTCCACTCCGACCTGGACATCCTGACGCAGGAAGCTTCGCTCAAATTCCCGTTCGGCACCGAAAGCCCGGGCCTGGATACGACGCAGCCGTTCGAGATCGACAGCAATGGCGTGCTCCTGCATGGCACGGTCATCGCGAGCTCCGCCGAAGCGATCTCGTTCGTCAAGAACACCGACATCACTGCGGACAACTTCCAGCTGAAGTTCAAGTTCGACAATGGCGGGGTCTGGCGCGCCAGCGCTGGCGGCCGCGTACTCGAAGGCGGATCAGGAGAGCGCCAGCGCCAACAACGACGTGCGCTACACGCAGTACGGCGTGCGCGGCGAGGACGGCGTCGGATTCGCGCCGAACGGCACGGCCCCGGCGAACTACCGTTTCACATACGACGCCAACGGCGGGACGCTGCCGAGGTTCGATCTGCGTCGGCACTCCGGATCTCTACACCAATCCGGGCAACGGCTTCTTCAAGTCGCACTGGGCATTCGCGGACACGACCGAGGCGGAAAACTGGGCCGTGCGCGGCGACGTGCAGTTCGATCCGCCGTTCCTGGAGTCACGCAGCGTGACGTTCAGCGGCGGAGCCCGCCTCGCCAACCGCGAAATCGACTACGAGTTCGGCCGGTTCCTCGCCGACTACTCCGGGCAGGGTGAGCTGGACGGCTCGGACTTCGGCCAGAACTGGACGCCCTTCGGCTACTTCCAGGACGGCGCCATCGGCTACAAGTCCTGCGAGATTCCGGCGAGCGCCGGCGCCAATTTCCAGTTCGCGCCCTGCGAGCGATTCGGCAACTCGCCGGCGCTGATCACGCCTTACCACACCTTTACCGGCAGCGCCGGCCGCGTCGAGACCATCAACGGTTTCTGGAGCTCCGGCCATGCGGGCACGAGCAGCGTGCTGGTGCAGAACCGCTCGCAGATGGGCAACGCGCTGGCGTGGATCCAGGGCCTGTATCCGGACACGCCGTTCTCGTTCTTCCCGTCGCCGCTGGAAACTTTCAGGGTCGAAGAGAAAACCACCTCCGGCTACCTGATGGCCGACGTGGGGCAGCCCAGCGATCGTTATCACGTCAACGTCGGCGCCCGCGTGCTGCGGACGGAGCTCACCGTCGATCAGAACGCGGCCTCCAATCCGAACCCGACGTTCTTTGGCACGGACAGCTGGAACGGCGTGCTGCGGGACTTCGAGACGCGGACGTTCGACCGCAGTTACACCGACGTCCTGCCGAGCGCGAACGTCGTTGTGGACGTGACCGAAGGCAGCAAAGTGCGGTTCTCCGCGGCGAAGGTCGTGGCGCGCCAGGATCTGTTCCAGCTCGGCCGCGGGTTCGAACAGAACTTCACGCGCGACTCGGATGCGGGCAGCCCGACCTTCAATCTCTTCCGCTTCACCAACGGCAGCACGGGCAACGCGTCGCTCGACCCATACCGTGCCAAGCAGTTCGACCTGAGCTATGAGTACTACTTCGGCTCCCAGGGTCTGATGGCCGTGACGCCGTTCTACAAGAAGGTCGATTCCTTCGTCACCGTCGTGACACAGTCGATCTTCGTGGTGGACCAGACCGGTGGACGCGAAGGGCCGGTCACGGTTCCCATCAACGGCGAGGGCGGCACCATCAAGGGCATCGAGCTCAGCGCGCAATACGCTTTCGATTGGGGCGTCGGCTTCAACGTCAACTACACGTACTCGGATTCCGAATCGCCGTTCTTGAATGACTTCGACACGAACCTGCCCATCCCCGGAGTGCCGGAGCACGCTTTCAACGCGCAGATCTACTATCAGAACTACGGCTTCGAGGCGCGGGTGTCCTACGGCTGGCGCGACAAGTCGTTCGACAGCAATTTCGGATTCCCGGATGCGGTAGCGCCCTTCGGTCCCACTGATGGCATCACGCGAACATTGGGCGTCTGGAATCGCGACTACGGCCAGTTCGATGCTCAGGTCGCTTACCAGTTCAGCGACAAGATCGGTGTGACACTCGAAGCGATCAACCTCACCGAAGAGGATCAGAGTCAGTACCTGCAGTTCGAGAACCTGCCGTTCGCATTCGACTCGGGGTCGCGACGTATCCTGTTCGGCGTGCGCGGCAACTTCTGAAGAACGCCTCCCCGTGACACGGGGCGGTCGGCTGTCGCCGATCGCCCCCCTTTGCTTCAACCGACCGCCCTGTGCCACGCTTCGACGGCGCCGCCGAGGAACGTCGTATGCAAACTGATCGTCGCATCAAGCGGATCGCCATCGTCGGCGGCGGCACCGCGGGCTGGATCGCCGCGAGCGCGTTGGCGCGAAAGCTCGGCCACCGCTGCTCGATTCATCTCGTCGAGTCGCCCGACATCCCGACGATCGGCGTAGGCGAGGCGACGATCCCGGGGATCATCGACTTTCTCAGGTTCCTCGGGATCGACCTGCAGGATTTCATCCGTCATACGCAGGGGACGATCAAGCTGGCGATCCGCTTCGTCGACTGGCTCCACGCCGGTCATCGCTTCTGGCATCCCTTCGGCGCCTTCGGCGTGTTCATCGACCGGCTGCCGTTCTATCACTTCTGGCACAAGGCGCGCGCGCAGTCGCTGGACGTCGACCTCAGTCATTTCAGTCTCGAGATTGCGATGGCCGAGGCGAACAAGTTCATCTTCCCGGGCAACTCCGCCGGCATCGCTCCGACGCTCAAATACGCATTGCATTTCGACGCCGGCCTGGTGGCGAGATACCTGCGCGCTTACGCCGAGCAATCCGGCGTCGTGCGCCTGGAACGCTCGGTCGTCGGCGTCACGCAGCGCGCCGATGGTTCGATCGATGAGATCGTCTTCAAGGAAGGCGACCGCCTGCAGGCCGATCTCTACATCGACTGCACCGGTTTTCGCGGCCTGCTGATCGAAGGCGCGCAGAAGACCGGCTACGAGGACTGGAGCAACTACCTGCCCAACAATCGCGCGGTTGCCGTGCAGGTGTCGAACCGGATTCCGCGCACGCCGTTCACGACTTCGACCGCACGCGCAGCGGGCTGGCACTGGCGCATTCCGCTGCAACACCGTATCGGCACGGGATACGTCTACTCGAGCGATCACATCAGCGACGAGGATGCGCTGAGAGATCTGCTCAGCAATCCCGAGAACGCAACGCAGTTGACGCGAGCCGCGCGTGATCCGCTTCGTGACCGGGCGGCGCCGCAAGTTCTGGAACCAGAATTGCGTCGCGCTCGGGCTCGCCTCCGGGTTCCTCGAGCCGCTCGAATCCACCAGCATTCATCTGATCTGCAGCGGCGTGTACGCGCTGCTCGACCACTTCCCCGACCTGGATTTCGATCCGGTCAACATCGCGCACTACAACGACCAGGTGATCGAGGAGTTCGAGCGCGTGCGCGACTTCATCGTCCTGCACTACTGCACGAGCGAGCGGACGGACACGGCTTACTGGCGCGAGCGCAGAGAAACCAAGCTGCCGGACAGCCTGATGGAGCGCATGGAAATCTATCGGCGCACCGGCCGCATCTTCCAGAAGCGTCACGAAATGTTCGTCGAGCTGAGCTGGTTCTTCGTCATGCACGGCATGGGTCTCCAGCCGCAGTCCTACGATCCGCTCGTCGACGCCTCGGATTGGCAGGAAGTGATCAAGGTCATGCAGGGGATGCGGCAGAAGGTCGCCGCCGATACGGCGGCGGCGCCGACGCACGACAGCTTCTTCCCGGAGCAACCTGGACAGACCGGATCGGCTCGTGGATGGGTGCAGCGCCGGCAGGTGGTTTGACCGGCCGCACTGTTCGACGCTCGCCGCTTCTGCGCAGATTGCGCGCAATCCAAGCTTGGCCCTTCCCTCGCGTCTATCCGACATCGTTTGTCCGACAGGCAGCACACGACAGTGCTGTATTCATGTCCCGGGTAAAAGCTACACCTCGATGCGTTGCGACGCCTGTGACGCCATCATCTTCGCGGCATGACCGCGAGCGGTATGCAATTGCGAGCGAGCAACAAGCTCGCCGCTGCGCTTTGTCGCGCCGTTACTGGCTGCGAGCAAAGAATTCGCAACCGCAGTTTCCCGCTTGTGGCAGCGGTGCTACGTTCCGCGTGCCTTACGAAAAATCACCGGCGTCGTTTCGATTCGATCGCCACGACGCCAAGACGTCAAAGGAGAAGGGGATATGAGTTCGCAGCTCAGGGTTTCACGCACGCTATTGGCTCTCGCATTGGGCGTGGGTTCATTGACGGGGACCGCTTTTGCGCAGCAGGCGCTACCGACTGGCGAAGAAGATGCAGCTGCACCCGCAGCCGCCGCACGCTCGGCCGCGAGCGCTGCGGTCAGCGAGGAACAGCAGCTTCAGGAGAAGCTGCAGCAGATGACCAGCGAATCGGCAGAAGGGTTGGAAGTGGTGCTGCGGCCCGACGGGGCCCGCATGATGGATCTCGAAGGGCAGTTCATGAGCGTCGCGATCGCGACGCCGGCCAAGGACGGCGGCTACGTGCTGTCGTGTCAAACGGGCGAGTCGGCGGTCGAGCATGCCAAGCACGCTCATGACGTCGAGCTCGGCAAAGCGCCGAAGGTCCTGACGCGGCCGACGAAGCAGCAGCCCGCTCTCGAGGAGAAATAAGCCATGCGCACCTTCATCTATCGAGGGGTCGCTGTCGCGGCCCTGGCGCTGGCCAGCTCTGCAGCGTTCGCACAAGGCCAGATCATCATCAAAACATCAACGCACCCGGCGTCGGCTTCAACGATCCGACACCGGCGGCGCCGGTCGGCGGCAACAACGGCGCGACGCTCGGTCAGCAGCGTCTCAACGTGTTCGAGTTCGCAGCGAACATCTGGGAAGCAGGTGCTGCAGCCGAAGGTCGACATCATCGTGCACGCGCAGTTCACGCCGCTCGGCGCGAACGTGCTGGGCTCGGCGGGCCCGAGATACGTCTTCAGCGACTTCCCGGGCGAAGAGTTCGCGGGCATGTGGTACCACGCGGCGCTGGCGAATCACCTCGCCGGCGAGGACCTGGTGCCGACTCTCCACGACATCAACGCGAATTTCTCCAGCACCTTCGCTTTCTACTTCGGTTTCGACAATAACGAAGGCGCGCTGGTCGACCTGTTGCCGGTGGTGCTGCACGAGCTGGGCCACGGCCTGGGCTTCTCGAACTTCGTCAACGAAGCCGACGGGAACGCTCAACGGCGGTCTGCCCGACATCTACTCGCAGTACACGCTCGACGTGACCACCGGCAAGATCTGGAACGCGATGACCGACGCCGAGCGTGCGGCTTCGGCGATCAACGTACGCAAGGTCTCGTGGAACGGCCTGAACGTGAAGAAGGACGTGCCCAAGGTGCTGCAGCTCGGCGAGCCGTTCGTCAGCATCAACGGCGGTCCGCATGCTGATGTTCGGCACGGCGGCCTTCGGCGCTGCCGCTCACGGCAGCGGGCATCACGGGTGCCGTCGCGCTCGGCATCGATCCGGCGGACGCTGCCGGGCCCGTCGACAACCGACGCCTGCAGTCCGCTGACGAATGACCTGACCGGCAAGATCGCGCTCGTCGACCGCGGCACGTGCGGCTTCGCCATCAAGGTGAAGAACGCGCAGAACGCCGGCGCCATCGCCGCCATCGTCGCCGACAACGCGCTGGGCTCGCCGCCGGCCGGGCTGGGCGGCGCCGATCCGACGATCACGATTCCGTCCGGTCGCATCACGCTGGCCGACGGCAACGCGATCAAGGCGGCGCTGGTCGGACCGGTGACCGCGAAGCTCGCGCTCGACATGTCGATCCGCGCCGGCACCGATCGCGTCAAGGGGCTGGCGATGGTTGCGGCGCTCGATCCGGTGGCGCCGGGCTCGTCGATCTCGCACTGGGACACGGGTGCGATCCCGAACCAGTTGATGGAGCCGTCGATCAACATCGACCTGACCTCGTCGATCACACCGCCGGAAGATCTGACGGCCTCGCAGATGACCGACATCGGCTGGTTCTCGGACGCTGACGGCGTGCCCGACGGCGCAGACAACTGCATCGGCTCCGACCTGGCCGCGACGGTCGTGATCGATGGCTGCGACTCCAAGGCCGGCAACGACCTGCAGGCCAACGGCTGCTCGGTCGCCGATGACGTCGGCGAGTGTGCGGTCAAGTACGCCAACAAGCCGCTTCACGAGCTTGCTTGCGTCGCGAAGGAAACGGACCGCCTGCGGCGCGCGAAGATCATCTCGACGAAAGAGCAGGCGGGCATCCTGGTGTGCACGCTGCTGACGCTCGGCCACTAAGAGCGTTTCGAGTCGACCCGAGGGCCTCCGGCTGCTACGCCGGGGGCCCTTCTTTTTCTGTGGGGCTTTTTTCTTCTGTGGGGCAGGCTTCAGCCTGCCTTTCTTCATCGCAACTTCCACCGAGCGACGCGCCCAGCGCGCCAACTCCTCCGCTTCTTCGATCACATCCGGCGGGACCTGGAAGTAGCCGAGACTCGGCTGACCCGGAAACGGCATGAACGCTTTCATTCCGCGCGACACGTAATCGTCGCGGTTCGAATCGTCGACCTTGAAGAACAGCACGTCGTCGTCGATCAGCGCGAAGAACAAAGCGTCGCTGTACAGACCGATCCCGCCGAACATGCGGCGCGTACTCAGTGCCGGCAGCGCCGCAAGCTGCTCGACGATGTATGTACGATAGTTATCGGAGACTGACATACTCTCGCCCCTTCGACAGGGGCGGAATTCTAAAGGAGAAGCTGGATGACGAAGTCGATTCATGGCTCCATCGCCGGTGCAATCGCTTGCCTGGCTGCACTACCGGTCTTCGCGCAGGCGCCCGCCGAAGTGTCGCTGACTCGCTTCGACTGTGCGGGCGGCGCAGGCCTGGCGGACATCGGCCGCTTCTCGGACACGATGGCGCACGAAGGCAAGAAGCTGCAGCTGACCGCGAGCTGCTACCTCGTCCGCCATGCGGATCACTATTTGATCTGGGACACCGGCTATCCCGCGGCGGTCGCCGGCACCACGCCCTCGGGTCCGACCGTCAAGGTTTCGCTGGTCGAGCAGCTCGCGCAGCTGAAGATCAAGCCGGAGCAGATCAACTATGTCGGCATCAGTCACTATCACGGCGATCACACCGGCCAGGCGGCTTCGTTTCCGCAGGCGACGCTGCTGATCGGCCAGGGCGACTGGGACGTTCTCAAGGGCCCGACGCCTTCGGGCACGACCAACGCCGCACCGCTGAAGCACTGGCTCGGTGGCGAAGGTAAAGCGGAACCGGTCGCGCGCGACAAAGACGTATTCGGCGACGGCACCGTCATCATGCTCGACATGCCGGGACACACGCCGGGCCATCACGCGCTGCTGGTGAAGCTCAAGGAGAAAGGCGCCGTGCTGCTGACGGGCGATCAGGCGCACTTCCGCGAGAACTACGAGAGCAACGGCGTGCCGACCTTCAACTTCAATCGCGCCGACACGCTGGCGTCGTTCGACCGGTTCAAGCAGATCGCGAAGAACCTGAACGCGACGGTGATCATCCAGCACGATCCGCGCGACATCGACAAGCTGCCGGCGTTCCCGGCCGCGGCGAAGTGATCCAGACCGCCCGCAACGAGGACCTCGCACCGATCCTCCAGCTGCTGCGCACGCAGCTGGAGGAGCACGACATCGTGCTCACGTCGCAGGCGCTCGAAACAGCGACGCGCGGCCTGATCGAGGATCACACGCGCGGGCGGATTCTCACTGCACGAATCGACGGCGAGCTCGTCGGCGTCGCCGTCATCTCGTTTCTATGGACGCTGGAGCACGGCGGTCCGGCCGCGTGGCTCGACGAGGTCTACGTCGACCCCGCGCGTCGCGGCCACGGCATCGGCAAGCAACTCATCGAGGCAGCGATGCAGGTCGCGCGCGATAACGGCTGCATCGCGCTCGATCTCGAAGTCGACGCTGGGCATGAAGCAGCGGAGCGGCTCTACGAACGCATGGAATTCCGGCGGCATCGACGCGTGCGGTGGGTGCGCATGCTCG
>CAWISC010000041.1:0-151923 GCA_963838635.1 uncultured Gammaproteobacteria bacterium | reverse complement strand
GCGCGCGCCGCGGCCCCTGGATAATCAGGCTCGAGCACATTGCCGATCGCCTGAAGCCCCGGACCCCAGTACTGGCCGATCATCGCGAAAGGACTCGCCTTCTCCTGCGCGGTCAAACCTGCGAGCGGCCACTCGCCCTGCGGCGTCGTGAAGCGTTTGCCTTGCAGGTACCAGAGCTTCGCGCCAGTGTCGTCGTCATACGCCGCAAGCTTCGACTCGAGTCCCATCTGCTTCACGTACTGCATCGTCCAGCGATGATTGCTGTAGATGCGCACCGCGCCGGCTTCGGCATAGCCGCCGTTGGTGAACGGTTTGCGGATCGTCTTGACGCGCCCACCGGGAATGTCCTGCGCTTCCACGACAGTCACGTCGTAGCCGCTCTCCTGTAACCGCAAGGCTGCAGCGAGCCCGGCTAGTCCCGCACCGAGAACGACGACTCTCCTGCCGCTGAACGTCGGCAGTTTCGGCGCGGCAGCCGCGCTGCCGGCCAGCGCGAGCAATGCAAGGAATGTTCTGCGGTCGAGGTGACGAGCCATGAGGCGAATCCGGGCCACGGGACCCGGATTCTCGGCTCGAACTGTGCCCGCCAGACACCTGCATCCGCAGGGATGTCCACCCGACTTTCGTGGGCAACTGCGTCGGGATGAGTGCCGCCGTCAGGTGCTGGGCGCAGCCGGCTTGCGGAACTTCAGCGTCATGCGGTCCGACTCGCCGATTGCGTCGTACTTGGTGCGATCGAACTTCGGATCGTGCGCGTCGGGCCCTTCGCTGTACGGACGCGTGCGCTTGGTGGGCGGCAGCGTCCACACGCCGAACGGGTGGTCCTTGGTGTCGGCCGGATTGGCGTTGATCTCGGAGCGCTCGACCAGCTCGAAGCCGGCCTTCTGCGCCTGCTCGATCACATACGCTTCGGTGACGTAGCCGCTCGCGGCCTTCGGATCCTGCTCGCCCGGATTCGCGCGATGCTGCTCGATTGCGAGAATGCCGCCGGGCTTGAGCGCGCCGTACAGATCCTTGAGCACCTTCTCGGTCATGCCGTTGCCCATCCAGCCGTGCACCGAGCGCGCCGACAGTGCGAAGTCGAACGTGTTCTGCGGCAGCGGCTTGGACTTCGGGCCGAAGTTCACCAGCTGCACCTGCCCGTGCGTTGCAGACTTCGCGGCCAGGCGCGCTTCGAAATCGGCGCGGCCCTTGCGTGCACCTTCCGAAAGCTCGGGATTGTCGAGATCGGCCGCGGTCGCGTAGTACTTGCCGCCGGTGGCGTGCGCATAGGGCGCGAGGATTTCGGTCCACCAGCCCGCTCCCGGCTGCACTTCGAGAATCGTCATGCCGGGCTGCAGTCCCCAGAACGCGAGCGCTTCCTGCGGGTGACGATATTGATCGCGCGACTTGTCCTCAGCGCTGCGCGAGTCGCTGTTGACGGCCGCTGCCAATGGATCTTCGGCAGCAGGTGCAGTCTCCGCGGCGGCCGGCGCCTGCGCTGCGGGTTCCTGCTTCGAACAGGCCGACAGCGCAGCAAGAAGTACAACGGCGAATGCGGACGTCACCCCGCGCAGTAGCGAAGAATGCTTCATGGTCGATGGCTCCCTTGACGGCTGTGTGCCGCACTTAGCAGGCGCGCATCTTCCGGTCGTCAGTGGTTCGCCGTCAACACCCGTTCCAGGTACTTCTGCGCCGCATCCGACTCGGACTGCGACAACCAGAACACCGCCTTCTTGCGCAGCTCGCGCGCGAGCGAGCGATTCTCTGCGGTTGCGATCAGCGCTCGTGTCGCGCGCTCGTCCGGCAATTGGGAGAGTGCGAAAATCGCGCCCTCGCGGACTTCATCGTCCTTGTCGGTGTTGAGGAGCCGAGTCAGATCCGCTTCGGCGCGCGGCGTTTCGGATTGCGACAGAGCGAAGGCGGCATGCTCGCGCACCTCCGGGTCCTTGTCGTTGAACATGACGGACGACGCGATGTCGGCGCCTTCCTGGCCGCGGACCTGGGCGAGCCAGAAGACGGCCTTTTGCCGAGTCTCGCCACGAGTGTCGTTGCGGGCGATGTCGGACAATGCATCGCGCGCGACGTCACCGCGATTGATCGCCAGCGCTGTGAGTACGTTCTCATTCTTCTGTTTGGCCAGGCCGACGAGCCAGCGGGCGCTGTCGTTCTCCGTCACAGTGCCGAGGTCGCGAATCGGCGTCGCGGCTTCCGCCGGGCACGTGACCGACAACACTCGCAAGCGATCGAGCTTGCCGCCGGCGGTCCGCGCATAGATTCGTACCTGGTCGGTCGTCTCGTCGTCGCGATTGCCCCAGCTGTCCTGCTTGCCGTCGAGCTTGCAAGCAGTCCGCGGCGCGTTGCGAAAGTTGTTGCTGTTGCTCCAGCAACACCAATCAGGAGCTCCGTCGACGGCTGCAACCTGCCAGCTGACCCAGCCGTCGCGCGGCAGCGTCAGCTCGGCTGCAAACACCTTCGGCTCCAGTGCGAGCGAAGCCAGGCACAGCGCACCGGTGCTGATCCAACGATACGCGGATTTCATTTCTTGCCCTCCAGCGCGGCGTCGATTGCCTCCAGCGCGGCGTCACCGTCCATCGTCGTCAGCGTACGCAACAGCGCTCGCTTCTCCTCGGCGGTCGTGGCAGCCCGGTAGAGTGCGAGCACGCCTTGTTCGTCGTCGGCGATCAACAAGCCTTGCAAGGCGGCTTCCTTGATCTTCGCATCGTTGCTGCGCGAGTAGATCTCGCGGAGTGCGGCGCGCGCGGCGTCGTCGCCGATGATGCCGATCTGCTGCACGGCCTCCGCACGCAGCGACGGGTCGGCGCCGGTCTCGGCTATCTTGCGCAGGCTCGCGAGGTCGCCGCTGATCGCGTACGCGTTCACCAGCTTGCGCGAGGCATTCGGCCGATCGCCGAGCTTGCGCAGCTCCTCGACCGCGTCCATCGCGCCCAGTATGTGAATCGCTTCGGCCGCTTCATCCTCCGACTTGGCATTGAGCGCCGCCTGGTAGACCTCCTCCTTGCGGTCGGCGATCAGCCAGGCATGCAGCACCTGCTCCTTCACGTCGGCGTCGCCGGCCTTGTAGATTTCCTGGAGCGCGGCGAGCGACTTATCGTTCCCGCCGATGCCGATGCTGCGAATGGCTTCGCTGCGCAGGGCGGCATCGGTCGAGCGGCTCATCTGGATCAGAATCTCTTCGGCTTCCGGCCCTTCGATCTGGCTCAGCACGAACAGCGCGCGCTTCTTGACGAGCGTGGTCTGCGAGCCATTCAGCACCTTCTTGATGATCGGCAGCGCGCGCTCGGAAGACTGTGCCATCAGGCCTTCCATCGCTGCGAGCGCCAGCTCCTCCTGTTCGGTGGGCTTGCGTTGCTGCGCGAGTAGTGTGCCGCTCGCAACGAGGAGCAGCGCCGTCAGTGTCGGGTAGAGGAGTTTCATAAGATCTTCCTGGGCTAGAGCGAAATACGTTCGGCCGCAGGCGAGGTCGCGGTTTCGGCCTTGAGTCGTGCCTGCATCACTCGCAATTCGAAGCTCAGCTGCGCGACATCGCTTGCGGACGCGTCGCCGGGCTCGACTGCGAGGCTTTCGAGAATCGGTGTGAAGGCGCGCAGCACGCGCGCGAGTTGCGGCTCGTTGGCGCGCTCGGCAGCCAGCGCATACATGCGGTTCTGCTCGACGATCGTCGCGATCAGCCGGGCGCGCTCCTCGGGTTGTGCTCCGCTCAGTTCGGCGAGCCCCTGCTCGGTGCTGGCGAGATGCCAACGCAGCCCGCGCTCGTACGCGGACTGAAGTGGCGTTGCATCTGCAATCGGTTGCTCCTGCGGCGAGCGCAGCAGCAGCTGCACGGTTACCAGAAGAACGACGGCTACGACGGCGGCGGCCGCCGCTTGCCAATGAAAAGCAGCAAAGGAGCGAGGTTGCCTTTTAGCCGGGGCCAGACGACCCAACGCGTTTTCCCAGCGCTGCTGAATGTGCGGCGGCACCGGAACCTCGGGCATGTCCGCGACCGTGTCGAGTTGTGCCACCAGCCGATGCAGGCGCCGGGCAAGCTCCGGTTGCTCGGCGAGCGCAGTGCCGATTCGCGCACGCTCCGGCGCGTCGAGCCCGTCACGGTAGTAATAGAGGAGCAGATCGTCGTCGGAAATCATGATTCGCCTCGCCATACATGCAGATCGACGCGCAGTTTGCGTACCGCGCGGAACAGTGCCTGCTTGGTGTTGTTGGCGTTCGTTTGCAGGCTCTCGGCGATCTCTTCCAGTCGCCAGCCTTCGATGTGCTTCAGCAGGAACGTTTGCCGCTCCATCGCCGTGAGCCGTTGCATCGCCGTTATCAGGTCCCTGCCCAGCGCCTGGTGGACGTACTCGCTGTCCGGCGACGAGGCAGGCGCAGCCACCAGGCGATCTGCATCGAGCTCGTCTTCGGCGCGCGGTTTGCGCCGGCGCATCAGGTCGATCGCTGCGTTGAGCGCGATGCGATGGATCCAGGTGTCGAGATCGGACTCGCCGCGGAATTCATCGCGCCGGTCCCACGCTTTGAGCAGCGCCTCCTGGACGGCATCCGCAGCGAGGTCGGCGTCGCGCGTGATTCGCAGACAGGCGTTGTACCAACGCCCGCTGCGTTCGCTCAGAACCGCGTGGAAGCTGTCGGGCCGGATCCAGGATTTGAGGGGGCTGAGCACCGAACTTAGACGGGGTGGGCCGGAAAAAGGTTAGCGGCTACGTTAGGGCAAACCCCTCATCGCCCCCAAAAGTGGAACTCGGCTCGTGGCCGCGGAATTGATCATCGACGCCCCTTATAGAATCGAGGCAGGCATGGTACGCAACGATTCCGGACCAGGGGCCGGACCAGAGGCCGGAATCCCTCCCGCCCTCGAACACAGCCCCCAGGACTTCGAACGATTGATCGAGGGGGTCCGCGACTGCGCAATCTTCATGCTGGATCCCTCCGGGCTCATCGTTTCCTGGAATCCCGGGGCCGAGCGCATCAAGGGCTATAGCGCGGAAGAGATCCTCGGCCGACATTTCTCCGAGTTCTATACGCAGGAGGATCGCTCCACCGACCTGCCGGGCCGCGCGCTGCGCATCGCCGAGACGACCGGCAAGTTCGAGGGCGAGGGCTGGCGAGTGCGCAAGGACGGCACGAAGTTCTGGGCCAGCGTGCTCATCGACGCCCTGCGCAAGGACGACCTGCTGATCGGCTTTGCGAAGATCACGCGCGACATGACGGAACGCAGACTGATGCAGGAGCAGCTGCACCAGTCGCAGAAGATGGAAGCGATCGGCCAGCTGACCGGCGGCGTCGCGCACGATTTCAACAATCTGCTCACCGTCATCCTCGGCAATCTCGACAAGCTTGCGCAGCACCTGCCCGCCGAGCAGCCGCGCTGGCGGCGCTGGGTCGATCAGGCTCTCGCAGCGTCGGAGCGCGCAGCGAACCTGACGCAGCAGCTGCTGGCGTTCTCGCGACGTCAGCCGCTCAAGCCGAAGCCCGTGGCGATCAACCAATTGGTCGATCATTGGATCGAGCTCATTCGCCGCACCTTACCGGAGAGCATCGTCATCCGCCGGATCGAAGATGCGGACGTCGGCAGCGCGGAAGTCGACGCCAATCAGCTGGAGAGCGCACTGCTCAATCTGGCGATCAACGCGAAGGACGCGATGCCAGCGGGCGGCACGCTCACGATCGAAACCGCCACCGCCAGGGTTCAGGAGACGGATGCCCGACTCATGGAGCTCAAGCCCGGCGATTACATCGTGCTGTGCATGACCGACACCGGAGTCGGCATGTCGGCGGAAGTGCTGCAGCGTGCGTTCGATCCGTTCTTCACCACGAAGCCGCTGGGGCAGGGCACCGGTCTGGGGCTCAGCCAGGTGTTCGGGTTCGTCAAACAGTCCGAGGGGCACATCAAGCTCTACAGCCGGGCCGGACATGGCACGACCGTGAAGATCTATCTGCCGAAGCTGGACGGCAGCGCCGAAGATCGCGCCGAGGGCGCAGTCGATACCCGGCAGATCGGACGTGTGCGCCGCGAAACGATCCTCGTGGTCGAAGACAACGACGCCGTCAGGTTGTTTACGACCGATACGCTGCGCGACCTCGGATTCGACGTCATCGAAGCAGTCGATGCGGCCGAGGCGCTCAAGGTTCTCGACCAGAACAAGCGCGTCGACCTCATGTTCACGGACATCGGGTTGCCCGGTCTCAACGGCCGCGAGTTGGCAGCGACCGTGCAGCGTCGACATCCGAAAGTCCGCACGCTGTTCACCAGCGGCTATGCGCAGATGCCGTCACCCACGGGCTCGGCCTCGACAGAGGATATTCCGCTGCTATCGAAACCGTTCACGCGAGCGCAGCTCTACGCACGCGTGTGCGAGATTCTCGACGCCTGATCAAACGCGCGCGATCAGCACCAAGCCGGTCGCGACGATGACGACTCCCATCATGCGCGCGACGCGTTCGCCGGCCGGCAATAGGCGTTCGACGGTAATGGCTGCTGCAACGACGGCCATCGCGACGAGGTCCATGACGCCGACGACCAGCAGGATGGCGATGAGGCCTCCGCAGCACTTGGCGCAGTGCAGGCCGAGGCGAACGCCGTATCGATAAGCAGTCGCTGCATCGCTCGCGAGCGCGCGTGCACGGTCGAGCGCGGGTCGGCAACACGCAAGGTGACGCAATTTCCACCGGGTGAATTGCAGCCAACCGGCGACCAGCACGACGGCGCCGGCCGCGATCGGCACCGCGCGCGCCACTGCTGGCTGGTTCATTGCGATTGCCGAGATCGCGGCCCCCACCGAAAAGACGACGGCGCCGATGACGGTCCACACCAGGAAGTAGCCGATGCTCACGAGCACGGTGAGCCGACCGAGTCGTGTCTCGCCCGTCGTGGCGACAGCTTGACGGTAGCGCCACAGCATCGGGACCAGTGACGGCAGCATCATCGCAACCATCATCACGACCCACATGCCGAGGAACATCGCCGCGGCGCCGACCCACGACTGTCCGGGCATGCGCATCCACGCCATCGACATCGTCCAGCCGCCGGGCATCGGCATGCCGCCCATCGCCGACATGGACGCGCACCAGACGATCGTGGTCGCGGCGCTCGCGACGAAGAGCAGCGCAGCGACGCCGAGAAATGCTTGATCGCTGTCGCTAGCGCTGGCCGTACTTGTCATGGTGGCGCCACCAGAAGTCCGGCTCGTTGCGTCCCAGCGGAGCGCGGTCCAGCCACTGATACGCGCCCCACAGGCCGTCGAGTCCGCGCGCATACGCGGAATACGTGTGATGGACGACGCCGTCTTCGAGTGCGAACGCACTCATGCCGGGCCTCTCGCGGATATACGTGGGCACATCGGTGCCGCTCATCTGCGCTCCTTTGGCAGATCCCTCGGATTGCGTATTGGATGACAACTCCGCGGGCTCGCGGCGGTAGTTGTATTCGGCAGTTCCCGCGCGCTGCTGCTCCTGAGTGATAGCGACGTCGAAATCGTTGTTGAAGTCGCTGCCGAACGAGGATGCCCACGGGAACGACCATCCCATCCGTCGCTTGAACGCCTGCAGCTTCTGCAGCGGTGCGCGCGAGATTGCCCACAGCATCACGTCGTGGTTCGCGAGGTGAACGGCGCAGCCGTTGAATCCGTCCGCGATCGCCGAGCACGCCGGACAGCCCGCGGCGTAATCGGGTCCGAACATGAAGTGGTAGACGAGCAGTTGCGAGCGGCCGCGAAACAGGTCCGCGAGCGATGCGCTGCCCTCATCGGTGTCGAATCGATACTGCTTGTCGAGACGCACCCACGGCAGCGCCTGTCGCTGTCGCGCCACCTCATCGCTGCGCCGAGTGAGCTCCTTTTCTGCGTCCAGCAACTCGAGGCGTGCTGCGAGCCATTCCTGACGAGTACCGGTGGCATGCTGGGTCATCGCTCTCTCCTTACGCGTCACGACCAGAGCGGATCGTTTCGCGCGACGATTTGTTCCCGGGTCGGGCCGGCATTTCTTGCAAAGGGCCGGCCGGGCGTGCTCAAGTTCGTCGATGCAAGCGACTGCCTTCTATCGCGATCCCGCCTGGCGGCGGGAATTGCTCCGCGGCGCGCACGCCGCACTCCCTGCCGCTGCGGGTGTCGTCGCCTGGGGCCTGGTCATGGGTGTGACGATGATCAAGAGCGGCATCTCCGTGCCCTGGGCAATCGCCATTTCGCTGCTTGCTTACGCAGGGTCCGCGCAACTGGCTGCGCTGCCGTTGATCGCGGTCGGTCAACCCTTCTGGCTCATCGCGTTGGCTGCCCTCGTGACCAATCTGCGCTTCGTGATCTACAGCGCGTCGTTGCGGCGCTGGTTCGAAGCGTATTCGCTGCGTCGACGCGCCGTGCTCGGATTCTTCACCGGCGACTTCACGTTCGCGATCTTCATGGACCGCGTCGCCCGCGAGGGCGAGTTCGCATATCGCGATGCGTGGTTTCTCGGGACCTGCGGCCTCGTCTGGCTGGTGTGGCAGGTGACGTCCATCGTCGGCATCGTCGCCGCAACAGCCGTGCCGAGCGAGTGGGGCCTGCAGTTCGCAGGCACGCTGGCGCTGCTCGCGCTCGCGATTCCGCTTTGCCTGGAATGGCCGGGACTCGCGGGAGCTGCAGTCGCCGCGCCGATCGCGGTGGTGGCGCGCGATCTGCCGCTGGGTCTCGGACTGGTCGCCGGAATAGTCGCCGGCATCGCGGCTGCAGTGCTGGTCGATGCAGTGGTCGGGCGGCGACGCAAGGCAGCCGTGCAGCCTCAAGAGGATCAGCCGTCGTGAACGTCTACATGTCGTTGGTGACCGCCGGCATCATCCTCGCGACATTCACGACTCGCGCGACGCTGTTGCTGGTACCGCGCTTCAAGCTGTCGCCGCGTGTCGAGGCGGCACTACGATTCGCGCCTGTGTGCGCGTTGGCGGTGCTGGTCGTGCCGGCAGTCGTGGTGCAGGAAGGTGCGGTGAATCTTTCCTTCACCAACCCGCAGCTGGTGGCCGCATTGGCCGCGACTGCATTTTTTCTGTGGACGCGCAGCATGGTCGGCTGCATCGTCGTCGGCATGCTCGTAGCGACGGCATTCCGCTTCTTTTGATCACTCGAGTCTGGCGGGGGCGGGCGCTCCTACCGGAATCTCCATCAGGTCTTCGCCGAAGAACAGATTGCCCGCGTACAGCGCGGACATCTCGCGGATCAGCCGCTCCCGGACTCCGGGCACGTCCATCTGCTCGGTGACGTGACTCACTACGAGATTGCGGACGCCGGCCGCAGACCCAAGTCGCGCCAGCTCCAGGTGTCCCATGTTGTGCTTGTCCATTTCCGGGCTGAGCGCGGTGCCGCTGATGAAGTGACACATGTGCACCAGGACGTCGCAATCGCGCGCCAGCAACTCCATCGCCTTGCAGGGGCCCGCGTCGCCCGAGTAAGCGAAGCTGGAGCCGTCGGCCTCCATGCGATAGCCGAAACACTCGAGAAATGGCTGAGCATGCAGCACCGAGCGCGCGTGCACGCGAAAGCCGTCGCAGTCGACGACTTCACCGCTGCGGATCTCGCGCACCACGGGCTTCGGCTTGTGTCGCGGCAGCGTGCCGCCACGTGCGACGTAAACATCCTGGCTCATGCGCAGCTCCGTGCGTGCCGCGAGGTCGGGAGCGAACAGCCCGTTCTCGCCGATGATCGCTTCGGTCATACGCGCCGTATACGTGGGGCCGTACACGTTCAGCTCGGGAATGCGACCGGCGCCCTGATCCCAG
Organism: uncultured Gammaproteobacteria bacterium; assembly: GCA_963838635.1. Lineage (GTDB taxonomy): Bacteria > Pseudomonadota > Gammaproteobacteria > Steroidobacterales > Steroidobacteraceae > Steroidobacter. The sequence goes on along the minus strand of CAWISC010000041.1, from coordinate 142,187 downwards.
CGCGTCATCAGCAGCCGCACGTAGTCGAGGCAGTGATCGTAGTGCAGGTGGGTGAAGAACACGTCGGTGATGTCGATCGGGCGGACGCCCGCTTCGAGCATGCGGTGGTAGGTGCCCGGGCCGAAATCGAACAGCACCTTGCGCTGCGCCGTCTCCACCAGGTAGCCGGAGCTCATGCGCTTCAGCGAGGGAGTGGGCGTGCCGGTACCGAGTAAGCGGATGCGCATGGCGTAGGTCGCAGGTCGTCGTTGCTCCATTCATTACTATATAGTATTGTTTCTTAAACTACACACATATAAACCGCTCTCATGTATATAGGCGCCATGGCCGACAGCGCAGTGCAGGCCCTCAAGCGGCGGTTGCGGGCCCGCGCCGGCAAGGCGCCGGGCGGCCCCAAGTATCTGCGCGTGCTCGATGCCCTCACCGATGCAATTCACAGCGGCGAGCTCGAACCGGGTCAGCGGCTGCCGACGGAAAGCGCACTGTGTGCGCAGCTGTCGGTGAGTCTCGGCACGGTGCAGAAGGCATTGGGCAAGCTCGCCGAAAGCGGGCTGGTGGTGCGCAGCCGGCGCACCGGAACGTTCGTCGCGGATCGCAGCTCGCAGGCGTCGGAGGCGTGGGTTTATCGCTTTCGCGATCCGCGCACCGGCTCGCTGCAGATGCCGTTCGTGCGTGTGCTCAAGGTCGCGCGGGACGATTCACGCGGGCCGTGGCGCGAGCTGCTCGGCGCGCAGTCGTGCGTCAGGGTCGATCGGCTGTTGTGGATCGAGAACGATCCGCCGGCGTTCACCAGCGTGTACTTCGCGTACGAGCACGGCCGCGTGCTGCTCGACGTGCCGCTCGAGGAGCTGCACGGCTCGTCCGCTCACCGGCTCATGGTGGAGAAGTTCAATCTCCCCACGTTGCGCGTCGAGCACCGCATCGGCTGTCGCAAGCTCTCCGACGATGCCTGCGAAGCGCTGCACGTCGCGCGCGGCTCGCTCGGAACGGTCTGGGACGTGCACGACTTCTCGATCGCCGACCAGCCGATCCTGTTCCAGCGACTGCAGCTCCCGCCCGAACACCGGCCGGTGGAGATAGGCGAGAGCCTGTCGTCCGCGGCGACGCGCCCCGCGCGACGTCGCGCTTCGTGATGTGGCACGCGCTCCCGATCGCGGGGCTCGTGCTGATCTTCGTTCTGGGAACGCTGCGCTCGATCAATCTCGGCATCCTGTCGCTCGCGGCGACTTTCATCGTCGGCACGCTCCTGACCGGCGAAAGTGTCGCGGACATGTATCGAGGCTTTCCGGTGGACTTGCTCATCCTGCTGGTGGGCGTCACCTATCTCTTCGGGATCGCAGCCAACAACGGCACTATCGAGCGCGTCGTTGCCGCTGCCGCGGCGAGCGTGCGAGGGCGACGTGCGCTGATCCCGTGGATCGTCTTCGTGCTGGCAGCGGTCCCGACGATGGCTGGAGCGCTGGGATCCGCCGCTGCCGCAATGCTCGCGCCAATTGCGCTGCGGCTCGCGGAGCGGTGCTCGCTCGACCGACGCATGATCGGCTTGATGGTTCTGCACGGTTCGGCCTGCGGCAACTTTTCGCCGCTCAACGCGCTCGGTGCGATCGTTCTGCAGGGCGCGGCGCGCAGCGGTCTGGAAGTCTCCGCCGCCGCCTTGTTTCTCGCCAACGTCGGCTACAACGTCGTGCTCGGCGCAGCGATCTTCATCTGGTTCGGCGGCTTGCAACTCGGCAAGCACGCGGGGCCGGACCCGCCGACCGACGTCGAGGATTCTTCGGCGCCCGCGGCGTCGACCCGCGCCGCGCATCTCTCGACGGCAGTTGCTCTCGTACTGGTCGCCGTGCTCGCGCTCGTTTATGGCTGGAGCATTGGATTCGTAGCGCTGCTCGCTGCGGCGGCCTTGCATGCGCTCTTTCCGCAATCCAGTCAGGGTGCGGAGCGCCGGATTCCCTGGGACGTGGTGCTGCTCGTGTGCGGCATCGTGACGTACGTGTCGGCATTGCAGCGTGCCGGCACAGTCGATGCGATCGGTTCGGGCATCGTCGCGCTCGATTCGCCGCTCCTGGGCGCGCTGCTCATTTGCGCAGTCGGCGCGGTGACTTCGGCCTTCGCATCGAGCGCCGGGATTCTGGGCGCGATGATCGTGCTGGCTGCGCCGTTCATGGCGCAGGGCGCGGTGAGCGTGACCGGCCTGGTCGTCGCTCTGGCAATTTCCGCAACCGTTGTCGACTCATCGCCTTTCTCGACGGCAGGCGCGCTGGTCGTCGCCAATACCGCAGCGGCCGAACGTGCTGTCGTGTATCGCGGATTGCTGGCGTGGGCGGCGCTGATGGTGGTCAGCGCGCCACTCGCGACCTGGCTGCTGTTCGTCGTTCTTGCGTGAAGCGCTCCGCGCGTCTTGACACGTCGCTTACTTAGGATACTGTAGTTCGTATACGATCTATTAAATAGCGACTCATCCACGCAGTCGCAAAGGGGTATGGCATGAACGGGCAATTCGGGTCCTCGCTCCGCTTTGGTCTGGCGACGCTGGCGATCGCAGCCGCACCGCAGTGCGTGATCGCACAGGAGCAGGAGACGCTGGCGGAAATCGTGGTGACAGGCTCGCGTCTCGTGCGCAGCGATCTGAGCGCGCCGAGCCCGACCACCGTCATCAATCAGGACCTCGTGCAGCTCTCCGGCGACACGACGGTCGAAGCGGTGATCAACGAGCTGCCGCAACTGTCGGCGGGCACCAATTCCAGCGTCAACTCGGCCGGCGGCTCGGGTGTGCTCACCGCGAACCTGCGCGGCCTCGGCGCCGCACGCACGCTCACGCTGGTCAACGGCAGGCGCTTCATCCCGGCCAACAGCGCGGGCAGCGTCGACCTGGCGACCATTCCGACGGCGCTGGTGGAGCGCGTCGAGATCATCACCGGTGGCGCGTCGGCCGTGTACGGCTCCGACGCGATCGCCGGCGCAGTGAACTTCCTGTTGCGCGACGACTTCGAAGGTCTCGAAGTGTCGACGCAGTACGGCGAGACGTCCGAGAGCGATGGACGCACCGTGCAGTTCGACGCGGTGTTCGGCAGCAACTTCGCCGAAGACCGCGGCAACGTGACGATGTACGCGTCGCACTCGCAGCGCGATCCGGTGTTCATGCAGAACCGCGACTTCTCCAGAGTTCCGCTCAGCGCGGCGCTCGGGCCCAGCGGCTCGGGCAACATTCCAGGCGGACGCGTGAGCCTGAGCGCGGCGCAGATCGCGTCGCTGAACGTCGGCGGCGGACCGGGCGTCATCCCCACCGGCCCCGAAGGCTGCACGACGGCGGTCAGCTCGATCCGCTTCGGCGCCAACGGCCAGGTGCTGCGTCATTGCGATCCGGAGACGCTCTACAACTACGCGGCGGGCAATTACCTGCTGCGTCCGCTGGAGCGCACGCAGTTCTCCGGTCTTGCGCACTATGCGCTCAGCGAAAAAGTCGAAGGCTATGCGGAAGTGCACTACGCGCTGGCCGAGAACGAGTTCCAGCAGGCGGCCGATTCGCTCGCCATCGTGACGGGCTCGAACTCGTACTTCGAAGTGCTCAACTATGCGACCAACCCGGTGCTCACGCCGGACGTGCGCGCCCTGTTCGTGAACAATCCGGGTGTCTTCGATCCCGACGGCGACGGCAATGCGCGCATCTCCGGCGGCATTTCCCGGCGCGTCGACGAGCTGGGACTGCGCAACTTCGCCTTCGAGCGCAGCACCATCGGCACCACCGTCGGCTTGCGCGGCGATTTCGAAGTGGGCGAGTACACGTGGCAGTGGGACGTGTTCGGCCAGTATCAACGCTCGCGCACCGACGAGACCGTACGCGGCACGATGTCGCCGGCACGCCTGTCGCTCGGCCTGAACTCCACGACCAACGGCGCCGGCCAGGTCGTCTGCGTCACTGCCGTGCTCGGCTGCGTGCCGGTGAATCCGTTCGGCCTCGGCTCGATCTCGCCCGAGGCAGCGACGTTCATCTCGCCGGCGCGCTCGTCCAGCGACAAGTTCGAGCGTACGGTCGCAGGCGCATCGCTGGCCGGCGAATTTCTCAGGCTCCCGGCGGGGCCGATTTCCGCGGCCCTCGGCGCCGAGTATCGCTCCGACGACTACATCTTCCTGCCCGGCGCGACCGACCTGGCGCGCGAGTACGGCTCTGCATCGCGCGGCATCACTGAAGGCGGCTTCGACGTCAAGGAGGCGTTCGCCGAAGTTCGCGTGCCGCTGCTCAACGACATGCCCTTCGCCGACGTGCTCGCGCTGGAAGGCGCGATCCGCTATTCGGATTATTCGAATTTCGGCTCGGTCGAGACCTGGCGCGCCGGCCTCGAATGGGGCCCGGTCGAGTGGCTGCGCTTCCGCAGCGCCTACAACGTCGCGATCCGCGCGCCTGGCATCAACGAGCTGTTCGCGCCGATCACCCAGGGCTTCTCGCCGGGCAACGATCCCTGCGCGGCCGTTCGCAACCCCAGTCAGGCGCAGCGGGACTTCTGCGTGCAGCAGGGCGTGCCGGCCGCGGAAATCAACACTTTCGTGCAGGCCGCGCTCGGCTTCGCTCAGGTGTCGGGAGGCAATCCCGACCTGAAAGAGGAAACATCCGACACCATGACGATCGGCGCCGTGCTGCGCCTGCCGTTCCTCGAGCGCTTCAATCTCGCCGTGGACTACTACGAGATCGAGGTCGAGGATGCAGTCGACACGATCAACGCACAGACGACGCTCGACGTGTGCTACCAGATCCTCGACGCCAGCAGCGCGCCGTGTCGTGCGATCACTCGCTTGCCCGGCAACGGCCAGGTGTTCGAGGTCCGCGCGAGCAACAGCAACATCGGCTCGCTGTCGGTCAAGGGTGTGGATTTGACCGCCGACTATACGTTCGGGCTGCCGGACGCCGTGGCGTTCAGCGGCGGTGCGGATCTATCCCTGATGCTCAACGCCGGCTGGATGTTCGAGCGTGTACGCCAGCTCGTCGGCGCGCAGCCGATCGACTGCGCCGGATTCTTCGGCTCGTGCACTGCGCAGGGAGCAGGCGGCTCGCCGGACTTCAAGGCGATTCTTGGCGCGTCCTACGCCAGCGGACCGTTGATGGTGCGCACGCAGATTCGCCACATCGGCGAACTCGAGCCGCTGCGCGGCCATTGCGGCCTCGACGCCGGTCGTCGCCGACTCGGTGACCTACGTCGACTTCGCAACGACGGTGCAGGTGGGCGAATCGCTGGAGCTGTTCGGCGGCATCGACAACGCATTCGACGAGCAGCCCCCGCTGCTCACGTCGAGCTGGGGTGGCGATGCCAACACCGACGTCACGCTGTACGACGTCATCGGGCGTCGCTACTTCGTCGGCGTGCGCGCGCGGTTCTGAACGGAACGTGGAGCGCCGACGACCAGGTAATGCGTTCCACGTTCTTCTGCATCGACGGTCACACCGCCGGCAACCCCGTGCGCCTGGTGGCGGGCGGAGCGCCGCTCCTGCACGGCGCCACCATGGCCGAGCGCCGGCTCGATTTCATGGAGCGGTTCGACTGGATTCGTACCGGGCTGTGTTTCGAGCCGCGCGGGCACGACATGATGAGCGGCGGGTTTCTGTACCCGCCGACTCGTCCGGATGCCGACGTCGGGATCCTCTTCATCGAGACCAGCGGCTGCCTGCCGATGTGCGGCCATGGAACGATCGGCATCCTCACCTTCGGCCTCGAGCATGGCCTCATCCGGCCGCAGACGCCGGGCGAGCTGCGCGTCGAAGTGCCTGCGGGGCTGCTGCAGGTTTCGTATTTGAGCGAGGGCAATCGGGTCGCGTCCGTGCGCATCCGCAACGTCGCCAGTTACCTCGTCGCCAGCGACTTGCAAGTCGAGCTGCCGAACTTCGGTTCGCTGCGAGTCGATGTCGCCTACGGCGGCAACTACTACGCGATCGTCGAGCCGCAAGGACCCTACGTCGGGCTCGACGCGCTGGGCGCAAGCCGACTCATCGAGTTGAGCGTCCAGTTGCGCGCGCGCGTGCGCGAGCAGATCCAGCCCGTGCATCCGCTCGAACCATCGATTCGCGGCGTCAGTCACGTGCTGTGGGCGGATCGGCCGAAGAGTCCGGGCGCGGATGCGCGCAATGCTGTGTTCTACGGCGAGCGCGCGATCGATCGCAGCCCCTGCGGCACCGGCACCAGCGCACGCATGGCGCACCTCGCAGCCCAGGGCAAGCTGCGACCGGGCGACCGCTTCGTACACGAGAGCTACATCGGCAGCCGGTTCATCGGCCGCGTCGAGGAGCAGGTGCAGCTGGCCGGTCAACCGGCCATCGTTGCGTCCATCGAAGGCTCGGCGCGCGTCACCGGCATGAATACGCTCTGGATCGACGATGCCGATCCGTTCTGGCGCGGTTTTCAAGTAACCTGAGCGCACCTGGCAACCGAAGGTGGGTTCATGAGCTCCGTCCAGCTTGATATACGCACGTTGTCCGACCGCCTGGTCGAGGTGGTGCGCGACTTCATCCTGTCGGGCGTCATTCCCTCCGAGGAGCCGATCCGGCAGGACGCGCTGGCCGCGGAGCTGCGCGTCAGCAAGATCCCGTTGCGCGAGGCGCTGGCACGGCTGGAACAGGACGGCCTGGTCGTGTCGCATCCGAATCGCGGGTTCTTCGTGCGGCCGATGTCGCCGGAAGAGGCCGAGGAAATCTATGCGCTGCGCATCAAGCTGGAGCCCGACGCCGCGGCGCACGCATGCCTGCGCGCCAACGACGAGGATCGCGAGCGGGCGCGCCAGGCGCTGGAACTGTTCGACATCGATGCCGCCGCGCAGAAGCCGACTGTCGGCGCGCTGAATCGTGCGTTTCATCTCGCGCTGGTGCGACCGGGGGGCCAACGGGTGACCACGAACATCGTGGCGCGCCTGCACGTGCTGGCGGATCGCTACGTGCGCAAGCACCTGGAGCCGAAAGGCCGCTTCCTCAACGCCGAGGCCGAGCATCACGAAATGCTGGATGCCTGGACCAAGCGGCGCGACGCGCGCGTGCGCAAGCTCATCACTCAGCATCTCGAGCACACGCTCGCGGACTTGCGCACTGCGCTGCGTCCGGTGGCGGCGGCGCAGGGCAGTGCTGCTCCTGCGAAGAAGCGCGCGCGTAGATAAGAGCCGGAGGCGGAATTTCTCTCGCCAAGATCGCCAAGATCGCCAAGGTCGGAAAAGAAAAACCTTCCGAGTTCAGACAGAAATTCTTCTTGGCGATCTTGGCGATCTTGGCGAGAGTCTCTCGTCTTATATAGTATCTCGTATACTATTTATCGAATGGTCACCTCTATGCGCCGAACGCTCCCCTGGCTGACGTTGCTGCTCGCCTCCCCGTTGTGGGCAGCGCAGCCGCCGGTCGACGATCCGATTCCGCCGCGCACGCAGGGCGACGGGCCGTACGCTCGCGTCGTCCTTCGCAACGTGACCATCGTCAACGGCACCGGCGCACCGGCGCAGGGACCGTATGACCTCGTGCTGGTGCAGGACCGGATCGCGGAGATTCGCTCCATCGGCACGCCGGGCGCGATCGACGCCAGCAAGCGCGCGGAGCGCGGCGAGCACGAGATCGATCTCACCGGCCACTACGTTCTTCCCGGCTTCGTCGACACGCACGCGCATCTGCACAGCCTCGCGCACGAGCAGAAGGTTCCCGCCGACTACGTGCTGAAGCTGTGGATGGCGCACGGCGTTACCTCGGTGCGCGAAGTCGGCAGTCACAAGCCGATCGAATGGCTGGTGGGCGTCAAGCAGCGCAGCGCGCGTAACGAGATCGTCGCGCCGCGCATCGACGTGTACCCGATGTTCCACGAAATTCTCGAAACGCCGATCAACGATGCGCAGAGCGCGCGACAGGCAATGCGCGAAGCGAAGCGCCGTGGCGCCGACGGCATCAAGTTCATCAGCGGGGAGGAGGATGCGCTGTATGCCGCACTCGATGAAGCCGAGAAGCTCGGACTGCGTACGACGATGCATCACTCCCAGGGCCTCGTTGCCTATGCGGATGTTCTGCAAACCTCCGCACACGGGCTCGACTCGATGGAGCACTGGTACGGCCTGCCGGAAGCGATGTTCACCGATCGCGCCCTCCAGGACTGGCCGGGCTCTTATGTGAACAACGACGAGCAGATGCGCTTCGGCGAGGCAGGGCGCTTGTGGCAGCAGGCCGCCGCGCCGGGCTCGCCGGCCTGGAACAAAGTGATGGACGAGTTGCTGGCGCGCCGCTTCGTGCTCAGTCCGACGTTCACTGCGTACCTGACGAGCCGCGATTTCATGCGCATGAGCCGCGCGCAGTGGCATGACGAATACACGCTACCGGCGCTGTGGGACTGGTATCGCCCGAGCCGCACCAATCACGGCTCGTACTGGTTCGACTGGACGACCGAGCGCGAGATGGCGTGGCGCGAGAATTACCGGCTGTGGATGCAGTTCGTCAACGAGTACAAGAATCGCGGCGGCACGGTGACGGTCGGCAGCGACAGCGGTTACATCTACAACCTCTACGGCTTCGGCTACATCCAGGAAATGGAGCTGCTGCGCGAAGCCGGCTTCAGCCCGCTCGAAGTCATTCACGCGGCAACTCAGGCCGGTGCAAAGACGCTCGGCCATGACGACCAGGTAGGCACGATCCGCGTCGGCCGCAAGGCGGACCTGGTCATCGTCAACGGCAACCCGGTCGAGAACCTCAAGCTGCTGTTCGGCACCGGCGCGCTGCGGCTGAACGATGCAAGCGGGCAGGTCGAACGCGTGGGCGGCATCGTCTACACAGTGAAGGACGGCATCATCTACGACGCTCGCAAGCTGCGCGCGGAAGTTCGCGACATGGTCGCGAAGCAGAAGGCGCAACGGAACATCCCGTCCGGTCCCATGAAGATCGAAACCGTCGACGCATCCCGGTGACTCCAATGACCATCACGTACCTCCGCACGTTTGCGCTTGCGTCGCTGTTGGCAGCGCAGGCCGCCATCGGCCAGTCGACCAACGACGCCGACCAGCGCCTGCGCTCGCTGTACACGGCCGAGTGGGATTGGCGACAGAAAGAGTTCGCGCGCGAGCCGGGGCAAGTCGGGCGCGGCGCTGCTGCCGATCATCTGCCGCGCGTCGACGCAGCCAGCCAGCAGAAGCGGTTGGAGTACTGGCAGAAGGCGCTCGCCGACCTCGACAAGATCCCGCTCGCGCAGTTGTCGCCCGAGGAGAAGCTGAACGCGCAGATATTCCGCGCCGTGCTCGAAGAGCAGATCGTCGACGTGCGCTACAAGCTCTACGAGGCGCCGTTCAACGCCGACACGTTTTTCTGGACCAACTTCACGCCGCGCGAAGGCTATGCCACGGCGGATGAGTATCGCCGTTATCTCGGCCGCCTGCGCGATGTGCCGCGCTACTTCGACGAGCAGATCGCCAACATGCGCGCCGGCCTGGCGCGCGGCTTCACCGTACCGAAGGTTTCGGTGACCGGTCGCGATCGCACGATCGAGCCCTACCTGAAAGCGGACGAGACCAACCCGCTGTACCTGGCGTTCGTTACGTTGCCGCCGATGATCCCGGCCGACGAGCAGGAGAGGATGCGTGCCGAAGCGCGCAGCATCATTGCCGAGCGCATCGTGCCCGCGTATTCGAAGCTGCTCGACTTCATGCGCAAGGAGTATCTCGTCAAGGCGCGCACCACCCTGGCCGCCGAGAAGCAGCCGGACGGCAAGGCCTACTACCAGGCGATGATCGAGAAGTTCACGACGCTCGATCTGACCGCGGAGCAGATCCACCAGATCGGCCTGAGCGAAGTCGCGCGCATCAAGGGGCTGATGCAGACGACGATGCAGAAGACCGGCTTCAAGGGCACCTTGCCGGAGTTCATGACGTTCCTGCGCACCGATCCGCAGTTCTATGCGAAGACGCCGCGCGAGCTGCTGTCCACCGCGACTTACGTACTCAAGAAGATGGACTTGAAGCTCAAGGACACGATCGGCTTCCTGCCGCGCTTCCGTCACGGCGTGTTGCCGGTGCCGGATTCGCTGGCGCCGATCTACACCGGTGGCCGCGGCGGGCTCGAGAGCTGCATGTTCAACACGTACAACCTGCCGGCGCGTCCGCTCTACACGCTGCCGGCGCTGGCGCTGCACGAGTGCACGCCGGGTCACAGCTTCCAGGCAGCGCTCGCGCTCGAAGGACCCGAACGGCCGGGTTTTCGCAAAGAACAGTATTTTTCCGGATACGGCGAGGGCTGGGGTCTCTACACTGAATGGCTCGGCGGTCACATCGGCATCTACGAGACGCCCTATGAGGAGTTCGGTCAGTTGACTTACGAGATCTGGCGCGCGACGCGGCTGATCGTCGACACCGGTATCCATCACTACGGCTGGAGTCGCGAGCAGGCCCTCGCCACCATGAAGGAGAACGTGCCGCTGTCCGAGCACGAGATCACCACCGAGGTCGACCGCTACATCGCCTGGCCGGCACAGGCGCTCGCCTACAAGCTCGGCGAGATGCAGATCCGCCGTCATCGCCGCGAGGCCGAAGCCGCGCTCGGCGCGAAGTTCGACCAGCGCAAATTCCACGACGTCATTCTCGCGCTCGGCCCGGTACCGCTGCCGGTGCTGGAAGAGCGCATGGCCAAGTTCATCGCCGACGGCGGTGAGAATCCGACCCCTCCTGCTGGAGCAGCCCCGTGACTCAATCTCTATGGCAGGGTGTGTATCCCGCCGCGACTACGCAATTCGCCCCGGACTTTTCACTCGACCTGCCTGCCTGCCGGCGCACCGTGACCGCGCTGGTCGACGATGGCGTCGACGGCCTGGTGTTACTCGGCACGGTCGGCGAGAACAACTCGCTGCGACCGGAAGAAAAACGCTCGGCGCTCGTGGCCGCCGTCGAGGCCGTCGGCGGTCGCGTGCCGCTGGTCGCCGGTGTTTCCGAGCTCTCGACCGATCGCGCGGCGGAATTCGCGCACGACGCCGAGAAGATCGGCATAAACGGACTGATGCTGTTGCCCGCCATGGTCTACGTGCCGACGGCAGACGAGCTGTACACGCATTTCAAGACCGTCGCTGCGGCGACGAAGTTGCCGATCATGCTGTACAACAACCCGCCTGCGTATCGCGTGTCGATCGAGCTGGATACCCTGGAGCAGCTCGCGAAGATTCCGAACATCGTTGCGCTGAAAGAGAGCGCGCCCGATCCGCGCCGCTTCACCGACATCATCAATCGCTTCGGCGATCGCTATGTGTTGATGGCCGGCCTCGACGATGTTGCGCTCGAAGCGCTGCTGCTCGGTGCGAGCGGCTGGGTATCGGGACTGACCAGCGCGTTCCCGCGCGAATCCGTTGCCTTGATACGAGCGGCGCAGCGTGGCGACTGGGTCGAAGCACGGCGCATCTATCGCTGGTTCATGCCGCTGCTGCACCTCGACGCCGAGCACGACCTGGTGCAGTCGATCAAGCTGGCGGAACAGGTCATGGGTCGCGGCTCCGAACGCGTTCGCATGCCGCGCATGGCGCTCAGCGGCGCACGGCGCGCGGACGTTATCGCGCGAGTGGAGCGGTGCGCGAAGACCCGTCCGACCCGGCAGCCAGGCGTCGCAGCGTAGGCCTGCGTGACGCAGACCCTGGCGCTCGCCCATTCGGTTGCAGGACAGGCGCGGCGCGGGCCTGTCGCATTCGAGCAGCGCAACCCGGCCGTGCCGGATGATCTGGCGGTGCTCGGTCCTGAAGCTGACGCGGCCTTGGTTGCGGAAGCCAGCGCGGCGGCGCACGGCGCGATAGCCGCGCTGGAAACCGCTGGCATCGAAGCCCGCGCCGATGCCTTGGCGCGCATCGGCCGCACACTCACTGCCGAGGCGGATCGCATCGGTTTGCTCATCGCGCGCGAGACGGGCAAGACGCTCGGTGATTCCAAGGGCGAAGTCCTCAGGGCGGCGCGCATCTTCGATTTCTTCGCGGGCGAGACGTTGCGTAACGTCGGCGAACGCTATGCGTCGACACGCCCGGGAGCGCTGGTCGAAGTCGACTATGCGCCGGTGGGCGTGGTTGCGGCGATCACACCCTGGAACTTTCCGATCGCGATTCCGGCCTGGAAGATCGCGCCGGCGCTAGCCTTTGGCAACGCGGTGCTGTGGAAGCCCTCGGAGATTTCTTCTGCGACCGCCGAGGCGTTGATGACGATCGTTACCGGCAGCGGTTTGCCGCCCGGCGCGGTCAACATGCTGCTCGGCGCGGGTGCCGCGGGGCGCGCGGTCGTTGAAGCCGACGGTGTGGATGCCGTTACCTTCACCGGCTCGGTGGCAACCGGCGGACAGGTGCGGATGGCAGCGGCAAGTCGCGGACGACGCGTGCAGCTCGAAATGGGCGGCGTCAACGGACTGGTCGTGCTAGCCGATGCAGATCTCGATAACGCCGTCGATTGCGCCATCAATGGCGCGTTCTTCGCGGCGGGTCAGCGCTGCACGGCCACCTCGCGGATCATCGTCGAGGCGCGGATCGCGGACGAGCTCATCGCAGCGATTCGCAAACGCGTGGCGAGCCTGAAGATCGGCGATCCACGCGACCCGGCGACGCAGATCGGTCCGCTGGCAGCCCCTCGTCAGAAGGCACTCATCTCACGCCAGGTGTCGCAGCTCGAATCCGGTGGCCTGCGGCCGCTGTTCGGCGGTAGTGCGCAGCAGATGGAGCACTGCTTCTACGCGCCAACTCTGTTCGATCATCTGCCCGCCGACAGCGTGTTCGCGCACGAGGAGATCTTCGGGCCGGTCGCCGGGATGTTTCGCGCCGAGAACTTCGACTCAGCTATCGCCTTGCTCAACAGCAGTCCGTTTGCGTTGTCCGCGGGTATCTGCACCCGATCGCTGCTGCATGCAGAGCAATTCAAGCGCCGCGCACGCGCGGGGATGCTCATGGTAAATTTGCCCACGGCGGGCGTCGACTATCATGCGCCCTTCGGCGGCAGCGGTGCATCGAGCTACGGTCCACGCGAGCAAGGTCGTGCGGCACGCACGTTCTATACTACGAGCAGAACAATTTATCAGCGAGCGCTGTAAGCGGCGCCTCCGGGAGACAACGTGACGCAAGGCATTCTGGGTCCGCGCAAGCCGCTCGAGATCCGCGGCCCGCATGAGCCGGGTCGGACGCTGAAGAAGACGCTGGGCTGGCCACACCTCATCGCGCTGGGCGTCGGCGCGATCGTCGGCACGGGAATCTATACGTTGACCGGCGTCGGTGCGGACCGGGCGGGCCCCGCGGTCATCATCGCCTTCATCGTCGCGGGCGCGGTCTGCGCGTGCGCGGCGCTGGCCTATGCCGAGCTTGCGACGCTCATACCGACGGCCGGCAGTGCCTACACCTATACCTATTCGGTCATGGGCGAGGCGCCGGCGTGGATCGTCGGCTGGAGTCTCATTCTCGAGTATTCGCTCGCGTGCAGCACCGTCGCAGTGGGTTGGTCGGGCTATCTCGTCGGCTGGCTGCAATCTGCCGGTGTAGAGCTACCAGCTGCGTTGCTGGCCGGTCCACACGCCGGCGGCATCGTCAATCTGCCCGCGATTCTGGTTGCCCTTGCGGTTGCCGGGCTGCTGATCGCGGGAACGCGTGAGAGCGCAACGCTCAACATCGTTCTCGTCGTCATCAAGTTGACCGCGCTCGCAGCGTTCGTAGCGCTCGCGTTGCCGGAGTTCAACGCCGACAACATGACGCCGTTCGCGCCGTATGGCTTCGGTAGCGCTCCGGATTCGGCTGGCGTAACGCGCGGTGTCATGGCCGCAGCGGCGATCGTGTTCTTCGCCTTCTACGGTTTCGATGCAGTCGCTACGTCCGCCGAGGAAGCGAAGAACCCCGGACGCGATCTCAAGATCGGCATCATCGGCTCGATGGCCGTCTGCACCACCATCTACATCCTGGTTGCAGTCGCCGCCGTCGGCTCGGTCAATCACGCGCAGATCGCGGCATCGGGCGAGCCGCTGGCGTTCGTGCTGCGCACACTCGAACATCCGTTGGCAGCGCGCCTCGTGGCGCTCGCTGCCCTTATCGCGCTGCCGTCGGTCATCCTGGTGATGATGTACGGACAGAGCCGCATTTTCTTCGTCATGGCTCGCGATGGCCTGCTACCTCGCAGGCTCAGCGTGGTGTCGCCGCGGGGATCGCCGGTGCTCATCACGGCGATCACCGGTGTGTTCGTCGCAGCGTTCGCGGGGTTCCTGCGCCTCGACGAAATTGCCGAGCTGGCGAACGCCGGCACGTTGCTGGCCTTCATCGCAGTCGCGGCATGCATGATGATCCTGCGCAAGCGCGCGCCGGAGTTGCCACGTATCTTCCGCTGCCCGTGGCCGAACGTCGTCGGCACCTTGGCCGTCCTGGGCTGCATCTACCTGATATTCAGCCTGCCTTCCAAGACGCTGTACCGCTTCTTCATCTGGAATCTGATCGGGATCGCGGTCTACGTCCTCTACAGCCGCGCGCGCAGCGTGCTCACTAACGGAAGCGCTCGAGATCGAACGGCGTGAGATCGACATCGGTCGCCTGGCCACGCCCCAGCGCTGCAATCAGCTCGCCCGTGATGGCCGCGAGTGTCAGTCCGAGATGCTGGTGGCCGAACGCGTAGAGCAGGTTGGCAGCGCGCCGGCTGCGGCCGATCGCGGGTAAGTAATCGGGCAACGTCGGCCGCGCACCGATCCACTCGCTGCAGGGTTCGCGGAACGGCAGGCCGAGCTCGGCGACATGCCTTCTGAGTCGCGCCCACTTGCGCGGATCGGCGGGTGAGTCTGCACGTGCGAACTCGACGAAGCTCGCCGCGCGCAGTCCGGAGCGAAACGGCGTCACGATCATCGAGCGCTCCTCGAACACGACGGGCGGCAGACCAGCGGACCAGTCGGCCCCGGCGCACTGAATGTGATAGCCGCGCTCTGCGATCATCGGGACGCGATAGCCGAGTGGTTGCAACAGCGTTGCCGACGCTACGCCTGCCGCTATCACGATCACTTCGGCACGCAACACCTCGCCGTCGTCCAGCATTGCTGCAGCTGTCGAACCATCCAAGATGAGCCTTTGCGCACGAGCCGCGCGCTGCGTGCCGCCAGCGTGAATGAAATGCCGGGTCAGGCAATCCGCAAGCTCGGCCAGGTCGAGGATCTGCCCGGTGCCGACGAAACGGATCGCGCCGGCAATGGGACGCGACATGCGGGCCGACAGCGCCGCAAGTTCCTCGGCCGTGGCATCGCGGAAGGTTGCCGTGCCCGTGTCCGCGTTGCGCCACGCGGCACGGCCGGCTTTCGCGCCGCTAGCCGATTCCCATACGACGAAATGTCCGTCTTCTGCGAGCAGGTGCCCTGCGCCCGCGGTTCCGGTGAGTTGCCGCCAAGCAGGAATCGCGTATCGAAGCAGCGAGCGCAAGGCGGCGGTGCCGGCTTCGAAGCGAGCGGGAGCGGCGCTGCGGATCAGGCGCAGCGCGAATGGCAGCCAGACATCGATGTCGCGTGCCGGCAGCGACAGCGCGCCGCCGCGCAAAAAGAGCCGCCGCGGGAAACTGCGCAGAGTCTTCGACGAAGCGAGCGGCTCCGCCTGCTCGGTAGCGAGATGACCTGCGTTGCCCCAGGAAGCGCCGCGCCGTGTCGTTGCGGGATCGACGAGCGTCGTGGGAATGCCTTGCAGCTGCAGGTTCAGCGCACAGCTCAACCCGACCAGCCCGCCGCCGATCACGAGCGCGTCGGCCGACATCGTTATTCGGCCGGATGGCGCTTGAGATGGTTGACCAGGTCGTCGCGCACGCCGCTGATGTGGCTCGACAGCAGCTTCAGCGCTTTGACGCGGTCCGCGGCTTCGCACAGGTCGATCAGCTTGATGTGCTCCTGGTGCGCCCGCTGGCGGTTCTCTTCGGCGAGCGACAGCTGGATGCGCACGTAGCGATCGAGGTTGTCGTGGATCTTGCGGACGAACTCCAGCGTGATCGGCCGCTCCGCGGCCTGGTACAGGGCTTCGTGCAGGCTCCAGTTGTACTCGCCCCAGCGCACGGGCGGGGCCGTGTCCATCTTCGCCACGATCTCGCGGGCGCGAGCGATGGCCGGTGGCTTGATCTTGCCGATGGCGCGTCGGAGCAGGTCGACTTCCAGCGTCGAGCGGATGTCGAAGTATTCCTCGATCTCGCTCTGCGACAGGCGCGTGACCACCGCGCCCTTGTACGGGATGTTGGTGATCAGGCCTTCGGCTTCGAGCAGCTGGAAGGCTTCGCGGACCGGGATGTGGCTGACACCGAGGCGCTTGGCGAGATCGTCCTGCCGCAGCTGTTGTCCCTGCCGGTACGTGTTCGACATGATGAGCTCGCGCAGCGCGTCGGCCACCTGCGCGGCCAGGGAGCGGCGTTCGATCGGAAGCGTTCTCGTCATGCAGCCTCGCAGCCGTCGGTGCGGACGGCAGCATCATATATATGAAGGGCGGTGGCGCGATACGCAGCCGGCTTCACATGATTGTAGATAGTATACGAACTACCTTATATTAGCGGCACATGAGTTACGCACGCGACCCGGCTTTGCTACATCGGGCTGTGCGCTCGTTCTGCGCGGCGGCGCTGTGCCTGTGCCCGGCGGCGAGCGGGCACGCGGCGGCCCCGACCGGCACGATGTGGGTCGAGGAGATCGGCCTCGAGCGCTTCTCGCAGCGGCGGGGCGCGCCGCGCGTCGGCCGCTCGATTCGCGACCAGCCGATTCGCCTGGGCGGAGTCGAATATCCGCACGGCATCGGCACGCGCTCCATCAGCGAGTTCGTCATCGACCTCAAGGGCAATGCCGCTCGCTTCACGTCGACGGTCGGAATCGATGACGAGATCCGCGGCGACGTGGGCTCCGTCGTCTTCGAGGTCTGGGCCGACGATGTGCGAGTCGCTGCCAGCGGCCTGATGCGCCCGGGCGATGAGCCCAAGCTCCTGTCCGCGGATCTGCGCGGCGCCCGTATCCTCACGCTGCTCGTCGACGACGGCGGCGACACCAGCAACGACGACGAGGTTGCGTGGGCCGGGGCGATGATCGAGTTGCTGCAACCGGATGGCGAGCGGCCTGCCGCGTATGTCCCCCCTGCGGAAGAGCTGCCGCGCATCGCTGCGCCGTCGACATCGCCCCGGCCTGCCATTCACGGCGCGCGCGTCACAGGCGCAACGCCCGGACGACCGTTCCTCTTTCGCGTTCCGGCGACCGGCGCGGCGCCGCTGCGATTCTCGGCCCGCGGTCTGCCCGCGGGACTCGCTATCGATGCGTCCACCGGCATCATCTCCGGCAGGATCGAGAAGGCCGGCGAGAGCACGGTGCAGTTGACGGTGCGCGGCCCGGGCGGCGCGGCACGCGGTGAGTTGCGAATCGTCGGCGGCAACGACGCGCTCGCGCTCACTCCGCCGATGGGCTGGAATTCGTGGAACGTCTGGGGTCCCGCAGTGGACGCCGAGAAGGTGCTGCAAGCTGCGGAGTGGCTCGATCGCAGCGGACTCGCAGCGCGCGGCTTCCAGTACGTGGTCATCGACGACGCGTGGTCCGGCAAACGCGGCCCGGATGGCACGATCGCCCCCAACGAGAAATTTCCGGACATGCGCGCGCTGGCAGATGCCGTGCACGCACGCGGCCTGAAGCTCGGCATCTATTCCTCGCCAGGGCCGAAGACGTGCGAGAACTTCGCGGGCAGCTGGCAGCACGAAGCGCAGGACGCCGCCACGTTCGCCGCCTGGGGCGTCGACTTTCTGAAGCACGACTGGTGCTCCTACGAGGAGCTCGTCGGCGAGCACACGCTCGCCGAGTTGCAGAAGCCGTACATCGTGATGCGCGACGCGCTGGCGCGAGTCGATCGCGACATCGTGTATGCGCTGTGCCAGTACGGCTACGGCGACGTGTGGAAATGGGGCGCGGAGGTCGGCGGGCATCTGTGGCGCAGCAGCGGCGACCTGCTGGACCAATGGGCCAATCTCGAAAGCGTCGGCTTTCGCCAGGCCGGGCGCGAGCGCTGGACGCGGCCCGGCGAATGGAACGATACCGACATGCTGGTGGTCGGCACGCTGGGCTGGGGCCCGAATCTGCGGCCGTCGCGCCTGACGCCCAACGAGCAGATCCTGCATATGTCGCTGTGGGCATTGCAGGCCGCCCCGCTGTTCATCGGTGCGGACTTGTCGAAGCTCGATGACTTCACGCTCGCGTTGCTCGGCAACGATGAAGTGATCGCCGTCGATCAGGATCCGCTCGGCCGGGCGGCCGGACGCATCTGGTCCGATGCGCGCCGCGAGATCTGGGCACGGACGCTCGCAGATGGCACGATGGCAGTGGGATTGTTCAATCGCGGACTGCATGCTGCGCCGGTGACGGTGCAGTGGACGCAGCTCGGCTTGAAGGGTCGGCAGCCGGTCCGCGACTTGTGGCAGCGTAAGGATCTTGGCGTGATGCAGGAAGGGTTCACGACTACTGTTCCGCGGCACGGCGCGGTGCTTCTGAAGGTCGGCAAGCCAAAGTGATCGGTCGTCGCCAGTTTCTCGCTGCCGGCGGCAGCGCCCTCGCGCTTGCCGCGACGGGCGCGCGCGCAGCCGGCAAGACCAAAGGTCCAGCGACGCGACCCGAACATCGTCGTGATCGTCGTCGACGACATGCGCTTCGACGAGTACGGCGCCGGCGGCCATCCGTATCTCGAAACTCCGCACATCGATGCGCTGGCCGCGAGCGGCGCGACCTTCGGCAACGCGTATCACACGACGCCGCTGTGCTCGCCGAATCGCGCCTGCATCCTGACTGGTCAGTACGCATCCCGCCACGGCATCGTGGACAACACGTCTCGTTCATACGCGAGTCATCGGTTACGCACATTCGCGCGCGAGTTGCAGCGCGCCGGCTACGAAACGGCGCACGTCGGCAAATGGCACATGGGCAACGATCCGACGCCGCGTCCCGGTTACGACCATTGGGTCAGCTTCGCGGGGCAGGGGGATATCAGCGATCCGGAGCTGTTCGAGAACGGCCGCTTGCAGCGCGTTCCCGGTTACATCACCGACCTGCTCACGGATCGCGCCATCGAGTTCGCGACGCGCGCGCGGCGCAAGCCGTTCATGGTCTACATCGGCCACAAGGCGATTCATCCGCAGATCGTGCAGCGTGACGACGGCACGGTGGACGTATCCACCAACCAGGGCTTCGTCCCCGCCGAACGGCACCGCGGCAAGTACGCGGGCAAGAGCTATCGGCGCAGGTCCAACTTCGGTCTCTCCGCGCAGGACCGTGCGGGCAAGCCGGTGCTCGCCGCAGCGCTGGAAGCGAAGCACTCCGGCGGCATCGCGCAGCAGTTCGGTGCAGAAGTCCTCGACGAGCAAGTCTCCGATGCGACGATCCAGTCTCGGGCCGAGATGATGCTTGCAGTCGACGAGGGGGTCGGTCGATTGTGTGCGGCGCTGGAAGAGAAGGCGCTGCTCGAGAACACCCTCCTGGTATTCATGAGCGACAACGGCTCGTTCTTCGGCGAGCACGGCCTGAGCGTCGAGCGTCGCTTTCCTTACGAAGAGTCCATCAAGTCGCCGCTCATCATCTCGCACCGTGCAGCCATCGAGCCGCGGCGCGTCGACGAATTCGCACTCTCGATCGACATCGCACCGACGCTGCTGGAGGCGGCGCAGACGGAGATTCCGCGCTCGGTGCAGGGTCGATCGCTCCTGCCGTTTGCACTCGGTCGCCGCGCGCGCGGACGCGACGCTTTCCTGGTGGAGTACTACGGCCACGAGAATCCCTTCCCGTGGATAGCGAACATCGATTACCGCGCCGTGCGTTTCGGTCGCTACAAATACATACGCTGGATACGCGAGGACGAAGCGCACGAGCTCTACGATCTCGAGGCGGACCCGTTCGAGTTGCGCAACCTCGCTGCCGACCCGGCGCATGCAGCGACTGTTGCCCGCGGGCGCGAGACCCTGGCTGCGCTCGTATTGGGTTCGCTCGGTCTGCCGGTCACGCAGCCGCTGTAGCTCCGTAACCGGCTTACGGTATGCTCGCTGCCCGCACCGAGGGCAACAACATGAAACCGATCGTCTCTGCTTTGCTGTGCGGCTTCTTCGCATGCAACGCGTTCGCCGATGCACCGCCGCCTGCGCCGGATCCCGCGCAAGTCAAGTTCCAGTGGGGCGTGAAGATCCCGCTGCGCGACGGCGTGAAATTGAACGCGACCGTGTACACGCCGCGGGAGCAGAAGGCGCCCGCGCCTTGCGTGTTCACGCTGACGCCGTACATCTCGCAGAGCTATCACGATCGCGGCATGTACTTCGCCGCGCATGGCTATCCGTTCCTGACCGTGGACGTTCGTGGCCGCGGCAACTCGGAGGGCCAGTTCCGGCCGCTGATCCAGGAGGCGCGCGACGGTCACGACGTCGTCGAATGGCTCGCGCAGCAGCCGTACTGCAACGGCAAGGTCACGATGTGGGGCGGCTCGTACGCGGGCTATAACCAGTGGGCGACGGCCAAGGAATTTCCGCCGCATCTCGCGACGATCGTGCCGGTGGCGTCGCCGTATGCGGGCATCGATTTCCCGATGCGCGGGAACATCCCGTCGCCGTACAACATGCAATGGCTGACGTTCACCAGCGGTCACGCGTCGCAGGACCGCATCTTCGGCGACGACAAATTCTGGCTCGCGAAGAACCGCGAGTGGTTCGAAACCGGCGCGCCGTTCCAGCGGTTCGACGAGATCGTCGGCAATCCCTCCGCGACCTTCCAGGAATGGGTGGCGCACCCGGCGGTGGATGCGTACTGGGACAGCTACAACCCCACCGCGGAACAGTACGCGAAGCTGTCCATCCCGATCCTGACGATCACCGGACACTACGACGGCGATCAACCGGGCGCGCTCGAGCACTACCGCCAGTACATGAAGAGCACGAACGACGCCGGCCGCGCGCGGCATTTCCTGATCATCGGTCCGTGGGATCACGCGGGCACCCGCACGCCGCAGGCCGAGTTCGGCAACCTGAAGTTCGGGCCCGCGAGCCTGGTCGATCTGCCGCAGCTGCACCGGGAGTGGTACGCGTGGACGATGCAGGACGGCCCGAAGCCGCAATTCCTGCAGAAGAACGTTGCGTACTACGTGATGGATACGGACAAGTGGCGCTATGCAGATACGCTCGAAGCAGTGACCGCGGAGCAGCGCCCGTACTATCTGGATTCGGTCGCGAACGCGACGGACGTTCTCGCCTCGGGCTCGCTCGGGCCCGCCAGCGCGAAGGGCAAGCCCGACCAATACGTCTACGATCCGCGCGACGTGAGCATCGCCGCGGTCGAAGCGACCATCGATCCTGCGTCGTTGACCGATCAGCGCTGGGTCCATGCCACGCGCGGCAAGCAGCTCGTCTATCACACCGCGCCGTTCGAGCGTGACACCGAGCTCAGCGGCTTCTTCAAGCTGTCCGCGTGGCTCGCGATCGATCAGCCCGATACCGACTTCGGCGTGCTCGTGTACGAAGTTCGCCCGGACGGCAGCTCGATCTTTCTCAGCAACGACGTGCAGCGCGCGCGCTATCGCGAGAGCCCGCGCACGGCGAAGCTGGTAACGACGCGCGAGCCGCTGCGCTACGACTTCGACGGCTTCACTTTCACGTCGCGCATGCTGCGGCAGGGCAGCCGGCTGCGGCTGGTCGTCGGGCCGGTGAACTCGATCAACAGCCAGAAGAACTACAACTCCGGCGGCGACGTTTCGTCGGAATCGGTGCGCGACGCGCGCACCGTGACCGTGAAGCTCTATCACGATCGCGCGCATCCGAGCGCGTTGTTCGTGCCGCTGGGTCAACCGTAGACTTTCGTCGTCCCCGCGAAGGCGGGGACCCATCCCTTTCGAAGCTGGATTCCTGCTTTCGCGGGAATGACAGGGCTTTTTGCGTGGCAGGCCTGCTTCGGCCTATTTCATCGCCCAGGTTGACGATTCTCCAAATGGGCTTAGTATCGCCTCACAAGGACAAGAATGGCCGGCCCGGAGAGGCGTTTCATCCAAAGCCAAGGGAGAGTCGAGATGAGCGATCTGAGCAAAGTCCTGCACGGTGCTTTCGTTCTGCTGCTCGGCGCGACCGACGTACGCGCGGCCGAAGGCCAGACGATCGAGGAAGTCATCGTCACGGCGCAAAAACGCGCCGAAGCGCTCATCGACGTGCCGCAATCCGTCAGCGTGGTCGACGGCGGCATGCTGGAGCGCCAGCAGGCGAGCAGTTTCCAGGACTACCTCAAGCTCGTCCCCGGCTTGCAGCTGAGCCAGAGCACGCCCGGTGTCGGCCGTCTCGTCATGCGCGGCGTCAACACCGGCGGCGTGGCTTCCACGGTCGCCGTGTACGTCGATGAAACGCCGTTCGGCTCCAGCAGCGGCCTCGTCAACGGCGCAATTCTCGCGGGCGACTTCGATCCGTTCGACATGCAGCGCATCGAAGTGCTGCGCGGGCCGCAGGGCACGCTGTACGGCGCCAGTTCGCTCGGCGGCGTCCTGAAGTTCGCCAGCAATCCGCCGCAGACGGAGAGCACCGAAGCGCGGGTGCGCTTCAGCGCGGAAAACGTCTCGGACGGCGAGATGGGCTATTCGGGCACCGGCATGGTGAACCTCGCGCTCGCGGATTCGTTCGCCATCCGCGCGACGGGTTATTACCGCGACCAGGGCGGATTCATCGACTCGATCGGCACCGCGGGCTCGGACCGCGCCGAGGACATCAACGGCTCGAAGAGCTACGGCGGCCGCTTGTCCGCGCTGTTTGCGCCGAGCGACGTCTTCTCGGCGCGCTTGAGCGCAGTCATCCAGAACATCCGTAACGAAGCGGGCGGCGACGTCGAGAGCAGTGCAGCCACGCTCGACACCCTGTACGGCAGGCTGTCGCAGTCGCAGTTCGTGCCCGAGCACACCGACATCGACTACCGCGTCTACAACGCGACGCTGGATTTCGATCTCGGCTTCGCAACGCTCACGTCCGCGACCAGCACCAACGAGCTGGAAGAGCCGTTCCGCTCCGACCTGACGTCGCAGTTCAGCGCGGCCCTCGCTCCGCTCATCGGGCCGAACGAGCTGCTGCAGGACCAGATCACCCAGTACGACAAAATCACGCAGGAGTTTCGCCTGGCCTCGCCCTCGAACGATAAGTTCGAGTGGCTGGTCGGCCTGTACTACACGAAGGAGGAGGGCGACATCATTCAGCACATCGATGCTGTTGCGCCCGGAACGCTCAACATCCTGCCGACCCCGCTGCTGGCGGACGCGAAGCTGAGCTCCGAATACGAAGAAAAAGCCGTGTTCACCAGCCTCACGGCGCACTTCACCGATACCTTCGACGTGACGTTCGGCGGACGCTACAGCGAGAACGATCAGGAAGCGGCGCAGTCATCCGACGGAGCGTTGGCAGGCGGTCCGCGCGTGTTCCCGGTGGCGACCTCCTCGGAGGACGTGTTCACATACTCCGTCGCGCCGAAGTGGAAATTCGACGAGCACACGGCGATCTACCTGCGCGTCGCGAGCGGATTCCGGCCGGGTGGACCGAACGTGCTGCCGCCGGGCGCGCCGCCCGATGTGCCGCGAATCTACGAGTCGGATGAGCTGACCAGCTACGAGATCGGGCTCAAGGTCGAAGCGCCGGATCGCGCCTGGACCCTCGACTTCGCCGCCTTCCACATCTCCTGGCAGGACATTCAGCTGTTCGCGCGCGTGAACAATTTCGGCGTCAACGTCAACGGCGGCGACGCGAGGAGCGACGGCTTCGAGATGACGGCCACAGCGTTCCTGGCTGAAGGCTGGAACGTGTCGTTGAATGGCGCTGTTACGGACGCTGAGCTCGAGGACAATACGCCGGCTCTCTCGGGCGGACGCAAAGGCGACGCCTTGCCGTTCACGCCGGAATGGGCCGCCACGTTGAGCACCAATTACGAGTGGGCAGTGGGCTCGAACGCGATGGCGTACGTCGGCGGCTCGGTGCGCTATCTCTCGGATCAAACCGCGTCTTACGACGCAGCGTTCCGTACCGCCAACGGTCGCCAGCGCGAGGTCGACTCGTACGAAGTGCTGGACCTGCAGGCCGGCGTGGATTTCGGTCGCTACACGCTCGAGCTGTACGGCAAGAACGTCACGGACAGCGAGGGCAAGACTTCGACGGGCGCCCTCGGCGGAACGCCGCTCGGTTCGATCGGCACCGGCGTGATCCGGCCGCGCACCTTCGGGTTGACCGTTGGCTTCTCGTTCTGACGAAACGATGACGCGCATTCCGCCCGCAACCGATGTTGCGCGCCTCGATCTGCCGCGGCCTTACCTGCTGTTCCTCGGCGACGTCGCGGAGGCCGGTTACGCCAAGACGGCGTTCGGTCTGCGCGATTGGGCCCGCGAGCTGTGTGTCGGCGAGCTGTCGTTCGGCAACGCGATCAGCGTCGGACTACCGCAGCTGACGCCGGCGGAAGCGAGGGCGTGCGGCGCGCGGTCGATGGTGATCGGCGTCGCCAACGTCGGCGGACGAATCCTCGACAGCTGGGTGCCATCGCTGCTCGAAGCGCTTGCAGGCGGGCTCGATATCGTCAGCGGAATGCACACGCGGCTCGCCAGCACACCGGCGCTCGCAGCGGCGGCTGAACGTTATCACCGCCGGCTCATCGATGTGCGCACGCCGCCGCGCGACATTCCGATCGCGAGCGGTCGCAAACGCAGCGGCAAGCGCTTGCTCGCAGTCGGAACGGATTGCGCGCTCGGCAAGAAGTACACCGCTCTGGCGATTGCGCGGGCGTTCGAGCAGCGCGGCGTCGACGTGGACTTTCGTGCGACCGGCCAGACCGGAATCATGATCGCCGGCCGCGGCATGCCGATGGATGCAGTCGTCGCCGACTTCGAAGCCGGCGCTGCGGAGATGCTCTCGCCGGCAGCCGCGCCGGATCATTGGGACGTGATCGAAGGACAGGGCTCGCTGTTCCATCCGGCGTACGCAGGCGTTTCGCTCGGGCTGTTGCACGGCAGTCAGCCCGACGTGATCGTCGTGTGTCATGAACCCGGTCGCACGCACATGCTCGGCCATGCGCAGTTCGCGCTGCCGAGCATCGAAGAGACCATGGAGCTCAATCTCAAGCTGGGCCGGCGCACGAATCCTGCGATTCGTTGCGGCGGCGTCAGTCTCAATACGTCGCAGCTCTCCGAGCGCGAAGCGCAACAGCTGATCGCCGCGGAGAGCAAGCGACTGCAGCTGCCGGTTGCCGATCCGATCCGCGGCGGCGAAGCGTTCGAACGGCTGGTCGATCACTGCCTGGAGGGCACATGAAATCACCGCCTGGATGGCACATCAGATTTATCGTTGCGGTCGTTCTGGCTGCTCTGTCGTCCTCGCTGGCGGCGGCGCCGCCGGCGGATTTCGATGCTCGGGTCGAGAGCCTGCGCGCGAAGATCGGCGTGCCGGGCCTGGCCATCGCGATTGTCGAGAACGGCGAGGCGACCCTCGCGCGCGGCTACGGCGTCAAGAAGCTCGATGCGCCGGAGCGCGTCGACGCGGATACGATTTTCCCGACCGGCTCGACCGGCAAGGCATTCACCGTCGCTGCGCTCGCGACGCTGGTCGATGCAGGCAAGATCGGTTGGGACGACAAGGTCACCGACCGGTTGCCCGGCTTTCAGATGTACGACCCGTGGGTGACGCGCGAGATCACGATCCGCGATCTGCTCGTCCATCGCAGCGGTCTCGGCCTGGGCGCCGGCGACCTGCTGATGGTGCCGCGTGGCTCCATCTCGCGCGCCGAGGCAGTGAAGCGACTGCGCTACATCAAGCCCGCCACCAGCTTTCGCAGCGCCTACGCCTACGACAACGTGCTCTACATGGTCGCGGGTCAGTTGATCGAAGCGGTGACGGGCCAGACGTGGGAGAACTACGTGCGCGAGCACGTGCTCACGCCTGCTGGCATGAGCAAGTCGACGAGCGACAGCGACAGTCGCTTCGCGACAGCCAATCGCGCGCACCCACACGCGCGGCCAGGTCGCGTTCGCGGCACGGGTCCGCAGCAGCTGCTCGACGAGCGCGACGAGCTTGGACGCGCAGGAGCGCCGGCCGGAGGTCTCGCGAGCAGCGCGAACGACATGACCAAGTGGCTCGCGCTGCAACTCGCGCGCGGCAAGTTGCCGAGCGGTGAGCGCTTGTTCAGCGAAGCGGCGCACGCACAGATGTGGAAGCCGGAGGTGTTGCAACCGATCGGCGCGCTGCCCGAACCGCTCAAGCTGGCAGAACCGATGTTCCAGGCGTATGCGCTGGGGTGGGGTGTCAAGGACTATCGCGGCACCAAGATCATCACGCACGGCGGCGCGGTGTTCGGTTTCCAAAGCGTCGTCACGCTGATTCCGTCGAAGAACATCGGCATCGCCATCGAGATCAACAGCGAAGACGGCGAGATCGTGCTGGGGCTGATGTACGAGCTGCTGGACCACTACCTGGGCTTCAGCCGCAACGACTGGCCCGAGAAATATTCTGCTTTCAAGCAGGAGCGGCTTGCGGGGGCGCTCAAAGCGCTGGATGCGCCGGCGGCGAAGCCTGCCAAGGTCGGCCCTTCACTGCCGCTGGCGCGCTACGCCGGCACGTTTGCGGACCCGTGGTACGGCAACATCGAGCTGGCGGTTCGCGACGGCGCACTGACGATCGACTTCAAGCCCACGCCGCGCATGACGGGCACTCTGCAGCACTGGCAGTACGACACGTTCGTCACGCGACTCGACGACAAGACGATCGAGCCGGCCTACGTGACGTTCGGTCTGGATGCGGAAGGCAAGGTCGAGCGCGTCACGATGAAACCGGTCTCGCCGCTCGCCGATTTCAGCTACGACTATCAGGACCTCTTGTTCACGCCGGTCAAGAAGCCCTGATCACTCGCGGTACTTGCTCAGTACCAGGCCGTCGACTTTCAGTTGATTGTGGCAGGCGAAGCATTGCTCCGGCGTCGGCGCCGCTGCCAGCTCCGTCTTGCTGTCCTTCACGAAGCGCTGGAATCCCCAGCCGCCGGTCGCCGAGTAGCGCTGCGAGTCCTTGACCATCACGTCGACCTGGCGACGCGGGCCTTCCAGCACTGCGCCGTCCTTGTCGGCCCACTCCAGCCACTCGAACACGATCACCGACTTCTCCGGGAACGAGCGCGTGCGGTAGCCGTCCATCCCTTCCTTGTTGGCGTACACGTGATGAATGCCGCCGACGCTCGAGAAATTCTTGTGCTGCGGACCGATCACGCCGCTCTTGACGTGCGACCAGCTGCGGAAGTTCTCCGGGTAGGGAACGGTGTCTGCAGCGGTGGCCAGGCCGGCGATCGTCACTGCGAGGAGGAGGAATGTGTGTTTCATGGCTGGATCGTACCTCCGCGCCGGGCCCCGGACTGGCCACATTCGGACGCCGCCAGCACGCAAAGCCATCAAAGACACTGCAGCGCCGTCGTCGCCCTCGCTGCGGGGAGTGAAGCGCGCTGACTGTGCGCCACGGCGAGCGCCTTGCGCAATTCGCCCTCCGCCTGTGCCCGACCAGCGCAGCCCGATCCTTGCGCCAGGTGCAGCTCGCCTTTGATTCGATGCAGTTCCGAAAGGTAGAACCGCTCTCCCGTCCGCGCGGTGACAGCCAGCGCCTCGCTCACGCATCGCAGACCCTCATCGATCGACCCGTTGCGCAGGTGAGCAGCGGCGAGCAGTCCGAAGAGATGTGGCTGGAACATCTCGGAGCCGGTCGCGCGCGAGCGTTCCACGCCTTCACCGAGCATCGCCAATCCTGCCGCGAGATCGTCGAGTCGGGCGAGGGCCGCGCCCAGGTAGCACGAGGCCCAGGCCTCGAGCAGCGGAAAATGCCACTCGCGGGCGACGCCCTGCGCAACTTCGCCGTACTCGCGGGCTTTCACCGGGTCGTCGAGCTCCAGGTGAATGGCCGCCGCATGGGTCAATGCGAACGCACGGGTAAAGGGATGGTTTAGCCGCTCGGCCAACGCGACGCCGTCGCCAGCGTGTCGCAGAGCCATTGCGCCTTCTCCCAGAAGGGTCAGCGTTCGCGCGCTGAACATCAGCGCACAGACGCCACAATCGTGGCTGCCATATTCCAGGCCGCTCAGGTCGAGACGATCGTGTCGATACAACTGCATCCCGTCGCGCGTATGCGCCGCGCAGCCCGTGAAGTCTCCACGGGAGTAGAGTGTGCTCCAGTTTGCATGGTGCGCCTGGAGCAGGGATGCAGGATCGCTCGAGGCGCTGGCCAGCTCGTGCAGCTGGGTAGCCAGCGTTTGCGCGCGATCAAACTCACCGCGGGCTGCATTGAACACCCACAGGTTCCACAGGGCGGGAAACAACCGCTGTGTAGCGCCTTGCTTGCGGCACAGATCCGCGACGCGCGTATAGGCTGCTTGCACGTCCGCTGCTCCCCAACCGCCCGTCTGCATCAGCACATTGCCGAGACCGATCTGCACGTTGATCTCGAGCTCATCGCGCATGGCCGACGGTTCGAGATGCTCCAGCAGTTCCAGCGCGCGAGTGAAGTGCCGCTGCGCGCTTTCGTGCGCGCAGCGGACCAGGTTGTTGCGTGCCGCGAGCTCGTGGAACCGGATGGCGCGGCGGAAATCGCGTCCTTGATCGAAGTGCAAGGCCAGCTCGCCGGCGATCCGCGACGCCTGCGCTCCGAAGGCGCGTTCCAGGCGCAAGCCGACTGCTCGATGCAGCTCGGCGCAATGTCCGGGCGAAAGCGTCTCGCGCAACGCGTCGGCGTAGAGCGCGTGTATCAGCTCGAACGTCGCGCACACCGTCCCGTCCGGCCACCGCGCGATGTCCGTTTGGCGCACGAGCGTACGAGTGCGCGCGAGGGCAGCGAGCTTACTTTCTGCCATTGCCTCCGACATGCCCGTGCCTGCGGCGACGGTAGCTGCGGCGAAATTCCCGCCCATCAGGCTCGCGACTTCCAGCAGAGCCCGTGCATCGGGATCCACGCGCTCGATCTGTTGCCGGATCGTCTGGCGCAGGCTCTGCGAGAGCACGAGCTCGCCGGCGACAGGATGTTTCGCGACGCGCCATCGTCCCTCGCAGTCGACGAGCATGCGGCGCGCGACCAGCTCATCGAGCAGGCTGACGAAGAACAGCGGGTGGCCTTCGGTCCGCAAGTGAACGGCGTGCGCCAGTGCGTGCATCGCAGGCTCGCCGTCCGGGACTGGGGGAAAGCGCTGCATCACGTACGTCGCGACAGTGCTTTCGTCCAGAGGTGGCAGCTCGATAGCAGTGCAGAGCTTGCGAGCTTGCAGGTCGCTCGCCAGCCGCTCGATCAGATCGGTGCCGGACTCTCCCGGTCGGTAGGTCGCGACGATCAGCACTCGCGCCAGCTCCCGCCGCCGCGCGAAGGAGGAGAGCCAGTCGATCGTCGCCGGATCGCTCCAGTGCAGGTCCTCGATCTGAAGAACCAGTGTCGTGCGCTCGGACAGCGCTTCGAGAGCGTCGGTCAGCTCGCGCAGCATGCGCTCGGGCGTCGCGCCGACGGTGCGTCGTGCAAGCAAGGCCGCGTCGGCGGATGTGGGTAGTGCGGGAAGTTGCGCCAGCCATAGCGGTGCGAAGCGGCGCAAGGCGCGAGTGAGGTCGCGACGCAGCGGCGTTCGCGCAAGTCGCATCAGTATTTCGAGCAGCGGCTGGTATGCCTCACCGGGTCCGTAATGCTGCACGCATTCGGCTCGCGCGATCGTGCAGCGCCCCGCGCTGGAAAGTCGCTGCTGGAAAACCTCCGTCAGCGTCGTCTTGCCGACGCCTGCCTCACCGGTCACGAACGCGAGCTGTCGGTTGCCTGCACTTGCTTGCGTGAAGGCGTCCTGCAACTGCTGCAGCAGTGCGTCGCGACCGACGCACGAGGCGCCGGGCGATGGCAGGGGTGCAGCGTCTGCGGGGCCTTCGATAGGCGCGATAAATCTGAAGCCGCGGCGATGAATGGTTTCGATGAAACGCGGTGTGCGCGCATCGTCGTGCAACGCTTTGCGCAGCTCCTTGATACAGGAAGTGAGCGTTGCATCCGACACGGTCGATTTCGGCCAGACGATCCGGAACAGCTCTTCCTTGCTGACGATCTCGCCGGGACGCTCGGCCAGCGCCCGCAACAGGCTCAGCGATTTCGGCGTGATCCGGATTTCGCGCCTGCCCGAGCGCAGGCCCTGCGTGGGATGCAGGCGATAGCGCCCGAAGCAGATTGTCTCCCCGAGAAATTCCATAGCTTTCCCATGACCGGCGCACAGGCCGCAGCCATAGTACACGCCCTGCACAACTGCGTGGAAAAGCCGACCGATGAGAATCACCCGCACTGTCTATCTACTGATCGCAATCCTGATGCATGCGCCGGTGCACAGCGCGGAGCTCGGAGCCGTCGGGCTGCCGACGAGCTGCAATGACGAGGCGAACCGCCACGTTCAACAGGGTCTCGCGCTGCTCCATCACATGATGTACGAGAGCGCGCACCAATCCTTCGCCGCAGCCGCGAGCGTACAGCCTGCATGTGGGATCGCTTACTGGGGACAGGCGATGACCTTCGTGCATCCGCTGTGGTCGGATCCGCCGCCGGCGGCGTCGTTCGATAAAGGTGCCTTGCTCGCCGATACCGCAATGGCTGAAGGCAAGAAAACGGATCGCGAGCGCGCGTACGTCGAGGCGGTGCAGGCTTACTACAAAGCAGGAAAGTCCAACAAGGAGGCGCCGAACCTGCTCGCCTTCGCCAGCGCCTGGGCTGCGGTCCATGCAAAGTATCCGGACGATCCGGATGCCGCGCTGTTCTACGCGCTCGGACAGCTGGCAACGGCCGATCCCTCGGACAAGACGTTCGCGCAGCAACGCCGCGCCGGCGAGCTGATCGAAAAGGTGTTCGCGCGCTTTCCAGATCATCCCGGAGCGCATCACTACATCATTCACGCCTATGACTCTCCCGCCCCTCGCCATGCGCGCTCTCGAAGTTGCACGCGCATACGGGCGCATAGCGCCGGAGGTTCCGCATGCGCTGCACATGCCGACGCACATCTTCACTCGTATCGGCGCGTGGGAGGACTCGATCGCCTGGAACAAGCGTTCGGCGGCAGCAGCTCTCGCAAATCCGGTTGCGGGTGCGGTGTCGATTCATTACCTGCATGCGCTCGACTATCTCGCGTACTCGTATCTGCAGCGCGGGCAGGATGACGAGGCCGCGCAGGTCAGCGCGACTCTGCAGAGCCTGCAATCGCCGGTGCAGACGGAGATGGCGTCGGCATATGCATTCGCGGCCATTCCGGCCCGCGTCGCGTTAGAGCGTCAGAACTGGGGCGAGGCCGCAGCGCTCGAGCCGCGATCGCCGAAGTCGCTTCCGTGGGCGTCCTATCCGGCGGTCGAGGCGATCACGCATTTCGCTCGTGCGCTCGGCGCGGCGCGCAGTGGGCGCGGCGAATCTGCGCGTCAGTCGCTGGCGACTCTTGCGGAGTTGCGCGATCGCGCTGCTGCGACCAACGCGTACTGGGGCACGCAAGTGGAGATTCAGCGCCTGTCGGCCGCCGCGTGGCTGCAATGGGCCGACGGGCAGCGTACCGAAGCGTTGGCTACGATGCGCCAGGCCGCTGACCTCGAGTCGTCGACGGAGAAGCATCCGGTCACGCCGGGTGAAGTCTTGCCGGCGCGGGAGCTGCTCGCCGACATGCTGCTCGAAAAGCGCGAGTACGCCGCTGCGAGGAAGGAATACGCAGCGACGCTCGAGCGCAGTCCGAATCGCTTCAACAGCGTGTACGGGATCGCTCGCTCGGCCGAGCTGGCGCGCGATGAAGCAGTCGCGATCGAGTTCTATCGCAAGCTGCTCGACCTGGGCGCTTCGAGCAAGAGCGAAACGCGGCCGGCGCGGTTGCGGGATGCGGATCGTTATCTGAAAAGTCATCGCTAGCGTACGAACGATCAATATTCAGCGCCGCGCGGTCATAGTCCGCTGCAGGTGCAAGACCTACGATGGTCTGTCCTCCTACGTCGGAAACACATTGGTGATTGAACGTTACTTGCTGATCGCGCTCGCGAGCATCGTGCTCGCATCTCCTGCCGCAAGCTCGCCGCACACACCCGGCACGTTGGCGAATCCTGGCTTCGAAGGCCAGCCGATGAAGAGCATGTTCTTCTTCCCGGGTCAGTGGCGCGGCATCCCCGGCGAAGCTTTCTATCCGGGCCCGAATCCCGGTGCGCCGCCGCTCGCGCCCGCTACCAACGCGTTCTGTCTCTACACCGTGCTGCCCGTGGACGGCTGGATGAACCTCGGCTGGTCCGACAACGTCGGCGGCGAAAAGCGCGGGCACGCCATCGACCTGATGCTGGCGGCGGGCGTCAACGTCGTGAACATGTCGTATTGGGGTCCGCCGAACGTCGATCGCTGGGCTTTCTGGGCTCCGATGCACACCGCACCTCGGCGCGAACGAGGAAGTGTTCGATCAGGCGGTCGGCCGGCCGGTGCTCATCGCGCCGTACATCGAGGACGGCGCGAGTACACAGGACTTGCAACAGCGCGGCTGTCATGGCGATGCCGGTCCGGTCGGCCAGTCGCCTTCATACAGCTTTGCGGACACGTTTCCCGGCACTGCATCCAGCGCCCGCGCCCGCAGTTGTGGAGCAGGTCGTCGATCTCATCGATCGATTCCTGCTTCATCCGCGGAACAAGGAATGGCCCGCGAAGTGGGCACAGATGTACGACCGCGACGGCAAGCCGCGCTACGTCGTCTCGTTGATCCACGTAGCGTCGAACCAGGTCGGCGTCACCGACGAGACGTTCGCGAAGGGCTTCGGCTGGGTGGCAGACCGCGTCTATGCGCTGCGCGGCGTTCGTGTTGGCTTCACGCTCGATGCGTTGCCGCCCGATCACGGGGCGTCTTTCAAGCCGACCGCGAAGAAAACCGGACCGCTGCTCGCGCAGCAGAAGGCCGTGCTCGCCATTCAGCCGTTCATTCCCGAAGTGTTCAGAGGCCTGGCGACAGGTCTTTGCAGAGACGCAGACTCAAACTGCGATGCGCGCGACGGCTCACCGCAACTCGCGCAGCTCATCGCATGGAAGCGCGACTACATCAGTGCCTGGGTGAACACCGGCGTTCCGGTGATTCTCGACGTCTCGTCCGGCTACGACGCGCATCGTGTGTTCGGCGCGGACAACCCGCCGCGCTACGGCAACAACGAGCCGTGGCGGCTCGGTCAGGAGCAGATGCTGGATTCGCTCGGCGTCCGCGGCATCACCGGCAACACGTGGAACGGCTATACCGAGGCGCTCGCGTTCGTGCCTTCCTGTACGGCTGGACCTCCGGGCCTGCCTTTCTGCGGAACCGACGCCGTGTTCACCGAAGGTCGCAAGGCGTTCGATTGGTTCAGACGACTGACGCCTCCGGGCGGGACCGAGGCGAGGCTGCCGGCCAGGCTCACGCTGACGAGTCCGGCCACCGCGGTCTATTCCGATCCGGTGAAGGTCGACCTCCAGCTGACGTCGCTCGATCTCGATCAGGCGCTCTTCAGTCATCCGCCGGTTCGAACAGCGCTCGGCAGTCGAGTCGTTCGCTTGCGCGTAGGCGACGAGCGGATGCAGATCACGACCGACGCGAGTGGCATGGCGACTGCAACGCTCATGGTCGAGCAACGCCCCAGCGACGCGCCTGTGTTGGTAGCGGCGCAGTTCGAGGGCGATGGCGAGTATCTGCCGATCGAGGCGCCGCGTAGTTCGCTGCGCGTCGTCAGGGAATCGACCAGCGTTCGATGGTTCGACGATGTTGGCCCGTCGGGTCGACATCATCGCGTGCTCGCTGCGCAGCTGCGCGACAACGACGGTCACCCTGTCCGCAAACGTACCGTGGTGTTCATCGTCACCTCCAAAGCCGGCACCGAGAAATGCTCGGGCGTGACGGACGCCGGCGGCATCGCACGTTGCAAGGTCAGTACCCGTGCCATCGGCGGCGAGACCGTGTCGATGTTCTTCGCCGGCGACGCTTACTACGAGTCCGCGACGGGATCGCGCACCAGCGCGACGATCTCTAGCGGCATTGCGCGTGTCACTCCGCCGATGCACAGCGGCGTGCGTTGAACTTGCGTCGAGAGTCGCGGCAGGACTTGCTTCACCACCGCGCGCACCAGCTCGCAATCTCCCGTGCGAGACGAGACGTCGCGAGGTAAAGAGACTCTGCGCCACGTCGCTGGAAACCGCTCGATGGCAGCTGCGGCCGGTGCAGGCGCGCCGCGGATTCTTGCGACGAGTTCGGCGCGAGCGATGAACCCCGCCGGTACGAGCGCGGTTTCAGATGTGGCAACGACGGGGGAGGCGAGAGTGATGTGTGCTCGCGCGCTTCGCACTAATCCTCTGCCACACTCCATCGCAACGACCGTGCCACGGTGCGCACCGGCACTCTCGAGGATTGCAGCGATCTTCTCGCGCAGCGCCGCGCACGAGTAAGCCACGCTGGAGCTGTGATGGAAGACGAGGCTCTGAATGCGCCACGTCGCTTCGACGCGCGTTCCGATCACACTATCGGCGTTCGCGTGCAGCGTGACCAGGCACGCTGACAACACACACAACATCGTTCGAACGATCATGACAACCTCTGCGATGCTAGGATGCCAAAGCAGCGCAGCGGCTTACATGTCGCGAGCAAGGGCGCGAGCCCCAAGTTCGGTTAACGAAGTAAGGCAGAACGCCGTTCTTGCCTCAGGAGTAGCGGACCGTGGATGCAATCGATCGGCAGATCGTCGAGGCGCTGGTCGCGGACGCGCGCATCTCGCTTAAGAATTTGTCGACGCGCGTTAAGCTTTCTTCGCCGAGCGTCAGCGAGCGGCTGCGTCGGCTCGAGGAGCGCGGCGTGATTCGCGCCTTCACCGTCGAGCTCGACCCGCGCGCGCTCGGCTACCAGCTGGAAGCGATCGTGCGGATCCGCGCCTTGCCCGGCAAAGGACAGATCGTGCAGGAGCAGCTCAGGCAGATCCCCGAGATCACCGAGTGCGACAAGGTTACGGGTGAGGACTGTTTCATCGCCCGGCTGGTCATCCGCACGATCGAGGACCTCGATCGCATCTTCAGCCGGATTGCAGACAAGGCGGAGACGAACACGTCGCTGATCAAGTCGCACACGATTCGCCGACGCTTGCCACCGCTAGCGGCTCCTGGCGAGCGCCCCAAGCGGCGCCGCGCGGTTCGACAGTAAGATTCCGCCGACGAAACCTTCGCATCGGCGAGTTCGAGAAGAGCGGCCTGCGTTTGCGCAATAAGATGGAAGAGGGACCGGGCGGCCGGCAGATCCAGCTGGAAGACCCGGACGGCAACCCGATCGAGCTGTTCGAGCCTGGTCGCTAGTTGCTGCGCGCCGGGTCGTTGCGTGCGCCCGTACCGGCGGCTACCCTGCACGCCGTGCGGCGTGCTGTCTTCAATTCATGCTGAGTCGTCGTGGGTTTCTGGCCGGCGCCGGAGCCGGCATGTTCGTGCTGGGCTCGTCGCGCAATCCGTCGTGGGCGCAAAGCGCGCCGCGTGCCGTCTTATCCGGCACGCAGTTCGATCTGCAGATAGGCGAGACGCCCGTCAACTTCACAGGTAAGTCTCGCCTCGGCACCGTCGTGAACGGCCAGATCCCCGCACCGCTCCTACGCTGGCGCGAGGGCGACACGATTACGCTGCGTGTTGCCAATCGGCTGGCTATGCGCAGCTCGATTCACTGGCACGGCATGATCGTGCCCGCGGACATGGACGGCGTGCCGGGGATCAGCTTCGACGGCATCCCGAGCGGCGGCAGTTACGTCTATCGCTTCAAGGTGAACCAGCACGGCACTTACTGGTATCACTCGCACTCGCGCTTCCAGGAACAGACCGGGCTGTACGGTCCCATCGTCATCGAGCCTCGCGGCGGCGAGCGGCAGCATGCAGACCGCGAGCACGTGGTGCTGTTGTCCGATTGGACCGACGTCGATCCGGAGCGGATTTTCTCGACGCTCAAGAAGCAGAGCGACTACTACAACTTCCACAAGCGCACGGTCGGCGATCTGTTCCGCGACGCGCGCAAGCAGGGCTGGCAGCAGACGCTCGATGACCGCCGCATGTGGGGGCAAATGCGGATGAATCCGACGGATCTGCTCGACGTTTCCGGCTACGCATACACATATCTGATGAACGGCGTCACTCCGGCAGACAACTGGAACGCGCTGTTCGAGCGCGGCGAGCGCGTCCGGCTGCGATTCATCAACGGCTCTTCGATGAGCATCTTCGACGTGCGCATCCCGGGCCTGAAGCTCACCGTCGTCGCGGCGGACGGCCAGGATGTCGAGCCGGTGACGGTCGACGAGTTCCGGATCGCCACCGCGGAGACGTACGACGTGATCGTCGAGCCCAGGGACGATCGTGCGTACACGATCTTCGCGCAGGCGATCGACCGCTCGGGCTACGCACGCGGAACGCTGGCGCCGCGCGCCGGGATGACGGCGGAAATTCCGCCGCTCGACCCGCGCACCTTGCTGACACACAGCGACATGGGAATGGGGCACGGTGCTGGCCATCACGATCACGGTGCGGCAGCTCCCCTCCAGCACGCGCGGTCGGAGAACGCACCGACTGTCGATATGCAAGTAGAGCAGGTGGCGACCGGTCTCGATCACCTCGGGCCCGGCCAGCGAGACACCGGACGGCACGCTCTGACTTACGCCGATCTGCGCACGGTCGACGGGCCCATCGACGTCCGTGAGCCCGGACGCGAGATCGAGCTGCACCTCACCGGTCACATGGAACGCTTCATCTGGTCGTTCAACGGGCAGAAATTCTCGGAAGCGGAGCCGCTGCGCTTCACGCATGGCGAGCGTCTGCGCATCACGCTGGTCAACGACACGATGATGACGCACCCGATCCATCTGCACGGTATGTGGAGCGAGATCGAAGACGCGCATGGCGCGTTCCAGGTGCGTAAGCACACCGTGACAGTCAACCCGGCGCAGCGAATCAGCTATGCAGTGACTGCAGACGCGATTGGCCGTTGGGCCTACCACTGTCACCTCCTGTACCACATGGAAGCGGGTATGTTCCGCGAGGTACAGGTCGCATGAGCACGTTCGAACTTCTGCTGGGCCTGCTCGGCGCGGCGCACGTGCCGCCGGATCCGCCAGCACACGTGATGGAAGACATGTCGAAGGAACGCATGATCGAGCTGATGCGGATGGAGGACGATGCGCCATACGGCAAGCTCCTGCTCGATCAGCTCGAATGGCGCGAGATCGGCGACGAGGATGCGCAGGTGTGGGAGCTCGACGCCTGGTACGGCGGCGACTACAACAAGATCTGGTTCGAAACCGAAGGCGATCGGATCGATGGCGAAGCGGAAGGGCGCTTCGAGCTGATGTGGGACCGCATCATCTCGCCGTACTGGAGCATTCAGACCGGCGTGCGTCACGACTTCGGCACCGGCCCGTCGCGGACGTGGCTCGACTTCGGCATCCAGGGGGTCGCGCCGTATTTCTTCGACGTCGATGCCGCCGTCTATGTCGGCGAGCAAGGGCGTACGGCGGCTCGGTTCTCGGGCGAGTACGACATGCTCATCACGCAACGGCTGGTGCTGCAGCCGGAGGTCGAGGTGCGCGCGTACGGCAAGAACGATCCGGAGAATGGTATCGGCTCGGGACTGTCGAACGTCGAGGTCGGATTACGGCTGCGTTACGAGATCCGCCGCGAGATCGCTCCCTACGTCGGGCTGCATTGGGAACGCAAGTTCGGGCAGACAGCGGATTTAGCGCGCGAGCGCGGCGTCGACGCCAGTGAGCTGGCGATCGTCGTCGGCATCCACGCGTGGTTCTGATCGGGCGAGATGCAGCGCGAGGCAGTGCTCGAGTCGCTCACGGTCGAGCGGCTTGCTCAGGTGGTCGTCCATTCCGGCCGCCTTGCATTTCAAGTCGTCGTCCTTCATCGCGTTCGCAGTCAGCGCGACGATGGGAATGCGCTGCGCGGCCGGCTCGCGTGCACGGATCTCGCGCGTCGCTTCGTAGCCGTCCAGTACCGGCATCTGGCAGTCCATGAGGATGAGATCGTAGTAGCCTGACGCCCAGGCATCGACGGCTTCGCGGCCGTTGCGGGCCACGTCGACCAGATAGCCGAGTTTCTGCAGGAAGCGTGTGGCGACTTTCTCGTTCACCGCGTTGTCTTCGACCAGCAGAATGCGTCGCTCGCTGCGCGGCTGCGTGGCAGCGGCATCGATCGCCGCAGGCGCTTCTTCAACAGCCTGCACGGTCTGCAGCTCGAAGCTGGCAGTGAACCAGAACGTCGAGCCCGACCCTTCGCGGCTTGTCGACACCGACCTCGCCGCCCAGCAACTCCGCGAGTCGCTTGACGATGGACAGCCCGAGCCCCGTGCCGCCGTAGCGACGCGTCGTCGAGGCATCGACCTGCGAGAACGGCTTGAACAGCGTGTGCAACCGATCTGCTGGAATGCCTGCGCCCGTGTCGCGTACAACGCAGCGAAGCAGGGCGCGTTGCGAATCGCTGCTTGCTAACGTGAGCGCGACTGTCACGCTGCCGCGCTCGGTGAATTTAACGGCGTTACCGCAGAGATTGACGAGCACCTGACGGAAGCGGCCCGGATCACCGCGCACCAGTTGCGGCACCGTCGGATCGATCTCGAATGTCACCGTGAGTCCTTTCGCCCGGGCGGCAACGCCCATCGTCCGCACGACGCTGTCGACGACTTCACGCGGCGAGAACTGCGTGGACTCCAGCTCCAGCTTGCCGGCCTCGATCTTGGAGAAGTCCAGCACGTCGTTGATCACGGTGAGCAGCGCCCGCGCGCTGTCGCGAATCGTCTGCGCCGTCTCGCGCTGTTGCTGGTCGAGCTTCGTGTCGAGCAGCAGCTCGCTCATGCCGATCACGCCATTCATCGGCGTGCGGATCTCGTGACTCATGTTAGCGAGAAACTCGCTCTTCGCGCGGCTGGCGACCTGCGCCATCTCCGCCATGCGATTGGCGCGTTCCGTGGCCTCGACGAGCTGGCGGTTGATGTTGTACTGGCGGGCGAAGGCGAGGGCGATCACGATCGCCGCGCCAACGACGGTGGCGAGCTGCACTGAGCGCATCACGTTCGGAACTGCCCAGACGATTGCGACGCTGATCACTGCGGCGGCGACCACGAACAACGGGATCATCCGCAACCACGCCTCGCAGCGGCGCTCCCACGCCGGGTCCGGATCGGGCGTCGTCTTCCAGATGCAGGCGCCGTAGCCGAGCGCGAGAGTGGCTGCAGAGAACCAGAAGTTCAGCCAGGTGCCAAACTTGGGCAAGCTGATCGGCACATTCGCGTTCCACATCATCCACGCCATGCCGTTGACCAGCGACGCGATCAGGAACAGCAGCCAGCGAGCGTCGAGCCGCAAGCGCAGCGTCAGCGCGAGGACTACACCCACGCATACGGGCGTGAAGAGAAAAATCGGATACGCGACCAGCTCCAGGAGCTTCAG
This sequence comes from uncultured Gammaproteobacteria bacterium, assembly GCA_963838635.1. Taxonomy (GTDB): domain Bacteria; phylum Pseudomonadota; class Gammaproteobacteria; order Steroidobacterales; family Steroidobacteraceae; genus Steroidobacter. Next base: position 102,804 of record CAWISC010000041.1, on the reverse strand, counting down.
CGGCGCCAGGATTTCCTGTCGTGGCAAATACAGATCCAGCGTGAGCGTGAGCACCACGAGCGCGAGCGCGACGACGTCGAGCAGGAAGGAGCGCAGCGGCAATCGCGGGTGTTTGCGTGTGACCGCGATCACACCGATCAGGCTGCACGGGCCTATGGCCAGGAACAGTTGATCGCCGTACTTCGGCACCAGCGTGTAGCCGGTGAATCCCCAATATACGTAATCGAGATACGCGATCGCCGTGATCGTGAGACCGATCGCAAACCAGCGTCGCGCCGTGCGATCCGGCCCTTCGATCTGCCACATGCCCAGCCACGCGATGAGCGGCGCTGTGACGTATGCCACAGTCCAGTGCAGGCGATCGAACACCTTCACGGATTCGGGATCGGCGCTCGTCAGGCTCACGCTGGCGAGCGCGCACACAGCCACGCTTGCCGCGACCAAGAGGAGCACGGCGAGACGCTGCGGATCGACGCTTGGAAGAACGGAAGTACATCCGTCTCTTTGACGACCGGCGCGCTGCAATCTGAAGAGTTGCGCAGTGACAGTGGGGGAGTGTCGCAGGGCTGTCTCAGCAGATGACTCACAGCACCCCGCAGAGGTGGGAGCCGGTGGTCGTCCGGCCCGGCTCCCTGGACCCCCATTCAGAACTGGTAGCCGACGCTGAACTCGAAACTCCGCGGCATGATGAAGCGGCCGTTCGGCGCCAGGATCGTCCGCGGATCGCTCTCGGTCAGCGCATCCTCGTCCGTGAGGTTGTCGCCGGCGAGCTGCACGATAAACGCCTCGTTGAATTGCAGGATGACGCCGAGATCGAACTTCTCGTAGCCCTGCAGGACATTGACGTTCTGCGCCTCGCCGAAGCGGTCGTCGACCGCGCTCAGCGTGCCGTACACGGTCCCCTCCACATCGCCGAAGCTGAAGTCCCAGCTCGGCGTCAGGCGCACCTGCCAGCCGGGCTGCCGCTCCGTCTCTTTGCCGTCGACTCCCGGGACGGGATCGATCCCGCTGATGACATTGATCTCCGACTCCAGGAAAGTCGCATTGAGCGACACCGAAAACCCGGCGTCGGTTCGCCAGACGGCGTCGAGCTCGATACCCTGCGACTCCTGCGTCGTGAGCAAGGCGTCGCCGCCGAACACGAAAGTGACGATTCTCGGTTCGACTTCCGTGTAGAAGCCCGTCGCATACAGGCTGAGGTTGTCCCCGGCCCATTTGAAGCCGGCCTCGTACTGCTTGATGTCCTGGATCAGGTCATTGCCGCTGGCCAACGCAGCGCGGCCGTCCCGATAGGTGTCGAACTGCGGCATCAGGTGGCCCCGGTTGATGCGGCCGAAGACGCCCATGTTGTCGGTCAGCATGTAATTGAGCGCAGCCGTCCACGAAACCTCCGACTCGTCGGTCGACGCGCCGAAATCGACATCGCCGTCCCTGCCGTCGTCGACCGTGTAGTCGATCTCGTATTTTTCGTACCGAACCCCGACATCCGCGCGCAACGCCTCGATGATGTCGAACGAAGTTGCCGCGTACAACGCGTTCGACGTGGCGTCACCGCTGCCGTCGATATCGAAGTTGCCGCCGCAGCTGTCGACGGCCGGATCGTTGCAGGCGATGCCGTTCACCACTTCGCCGCCGTGCTGCACGACTTCATACTTCTGGTTGTCCAGCGACCAGAGGTCGTCGCTCGAGGTGCTGGACGTGTAGAAGCCGAAGGTCGCCGTCCCCCGGTCGAAGGTCTTGGACAGGCTGATGTCGTTCGAGAAGGCTTCGACGTCCTTGCGAACTTCCCAGGCGCCGAACTGCTGGATGAATTCCTCCGGGCCGATTGCGCGCCCACTGGCCCTACCGGTGATCGGACCGATGACTACGGCTTGCGGATCGATTGCCGGGTTGGCCAGCAGTGCGCCCACCTGCACGGCGCCGCCGCGCGGAACGAGCCCGACCGTGTCGGCGTCTCCGGAAGTGAAGCCGAAACGATCGGTGAGTTGCCAGCTCTCGGCGATCTCGAGACTGACCGAGCCGCCCGTAATCGAGCCCCGCCAGCCGCGGCCTTCATCGAGATCGAGCGTCTTGATCGTCGGGTTGGGGGCGTTCGGATCGCCGCCGTTGGGGAATGCCGCGCTGGCGTTGTTGGTAATGATCTGGCGCTGCCGGTTCCTGGCGCCGAGCTGGTTGTATCCGGCGTCCACGCCCGGCACGTTCAGCGCCACCGGCAGGTACCACTGGCCGTAGTCGTCGGTCTGCCGGTGGAAGAAGTTGATCTCGCCGTTGTCGAGCTCGCGGGTGAGGTTGATCGTGAACTGCTGCCCCTCGTCCGAGTTGTAGCCTGCGTCGCGCAGCCCCGGCGAGCTCGTGATGTAGCCGCCGATCATGTAGTAGAAGTTTTCGGCCAGCGGGCCGCTCACGTACCCGTCGAAGCGGCGCAGATCGTAGTCAGAGGTCGTGTACTTGGCGATACCTTCCGTTTCCTCGCTACCCCTGCGCAGGATGAAGTTCGTCGTCAGGCCGGGCTGGCCGTTCGAGAACACCGGGTTCGGGCCGCCGCGCAGCGCTTCAACCGTGCGCACCGTCTCGTCGATGCGGAACATCGTCGTATTCTCGAGGAAGGCCAGAGTCGAGATGGGGTAGATCGGTACTCCGTTCAGCTGGACCGTGAGATACGGCGCATCGCCGCCGCCCGGGAATCCGCGCACCATCACGTTCGCGCCGGATACACCGCCCGAGCTTTCGGACCAGACGCCGGGTACGAGCTTCAGCAGGTCCGCGGTGCTCTGCGGTGAGTACTTCGTGATGTCCTCTGCGCTCACGGTTGTGATCGCGAAGCTCGCCTCGACTTTTTGAATCTCCGCGCCGGCGGCGGTGCCGGTCACGATGACTTCCTCGAGCGGACCTTCGCCGGTTGGTGCTGCCTGCTGTGCGACAGCGCCTGTCGCAAAGGCCAATGCTGCACATCCTGCGGCCACGGACGATGCCCTGCGTCCGTGTTCACGAAGGCGGCGTCGGATCTGTTCTTGCAACGCGAGCGAGCTCATGAGGTCTTCTCCTTTGGTCAGCAGGATCAACGAACCTGTGTCCGCGAAGCGCGACGCAGGACGATTTCGGAGTCGGTGATGTCGGCGCGAATCCCGAAATCGGTCAGGACGTGTACAAAGCCATCCGGATTCGTCGCACTGAAGCGACCGCCGATCTGCATCGTGGCCAGATCCGGATCGTCGATGACGATCCTTCGTTCGTTGTAGCGGTTGAACTCTGCGACGATCTCGGCAAGCGTGCTCGATTCGAACTCCAAAGAGCCGTGATGCCACGCGAGCGCGCGATCCGCCAAAGCAGGCGTGACCGGCGCGCGTTCTATGTGGGTGGCCGCAATCAGCGCCGATTCGCCGGCACTCACCAATGCGGAGCTCGAAGCTCCAGGCGCCGTCGGAATACCGGGCGCGCGCGACGCGCACTTGCCCTCTGTCACCAGCACGTCGACCGACTCCGCACGACGGCGCACGTTGAAGCGCGTGCCCACTGCTCGGACCGTTGCTTCGCCGGCGTTCACGATGAATGGCCGTGCTGGCTCGTGCGCGACCGAAAAAGTAGCCTCGCCAGCCACGAGTTCGACTCGCCGGGACTCATCGTCCATTTGCACCTTCAGGCGCGTCCCGGTGTTCAACTCCACGGTCGAGCCGTCGGTCAGCCGCGCACGTGCGAATCCGCCGACCTGGGTTGTGAGCGTCTCTCCCGAGAGGCTCTTGACGAGGACCAGCCCGCCTAAAGTCAGCAGGACAAATCCGGCTGCAATAGCGGCCCGTCGCCATTCGTAACCAACTACCTTTCGGCTCTCATCGGCGGCTGCGTCACGATCGCGTTCCGATTGCACACGCAACGCGTCCGAATCGATGGACGATTGGCCGGCACTCAGAGCACGCAGGCGATCCATGCGAGCCCATGCGATCGACAAGCGCAAGTAAGCTGCGGCATGACGAGCGTCCGCGCTTCTCCAGCTTTCGAACTGCGCACGGAGTGCTTCGCTCTCGGGCTGACTATCCAGCCGCGCCAGCCACTGCGCAGCTTCGCGATCGATCTGTTCGCTACTCATCGATGCGATCCGCATCCTTCGTTCGCCCCAGCTCAACCGCGGAGGCAGACGAACGCCTGGCCTGGTAGTCGAAGATGAACCGCGCGATGGTACGAACGCCTTTTGCCACGTGTTGCTCGACCGTGTTCTCGCTGATACCCAACTGCCGGGCGATCTCTCTTTGCGGCAGTCCGTGAACTTTGCGTAGCGTAAAGACCTGTCGGCAACGTTCTGGCAAAGCCGCAATGGCCTTCTGCAGAAGCGCCAGTTCCTGGCGCGCATTCACTTCCTCAAATGTCGTCGGACGACTGTCCATAAAGACATCCGACGCTTCCAGTTCCGCTACTGCATCGAGCGAAATCACTCGCCGCCGTCGCAACATGTTGAGCCCGACATTGCGCGCCGTGGTGAACACGAAGGCGCGCCATTGCCGCACCGAGGTGCGCGCCTCGGGTGTCATTGCAAGCAGGCGAGCGTAGGTTTCCTGAATGCAATCTTCGATGTCGCTGCCCTCGGCAAAGTAATGGCGCAGGAACGATCGAATCTGCCCTTCATAGACCAGGACACAGTGCTCGAACCAATTGATGGTTTCCGGTGTCGTCATGAGTGAGCTGCTGCGATGGTGGCGCAGTGGGCCGATTGAGCACGTTTTGAGTACGCTGTACAAGACTGAAAAAAATGCGCGTAACGGAAAGTCGCTTGAGATGTGTCTGCAATTGGAATATCACTGCATCGCTCAGGGCCGAGTTGTCGGGGGACGCCTGTGTGAGTGCAATTGGAAAGGGCATGTCGTGCCGGGCAGCGCCTGGCGCTGTCGTTGCGGCATCGATGTTGTCGACGGCTTTCAGTCCTGCGGCGCTTGCTGAGAAGAGAGACTTTCGCATCGAGAGGCCGGAAATGCCGGCTGCCCTGATGGAATTCGGCCGTCAAGCTTCAGCGCAGTTATTGTTCGAGGCCGATGCTGTGAGCGGTCAACGCGCTCGCCCGGTCAGCGGCATGTACGAGCCGATCGAGGCATTGCGACTCATGCTGAAGGGCACGCAGTTGCGTGCGGAAGAACGAGCAGGCGGCGTGCTCATCATTTCTCGCGACAGTTCGCGTCAGCTGGCCGGTAGACATGCGACAGACGTACCGACGCGCTCGATCTCACCGAATACCCAACATAGAAGTCAGGACGCAGGCGCCGCCATGCCGGTCGTCAATGCTGCGCTGGCAGTCCGTTTCCCCGGCCGATGAATTCGCGCTCGAAGAAGTCATCGTTACTGGTACTGCCGGCGGCGCGGCAGTGAGAAAACTCGACGCGAGCTTTGCGATTTCAACCGTCAGCGCCAAGGAGATATCGCGGATCGCGCCGTTGAGTACCGCGGATCTTCTCAAAGTGATTCCCGGCGTTTGGGTCGAGAGCTCCGGCGGAGTCTCCGGAGCCAACATCCTGTTGCGCGGTTTCCCCGGTGGCGCGGACGCGCCGTTCGTGACATTGCAGGTCGACGGCGTTGCCATTTTTCCGACCAATGTGTCTTTTCTGGAGGACTCAACGCTGCTTCGGCTGGATGAAACCGTGGAGCGTCTGGAGGCGTTGCGCGGCGGGCCGAGTCCGGTCGTTGCCAACGGGCAGCCTGGGTTGACGGCTAACTTCCTGCTCAAGGAAGGCGGCGAGCAAAGCAAGGGGACGTTGAAGTACACGGCCTCGGACTATGACCTGCAGCGCATCGATGGATTCCTGAGCGGCAAGCTCGCAGATGACTGGTACTACATGGTGGGAGGCTACTTGAGTTCCTCGCAGGGTCTGCGCGATGCGGGGTTTGAATCTGAAGAGGGGTCCCAGCTGACGATCAAGGTGACTCGCGTGTTCGATCGCGGCACGCTCAAGGCCTTTCATCGCGATACCGACGATCATGGAACGTGGTACCTGCCGGTCAACCTGCGCAATTCGGACAGCGGTGCCGGTTATACGCAAGTGGGCCCGGCGAACCGCCGCGTGGAGCTGGACTTCAGCGTGCCGGTGCCAGAAGGCGGGACCCAAACTCGTCGCGAAGCGGTGGACATGGGAGAGGGACGCGGTTGGGACGGCGCCGTCTCCGGTGCCTCCTTCGAGTTTGATCTGGGCCATGGATTGACACTCGCCGAGCGCGCGGGGCTTACGCGGGGAAGTGCGGATACGGTGGGTTTCGTGCCGAACGGTGCTGCAGTTCCGCTGAACTCACTGCAAGACATCAACGGCAACTTTCTCTTCGGCGGTGGGACCGGCGCAGTGACCGGGAATCCGATCGCCGGCGCAGATACTGTTCAGCAGTTCGGAGCCTGGGTGGTCCGTAAGGACCTTGAAGCTCTCGTCAACGAGGTGAGCCTGACGAAGCGCTGGGCAGAGCCCGACCAACTCACGCTTGGCTACTACACATCGAGCGTTTCGGTCGAGGAGATCTGGAATATCGGCAATACGAAATGGTACGCGCAACGTCACAACGGCGAACTCATCAGCGAAATTGCCTGTCACGATATGCCACAAGCCGAAGTGAACAGCTGTGACTGGGACTTCGACCTGCAAGCCAGTGGCAGCTCCAAGGTCGATGCACTCTATCTGACGGGACAATTTCGCCCCCTCCAGCCCCTGACGATCGATGCCGGCATACGTAGGTCGCGATTCACAACTCACTACGAGGCCGACACCGGAACGCTGGATGGTGTGGCCGATGCTTTGGTTGACACGACGACTTCCAAGAACACCTACACAGCAGCGCTCAACTGGTCACTGAGTGACGACATGGGACTGTTTTTCCGCGTCAACCGCGGCTATCTGGCGCCGGGATTCGACACCTATCGAGGTTTTCAGGCCGAATTCCACGACCGCGGTCAGGACTTGTTTCAGAAGGTGCGTCAGTACGAGCTCGGCTACAAGCTATCCAAAGACGCGTTTGCGCTCTATGCAACTTACTTTCGCAACAAGGTTGACGGTTTTCCGTTGTGCGTCGTGGGCGGGATCGTCCCGTGTGTCTTGCAGAAGAACGAAGCGCAAGGCCTCGAGGTCGATGCGAAGCTGCAATTGTCCGATCGCTTCGCGATCGACCTGAATGCCACGCTGCAGCGGACGCTGATCCGAAACGGGCCGAATCGCGGCAACGAAGTCGCTCGGCAACCGCCTTATCAAGTCCGCTTGTCGCCCACTTATTCCTGGGCCATCACGGATTCTTTAGCGGCATCCATTTACGCTAGTTATTCGATCATTGCCGAGCGTCAGTCTGATGAAACGAATCTGGTTACCCTCGAGCCGTTCGAAAAACTGGACTGTGGCCTGGTTGTCGGCATGGATCAGCTGAGCGTGCAGGTCGCGATCGACAATGCGACTGATTCACGGGGCCTGACCGAAGGCGATCCCCGAAACCCGACGGCACCGAATGGCCGCTTCATCCTTCCTCGCTCGATCCAACTAAGCATCGCTTATGGCTTTTGACGGCTGGCGAAGTATCGGTGGTAACGGTGTGCGGCTCGCGCTCGCACTCCTGTTCGTAACTGTTTCCGCGAACGCCGCGGCGCCGCCAGCGCCGCTGCAGTTCCGGATCACCGAAGGTCGTGTAACCAACGCCTTCTATCAACAAGGCCCGGTCTCGGCGCATTTGCTGTTGAGCGCTGGCACGCAGCCGCGCGTGCTGGTCGCGTTTCCCGCAGGGAACAGCGGGGTCGGTGTCTGGTTCGAGCCGACGCGAACACCGGTCCAGTGGACGTTGGGCGAAATGAAGGGCGTCAGCCGGCCTGACGCGCGCGGCCGTGTCCTGCACGGCATCGAGGCGCAAGCATCCGTCGATGGATCTGTGGTGGTGCGCGACGCGGTGCTGAGCAGCGTGCGGGTGTTGCGCGACTATCAGATCAACGGCGCATATCCTGCTGAGGTCAAGAGTGCGCCGAAGGTCACATCCAGTACCATCGAATGGTCCCGGCCGCGTCTCGACGGTGCCGCAGGCTACGCGTTGACGATCGCTGTCGAGAACGGCGAAGTGCGTGGCGGAAACGGCAAGCCATTGTCGTTGACCTCGTCGCGCGCCGGCGAGCCGCTGCGACTTCGCATCACTGCGTTGACTGGTGAAACGCCGCTCACACCGCTGAGCAGTCATTTGCTGAACACCAATGCCAATGACGACCGGCGCAGCCGCGAAGTGCTGACGTTCCTCAGCTATGAGGAGAAGTTCCTCGCCGGCTCGTGGCGCTTCAATACCTATTTCGGGCGCGACACGCTGATGTCTTTGCGCTTGCTGCTCCCGGTCCTGGAGCCGCAAGCCGTGGAGGGCGGACTCGAAGCGGTCGTGCAGCGGCTCGCCGCGAATGGCGAAGTCGCGCACGAAGAAGACATCGGGGAGTTCGCAGTCCTGCGGCATCGCAAGCAGGGCGGAGCTGCGAGCGACGCGCCGATCTACGACTACAACATGATCGACGACGACTTCATGCTCGCGCCCGTCGCGGCGGCCTATGTGTTCGAGCATCCGCGCGGTCACGCGCGCGCCAGGGAGTTTCTCGCTCGGCGCACGGCGAACGGCGAGACCATCGGCGCAGCGCTGGCGCGCAACTTCAACTGGGTGGTTCGATCGGCGCAGCCCTTTGCGCAGGAGCCGGCACCCGCCAACCTGATCTCGTTGAAGCCCGGCCTGAAGTACGGCGAGTGGCGCGACAGTCAGGACGGGCTGGCGGGCGGGCGCTACCCGTTCGACGTCAACGTCGTCTTCGTGCCGGCGGCGATGGCTGCGATCGAGAAGTTCGTGCTCAGCGGGTTGATGGAGCCGTATCTGTCGCGCGATCAGCGCAGGACCCTTGCAACCGCAGGCGACATGGCCGTCGTCTGGTCGCGTGAAGCGCCGGGCTTGTTTCGCGTGCAACTCAGCAATGCAGATGCGCGCCGCCAGATAAGCACGTACGCGAAAGAGCTGGGCGTGAATGCGACGCCGGCGCTCGATGCGCTGCGCGAGCGGCGAAATCGTCGTGAATGCAATCGCGCTCGACGCGCAGTTCCGGCCGGTCCCGGTCCAGCATTCCGACGGCGGATTCGCGCTGCTGTTTCAGCATCCGCCAGCGCCCGTCGTCGAGGAGATGGTGGAGAGCATGCTGCGCCCTTTCCCCGCAGGCCTGCTGACCGACGCGGGTTTGTTGGTCGCGAATCCCGTGTTCGCCGATGCAACGCTGCAGCGCCAGCTCGGCCGCACCGCGTATCACGGCACCGTCACGTGGTCGTGGCAGCAAGCGCTGCTTGCGGCCGGTCTCGAGCGACAGATCGCGCGGTCCGACTTGCCCGCAGACACGAGCAAGCGCTTGCGCGCGGCGCATGAGCGACTGTGGTCGGTGATCGCGAAAACACGCGAGCTGCGCGCTTCCGAGCTCTGGTCATGGCGCTACGTGAACGGCCGCTTCGAGCCGGCACCATTCGGGCAGAACACCGGCGACGTCGACGAATCGAACGCCGCGCAGCTCTGGAGCACCGTTTACCTGGCGATTCCCGCGACGGTCCGTGGGTCCGCGGCGATTGCGTTCGACAGCAGTCGCAACGTGAATCGCGCGCCGCGATCGGGGCCATCGCTATGTGCGACCAGCTCGCCACCCAGCTCCTTGGCGAGAATCGCGCTGGTGTGCAGTCCGAAGCCGTGACCGTCTTTCTTGGTGGTGAAACCGAACTCGAACAGACGCGGCAGAGCGTCCGCATCGATTCCGACGCCGGAGTCCTCGACCTCCACCAGCAACTCGCCGGGCTGACGGGATTGCACGCGCAAGGTCAACGCGCGTCGGCCTTCGAAAGCTTTCAGCGCATGACGCGCGTTGCTCAATAGATTGCCGAGGATCTGGATGAGCTTGTGGCGGTCGAGGGTCAGCGGGGCGACGGTGTCGTAGGCGCGCCGGATCGTGACATCGGTGGTATTCGCGAAATGAATCGCGACCGCGCCGTCGAGCAGCTCAGGAATGTCCACTGCCTCGGTCACGCCGCCGCGGCGTGCGTACGTCTGCTGCGCGGCCACGATGCTGCGAATGTGTCCGACGTGGGCGGAGATCGCCGCCGCCTCCGCGCGCAGCTGCTCGTGTTCGCCGACCAGGTTGTCGCCCAGTTGTGCGAGATAGCCGGGCATCTCGCGTCCACGCTCGTCATGCTCGAGGAATCGTCCGGCCTGATCGCCCTGCGATATCAGCAGATCCGCCATGCGCTTCAGGTTGCCCACGCGGGAGTTGCGCAGCTTCGACTGCACCAGCGAGGCCGAGACGCCCAGACTGTTGAGCACGTTGCCGATGTTATGCAGGACGCCGGTGGCGACTTCCGCCATGCCCGCTTCGCGAGACGCCTCGCGCAGCTGCGTCTGCAGCTCGCGGCGACGCTCCTCCTGCAGCACCTGCTCGGTGATGTCCCAGGAGACGCCTAGAATCCGCAGCGGCTCGCCACGCTCGTCGCAGAAGATGCGCGCGTGCGCTTCCAGATGAACGATCGCGCCGTCGGGCGCGACGACGCGAAAACGGAAAGCGCACACGTCGCGGCCTTCCGCCACGGCCTTGCGCACAGCGTCGCAGCGGATGGAACGGTCGTCGGGATGGATCAGTGCCGAGATTGCGTCGGGATTCGTGCGGGTATCGACGCCTGCGATGCGCAGCGATTCGATCTCGTTCTCGGTCCACAGTGTCGTTTGCGTGGCGATGTCCATTTCCCAGGAAGAGATGCCGGCGGCGCGAGTCGCTAGCGCGAGCAGGTTCTTGCCGTGCGTGAGCGCTGCGTTGACCTGTTCCAGCCGCTTCGCGTCCTGGCGTGCCTGCGAGGCCAGGTGCGAGTCGTACACGGTCATGATCAGCGTGAGGATGAGCACGCCGAGCGAGACGATGCCGATCATCGCCGCGAGCCAACCGTTGTCGAACGATGCGCCACCGAAGCAGTACGAGCCGGTTGCGAGCTTGGCAGCGGCCATCGCCGTGTAATGCATGCCGCTGATCGCGAGTCCCATCACTGCTGCGGCACCGGCGCGTGCGAGCCCGATGGATTTCGATTCGCCGCTGCGCAGATTGAATGCGAGCCACAGCGCCGCGAATGACGCGCCGACGGCGATCGCGACCGAAGCGGCCACGAGCAGCGGCTCGTAGCGGATCATCGGCACGATCTGGATCGCGGCCATGCCGGAGTAGTGCATGGCGCAGATACCGGTGCCCATCACGACCGAGCCGACTGCCAGGCGCTTCAGGCTCAGCTGCGGACGGCTGGCGATCGCGAGCGCGAAGCCGGACGTGACCATCGCGATGGCGAGCGACACTACGGTCTTGACGATGCCATAGCGCAGCGGGATCGCCACCGAGAACGCGAGCATGCCGATGAAATGCATCGACCAGATGCCCATGCCCATCGCGGCCGCGCCGCCCAGCAGCCACAGGCGTCCGCCGCCGCGTCCGGCTTCCGCGACCCGCGCGGCCAGCCGCAGCGCGGTGTACGAAACGACCATCGCGACCAGGATGGAAAGCGCGACCAGCCAGAGGTTGTAGCTCGCCTGCATTGAGTGGATCCGGCGCTACCAAAACGGTGAACTGTTATAGGGTTAACGGTAGTGTGCAGCGCGGTCGGCTAACGTTAAGCAGCTAACAATTCACGACAACCCCGCCCGTGCATGCGTCACGGGTTACATATTTCGCAGGCACCCAAGGCGATGACGAACGGCTACGAAGCTACCGGTTACCGCATTCTGGTCGTGGACGACAACCCGGCCATTCACGACGATTTCGCGAAGATCCTCGCGGGCAGCGACGACGGCGAGGCCGCGATGGAGCGTGCCGAGCGGATTCTGTTCGGCGACAGCCAGGCTTCGCTGCCGCAGGCGTCGTTTCAGATCGACTTTGCCTTGCAGGGTCAGCCGGCCGTCGAGATGGTCAAGTCCGCAGCGGGCGAGGGGCGTCATTACGCGCTCGCCTTCGTGGACATGCGCATGCCGCCCGGTTGGGACGGGCTCGAAACCATCGAGCGCATGTGGGCCGCGGACTCGCACGTGCAGGTCGTGGTGTGCTCCGCGCACTCGGATTACGACTGGACGGATTTCGTCGAGCGGCTCGGACTGACCGACAAGCTCCTGGTGCTGAAGAAGCCGTTCGAGCCCATCGAAGTCCTGCAATGCGCGCACGCGCTCACGCGCAAGTGGCACGACGAGCGCGTGCTGCGCCGTCAGGTCGAATCTCTCGAGCACGTGGTGACTGCGCGCACGGAAGGCCTCGAGGCCGCCAATCGGCAGCTGCGACATCTCGCCACGCACGATGCGCTGACCGGCTTGCCGAATCGCGTGCTGTTCGAAGATCGCCTTGCGCAAGCCATCGCGCACGCCGACCGCGACGGGCAGCAATGCGCAGTGCTGGTTCTCGATCTCGACCGGTTCAAGCTCGTCAACGACTCGCTCGGCCATCGCGCCGGCGACGAGCTGCTCAACGAAGTGGCGCGGCGTCTCAGCGGCGTAGTGCGCAGCGTGGACACGGTCGCGCGCATGGGCGGCGACGAGTTCGTTCTCATCGTCAATTCGACCTGCGGCAAACAGGACGCCGTCGACACCGCGCAGCGTGCGATCACGGCGCTGTCGGAGCCGATCAAGATCTCGGGCGTCGACCTGCACAGCTCGAGCAGCATCGGCATCGCCTTCTATCCGGCCGATGGCGCGTCGGCAGAAAGCCTGATCGCGCACGCGGATGCCGCGATGTACTGCGCCAAGCAACGCGGCCGTAACAACGTGCAGTGCTTCGAGCCCAGCATGGACAAGGTCACGCGCGAGCGGGTCAAGCTCGAAAGCGAGTTGCACGAGGCGCTGGCGCGCCAGCAATTCGAGCTGCACTACCAGCCGAAGGTCGATACCGCGACCGAGTACGTGCACAGCGCCGAAGCGCTCATCCGCTGGCGCCATCCGGAGCGCGGCATGATCATGCCCAACGACTTCATCCCGATGGCGGAGGAGTGCGGCCTGATCGTGACGATCGGCGAATGGGTGATGCGCGAAGCCTGCAGGCAGTGCAAGCAATGGCAGCGCGACGGTTTGCAGCCGCTGCGCGTCGCGGTCAACGTCACGGCTTCGCAGTTCCGGCACGGCAATCTGCTGAGCGTGATTCGCCGCGCCGTCGAGGAGGTCGATCTCGATCCCCGCTACCTGGAGCTGGAGATCACCGAAAGCGCCGTCATGACCAATCCGGAGGAGTCGACCGGCATCCTGGAGCAGCTCAGCCGCATGGGCGTGCTCGTATCAGTGGACGATTTCGGCACCGGCTATTCCAGCATGAGCTACCTGCGCCGCTTCCCGATCGACAAGCTGAAGATCGATCGCGGCTTCGTGAAAGACTTGATGACGCGGGCCGACGACGTCTCGATCGTCCGCGCGATCATCTCGCTGGCGCACAGCTTGCGGCTGAAGGTCGTGGCCGAAGGCGTTGAAACCTCCGAGCAGCTCGACGCGCTCAAGTCGATGGGCTGCGATCAGTACCAGGGCTTCCACTTCAGTGCGGCGTTGCCGGCTGCGGCCTTCGGCGAGCTGATGCGCTGCCGGCCGGGTCACGACGACTCGCTGTCGGAGACCGACGCGATCCGCACTCACAGCAAGCTTGCAGCCTATCGTCCGTAGCTCGGAATATCGTTTTCCGTGGCGCCGGCCGCGCGACACAGCTCCAGCAGCGCTTCCTGGGTTGCCTCCGGGTCCGGCGCTTTCTCCGGCGGTGTCCACGTCGTCGGCGAGCCCGCCGCCATCAGCAATCGCGCGACTCCGAGGTAGTCGGTGCCGGTGCGCGAAGTGTGACCGCGCCCTTCGGCGGCCCATACGAGCGGCGGTGCTGCGAACATGCCGTCCAACGGATCGAGTGCCGCTCCGTGCGCAATCAGGGCACGCACGGCATCGACACGACCGGCCATCGAGGCTCGATGCAACGCCGTCACCCCGTCGTGGTCGCGCGCGTTCGGATCGAAGCCGCACGTCATCATGACGTCCAGCACTGCAGCGTCGCCGCGTTCCGCTGGTACTTGCATCATGAGATGGTGTTCCGGCCGCAGCTGACTGCGTAGCTCTGGATTGCTTCGAAGCATTGCGTCGGCTCGCGTGCGATCCCCGCTGGTGCACGCGGCGACGAAACGTTCGAGCAGAGAAAGCTCATCCTTCGCGCCGTGCGCACGCAGCCAGGCTGCGACCGGTGCGTTACCTTGCAGCTCGGCCACCGTGAGAGCAGTACGACCGTCGCGGCGACGTTGATGGAGATCGGCGCCGTGGCGCGCGAGCAGTTCCATCAGCGACACGTCCCAGCGCTGCGCGGCGACGTGGATCGGAGCATCGCCGTGCTCGTTCCAGCTCAGATTCGGATCGGCGCCATGCTCCAGCAGCCACTGCACGCCAACAGTCTTGTCCGCCCAACTCAAGATGTAGCGCAGCGGCGGCACACCGCCCGGGATGCCGTTCGGGTTCATCCCGTAACGATGCAGCAGCTCGAGCGCCTCGATGTTGTCGCTGCCCGCAGTGATGTGCGTGGACACTCCGTCGGTCGGATTGGCTCCTCGCTGCAGCAGGACTTCCGCCAGCGGCAGATGACTCGTCGCGCACAGAGCTCCCCAAAGAGCCGTACGCGGCAGCTCCGGATGCCACTGCCAGTGATATTCGGCGTTCGGGTTCGCGCCGCGCTCGAGCAACTCCGTCGCGATCGCTGCCAAGTTGGCGGCGCGCGTGGGTTCGTCGCGATGCAGGCACGTGTGGCACACATACAAGAGCGGCTCCCAGTTCTGGATTCCGCCGGGTTGCGTCGCCAGCGCCGGCTCCGAACGCAAGCGGGCTCTTACAGCCTCCAGATCGCCGAGCACGAGCTCCGCTTGCAGGCTTGCGTGTGCGATGCCGGGATGCAACGCGAGCAATCGCTGCGCACGAGCCGCAGCGCTACCAGTCGCGCAGCGGACGAACTCGTCGACTGCCGCGGCGAAAGAGAGCGAGCGTTCTTCCACGTGCTCGCGCAGCGCATTCCAGGACTGGAACCCATGTTCGCGTGCGATCGCCGACTGTGCGTCGTGCAAGGCGAGACCGGCGGCGCGAAGCTCCGCGACGGATTTACCGGCAAAAGCGGGCAGCAGACGAAAACGTTCGAGTGCGTCTGCATCGCCGGCGCGCGCAGCGTGCAGCAACGACTTGGCCAGTTTCCTGAGATGCTCGAGATTCGGCCGCTCGGGAAGCGGCGCGGGCAACTGCGACGTCATAGAACCTCCATGCTTGTGCCTGGGTTCGCATCAGGCAGCACGGGGTTGACGTGCAATGAGTCGGCTGTGGAGCAGTGGGCTGAGCCCTTCGCGCGAACCCGCGGGCGCCTGCGGCGCACGCGCAGTAGTCAACTGCAGATCGCCCGAGCTGTCAACCGGGTGTGTGTCGTTGCAGCTCGTCGCTGAGCGCGCGGGCGATGGCGGCGATTCCGACCGGCTTCTCGCAATGCCGGGCGGTGCGGAAGCGCGCCGGTATTTCGCGGCGCTCGTAGCCGGTGGTGAAGACGATCGGCACGGAACGCTTTACCAGCTCGTCCGCCACATCGAAAACGAAGGCGCCTTCGACCTCGACGTCGAGCAGAGCGATGTCGACTTGCGGCTGCCGCTGCAGCAGCTCGAAGGCATTCGCGATCGTCCCGGCCGGCCCGATGATTTCGGCGCCCGCGGCCGTCAGGGTCTCAGCCAGGTCCATCGCCGTGACGCAGTCGTCCTCGACGATGAAGATGCATCGGCCTTGTAGCGCTGCGTCTGCCGCTGGTTGTTGTATCGCCATTCCCTTCTCCCAAAGGGGGCACAGGGCCATCAGCCTAGTGGGGACCTCGATTTTCTCAATAACATGTGTAATGCGTGTGGCTTTTTGGCTGTGGTCGCATTTTCACGACGGGCCGAGGCGCCGATGCGCGCGATCGGGCTCACGGCCCGGATGCAGATAGTCGGCTGCGAACATTGCCACCGACTGCAGTGCACCGAAGTCGTGAATTTCCAGTATGCCGCTGGACAGCGACACCAGGCCCTGCCGCCGCAGCTCCTGCAGCGTTCTGTTGACGTGCACCGTGGACAGCGCAAGCGTGTCGGCGAGCTCGACCTGTGTCAGAGGCAGCTCGCAGCGTCCGCCGTTGGTAAGGCCCACCATCTGCATGCGGGTAAAGACTTCGCACAGCAGGTGGGCGAGACGCTCCACGGCAGTGCGCTGACCGATGTTGACGAGCCACTCGCGCGAGATCCTCTCCTCCAGCAAGGCCAGCCAGCACAGTGCGCGCCCGAGGTGCGGATGGCGTTCGATCAGCGACAGCAGCGCTTCACGCGCGAAGAGCACGACGTTGGCGGCGGTCAGCGTGGTGACTGTATGTGCGGCCGTGGGAAGCAACAGCACGCGGGGATCGCATAGATCGCCCGGAATCAGGTAACTGACGATCTGACGCCGGCCGTCCGGCAAGACGCGGAAGGCGTACGCGAAACCGGACAGCAGCAGGCCGATGTGCGCGCCGCTTTCGCCCTCCCGGATCAGGCTTTCGTGCGCCCGGTGCAACCGCACCGGACCGGCAGCGGCCTCCAGCGCACGGGTTTCTTCCGTCGACAGCGGCTGGAAGCGCGACAGCCGCAGGATCAGCCGGGAGGTGCTCGGTTCCATGCTCATGAGCAGGATGTCGCGATTGCCCGGCACAACGCTGTCATGTCCACCGGTTTCTCCAGCAGGATCGCGTCGGCAAGCTCGTCGGGGAGCACTGCTGCGTCGTAGCCCGTCGCGAAGATGGCGGGGATGCCGCGCGCACGCAGTTCGGTCGCAAGCTGGAACGCCATGAGTCCGTGCAGGTTGATATCGAGCACGGCGCAGTCCATGCGCTGGTCGCGAATCGCGCCCAGGCCGGTTTCCAGGTCGCGCGCCGGGCCGACGATTTCGGCGCCGGCCGCCCGCAAGGCGCGGCACATCTCGACCGCGATGAAATAGTTGTCCTCGACCACGAGCACGCGAAGACCGGCGAGCGGGGCGGCACGTTCCATCATCGTGAGCCTCCTCGCGCCGTCTGCTGTGCGGCCGGCTCGACGCTCGTCGCGCAGGCCTCCAGCGGAATTTCCATCTCGCAAAGCACGCCTCCGGGATTGAACGTGAGGCAGGTGCGGGCGCCGAGCTCGTACGGCAGCGTGCATTCGATGAGCTCCTGGCCGAAACCGCGCCGTCGCGGCGCGACCGTCACGATGTTCACGCCGCTTTCGACCCAGCGGATTCGCAGCCGCGGCGACGGATCGCCGATTACCGCCCATTTGACGGCCAGCGAGCCGCTCGATGCGCCGAGCGCGCCGAACTTCAACGAATTCGTCGCCAGCTCATGCACCGCCAGGCCGACCGATTCCGCGCCCTTCGCATGCAGGCGCACGGCCGGACCCTGCAGCAGATAGCGTTGCTCAGCTACGGCGCACGCGCTCAACTCGGTGCGGATGAGATCCTCGAACTCCACGTCCGCCTTGCCGATGGCCGCCAGGGTTCCCTGCATTCTCGCGAGGGCGCCGATGCGAGCCTCCAGATGCAGCGCGAAATGCTCGGCGGAGTCCGCCGTTTCGCGCGAGCGGCGAATGATCGAGCGCAGCACTGCGAGATTATTGCGCAGGCGGTGCTGCAGCTCTGCCGTGGTGCGCTGCTGATCGCGCTGACGTGCGGCGTGCTCTTCGTCCATCCGCCAGCGGCAGGCTGCGAGGCCCAATGCCCTTGCCAGCAGCTCGATCTTGCGCGTGGCCTCGCGGTCCGCGGTTTGTCCCGGCTGCCAGAAAAAGCCGACGGCTGCGTACCCGCTCGTTGCCTGTAACGGCACGATCAGCGCTCCGCCGATGCCTCTGTGCTCGCCGGTGGGCAACTGGAGCAACTCCTCCTCGCTCCACGGCAGCTGTCGTGCCGAGGCCCGATAAAGGCCGGAGCTGCGCAAGTCGCAGCGGTAGATTTCCTGCTGCTGCGCCAAGGCCACGACGCAGCGCTCTCCGTCCGGCGACACCAGGCACAGGCCGTCGACATCGGCCAGTTCAGCGGCTGCCTGCACGGCGATGCGCGCCGACGCTTCGGCCGTGCCCACGGCTGTCAGCTCGTCGAAAACGCCGGCGAGATATCGCTCCGGGTCCCAGCCCGGATCGCTGGACAAAGCCGTCATGAGCAGTCGATTCCCCGTAAAGGAAGGCGTGCCAGGAGAGACTAACGATAAGTCCGTCAGTGGCAATTAACGTATGTTAATCCGCGGAACGCTCGAAAGCAGCCGTGAGTTTTTGACCAGTGGATATCGTACTGGTGCGTCACGCGGCCTGCCCGCGGATGAACAGCGTGCTCCTCGGCCGCAGCGTCGATGGGCCACTCGATGAGCGCGGCGAGGGCCAGGCGCGCTTCGTGGCGCAGCGCCTGCTGAAAGTGCCGCAACTGATCGTCGAATCCAGTCCGCGCCGCCGCGCGCGGCACACAGCGGGCATCATCGCCTCTGCGCGCGACACCACGGTGCGCATCGTGCCGCAGATGGACGACGTCGATTACGGCAGATGGTCGGGTCAAACGTTCGAGGCGCTGCTGACGGACCCGCAGTGGCGACGCTGGAACAAGTATCGCCGCGTTTCGCGTACGCCGGCCGGCGACAGCATCCACGACGTACAGGAGCGCGCGCTGGCGCACTTTCGCAAGCTGGAGCAGGCGTTCGACGGAGAGACGGTCGTGATCGTCACGCACGAAGAGGTGATCCGCTCCGTCGTGTTGCTTGCGCTACAGGCGCCGATCGACGATTACGCCCGATTCGCGATCGGCCCGGCGTCGTTGACCAGGCTGACCGTCGAGGGATCGCAGCTGCGGCTCGACAGCGTCAACGAGCGGATAGCTGCGGCGTAGACCGATCGAGAAAAGCTACAGCGCGCAAGGCGCACGTTCGGCTGGGAAACCTGTCGCGTGGATCGCTCGCACTGGGAATGCGGGAGTATTATTGGCTCGTCATGCAACTCGCGCGGGCCATTGCACATGATCACGAACAGCGCTTCCGGAACGAACATCCAGGAAATTGCGGCGGACATCTACCGGATCAATTCACCGGTGTCGATTCCCGGCACGCCGGGCTTCAGCTTCAATCAGTACCTGGTCGTCGACGACGCGCCGTTCCTTTTCCACACGGGCTTGCGCGGGTTGTTTCCCGTCGTCAGCGAGGCGATCGCTGCGGTCATGCCGATCGCACGATTGCAGTACGTCGGGCTCTCGCACTTCGAAGCGGATGAGTGTGGCGCGATCAATGAATTCCTCGCGGTCGCGCCCAATGCAGTCCCTGTCTGCAGTCGTGTGGCAGCGATGACATCGGTGAACGACTTTGCCGACCGGCGGCCGCGTGTGCTCGCAGACAAGGAGGAGCTGGATCTCGGCCATCATCGCGTGCGCTGGTTCGATACGCCGCATGTGCCCCACGCATGGGAGTGCGGACTCGCGATGGACATGACGACGCGCACGTTCTTCTGCGGTGACTTGTTTACGCAAGGCGGCAGCGGCGCGGTTGCGATCACCGAGTCGGACATCCTCGGTCCGAGCGAAGCGTTCCGTAAGCCGCTCGACTATTTCGCACATGCGCCGCAGACGCGCGAGGTGCTCGAAACGCTGGCGCGGCACGAGCCGACGACGATGGCCGTCATGCACGGCAGCGCGTGGCGGGGCAACGGAGCGCAGTTGCTACGGGCGTTGAGCAGCGCTCTCGCGGCGTGATCGGTGCAGGTCCCTGACGTGGACCTCGAGGTTCGAGTTGCTCTGGATGATCTGCTTCAACAGCGCACGATACAGGTGCCGCTCGCTCGTTCCACCCTCGGTCCGCCATAGGACTTCGATGTCGTAGCGGGCGCGATCCAGGCCGGCCGTCTGATCGTTGACGATCGCGTACGGGTAGGCCGACTTGATCAGCTGCAGGATCGAAAAGTTCTTCAGGACCAGCCGACCGGACTGCGGCTCGAAGTCGGTGCTGTGCCACCAGGTCGGTTCGGGCGCCTTGAGCGTGACGGCGTCGAACGTTACCGGCCCCATGTCCGACGCTTCGCGAAATGCGCCGACTGCTATGCCGGCTGCGAGTGGAGCGAGACACACGAGGCACGCTGTGGCGAACAACAGCGTGAAACGCTCCTGCGTGATCGGCTCGGCGTGCTCCTCGCTGAGGATCGATGACAGACGCTGCTGTAAATCGCCGCCGGCGGATGCTGCCACAGCCGGTAGTCGCGCCATGACGTCCAGCCGACACGCATTCAGGATCGATTCTGCGTAGACGCTTCGTTCGTGACCTTCCTCGACGACCTCTTCATCGCACGCCGCTTCGCGCTCGCGCAGCAGGTTGGCGCCGATCCGCCAGACCGGCGGGTAGAACCAGAAGAGCGCCTGGACGCATTGATGGATCGCTGCGGTCAGATTGTCGTGACGTCGGATGTGACAGAGCTCGTGCGCGAGCACGGCACTCAACTGCGCAGGCGTGAGTGACTGCATGAGCTGAACGGGCAGGATTACTACTGGCCGCACGATGCCGAACACGCCGGTAGGCAGGTCGCTTGCAACGATGCGAACGGGCACTGGCAGATTCGTGGATACCTCTGGCGCGACGATCACGCGGGAACGGATCGACCACCATTGCAGCAACCAGCGCGCGCATACCACGGTCGTGCCGAGCACCCAGATCGCGGCGGCGACAGTCATGAGCTGCGACAGCATGAGGTCGGGAGCCGCGATGCCACGCGGTAGCGACGGCACGAATACGGCGCCGGCGCTCTCGAACAGCGTGACGTCGACGGGCAGGGGCTCCGGGAGCCCCCGGCCGAGCCGATCGCCGAGCTGTTGCAGCAGCGTGAACGGCACGAGGAATTTCGCCGAGGCGACGAACCAGATCCAGTAGCGCACGGCAGCGCAGTTGCGCCTGCAGACTCTCGCCAGCACCCACGCTGCCAGCAATACGAGCGTCGATTGCCACAGGTGGGTGAGGACGAAGGCGAGCATCAGCTGCGGTCCTTGCGTGTCGACTCGCGCAGCGTCTTCTCGGCGGCCTTGATGTCGTCGAGCGTCAGCTTGCCGGACTCGATGAGATGCGCCATGACCGACTGCGCCTGTCCGCCGAACAGGCCGAGCAGATCGTCGACCAGGCGCCGGTGCGCAGCGTCGCGGCTGATCACCGCCTCGAAGATGTGTGCGTTGCTGATCTTCTTGGCGCGGCGAACCATCTGCTTGCCTTCCAGCCGGTAGACCATGGTCTGCACCGTGGTGTAGGCGGGGCGGCCGCGTTTAGCGAAGGCGTCGTGGATCTCGCGAATGGAGCACGCGCCGCGGGTCCACAGCGCTTCCATGATGTTCAGTTCCAGTTTGCTGAGTTTCGTCGACGGCAACAGCGGTCTCCTATAAGCGAGGTTGAGCCTACGCCCCGTGTAGTAGACATTGCAAGCAGCGCCCGATCGCTTGCGTAGCATCTACTACAGATGTCATAGTTGCTACGACTCCTGTGGTCCAAGTGCTCGAACTTCGGAGGCAGTCATGGCCGATATGGGTTTGTTGAAGCTGATCGAGGAGGCCGACAACCTGTCGATCGCGGTGCTGATCGTGCTGTCGGCGATGTCGCTGGCCTCGTGGTTCGTGATGCTGACCAAGCTGTGGGACCAGCGGCTGATCGCGAGGGCGTACGCGCAGGCGCAGAAGAAGTTCTGGGCTTCGGGCAATCCGTGGGACGGCATGGCCGCGCTGTCCGGCCGCGACAACGTCTTCAGGATGATGGTGGAGGACGGCATACGCGCGGCGCAACACTATGAAGGTCAGCTGGCGGAGCAGTTCTCGCTGAACGATTGGATCACGGTGTCGCTGTATCGTTCGATCGAGAGCGTGACCAATCGACTCGTCAACGGGCTGACTGTCCTCGCGACCACCGGGTCGGTATCGCCGTTCGTGGGCCTGCTCGGCACCGTCTGGGGGATATACAACGCGATGCAACGGATCTCGCTCTCGGGCCAGACCAGCATCGAGCAGATCGCCGGCCCGATCGGCGAAGCATTGATCATGACCGCCATCGGGCTGTTCGTCGCAGTGCCGGCGGTGATGGGCTACAACTGGCTGCTGCGGCGGAACAAGAAGCTGCAGGAGAAGATGAAGAGCTTCGCCGCCGATCTGCACACGTACCTGGTGGGCGGCAAGCGCATCGATGTGAGCGCACCGCTGCAGCGGGGAACGCTCCGCGCGCCGGCCCGGCAGGCATCCGGGTAACTTGCGTTGCGAGACTCGCGGGTGCTAGGCTCGCCGGCATCCCATGAGTGCCGCCGGCTCCGCGTATCTTTTCGATGTCGTGCGCTCGCCGCGCGGCAAGGCTCGCGCTGACGGCGGGCTCGCCTCGCTCAAGCCGCAAGAGCTGATTCACCAGCTCTGCGCATCGCTCGATGCGCGTCTCGGTGGCGAAACGACTGCCCGCGCGGAGGCATTGCTACTCGGTTGCGTCGGCCAGGTTGGCGCTCAAGGCGGCAACATCGCGCTGGTGTCGAAACTCCACGCCGGCTTGCCTGATACTGCTGCCGCATACACGTTGAACAACTATTGTGTGTCGGCCCTGACGGCAATCGGTCAGGCCGCTGCGATGGTGAAGTCGGGGCAAGCGCGAACCGCGCTCGCCGGCGGCGTGGAGATGATGTCGCGTGTACCGTTCATGGCGGACGCTGCCGACTATTACACCGACGCGACGATGCCATCACGCAGCCGCTACATTCCTGTGGTGCTCGCTGCAGATCGCCTGGCTGAGGACGAGGGAATCGATCGAGCGACACTCGACGCCTGCGCTCTACGTTCGCAGCAGCGTGCCGCGGCTGCCGAGACGAACGCAGCGCTCACGCGCTCACGGATTCCGATGACGCGACCGGATGGCGGCACGCTCGCGGTCGAAGAATGCATTCGGCCGCAGACGTCCGCTGCGAGCCTCGCAGCGATGCAGCCGGCCTTCGCGGAGCTTGCAAACTCATATGCCGATGCGCTTGGACGCCGTATCGATCATCGCCACACGATCGCGCATGCGCCGCCGGTTTGCGATGGCGCCTCGCTCGCGCTCGTCGGCAGCAATGATGGCTCGCGTCGTCCGCGCGCACGCATCGTCGCGTACGCCGAGTGCGGCGGCGACCCATACGCGTCGCTGCTCGCGGGACTCGGCGCGATGGATCGCGTGCTCGAGCAAGCAGGCATGCAGTTGCGCGACGTTGATTGCATCGAGTTCATGGAAGCCTTCGCCGTGACCATCGCCAAGTTCCTGCGCGATCGCGACGTCGATCCGGAACGCGTCAACGTGGCCGGCGGGCATCTCGCCAAAGGTCACCCGATGGGCGCGAGCGGCGGAATCCTGCTTTCGACGCTGCTCGACGTGCTCGAAGCGCGCGGCGGCACGACGGGTCTGGTCGTTGCCAGCGGCGCTGCCGGCGTCGGCGCGGCAATGCTGATCGAGCGCTGCTAACCATGGCTCGTCGTCCATGGCCGTTTGCGATGCGCCTGCCGGTCTTTGCGGCGCCAATGTTTCTGGTATCCGGGCCCGAGCTCGTCGTCGCTGCTTGCGAAGCAGGTATCGCCGGCGCGTTTCCAACGCCCAACTGCCGCACGGTCGAAGAGCTCGATCAATGGATGACCACGATCACGCAGCAGCTCGGCGCGGCCGACAAGGAGCCCGTCGGACCGTGGGCTGCAAATCTCATCACTCATTCGACGAACACGCGTTTCGCGGACGACCTGGAGCTCGTGCGTCGTCACAAGCCGCCCATCGTGATCACGGCTCTCGGTTCGCCGAAGCCGGTGATGCAGGTCGTGCGCGACTATGGCGGCCTGGTCTTCGCCGACGTCGTCAACATCAATCTGGCGCGCAAGGCGGCTGCAGCTGGAGTCGACGGACTCGCATGCATTTCGGCCGGGGCGGGCGGGCACACCGGTCATCTGAGCGCCTTTGCATTCATTTCCGCCGTGCGTGAGTTCTTCGACGGCTGGATCGCGGTCGGCGGCGGGATCGCCGATGGCGCGGGCATTGCCGGGGCGATCGCTGCCGGCGCAGACTTCGTCTACATGGGCACGCGGTTCCTGCCGTCGCTCGAAAGCCGTGCCGTCCAGCAGTACAAGCAGATGGTGGTCGACTGCGGCCCTGACGACGTGATCGTCAGCGCTGCGATCACCGGAACGGCGGCGTCGTGGCTGGCGCCGAGTCTGCGAGCCTGCGGGATGGATCTGGGTGCGCTCGACGGTGCAGTTACCCGCAACTACGACACGCGCGACGGCGATGCCTACAAGCGTTGGCGCGATATGTGGGCCTGCGGTCAAGGCTTGCAGGTGATTCGCGCGATCGAACCGGTCGCGGCCATCGTGCAGCGGCTCGAACAGGAATATGTACGTGCGAGCGCCCGTTTTCGCGCGCTCGCGGGAGATGCGACATGACGACACGGGTCTACCTGCTCGGCGGCTACCAGACGGACTTCGCCGACAACTGGGCGCGCAATGGCATGGAGATCGCCGACGTGATGCGCCATACGGTCATGACCGGCCTGACCGAGACGAAG
Source organism: uncultured Gammaproteobacteria bacterium (assembly GCA_963838635.1). GTDB lineage: Bacteria > Pseudomonadota > Gammaproteobacteria > Steroidobacterales > Steroidobacteraceae > Steroidobacter. The sequence goes on along the minus strand of CAWISC010000041.1, from coordinate 78,241 downwards.
CTCGAGCCGCAGGACATCGAAGTAGCGCACATCGGCAATTTCGCTGCGGAGCTGTTCTGCAATCAGGGACATCTCGGCGGACTGTTCGCTGCGTGCGATCCGGCGTTCGCTGGTCTGCCGGCGTCGCGTCACGAAGGTGCGTGCGCATCGGGAAGTCTGGCGATGCTGGCAGCGTCGGCCGACATCGAAGCGGGTCGTTACGGACTCGCGGCGGTGCTCGGAGTCGAGCAGATGCGCAACGTGCCCGGCGAGAAAGCCGCGCAGTTCATCGGTGGACCGGCCATGTGGGCCGGCCACGAGTATCAGGAAGCGCGCTTCCCGTGGCCGCGCGTGTTCAGCGACGTCGCGGACGAATACGACCGTCGCTTCGGCTTGAAGTCGGAACATCTCGCGCGCATCGCGGAGATCAACTTCGCCAACGGCCGGCGCAATCGCAACGCGCAGACGCGCCGCTGGGCATTCAACGAGCTCAGCTTCACGCAGGACGAAACCGCCAACCCGACGATCGAAGGTCGCATCCGCAAGCAGGATTGCGGCCAGATCACCGATGGCGCGGCGATCGTGTTCCTCGCCAGCGAAGCGCGCGCCCGCGAGCATGCCAAGCGCCTCGGCATCGGCATCGAGGCGTTTCCATATATCAAGGGCTGGGGACATCGCACGGCGCCGATCACATACGCGGCGAAAGTGCGCGCGAGCGCGGGCGAGCCTTACGTCTTCCCGCACGTCCGCGGCGCAGTCACAGATGCCTTCCGGCGCGCGGGCATCGCGGGCGTGGAGCAACTCGACGGCATCGAAACGCACGATTGCTTCACGAGCACCGAGTACATGGCGATCGACCACTTCGGTATCACTGCGCCGGGCCAGAGCTGGCGCGCGATCGAAGAGGGTGAGATCGAAATCGGCGGCCGCATTCCCGTCAATCCGAGCGGCGGCCTCATCGGCCTGGGCCACCCCGTCGGCGCGACCGGCGTGCGCATGGCGCTCGACTGCTTCAAGCAGACGACGGGAACGGCCGGCGAGTATCAGATCGACGGCGCGAAGACGGTTGCGACGCTGAACATCGGCGGCAGCGCGACGACGACGGTGAGTCTGATTATTGGGAGCTAGATACGGATATCTCTCGCCAAGATCGCCAAGATCGCCAAGGTAAGAATCAATCCAATTCTCTTACTCTTCTTGGCGTTCTTGGCGATCTTTGCGAGAGAATCGTCTGATTCTCACTCCGCACTGTTACCCAGCCGATGGGCGGTTCGAACAATCCCGTCCTTCATGAGAGCCGCGCCGAAGTTGAGCAAGTACCCAAGGCGCTTATCTGCGAGGCGTAAGTAGGTCAAGAGCTGCTTCTTGTGTGCGTTGTTGAGTCGTTCGACGCATTTCAATTCGACGATGACCTTGTTTTCGATCATGAGATCGACGCGAAAGCCCTCATCGAATCGGAGGCTTTCATAGGCAATCGGAATAGGAATCTGCCTTTCTACCTGCAAGCCCTTGCGTCGAAGCGCGTGCAGAAGGATGACTTCGTATACCGTCTCGAGCAGCCCGCGTCCCAGTTCACGATGAATCTGAACAGCGACGTCGACGACCAGTTTGCCGATCTCATCCTCTTCCACCTGCCTCTCCTTGGCGTTCTTGGCCACCTTGGTGAGAGTAAACAGATTCCGAGGAATCCCTCGCCGAATTTCTGAGCCGAAGGACTAGAATTTCTCGTACGTCGGATCGGTCGCGTCCTTCGTTCCGCGCCGCATGCCCGGCGCGCTCGGATCCATGTAACCCAGGCACCAGCCTTCGTTTGCCGGCGTGTCGCGATTCCAGTCGAACACCGTTCGCCGGTGCGCGATCTTCCATTCGCCGTTGCGGTGCTCGAACTTGTCGTGCAGCCGGCCGCCGGTGAACGTGTCCCAGCTGCGGCCGTCGCGCTCCACGCGCAGGAAAGTCCATATGTATGTCTCGACGTAGGCGCGGTCGCCGTGCAGCTCGATGTGGCTGTTACCGAGCAGGTGTTGCATGACGCCCATCTTGCGGACCTTCGGAATCGCCGCATCGACATAATCATGCGCACGCCCGGTGAACGAGCTGCCGTGCTCCTCGATGGCGTCGTCGAAGTAGCAGGATTTCAGCAGCGGGCCGTCGGCGCGGTCGATGGCGCGTGCGTAGCGCGCGAGGATTTCGCGGATGGTGTCGCGGGCGAGCATGCGATCCAATGCGCTCGCGCGGGCTCGTTCGGTGTCTGTCATGGGCCGGCTCCAGGGTTGCGCGCTGCGGGTCACTGGCATTATAAGACTGACGGGGGCGGAAAGCTGGTCGGAAGCGGAGGGGCAATGGGGGAGCTCGCGCCAGGTCTTGCGCAGAACCTGTGGGTGACCGCGGCAGTGCTGCTCGCGTGCGTGCTGTTGCTGTGGCTGCTCAGCATCCGCCTGCGCGACATCAGCATCATCGACATTTTCTGGGGCCCGGCCTTCGGCATCGTCGCGTTAGTGGGTTACGCGCTTTCCGACGGCCGCGGCGTCGAGCTGCGCAACACGCTCGCTACGGTGCTCACTGTCGTATGGGCCGCACGGCTCGGCGGCTACCTCTACTGGCGCAATGTCGGCAAAGGTGAAGATCCGCGGTACACCGCTGCGTTCCGCAACCGGTACCCGACCAACCTGCATTGGGTCACGCTGACCAAAGTCTTCCTGCTGCAGGGATTTCTCGTGTGGCTGATCTCCATCCCGGTTCAGCTCGCGCAGTATCTGGTGACGCCACCCGTGCTCGGCCCCGTGGCGATTGTCGGTGTAGGGCTGTGGGTGATCGGTTTCCTCTTCGAGGCAGTTGCGGACTGGCAGCTCGCACGCTTCAAGCGCAATCCCGCCAACGGCGGCCGCGTGCTCGATGACGGGCTGTGGCGTTACAGCCGGCACCCGAACTATTTCGGCAATGCGTGCTTGTGGTGGGGGTTGTGGCTCATCGCCTGCGATCACCCGCTGGGCATCGCCACCGTCTTCTCGCCGATCCTGATGACGCACTTCCTGCTGAACGTCACCGGCAAGAAACTGCTGGAAAAGCGCATGTCGCGTGCGCGTCCGGAGTACGCGGATTACGTTGCCCGCACGCCGGGTTTCTTTCCGTGGTTCCCGCGCCGTTCCTGAAACCGCCTTCATGTATCGCGTCGTGCAGTGGGCAACCGGTTCGATGGGCCGCACCGCCTTACGGCGCGTGATCGACCACCCGGATCTCGAGCTCGCGGGCGTCTACGTCTACGACCCCCGCAAGGTCGGAGTCGATGCCGGCGAGATCGCGCGGCGGCCGCCCACGGGCGTTCGCACCACGAACCGTATCGAAGACATCCTTGCCCTGCGGCCCGACGTCGTACTGCACATGTCGCGCATCACGCTGCCGTATGAGCAGCAGAACGCCGATGTCGCGCGGCTGCTCGCTGCCGGCATCAACGTGATCTCGACTGCGGGTTTCCACCATCCGGCGTGCCATGGACTTGCCTATGCCGGTCCGCTGCTCGAAGCTTGCAAGCGCGGCGGCAGCACGCTGGCCGGCGTCGGATTGAATCCGGGATTTGTTGCCGAGCGCGTCGCTACGCTACTTACCGGGCTGTGCGCGCAGCTCGAATCCGTCGCATGCTATGAAGTGGCGGATGCGTCGAGCATGCCCGCGCCGGAATTCGTGTTCGGGCTCATGGGCTTCGGTGCGGACCCGGCGCAGCGCGACGTTACGAAGGAGCCGATCGCGACGATGTACGGAGACTTGTTCATGGAGGTTCTGCACTCGGTCGCGGACGCACTGCGCTCGCGCGTCGCCTCGCTGCTTCCCGAGCACGCCGTGACACTCGCGCCTCGCGAGATCCGCATACGGGCTGGCACCATTCCACAGGGGACAGTCGCCGCGACACAATGGCGTTGGCGTGCGCGACTCGAATCCAATGTCGAGGTCGTGCACTCGGTTACCTGGACCGCCGACCCGGCGCTGCACGGTGCAAGCCATCGCGAAGCCGCCGCCTGGCGCATCGAGATCCGCGGGCGCCCGAATGTGAAAGCGAGTATTGCACTGGAAGACCCGGACCCTACCGCACCGCACATGCGCGCGGCAGTGGACGCCACGGTAGCCATAGCACTGCATGCGATCCCGGCTGTCTGTGCCGCGCCGGCGGGTTTTCATGCCGTTCCCGCCGCCTTGCAACTGCAGCGGCGGGGCGGGTAGACTGCCAACGTCTCGTTATGCAAGTTAGTTCAGGCAGCACAAGCCGAACGCCAGAAAGCCGAACGCTACAAGAGACATTCAAGGGGGCAATGATGAGCTTCGATATCCGCCGGACGCAGCAGCTGCGTGCCGTCATTTCCGGTCTTCTTGGTACGGCGGCATTCGCCGCAGCAGTGCCCCCGTTGCACGCGCAGACACTCGAAACCATTACGGTCACGGCGCAGCGGCGCGAAACGGACCTGCAGTCCACCCCGGTGGCGATCACCGCATACAGCGGCGAGGCGCTGGCCGAGAACAAGATCTTCACCGTCAACGACCTGGCTGCGAGCGTGCCGGCGTTCTCGCTGACGGCGCTCACGCCGCTCGATGCGGAACTGAACATCCGCGGCATCACCAACACGCGCCTGGACTCGCCGACAGCCGATCCATCGGTCGGCACGTTCGTCGACGGCGTGTACATGGGCCGCACCGGCGACCTGAACTACGACTTCTACGACATCGAGCGCATCGAGGTCATCCGCGGCCCGCAGGGCGTGCTGCTCGGCAAGAACGTGGTGGGCGGCGCGCTCAGCGTCATCACTGCGAAGCCGACGTTCGAGCCCTCGGGCAACGTGCTCGTGAGCTACGGCAACTACAACTCGGCGCTCGTGTCCGGCTTCATCAACGGCGGGCTCAACGACTCGTGGGCGGCTCGCGCCTCGTTCCAGGGCCGCAAGCACGACGGCTACGCCGAAGGACGTTCTGCACAACCGCGACGTGGAGGACCTGGAGTCCTACCAGGCGCGCGTGCAGTTCCTGTATCGGCCCCGATGGCTCCGCATTCCGCGGTCGCCTGGCGCTCGACTACAACCGCGACGAGACCAACGGCATCAACACTGTCGCCGTCGCAGGCGGCACGACCGCGTGCGAAACGTCGTACCTGCGCACCAACTGCACGCGCCCGTGGAGCAACCTGCGTGCGTATCTCGGCCTGACCGATCCGCGCAAGAACGTTGCGCAGAGCGTCCAATACCAGGGCCAGCCGCGCATCCAGCAGTTCATGGAGCGCGACGGCTTCGGCGCCGTGCTGGACCTGGAGTTCGAGGCGACGGCCTTCACCTTCAACTCGCTGACTGCGCTACAAGATGGCGAGGGCGCAGCAGCTGTACGACCAGACCGGCGCAGGTCCCGAAGCGCTCGGCTGGGATCACGGCGCAGTGGGCGGCAGTACATCGCCTTCGTCAATGCAGACGTACGGCACGCGGCCCGCGACCTCGAACAACGGCCAGTTCCTGTTCGCGCAGCCGGTCGGCGAAGAAGCGGAGGTGGAGCAGTTCAGCCAGGAGTTCCGCCTCACGTCCAACAATCCGGACAGCCGCCTCGACTGGATCGCGGGCCTGTACCTGAAGAAGGACAAGATCGACAAGACCGACCGCTTCATCGGCGAGAACTTCCTCGGCTACGGTCCTCAACCCGGGCGGCAACAACCCGCTGTCGACGCTGTCGGGCGAGAACCTGCTGGGTCAACAACGGCGAGATCGAGAACTACGCGGGCTTCGCGCAGCTCGGCTTCAAGTTCACCGACACGCTCAAGCTCAGCGTCGGCGCGCGCTACACGAACGACAAGAAGGAAGGCAACGTGAGCGGCTTCGTGGTCGCCACCGGCGACCGCTTCGCGCCGAACGATCCGCGGCCGAACGTGACGATCGAGGGCCTGTGCCGCACGCCGACGCGGCACGGTCGTGGCGCCGACGCCGGCTGCATGCCTCGCGCCGAACCAGTGGATCTTCTCCGCCGGCACGGGCTTCGCTACGGATTACTCGGAGAGCTGGAGCGAGGTGACGCCGCAGGCGACCCTCGACTGGCAGGTGACCGAAGACCTGTTCATGTACGTCACGGTCGCGAAAGGCTTCAAAGGCGGCGGCTTCGACGACACGCCGGCGAACATCGCTCAGGCGTCGACGCCGTTCGATCCGGAGGAGGCGACCAACTACGAGCTTGGCGTGAAGACGGACATGCTCGACGGCCGCATGCGCCTGAACGCGGACGTGTTCGTAATGGACTACAAGGACCTGCAGGTCACGCAGACCAACGCGGCTTGCCTCTGCAACATCACCGACAACGCCGCGAGCGCCGAGATCAAGGGTGTCGAGGCGGAGTTCACCTTCGCGGCAACGCGAGGCGCTGCGCTTGTCGCTCGCCGGCTCGTACGTCGATGCCACGTACGAAGACTTCATCGAGTCGGCGATCAATCCGACGACCGGGCAGCGGCTGGTCAGCTCGGGCAATCGCCTGCAGCGCACGCCGGAGACGCAGTTGACGGGCGGCGTCGACCTCACGCTGCCGTTCGGCCGGATGGCCGACGCGCTCAATTTCCGCGTGAACTACACGTGGCAGAGCGACATGTTCTGGGCGACCGACAACATCGCGCAAGAAGACGCCTACGGCCTGCTCGACGTGCGCATCGCGCTGTCGCCGCCGAGCTCGCCGTGGGCCGTCGCGGTGTGGGGCAAGAACCTGACGGACGAGCTGTATCGCAGCAACATCATCTCGTTCTTCGGCGAGGAAGTGTCGCAGTTCGGCATTCCGCGCACCTACGGCGCCGACTTCAGCTGGAAATTCTGACCATGTCCGCATTCATCGAAACCGTGCAGCGCCTGCAGAATCTCGCCGAGAGCCGGGATCGTGCCGCGATCCTGGCGATGGTGACGCCCGATCTCGAGTACCACTACCACGTGGGCTCGAAGCCGGTGACGGGGCCGGAAGGCCTCGGCCGCTTTCTCGACAACTACTGGGGCCGCTCCAAGGATGGCGTGTGGAAAATCGAAACCTTCGCGCAGAGCGGCGACAAGCTGCTGATGGAAGGCTGGGAGGAGTTCACGGACACCACCAACGGGCAGCGTGTCGTGAACCGTTACATGGGCGTGATGGAGTTCCGCGACGGCAAGATCGCGCGCTGGCGCGACTACTTCCAGTTGAACCGGCCGCCCGTCGTCTGAGCTGACGCCGCCGCCGAGCCTGCGATGCGCACGACCCCGCAGCATCTCGCGAGCGAATATCGCGCGAGCGGCGCGTGGTCGGAGCAGCGGCTCGGCGATCTGTTCGCGAGTTCCGCCGCCGTCGAGCCGGCGCGTGTTGCGATAGTAGACCCCCCCAATCGCGCTGCGCTCGACGGCGCCTCGCCGCGCCGTCTCGATTGGCGCTCACTCTCCGCGCTCGTCGACGCAACCATGGTCGCGCTCGCCGATGCCGGCCTGCGCCGCGACGACGTGCTGGTGACCCAGCTCCCCAACGTAGTCGAATACGTCGCCGTGTATCTCGCGTGCGCGCGGCTCGGCATCGTCATCAGTCCGGTGCCGATGCAATTTCGTCGCGGCGAGCTGGAGCCGCTGTGCAAGCTCACGCAGGCTCGCGCGCTGCTCACGGTTCAGGCGTTCAAGGGAACGGACCACGCGCGTCTTGCAACGACGCTGACTGATGGACCGAGCGTGCTCGTGCTCGGCCGCGACGCGCCTGCAGGCACGCGACCGTTCGCACCCGAACCGAGTCCGACGAATACGGTGCGAGCACGAGCACTCGAGCTCTCGGCGGGCGTGCACTCCGACGATATCGTCACGATCTGCTGGACCTCCGGCACCGAAGGCGTGCCGAAGGGCGTGCCACGCTCGCACAATCACTGGATCGCGGGCAGCCTGTGCCACTTCGACGGCGCGCAGATCCGCCCTGGCGATCGGCTGCTCAATCCATTTCCGCTCGTAAACATGGCCGCTCTCGGCGGTTGCTTCATGAGCTGGCTGCGCGCCGCCGGCACGCTCGTGCTGCATCACCCGTTCGAGTTGCCGGTCTATCTCCAGCAGATCGCGCAGGAGAAGCCGGACTACGCGATTGCGCCGCCGGCAGTCCTGATGCTGCTACTGCAGAACGAAGCGCTGCTGAACGGCGTGGACCTGTCGTGCCTGCGCTGCATCGGCTCGGGCTCGGCGCCGCTGCCGCCCGTGATGATCAAGACCTACAAGGAGAAGTACGGCATCGAGATCATCAACAACTTCGGCTCGAACGAAGGCGTCGCGTTGTGCAGCGGGCCGCTCGAAGCGCCCGATCCGCAAGCGCGCTCGCGACTGTTTCCGCGCTTCGGCCGGCCGGAGCTCGACTGGCCGCAGCGGATCGCCAAGATCACACGCACGCGCCTGGTGGATCCCGAGAGCGGCAGCGAGATCGTCGAGTCGCATCGCGCCGGCGAGATGCAGATCCGCGGGCCGGTCGTATTCGACGGCTACTTCGCTGCGCCGGAGATTACCGCGCGTTCTTTCACTGCCGACGGCTGGTTCCGCACCGGCGATCTGTTCGAGATCGACGCGAGCGGCCGTTACTACCAGTTCGTCGGTCGACTGAAGCAGCTGATCAACCGCGGCGGCGTGAAGATTTCTCCGGACGAGATCGACGCAGTGCTGGCGGAACATCCGGACGTCGCAGAGGGCGCGGTCGTCGGCTATCCGGACGACGTGCTCGGCGAGCGCATCTGCGCCGTGGTCGCGCCGAAAGCGGGGCGCACGGTGACGGTGGAAACGTTGCAGGATCACTTCCGCTCGCGCGAGCTGGCGATCTTCAAATGGCCGGAGCGCGTGCGGCTCGTCGAGCGGCTGCCGCGCAACCCGCTCGGCAAAGTCATTCGCGGCGAGGTTGCCCGGATTGCTGCAGCCACGCAGCAACCGCTTCCTTGAAGTCCGAGGTCTGGGTCAGATGCATGTTGCCCAGCTTCACCAGCTCCAGGAGCGCTTCGAAGTCCCGCTCGAACGACGTGTTGAGCAACTGCTTCGCCATCGCGACTGCTGCGGCCGGCGCTTGAGCGAGTTCCGCGCACACTCTTGCGACGGCTGCGTCCAGTTCGGCGTGGGGCACGACTTCGTTCACCAGGCCCATGCGTGCGGCCGTGTGCGCGTCGATCAACCGGCCAGTCAGGATCAGCTCTTTCGCGCGATGCAGTCCGATCAGCCGCGGCAGCAGGTAGACCGCGCCGAGGTCGGGCACGAGGCCGCGACGCACCCAGAACTGGCCGAACTGCGCCTGGTCCGACGCGACGATCAAGTCGCATGCGAGTGCGAGATCGCAGCCGGCGCCGACAGCGACGCCATGAACGCGAGCGACCACCGGGACGCGAAGGGCGCGCAGCTGTCGCACGGCGGATTGGGCGAGCTCTTCCTCGGCGCGGCGCTGCTCGGCCGTCCACGTCGCAGAAGCGCCGATGTCGACGTTCTTGTCGCCGCCTGCGCAGAAGGCGCGTCCGGCGCCGGTGAACACGACAACGCGAACCGAAGCGTCGGCGTCGATTGCTGCGAGGTGAGACGAGAGCTGACGGAAGACTTCGCCGTAGACTGCGTTCAACGCCGCTGGACGATTCAGCGTCACCGTCGCAACGGCGCCAGTGTGTTCACGCAGCACCAGCTCGGACATTGCTCAGCGACTCGCGCGCGCGTTACCGAGCGTGTTCACGACGTGCAGCGTGTCCAGGTATTCCTTGACGGCGTGGATACGCCCGTCGCGCAGGACGAACAGGAAATGGTAGCGATTGTGATAGAGCGTTCCGTTCACGAGTTTTGCCTTGCTCTCCGCTTCGACGGCGACGCGGTCGCCTTCTGCGGTCATGTCGCCGACGATGATCTCGATACCGTGCGGCAGGAGCTTGAGATTCGCGGCCAGCCGGCGCTCGACCGTCGCCTTGTCGGCCCAGCCGGCGGCGGGGAATTCCTGCGGATGTCCGGGGATCCACCAGCGCGCGTCCGGCGCCAGCATCGCGAGCGCTGTGTCGTAGCGCGCATGGGCGTAATGATCGAGGAACTCGCGGACCAGTCTCTTGTTGGCGTCGAGGCTCATCGGCAGTACCATGCGTAGTCAGTCTCGTAGTGCAACCGTCAGCAGCATACAGGCCAATCTCACGTAGGAACAGGGCTTATGAGAACGTACCGCGAGGAAGCGAATGTCGATCCGGTCGACCGCCCGACCTGGGTGGACGGCGTCGACAATCCTTACCTTCACGGGCCTTACACGCCCGTCATCTCCGAGATTACCGCCGTCGATCTGCCGGTGACGGCCGGGGAGATTCCGGCCGACTTGTGCGGCGCGTACATGCGCAACGGGCCGAACCCGGTGCTGGAGCCGAAAGGGCTGTATCACTGGTTCGACGGCGACGGCATGGTGCACGCCGTGTATTTCCGCGACGGTCGCGCCAGCTACATCCGCCGCTGGGTGCGCACGCGCGCGCTGCGCGACGAGATCGAGCAGGGGCGAGTCACGCTGTCCGGCATCATGGGACCGTTCGCCGTGCCGCGCGACGACGCTTCGAATGCGACGAACCCGGACTATTGCAAGGACACGAGCAACACGACGCTGACCTGGCACAACGGCCGCGTGCTTTCGAACTGGTACAACGCCGGCCGCACGTATTCGCTCGATCCGCTGACACTCGACACCGTTGCCGACGAGACGTTCGGCGGCGCGGTCGACGCGACGTTCAACGCGCACTCGAAGTGCGATCCGCGCACCGGTGAGTTGATCAACTACGACTACGGCGACTTCAAGTCGTATCTCACCTACTACGTCATCGGCGCCGACGGGAAACTGAAGCACAAGACGCGCGTCGACCTGGCAGGCCCGCGCCTGCCGCACGACACGACGATCACGCCGGACTACACCATCCTGCACGACTTCCCGCTGTATCACGACGTCGAGGTGCTGCGAAACACGGGTCACCGCGTGGTGGAGTTCCATCGCGACGTGCCGTCGCGCTTCGGCGTGATCCCGCGCTACGGCACGCAGGAACAGATCAAGTGGTTCGAATTCGAGCCCGGTTACGTGCTGCACATGGTGAACGCGTGGCAGGAGGGCGACTGGATCACGATGGACGGCTGCTTCCAGCCCGATCCGACCATCCGCCGCGATCCGACCGAAGGTCAGCTCGGCTCGATGCTGGCGTACCTGCGCTATCGCGGTCATCTGCGCCGCTGGCGCATGAACGTGCGAACCGGCGAGAAGCGCGAGCAGCAGCTCGACGATCTGAACGTCGAGTTCTGCCTGCCCGATACGCAGCTGTATGGCGTGAAGACGCGCTACTCGTATCACCAGCGCATTCCGACCGACCTGCAGACGCTGGTGTTCGACGGGCTCGTCAAGTACGACCACGAAAGCGGCGCGCACGAAGTGTACGAGTACCCGAAGGGCTGGTACGGCAACGAGGCGCCGTTCGCGAAGAGCACGCGCGGCGGAGCGGAAGACCGCGGCTACGTCGTGACGCTCGCGACGCAGGGCAAGGACTACGCATCCGAAGCCTGGATCTTCGATGCGCAGCGCATCGGCAAGGGTCCGGTCGCGCGCGTCGCATTGCCCGGGCGCGTGCCGATCGGATTTCACGCCATGTGGATTCCGGGACGGCTCCTGTGGCCAGACAAGGCGGCGGCTGCGTAAAGTACGCGCATGTCGACATCGCAGTCCGCGCACCCGCCCTGGTTCGATCCGCGCATGCCTCGGCGCGAGGATTGCGTGCTCAAGGCAATTCTCGACGACCGCGCCGCGCGCGTGCCGCAGCGGCGTATCGCGTTGTTCGAAGATGGGACGCAGTGGACGTGGGGTGAGTGCCGCGAGCTCGTGCGTGCGCAGGCCGCGGCGCTGCAAGAACTCGGCGTGCGTGCCGGCGATCGCGTCATCGCGTGGCTGCCCAATGGACCGGCGCTCGTGCGCGCCTGGTTTTCGATCAACTATCTCGGCGCAGTCTTCGTTCCACTGAATACGGCGTACCGCGGCGCGTCGCTCGAACACACGATCAATGCGTGCCGCGCAAAGCTCGTGCTCGCGCATCCGGCACTCATCGAGCGACTGCAAGGCTTATCGTTGCCGCATGTCGAGCGCGTCATCACAGTCGGCGCCGACTCACTGGAAGGAGACGCGCAGCGGCTGGATGACTCGGCACAGCCGCAGCCCTGGGACGCGCAGTCCATCATCTACACGTCCGGCACTACCGGATTGTCGAAGGGCGTCCTCTCGCCGTACTTGCAGCTCTACACGACGGCGACTGTCGTGTATGGCTATCTGCGCGATGGCGAGGGCATTCTCGTGAACCTGCCGATGTTCCACGTCGGCGGCACGAGCTCGCTGATGATCGCGCTGATTCGCTCGGGCTCGTTCCATCTCGTCGACGGCTTCAGCACCGATCGCTTCTGGGACCAGGTCCGCCGCGGCAATTGCACGACGACGTCGGGGCTCATCGGCATCATGGGTGCGTTCCTGATGAAATCGCCGCCGCGCCCGGACGATCGCGAGCATCCGATACGCTGCATGACCGGGTTTCCGGTGAACGAGCAGACGGTGCGCATCCGCGACCGCTTCGGCATCGACTATCTCACCGGCTTCAACATGACCGAGCTGTCGGCGCCGCTCGTCAGCGAGCTGAACTCGAGCGTGTTCGGCGCGTGCGGCAAGCCGCGCAGCGGCGTCGAGTGCCGGCTGGTCGACGAGCACGACATCGAAGTGCCGGACGGCTCGCCTGGTGAGCTGATCGTCCGCAGCGAGACACCCTGGACGTTCAACCTCGGCTACGACGGCTTGCCCGAAGCTACTGCCCGTGCGTGGCGCAACGGCTGGTTCCACACTGGCGACATCCTGCGCAAGGACGCGGACGGCAACTACTTCTTCGTCGACCGCCTGAAAGACGCGATCCGCCGCCGCGGCGAGAACGTTTCCTCGCTCGAAGTCGAGGCCGCCGTGCGCACGCATCCGGCCGTCGACGAGGTGATCGCCGTCGGCATTCCGGTGGAGTCGGAAGAAGAAGTGATGGCCGTGATCGTCGCGAAGAGCGGTCAGACGCTCGATCCGCGCGCGCTGATCGAGTGGCTCACGCCGCGACTGCCGTACTTCGCGGTGCCGCGGTTCGTGCGCATCGTCGACGCGATTCCGAAGACCGAGACGAACAAGCAGCGCAAATTCCCGTTCCGCGAAGCCGGCGTCACGCCGGATACGTGGGACCGCGTGGCAGCCGGGATAGTGTTGAAGCGAGAGAGACTGTGAGCGGAAGTAAGAGTGGACAGGATGAACAGGATTAACAGGATGTCCGGACTCCGAGAATTCAGAACATCCTGTTAATCCTGTTCATCCTGTCGAATGTCTCTTCCGAACTCCGACGCTAAGCAACCTTGGCGTTGGCGCCGACCTTCTGCGCTTCCTTCGCCATGAACGCCGCGAGATCCTCCGCCTTGTACTTACTCTTCGCCGTCTGCGGGAACGCGTGCGCGGCGCGTGGTGCGCGATCGAACCAGAACGCTTCGGGGCCGTCGTTCGACGGGCGCGTTGCGGCGAGCCACAACGCGGTGTCTGCGCCCTGCGCGGCGTCGCGCAGCACGCTGCGGAGCCGCCTGCGGAAGTTCGGCATCGCGGTCTTCACGCCGTCCGTGTCCGCCCAGCCGGGATGCATTACGTAGCATCGCAGGCCGTCGGCGCCGTGGCGGCGCTGCCAGTACTTCACGAGCTCCGCCTGGCCGCGCTTGTGCACGGCGTAGGCATACACGCCGTTGTACTTCCTGGGATCCTTCATATCCATGTAATCCAGCGTCAACGGCGCGTTGTACATGCCGCCGGAGGACATTTCGATGACGGTCGCCTGCGGCGCGAACGCCGAGCTCTCCAGCAAGGCTTCGGTCAGCACCCAATGCGTGAGCAGGTTCGTGGCGTAGGAGGTTTCAAATCCTTCCGCAGTCGTCGACAGGTCATCCAGCAGCAACCCGACGTTATTGACGAGCACATCGACGCGTGCGCCGCGCGCGAGAATTGCAGCCGCGGCGCGCCGCGTGTCCGCGATGAGCGAGAGATCGGTGAGGATCGGGATCACGCGCCCCGGGCCGGGCGCCTCACGCACCAGGGCGTCGAGTTTCTCGTGACTGCGAGCCAGTGCGAGCACGGTCGCGCCGCGACTCGTCGCGCCTTCGACGATCGCGCGGCCGATGCCGCCGGTCGCGCCCGTCACGACCCAGGTCCGGCCGGTAAAGTCGGCGCGCAGCGGGCTCCAGAACAGGGCGCGGGCGCGATAGCCCACAGCCGAAAAACTGACGAGGAAGCGGCCGTAAAAGCCCGCGACCTTCTTGAGTCTGGCGAAATCCATGAGCCCCCGGTGGTTGTCGGCGCGCTTGTTGATGACTGAGTGCCCTTGGATTATAAGTCTCGTTATGCAACTGACAAGGCTCGACTCGGCGCCTTTCCGACCGACTGACTTCCTGCCGGTGGATCTGGCGGTCGAGCGGCGCAGCGACGGCGCAATCGTGCTGCGCTCGCGCATTCCGCTGCAGGAGTTCGAGCCCTGCCTGCCGCGTGTGCTCGCCACGCAGGCGGCCCGCCTGGGCAACAAGCCTTACCTGGTGCAACGCCTCGGTCCGCAGCGCGCCTGGACGCCGCATTCCTACGCGGACACCAAACGTGACACCGATGCGATCGCGCAGTGGCTGCTGAACCGTGGCGTCGCGCGCAATCGCCCGATCCTGTTGCTGTCCGGAAACTCGATCGCCCATGCCCTGGTGAAGTTCGGCGGCATGGCCGCCGGAGTCCCGGCGTGCCCGGTGAGCGCGAATTACGGTCTCATGGACGCGAGCTTCACGCGGCTGAAACACGTCGTGCAGCTCACGCGGCCCGGCGTCATCTTCGTCGAGAATGCCAAGCCGTTCGCGCGCGCTCTCGAGCAGGTCGATTTCGGCGATGCCATCGTGCTCACGGCGACACCGGAGGATGCGCCGCGGGGCGCCGAATCGCTGGCGAGCGTGCTCGCAACGCCGGTGACTGCAGCGGTGGCCGAGCGAATCGCGGCGCTGCGCGGCGAGGATCACGCCGCTTACATGCTCACGTCCGGCTCCACCGGATTGCCGAAAGCCGTGGTGCAGACCTACGCGAACATTGCCGCGAATATCGCCCAGGCGCAGCAGACGATCGGCGCTGCGGCCGGCTGGCACGGCACGACGATGGACTGGCTGCCTTGGAATCACGTGTCCGGCGCGTTCGGCAAGATGCTGACGCTCGTCGCCGGCGGCACGCTCTATATCGACGAAGGCAAACCGGTGCCGGGTCCGATGTGGCAGGAGTCGCTGCGCAACCTGCGCGAGGTTCCTGGCAGCTATTACGTGAACGTCCCGCTCGGCTACCAGTTGCTGGTCGAGGCGCTCGAAGCGGACGAGGATCTGCGGCGCACGTTCTTCCGCGACCTGAAGGTGCTGCTGTATGGAGGCGCGGGCCTGCCGCAACCAATCTACGAGCGGCTGCAGAGGCTCGCCGTGTCGACGATCGGACAGCGCCTCATGCTGATTTCCGCATACGGCTCGACGGAGACGACGTCGGGGTGTCTCGCCATTCACTTCGAGACCGACAAGGTCGGCCTGGGACTGCCGATGCCCGGCATCCGCGTGAAGCTCGTGCCGGTCGACACTCGCTACGAGGTGCGCATCGCCGGTCCGGTCGTGACGCCGTGCTATCTGCACGATCCGCAACGCACGGCAGAGAGTCGCGACGAGGAAGGCTATTACCGCATGGGCGATCTCGCGGTGTTTCACGATCCGCAACGCCCCGAACAAGGGTTAGCGTTCGCAGGCCGCCTCGCAGAGGAATTCAAGCTCGGCAGCGGAACTTGGGTGAGCGGCGGCCAGCTGCGAGCCGAGCTGCTGCGTCGCCTCGCGCCGCTGGTCGATGAGCTCGTTCTTTGCGGCGAAGGCCACACGAACGTCGGCGTGCTCGCATGGCCGAACCGTGCAGCTGTGGAGAGCGCGGGTACGGCAGGATTGCACGGCGCGATTCGCGAACGACTCGCTGCACACAACGCAGCGAATCCCGGCGCAAGCACGAGCGTGCGCCGTTTGCTGTTGTTGCAGGAACCGCCCAATGCGGCTGCGCATGAGCTGTCGGACAAGGGCACGGTAAATCGCAGCGCTGTGCTGACCCGGCGCGCAGCGGACGTCGAACGGCTCTATGCGGAGCCGGCGGCCGCGGATGTGATGGAGATCGGATAAGAGATTCTCTCGCCAAGATCGCCAAGATCGCCAAGATCGCCAAGAAGAAATATTTTTCATCTGTTTCTTACCTTGGCGCTCTTGGCGATCTTGGCGAGAGTTCTTCCGGTTCTTGAGAGGCCTCTACGATGGAAATCGCAAACTCGGTAGCGCTCGTCACGGGCGGGAATCGCGGCATCGGCGAAGCATTCGTACGCGCGTTCGTCGCTGCGGGTGCGCGTCGCGTTTATGTGGGCACTCGGCAAGTCGAGGCCGCCGCACATCTCGTCGCGGAAGCGCCGGACCGCGTCGTGGCCGTGCAGCTCGACGTGGGCGATGAGAAGTCGATTGCACGCGCCGCGCGCGAATGCCCGGATGTATCGATTCTCGTCAACAACGCCGGCCAGTTCCTCAAGCAGACGCTGCTGACAGCGCCGGACCTGAGCGCCGCGCGCGCCGAGATGGAAGTGAACTACTTCGGCCCGCTCGGCATGTGCCGCGCGTTCGCGCCGATCCTGGCGCGCAGCCGACCCAGTGCAGTCGCGAATGTATTGTCGGCCGGCGGGATCGTCGCCGTGCCGATCATGGGTGGCTACAGCCCTTCCAAGTTTGCGGCGCGCGCGATGTCGACGTGCCTGCGTGCAGAGTTCGCGGCCCAGGGCACCACCGTCACAGCGTTGTTCGTGGGCTCGGTCGATACGCGCATGGCGAGCCACGTCAAAGGTGCGAAGGAGAAGCCCGAAACGATTGCGGCAGCAGGCCTCGCAGCGATTCGTCGTGGCGCCGAGGAAGTAGATACCGACACCATGGCTGTCGAGGTGCGCGCCCAAACGATCCGCGAGCCCGAGGCGCTGGCGCGGCGCTTCGCGAAGCAGCTCGGCACAACCGAGATCAATACCGGCCGCTGATCGCGAGTTACGCCGGAACCCGACTCACGAGTCGCGCGAACGGTGCACGCGTCTGGAACGCCAGCACGGTGGTGATCGGCGCGATGACGATCGCGATCAGCGCGAGCGCGGAACCGATGCGCAGCGGATCCTTATATACGTAGTCGGTCAGCAGGCCGACCGACAGACGGACCCACCGTCAGGCCGACGATACTGTTCGCGAGGTAGTAGACCGCGGACGCTTGCCCGCGCAGCCGATTCGGCACGGCTTCCTGCACGACTTGAATCGCCGTGCCGCCCGGCAGCGTCATGAACAGGAGTCCCGGCGCGTACCACGCCAGCGCCGTCCATCCATCCGTCGCCCATCCGCCGAGTGCGAGCAGGGGCCACGCGACCGCCATACCACCAACGGTGACGCAGATCGCCGGTTGCTGCACACCTCGTTTGCCGAGCATTGACGCTGCGATTCCACCGAGCACCGTGCCAGCACCGCCGAACAGCAGCAGCACGATGCCATAGCGCAGACCGGTTTCGCCGGGCGTCCAACCATGCACGCGGATGAACAATGCCGGCACCCAGCTGAGCACGGCATAGATCATCGCCGAGTAGAGCGCCACCGCGATGTAGTGGCGGACCATGAAATCCGCATGCTCGCGGATGAAGCGATCGATCCGCGTCGGTCCGACAGCGAGCGCGGACTCATTGCGTCGTGCCGGCTCGACGATCGTCGCGAGCAGCGGCAGCAGCACGAGCCCGCCGAGGCCGATCATCACGAACGCTGTCTGCCAACGGTTCGAGACCAGATGGATGACCGTGCCGCCGACGATGAGCGCGAGGCCCGCGCCGAAGGCAGCTGCGGCCGCGTAGATGCCGATCGGCACGCCGCGGCGTTCGGCGGGGAACGAATCGCTGATGATCGACATCGCGGCGGGGGAGAGCGCGGCCTCCCCGACACCCACTGCGATGCGCGCCAGGAACAGCTGAACGAACGTGGACGCGAGTCCGCACGCGGCCGTCGCCGCACACCACAGCGCCGCGCCGGCTGCGATCAGGCCGCGACGCGACGTGCGGTCTGCGAGCCAGCCCAGCGGCAAACCCATGACTGCGTAGAAGACGCCGAACGCCATGCCTTGCACGAGCCCGATCTGCGTATCGTTGAGCGACAGCTCGGCTTTGATCGGCTCGATGAGCAGGCCGAGGATCGTGCGATCGACGAACGAGACGATGTAGGTGAAGGTCAGCACCGCCACGCTCCACCAGGCGCGGCCTGGGCTGGGCCAGGCGAGCGGGGTGGCGGGCGTGTTGCCGAGCTCGTGCATCACTTCGCTCCGGGGCCCTGGCCAAAGAGCTGCTGGAACGCGGCCATCGCGTCGGCGAACTCGCTTGCGTCTTTCATGTCCAGGATCTGCGCGACGTCGCGAGCCAGCGTTTCCGGAGTCGCAGCAGTCGGTTCCGCATAGCGCAGCCCGCGCCCCTCGACGTTCGCCGCGCGGCGGAATGCGCCGCGGCCGGCGATGATCACCTGGCCGTTCAGGCTGGTCTGCTCGCTGACCATCAACGTGACCATGGGTGCGACGAACTCCGGGCTCATGGTCCGCAGGAACTCTTCCGGCATGTTTCCCTGCCGCGCGGTCATCGGCGTGGCCGCGTACGGCGCGATAGCGTTCGTCAGGACGTTATGCGACTTGCCCTCCGCAGCGAGCGTGCGCATGAAGCCGATCAGGGCAGCCTTCGACGCGGAGTAGGCGGTCAGGCCGTGCAGCCCATACAGGCCGGCGACTGAGGTGGAGACGACGATGCGCCCATAGCCCGCGGCACGCATGCGCGCATAGGCGGCGTGCGTCACGTACAGCGAGCCGTAAAAATTGATGTCGAAGATCTGCCGGAACTGCTCCACGCTCACCTTGTGGAACGTCGAGCGCTGATCCACGCCGGCGTTGTTGATCAGCACGTCGATCCGGCCCCAGGCGTCGAGTGCCTGTTGCACCATCCGCTCGCCGGCAGTGGGATCTTCGACGCTCTCGTAGTTCGCGATGGCTTGCCCGCCGGCCTGGCGGATGGCCTGCACGACCTCGTCCGCGCTCGACGGCTCGTCTTGCGAGCGCCGTCGGTTGTTGACTACTACGCGAGCGCCGCGTGCGCGCCAGGAGCATCGCGTACGCGCGCCCCAGTCCTTTGCCTGCGCCCGTGACGATGGCCACTCTGTCGTCGAAGCGAATCATTGCATGGTCGCTCGGCTACTCGTACAGTCTGCGTCGATGCCGTCGAACGCAAAAATAATCGCCGCCAGCTCCGTTACGCGCGCACTCCACGTCATCGGCGACCGCTGGACTCTGCTGATCCTGCGCGACGCGTTCCAGGGCGCGCACCGCTTCGAGGAGTTCCGCAATCTCAGCGGCGCGGCCCGCTCCACGCTCACCAGCCGCCTGAACGGGCTGGTCGAGAACGGCCTGCTGGAGCGCGTTCGCTATTCCGACGCCCCGCCGCGTTTCGAATATCGGCTCACCGCGATGGGGCTCGCATTGTACGGTGTGACGCTGGTGACGTGGCGCTGGGAGCATCAGTGGGCGCCGAGCGGCGCCGGCATCCCTCGCTACCTGCGGCACAACGTCTGCAAGCACGCGATGCAGCCGGAAACCTTGTGCTCCGGCTGCGGCGAGGTCGTCGAGGTGCGCGACACGGGTTACGAAGTCGTGGCCGCCACTGGCCGCAGCCGCTCTGCGACGCCACGCTTTCGTCGCCTCTCTTCGGTGAACGCCGAGAGCCATCGCGGTTCCAGCACGGCCTTCGTGCACATCACCGATATCCTCGGCGATCGCTGGACACCGCTCGTGCTGTGCGCTGCATTCCTCGGCCTGCGTCGCTTCGACGAAATCCAGAGCGGGCTGGAGATCGCGACCAACATCCTCACGCACCGGCTCAACTACCTCGTCGATCACAAGATCCTCGAGCGTCGGCAGTATTCCGAGCGGCCGCCGCGCTACGAATATCGGCTCACGCAGAAGGGCCGCGATCTGTATCCGCATGCGCTGATGTTGATGCAGTGGGGCGATCGCTGGCTCAGCCCGTCCAGCGGCCCGAGCCTGCGTGTGTTCCACAAGCCCTGCGGCGCGCGGCTCAACGCGGTCGTCGCCTGCAGTCACTGCCACAAGACGATCGATCCGCACGACGTCACCTTCCCGCCCGTCGCGGGTGAGGCCGCTGCGCGCCGCGGCGCTGCCGCGGGCTAGCGGCATTCTCACTGACGCCGCCGCGTGGCGTCGAAATCCTCTTTCAGTCCCATCGCTTCGATCATCTGCTCGCGATCGTAGTATTCGCGCCAGGCCTTGACGCGCCCTTGTTCGACTTCCACGACGCCGACGACCGGCACTGCGCCGTGCTTGCCGCGATAGACGAAGTCGTCGACACGCTCGATGAACACGACACCATCGGCGACGCCCATGTGCCGGATGCGCAACTCGATGCGGGAGATATCCTTGGCCAGCGCACCGATGCGCTTGCTGATGGCCTCGCGGCCTACGGTCGGCGTCGGCAGCATCATGCTCTCCAGGACGCCGTCCGCCGCGAACAGCTCGTACACCTGCTGCCAGTTGCGCGTGTTCCACGCGTCTATCATTTTCTGCACGGTCGCCAGTTTCTGCGCGTCCGTATCGGCCGCGACCGACGGCGCAGCGGCCATGAGCGCAATGACCCCAAGTGCCGCAAGAATCCGCTGTCGCATCGTATTTTCCCCACTGGTCCCGGTTGGCCGTAGTGTAGGGCGGCCCACAAGCTTGCACAACGAGACTGTGGGCGAATAGAATCGCCGGTGATGCGAATCGAGAAGCTCCCGCCCATCAGGACCACGCTGCGGGACAGCGATCATCCCTATCTGACGGGCGCGTGGACGCCGCTGCACGAGGAAGTCACGGCGCACGACCTGCCGGTGCTCGAAGGCGCCGTGCCCGCCGATCTGGACGGTGTCTACCTGCGCAACACCGAGAACCAGATTCACCAGCCGCTCGGTCGCTATCACCCGTTCGACGGCGACGCGATGATCCATCAGCTGGACTTTCGGCGCGGCCAGGTCAGTTATCGCAATCGCTTCGTGCGCACGCGCTGCCTCGCGGCCGAGCAGGAAGCGGGCGGCTCGTTGTGGGGCGGTCTCATGGATCCGCCGGACATCTCGCTGCGGCCCGGGTTCGGCGCCCACGGCAGCCTGAAGGATTCATCGAGCACCGATATCACCGTGCACGCCGGCGTCGCGTTGTCCACGTTCTACCAGTGTGGCGAGGCGTACTGTCTCGATCCCGAGACGCTCGACACGCTCGGTGTCGCGAGCTGGGCGCCGCTCGACGGCGTGTCGGCGCATCCCAAAGTGGATCCGGCCACCGGCGAGCTGATGTTCTTCAACTATTCGAAGCACGCGCCGTACATGCACTACGGCGTCGTCGATCGCAACGGACGGCTCAGGAGCTACACGCCGATTGCGCTACCGGGTCCGCGCCTGCCGCATGACATGGCGATCACTGCGCGTCACTCGATCCTCAACGATCTGCCGGCTTTCTGGGATCGCGATCTGCTGGCGTCGAACGTGCACGCGGTGCGCATGCACGATCTGCCGGCCCGCTTCGGCGTGATCCCGCGGCACGGTCGCGCCGAGGAGCTGCGATGGTTCGAGGCTGCACCGACTTACGTCCTGCATTTCCTCAACGCGTACGAGCAGGGCGACGAGATCGTGATGGACGGCTACTTCCAGGAGAATCCGACACCGCGTCCGAGCAAGGACGCGCCGTCCGGTTACGCGCACATGATGTCGTACCTGGACGAGCACAGCTTCCGCTCGCGGCTGCATCGCTGGCGTTTCGACCTGCGCAGCGGACGCACCCGCGAGGAGCAGCTCGACGACCGCATTCTCGAGTTCGGCATGATCAACCAGCAGTACACGGGTGTGCCGAACCGCTACATCTACAGCTCGAAATCGAAGCCCGGCTGGTTCCTGTTCGTCGGCTTCGTCAAGCACGACCTGCAGACCGGGCAGTCGTGGGAGATCGGGCTCGGTGCGAACCGGTACGCGAGCGAAGCGCCGTTCGCGCCGCGCGTCGCAGCGCGCGACGAGGACGACGGCTATCTAGTCAGCTTCGTGACGGACGAAAACACCGGGACGTCGGAGTGCATCGTGATCGACGCGAAGCGCTTCGCCGACGGCCCGGTATGCCGCATAGGACTTCCGCACAAGATCTGCAGCGGCACGCACGCCCACTGGGCCTCGCGGCCCTTCAGATAAGAGCCGGAGAGCCGCTCGCAAAGATCGCCAAGATCGCCAAGAAGAATTCTGAATTCGCAGATTCTGAATTCCGACCTTGGCGCTCTTGGCGTTCTTGGCGAGAGATCTTCTTACTGGCTCGGTCCGTCGTGCGCGTCGCACCGCACTTCTTTGTGCCAATTCACGAACGTGCCGGTCGGGCTGTCCTTCCACGCCCAGACGTGCAGCGTGTAGAACGGCGGCAGTCCGAAGCGGTTCGGCGCGTCGAAGAAGTGGAAGATCTGCCCGTTCAACTCGGGCGCATGCGCGTGGGTCTTGTTCCAGGTCGCTGCGTCGACGAGGTAGTCGGCGCCGGTGAGTCTCGGACCCCATGGCGTCGGCTCGTAGAGCAGGATTTCCGGCTCGTCGGCTTTGATCTCGGCGTCGAACACGCCGGGTGACGGCATGTAGCGCGACAGCTTCACGTAGTGCAGGCCCATCGCGCCGGAATACTCGTCGCTGACACAGCCGAACAACAGCTGAAAGCCATCGTTCTCCGCGAGTGCGACGGACTTGTACTTGGCGGTCACCTGCTTGACGATCTTGACCAGCTCGTTGCGCTTGCTCTGGTGGCCGAACTGCTGCTGGTTCGACGCGCCCGGCGAGTGGGCATCATTGTCGTGAGCCTGCGGCGCCGGGGCGGCCGCGAGGGCGAGCGTGCCGAGCGCGGCGCACGCCAGGTAAAGAGTCGATCGATCTTTCATTGGCCAGTTCTCCTAGTGTTCGGGACTGGCCATAGGCTAGGACCCGCGCGCACGCGGGTCCTGAGCGAACTCCGGGATTGCGCCGGGATTTGGGCGGGAGAGTCAGACTAAAGTCTGACCCACAGTGCTTCGGTCCGTTGTGGGTCAGACTTTAGCCTGACTCTTCGCCTTTACGGTATTTGCCGTACAGCAGCTCTTCCACGAACTCGACGCACTTGAAGTCGAGCAGCTGCATGTTGCGATCGAGGCGACGATAGAGCGGCATGCTGATCTTCCACGGCCGCGTGAAGACTTCCGGGTCGGTGATCGTCGCCTCGTACATCAGTACATTGACACCGGCCGGCGTGTAGCGCTCCTGCACCTTCATGCCCGGACCGTGGAAATTGCCGGAGCTGTCGAGCCACGTCTCCGGCATCTGCCCGGTGACGTCGATGACCAGCGTGTCGCCTTCCCAGCGCCCGAGGTTGTAACCCATCCACGAATCGACGGGTGCTTCCGAGCCGGGCTTGTTCATATAGACGATGCGATCGGCACCGGCGAACTCGTACGTCAGCAGCAGCGTGTTCGGCTCCTGCACGATCTGGAATGGATGCGGCAGATAAGTCGCACGCGGCACGCCTGGCAGATAGCACTTCACGAGCGGATCGAGTTCGAGCCACTTCGCCTTGTTCTGCGCGCGCTGCCTGGCCGCTTCGGCCTTGTACGGAATGCGGCCGCCTTCGACCACGCCGAGTCCACCTGGGATCGCGCCGAGTGCGCCCATTGCGACGACTGGCCCGGCTTCGGCGTTGTGCGGCTCCAGGTTCCAATGCGCCGAACCCATCGCCTGCCAGATGCCGTTGAGATCCGGCTTGCCGTCGGGAGTGCGCGCGATCTTGTTCTGCGCGCTGGCGGCGCCGGCGAGCAGGATGCCGGCGAGCCCGATGCTGATCAGAGAAGGCCATGCAACGAGCTTCATTTCGGTGAGTCGCCTTTCTTTGCCGCCGCGTCGCGTTCGTCCTGGCGCGCGCCGGAGAGGATGTTCGCGAGACCGTAGTTGCCTTCGTGGCACGCGTATTCGTACAGCTCACCCTCGGCGCGCACCATCGGGATCAGCGCCGTGAACGGCTTGGTGTACGTGGTCGGGTCGTTGATCGTGAACTGATAGTCGACGCGATCGGGCCCGACGCGCGTGAAGCGCTCGGTGAGCTGCAGGTTTTTGGCAGTGCCGGCGCCGCGGAAGCTGGTGGTCTTGTCGGTGAAGTTGCGCGTCTCGACCACCAGCGTTTCGCCTTCCCAGCGACCGCGCGAATCGCCCGACCACTGAGTCAATTCGGCATCGAGCGCCGGCCGGCCGTCGAGCGGCACGATGCGCGCGTCGTGGATCATCTCCGTGAGGATCACTGCATGCGTCTTCGTCTGGAAGATCTGCACGATGTTGTTGTACAGGCTCGGCACGAACGGCGGGCCGGAGCTGAAACCCATCAGGCAGCGCTCCGACAGGCCGCGATCCTCGGGCCCGTCCTTGCGGATGCCGCCGACGCGGAAGCGCACCGGCCGCACGCCATTGGTGTCGGGACCGAGGCCGCCGTTTTCGACTTTCACGCCGGGCTGCACCGGCGGCACGCGGCCATCGGGCGGATCGATCACCAGCGAGGTGCGCAGGTTCGCGCCTTGCCCGAAGTAGTCCATCCAGAACTGGTTGTAGCCGCCCGTGGGGTCGATCGGCGTGCCGGCATCGCCGGCTTCGAGTTGCGCGGAGCGGTCGCGAATCTGTTTGGCTGTAGCAGCTGCCTCCTCGGGCGTGAGGAACTCGCGATCCTTGAACTGCGAGGGCCGCTCGAACGGCGTATCGGAGCCGTAATTCCAGACGCCGCGCAGGTCGGGTTGTCCAGCCTCGGTGCGTGGAACGACGTATTTCTTCGCGGCGGCTTTGGCAGGTTCCGCCGCGTGCGCGGCGCCGATACCGAGCGCAGCGATCACGCCTATCGCCAGCAGAGTGCGCATGGTCGATCTCCCTGTTCGTTTGCAGCATCGTGTCCCGCTGCAAGCCGAAGATCAATCGCCCCGTGCGTGAAGATCAGACAATTAGGGCGTCAGCTCTCCGGCACCCTCGTCAACTGCGTGTACGCCAACCTCCACCGCCCCTCCTGCTTCCTCCACACATGCGCTACCCGCAACCGCCGAGCATGACGCTGACCCTCCAACGTCCACCTCAGCTTCACCACGCCAGCAACCAGTGCAGCGCCGCCCCAATCCCTCCGCGCCGGCTGCTCCAGCACGTACGGATCGAGCTTGAAGCCCGGCACCTTGA
This sequence comes from uncultured Gammaproteobacteria bacterium, assembly GCA_963838635.1. Lineage (GTDB taxonomy): Bacteria > Pseudomonadota > Gammaproteobacteria > Steroidobacterales > Steroidobacteraceae > Steroidobacter. The sequence goes on along the minus strand of CAWISC010000041.1, from coordinate 52,898 downwards.
AGTCCTGCAGATACGACTGCTTGTCCTGGAGCGAGGAGTCCGAGTTGACGAGCATGTAGTCGTCGGCGACGAGCTGCGCGAGCGTTGCGACGTCGTTGCGAACTGTTGCCTCGTCGTAAGCACGCACTGCTGCGTCGAGGTCGGATTCCGCGGCGTTCGCTCTGCTACCAAACAGTGTGGGCGTCACCGCAGCTGATGCGAGCAGCATTCTTCGTGTCAGCTTCATGCGTCCATGCTAGCGACCGCGCGACGCGCAGCCAGATCCACTTACCGCCGTGCGATGGGGCCACTCATCTGACTCGTTCGGGAAGGCGATCCATGCGGCGCAGCTGCGGAAACCACCACGCCCAGGTGGCAGCGACCGCCATGGTTGCGATCCCTCCGAACACGACGGCGCGAACCGTGCCGAACCAGGCAGCAGTGATGCCCGATTCGAATTCGCCGAGCTCGTTCGACGCGCCGATGAAGACGGCGTTCACGGCGCTGACGCGGCCGCGGATCTCATCGGGCGTTTCGAGCTGCACCAACAGGTGACGCAGGTACACGCTGACCATGTCGCCAGCGCCGAGCAGCATCAACGCGATCACCGAGACGACGATGTTCGTCGATAAACCGAATACGACCGTAGCAGCGCCAAACACGCCGACGCCCGCGAACAGCCAGCGCCCGACGTGTCGATCCAGCGGCGAGAGGCTCAGGATCAGCGCACACACTGCGGCGCCGATGCCTGGAGCTGTGCGCAACACGCCCAGTCCGACAGACGTCGTGTGCAAGATGTCACGTGCGTAGATTGGCAGGAGAGCCGTAGCACCGCCGAACAAGACTGCGAACAGGTCGAGCGAGATGGCACCGAGCACCGTCGGCTTCGAGCGCACGAACGTCAGTCCGGACAGGAGCGAGCGCAGCGTGATTGCAGGAGGAGCGGTCGCGTCTCTGCCACCGATACGCACTCTGGTGATCAGGAACGTCGAAGTAGCGAGCAGCGTCGCCACTGTGCCGAATACGACGCTCGGACCGGCGAGGTAGAGGAGGCCACCCAGTGTCGGACCGGCGATGGTGCAGACTTGAAACACGGTGAGTTGACTGCCGTCGCCCGCGCGAACAGCTCCGGCGGCACGAGATTGGGGATGAGTGCTTGTGCGGACGGCATCGCAAACGCGCGCGTAACGCCGAACAACGCCATCACCGCGAACACCCAGCCGACCTCGTGGATGCCAAGTAGCGAGAACGCCAGCAGGCCAACTGAGCTCGTCATGCTGAGGAAGTAGCAGACCGCGAGAATCTTGCGCCGGTCGTAGTGATCCGCTACGTGCCCGGCGGGCAGGATCAGCAGAATGAACGGCAGGAACTGCGACAGGCCGATGAGGCCGAGGTCCAGCGGGTCGGAAGTCGCCGCGTAGACCTGCCAGCCGACCGCGACGGTCTGCATCTGCACAGCCAACGTGCCGCAGGTCCGTGCGAGCAGGTATCGAATGAACGCGCGTTCGTTCGCGAGACTCAGTGGAGGCGAAATGGCGGGCGGGGAACTGCTGACCACTTATTCATTGTAGCCGCCGGACGTCCTCCCCGGCGGCCGGGGAGGACGCGCACAGCGTCGCGTGGTTATTGTTGTGCAATCGCGCGCACGCTCTTGACCGTGATGTTATCGACGGAGACGCCGCAGATCGGTCCGCTGCCGATGTCCAGGCAGGTTCCGATCCCGTCCTGCGTGTACTCGAAGCGCAGTTGCGCGATCGTGCCAGCCATGCCTGGCAGAGTCAGGCGCACGCGCCGCTGTCCGCCCGAGTCGCCCGCCCACACCGACATGTCCTGAAAATAGGCGGGATTACTGCTGCGGGGCAGATGCTTCGGGTAGTGCTTGATCGAGCCGGTGGTGAATTTGTCCGCGTAAGCCTCGACGAGCACCGAGCGCGGGAAGTTGCCCGGTGTCGCATCGAATACGCGCAACAGCAGTCCGTCGTAGGCCTGCACGTTGAAGTTGGGATCGTCCTCGGTGTCGGTGCAGACGTCGAACTCGACGGTCACATAGTCGGAGTTCGCGGGGACTGCAAAGTTCGGACTGAACAAGCGCTCGAAGCGCGTCGGGTCGCCGCCGGGATTGTCCTCGGCGTTCTGATGGAAGGCCGCATTCGAGGCGTTGCCGCAGAACGCGTTGCTGGTGGTCCAGGGCACGACATTGGTTCCGCCGCCGTGCACGGTGGTCCATCCGGCCGGAATTGCGCCGGGTGCCACGCCGTTGAAGTTCTCAGTGAGCAGCGTGGTTTCCTCCGGCGTGCCGGAGAACAGCGTGTGGCGCAGCTCCGCAGCCGCGATCGGCCGGCTGCCGAATCGTCCGGTCGCGATCAGCTTCAGCTCGATGAGATTGCCGGGATCGAAGCCGGCACCGACGCGCAGGCGGAAGTCGAGGAAGTTAGCGGCCGTCTGGCCGCTGCCGATCCGCCCGTAGAGCCCGAGGGGCTGGATGACCTGCACGCCGGGCGTCGTCGAGAGCAGCAGTGCAGTGACATTCTGCGCCGAGCTCCGCGACAGGTCATTCAGCGTGTAGTTCTCCAGCGGCAGGCGCAGGCGAACGGTCTCGCCGGGATCGATGCGGCCATTGCCGCCGCTATCGGTGAACCGCACCGAGTTGACGTCGATGCTGAGCGGGAGCGAATTCACGTCCGTGAACCGGAACTGCGAAATGCGGCGGAAATCGATGTCCGGCACGGTCAGCGAGGCCGAGGTCGGCTGACCGTCCACGAAACCGCGCGGCGGCCGCGCCGTGATCGCGAACGTGGCGAACAGCTCGCCGTGCTGTGCCACCGCCTGGTTGTAGTCGCCGAGATTCGGCTGACCGGTGTCGTTGCCCCAGCCGGCCTTGAACGGCCGCATCGACAGCGGCACCGGCGCGGACCAGCGTTGACCGCCGTTATCGGAGTACACGTAGCTGACTTCGCTCAGGTCGCCAGTGTCGTCGATGCCCTGATCGTAGAAGAAGACGTGCACGCGGCCGGTGAAGCTGTCGACCGTCACCCACGGGAACCACTGCGCACGATCGGCCGCAGGTGCGGCATTGAGGCGCAGCGGCGCCGAGAACGAAACGCCGCCATCGGTACTTCTCTGCACGATGATGTCGGCGCCGTCGCGGCCGTCGTTGTTGGCGTACGTGAGATAGATCGTGCCGCGGCGCGGCCCATGCGAGTTGTCCACAGCCAGCGACGGCGAGGTGTTCACGCGATCGTTGCCGAGCACCTGGTCCATCGTGAAGAACTCGGCGCTGGTCTCGATCGGCGCCTGCCAGGTCGCGCCGTTGTCGAGCGAGCGCGCGAACGCGACGCTATTGCCGAAGCCGAAGAACGTGCCCGGGAAAGGGAACCGTCGCCAGGCCACGTAGGCATTGGAGCTGGACGCGGCAAACCGCGGAATCGATGCTTGCCCGTCGGCGGCCGTCGCAGCGACGATCGCGCCTGCCGACCAGGTCGGCGCTGCGGCAGTCTTCAGGTTGTCGCTGAAGCTGGTGCGGATCTCGACGCCGCCGGGTGCGAACGGCGTGAAGTTCGACCAGCTCATGATGACTCGCCCGGTCTCCGGGTCGACGTCCATGAATTCCTTGTCCGCTGCATCGAGCGGTGCACCGGTCGCGTCGACGCCGCCGTTTGGATTGGTCGCGGCAGTCACCTCGAACGGGCCCTGCCATGTCTTGCCGCAGTCGGTCGAGCGATGTACGCCCATGGACTGCACCACTGCTGTGTCGGTGGCCTTGAACACCAGGATCGACGAATACACGAACACGCAATTGCCGAGATATTTCACTTCCGGATCGCCGAACACCTGCGGCAGCAACGTCGCGCCGATGGACTGGTTGCCGGGCGAAGGGAGCTGTCCGCCATCGATGAACGTGTCGCCGCCGTCTGCGGAGTACATGAAGCCGGATACCGAGATCGGATTCAGCGTGAAGCCACGCGTGTCGTTGAACCCGATCACGATGTGCTGCCCGGTCTCGTCGACCGCGATCGACAGCTCGGCCTGTCCGCCCGGTGCCGATTCGCGCAAGCCGCCGGGGCAGCGCGGCTGATTGAGGCAGGTCTCGCGGTCGGCGGTCGCGGCCGCTTCGCCCGTGGCGCTCGCAACGGCTGCACGTGACGCAACTTCCGCAGCGGCTTCCTGGCGGATGCGGGCGACTTCCGCGGCGGCGCGCTGTCCCATCGTCGACATCTTGTCGACTTGGTTCGCTTGCAATTCGGTTGCCGGCCAGGCGGTGCTGCTCGCCAGCGAGGCGGCGACAGTCAGCGCGGAAAGAGTGCTGTAAATGGCTGCTCTACGCATACACATGTCCTCCCTTTGCAGAATGCAACACGGCGCAGACAGAGGATGTCCGCGCGGACGGAATCAAGATTCGATTGAAGGCCAGGAACAGCACGGAGACATCCGTAGCGCATGCCATCCGTGCACGCCGCAATGGTACGCCGCGGCTGCACCAGCACGCTGCTTCTTCTACGTAGGAACGGCGCGAGTCAGGGAATTTCGTCGCGTATATTTTGCAAGGCGGCGATCCGCCGCCAGCACTAGTGCACCTGTTGCAAACGCAAGGAACGCAAGTGCCGGCAAGGCGCCGGCGACTACTGCACCGATCGCCACGTCGTTGAACCGGAACCGCGGTAAAGCTGTTACGCGATCCGATGGCATGCGTCTGCCGGCCGCTATGAAAGGACCAGCCTGTTTCGCATACGCTGCCTTGAACTCTCGCGCCTGCGCCATGTAGCTGTGATGCCGTGCCGACGAAGCGCCGGCTGCTTCGTTGAATACGCCATGCGCGATGATGGCAGGGGAGACGTAGCGGAGCAGGGCGAGTGCATCGTCGCGGCTTGCAGTCGTACGCTCGAATGCATCGAGAACGGGGCGCGTCGCATTGTCGACGGTCGAAGTCACGAAGAAGGCCGTGCGCAAGTACGCGGGCATCTCGCTCGCATCGTCGACGACCAGTTCGGGGTGGTCGATGAAGAAGCCGCTGGCAACCACACCCTCGCGCCGCTCCGTTTCGATTTCGATCCGGCGCGCCTGCGCCAGGTAAGCGAGCCGGGAGGGCGGGGGATACATCGCTTCGGCAATCGCCGTCACCGCGGCCGGCACTATCAACGTGAAGCTGGCCCAGCACAGCAGCAGTCGGACGATGTTGGATTCTCCGCTGCGATTGCTGCTCGCGACATAGCCGATGGTTGCGAACCAGAACGCTCCATATGCAACGGTGCACGCGGACCACACGACGAAGGCGGGTAGCCGTGCCGGCAACGGTGACGCTGCGTTCAACGCGAAGGCTGCTGCGGCGACGGTCATGGTCACAGCCAGGACGATGGCGCAGCGGATCCCGAGCCGTTGCCAGAACAGCTTTCGCAGATCCGCGCCCTGTGCGAGCGTCAGGCTGAGACGGCCGGCATCGCGCTCCGCAGACAGGATGTCGAACGCGAGCACGATCATGAGCAGCGGCAGCAGGAGCACGACCGCCTTGCTCAGGTCCAGCGCACCGAGCGCCAGCGACACCGGATCCTCGAGCTCGTAGCGCGAGAACAGCCGGACGTCCGGATCCCACAGCGATAACTTGCCGGCGCTCGGCAACAGATCGGCCTGGCCGATGGCGAAATCCGCGAGCGGAGCGGGCGGGAGCGACGACGGGAATTCGAGATCCATCGGCGATGCGGACCAGGGCGACACGCCGGATTGCGCGCCGCGAGTCTCGAGTGCCTGCAGATCAGCGAGCCAACGTTCCATCGCATCGATGGCCTGATCCTCGTGGGCGGCAATGGCCGATGCCCGCGCATCGCGTTCGATTCGGCCGCTGATCGCTGCGTAGATCAGGATCGCTGCGAACGCCGCCAGACTCGCGAGCGCGGCCGGGCGCGCGAGACGCGTCCGCCATTCGTGCAGGAACATGTCGCTCAGATTCATCCGATCCCCTCAGAGCGCTGTCTGTCGCCGCGCGGCTTGCCACGCCATGCCCACGGCGAGCACCGCCCAGGCGAGCAGCAGGAGCAGGTCGATGAGTGCCGAGCGCATGGCGCGCGTCGCAGCCGGCGGGCGATAGGCGAAGTCCGGCACCGTCCGCCAGAAGTCGGCGGAAGCCAGGTAGTCGTAAGCTTTGTCTGCGCCGTTCACCATCATGTCTTCGTTGATCTTGCGGATCAGCGTCAGGCGCTGCTGCTCGGCGGCGTCGGCGAAGTGGCGATGCGCATCGAGATCCGCGCCGGCGAGCGCGCTCGACCAATGCGACAGAGCGATTGCAGGTGACAGCACGGAGAGAGCGCGTCGGGTCTCGCGCTGTCGATCGTAGATCTCGTAGAGCGCCTGGTAGGCGCGAGCGTAGACCTGCGCGCCGAGCACCTCCGAGATTTCCTGGCCGAGCGCCGCGCGGTTCAGCTTCGGAATTTCGTTCGGCGCGACATCGCGCCCGAGGGCACGACTGATGACCTGCTGCTCGACCTGGCGAAGAGCGTCGCTGCCGCGCTTCGGTCGAGTCGTCCGTAGCGTCTCCGATGCGTTCGTCCAGAAGCTGCCGCTGTCCGGAGTCGGATGGAGCAGATCGCCCGCGCTGGCTGCGATGCGCGGCACGACCGCAATCGAAATTGCCCAGAGGGTCAGCAGGACCAGTAGTGCCGACGTCGCGGTTCGCGCCATCGCGGAGACCAGCAGCGCGACTCCTGCGCAGGCGCACGCATAGGCCGCGAAGCCGGCAAACAAGCCCGTTCCCCTGATGATCGTGTCGAGTGCGCTTTCGCCTTCGCCTCCGATCAGCGCTGCGGTCGTCGCGACGGCGATCACGACGAGGGCAAGGCAGACGCCGACGCCGCCAACTGCAATGAGCTTGCCGGCAAAGATGCTGCCGTGCCCTGCGCCCGCGGCCATGATCTGGCGCAGAGTGCCCCGCTCGCGCTCGCCTGCGAAAACGCCATGGCCCATGACGAAGGTCAGCAGCGGCAGCAGGCTCGTCAGAACGCCCGCGATGCTGAGGTCCGCCAGCCGACTGAGCTCGGGCGCATCCGCTGCTGGCCGGAACATCGCAGGATCCTGCCGATGCGCTTCGAGCCAGATCACCTGGCCGAGATACGGCGCGGCGCCGGGATCGAAGATCGCCAGCGCTGCCGGCGGCTTGTACGCCATGCGGCCGAAGTGCGCAGCCGAGTGCGAAGGCTTGCTTCCCTGCTGCAGGAACGCCGCACTATCTTCCGCCTGCGACTGTCGCACCTGCCGTTCGTGCTTGACGTGCGTTGCCCACGCTGTGAGCAGCGCGAGCAGCGTCAGCGCACCGATCAGCCCGACGAGCGCGAGCACCCGACCGTCGCGACGCAGGACGAGCAGCTCCTTGCGCACGATTGCGCCGATCATGCGTGAGCGCCTGGCGCTGTCGCGCCGTCGCGCATGTGATCGAGATAGATGCGCTCCAGCTGCGCACTGCTGACATCGCTGGCAGCGAGATTGTCGAGCAGGCGACCGCCTTTCATGATGCCCACGCGACTGGCAAGCTCTTTCGCGCGGAACAGGTCGTGTGTTGCCATGAGGACCGCGACGCCGGCGTCTGCCAGCTTCCGCAGCAGCGCACAGAACTCGTTTGCAGCCTGGGGATCGAGACCCGACAGCGGCTCGTCGAGCAGCAGCGCGCGCGCGTCCTTGGCGAGAGCGATGGCCAGCCCGACTTTCTGCCGCATGCCTTTCGAATATCGCTCGACAGGCAAGTGCGCCGCGGTGCGCGCGAGCTCGACACGGTCGAGCAGCGCCTCGAGCCGGGACGCGTCGCCCGCGCCCTTGCCGGCGAGCTTGGTGAAATAGTCGAGGTTCTCGAGGCCGGTCAGCGTCGGGTAGAGGCTGACCTGCTCCGGAACATAGGCCAGCTGCGCGCGCGCGACCCGCGGATCGCGCGCGACCTCGTTGCCGTTGACGAAGGCAGCGCCGCAACTCGGTTCGAGAAAGCCGAGGAACAGGTTGATCGTCGTCGTCTTGCCGGCGCCGTTGGCGCCGAGCAGGCACTGGATTTCACCTGGCGCGACCTCCAGGTCGAGGCCATGCAGGGCCCAGGTGTTGCCGAAACGCCGGCCCAGGTTGTGTGCTTTGAGCATGCGCGCACGATAGCGCCCGCGACGCCGCGCAGGTCTGTCGGCTGGCGGCGAAGTTGTATCGGCCTGCGGCGGATCGGCGGCCTGACACACATCGATACAAATTTTTGGGCCGGGTACCAACCCGGCGGAGCGGCAGCCGCTCTAAAGTACCGGGTGTTCGACACTGCGCAGCGATGTCAAGCGAACAGGCTCACATAGTAGTGGTCGACGACGACCGGGAAATCCGTGCATCGCTGCGCGACTACCTGCGCTTGCGCGGCTTCCGCGCGAGCATTGCGTCGGACAGCCGGGAGCTGGACCGGCTGCTCGCGACCGCGAATCCGGATCTCATCGTGCTGGACATCATGATGCCGGGCGAGGACGGGTTGAGCGTCTGCAAGCGCCTGCAGGAAACCTCGCAGGTGCCGATCATCCTGCTCACCGCGCTGACCGAGAACACGGATCGCGTCGTCGGCCTGGAGCTCGGCGCTGACGACTACGTCGCCAAGCCCTTCGACCCGCGAGAGCTGGTCGCGCGCATCCGTTCCGTGCTTCGCCGCAGCCGCATGTTGCCGCGCAGGCAACAGCGCGCCAAAGGACTGGTGCGGTTCGAGCGCTGGCGCTTCGATCTCGGGCGTCGCGAGTTGCTGCGCGAGGACGACGTGGCTGTGAAGCTGAGCTCGGGCGAGCACCTGCTACTCGTGTCGCTGATAGAGCATGCCGGGCTGGCGTTGACGCGCGAGCAGTTGCTCGACCTGACGAAGGGACGCGAGGCGCAGCTCTTCGATCGAAGCATCGATAACCAGATCAGCCGATTGCGGCGCAAGGTCGAGGCCGATCCGAAGAATCCGCGCATCATCCTGACGCAGTGGGGCGGCGGCTACGTGTTCGCGGCAGAGGTCGAGTGGGAGCCATGAGTACCGAAGGCCAGCTCATGACGATCCTCGGCGCTGCGCTCCTCGCGCTGTTCGGCGCCATGATCGTGCTGGAGCTCATCGAGCACGACACACCCATCGAAACTGCAGCCGGCGGCCGCACGCTCGAAAGGCTCCGGAGCCTGGTCCCCGTCCTGCAGCGTATCGATGCAGACAATCTCGGCGATGTCGTCGGCCTGGCATCGTCGTGCCATGCCGGCTACTCCGTCACGGACTCGCCGTACAGGACGACTGCGAGCAACGCGGACACGAGCCGGCTCGAATCATCGCTCGTGCGTGAGCTGTCGCTGGAGCCGCAGCGACTCAAGGCCGGCCACGCACGGCTGACGCGCGAGGACTTCTCGTATCGAAGATGCGGACCGTGGGAAATCCAACTGCCCATGGACGGGATCGTGATCAGCGTGCAGCTGCAGTCGGGCCGCTGGCTCAACGCCGAAGTTCATCCGCACGAATGGCATTTCCGGCAGAAGCTCGACTGGCTGCTCAAGGTCAGCGCGGCGTTCGTGTTCGTAGGCGCGGTGGCGCTGTTCTTCATTCGGCGGATCGGCAGGCCGCTCAATCGGCTGACCGCCGCAACGCGCAGCTTCGCTGACGGCATGCAGGCTAACGAACTTGCCGAGGACGGGCCGATCGATCTGCGGCGCGCGATCCGCTCGTTCAACGCGATGCAGCGGCAGGTGGCCGGTGAAATGGCGAGGCGTACGAGCACGCTGGCTGCGATCAGCCACGATGTGCGCACGCCGCTGACCGCGCTTCGGGTGAAGGCAGAAATGGTCGACGACCCCGACGTGCGCGCGAGCCTGATCGCCAGCATCGAGAGAATGGAGCGAATCACTGCCTCGGCGCTCGAGTACCTGAAGGGCGAGTCGCGCGGCGAACCGCTGCGTGCGGTCGATCTGAGCGCGTTACTGGAGAGCGAATGCGCCGAGTTCGAGGAGCTGGGACACGATGTCTCGTTCGTCGGCGAGCACGGGGTTCAGGCCACGTGCCGACCGGAAGCGCTGGCGCGCGCGGTGCGCAATCTGATCGACAACGCAGTCAAGTACGGCGCGAGTGCGCGTGTCTCTTTGCGGGTCGAGTCGAGCTTCATCGAGATTGCAGTTGCGGACGAAGGGCCGGGAATTCCCGAGGACGAACGGCGCCGCGCAATCGAGCCATTCGAACGCCTGTCGACCGCACGCGAGACTGACAGCGGCGGTTTTGGCTTGGGCCTCGCGATCGTGCGGGCGATTGCCGAGGGGCACGAAGGTGGGCTTGCGCTGACGAAGAATGAACCCCACGGATTAGTTGCGACGATCCGGTTGCCCGCCGGCCGACTCTAGCGACAGACGTTCGAGCAGCTTCGCGACGTGAGCTTTGAGCGAGCTGCGCGCGGCATCGTAGCTCGTGCTCGCCGGCGGCACGTCGTTCCACCGTTCGATGCGCTGCTCGTCGCCGCCAACGCGCGCGGGCAAGTCGGTGCCGATCATGACGATCCGCGCGGCCTCGGCCGCGTCGGTTGCATCGACCTTCGTGGGATGGAACTCGCTCACATCGACACCCTCGGCAAGCAAGGCAGCTGCGATGCTCTTTGGCACTGTCGTCGAATCCGGCGAGATACCACGCGCCACTGCGCGCCAAGGCAGGCCGCGTTGGGCCGCCAGCTGGTTGAAGTACGACGCCGCCATCAGGCTCTTCACGTTGCCGCGCTCGCAGACGAACAAGATTTGCTCGGCTGGCGATGGCTCGGCTGCAAAAGACGCGCTGCTGACGAGAGCGAGTGTTGCAAGGGCAGAGATCAACGTTCTCATGGTTCACGCTCTGCGCGGCGCTTGAACGGCAGCCAGAGCACTGCGCCGATCGATTGCCGCTCGGGCCGTCGTAGCCTTCTATTCCGTACGAAACGAGCGGACCGCGGCTGCTTGCCGTGTACGTACGAAATACACGATCGAAGAACGAGAACAGGTTCGCGTAGTTCGAATCCGTCTCGACGCGGTCGCGCGAGTGATGAACCTTGTGCATGTCGGGTGTTACCCAGAGCCACACCAGCGCACGGTCGAGCGCTGGTGGCACGCGGATGTTCGCGTGCTCCAGTACGGCGTTGAGTGCGCCCAGCAGACGGTAGACCGCGATCGCGACAGGAGGCGCGCCCAGCGCCAGGGCGGTTACAGCGATGAAACCAAAGCGCACGATGCCTTCGATCGGGTGCTGACGGAAGGCGGTAGTCGCGTCGACGGCCGCGTCGATGTGATGCACGACGTGCACGCGCCACAGGAGCGGCACTTGATGCAGGAGTCTGTGCGCCAGGTACGTGGCGCCGTCGAGTGCGATCAGCGCGACGATGAAGGACGCAATGGCTCCGAAGCCCAGCAACTGGAGCAGTCCGAGGCCGCTTTGGCCGACGTAAGCAGCGCCCAGCGCCAGGGTGAAATTGAGCAGTGTGCCCAGGGTGAGAGTGATGGCCAGCAGCCAGAGGTTGGTCGCAAGCCGCCCGTTCGCCCGCCGCGACTGTCGCCGCAGCGGCACGAGAACTTCGACGAAGCTTGCGACTGCCAGTGCAGTCAGGACCGGCAGCAGTCTGAAGAGGACCGTCTGAATTTCCATGCCGCGACTCTGCGGCTTTCCCCAAGGTCAGGGTCAAGCGCGCGAACGCGGGTATATACTCGCGCCTCTTCGCTGGAGCCAACGTCATGACAAGAATGAACTCAGACCTCGGCAGACTCCTGTTACGTATCACGCTCGGCGTTTGCATACTCCTTCACGGCATCGCCAAGCTGCAGGGCGGCGTCGACGGCATCGCTCAGGGCCTCACGGCCATGGGATTGCCCGGCTTCATCGCCTACGGTGTGTATGTCGGCGAGATCGTCGCGCCGGTCCTGCTGATCCTCGGCTGGTTCTCGCGCATCGGCGCCGCGCTCATCGCGGTCAACATGATCTTCGCGATCGCCGTCGCGCACAGTGCGGACCTGTTCAAGCTAGGGGCGCAAGGCGGCTGGGCGCTCGAGCTGCAGGGCATGTACCTCATGACCGCGATCGCCATCGCGCTGCTGGGTCCGGGCCGCTTCAGTATCAACGAGCGATAGTCAGCCGAGCGCCGGTAACAGGAACGCGAAGAGCGCGCCGACCACGTAGGCGATCGCAGCGACTGTCCACAGTCGATTGCTGAGCGCGCGCAGCCGCATGCAGCTGCGCGCCAATTGCGGATCTGTCGGGCAGGGCAGGCGACGAGCGTTCCACAGCACTGCTCCGCTCACCAGAACCATCGCTCCGGCTACGCCGAACACCAGGGCCTTGTGTTCGCTCAGCCAGATCAACTGCGGAACCGCGCTGACGAGTCCGACGAGCGCGGCGCCTGCACCGAGCGAAACGAGCACGGCCGGCAATACGCAGCAGACCAATGTCGCTGAGCTCGCGAGCAGTGCCGTCGCCGCAACGCCGACGTTACGGTTGTGCGCCGAAGTCATTTCCTTGCCTTCAGTTGCTCGCGCAGCGACTGCAGCGACCTCTCCGTGCGCGCGATCGCCTTGACGTCGTAGCCCGCGTCCTTGAGTGCCTTGCGCAGCACTTCGTCTGCGATGTCGGTCTCGGGCTTGGTCGCGATCGCGACCAGACGATTTTCGAGACTGACGAACACGTCGTCGGTGGCGGCGTTCCGGCGCAGCGTCTTTTCGATGCCCTGCGCGCAGAACCCGCAGACGAGCCCATTCACCGTCAGCTCGATGGTTGCCGCGCTGGCGCTGCCCGAGACGAGCACGGCGAGCAGCGCAGCGGCGATACGTTGCGAAATCATGATGGGTGACCTCTAGAAGTTGAACATGAGCATGGCCTGCAGCTTGCCGTCCTGCGTCGCGCCCGCTTCGAGCCAGGCATTGCGCTTGAACAGCCGCAGCAGGGCTGCGTATTCGGTTCCAGGAAATAGCCCGCCGGTGTACTGGCGCGCCTGAATCACGAACCAGACGGCGAGTGTCTGGTAATCGTGCTCGTACGGCGCGACGCCGAGCTGCAGCGTATCGACGCGATGGCTGTACGCGCTTGCCTCGTGCAGATCGGTCCGCAGCGACGCATAGACACGTCTAGTCTCGTAGTCGAACTGCCCGCCGACGTTCCAGGCGGCCTGGTCATCGCTGGTTTCACCGATGTGCGCGCGGCCGACTCCGCCCCATACGAAGACGTTTGCCTGGGCGTTCTCCAGGTTCCAGCGCTTCGGCAGGTAGTTCGCACGAAAGTAAGTCACGTCGCGAGTCGCGCGGTCGATCGCGCTGTCGAGCGTCAGATGACTGACGCCGAGTGAGTAACGAAAGGTCGGAGCGTAGAACGCCTGCACTTCCGTCATCGTGCCGGCGCCGTACTCGCCCATCACGGTCGTGCCGTGCGCGAACGCAATCGGTTTCGCTTGTGCAGTGACGGCCATTGCACAAGCTGCTAGCGACGCGGTCGCCTGTGCGACACGCGTAGTCATGAGAGACATGGTTATCTCCTGTCGGTGTTGAGAAGGGTGGGAACACCCGAAACAAACCGATCAGGCGATGGGAGGCGGAATCAGCGGCTGGTAGGTGAGGCCGGGCTGCCAGCGAAAAGCAGCCCGCTGGTGCGATTGCGGAAGGGCCGGGGGGACGTCGAATGTTTGCTGGGCCGTAGCGACGGATGCCGCGCACGACGTCGCGCAGCTTCCAGCAAATCCCAGCCAGTTGTCACCGCAGCAAGGGCAATCGGTCTTTGCCGGATCGTGGTCAGCGCAATGCATGCTCGACGAATGCGGCTGCACATCGACGCCGGCCTGCGCAACCCCTTGCAGGATGAGCATCACGAGAACGCACGCGTTGATCAGATTGCGCAGCATGACGGTTAGGGCCGGACGATAGCACGGGCCGCGCTGACGATGTGATAGAAGGAGCTCGCCGGCGCGACCTGCTCCACGAATGCGCCGCGCTCATCCATCATGTCGCGCCATAAGCCCGGCGTCGGTGTTTCCAGGTATTTCAGCAGCGAGCGGGTCGCCGCGGCAGCGATGTCCGTGTAGCGCGCTTGACCCGTGATCTCTCCGGCGAGACACGTGGCCTTGATGCGCTCGGTCTGAGGCCAGAGACGCGCTCTTGCGTCGCGCATGCTGCCGTCGCCGAAGAGTGAGTTGACCGCGACGCCGCGTGTCGGATCCACTCCACGGGCTTCGGCACGATCGATGAGATCGAGCGCGAGTTGGTATGCGCGAGGGTTGTTTGCACGCTGCGACCAGCGCAGCAGCAACCACGCCCACTCATATTGATGGCCCGGTTCGGCGACGTCTGCATCGCCGCCGGGTATCAGCTTCCAGTCGCCATCGAAGAACTCGCGAATGAAGCCACTGGCGGGATCGTAGAACCGTTGCAGCGCCAGCTCGACAATCTCCGCTGCGACCTCGCCCCACGGCCCGTCGTCCTGATCCATCCATTCCAGGCAGACTTCGAGCAGATGCATGTGCGAGTTCGCCAGCAGCGGCAGGATTCGTGGGGCGCTCTCTTCGAATCCACCATTCGAGTTCCGCAGCGTGGCTTGCATGCGTGCAAGCAGGTCCCGTGCGCTATCGCGCGCGCTAGGTTCGCCCAGCACGCGATAGGCACTCGCGAATCCGAGCAGCACGAACGCTTGATCATAGAGAACCGCGCGCTCCACCAGCGGTGCGCCGTTGGGCGCGACCACGCTGCGATAGAGCCCGTCGGGTCGGCGATAGTCTGCGACGAGAGCGCTGAGTCCCTGGCGCACGACATCTGCCACCGGGCCTGACCAACCGAGCTCGCCGGCAAACGAGAACGAGTAGATCTGGCGCGGATACAGTCGTGCACGTCGCGCTTCGCCGGAAGGCTCGCCGTCCAATCGCAGACTCTCGTGGAAGCCGCCGCGCACGTGATCGACGCCGCGCGAATACCAGCACGGATATGCATGCTGAACGAGCCAGCTCGACAAGTTATCGGCCTCGCGCTTCACGTCTGTACCTCTTGCGATTCACCCGCGCGCTGCGCGAGGAGCATGGCCCCGAGCACACCCGCACGCCCGTGGAGCGCTGAAATGCACACGGAGTTTTCGACGCAACCATCCGGCTCGTGCGGCGGCAGGTAGCCGGCGAGCACATCGCGCGTCGCATTTCGAATGTGCGGCAACAACAGGCCGTTTTCCAGCACGCCGCCGCTGAACACGATCCGTTCCGCGGACGTGACGAGTGCGATGGTCGCTGCGAGCTGACCCAGATAGCCGCCGATGATGCTGTAGGCCACGTGATCTTCAGGCAGCGCAGAGAGATCGGCCTGCCAGCGGCGCTGAATGGCAGGACCGCTCGCGACACCTTCCAGGCAATCGCCGTGGAACGGGCACAGCCCGGGGAAACTCGAGTCGCGTTGATCGCGGCGTACGTGGATGTGGCCCATCTCCGGATGCATGCGTCCGCGCAGGGTCTGCCCGTTGATCGCAACGCCGGCGCCGATGCCGGTCCCGACGGTTACGTACGCGACGCTGCTGCAGCCCTGGCCCGCACCTGACTCGGCTTCCGCGAGCGCGGCCGCATTCACGTCGGTATCCAGCGCGATCCCGCAATCTGCCACGGGCCGCAGGGCGGTGACCAGATTCGCATTGGCCCAGCCGGCTTTGGGCGTCGCGAGCATTCGTCCCCAGTCGGGCGCGCGCTGGTCGAGTTGGATCGGCCCGAACGAAGCGATGCCGAAGCCGCGCATCGGTCCGTACTTGAGCTGCATGGCGTGGAAGAACTGCAGCACTTCAGAGAGAGTTTCCGCAGGCTGGCGTGTCGCGATGCGCCGTTCTTCCAGCATGTCGTGCACGTCGCGTCCGACGGCGCAGATGAACTTCGTTCCGCCTGCTTCGACCGCCCCGTAGATTTGCTCGTCTGACGTCATACGCTGCCGTCACTTGATACAGGGGCCGTCGGACTTGCGGGGCACGAGCACCACCGGTTCCAGATAGTGGATGTCCGCCGGCTTCGCGTCGCCGCGCAACAGGCGCAAGAGACTCTGGCCGATGTGTCGGCCGTTCTCGAACACGGCGTGGTCGATCGTGGTCAACGGCGGGTCCGAGAACGCGGAAGCGCTGGAGTTGCCGTAACCGACGATGGAAATGTTCTTGCCGACTTCGAAGCCGCGCTCGCGGCAGGCGGCGAGGGCGCCGATCGCCATTGCGTCGGTCGCGCAGACGATCGCCGTCGGCGGCGTGGGCAGCGCGAGCAGTTGCCGGCACATCGCGAACCCGCTGACTTCGCTCAGATCGCCGTTCAGCATCAGCAGCGGGTCGGTGGGAATCTTGTTCTTCGCGAGCGCCTTGGTGTAACCCTTTTCGCGCAGCCGTGCGAAGTAGAACTCCAGCGGACCGTTGAGCAGCGCGATGCGGCGATGGCCGAACTCGAACTGGCGCATGGTCGCGAGATAGAACGCCTTCTCGTTGTCGGTATCGACCCAGGCGTACGGCTCGCTGGTTTCGGTGCGGCCGTATGCGACGAAAGGAATGTGATGTTTACGCGCGAGCACGACACGGTTGTCGTTGACGCGCGTACGCACGATCAGCAGCGCATCGACCCAGCCGCCCTTGATGAAGTTCTCGTACAACGCCGATTCGCGCACCGGGTCGTTGCGCGTCTGCATGGTCGCGATGAGGGAATAGCCGCCGTTTTCCAGCTCCACCTCGACGCCGCCGAGCAGGCTCGAATAGACAGAGTCGACGAAGCGCACGCCGTCGCCTGCGGACGGCAGGATCACGCCCACCATCGAGCTGCGACCGGACTTCAACCGACGCGCGCCGGGGTTGGGCTTGTAGCCGAGCTCCTTGGCGCGCTTGAAGATGCGCTCGCGGGTTGCCGCCGACACGTCTTCGTAGCCGTTCAGCGCTCTCGACACGGTCGAGATCGACAGCCCGAGATCGCGAGCCAGCAGCACGATCGACATACGCTTCCGTCAGTAGCGGCGCTTGCGCGTAAGTCTAATGCAATGCGGCGTTGCCCGCGCGACGCGCGTATTTCGTTGACAAAAACGTTTTTGAAGGCCTACTCTTGGCCCGTAATCGACGCCAGGGCTCTGCGGCAACGCACCGCTGCCGCGCAAAAATTCAAGCTGGAGGGGGACTTCGATGTTGAGCGCGACCTGCCACCGTTCCGTTCACCGCACGCGGCTTCTGTCCATCGCCGCATTGCTAGCCTCACCTTTGACAGTCACTGCGCAGGAGGCGGCTCCCGAAGGCGAGGCCAACCAGTTGGAGGAAATCGTCGTGACGGGCACGAGCCTGGCGCGCGCCTCCGTCGACACGCCATTGGCGGTCACGAGCTTCGACGAAGACCGGCTGCTGCGGCTCACTGCCAGCAGCCAGGCGGACATTCTCAACTCGGTGCCCACGATCAAAGCCGAAGGCGGCGGCGGGGAGATCGCGGCCAACGTATTCATCAAAGGCCTGCCTTCGGGCGGTCAATATCAGTTCACGCCGCTCATGTACGACGGCATGCCGGTGTTCAGCTCGTTCGGTCTGAACTCCTCGGCGTTCGACGTCTACTATCGCAACGACCTCGGCATCGAGCGGCTGGAGTTCGTGCGCGGCGGCGTTTCCAACCTGTTCGGGCCGGGCTCGGTCGCGGGCCTCATCAACTATATTTCGAAGACCGGCAGCGACACGCCGGAGCGGAAAGTGCAGCTGGAGGTTGCGGACGAGAACCGCGTGCGCAGCGATTTCGCATTGAGCGGCCCGTTGAGCACCGACGCCGGACTCTACTACGCAGTGTCGGGCTTCTATCGCATGGACGAAGGCCCGATCAAGACCGGCAACGACACCGAAGGCTTCCAGCTTCGCGGCAACCTCAAGAAGGTGTTCGCAGACGACTCCGGCTCGATCACGCTGTTCGCGCAGTACATCGACGACCAGGCGCAGTTCTACCTGCCGCTGCCGCTCGACGGCCGCAGCCGTGAGCGCATCGCGGGCACCGACGGTGACGAAGTGGAGCAGGTCGAGACCGACCAGGTCGACGGCATGAGCTACAACGTGCCTGGCGGCGTATTCAGCTCGTCGATCGGCGACGGCGCTACGACGAAGGATGGCTCGTTCGGCATCGCCTTCGAGAAGGACCTCGGCAACGACTGGGCCGTGAACGGCAAGGCGCGCTATGCGAGCTACGACCACGTGTTCGATTTCTTCCTGGACGGCGACGGGCTCGTCAACGTCCCGGAGACCGGAGCGCAATTCCTCAACCCCGCTCCCAACAACGCCACCCAGTCCAACTCCATTCGCGGTGCGCGCGGCCTGCCCGCCTTCGTGCCCGGCGTGACCACCACCGGCACGTTCACGTACGCGGATACGGGCGAGGCCGTGCCGGCGGACGCGCTGCTGTTCCCGAATCGCTTCATCGATCGCGATCGGCCGGCCGACGACATGAGCATCGAGGTGAACCTGACGAAGGGCATGACGCTCGGTGCGTTCGAGCACGCCTTCACCGTCGGCGCGTTCTATGCGGACGCCGAAGCGAAGGACTTCAACGTCACCACGATGTACCTGGCCGACTTCCGCAACGAGGCGCGCCTGGTCAACCTGACGCTGAGCAACGGCACGATCGTCTCGCGCGACGGTCTGCTCAACCCCGGGATCGGCTACGTCAACAACAGGCACCAGGCGCAACGCCAGGCGATCTATATCGCCGATCAGATGGAGAGCGAGAAGTTCATCTTCGACATCGGCGCACGCTTCGAGTCGATCGACGGCGACATCCGCCGCGAGCGCAGCTCGCGTCTTCGTCACGGATGCGACGACGCCCAACCTGTCACCGGTGCAGCGCGACGTCGTGTGGGGCGATGGCCGGCTATTGACGGCCGACGTCAGTACCGATGAATGGGCGGTCGCAGTCGGCGCGCTCTATAAGCTGACCGATTCGGTGAACGTCTACGCCAACGCCGCGCGCGGCTTCTTCTTCCCGGAAATGCGTGCGGTCGTGATCGACGCCAACACCAACCAGCATCAGACCTACACCCCGGAGATCATCAAGCAGGCCGAAGTCGGCGTGAAGTATATCGGCGACCGGCTGTCCGGCACGATCTCCGCGCTCTACACCGAGCTGAACGATCGGCGCGCCGTGAGCTTCGTCAACGACCCGCTGAATCCCGGCGCCGTCGTCGAGCGCGTCAACCTCGTCTCGACCGAGTCGTACGGCATGGAAGCGGACTTCACCTTCCGGCTGCTCGACGACCTCAACGTCGAAGGCAACGTCACCTGGCAGGAGCACGAGTTCACCGAGTTCTTCACGAACTTCGTGTCGAATCCGCTCATCGTCGGCAACGAGCTGCTGCGCCAGCCGAACATCCTGTGGAACCTGGGTTTCTACTACGACGACGGCCGCTTCGACGCGGCGCTTTACAACACGCACACAGGCGACACGTTCACGACCGAGTCGAATCTCATCAAGCTCGACGCGTACGACATCGTGCGCCTGGGCGCGGGCTACACGTTCGACTGGGCGGACATGACAGCGCGCGTCGGCATCGATGTCTACAACCTGCTCGACGACGACGGCATTACCGAGGGCTCGCCGCGCCAGGACACGGCGCAAGCCGCAAGCGGCGCGTTCTTCGTCGGCCGGCCGGTGCTGCCGCGGCGTTACACGTTGCGCTTCACGGTGGATTTCTGAGCGACGGTCGACGATGACGACGCAGATGGATGAGCGCGCGCAGGAAATCCTGCGCGCCAACGATCGCGGCGGCTACACCGTACCTAACGGGCGCGTGTATCCGTTCCAGTGGAACTGGGATTCGGCGTTCGTCGCGCTCGGCTTCGCGACGTTCGACCAGGACCGTGCGTGGCGCGAGCTGGAAACGCTGTTCGAGGCGCAATGGCCCGACGGCTTCCTGCCGCACATCGTGTTCTGGAAGGACGACGCCGGCTACTTTCCCGGACCGGCGGTCTGGGGCACCGGGCGATCCCCCCTGACCTCGGGCATCACCCAGCCGCCGGTCGCTTCGAGCGTCGTGCGCTCGCTCTGGTTGCGCGCGGAGCGCAGCTCGGCTCTGCGCCCGCGGCTCGAGCAGCTGTTTCCGAAGCTGTTCGCGTGGCATCGCTGGTTCGCGCAGGTTCGCGATCCGCTCGGCAAGGGCGTCGTGATCGCAGTTCATCCGTGGGAAACAGGCCGCGACAACTCGCCCGAGTGGGATGCGCCGTCGCGTGCGATCGACACGTCGCGCGTCGGCGAGTACACGCGGCGCGATACGACGCACCTGGATCAGAGCATGCGGCCGACGAAGGTCGAGTACGACCGCTACCTGGCGCTGGTGCAAGCGGGCCGGGAGATGGGCTGGGATCAGCAGCGCATAGCTCGCGAGCATCCATTCCGGGTCGCCGATATCGGCATGACGCTGATGCTGCTGCGTGCGAATCGCGACCTTGCCGCATTGGCGGACGATCTGGGCCGCAAGGCCGAAGCCGAAGAGCTGCGCGGCTACGTGCAGCGTGCCGAAGCCGGTATCGATTATCTGTGGGACGAATCGATCGGCGCCTACTGCTCGCGCGATGCGATCACGGGACGTTTTTCCGGTCTCGTGACGAGCGCATCGTTCCTGTCGTTCTACGCCGGGCTGAAGCATGAGGCGCGCGACCAGAGTACGCTGCAGCACTTCGACCGCATTGCCCAGCGTGCGCGCTACGTCATGCCGAGCCTCGACCCCGACGATCCGGGATTCGATTCGATCCGCTACTGGCGGGGCCCGGTGTGGGCTGTCGTGAACTACATGATCGGCACCGGCCTGAGCGAGGCCGGTCATGCCGGACTCGCGCAACGCGTGCGCTCGGATACGCGCGCGCTCATGGAAGGCGCGGGATTCTTCGAGTCGTATTGCCCGATGAGCGGCCGCGGCACCGGCGGCGGCGATTTTTCCTGGACCGCCGCGATGTGGTTGCATTGGGCCAGAAGCGGCTAGCGGATAGTCAGATGTTGAGCAATGACCAGCACGAGTTCTATCGGAGCAACGGCTATCTGCACGTGCGCGGCCTGTTGACTGCGGCGGAGGCAGCGTTCTATCGGCAGGAGCTGCACGAATTGGCGGAGCGGCTCGGTGAGCGCGACGCGACGTGGAGCAGCGTGCGCACGGGAGATCCCGCGAAGCGCACGCGCCTGATGCATTGTCACGACGTGCAGTTCTATTCGGCTGCATTCACCAGCCTGCTGGTCGACCCGCGTTTCACGCGTATCGCGCAGGGCATCATCGGGCCGAACGTGCAGCTCCATCACACCAAGATGTTCATCAAGCCGCCCGAGAACGGCTCGCCGTTCCCGATGCACCAGGATTACCCGTACTTCCCGCACAAGCATCACTCGATGATCGCGGCGATCATTCACTTCGACGACGCGCCGGACGAGAAGGGTTGCCTGCGCGTCGTGCCGGGCTCGCACAAGCTCGGGCCGCTCGAAGCGGTGGGGCAGGATCATCATCTGCCGGAGGATCGCTACCCGATCGACGGCGCGCTGCCGATTCCGGCGAAGGCGGGCGATGCGATCTTCATGTCGTACCTGCTGGTGCACGGCTCCGGCATCAATCGCTCGAATGAGCCACGTACGACGATCCTCGTGCAGATGCGCGATCCCGCGGACGTGCCGCTCAACAACAAGCACTCTTCGCGCGGCCAGGGAATGATGCTCGCCGGCATCGATCCGCACCGGCCGGATCACGAATTCGCCTGGGAGCGCAAAGCCGAATGACGCGGTGGGCGCGAGCCGCCGCTGCCCTGTCGTCGGTTCTCGCCGCGTTTGCCGTTCACGCCAACGACTGCGCCGCGCTCGCTCTGGTCAAGCTCCCGCACGTTCGCGTCACCGACGTGGAGCGAGTCGAGGCCAAGCTCGACGTTCCTGCATTCTGTCGCGTGCAGGGCGAAGCGCAGCCGACAGCGGACTCGCAGATCGGTTTCGAGGTGTGGCTGCCCGAGAACGACTGGAACGGCCGCTACTACCAGCTCGGCAGCGGCGGCTTCTCCGGTTCGATTCACCAACCGTCGCTCGCAGCGGAGCTGCGTCGTGGCAATGCAGTTGCCGCGACCGATACCGGTCACCGTGCCGACTCCTTCGATGCGACGTGGGCGCTCAATCACCCCGAGAAGATCGTCGACTACGGCTATCGCTCGCATCCGCGAGACGTCGCACGCAGCGAAGGCGCTCGTGCGTGCCTACTACGGCAAGCCTGCTCGCTACAGCTACTTCACCGGCTGCTCGAACGGCGGTCGTCAAGCGCTCATGGCAGCACAGCGTTTCCCGGAAGATTGGGACGGCATTCTCGCCGGTGCGCCTGCGCTCGCCTGGACCCGGCAGCTCGCGACGTTCGCGTGGCTGCAGCATGCGTTTCGCACCATGCCTCGTGACGCGGCCTTGCGCGTCTTTCGTGAGGGACCTCGTGACCCGGAGTCGGGCGAGCAGCTCTATTTCGGATTTGCTGCCGATCCAGACAGCGACAGCGAGTTGCAGCTGACGTTCGCCGAGCAGTTCTTCCGCAACATGGTTCACGACGATCCGACGTGGCGCATCGAGCGCTTCGCCGGTGTGCGCGACTTCGAGCTCGCGCAACAGCGACGCATCGGCAATGCGACGCTCAGCCAGGTGCTGGATGCTGTCGATCCCGACCTGTCGGCATTCGCGCGGCTGCGCGGAAAGCTGCTCATGTACTTCGGGTGGGCGGATACCCTGATCTCGCCGCACGCCGGCGTCGACTACTACGAGCGGGTCGTCGCGCGCATGGGCAGCGTCGAGCGCACGCAAGGATTCTTCCGGCTGTTCATGGTGCCGGGTATGGGGCACTGCCAGGGTGGGGCAGCGCCTCACGCGTTCGGGCAGGCCCCTCTGGTGCCGGGCATGCGCGACGACGCGGAGCACGACATCCGCCGCGCGCTGGAAGCTTGGGTGGAACGAGGTCGCGCGCCGGAGCGAATCGTCGAAGCGGCACAGGTACTGCGTCCGTATAAGATGGGGGAGCAATGAACTCTGCAGAGGTTTACGCAGTGCCCGCACGACGCGCGCTGTCCGCGAACTACCCGTGGATCCTGATCGGCCTGCTGTGGCTGGTCGCGTTCCTGAATGCGGCGGACCGCTCGATCCTGGTCGCGGTCATGCCGAAGCTGCGCGAGGAGTTCGGGCTGACGAACGAGCATCTCGCACTGATCAACACGGCATTCTTCTGGATGTACGGTGTGGCCGCGTTCGTGTTCGGCCGCCTCGGCGACACCTCGCGCCGCTCGTGGGTGATCGTAGGGGGTCTGGCATTCTGGAGCGTCGCGACGGGCCTGGTCTCGCTCGCAACCGGTTTCTCGATGCTGCTCGCACTGCGCGGAATGGTCGCGCTCGGCGAGGCGACGTATTACCCGACCGGCACCGCGCTGATCAGCGATTGGCATCGGCCGGCGATGCGCAGCCGCGCGCTGTCGACGCACCAGACTGCTGTGCTCGCCGGCGCGGGATTCGGCGCGTATGCGGCCGGATTGATCGCCGATCGCCTCGGCTGGCAGGCGCCGTTCGTCATCTTCGCGGCGGCAGGCATCGTCTGGTGCGTGGTGCTGTACAAAACGCTGCACGACGCTCCGGCGCGCGCCGCGCACACAAACAGTGAGGCGCGCAAATCGCTCCTCGGACCTCTGCGTATCGTGTTGAAGCGGCCGCCCGCGTTGTTCCTCTGCGCTGTGTTCTTCCTCGGTACCGGCGCATCGACAGGTGTCACGGTATGGGCGCCGACGTATGTGCACGATGCGCTGGGTCTCGAGCTCGGGGACTCCGCGCTTTATGGCGCGGTCACGATCAGCATCGCGGGTCTGATGGCCATCCCCCTCGGCGGACTGCTCGCCGATTGGCTCGCCGTGCGCACGCCGGTCGGCCGCTTCTATACCCTGGCAATCGGGCTCGGGCTGGCCGGTATCCTGTTGCTGCCGCTGATGGGCGCAAAGTCGGCGATCGCGATCGGCGCGGTGCTGCTCGCGTCGAGCTTCGGCAAGGGAATCTTCGACGGCTGCATCTACTCGACGATGCACGACGTCGTCCCGAGTGAAGCTCGGGCCAGCGCGGTCGGGCTGATGACGATGTGGGGTTTCATCGGCGCCGGCCTGACGCCGCTGTTCGTCGCGGTAGCCTCGCGGACCTGGGGCATGAAGGCCGGAATGACTTCGCTTGCGGCGCTGTACTTCATTGCGGTGATCATCCTGCTTGCGATCCGTGGCACGACGCGACGCGTCGTTCTCGAGACGCGCAAGGCAGAGGAGGCTGCCGCCGCATGAGTGCGCCGCAGCCGACTGCTTTGCTGCTGAAAGCTCCGCGCGAGCTGGCGTTCGAGCCGCTCGATCTCGCGCCGCTCGGGCCGGACGAAGTGCGCATCCGGACGCTGTATTCGGGAGTGAGCGCAGGCACTGAGCTGTCACAGTTTCGCGGCACGAATCCGTTCATGAATCGGCGTTGGGACGAGACGGCGCGCCTGTTCGTTGCGTCCTCAGAGCCGAGCTGGCGCTATCCGGTACGCAACCTGGGTTACGAGGAAGCAGGCGAGATCGTCGAAGTCGGCAATGCAGTGACTGGCGTCCGAGTCGGTCAGCGCGTGTTCGGCACCTGGGGTCATCGCACGCACCACGTCGCGAAGCTCGACTACGTGCGCGACCGATTGTTGCCGGAGGATGCCGATCCGCGCATCGGAATCTTTTCTCACATCGGCGCCGTTGCGCTGAACGGCGTGCACGATGCCGGCATTCGCATGGGCGACCTGGTGGTCGTATTCGGCCTCGGTGTGCCGGGGCAGATCGTCGCGCAAGCGGCGCGTGCTTCGGGTGCCAGCGTCATTGGTGTCGATCCGGTCAAGGAACGTCGCGACGTCGCGCTGAAACTCGGCGCGGATCGCGTGCTCGATCCCACGGCGGGCTCGGTTGCCGAGCGCATCAAGTCCGAGACGGGCGGCCGCGGCGCCGACGTGTGCATCGAAGTTTCAGGTGCGGCGCCAGCGCTCGCCGAAGCGATCCGCACGGTCGCGTATTCGAGCCGCGTCGTCGCGATGGGCTTCTTCCAGGGCGAAGCGCGCGGGCTGTCGCTGGGCGAGGAGTTCCACCATAACCGCATCGAGCTGATCTGCTCGCAGATTTCCGGCGTCGGTCCGGCCATCAGTCACCGCTGGAACAAGCTGCGGCTGTGGCAGACGGCGGTTCGCCTGCAGTACGAGAAGCGCCTGAACCTGTTGCCGCTGATCACGCACACGGTTCCCTTCGCCGACGCGCCCGCGCTGTTCGCCCGCATCGATGCCGGCGAGGCGGGGATGCTGCAGTCCGTTCTGACGTTCGGAGCTTGAGTGTGAAGCCACTGCGCGTGGGCCTGCTGGGCTGCGGAGGAATCGGCGCGCGTCATGCCGCTGCAGTCGGCGTTCTGAAGGACGAGATCCAGCTCGTCGCGTGCTGCGGCCGAAACGAAAGCAAAGTCCGCGAGTTCGCCGCGCGCTTCGGCGCGGAGTCGTTCACCGATCTGCGTCGCATGCTGGATTCGCAGATCGATCTGCTGATCGTCGCACTCCCACCGTTCGCACATAGCGGTCAGGTCGAGCAGGCAGTCGCCGCAGGCACGCACGTGCTGGTGGAGAAACCGATAGCGCTGGACATGACACGCGCGCGGTCGATGATCGATGCGGCTGAAAAGGCCGGCGTCGTCGCTGCGTGCGGCTTCATGTATCGCTTCGGAGCAGCAGTGCAGCGTTGGGACGCGGCTGCGAAGAACGGGGAAACCGGACGCGTGGGCCTGTTCACCGGCCAGTTCCATTGCAATGCGCTGCACGCGGACTGGTGGCGCGAACGTGCGAAGTCCGGCGGCCAGATGGTCGAACAGCTCATTCACATCGTCGACCTCGCGCGCCATCAACTGGGTGAGCCGCAATCGGTGTACGCGCGCATGGCGAATTTCTTCCATCGCGACGTTGCGGGTTACGACAGCGACGATGTCAGTGCGATCGTGCTCGGTTACGCCGATGGACGCGTCGGTCTGCTCAACGCAACCAACGGTGCGGTGCCGGGGCAGTGGAACAAACTGTGGCAGATCGTGGCCGAGCGCATGACGGGCCGCTTCACCGGCTGGAACACAGCGACGCTGACCCACACCGTCGGCGCGCCGCGCGCCGAGGAAATCGACGCGCAGACCGACGTATTCGTCGCGCAGCTCGCGGACGTGGCCGCTGCGATTCGCGACAAGCGGCCGCCGTCCGTGCCGTTGAGCGACGGCGCGAGCACGCTGCGCATTGTGCTGGCCGCTCGGCAATCGGCTGCGGAAGGCCGTGAGGTTGCACTGTGACCGGGAACGATGAGCGTCGTCGAAGAGCGTAGCGCAGCGGCAGCGCCCGACGCGCGCCTCACCTACTATCCGTGGCTGCTCGTCGGGCTGCTGTGGACGGCGGCGTTTCTCAGCTCGGCGGGCCGGCAGATCCTCATCACCGTTCTGCCGCAGGTTCGTGCGGAGTTCGGTCTCAGCGCGACGCAGCTCGCGCTGGTCAATTCCATTGCGTTCTGGGTCTATGCGATCTGTGCGCTGATCTTCGGGCGCCTGGGCGACGCCACGCATCGCTCGCGGCTGATCGTCGCTGGGCTCGCGTTCTGGGCTGTCGCGACCGGGATGGTGTCGTTGGCGACGGGCCTGATCACGCTCATCGCGATGCGCAGCCTGGTTGCGGCGGGCGAGGGAACCTACTATCCGACCGCAGCGGCGTTGATCAGCGACTGGCATCGAAGCGGGACCCGCAGCCGCGCGCTGTCACTCCATCAGACGGGAGTTTTCGCGGGCGCTGGAGTCGGTGCCGTCGCAGCTGGCGCGCTTGCCGATGCATTCGGGTGGCGCTCGCCGTTCGTGATCTTCGGCCTCATCGCACTGATCTTCTGCGGCGTGCTGTTCAAATTGCTGCGCGATGCACCGGTCGCGTCGCATGCAGTTTCGTCGGATGCAGGGACCAACCAAGGGCCGTTGCGTCTCGTTCTGCAGCGACCCGCAGCGCTGATGCTGTGCGCGGTCTTCTTTCTCGCCAACGGGGCCGTGTGCGGGATCATCGTCTGGGCGCCGACATTCCTGCATGACGAGCTCGGCCTCGATCTTGCCGCCTCCGCACTGTACGGCTCCGCGACGCTCAGCGCCGCGGGCATCGTGTGTGTACCGCTCGGTGGATTTCTTGCGCATCGGATGGCGGCACGTACGCCGCTCGCCGTGTTCTACGTTCTCGCGATCGGACTGGCGCTTGCGGGCCTGTTGCTGTTGCCTCTCGCGTTGGTGACCTCTGCTTTCGCAGTCGGTGCCGTGTTGTTCGCATCCGGCGCGGGCAAAGGGCTGTTCGACGGCTGCATCTACGCAGCGATGCACGAGGTCGTACCGCCCACGGCGCGTGCGACGGCCGTAGGACTCATGACTCTCGTTGGCTTCTGCGGCGCCGGCCTCGCCCCGATCGGCGTGGCGCAGGCCAGCGAATGGATCGGCATGGCGCCGGCCATGACTGCGCTCGCGTTCCTGTATCTGGCCGCCGCAGTGCTGCTGGTGGCGACACGCGGCTCGACTCGGCGGACAATCCTCGAAACGCGGCTGATCGAGGACGGCGGACGATGACAGGCCAGACGCTGAGCGCCGGCGGTGTGGTGTTCACCGATTTTGCTCCGTTGATCGACGGGGCGGTGCCTGCCTGCGAAGGTCCGCAGATCGCCAAGAGCGGCAGCGGCTGGACGCTCACATGGTCGATGGGCGCGCAGCGGTTCGTGGTCGAGATCAACACCGACCCGATCACGCTGCAGATCGCGCTCGAAGGTATCGCGGGCGGATCAGTCGATTCCCTGGGATTGCGCATCGGCCGCGCCGCCAATGTCGTGCGCTACTTGCGCAACGGCTACACGAGCTGGGACGGCAGCTATTTCGTCGAGCTCGACGCTGCTCGCGACATCATCGCGGCCGATCCAACAGCGGTGGTCGGACATGCGATGACCGCGCTCGTATCGGAAACGGGCGAGACCGCTGTGCTCGGCTTCCTGCGACACGATCGCTTCCAGAGTCGCTTTCGGTTCGCGTTTGCCGAAGGCCCGCTGTCGATCGACGTCGAGACGCTGATCGATGGGTCGGTACGCGGCGACCGCATCGAAGCGGAACCGTTGATTCTGCTGTCGGGTGTCGATGTCGAGGAGACGTTGCGCGAATGGGCGCGTCGCGTCGTGCAGGCGGCGCCGCTGCCGCCGCGGATTCAAGAGCGGCGCATCGCGGGCTGGTGCTCCTGGTACAACCTTTACGCCTCGATCACTGAACCGATCATCCTCGAGCATCTGGCCGCAGCGGCGCAGTTTCGCGATCGCCACCAGGTGCCGCTCCACGTCTTCCAGATCGACGACGGCTTCACGCCCGAGATGGGTGACTGGCTCGAGGTGAAGCCGCAGTTTCCGCGTGGCATGAAGCCGCTGCTCGCCGAAATCCGCGCCAAAGGCTTCACGCCGGGCTTGTGGATTGCGCCGTTCATGATCGGCAATCGCAGCCGCCTGTACGCCGAGCACCCGGATTGGGTCGTGACTGATCGGACCAGTGGCAAGCCTGTAGCGCCGATGACGTTCTACGGCGAGTTCCGCTGGCACAAGCGCAGCGAGGAATACTACGTTCTCGACATCACGCACCCCGCCGCCGAAGCGTACCTGCGCAAGGTGTTCAGGACCTGGGCGCGCGACTGGGGTTGCGGGTACTTCAAGACCGACTTCATGTTCTTCGGCAGCGACTACGGCCCGCGCGAGGCGCGCTGGCACGTCGAAGGTCTCTCGCGCATCGAGATCTGGATGCGGATGGCTCGCCTGATCCGCGAGGAGATCGGCGACGCGCTGTGGCTCGGCTGCGGCGGACCGATCTGGGCCGGCATCGGCTTGCTCGATGCTGTGCGCATCGGGCGCGACGTCGGCGTGAGCTGGGAAGGTCATTACTCGGCAGAATCGCTGCTGCGCGATCAGACGAGCCGCAACTTCGGCAATGGCATCTTCTGGCAGTCCGATCCGGACTGCATCCTGCTGCGCGACCGGTTTCATCATCTCACCGACGAGCAGGTCCGCTCGCTGGCGCTGTTCGCCGGGCTCTCGGGCGGTGTGCTGATGACGAGCGATCGGCTCGATGAGATCTCCGACGAGCGTGCGCGGCTGTTCGTCGACCTCGCGCGTGAGTCGCGCCCGCAGCCTTGCGATTTCCCGCAGCTCGGCCGCGTTCCCCTGCGACATCGCATCGGTACTTCGCACACCGGCGCGCCCAAGCTGATGTCGGAAGGCGATCCCGTGTTGGTCCAGCGAGTACGCAAGCCCGACGGCACGGTAGTCGTCGCGCTGCTCAACACCGGCGGCGCGCCGGCGGACCGCGAGATCGATGGTGTGCGCCTCTCGCTGCCGCCGTACGCGACGCGTATGCTACCGCGCCAATGAGTCGCATCGGCGATCTGCAACAACGCTTCCAGGCTTTTGCCGGCCGGCCCGGCCGAGTGGCGTTCGCGCCCGGGCGCATCAATCTCATCGGCGAGCACATCGACTACTCGGCGGGTTTCGTGTTGCCCGCCAGCTTGGCGCTTGGAACATGGACGGTCGCTGCGCCTCGCGACGATCGCAACATCCGCGTGCTGTCGGAAGGTCAGCACGAGACCGAGATGTTTCCACTGGACGTCACGCCGAAGGCTGCGAGCAGGCGCTGGAGCGACTACGTTGCAGGCGTGACATGGGCCTTGCAGCAGGCGGGATGCAAGCTGCGCGGCGCCGATCTGCTCATCGCGAGCGACGTGCCGATGGGCTCGGGGCTGAGTTCTTCTGCGGCGCTCGAGGTTTCGGTGGCTTATGCGCTGCTCACCATCTCGAACGCATCGCTGTCGCCGCTCGAGATTGCACGCGCGGGTCAGCGTGCGGAGAACGAATTCGTGGGCGCCCGCTGCGGCATCATGGACCAGTTCGCGGCGACCCACGGCCAGCCGGGCCGCGCCATCATGCTCGATTGCGCGGACTACTCCTGGCAGAGTGCGCCGTTGCCGGCGACGCATCGCTGGGTCGTCGCCAACTCGCTGGTGAAACACGCCGTCGCACACGGCGAATACAACGTGCGCCGCGCAGAGTCTGAGGAGTTGATCGACTACGTGCGTCGTCGCATTCCGCAGCGGGCTCGGTTGGCGGAGCTGAGCGAGGCCGAGACGAATGAGCTGATGAGCGGTCTGCCCGCGACGCTCGCGCGCCGGTTGCGGCATATCGTCAGCGAGAACCGTCGCGTACACGAAGCATATGCGGCGCTCACCTCAGGCAACGTCGCGCTACTTGGACAACTCCTGTTCGCTTCGCACGAGAGCCTGCGCAGCGATTACGAAGTGAGCTGTCGCGAGCTCGATGTTCTCGTGGAGATTGCGAGCGGCGTGCCGGGGGTCCTCGGTACGCGCATGATGGGCGGTGGTTTCGGCGGCTGCACGCTGACGTTGGTGGAAGAGCCGCACGTCGAGAATCTGCGGGAGCAGCTGCGCTTGCATTATGTACAAAGCATGGGCAAGGAGCCCGATACATATATATGTGAGTTCGGGGGAGCAGGGAGCGTAGCTGGCATGAGCGGGTCGCATCGGCGCCGCAACGCGTTGACCGGCGAGTGGGTGCTCGTATCGCCGCACCGGACGCTGCGTCCGTGGCAAGGGCAGCACGAAGCAACGCCTTCGGCGCAGCGGCCTTCGTACGATCCGCAGTGCTATCTCTGTCCGGGCAACAAGCGCGCGAACGGCGCAGCGAATCCGCAGTACACGCAGCCGTACGTTTTTGCCAACGACTTTTCTGCGCTCGATGCGGGCGATGGAGCGCACAGCGAAGGGTTGCTCACGTCGCAGTCGGTCTCGGGGGAATGTCGCGTGCTGTGTTACTCGCCGCGACACGATCTGTCGCTGGGCGATCTGCCGCCGCAAGAAGCCGTGGGTGTCGTGCGTGCGTGGCGGGCGCAGTTCGGCGAGCTTGATGCGCGTCGCGACCTCGCCTACGTCCTGGTATTCGAGAACCGCGGCGAGATGATGGGGGCGAGCAATCCGCATCCGCACGGCCAGATCTGGGCGACGAGCGTCGTGCCGGACGAGATCGAGCGTGAGCTGCACAATCAGAAGACATATCACGCGACACACGGCCGGCCGCTGCTCGTCGATTACGCTGTAGCGGAGCTGCAGGCCAAGGAGCGCGTCGTGTCGTCGAACGATCACTGGGTCGCACTGGTGCCGTTCTGGGCGCAGTGGCCGTTCGAGCTGCTGGTGCTGCCGCGACGATCGATCGCCGCGTTCGATGAGCTGCAAGCGGGCGAGGAGGAGAGCCTCGCGACGCTATTGCAGTCGATCGTCGCGATGTACGACCGCGTGTTCGACGTGCCGTTTCCGTATTCGATGGGCTGGCACCCACGTCCGAGTCGCAGTCACGACGCGCCGGGCTGGACCTTGCACGCGCATTTCTACCCGCCCCTGCTGCGCTCGGCGACCGTCCGCAAATTCCAGGTCGGATTCGAGATGCTCGCGATGCCACAGCGGGACCTCACGCCCGAAACCGCCGCCGCAAGGCTGCGCGAATTCCTGGTGCCGGGAGAAGAAAACAGGGGAAACTGAGCAGTGCAGCATCCAAAATGAACCCGCTCGCGCGCTGAGTTCGCTCGAATGCTGCGGTGCTGAGTTTCCCCTGTTTTTCTCTCCCGGCACCTAGCGAAGCGCGAAGCGACCTAGCGAAGCGCGATGCCGAGGGCGGCGCTGCCGGCGAGCGTCCAGGCCATGCCGAGCTTGAAGCGCAGCATCGCGATCATCGAGGCGGCGGCGAGCAGCAGCGCGACGGGTTCGAGCGTCGACCACACCGGCACATCGGCGTGCACGAGGCCGTAGCTTCGGGCATCGACGCGGCCGAATAGCGTATGGGTCGCGAACCACACCGATAGGTTGACGATGACGCCGACGACTGCGGCAGTGACGCAGGACAGCGCTGCGTTCAGTCCGCGGTGCTGCCGCAGCGATTCCATATACGGCGCGCCGATGAAGATGAAGGCGAAGCTCGGTACGAACGTCACCCACGTCGTGAGGCACGCGCCGAGCACGGCCGACAGCCACGGATCCAGCGGCGTTGCGTAACGATAGGCGGCAACGAATCCGACGAACTGCAGCACCAGAATCAGCGGCCCCGGCGTCGTCTCGGCCATCGCAAGTCCGTCGATCATTTCGCCCGGCCGCAGCCACTGCAGCTCCTCAACGGCGCGCTGGCCTATGTAAGCGAGTACGGCGTACGCACCGCCGAACGTCACTACGGCCGTTTGGCCGAAGATCACACCCTCGCGCGTCAAGACGTGCTGCGAGCCGAGCCACGCCGCAACCAGAACGACGGGTGTCACCCAGATCGCCAGACACACGACAGTGAGCGTCAATGCACGTCGCGTGTCGGGGCGCGCATGTGCGAGCTGGCCGTCCGCGTACATTCGATCGACGACAAAATTCTCCTCGACGCGGGAGTCCGCGGGCGACGACTGCCCGAAATACTGCGGCACGATCCGTCGTGCGACCAGCCCGAGCAGTGCCGCGCCCGCGACGATCCACGGAAACGGCACTTTGAAGAAGTAGATTGCCAGGAAGGCCGCGGCGGCGAGCGCAACCATGAAGCGGTTCTTCAACGCGCGCCGGCCGATGCGCAACACGGCTTCGATCACCACCGCCAGCACAGCAGCTTTGAGGCCGAAGAACAGCGCCGCCACCGGTCCCAGCGCAGAGTAGCGAACGTAGAGCCAACTCAGGACCAGCATCACGAGCATGCCCGGCAGCACGAACAATGCGCCGGCAACGATGCCGCCCCACGTACGGTGCAGGAGCCAGCCGATGTAGGTCGCCAGCTGCTGCGCCTCCGGGCCTGGCAACAGCATGCAGTAGTTGAGCGCATGCAGGAATCGCGCTTCGCTGATCCAGCGCCGGCGCTCGACCAGCTCGCGGTGCATGAGCGCGATCTGCCCGGCCGGTCCGCCGAAGCTGAGCCAGCCGATCTTCATCCACAAGCGGAACGCCTCGCCGAACGAGATCGGCGAGGCTGTGCTCACTGTGTCGCGACTTTCTGCGGCCACGAATGTGTTTCGTTGCGGGCGGTCTTGCACCAGGCGTAGAGCGCATCGTAAACCGACATCGCCTGCTCCAGCAGCACAATGTCGTCGCGCACGTTGGCCGACATGCCGATTGAGATCGCCAGCAGGCCCGGCGCTTCGCGTGACTGTCCGAGCTCACCGGTATCCGCAGCGCGCACGATATCGGCGACCTGGTCTATTACGGGATCGTGAAGGTCGAACTCGTCCAGAAACGCGTCGAAGCTGCAGCGCGCCCCGCGATGCGAGAACGTTACGTCTGCGATGTCGTACGGTTCCGCGCGCAGCGCCTGCGATTCTGCACGCACCTGATGAGCCGGCGTGTAGAAGAACGATGCCCGCGGATCGATGAACCGCCGCACCAGCCAGGGGCAGGCGAGCCGATCGATCTTCGGGCGCTCACGCGTCACCCAGCGCGATGCGCCGGGTGCGTTGAGATCGGCGCGTGCTTTCACCGTCGGATGACCGGCTTCGATCCACCCTTCGACGCCGCCTTCCAGGATGAAGGCGGGATAGCCCAGCGCATTCAGCGCGTCCGCGACTGCGCAGCTCGTCTTGCCACCGTGCTTGCAATAGGCAACGACGGCGCGTGTTCGCGGCAACGTTCGTCCCCACTCGCCGACCTCATTGGGAGTGCCGCGCAGAGCGCCTGGGATGAGCCGGGGCCTGGCCGCGAAGTCGGCGCCCTCGCGCACGTCGAAGATGACGGGCGAATCCGGCAGACCGAGGCGGGCGAAGATCGTGGCGGGTGACATGGAAGAGGGCATAACTACCTCGCAGGCGATGCCTGCTCGAAAGCCCAGACGATTTGCGTGTGCAGTCCCGCGACATCGGCCTCGATCGACACCAGCGGCGCGTCGAGCGCACGACAGCCGCGCCGATCGAACCAGTCGAACAGCGCATCCAGCGCTCCCGTCAGCTCAGATGCGTGCGCGTGCCTGACGCGCGTCGCAATGGCAGCGCAGGAAGCTGCCGGTAGCTGGCGCAGTGTGATGCCCTGGGGAATGCGGATCGGCGGGTTCACAGGAATGACGACTTCGAGGCGGCCCTCGTCGTCGGAGAGCGGATCGACGAGGGCGCACGACGGTTCCCCGGCAGCCAGCCCCGCCTGCGTCAACAGCTGGTTCGCGGCGCGAGCCTCCGTGCGGAACTTGTCGACGAAGTCGTAGCGGTTCGCCGTGAATGGCCGGATGGCTGCAGTCGTGTCCGGTCGAGCGCGTTCGACGATCTCGGGCGCATCGACGCGAGCAGGGCTACGCAGTTGAATGAGAGCGGCATGATACGCACGTTTCTCGCGTGCATAGCGCTCGTCGATTTCCTGCGCGAGCCGGGCGAGCAGCGTCTCGCCACCGTCATTCTTCGATGACACGACATTGGCAATGTCGGTGAGTGACAGGTCCATCTCGCGCAGTGTTCTGACGAGTCGTCCGAGCGGTACCTGGTCGCTGCTGTAGTAACGGTAGCCCGTTGCGGTGTCGATTCGCGCCGGGAGCAGCAAGCGCTGCTCGT
Source organism: uncultured Gammaproteobacteria bacterium (assembly GCA_963838635.1). Classification (GTDB taxonomy): domain Bacteria; phylum Pseudomonadota; class Gammaproteobacteria; order Steroidobacterales; family Steroidobacteraceae; genus Steroidobacter. The sequence continues at coordinate 18,339 of CAWISC010000041.1, read as the reverse complement.
CATAGATGCGCAGAGCTTTCTGCGAGAGCTGCGTCGCAGCTGCGAACTCGCCTATGGAAAGCAGCCGGGAGGAAAGCGTGGTCACGGCGGCACTCTAGCGCTTGTCCCAAGGGCAAGGTCAAGCATGAGTACTCGCAGCGCGCGGCGGGAGTCGGCGGGATAGCATCGCCAGCATGAACGTACCTCCTGTTCTGCTGCTGTCACGCACTGCGATCTCGAAGCTTGCCACGACACGAGACTATCTCGATTCGATGCGGACTGCCTTTACAGACCTGGCGCAGAGTCGCTTCGACGTGCCCGCAGTCGCGCACGTATCGGGCGTCGGCGGCATGTTCCACATAAAATCCGCGCAGCGCGCGGGCGAGCAGGCGCTCGCAGTCATCAAGGTCAACGGCAATTTTCCGGACAACGGTGCACGCCATGACCTGCCGACGATCCAGGGCTTCGTCGCGCTGCTAGACGCCGAACGCGGTTGCGTCCTCGCCCTCATGGACTCGATCGAGATCACCGCGCGCCGCACGGCAGCCGCGACTGCGCTTGCCGCAAAGTATCTCGCGAGGCCGCAGTCGCGCACGCTCGCAATGATCGGCTGCGGAGTACAGGCACGATATCACCTCGAAGCCTTGCGCGATGTTGTCCCAATCGAAGCCGTCGTGTTCTGCGATCCGCGCGACGACGCTGCTGATGCTTTTGGCATGCAGATGCGCGAGCTGGGTGTGGAGACGCGAAGAGCGGGCGACGCACGGACCGCCGCGCGTGGTGCCGACATCGTCGTGACTGTTACGACCTCGACCCGTCCCGTTCTCGGGCTGGCCGATGTCGAGCCGGGAACCTTCGTGGCGGGAGTCGGCGCCGACAATCCTTCCAAGCACGAGCTTGCAACGGATCTCCTGCAAGCCAGCCGCGTGATCGTGGATTCCGTGGCGCAGGCAGCGACGATGGGCGACCTGCATCACGCCATCGAGGCAGGCGTGATGCGGGCGACGGACGTGCAAGGCGAGCTGGCCGAACTGGTGGCGGGCAGGCTGGCCGGCCGAACCAGCGTCGACGAACGATGGGTGTTCGACTCGACCGGGCTGGCGATTCAGGATCTGGCAGCTGCCGGGATGATCTACGAACGGGCGCGAGCGGCCGGCGGTGTGCCGCAGATCCTGCTGGGAAACTGATCCTTGTTGGCGGATCCTCCCGGTTGCTAATGTTGTCGCCCCGTAGCAGTCCGCAGGCATCCGCTGTGATCCATCCCGAACCGGTTACGCTCGAACGCAATGGCGTCAGGCTCGAGCCGATGACGCCGGAACATGCGCCGGCAATGGACGCGGCGGCCGCGGATGGCGAGCTGTGGAAGCTGTGGTTCACGACCGTCCCGGAGCCGGGCGCCATGACCAAGTACATCCAGGACGCCCTCAAGGGCCAGCAGTCCGGCCACATGCTGCCGTGGGTCGTGCGGGATCTGGCGAGCGGAACGATCGTCGGCTCGACGCGCTATCACGACATCATCGCGGTGAGCGACCGCGTCGAGATCGGCTACACGTGGTACAGCGCGAGCCGCCAGCGCACGCACATCAACACGACCTGCAAACTCATACTGCTCGCGCACGCATTCGACACGCTCGGCTGCAAGGTGGTCGGGCTGCGCACCGACAACTTCAACTTCAAGTCACAGCGGGCGATCGAAGCGCTCGGCGCAAAGAAGGACGGCGTGATGCGCCATCACTGGCCGCGCCGCGACGGCAGCGTCCGCGACTCGGTGCTGTACAGCATTCTCCTGGCGGAGTGGCCGGACGTTCGCCGGCATCTGGAGACGCGGCTCGCGCGGAATCAGCGAGAAGCGCCGTAAAGCGCGAACGTCCCCAGCCAGTGGCTGCCGACGTAATGGTCGCTGGTCACTGCGCCCAGCGACGCGTCCGTGTGCAAGCGGGCTGTCGCGCGCAGCGCATTTCGACGTTTGTCGTCTGCGGGCAGTCCATCGGCGATCCCTTCGAGCATCCACGCGCGGCTGATGTTCAAACCATCGAGGTGCGCGAGCTTCGGGTCGCTCCGGTCGGTGATGCGCGCGACTGGCAACCATGCCGTCGAGCCGTCGCTCGGAACTTGCGGCAGGAATGCCGTGAGCCAGCGCGCGAACTCTGCTGGCTCGAGCACGCGTCGCACGAAGTCTGCTTCCGCGAGGCACGGCGACACGAAATCCTGGCCTGACGGCTCATACGCGAGCGGGCAGCCTTTGTCCGAAAGATAGAACTGCTGCGCCTTTTCGCGCAGCATCGTTTCCATCGCGGCATCGCGAGTCGCACGCGCCCAATCCCACACCAGTCCGAACGCAAATGCCGTCTGATCGTGCTCGCCGACGCGGATCGGATAGCTGAGCTTCGGCAGCCACGAGGTCAGTTTCTTCGCGCCCGCAGCTTCGAGCGGCGCCAGCGTCGCAGACCATTCGCGGAACTGCGTGTCGTTCGACGAGCGCAGCTCGGCGGCGAGTTGCAGCAACCACGCAATCCCATACGGCCGCTCGAACGAGTCGCGGCCCGACGCAGTGATGTACGTGACCTCGGTGGCGATGTTCTGCGGCGTCAGACTCTGAGCCAGTGCAGCTCGCGCCTTCTTCGCGGCTTCCGAATTCGGAAACAGCTTGATCACGCGAGCGAGCAACCAGTGGCCGTGCACCGACGAATGCCAGTCGTAGCAGCCGTAGAACGCCGGTGTCAGCTGCCGCGGCGGCTTCAGATCGGCATCGCTGGTCATGAAGTGCGCGATCTTGTTCGGGTACTCCTTGTGCACGCAGTCGAGTGCGAGCTGCGCGAAGCGCGCAGCGGAGGCTTCGTCCAGGCCTTCGGCGTCTGGCGACGCCGGTAACAGCCAGGAAGGCAATCAAGGCGGTGAGCAGTCGGCGCATGTCGTAACTCAATAGTTGGTGCCGAGGTAGTCCAGGATGCTTTTCGCATCCGCTTCGCTGATCGGTGCGCCGAACTGGTCGATCATCTTGCGCACGCTTTTCTCCCAGCCGGCTCGGTCCAGTACGGGAGCGTTCATCTGTACATAGTCGACGCTGTGACAAACCGAACAGCGCGCGACGACGAGGTCGCGACCCGGCGCCTCCTGGAGCTTCACGGTTTCTTCACCTGGAGCGGCAGTCAGACTGCCAATGAACAACGCAACCAGCGCGGGGCCGCAATGCCAGCGAGCGCTCATGCGACCTCCAGCGTCAATGTCTGGATGATGTTGTGATGATAGCCGGAAGGGTTGGCCGTGAGTTTCTCCGGCTGCGTGGCGCCGTTGCGGCCGGTGGCGCGGACTGCAACACGCAGTGGGCCGGATTTCGACGTATCCAGAGCAGCGCGAAATCCACGCCATGAATACGGGCTTGGCGCTTCGCCCAGCGTCATGGATCGCCACGAGCGTCCTTCGTCCGTAGAGAGCTCGACCACACCGATGCCGCTGCCGCCGTCCCACGCCCAGCCGGCAAGCTCTGCGGGTCGAGCGCGTTGCAGGCGATCGCCGTCGACGTGGCTGGTGATCAGCGAGTTGATGAGAATCTCCGTGATCGGCGTTGTCGCGGCATTCTCCTGGCTTGCAAAGCGCGCGCCGGGGAAGACGCCGGTCGGGATGCGATAAGCGCTCTTCATCCAGAAGCCATCGAAGGCTTTCGGCTGGACGCTGATCGACGTGAGGTGCTTGACCCAATAGGTTGCAGTCCAGCCGGCCACGACCAGGCGCGCCGGCGCGCCGTGCCAGTGCGGCAGCGGCTCGCCGTTCATTTCAAAGGCGATCAGCGTGTGCTCGTCGCGCGCGCGATCGACAGGCAGGCTCTTGCCGAAGTCCGGCGTTCCGGGCAGAGCTGCCTGGTCGGCGCCATCGAACACGACCTCGAGCGCGTCGCCTTTCACACCGACGCGATCGAGCACGTCGCGCAGACGGACTCCGCCCCACAGCGCATTGCCCATCGCGCCGTAGGACCATTGGACCCCTGCGGCCCGCGGGGTGAACAAGCCGCGGCGATTCCCGGAGCACTGATTGACGGCGACCACCCGGACGCGCTCGAAGTCTCGCTTCAGCTCGTCGAGCGACAACTCCAGCGTGCGCTGCGCGCTCGCGCCGCCGATGCGCAAGCGCCAGGTGCGCGCGTCGGCTTCCGGAATCGATGCGAGGTGATAGCGTACGAAGAAAGTGTCGTTGGCAGTGATCTGCGGGCGCAGCTGTGCGAGCGGCGTTTCGTAGTTGGGTGGTCGGAAAGTGCGCCTGATGAGCGGCTGCTTGCCCGGCAGGGCGATCAGCGGCTCAGCGGCGGCCTCTGCAGCGGCGAATGCGTGCTCTCCCCGCGACGCTCGCGAGCAGCAAGGCGCCAGTCGATCCGGCCACGACCCGACGTCTCGTGATCATCTGCAGTCCTCCGATCAGTGCGTCAGCATCCGGCCGGGCTTGGAGCCGGTCGGTCGATCGTCGCTCCACACCTGTGCGCCGTTGACGAAGACAGCCTTGACGCCGACCGGCAGCTCCAGCGGCTTGTCGAATGTGGCGCGGTCGATGATCGTCTCGGGATCGAACAACACCAGGTCAGCGAACTTACCTTTGCGCAACGAGCCGCGGTCGGCCAAGCCCAGCCGTTGCGCGGGAAGCGAGGTCATCTTGCGAACGGCGTCGGGCAACGTGAGCCAATGCTTCTCGCGCACGAAGCGTCCGAGCACGCGCGGAAACGTGCCGGCGCCGCGCGGATGCGAGCTGTCGATGCCGCCGTCGCTCGCGACCATTACCCACGGTTGCTTGTAGAAGAACTCGATATCGCCATCGGTCATCGACTTGGCGATGATCAATGGCGTCGTTGTTGGCCGCGTTCCCCTCGCGAATGATCCGAACGAACATGTCGATCGGATCGATACTCTCGCTCTGCGCCAGTTGCTCGATCGTCTGCTGCTCGTAGCGCTTGTTCGCCGGGAAATTCGCGATCGTCACGTTGCCGGCGCCGCCGACGGCGGCGAGCGCTGCCTTCACGCTGTCGGGCGACTCGTATTGTTTGTCGGGCACGAGCACTTTGATCGTCGAGTACCACGCGTCGTACGGATAACAGTCGGCGAGGATGTCGAGACCGTTGCGACGCGCGTCGTCGATCACTCGCACGTAGTCTGCCGCCTTGCCCCACACACTCACAGTCCCGAGCTTGATGTGCGAATGCTGGACCGGGATGCGAGCGCGCTGCCCGATCGCGATTGCCTCCTGGAGCGCGTCGAACGAGCGATCGGCTTCGTCCCTGACGTGGGTCATGTAGAAGCCGCCGTGCTTCGCGGCCGCGCTGGCTACCGCGACCATTTCCTCGGTGCTGCTGTAGCTCGCGACGTCGTATTCGAGTCCGCTCGACAAGCCGATTGCACCCTCGCTCATCCCTTGTTCGACGAGCTTCGCCATGGCTGCGACCTCGGTCGGCCGGGCGACGCGCCGAAAGTCCTCCTGCATGACCTGCTGGCGAACAGTCGCGTGTCCGACCGAGACAGCGAGGTTCACCGAAACAGGGTTGCGGCGCCGCTCCTCCATCCACGTCCCGATGGGCCACGGCGAGCCGCCGTCGGCGCCCAGCAGCATCGTGGTGATGCCTTGCGCGATCTGCGTCGTCGCGAGTGGATCGCGGTCCAGACCGTCCTCCGAGTGGTTGTGAATGTCGATGAATCCGGGCGCGAGCACCAGGCCCTTGGCGTCCACCACTGTGTCGCCTCGAGCGGGCTTGAAAGCCCCGATCGCAGCGATCCGGTCTTCGGTGATCCGAACATTCGCGCGGCGCAGCGGCGCGCCAGTGCCATCCGCAATCTGCGCGTTGACGATGACGGTGCTTGCGAGCGCGATGAGCAATGCATGCATGGGCCGGCAGTTTGCCACGGACTGGCCAAGGTATGCGCGCTCTTCCCACCCAGGCGGGTGGAGCCGGCACGACGCGTGGGCACACTGAGGCCATGAAGACTTTCGGCGAATTTCTGCCGCGTTTCGAGCTGGGTATCGAGCGCTTCCTCAACGGCGACGCGACGCTCTGGAAGAGCAACGTCTCGCAGGAGTCCGATGGCACGATCATGGGTGCCTGGGGCGACTACGAGAAAAGCTGGAGCGAGCTGGAGCCGCGCTACGATTGGGCCGCCGCGCGATTCGAGGAGAGCGGCGCTCAGGTGCAATTCCAATACCTGTCCAGCGGAGTAAGCGGGGAGCTCGCCTTCACGGTAGCAATCGAGCGCAGCACCGTGCGCCTCGTAGGCCAGAAGGAACCTGCATCGATGGCCTTGCGCGTGACGCATCTGTTTCGAAAGGAGCAGGGCGAATGGAAGCTCCTGCATCGCCACGCCGATCCGCTGATGAGCAAGACCGCGCCGGCTGCCGTGTTGCGCGACTGACGAGCGTCAGGTCGACGCCTCGCTGCGAGGCGTGAAGACACTGTCACAGCCTGTCCCACCGCCCCGTCTTGCGAATATGAACCCACATCGCATCGTCATTGCCGGCGCGGGCTACGCGGGTGTCAGCTGTGCCTTGCGTCTGGCGCGACGCGCACCCTCGAACGTCGCGATCACGCTCGTCAGTGCCACAGATCGCTTCATCGAGCGCATTCGGCTGCATCAGCGTGCGACGGGACAGAGCGTCGGCGACTGGAGCTTGCGCGCCCTCATCCGCGGAACCGGCGTCGAGCTGCACATCGGCAACATCGATCAGCTCGATTACGGCAACCGTGTGCTCAAGCTCGGCGGCGACCGCCTCGAGTTCGATACGCTCGTACTCGCGCTCGGCTCGCATGTCGACGTGGATAGCGTCAAAGGCGTGCGCGAACACGCGATGGCAGTCGAGTTCGGCACTGTCTCCAACATTCATCGAGCACTGCAGAAGGCCGCAACCCACCGCGGACGCGTCTCGATCGTCGGCGGTGGTTTGACCGGCATCGAACTGGCGTCCGAGATCGCCGAATCGTTCCCGACTCTGCAGGTCTCGCTCGTAACCCAGACGCGCGTAGCGGAGTCGTGGTCCGAAGCGGCGCGCAGCCATGCGCTCGCGTCGCTGCGGCGGTTCGGCGTTCGCGTCGAGGAGGGTCCGCACATCAAAGCGGTTCACGCGAAGCACCTGGAGACCGATCGGGGCGCGATGCCGTTCGACCTGTGTCTCTGGGCAGGCGGCTTCGTCGGACATTCCTTCGCATGGAACAGCGGGCTGAAGGTCAATCAGCACGGGCAAGCGCTCGTCGACTCGCAGCTGCGCTCCGTGTCGCATCCCGATATCCACGTCGTCGGCGATCTGGCCGCGGTCGCGCCGGAGCTGACGCCGCAGATGCCCATGGGCTGCAAGAGCGCGATGCCGGCCGGCGCGTGGGCCGCCGAGAACATCGCGCGGCGCTTGAGCGGTCGTACCGAGCAACCCATGCAATACGGCGTTCCGTTTTTCTGCGTGAGCCTGGGCCGACGCGACGGACTCATTCAGATGGCGGCCCGCGACGGCTCGATGACCGGTCGCATCCTGACCCGTCGTCGCGGCGCGTGGTTCAAGGAGCTCATCTGCCGCAGCACCCTCTGGGCCCTGAAAATGGAGCGCATCGGCATCTCCGGCATCCAGTGGGTGCGTGGCAACGAAGAGCGCGACGTGCCGGACACTTATCCGTCCGGCCTGTAGACGGGAGCGTCGTATAGAATTCTCCGCCTTCGTCTTCAAGGAGAATTCCAATGAGGCGCTTCCTCGCAGTCTGTCTCGGGCTGGTTCCGTTGGCGGTTTTCGCACAGTCGGCCCCGTCGTCCGCGGATCTGGCGGCCCGCATCAAAGCGATGGCGGAAATTCCCAGCACGTCCAGCGCCGATTATTCGCGCGACGGCAAGCGCATCGCGTTTCTCAGCAATCGCAGCGGCACGCCGCAGGTGTGGGTGGTCGATGCCGCTGGCGGCGAGCCGAAGCAGGTCACGCAAGGCAGCGACCCGGTCGGCTCCGTCGAGTGGTCGCCGGTCGAAGATCGGATCGCCTACGACGTCGCGCGCGGTGGCGGCTACAACGCGCAGGTGTACTACAGCAAGCCCGACGGCACAGATGCAAAGCGCATCACCAGCGGTGGCAAGGAAGACAACTTTTCCGGCAGCTTCGCGCCGGACGGCCGCTACTACTTCCGCTCCGCGCAGCGCGACCCGCAGTCGCCCGATTCGTGGATCTACGATCCGAAGGTCGGCAAGGCGTCGATCGCGATTCAGTACGACGGCTTCGGCGGCATCAACGACATCGAGCGGCCGCCGCATCGTGCACTGATCAACCGACTCGTCACGCGCGGCAACAACAACCTGTACCTGCATGACCTGAAGACGCACGAGGAAATCCTGCTGACGCCGCACGAAGGACCGGCACTTGCGTCCGGCGAGCTCACGCCTGATGGGAGCGCGGTCTACATCGTTCACAACCTTGGGCGCGATCGTCAGGTCGTGTCGCGCACGCCGATCGATGCCGCCGGTAAGCCCGGTGCGATGACGCTCTTCGCCGAGCGCAACGACGCCGAAGCCGATTCGTTCACGATCTCCGACGATGGTCGTCGCGCTGTGCTGGCGTGGAACGTCGGCGGACGCACCGAGCTCGAGCTGGTTTCGTTGCCGGACGGCAAGCGCACGCCGTTCGCGAGAGCACCCGGCGAAGTGGTCTCGGTCAGCGATTTCTCTCCCGACGGCAGCCGCGTGGCATTGAACGTCACGGGTGCGGCGTTGCCGTCGAGCGCGTGGCAATACGAGTTCGCGTCGCAGCGCTACACGCAGATCGCGCCCGTCGCGATGCCCGGTGTCGAGCTATCGACGCTGGTTCGGCCAGAGCTGCGCAAGTACAAGGCGCAGGACGGTCTCGAACTGTCCGGCTGGCTGTATCTGCCGAAGAACTTCCAGCAGCCCGGTCCGGTCGTGCTCAGCTTTCACGGTGGGCCGGAAGGGCAGGAGCGCCCGGTGTTCCGCGCGGACTACCAGGGGATCCTGGCGCAAGGCATCGCGGTGTTCGCGCCGAACATCCGCGGCTCGTCCGGCTTCGGCAAGGCATTCCTGGCCATGGACAATCATGAGAAGCGCTTCGACGCCAATCGCGACGTCTACGATTCCGCGAGCTATCTCGTGCAGTCCGGCGTCGGCGCGCGCGGCAAGCTCGGCATCGTCGGCGGATCGTACGGCGGCTATGTCGTGATGATGGCGGTGACGGAATATCCGGACACGTTCGCGGCCGGCGCCAACCTCTTCGGCATCGTCAACTTCGAGACGTTCTTCGCGCAGTCCACGCCGTGGATGGGCGCCATCTCCGGCGGCGAATACGGCGACCCGAAGACGCAGGCGGACCTGCTGAAGAAGCTGTCACCGATCCACAAGCTGGACCGCGTGAAAGCGACGATGCTGGTGATGCACGGCGCGAACGACACCAACGTGCCGGTGGTCGAAGCGCGGCAGGTCGTCGACACGCTCGAGAAGAACGGCCGCGAGGTCGAGTTCCTGCTGTTCCCCGACGAAGGTCACGGCTGGCGCAAGATCCCGAACCGCGTCAAGTCGACGGTGACGCTTGCGGAATTCTTTGCGCGCCACCTGTGATCCGCCACACACCGATGGTGAGCACGGGGATGATCAGGATCGCGATGAAGGCGTAGGTGAGCCAGCCGTAGCCTTTCGCGATCAGGTTCACCAGGCCTATCGCGCCCGCTGCGTACACGGAGATCACCATTACGGTGATGGCGATCGTCGGGCGCAGCGCGCGGGGCATCGGCCGCTGCCGTTCCTCATAGACCTTCGCCACGCGCTCGTTGATCGCATGCAGCAGCGCCACGCCGGTGTCGACCAGCGTCAACAGCACCGCGATCTGGAACGCCCACTCGAACCACGGCGCGCCGAATTTCTGGAGAAGGAAGGCCGAGGGCAGGGCCACGTTGGCGATTTCGCTTTGATACCCGACCATCGCGATGAAGAAGAGCACGCCCGGTAGCATGCCGAGCGGACCGCCGAGCAGGCCTGCGACCATCGCCTCGCGCCGGCTCGTCAGGTGGCGAATGCAGAAGAGCACTGCCGGAACGGTCGCGACGTTGTAGCCGGCATACGTGATGCCTGCCTTGAACCAGCCGTCGCCGACCGGCGCAGCGGCGAACGCGGCATCGATACGATCGCCGAACGCGACGAAGCTCCAGACGAAGAACACGATGTAGACGAGATAGAGATAGCCGACCGAATAGGTCAGGAACTTCTCGATCGCCGTGGTGCTGTAGAACAGCATCAGCCCGGTCGCTGCGATCATGCTCATCGAGCCGATCAACTTGGGCAAGCCGAAAAGGCCGTGCGTGATTTCGCCGGCGGCTGCGCCCATCACCGCGAGGATGATGATCATCAGCAGGAAGTAGCAGATCTCGAACAGGAACCAGCCGCGCCCGAGCAGCAGCTTGAAGAACGAGCGATAGTCGTAGGCCTTCGCCATGCGCGCCAGCTCGAAGCTGACCATGAGCACCGCGCTCCAGAACAGCATGCTGACGATCATGCCGAGCACGCCGCCCCAGGGCCCCGCCGGGAGGAAGAACTCCACGAGCTCGCGACCGGTGGCGTAACCGCCGGCGATGACTGCGGACTCGAAGACGAAGCCGGGCAGCAGGTAGCGTCGAAAGAAGTCGTTCATGCGGATTGCCTCGTCGTATCTTTGAGAAGTCCCAGGCGGATCAGGCTTTCGGCGCACGCAACGATCGCGTCTTCCGAGGTGCGAGGCTTCCAGCCAAGCAGTCCCCGCGCCTTGGCGCTCGTACCGTTCCTGCGCGTGCCGAGCTCCGGGATGAGTTGTTTCAGCGCCGGATCGCGCAACGCCGCGAGGCGCACGAGCCAGTTCGGCAGCTGTCGCGCAGGGACTTTGGCGCCAGCCACCCCCATGCGCGCTTTCAGCACCTGCGCAATCTGCAGCATGGACATCGAGTCGCCGGCAGTGCACAGAAAGCGTTCGCCGCGCGCGGCCGGGTGAGTCATTGCGCGCACATGCAGGTCGGCGACGTCGCGCACGTCGACGATGCCGAACCAACGCTGCGGACAACCCGGGACGGCGCCGTCCATCATGCGCTGAACGATCATGATCGAAGGGGAATAGTCCGGGCCGAGCACCGGCCCGAGGACTGCAACGGGATTGATCACGGTCAGCTCCACGCCGCCTTCCTTCGCGACGAAGTCCCATGCCGCGCGCTCCGCGATGGTCTTCGACTTGATGTACGGCGTCGCGCCGTAACCCTTCAGGTCGGTCCAGGACGTTTCATCGAAGGGCGCGCCCTGCGCAGGCACGCCGTAGCCAATTGCAGCGAACGAAGATGTCAACACGACTCGTTTTACACCGCAGTCACGAGCAGCGCGCAGCGCGCGCAACGCGCCCTCGCGCGCGGGCACGATCAGCTCGTCTTCGTTCTTCGGGACGGTCTGCGGAATCGGTGAAGCGACGTGCAGCACGTAATCGCAGCCGGCGGTCGCTTCGCTCCAGCCCGCATCGCTTTCGAGATCGGCGGCGAAGAACGACAACCTGTCACAGTCGCCGGCGCCGCCCGTCTTCAGCATGGAACGCACATCGCTTTCGCGTTTCAGGTTGCGAACCGTCGTGCGTACGGTATGCCCTTCGGCCAATAGCTGAAGGATGCAGTAGCTTGCAACGAACCCCGAGCCACCGGTCACCAGCACTGCGCTCATCGTCGCCTCGGTCTGGACTTGTTAGACGAATTCGGCCCGGCATCTTCGGCTAGAATTGCACATATGTCACGCGAGGATCTCCCGGTATTTCGCCTCGTCGACTTGCGCAAGATCTATGGGCAAGGCGAGGCAGCCGTGCACGCGCTGCGCGGTGTCGACCTGACGGTCGGCGCGGGCGAGCTGCTGGTGCTGCTCGGACCGTCGGGGTCCGGCAAGTCGACCCTGCTCAACGTCGTCGGCGGACTCGACCGGCCGACCTCGGGCAGCTGTTTTTTTCGGGAAACGGACCTCGCGAGCGCGGCGGACGCCGACGTCACGCAGTATCGGCGTGCGCACGTGGGCTTCGTCTTCCAGTTCTATAACCTCATCGCCAGCCTGACGGCGCAGGAGAACGTGGAGCTGGTGACCGAGGTCGCACCGGAGCCCATGCCTGCATCGGAAGCGCTCGAGCTCGTCGGCCTCGGCAAGCGGCTGCATCACTTCCCGGCGCAGTTGTCCGGTGGTGAGCAGCAGCGCGTCGCCATCGCTCGCGCGATTGCCAAGCGGCCGACCGTATTGCTCTGTGATGAGCCCACCGGTGCGCTGGACGTGGCGACGGGTGTGCACGTGCTGGAAGCGATCGTCACTGCGAACAACAAGCTCGGCACGACGACGCTGCTGATCACGCACAACGCAGACATCGCGCGCATCGGCGATCGTGTCGTGCGGTTCGCCGACGGCCACATCCGCTCGATCGAGGCGAACGAGAAACGCATTCCGCCGTCGGAGTTGAGCTGGTGATGCGCCTCGCGACGCTGGATCGCAAGCTGCTGCGCGACCTCAAGAGATTGAAGGCGCAGGCGATTGCCGTCTCCGCAGTGCTTGCGTGCGGCGTCGCGCTGTTCGTCATGGCCACGGGCATGTACGACTCGCTCGAGCGAGCGCGCGACAACTACTACGACTCGGCGCGAATGGCAGACGTCGCGGTCTCCGTCGTTCGTGCTCCCGATGGTGTCGCGAACGATCTGGCTGAGCTGCCGGGCGTGAATGCAATTGAAGCGCGAGTGACGGGCATCGGCCTGTTGGACCTCGCCGGCAAGTCCGATCCGGTGTCGGCGCGCCTCGTGTCGCTGCCGCCGGATCGTCGGCCGCGCGTCAACGACGTTCTGTTGCGCGCCGGGCGCTGGCCCGACCCGACGCGCGACAACGAAGTGCTCATCAACGAGGCGTTCGCAGAAGCGAACTTGCTCGCGCCCGGCGCGCAACTTCGCGCGCTGATCTACGGTCGCTATCGCGAGCTGGACGTCGTCGGCATCGCCAGCAGTCCGGAGTTCGTGTTTGCGGTGGCGCCCGGCGGAATGCTGCCGGAGCCGGCGCGTTTCGGCGTGGTGTGGATGGGGCGCGAAGCACTGGGCCGCGCGTTCGACGTGGACGGTGCGTTCAATGACGTCGTGTTCCGGCTCGGGCCCGGTGCGAACATTCGCGACACGATCTTCGCCATCGACGAGCGTCTCGCGCGGCACGGCGGGCGTGGAGCTTACGGGCGTGACCGCATGTTGTCGGCGCAGTTCCTGGCGGACGAGCTGACTTCGCTGCGGACGATGGCCTCGATCCTGCCGCCGATCTTCCTGCTGGTCGCCGTGTTCCTGCTGAACGTATCGCTGTCGCGGCTGGTCGCGACGGAGCGCTCGAACATCGGCCTGCTCAAGTCGTTCGGTTACGGCAACGTCTCGATCGCGCTTCACTACGCCAAGTTCGCGATCGTGTTCGCGCTGCTCGGCGCTGCGCTCGGCGTGATCGTCGGCCGCTACATCGGCGGCGCTATGGCTGCGATCTACACCAAGGTGTATCGCATTCCGGAGCTGGCGTTCGACGCCAAGCTCGACGTCTATCTCTGGGCCGTCGTCGTGTCGTTGATCGCGGCGCTATTGGGTGCGGCGCAGGCTGTGCTGCGTGCGGCTCGACTGCCGCCAGCTGCCGCTCTCGCGCCGCCTGCGCCGGTGGGGTTCAGCCGCCTGGGGCAGGGCATCGAGAACGCGGCCCGCAATCTCGACGGCAAGTCGCGCATGGTCGCGCGCCGCATCGCGCGATTCCCGCGCCGTTCGGCCACGACTGTCATCGGCATCATGCTGGCGCTCTCGCTGCTCATCACCTCGCAGCATTTCCCGATCTCGATGAATCACATCGTCGACGTGACGTTCGGCGTCGCGCAGCGGATGGACGCGACGCTGACGTTCGCGGAAACCGCAGACGATCGGATCTTGAACGAAGTCGCGCGATTGCCCGGCGTGTATTCGGTCGAGCCGCTGCGCGCGACCGAAGTGATCCTGACGCACGGCAGCCGTCAACGGCGCGACACGTTGATGGGACTGACTGAGGGTGCGTTCCTGTATCGTTTGCTCGATCAGAACATGGACGCTGTGAGCGTGCGCGAGGATGGCATCACGCTCTCGCATCACCTCGCAAACCGACTTGGCGTGAAAGTCGGCGATACCGTAAGCGTGCAGGCCACCGACGGTCATCGCGCGCACGCCGAAATGATTGTCGTGGCAGTCGTCAAACCGTATCTCGGCGGTGCGGCGTATATGCAGCTCGACGCGTTCGGGCGCACTTTGCGCGAACCTGGACGCGTCAGCGCGGCATACGTGCTCATGGATAGTAACGAGCGCGACGCTCTCAGCCGCGAAGTGAAAGAGATCCCGATGATCGCGGGCGTCTCGTTCCTCGACAACGCATCGGCATCGATGCGCAAGATGCTGAACGAGGGCAGCGGCTTCTTCTCGTACATGTTCGTGGTCTTCTCCTGCCTGATGGCCGGCGGAGTCGCTTATTCCGCCGCCCGCGTCACCTTCGCGGAGCAGGAGCGGGACCTCGCGACGCTGCGGGTGCTAGGATTCAGCCGCCGAGAGGTTTCCTACGTCCTGCTTGCGGAGATCGGCGCGCTGCTGCTGGTCGCGTTGCCGGCCGGCTCCATCCTCGGCGGTTTGTTGTCGCGCTGGTTGATGGCGCAGTTCCAGACGGAGCTGTTCACGTTTCCGTATATCACTGAGGCTTCGGCTTATGGCCGCTCCGCACTGTTCGTCGCCGCCGCCGTAGTTGGCGCGGCGCTGTCGGTGCGGCGCGGTGTAGACCGGCTGGACCTCGTCGGTGTGCTCAAGTCGAGAGAATAAGAATGGCGAATGAAGAGCTTCAGCGGCGCTCGCGCCGGGTGCGGGTGTTCTGGATCGTTGCGGGAGCCGTGGTCGTCATCGCGATCGCGCTGTCCCTGTTGCCGGACGCGGTCGAGGCGGATATTGCCAAGGCGGACCGCGGCGACGTTCGCGTCGAAGTCGTCGACGAAGGTCGCACGCGCATGCATGACATCTATGTCGTCAGCGCGCCCATTACGGGCCGTGTGCTGCGTGTCGAAGTAGAGCCCGGCGACGCGGTTGCCGCGGGTGCGGTCCTGGCGCGCATGTCGCGGGCAGCGGCTGGATTCCTCGATACACGCAGCGACTTGCAAGCACGCGCGGGCGTCACCGCTGCGGAGGCGCAGCTGCGTTCTGCTGAAGCCGAGTCGGCGCTGGCCGAGCGCGAGCACAAGCGCAACACGGAGCTGGTCGCGGCAAACCTGATCTCAAATGCCGCGGCCGATCAAAGCGAGGCGCGTCTCAACGCAGCGCGGGCGGCTCGCGACGCTGCGCGCGCCGAGGTCCAGCGCGCTCGCAGCGCCTTGCTCGATCCTTCCCGTATGGAAAGGGGTGTGGTCAACGTGACGAGCCCGAGCGCGGGTCGCGTGCTGCGCGTCCCGCAGGAAAGCGAGGCGGTCATTACTACCGGCACGCCCATCGTCGAAGTCGGCGACCCCGAGCATGTCGAGGTGATCGCAGAGTTCCTCTCGCAGGATGCGGTGCGAATGAAGAAGGGCTCGCTCGCACAGGTCGAGAACTGGGGCGGGCCGCCGCTGCCGGCGGTCGTCGATCGCGTCGAGCCCGTCGCGCACACGAAGATCTCGGCGCTCGGCGTCGAAGAGCAACGCACGAACGTGATCGTTCAGTTCAAGGAACAGCCGCGCGACCAGCTGCAGGCGCACGATTTCCGGGTCGACGTGCGCGTGGTCATTCGCGAGGCGAAGAATGCTATCCGCGTGCCGCTCGGCGCGCTGTTCCGCCGCGGCGACGGCTGGGCGCTCTACAAGGTGGTCGACGGTCGGGCGAAGCTGGCGGAGGTGCAGGTCGCCGAGGCCGATGGGCGCTTCCGCGCAGTGACCGCGGGAGTCAACGAAGGCGACGAAGTCATCGTGTTCCCGAGCACCTCGATCGCCGACGATGTGCGCATCGAGCCGCGCAAGTCGTGAGTCATCAGAGCGTCAGCGGCGCCCACCAGTAGCGCACTTCCGGCACGCTCGGTTGTCCCGCGAACGAGCGGTCCGCGGTTTCGACGACCTTGCCGCCTTGCCGGTCGTAGAAGCGGCGGGCGACCTGGTTGCCCTCTACGCACCAAAGGTGCATGGGCGTGCCTGGCGACACGCGAGCAATCCATTCGCGCGCGGCGTGGAACAGTGCATACCCGACGCCAGTACCCCTCGAATCCGGGCTCACGTGCAGGTTGTCCAGCCGCGCGCCCCACGCGGGTTCTTCATCCAGCAGCACGCATACGAATCCCAGCAGCGTCCCGTCGCCGACCGCTTTCAACACGAGGGTGCGGTCCGACGCGAACTTGGCGAAGCGCGTGGGCCAGTATGCGAGGCGATCGGCTACGACATGGCGGTCGAGGTATTCGTCGGGAAGGATGCCGCGATACGTGATGCGCCAGCTCTGCGCCTGCAGCCGGGCGATGGCTTCTGCGTCCTGCGCGCTCGCTGGTGTGAGTGAGATCGGGCTCATGAGCTGGATTCTCAGACGTCCAGGCCGATGGAGCGCATCAGCTCCAGGCCGTTGCTCTTCGTGACGATGCCTTCGTGCAGCTTGAAGTCGAACTTCATGCGGCCCTCCTGCAGCTCGTCCTGGAAATGCAGGTTGCGCAGCTGGCCGCGGCCGGCGACGTCGATTTCCGTCAGCGCCAGGTCATGAGTGGTGACGAGGCCGATTGCCCCGCGCGCCAGTAAGGCGCGAATGACGCCCTGCGCGCCGACGAAGCGATCGCGCGAGTTCGTACCTTGCAGGACCTCGTCGAGCAGGAACAGCAGCGGCGGAGTGCGCGCCGCGAGCTCATTGAGTTGTCGCAGGCGTGTGATCTCCGCGTAGAAGCGCGAGCTGCCTTCGTGCAGCGAATCGTTGATGCGGATGTTCGCGCCGACTTGCAGCGGCGAGAGCCGCAAGCGCTGGGCTCGCACCGGTGCGCCGGCCATTGCCAGCACGGTATTGATGCCGACGGTGCGCAGCAGGGTGCTCTTGCCGGACATGTTCGAGCCGCTGATCAGCAGCACCCGAGTCTGCCCGTTGATCGCTACGTCGTTGCGCACGCAAGTCGCTTTCGGCAGCAGCGGGTGACCGATCGATGTGGCGTCGAAGAACGCTTCGCCCTCGACCAGCTCGGGGAAGGGATCGTCCGGATGTTCGAAGCTGTAGCCTGACAACGAGATCAGCGCTTCGAGCTCGCCGATCGTCTGCAGCCAGACGCGCACGGCATGGCCGTGATGACGACGCCAGCGTTCCGCTGCGAGCGCCGCGTGCACGCTGTAGAGCAGCGGCAGATCGATGAGCGCGATGATGATGTTACGCCGCGACTCGATGAACTGGACGATCGTGCCCAGCCGCGAAATCGTTTGCGACGCGCGGATGCCCTCCGACGACAGTTGTCCGATCAGACGTTTCGAGAGTGCCGCCGTGGTCGGCTCGCGCTCCAGGCGCGCCGTCAGGTCGGCGAGCAGCTTGAGATTGTCGAAGACCTGCTCGGTGCTGCCCAGAACGTCTTTGAGGCGCTGGCGCAGCAGTCGAACGACCGCAAACTCCAACGCGAGCACGGCTACGGTCGGCGATGCGAGGCCGGAGTAATTCCAGAAGAACAGCGCTGCGATGAGCAGCAGCGGCAACAGCAGCGCGACCGGCAATATCCAGCCTGCTGCGAGTCGATTGGGCGATTCGGCCCAGCCCACGAGCTCCTCAGGCTGCACACCGACACCTGCGGTCTCGCCGAGTACCGCCAGGTCTTCGCGCAGATCGAGGCGATCGCGCAGCTCCGCAATGCTCTGCTGTCGTTCGAGCACAGTCGCAATGGAAGCAGGCGCCAACAACCAGCTGGCCAGCACGTTCTCTCCCATGCGCGTGCGAGCGATGGAGAGCAGCTCGAAGAGATTACCCGGACCGAACAGATCGAGATCCGCCGCGTAGACATTGTGGTGATCGTCGAAGCGCGTGCCGGGATTGCCCTGTCCGCTCCAACGATCCTCGATGCGGGCGATGCCTGCTCGATAGTGAGTGGCTGCACGCTGCGCGTTTGCGCGGCTCCTGCGCACGCGGGAGTGATAGATCACGGCGATCAGGAACAGTGCGGTCGGTACGATCCACCAGTAGTCGCCCCACCATATAGCCGCGACGAAAATGATCGCCAGCGCGATGCGGACGCCGGAGATGCGCGAGGAAACGAGATCGAGCCGTTCGATCTGCGCCTGCCGTGCCTGCAAACGCCGTTCGTACTCTGCGGTAGGCGCCACGGTTCCGGAGTTCACGGAAACGACGGATAGCCGGGTTCGAGCTGGATGCCGAGGCTGTTGATCGCGAGGGCGGTCATCGTG
>CAWISC010000040.1:0-51180 GCA_963838635.1 uncultured Gammaproteobacteria bacterium | reverse complement strand
TAGCTGTCAGTGGCGCCGACACCGTTGCAAGTACAACGGCGCTGACGTCGGCGCCGACTGACTTGGAGGACGTGGCCGTGAAGCTCGACGAGCGGCTATGCGCGGCGGCAGACTCACCTCGGCCTTATGCGCGGCTGATCCGCCAGCCGCCAAGTAGTGGAACCGTTGCACAGCAAGGTCCGCCGTCCCCTGCTCTGCCCTCAATCTGAATTTCTACAATCGCTCCGTCGGCGAGCGCTTGGTCGACCAACTTCCATGTGATTCCGCCGGTCTTGATCTTGGCGCGCCTCGTGAAGGGCGACTCAAGCTGCCCTGCCAACCTTCCGGAATTGAGGTAGATGAAACGATCGTCAGGCTTGCCTTGCGCGTATAGACCCAGGACATTGGGTAACCCGCCGCCTTTGCGCTCCGACACGCGAACGCTCAGATCGAAGATCAACGATCCACCTTTCGATCGCGAAGGCGGCAGCAGCTCGTGCCTGCCGCGCTGGATCGCAAAAGTGACGCCGGGCGGCACATGCAGAACGACTATGCGGATCGGCAGCTCTCTATCCATCAGTTCAGGCAGGCGCGCAGCACGACGCCGCCAATTGGATCGGCGGGCACTTGTGAGTGCCGTACGAACAGAATACACAGCAGTCGCCCGGCTTCGGACGCAATAGAACTCCGCAGCCCTTGCAGTCGAAGAAATACATGCACGCGTCCGTGGGCATGCACTCCATCGACGCATGCCCGCACTGCGGGCATGTCAAGAGCGACGTCGTCTCAACGGCAGATGTCATTTCGGTGCGACCGCTTGATGTGACAGCGAATGGCGCAACGAACGCCAATCCACATGATCCATCGCAACGGACGAGGCGGCTGCGCAGGACATATCGGCGAAGCCGCCAAGCCCGACGGCGCCTCCTGCGGCACCGAACACTTTCACCTTCTCGACCATCGAAATACTCGTCCGCTTACACTGAACTCGGGGCACAGGATAAGGTCCGTACCCAGGTACGGAGTCAAGCGTCATGCATCGACGTCCCACATCGCTGACCATCTCAGGTCTGGCTGCTGCAGCCGGGGTGAGTATCGAAACCGTCCGCTATTACCAGCGCCGGGGACTACTGCATGAGCCGACGCGGCCGCTCGGGGGAGTGCGGCGCTATGCGACCACAGACGTGGAGCAGCTGCGTTTCATCGAGCGCGCGCAAGCGATGAGATTCACGCTCGAAGAGATAGGAAGCCTGCTCAGGTTGCGTGCTCGGAACGCCTGCAACGCGACGCGTGCCCTCGCCGTGTCCAAGCTGCGTCTCGTCGATACGAGCATTTGCGAGCTGCAAAAGCTGCGCGAGGAGCTGGCGCACCTCGTCGCGGCATGCGACGCAAACGCCGGAGATTCTCGTTGTCCGGTGATCGAACGGCTGACACACTAAAATCGTAAGCACCTGTATTGTCAGGGGAAACCGGAAAGGCACGGAACCGCAGGGATTCCGGACTAGAATGCCGCCCCCAGCGCCGGCTCACTCCCTGCGCATCCCACTCTCCGAGACTCCCTTGCACTCCGATCGCCCTGACGTGCCCGTCCCGAATTTCCGCAATCTCTCTCTCAGCGAAGCGGTCATCAAAGCGCTCGATGAGGTCGGCTACGAAACGCCCACGCCGATCCAGGCGGCGACCATCCCGCACATGCTCGCCGGGACCGACGTAGTCGGCCAGGCGCAGACCGGCACCGGCAAGACTGCCGCTTTCGCCCTGCCGATCCTTTCGCGCATCGATCTGAAGGAGCAGTCGCCGCAGGCGCTGGTGCTCGTGCCGACTCGCGAGCTGGCGATCCAGGTTGCCGAAGCATTTCAGCGTTACGCCGCACACCTCAAAGGCTTTCACGTCGCACCGATCTACGGTGGCCAGAGTTACGCGCCGCAACTGCACAGCCTGCGTCGCGGCGTGCACGTCGTGGTCGGCACGCCCGGCCGCGTCATGGACCACATCAAGCAGGGCACTCTCAAGCTCGGCACGCTCAAGCACATCGTGCTCGACGAGGCCGACGAGATGCTGCGCATGGGCTTCATCGACGACGTCGAATGGGTCCTCGAACAGGCGCCGCAGGAACGGCAGATCGCCTTGTTCTCCGCAACCATGCCGGCCGAGATCCGCCGGATCGCGAAAAACCACCTGCACGCGCCCGCCGAAGTCACGATCAAGAGCAGGACCAGCACTGCGAGCAAGACCCGTCAGCGCTATTGGATCGTCAGCGGCATGCACAAGCTCGATGCATTGACTCGCATTCTCGAAGCGGAGCCGTTCGAAGCGATGCTGGTGTTCACCCGCACGAAGATCGCGACGGAAGAGCTGGCGCAGCGGCTGGAAGCGCGCGGCTTCGCCGCCGAAGCTTTGAACGGCGACATGGTCCAGGCGCAGCGCGAACGCACGATCGCCAGATTGAAGAGCGGCCAGATCGATATCCTCGTCGCCACGGACGTCGCAGCGCGCGGGCTGGATGTCGAGCGGGTGAGTCACGTGGTCAACTACGACGTGCCTCATGACACCGAATCCTACGTCCATCGTATCGGCCGCACCGGGCGCGCCGGGCGCAGCGGCGATGCGATCCTGTTCATCGCGCCGCGTGAAAGAAACATGCTGCGCGTGATCGAGCGCGCGACTCGCCAGGCAATGGAGGAGATGGCGCTGCCGACCATCGACGACGTGAACGACCGTCGAGTCGCCCGTTTCCACGAACGCATCAGCACTGCACTGGCGGCGGACGAAGGCGCGCCGTTTCGCGCGCTCATCGAGCGCTACGAGCGCGAGCACAACGTAACCGGCGTCGAGATCGCAGCAGCGCTGGCATCGATCGCGCAAGGCAAGAAGCCGCTGCTACTGGACGCGGAGCGGACATCCGAGCGCACACCAGAACGGACGTCGGAACGCAGACCAGAACGCACGCCGTCGTCATCCGAGCCTCGCCGCGAACAGCGCTATCACATCCCGGATGGTGCGACGATGGACACCTATCGCATCGAAGTTGGCCGCGTGCACGGCGTACAACCCGGCAACATCGTCGGCGCAATCGCCAACGAGGCCGGCATCGACGGCAAACACATCGGGCGAGTGGTGATTCGCGACGATCACAGCTTCGTCGATCTGCCGGCAGGCATGCCGAAGGAGCTGCTGGGCGAGCTGCGCAACGCCCGCGTCGCCGGGCAGAAGCTGGAGATCAGTCGCGCCTTGAAATCCCACGCGGCCAAGCTGCGCCAGGACCGCGAGAGCGCCAGCAAGGACAAGCGCCCGCGACGACATTGAGATTGGCGAATGCAGATCTGGGTCGATGCCGATGCATGCCCGGGCGTGATCAAGGAAATCCTGTTTCGCGCGGCCGAACGTGCGCGCGTCCCGGTGACCCTGGTCGCGAATCAGCCGATGCGCATCCCCTCCTCCGCTTACCTGCGCTTCATGCAGGTGGGCGCGGGACTCGACGTAGCGGATAAGCGCATCGTCGAGCTGCTGCACGCACAGGATCTGGTCATAACCGCCGACATTCCGCTGGCCGCCGCGGTCATCGAAAAAGGCGCGCACGCCCTGAACCCGCGCGGCGAGCTGTACACGAAGGACAACATTCGCGAGCGACTCTCGATGCGCAACTTCATGGACGAGCTGCGCGGCAGCGGCGTCGTGACGGGCGGGCCGGCCGTGCTGAGTCAGCGCGACCGCCAGGCGTTCGCCAACAGCCTGGATTCATTCCTCGCCCGGCACGTGCGCGCAGAGACTGGACGATGAGCAGCAAACATTCCGGCTCGTGCCTGTGCGGCGCGGTTCGTTTCGAGATAGCGGGTGACTTCGAACGCTTCTACCTCTGCCACTGCGTGTATTGTCGTAAGGACACGGGCTCGGCTCACGCCGCGAATCTGTTCTCCTCGACTGCCACGCTGAAGTGGCTTTCGGGAGAAGATCAGGTCAGGGTCTTCAATCTACCGTCGACGCGGCACAGGAATTCCTTCTGCTCGACCTGCGGCTCCGCGCTGCCGGATCTGCAGATGGACGGCGCGCTGTTGAAGGTGCCGGCCGGCAGTCTCGATACCGACGTGCGCATTCGGCCGGATGCGCATATCTTCTTCGCGAGCAAGGCGCGTTGGGATGAAGCATTGGAGAAGGTGGCCAAAGTGGCGAAGCTCCCCGCCTGATCGAGCTTCAGCGACGGTGGACTCGCACCGCGCCACACGAGGCGTAGACTCCTCCTTTCGGTAGGCTGTCGCGACGCTTGAGCGTCGCATGTCGCTCTCATGGAGGCGCTCATGCGTAGTCCATCTCGCACCAGCTTGCTGCTGGCGCCGTCCCTCCTGGTCTCGATGTCGCTTGCACACGCGGTCGATGTGTGGACAGTCGGCATGAACAATACGCGCCAGGGTTGGAACAGGTTCGAAATCGGGCTGACGCCCGCCAACGTGCCGCGTCTGAAAAAGCTGCGCGAGTTTTCCGTCGACGAGAAGATCGACGTGACGCCGCTCGTCGTCGGCGACAAGCTCTATGTCTGCTCGATGTCGAACACCCTGTTCGTGTTCGACGTGAACACCGGTGCTGAGCTCGTGCGGCGCCAGCTCGCCATACCCTTCGATCCGCGCACCGATCCCGGTCAGATGGATCGATGGAAGCTCTACCACAGCTGGGGAATCACTGCGACGCCCGTGATCGACGTGCCGACGAACACGATCTATGTAGCGACTTTCGGCAAACCGAACATCGACAGCCAGAACACCGAGCGCAACAACATGCTGTTCGTCCTGGATGCGACCACGCTCGCCGACAAAGCGCCGCCCGTGCTCATTGCAGGCGATGCCGACAATGGGGGGACAATCGCCAACGGCTTCATGATCCCGTACCAGAAGCTCCGGGCGGGCCTGGGCTTGTTGACCGATGCAGGCGGAATGAAGGCCGTGATCGTCTCATTTTCAATCAATGGCGAGAACCCGCGCGGCCCGGGCCACGGCTTCGTCGTTGCTTACGACGCGCGCGGCCTGCATCGAGAAGCGGGGTTCACGCCCACGCCAGCGATCTGGAATGTCACTCCCGGAGGCGGCGCTGGCGGCGTCTGGATGTCGGGCTCGGGACCTGCGATCGACGACACCGATATTTATCTCGCGACCGGTAACGGCATGGATCCCGGCACGATGGCTGACAACTTCGCTGAGAGTTTCGTCCGGCTCCGTTATACCCCCGGCGTCGCCGGTGTCGACAACGGCAAGCCGAAGCTCGTCGTGGCTGACTTCTGGGGGGCCTTCAGCGACTTCGGTCGGCAGGACGAGGATCAAGATCTCGGCGCCGCTGGCGTGTTCATCATTCCTGAACGCGGCAACCTGATCGGCGGCGGCAAGGACGGAATTCTCTACAACCTCAACAAGGACGACCTCGGCAAGAACCGCTGGGATCCTCACTTCAATCTTCCCTTCGTCGCCACGTACCTGCCGAACCCGCCGAACGGCGCGGCAGGATTGCCTGCGACCACACCAGTCGATCCGAACTGGCCGGTCGTGAACCTCGATCGCAACCTGCCGATGAATACGCCGACGGGCAAGACGTACCACATCCACGGCACGCCGGTTTACATGGAGGACGCAACCGGCGGTTTCGTTTTCATTTGGGGCGAGAACGAGCGCGTCAAAGCGTACGACTACGATTTTGCGACGAAGCGCATCACTGCCTTTCGCGCTCAAGGGGCGCAGTTCGCATCCGGCACCATGGACGCGCCCGGCGGCATGCCGGGAGGACGCCTCGTAGTCTCTTCCAACGGTACGACTCCCGATACCGGCGTGGTCTGGGGCGTATATCCAACGCAAGGGAACGCGAATTCAAACGTCGTGCATGGAGCCCTCGTCGCCTACGACGCGACCAGAGTTCTGTTCGGTGGCAGGCTGAGGCAGCTCTTTCACAGCGATGACGATGCCGCCAACGACATGGGAAACTTCGCCAAGTACTCGACGCCCATCGTTGCGAACGGCAAGGTCTACGTCGGCACGTTCAGCAACAAGGTGGTGCAATACGGCCTGTGAGGGCACGGAGGTGCGCGATGAAGAACATGATCATGATCGGCTTGCTGGTAACTGCGGGTTGCATCAATGCACCGCAAAGGCACGATGAGGCCGCGGCGAGTCCGAACGTTGCGGCCTCGCCAGCGAAGCTCATCCCGAACGAGAGTGTCGCGCCTCCAACTCGCGGTCTCGACGATCTCGACGCGATGACGTTCGATTGCCCGAAGGCCGGGCTCAACGCCGCCGCGCGTGAGGCATCGAAGGTTCCTGCACAGGGAACTTACCAATTCTCGTACTTCAGGATCATCAACGACGCGCACCACGCGACCTACGAAGTTCATTTCAAGAGCAACTACGTCGGAGAACGGGAGCTGCAGTACTGTGTGTCAATCTATTGCCAGCAAGGATGGGATCCGAGCAGGACGATGGTGGGTGTGACATTGATGGGCGATGAGGCACGCGCGGCGGCTTGCGGCGGGCATGGGGATGCGAGGAAGAGAAAGCGGCCGTGAGTGCGGTCTTGGGCAGCGACCAGCAACTGTTTGCGACCTTGGCAAAGGCAGACTTAGGATGGCGTCGCATACCGACGCCATCCGTTGCGGTGCGCAGTCAGGCTGTTCAGTGGAAACACAGGTCCGGTGCGTTGATGGATATCGGCTCACTCGGAGAGAGGTTGTCGCAGTAGTGAACCCTGCCGATGGAGCGATACAACTTTACGTCCCATTGATTCTCTACACCGGAGCCGTCCTCGCAGTCCAGGTCCGAGGTCCACTCGATGGTCTGCGTTGCGTTCGGCGCAATCGCCAGGAAACCTACCCACTGCGACTGCCAGACCGGCGGTGAAGAGGAAGATTTCAGCTCAACGATCCGCATCGTGACGTTCGAGTCGTTTGTGATGTCAGTGCTGTGCGAGCAGGTGGCGAATACGAGGCCAGGCGTAGCGCACGCTGCGAGCACGGCCATCGCAAGCAGTTTGTAAGCATTCATCGTTCATTACCTCAAGACTAAGACACGCACGCGGAATGCGTGCTCCATCTAGTACGTGCTGCGCGCACGTAAGCGGACGTCGTTGCCCTTTGTGACTAGACGCAATCGCGCACATCGCCGCCCTCCAGCGGGCTCTGCTATCGTCGCGCGCATGGATAAGCAATCCGTCGCGGCTCTGTCCGCAGTCGTGTTCCTGCTCGGCGCTGCAAATCCATCCAGGGCGCAAACAGACGCCATCGACCTCCTCATCAAGAATGTACGCGTGCTGGACGGAACCGGCGAACCGGCTTATCGGGCTGACATCGCGGTGCGCGGCGACACGATCGTGCGGATCGCTCCGCAGATCGATGTTCAGGCGAAGAAAGTCGTTGACGCTCGCGGCCAGGTAATCGCGCCCGGCTTCATCGACATCCATGTCCACGCACGCGACGGCATTTTCACAGTGCCGACGGCCGACAACTACGTGCGCCAGGGCGTCACTACGCTCATCGAAGGACCTGATGGCGGGTCACCGCTACCCATCGGGACGTTCCTCGACCGCGTCGCCAAGACTGCCATCGCGCCGAACTTCGGTTTGTTCGTGGGCCAGGGTTCGATTCGCGAGTCCGTGATGGGCGCCGTTGACCGTCGCGCCACCCCGCAAGAGCTCGACAGGATGCGCACGATCGTGCGGCAGTCGATGGCAGAAGGTGCGTTCGGGTTGAGCACCGGCTTGTTTTACGTGCCGGGTACATTCTCGCCGACGCAGGAGATCGTGGAACTGGCGAACGTCGCGGGTCAGATGGGCGGGATGCATATCTCCCACATGCGCAACGAGGCCACGCAGGTGCTCGACAGCGTCCGCGAGACGATCGAGATCGGTGCGAAGGGCGGATTGCCAACGCAGGTCACGCATCACAAGATCATCGGCGCGTCGAACTGGGGCAAGAGCGTCGACACGCTGCGCCTGGTCGATGAGGCTCGCGCCCGCGGCGTCGATGTCACGATAGATCAATACCCGTATACGGCCTCCTCGACCAGCATTCACGCGGCGCTGCTGCCGCCGTGGGCCAACGAAGGCGGTCGAGCGCGCATGCTGGAGCGATTGAAGGATGCGTCGTCACGGACGCGGATTCGCAATGAGACCGTCCGGCTCATCAAAGAGGAGCGCGGCGGCGGCGATCCCGCCAACGTGCAGATCTCCTCCTGCGAATGGGACCAGTCGCTCGCCGGCAAGCGGCTCAGCGAAGTGACGAGCGCGCGCAAGCTCGAGCCGACAGTGGAGAACGCGGCCGACACGGTGCTGTGGATGATCGAGCAAGGCGAGTGCCTCGCCATCTTCCATGCCATCGACGAGCAGGACCTGCAGCGGATTCTCAAACATCCATCGACGATGATCGCTTCGGACGGCGGAATTCCGATCTACGGCCAAGCCAGCCCGCATCCCCGTTCCTACGGTACGTTCGTGCGCGTGCTCGGGCATTACGTGCGCGAGCTCAAAGTCATCACGCTCGAAGATGCCGTTCGCAAGATGTCGGGGCTTCCTGCGAAGCGCCTCGGCCTGGCCGAGCGCGGCCTGCTGAAGGAAGGACTCAAAGCGGATCTCGTCGTCTTCGATGCCGATACCGTGCGCGACACGGCCACGTACTCGCGACCTCATCAGTACGCCGAAGGCGTGTCGCTCGTGGTCATCGACGGCCAGATCGTGTTCGAGAATGGACGCATGACCGCTGCCCGCCCGGGCCGCGTTCTCTACGGCCCGGCGCACGTTTCCCGCTGACACCTGTCCACTTTCGTGGACACTGCCGCGGCCTCGCCGCGCAGTCTAATCTTGTGTTCTCAATGGGTTGACCGCTCGACGAGGCTGGCACGCCGCTTGCGATACAGGGATCGTTCAACAATTCGGAGTGCTTCCCGTGTTCAAGCAATGGATGGTCGGCGTGTTCGCAACTGGTGTGCTAGCGGTGTCAGCAGCAGACGCAGCGGATGATTCCGGGTTCTACGTCGGCGCCGGAGTCGGCCAGGCCAGCAACGAAGTGGGCCGCTTCCGCCTGCAGGATTCGGTGGTCAAGGCTTTCGTCGGCTTCGCATTCAACGACTACTTCGCGGCCGAGCTCGCCTACCTCGATCCGCAGGAGGCGGAAGAGGGATTCAATGACGGGCGCGTGGCAATCGACGTCGAGGGTGCGATCGTGTCTGCGATCGCCAGTCTGCCCTTGCATGAGCGCTGGTCGCTGTTCGGCAAGGTCGGCTGGACTTACTACGACGCCCGCCAGATCGTCGAGAACGACGGCGAGCGCGAGACAGCTTCGCAAAGCGATGACGATTTCGCCTGGGGCCTGGGAACGGCCGTACAGATTGGCAGGCTCTGGAGCCTGCGACTCGAATACGAAGCGGTCGAAGTCTCCGAGGGCGCATTCGACACCATCACCGTGAGCGGCACGGTACGCTTCTGATGCACATCCGCATTCTCACATCGCTCGTGCTGCTCGTCGCGCACGCGCTGACGGCAACGCCGGTCGCAGCCCAGTCGACCGGCGACGCGCCGCTCGTGATCGAAGAGCTCGAATGCCGTGGCAACACGAGCACCTCGTGCGCCTACATCCTGAGCTACCTGTATCTGTCGGCGGGCAGTGACGTGGACGAGGAAGAGATCCGCAACGCCAGGTTCCGCCTGTCCGCGTTGCCCAACTTCTCGTCGGTGCGAATTTTCCTGGAGAAGGCTCGGCGCGCGGCAAAGCGAAAGTGATCGTCGAAGTGGCCGAGGCGAGCCCGCTGTTCTCGGAGGCTCTGGCCGGACTCGCCAACAACCGCTCGAGCGTGCTCGCCCTGCGCATCGGACACCAGAACCTGTTCGGCGCCGGCGAGCGTCTGGAGCTCACGGCGAACGCGCGGATTCCCATGGACGGTCCGGTCGAGCGCGAGTCCCAGCATCTGCGGCTGCAGTATGTCGATCCGACGTTGTTCGGCTCCGAGCGCTACTTCTTCACCGCCGGCATCGGACACTTCCGCAACCGCTTCGAAACCCGCTCCCCGGACCTGCTGGACGCGCACGAGACCGGCGCCGACTTCCTCATCGGCCGCCGCTTCGCTGATTTTTCGTACCTTGCGCTGGGCTATCGCTACCTGGTCACCGGCGATTTCGAGTCGAGAGTCTTCACGGGCGAAGACGTGATCGAGGTCGAGGAGTCGCAGTTCACGCACCAGTTACTGCTCGATTATGGCTGGAACTCCGAGGACGATCCCTACTTCCCGACCCAGGGCGGCCGCTTCCGCGCCAGCCTGACGGTCTCGCGCATCGATTCCGACTTCTCGAACGCGCCGGAATTCAACCCCGACGACGAGATCGAGGGGAGGTTCGTGCTCGGCTATCGGCACACCTGGAACCTGGCGGGCAGCAACTATCTGCGACTGAGCGTCGGCGCCGCGCCCGGCACCGAGTCGCGCACCACGCTCGACGAAGAGCAGGACCTCGTCACGCTCGGCTATGAGCGCGACTTGCCGGCCACGGGGCTGTTCGCCGGCATCGAGCGTGGGCGCTGGTACGTCGACGCGAAGTACGTGTCGTTCGCCATCAGCAGCAGCGGACGCAGCTATCAGGAGTTCGGCGTAAAGGCCGGGGTGCGGCTCGACACCCGTCAATTCGGAATCGTCGAGCTCTACCTGCTCGCAACCACGGAGCGGTAGCGGTGCCGCCCCTGAATCGCATTCTTTCGCCAACGCTCCTGGTCCTGCTGCTCGCCGGCGTCCTGCCTGCCGGCGCGGCCGAGCTCGTGCCCTATTCCGAAGGCAACTTCATCGGCGGACAGCTGCGCGGCATGCGCCTGCCGCAGTCGCTGCGCCAGGATCTGGTCAGCGGCCTGACGAATCGCATGCTGATCCGTATGACACTCGCAGCGGAAGGGCGGACAATATCGCAGTCGGTGGTCGCCATCGGCATCAAATACGATCTCTGGGAAGAATCCTTCCGCATGACCTTGTCCGTCGACGATCGTGAGCTGCCGGCGCGCACGTTGGCGAAGATCGAGGACGTGCTGAACGTGCTCGCCGATCTGCCGCTGAATGCCGTGCTTCGGTCGAGCGATGTGCAGCCCGGCCGCACGCACACGTTGCTCGCCGACGTGCTGTTCGATCCGGTCGATCGCGAACGCATGGAAAACATCCGGCGCTGGGTCTCGCGCAATAGCGCGCTCCCCACCAGTGGCGCGCAGACTGCGGCGGGCGGCAGCTCACCCTCCGCCGTTTTGTTCAACGCCATCTTCGAGCAGTACGCCGAAGGTGCCGACATCGCGTCGACCGCGCGCGACTCTGCTACGTCCGCGCCCTTCAAGCCGGAGCAGTTGCAGGCGCGTCCGAGCGGACTGCAGCGATGAGCCCGGTTGCCTCGCCGCTGATGACCGATCGGCGCGTCGCAGTCCTGCTCTTCCTCGCAATCGTCGTAGCAACGCTCGCACCGCTCATCGCTTCCTTCTACTTCATGGACCGTGCGCTGCAGACCAGCCTCAACCTCGGCTTCAACTCGCAGGTGATGCACGCGCTCGAAGACGAATCGCGTAACCTGCGCACACTGCGCGACCTCGACCCGACGCGGCGGGATCTCTATCGCCGGCAGTTCGAGCAGGTCGAGGAGCTGCGTCAGGTCTACTCGCGACCCGAACTGGTGAAGGAAAAGGTCCTCGGCTCGCTCAAGACTTACTTCGCAATCGGCGTCGTGGCCACTCTCTTGCTGGCAGTCGCACTTGCCGCGTTCATGAGCCGCAGCATTGCGCGCGCGTACAGCACGGCCTTTCACGAGGTCATCGCCCAACGCGAACGTGTCGCCTACCTCGAAGAAATGGCGTCATGGCAAGCGCTCGCGCGCATGCTCGCTCACGAGATCCGCAACCCGCTCACGCCGATAGAGATGCTCGTCACGTCGCTGCGGCAATCGCATGCAAGAGTGCCGGCCGACGAGTTCGGCGTGCAGCTCGCCAGGGCGGAAACGATGATCGGCGAGGAGCTGCAGCACCTGCGCAATCTCGTCGGCCGGTTCAGCGAATTCGCCACCCTGCCGCGCATCCAGCCGACCGAAGTCAATCTGGCTGCATTGTTGCCGCAGCACCTCGAAGCGCTCGGCGCCGCCTTCGACATGCGCTATCGCGTGGCGGGCCCGAAGGAAGTGCGCGCTCGCATCGATGATCCGCTGTTCCGGCAGGTACTCGCCAACCTCGTGCGCAATGGCATCGAGGCGAATCCCGGCATTGCCGTCACTTTCGACGTCGCGCTGGCGGAGCGCGGCGACGTCGTGGAGCTGACGGTCGTCAACGACGGCGTGCCGGTGCCGGCAGAGATCAGCGGCCGGATGTTCGAGCCCTACGTATCGGGACGCAACGACACGATGCGCCAGCAGCACTGCGCGCGCTGCGCGAGCACTTCGTAGACGTGGTGATCCTCGACATTCGCCTCGGCGACATCGACGGCCTCACGCTGTTTCGCAGGATCCAGGCGGATGCGCCGATCCCGGTGGTCTTCATCTCCGGCCACGCGAGCCTGACGCAGGCGGCGCAGGCTGTACGCATCGGCGCTTTCGACTTCATCGAGAAGCCGTTCAGTGCGGAGAAGCTCGCCACTGTCGTGCGGCGCTGTCTCGAACACGTGTCGTTGCAGGAACGTCTGCGGCGAATCGAGTCGGTCGCCTCGCTGACGCGGCAGATCATCGGCGACTCGCCTGAGATACGCAGGGTCGTTGCGGACGTGCTGCGCGTCGCGAAGACGCGTGCAACCGTCCTGATCACCGGCGAAAGCGGCACGGGCAAGGAGCTGGTCGCCAGCGCCATTCACGCCAACAGCGAGCGCTCGGCGGCGCCCTTCATCAAGGTGAACTGCTCCGCGATCCCCGACACTCTGCTCGAGAGCGAGTTGTTCGGGCACGAGCGCGGCGCATTCACCGGCGCGTCCAATGCAAAGCGGGGCCTGTTCGAGGCCGCACATCGCGGCACGATATTCCTGGATGAGATCGCCGACCTGTCCGCCGCGGCGCAGGCGAAGATCCTGCGAGTCCTGCAAAGCGGCGAGCTACAGAAGCTGGGCTCCGACACGACGCTGCGCGTCGATGTTCGCGCGGTGTCAGGAACACACAAGGACCTGCGGCAGCTGGTGGCCGAGGGCCGTTTCCGCGAGGACCTGTACTACCGACTGAACGTCGTGCCGATCCGCGTGCCGAGCTTGCGCGAGCGCACCGAAGACATTCCCCTCCTCGCCCGCTTCTTCACCACGCAGCTGTGCACGAAGAACAACGTTCGCGATAAGGTCATCGACGACGAGGTGCTGGCGGAGCTGCAGCTCTACCATTGGCCGGGCAATGTTCGCGAGCTCCAGAACGCCATCGAGCGCATGGTCATCATGAGCGGCGAACGCATCACGCTGATGGATCTGCCGGAAGAGATCGTGGCGAGCGAACAGCCCGTGGAGGCGCAGGCCGCGCCAGCGTCGCTCAAGGCATTTCGCGACGAGGCCGAGCGCAGCCACATTCTGAAGGTGCTGCAGAAGAACGGTGGCAACGTCAGCCAGGCTGCGATCGAGCTGGGCATCCGCAGAACCTATCTGCACCGTCGCATGAGCCAGCTCGGAATCGACAAGAAGGCGACCTACGGCAGCATCAACAGTAGGCCCTGAGGTCTCAGAACCGGTACGTGAACCTGAAAGGAACCGTACCGGACGTCATCTAAGGAATCTTACTCAACTCTGCCTCGCCAGCCACTCGTCGATGGCGCGCAACTGTTCGCTGCGCGCCTTGATCCTGGCCTTGATGGTCGCGACCGTCGTTTCCGCCGAGCGCCGCGAAGTCGGAGCCAAGTGCTTTTTGGCGTACGCCTCGACCTTGCCGATCGTCGCGAGCTGGTACGACGTCACGGCCAGCAACGGAAAGTAGACGCTGCGGGACGAAGCATCGATGCGTTGGTTGATAGCGTCCATGTGCGCCATTGCGAATTCGAATGCCAGTTCGGGATGGAGCCCTGCAACCTCGGCAATCATCGCCGGCGTGTTGGTCGCTCCGGGCTCATCCGTCAACGCCAGCTCCAGCGCCCGCCGCGCCAGCCCTTCGTCGGCAGTCGAGGACAGCAGGGCGTACAGCTGATCCTTGACCAGCGGCGTCTTCTCGCTGCGCGCCGCGGCGTGCAAGCGATCCCAGGTGGCCGCATCCGCATGGCGAGCAACTACGCTCAGGATGGTCTTGCGCAACGGCGGCGGGATGGACTGCTCGTCGCCCGCGGCGTAGCGCCGTCGTGCTTCGGCAATGACTTTGCTGTCACCGAGCGCGCTCAAAGTTTCGATGAGACGCGCACGTAGGATCGCAACCGTGTCGAGCTCGCTCTTGTCGGCAGTCCAGCCCACGCGCTCGAGCACCGGAGCGAGCCGGGAGATCGCGAACGTGCGCAGACGCGCCTGCCGTTCGCCCTCGCCGTCGTAGTATTCGTTGAGCCTGTCGAAAACACTGGCGATCGCGCCCCACACCTGCGGATCGGCGTTCGTCGGCGTGGCGAGTGCGAGCTGCAGAACGTCCGGTGACGGCTGCAGTCCGGCGAGGCCGAGCGCCCAGCTATCGCTCAGGATGCCGAGCTGATCGATCGCGGGGAGCGACGCGAAGCGCCCTGCGATCTCGCGGAACTGAGCCGGCGCATACAACGTGCGGTAGTAGCCGCTCTGCCCAGCGTTGACGACGATCGGACCGCAACCGCCCACCGTCATTGTCGCCTTGCCACCGGTCACGACGTGCCGGCTCGTGGCAGACACACCCAGCGGTCTGGCGGTCACCGGCACGCGCCACGTCAACGGTTTCTTGTCAGGCCTGTCCTGGGTGAACTCGGCTTGCGTGAGCTGCAATGTCGTCTTGCCATCGCGGCAAGTTGCGGACTCCACGCGAATCATCGGCACGCCCGGCTGCAACGTGAAGTCGCGTGCGATCGCAATGATCGGCTGCTTCGCCGCCGTTTCGACTGCGCGCCACAGATCGTCCGAAGCCGTATTCGCGTACGCGTGCGTCTTCATGTAGCTGCGAACGCCCTCGCGCCAGGCGTCTTCGCCCACATAACCTTCGAGCATGCGGATCACCGCCTCGCCCTTCGAGTAGCTGATCGCGTCGAACGCCTGCGCCGCCTGCTCCACCGTCTCGACCGTCTGCACGATCGGGTGCGTGGTTTCGATCGCGTCGCGATCCATGGCGCGCTCGCGTGCGTTCACCGTCCCGAGGATCGTGTTCCACTCAGGATGCAGGCGCTGCGTGGTGCGGCTCGCCATCCACGAAGCGAATCCTTCGTTGAGCCACAGGTCGTCCCACCAGCGCATTGTCACCAGGTCGCCGAACCATTGATGCGCGATCTCATGCGCGGCGATCGAGAAGACGCTCTGCTTGTCCGCCTGCGTGGAGATCGACGGATCGAGCAGCATCACGTACTCGAACGTCAGGATCGCACCCCAGTTCTCCATCGCGCCGAAGAAGCGGCTGCTGCCCGGCGCGGCCACGTTGTCGAGCTTCGGCAACACGTACGGCGTGCCGAAGTAGTCGTTGTACTCGCGCAGCACGCGCACCGACGAGTCGAGCGCGAACTGCGCCTGATCCGCCTTGCCCTTCTGCGTGACGACACCGAGCTCGGTCGCACCGTGTCTGGCGGTGGTGCGCTCGAACTCGCCCAGCCCGAAGAACAGCAGGTACGTCGACATCTTCGGTGTCTTCTGGAAGCGCACGCGAGCACGCCCGCCGGCGGCGTCGACGCGCTCCGCGACCGGCATGTTGCTGACGGCCATCTGCTCCTGCGGCACGATCGCTTCGAGCGTGAACGTCGCTTTGTATGCGGGCTCGTCCCACGAAGGGATCATGCGGCGCGCGTCCGGAGCTTCGAACTGCGTGTAGAGCGCGCGCTTGCGACCAGCGGCGCTGTCGTAGTCGATCGCGAACAGTCCGTTCGCCTGCGTGCCGATCTTGCCGGTGTAGTCGATCGCGAGCCAGTAGCGACCGGACGGGATCGACTTGCCGAACGCCACCGTCGCGGTCTGCGCGGCCTCGTCCATCGTGACCTTCGGCTCGGCTGTCACGGATCTGCCGTTGCTGTCGTTGAAACGAACCGTCGTGAACTTCAGATCGACCGCGTTGAACGTGATGCTCTCGACCGGCGCGAGCACTTCGAGCTCGATCGCGACGTCACCGCGGAAGGTGAGCGCGGCAGCGTCGGGCTCGATCGTCACGTTGTAGTGCACGGGGCGCACCAGCCGCGGCAATTGTGTTGGCGTCGGCGTACGCTCGGCCGCCGCAACGGGTCCGGCGGCGCATGCCACGCACAGCAGGGCGATCGCCAATCCTGAAAATATTCGCATCTGACTCGTCCTCTGCGACCGCGGATCCTGTGCGGCCGGCTGTCCCTTCAGATCAGGATGACAGGGACCCGGGCCGCGATCTAGTGTAACGACCATGACACCCGAACAGGCTTGGACCCCGGCTGCTCCGGTTCCCGCGGGCGAGCGCATCGAGGTGCTCGACACGATCCGCGGCTTCGCGCTGCTCGGCATCTTCATCATGAACATGCCGGCCTTCAACACCTCGCTGTTCCTCGGCTTCGACGCGAGCCTGTGGCCGCACTGGTGGGACCGCGGCACCGAAACAGTCCGCGACGTCATCTTCTCCGGCAAGTTCAACAGCATGTTCAGCATGCTGTTCGCCATCGGCTTCACCATCCAGCTCGGGCGGCTGCAGGCACGCGACCCGCAACGCGCGACGCGGATCTACCTGCGGCGGCTCTTCTGGCTGTTCGTGTTCGGCGCCGTCCATGCATGCGTGTTCTGGGCCGGCGACGTGTTGCACATGTATGCAGTCCTCGGCTTGCTGCTGCTGGCTCTGCAGCGACTCCCGAACCGAGCAATCGTTGCTCTGATCGTCCTGTGCCTGCTGTTCCCCGCCCTTGTGGGTGCAATCCGGATTGCGACAGCGATGCCCGAGGATATCCAGGAGATCGTCGCCGTGACCCAGCAAGCCATCAGCGCGGACAATGCCGCATTCGGCCACGGCAATTTCCTGGACAGCGTCCGGCGCAGCACCGCGGCGATGTTCCTCTTTTACCAGTACCCGCTGCGCCTCGGCATGTTCGCGGGCTACATCCAGTTCCTGACGACGGTGCTGCTCGGTCTGCTGCTCGGCCGGCAGCGCTTCTTCCAGAACATCGCCGCGCAATTGCCGCTCGTTCGTCGCATCCAGTGGTGGGCGCTCGGCATCGGTGTGCTGTGCGGGAGCGCGTTCGTGATCTGGCGAAGTGTCGCCGTGAATCCGATGGAGCCGAGCGTGTGGCGCATCGTCGCCGGCACGGGGTATGTCATCGGCCGGGTTTCGATCATGATCTTCTACGTCGCGACGATCGCGCGTGCGGTGTGTAGCGAACGCTGGCGACGGCGGCTCGCGCCGATCACGGTGGCCGGACGGATGCCGCTCAGCAATTACCTGCTGCAGACACTCATCGGAGTGCTTCTCTTCTATAACTGGGGGTTGGGACTGTGGGGGAAAGTCGGCCCCGCGCTCGACCTGGTGCTGGCAGTCGCGATCTTCTTCGTCATCCAGGTGCCGCTGACGCGCTGGTGGCTCAACCGCTTCCAGCAAGGTCCGATGGAATATTTGTGGCGCGTGCTGACATACGGACGCGAAGCCCTGCGCGCTACAGCCGAGCAGCCCGGCGCGCCCACTGCGCATCCGGATGATCGTCCCCGAGCGTCTTCGCCAAACTGATCGCGTGTGAGTGCAGGGACCGAAGTCGGCGTGACGCGCGCGGCCGTAGACGATGCAGTTCTCCCGGCCGCACTTCGCAGTGAGCTCTTCATCGAGTGCAGCATCGCTCGTGGCCGAACCGATCCGCAGTCGCAGCAGCATCGACATTCGCCGCTCAGCTCTTGACTTGCAGACCGCTGGCCACGAGCTCGTAGCCCGCACCGGCCTTCGACAACTTGCCTTGGACCAGCACCGTCTTGCCGATCAGGCTCGACGGCACGAAGAACGCCTCGTCCTTGAACGTGACATGCAGCTGGCTGGAGGCGCTTTTCAAGGCGATCCAGCAACCGCGCTGCTCGCACACCTTGGCGACCGTCGATTCGACGAGCACGTCGGCCGTGCCGCGATCCGCCAGCGACTGGACTGCGGCTTCGAGCGTGACCGGGGTCTTCAGGGTGAGCGGTGCCCCGTATTGCTCGCCGGCGCTGGCAACCACGGCGGCCAGGCCGAGCAACAGTCCCATTAAATTTCGCATGATGGACGTCTCCTGTGAGGGTTTGCTTGTCTGGCTCAATCGCAATCCGGTCCCGTAACCGGCCACGAGACTGACCGGTCGCCATACGTATGCACCGTGGACCTTTTACCGGGCCGGTGCGTTGCTCATTCCCGGCACACCAGAACCGGCAACCCCCGGTCACAATGAGCACGCCGAAAGCAGATTCCGCCCCCGTCGGCGCCGTGCCGGCCGTCAGTGAGCCGCAGCCGCCCGCCCGAGCCAGCATTCTGCTGGTCGACGACCAGCCAGCGCGGTTGCTGTCATACGAAGCCATCCTGTATGGGCTCGGCGTCCAATGCGTCCGCGCGCTTTCCGGGATGCAGGCGCTGGAGCGGCTGCTCGAACAGGAGTTCGCGGCGATCCTGCTCGACGTGAACATGCCGGAGATGGACGGCTTCGAGGTCGCACGCCTGGTCCGCGAGCATCCGCGGATGGAGCGCACGCCCATCATCTTCGTCACTGCAGTGAACGTCAGCGAGCTCGACCGCCTGAAAGGGTACGAGCTCGGTGCGATCGACTACATCGCGGTGCCCGTCGTGCCGGAGATCCTGCGCGGCAAAGTCGCAGTGCTGGTCGAGCTCTACCAGCGACGCGGCCAGCTGCAGGCGGTGAATGCAGCGCTGAGCGCCGCGCGCGCCAGGCTGGATGTCGAGCATGAGAAGGCGTTGGCCGAGCGTGACGCGCAGCTGCAGGCGGTATTCGAGCATCCGACCGATCTGATCGTCGTCCTGAAGGCGGAGCGCGACTCATCGGGCGCGATCGTCGACTGGATCTACGAGAGGGCTAATCGTACGGCAGCCGCTCTGCTCGGCCTGCCGACTGAGCGCATCGTCGGCCGGCGGCTGAGCGAGGTCGTGTCGGAACGCGCCGCCGAGGCATCGGAGCAATGCAAGCTGGTGCTCGAGCAAGGCGAGACCGTGCGATACGAAACGCGCTTCGCCGACCGCCATCTCGTGGTCACGCTGTTTGCAGCGGGCACGGATTGTGTAGTCGGCTCCGGACAAGATGTGACGGAGCAGCGTCGCCTGCAGGCGGCGCTGGAAGACACCGATCGCCGCAAAGACGAGTTTCTCGCCATGCTCGCGCACGAGCTGCGCAATCCGGTCGCGCCGATCGCCAACGCCGCGGAGCTGCTGTCGCGACTCGTACAGCACGAAAGCCAGCGGTCGCTCGTCGGCATCGTGCAACGACAGTCCGCGCATCTTGCACGCCTGCTGGACGACTTGCTGGACGTGGCCCGGATCACCCAGGGCTGCATCGAGCTGCAGCGCGAAGTGATCGATGTCGGCGCTTGTCTGCAGCTCGCGATCGAGACTGCTGAGCCGCTGATTCGCAGCAAGAGACATCGCCTGACGGTCACGCAGACGCAGGCGCCGATCTACGTAGCGGCGGACAAGGCGCGGCTGGGCCAGTGCATGGCGAACGTGCTCGTCAACGCGGCGAAGTACACACCCGACGGCGGCCAGATCTGCGTTCGCTCGTTCGTCGATCGCGGCGAAGCGGTGGTCGAAGTCACCGATAACGGTATCGGCATCGCGCCCGAATTCCTGCCGCGCATCTTCGACCTGTTCGCTCAGGCCGAGCGCGGCCTCGACCGCTCGCAAGGCGGGCTCGGCGTCGGCTTGACCGTATGCAAACAGATGATCGAGATGCACGGCGGCAGTGTCAGCGCGAGCAGCCCGGGATGGGATCGCGGCGCCACTTTCGCCTTCCGGCTTCCGGTTGCAGAGCGGCCGATGACGGCGAACGCAACGCCGCCTCCGCAATCCGACGCGCTGCTACGGGTGATGATCGTCGACGACAACCGCGACGCGGCCGATTCGCTGTCGATGCTGCTGCAGTTCGAAGGTCGGCACACGCTGTGTGCGTACTCGGGAGAGCAGGCGCTGCAGGACATCGTCGCGTTCGACCCGCAGCTCGTGTTGCTCGACATCGGCTTGCCCGGCCTGGATGGCTATGAAGTCGCACGACGCCTGAAGACGATCTCGCCCGCGCTGCGCGTGGTAGCGCTGAGCGGTTATAGCCAGGCCGAGGACCAGCAGCGCTCGGCCGCCGCAGGCTGCGATGCACACCTCGTCAAGCCCGTCGACCTGGATTCGCTGAAAGGCGTGTTCGCGCGCTTGTAAGGACTGTAGGTCGGGCTTTAGCCCGACAATCCGGAGTCGGGCTGAAGCCCGACCTACAGCCTGAGTCTGACGCGGGTACCGGGCTCCGCGTCCTCGACCGTCAACTGCGCGCCGATCGCCTGTGCGCGCTCGCGCATCGATTGCAGACCGCTGCCGTCATCGACGAGGCCGCCGCAACCGTCGTCCCGCACGCTGATTTCGATCGTCCCGCCCGTGCTGCGCGCGCTCAGGGTCAACGTCGCGGCTTGCGCGTGCTGCAAGGCGTTCGAGATCGCCTCCAGCAACAGGAATTGCAGATGTCGCATCGCCTGGTCGGTGCCCTGCTCCCAGTGCGGCAACTCATCGACCCGCCAGTCGATCGTGAGCCCGGCCTGTGCGATGCGTCGCTGCAATCGATAGCGCAGGCTCGCCAGCAGCGCATTGACGTCGCCGCTCGGCAGGTTCATCGCGTCGATCGACAGCTTGAGATGATCGAGCGACTCGCGCAGCGTCGCAGCGACTTCCTGCGCAGGCGCGGTGCCGCTTTCGAGCTGCCGCATCGCTGTCGCGAGATTCGCACCGACGCCGTCGTGCATGTCGCGCAGGATGCGCTCGCGCTCCGCCGTCACTGCACGCGCACGTTCGAGCTGCGAAACGCGCTCGAACGATGCGCGCAGCTCGCGTTCCTTCTGCTCGACTCGCTGTGCGAGCGAGGCCTGCAGTTGCACCGCCTCAGCGCGGGCGAGGCGGAATCGCTTGCTCACGACCCACATGATCGTGAGCCCGAGCAGCATGCCGACGTATTTCGCCCAGGTCAGCTCGCCGAAGGCGCTCGAAACGAACTGCGATGCAAACGCGTCGTGCACGCCTGCCACCAGCAACGCGATGAGACCGCTCCACAGCAGCACGCGCTCCGTCGAGTGGTTCTTCCGCAGGTCGAGCATCAGCCGCATCCAGATGACTGCGCACAGCAGCGACAGCAATAGACGCAACAATCTCGCCGGTGCCGACACGCCTGTAAACGCAAGGATCAGCGCGCACAGCGGCGCCGCCCAGAGCAAACCTTGAATGGCAGCTCGCTCGCGCGCCGGCCGCGTCCCGAACACCTGCTCGATGATGACGTAGAGCGCCCACACCCACACGGAACGCAGGAGGAACAGCAGTCCGGTCCAGGCCTGCCAGCGTAGCGGCGCCCACTCCAGGGTAATGTCGAGAACGACGAGCGCCCACACCGCTTCACCGATGCAAGCCCAGGCGTAGAGCTTTTCCCGTTGCTGCAGCCACAGGAGCAGGCAGAAAGCCGAAACGAGAGCGCTGAACGTCGTCGCGACCCACGGCAACAGCACACGGAAGGCATAGGCTCGCGCGTAGTGCGGCTCGACCAGCCGGGAAGGTCCGAGCATGATCGGCACCAGGCCGGCACGGCGGCCCGCGTCGCCGCGCAACTGGATCGTCAGCTCGTTCTGCTCTCGCAGCAGATCCTGCGGAAAGGCGATGCTCAAGGGCTGCTTCGACTGCCAGGCTTCGCCATACTCCTCGAGATTGCCGCCGGTCGCCAGCACCGTGTCGTTGAGCGCAATCGTGTACGCGTTGCCGATGCGCGGGATGAACAGCATGTACGGCTCATCGGTCGCGACGGAATTGGGGACGCGCGAAAGGCAGTGTCAGCCGCGCGGTTCCGGAGCGTGCGCGATAAGCGACGTCCCAGTGCAGCGGCAGGCGGATCTCTTCGGCAGGTTGCGGCCAGCCATTCAAGCGTCGCGACGACGCTCGCGCGATCCAGCTCGACGATCCCCTGCTCCGCCGGGTATGCCGCGTCCCAGAACACCGCGAGGCAGACCGCGCCGCACACCGCGATTCCCCGCGCGGGCACGTCAGTTCCCCGGCTTCATGCTGTCGAGCAGTCCCATGCGTGTGGCTTCGAACACCGCTTCGCTGCGCGAATGCACCGCGAGCTTGCCGTAGAGATTCTTGATGTGGCTCTGCACGGTATGCATCGTCACGCCCTGCAGGCGCGCGATTTCCGCATATCCATAGCCGCGAGCGATCAGCTCCAGCACTTCCGACTCGCGCGGCGAGAGCAGACCGCCCGGCGCCGGCGTGCGCGCGACCGGTTTCTTGCGCAGGCGCTCGAGGAGCTTGCGCGCAATCATCGGCGAGATCGGCGAGGCCCCCTGACGAACATCGACGATGATCTGAGCGACGTCGGCAGGCGTCGAGTCCTTGTGGATGTAGCCGACTGCACCGCTCTCGACGCAAGCGATCACCGTGTCCTCATCGCCGAACACCGAGACCACGAGGATGTCGCACTCCGGCTGGCGCTGCGCCAGCTCGCGGATCAGCGTGAGGCCGTGACCGTCGGGCAGCGCGAGGTCAGTGAGCAGAACGTCGGCGGTATTGCTCTCGAACCAGGTGCGCGCGGGCGTGAGCGCGCCGAACGACGCAGCCAAAGTGAGGCGCGCATGCGAGCGTACGCAGCTCTCGAAAAAGAGCCGCGTGTCCCGGTCGTCCTCCAGCAGTACGACACTCCACGGAGGGTCTGTCATGGTTCGCCCGTGAGCTATCTACCCGTCTAAAGCTTACCCCACCGGCTGTCTGGCTGTTCAAAGGCGCCCAACCAGTCGTCCGCGAGGTCGGCAGCAGTCTGGTGCGGCCACAGGCTGCTGGCTTCGAGAAACGCTTTGACCTGCGGACGCAATTGCAGTCCCCGCCACGACCAGTACCAGATGTTCCCCAGCTTCTGATCGTCGGTGAACCTGCGATGCAACTCGCGCTTGGCGTCGAAGTACGCCTGAACCTCGCGCGCGGTGAAACGCCGGCTGATCAACGCCACGCGCTCCGCCCCCTCGGTCAGAGACCCCGCCGTGACGATGGCGGGCGCGTGCACTTTCAGCCAATCCAGCGCCACGCGCAGCGACGTGTTGTCGCGCACGGAAACCGGCGTCGGCAGCGGCCGCCCTCCCGCGTGCAACGCCAGTGCTGCGAACTCGGTGCAGTACAGCCGCTCGTGGTCACGCCAGTCGAAGTATGCGTCGAACTCGGTGCCGTCCTCGTGACGCGCGCGAGCGAAGGCGGCAACGGCACCTTTGTCGACGTCCGCAGGCGGAGCGAAGATGGCGGTAACGCGTTGCCGTGCGATGTACTGATCGAGCGAGACGCGACGGATGCGCCCGCGCATCGCGTCCGTCGGCGGGCCGCTGAAAAACGGCCACAGCAACGCGAAGCCCTCGTAAACATATGCCTTGCCATCCTCGATCGACAGGATTCCCGCGTGGCCGTATGGCGTGTAGTGCTCGCCGAGCATCGACATCAGCAGGCTGTCCGGATCGCCGGAGTCGCTGACGACGAGCTGCCCCGATTGCAGAGGCATCCCGTGGAAGTCGAGCTCGCCGACGCTCGCCGATTCCACGTCGAACGTGCGATATGCCGTCGGCTGCAACGTCGTCGCGCAGCCGCCCAGCCATGCAGCGGCCAACGCGACGACGATTCTCGAGCCGATGCTCATGGTTTGTTGAAGTGATCCGGCGCGTCGCGCGCCACCGGTTCCAGCTCCATGGCGACATCGCGCGGCAGCGTCACGCAGCCGCTCAACATCGCCAGGATGACCAGCAGCGGCAGGCGACTCATTCGCCGCCCGTCCGGTAACCTGAGCCACCGCTGTCGCACGGGAAGTTGTCCGTCAAGCAGGAGATGCCCAGCGCCGCCCCGAGCGCCGCAGCGAACCACAGCCACGGATTGTCCCAGCTCGCACCTTCGCCGTAGCTGCCGCTGTATCCCAGTCCCTGCGGCGTCTCGCCGGTCAGCCTCAAGCCGTTGAGAAAGATTGCACCGTCGTCGAACGG
The DNA here is from genome assembly GCA_963838635.1 of uncultured Gammaproteobacteria bacterium. Classification (GTDB taxonomy): domain Bacteria; phylum Pseudomonadota; class Gammaproteobacteria; order Steroidobacterales; family Steroidobacteraceae; genus Steroidobacter. The sequence goes on along the minus strand of CAWISC010000040.1, from coordinate 26,980 downwards.
CGCGACGCGAACGTCGAAAATCCGCGCGGTCGACGCACGCAGTGCCGACTGATCCATCTGCAGCGTCAGCGGAACCGTCCGGTCGACGGCAAAGCCGAACGACGGACCTGCGCTCTTGTGGCGCGTACCGCCGATCTCCTTGTGAACATAAAGCATGAAGCGCGGCGAATCGTCGAGTATGCCGAACGGCTCGTCCGCCCGGTCCGCTTGCGCGGAGCTCGCCACCAGGATCGTCGCGCACAGCGCCCATGAAAAATTCGAAACCCTCATGATGTTTCCTCGATCGTTGCCCAGTCCTGGGGCAGAGCCTACGAACGAGCGTCGGGCGCGCCCATCCCATGAACGGGGGAGCGGGCCTAGTACATAAGTGCATCAGATGTTCATGGGAAGCGCCGCAGGGGGTAGACGGCTACGGTGCCTGCAACCGGGATTTTCTCGTACCGCAGGAATCACCATGCACAAACACCGTTATCGTCTCGCGGCTGCCGCCGCACTGCTTCTGACTGGAATGAGCGCGCAGGCGTGCGACATCTGGCGCGACAAGGAGCTCGGCATCTGGCGAGGCAATTGCAACCTGAAGGACTTCCTGGTGTCGCAGACCTTCATCGTGAGCCACCAGCCGCGGCTGATCCTCAGGTGGCCGGATCTGAAGATCCGCAAGTTCAAGTACTACGTCGTCGGCTCGTCGGTCGAGATGTACGCGGACGTGGAGAACATCGGCATGAGCAATGCAGCGGCGAGCCCGCTCACCGTCGACGTGAGCATCGGCAATCCGTTGACCGGCATGCAGCAAGGCAACTCAGTGCAGTTCACCGTGCAGTCGCCGGCAGTGCCGTCGATGACTAACCGGCGCGTGTACTTCGCCACGATGAACTTGCCGAACAGCTCGCAGGACTGGGATCTGATCCTCCTGGGAGTGACCGATCCGCCGACCGCGGCGCAGCCGATCCGCGGCGCAATCACGGAAGCGGACGAGACCAACAACATCCTGACCCACACCTGCCGCGTGTTCGGCCCGAATCCCGACACGTCAGTCGCGGCCTGCGACTGAAGGAGCCGGCGATGCCTGGTTATCTGCTGATCGAGTCGCGCGATCCATTCGAGTCGACGGGCGCCGCTCGCACGTGCGAGCTGGCTCTGCAGTTGCGCGCCGCCGGCCACGAGGTCGCGCTGTTCCTCGTGCAAAACGGCGTGCTCGCCGTGCGCAACGGCGTCCGCAGCGCCGAGCTCGACAAGGTGATCAGGACACAGATCGAAGTACTGGCGGACGATTTCTCGCTGCGCGAGCGCGGGATCTCGTCCGCCAACCTGATCGCCGGCGTGCGGGCAGCGCCGATCGATTCGGTCGTCGAACGGATGGCGGCGGGCTGGAACGCTCTGTGGCACTAGCCCTCTCACTGGGACGCATACCATGTCGAAACAGACGTTGACCTTCGTGTTGATGGACGCGCCGTTCGAAAGCGCACGCACGACCACAGCTTTTCGACTCCTGCACGCCGCGCTTACTCGCGGCTGCGACGTGAACGTCTTCGCATACGAAGGCGCCGTCGCGTTGTCGTTCGCGAAGCAGGCTCAACACGCCAATGCCGTGCACGGCCGCGACGCCACGCAGGAAGATCATCCGTTGAGCAAGAACTGGATCGCGGCGCTGATGGCGCATGCGCGCGAGCACGGCGCGGACCTGAATTGGGTGAATTGCGGATTGTGCGTCGACGAACGCGGCGTCGGCGAGGCGATCGACGGCGTGCGGCGTGGATCGCCGGCGGACTGCTGGAAGATGGCGCAGCAATCGGTTGCCACGCTCGTCATCCCGACGAAATGAGGAGTGCGCCATGAAAGTGCTGCAGATCGTCGAGACCGCGTATCGCGCAACCGCGGAAGAACAGGACGACACCGTCATCTGGTTCACGCACGCGATGCGCGGCGCGAGCGCCGAGCTCGGCGTATTGCTCACCGGCAATGCGGTGAACTATGTCACCGCGGATCAGGACGCTTCCGGATTGGCGCTGGGCGCCTGGCGGCAGACGCAGCCACCCACACCGGCACAGGATCTTGCTTCGCTGATCCGCAAGGACGTGCCGATCTACTGCGTGAAGGAAGACCTCGCTGAGCGCGGCCTGATGGAGGGCAAGCTTCTCGAAGGCGTCGTGCTGATGTCCCGCGCGCAGATGCCGCGGCTGTTCGCCGAGTACGACCAGGTCTGGCGCTGGTAGATCCAGCTCCCTTCACGGATAGAACGAAAAGGCCGGCTCGACGTAGCGCATCTGCGCCGTGCGCCGCCCAGCGGCCCGATGAGCAGCCACGTGCCGATCAATACGCGTGCTAGAGTTCCTGCCGTCGTCATCATCGAGTGAGCCACAGAATGCGAATCCTTCCGGCGCTCGTGTTGCTGCTCATAGCCTCGAACAGTCAGGCCGAGGAAGCGATGACGGCCAACACGCTGCGGCTGTCGCCCGATCAAAAGTCCCCGGCCGCGACCATCGCGGACATGGAATGGTACGCCGGCCGCTGGACCGGCTCGGGGCTCGGCGGCTTGAACGAAGAAGTCTGGAGCCCGCCGCGCGCCGGCACGATGATGGGCATGTACCGCATGCTCAAGGACGGCAAGCCCGTCTTCTACGAGCTGCTGTTGATCACCGAAGAGAACGGCTCCCTGGCGATCAAGCTGAAGCACTTCCACGCCGACCTGCGCGGCTGGGAGGAGCGCGATGCATCGGTACGCTTTCCGCTCGTCGCGAAACGCGACGGCCGCATCTACTTCGACGGCATGACGTTCGAGCGTATCGGCGCCGACCGGGTCAAAGTCTACCTGGCCGTCGAGCAGAAGGACGGCAAGGTGCACGAGGAAACGTTCGAGTACTCGCGCACCAAGCCGTAGCTAGCGGGTCATTTCTCCAGGGTGACGACCGGCGAGAAGCCGCCGTAGATCATCCGCTTGCCGTCGAACGGCATTGGATTCTTTTCAGGGTTCATGCGCGGATCGGTCTTCATCAGCTCGTCCATCTTGCCCATCGCCGCGTCGCGCGTTGCCTTGTCGGGCCATTCGACCCACGAAAAGACCACGGCCTCATCCTCGGTTGCCTGTACGGCGCGGCGAAAGTCGGTGACCTTGCCGTCCGGCACGTCGTCGCCCCAGCATTCCAGGATGCGCGTCGCGCCGAGGTCGGCGAACACGCTGTCGCCCTTGTTGGCGTGCTCGATGAACTTCTGCTTATTGGCCTTGGGAACTGCAATCACGAAACCGTCGACGTAAGTCATGGCGGGGCTCCTGTTGGTTGAGTCCGGGTCGATACAACTCAGTAAAGTGTTACCGGGTTGCATAAAAGACGAGTGACCGGGCTGCCAGCCGACATTTGTGTCGAGCGAAATGCCTTACAGCGAGCCAGCGGTTCACGGATTTGCTGATGAATCCTAAGGTTGCACCGTCGTTCTCTTGCGGGCGTCGATCCGATCGAGACGCTGCACCCTGCCGTCGGGCCAGCGCACTTCAGCATCGCGTACCCGGTGCCCTGGCGGAATCGCGAACAGGAACGTGCTCGCACTTTGGCTACGAAATCCGGTCTGCGCGTTCGACTCGCGCAGTTGCTTCAGTGTTTGCTTGCCTGCGGCGGTCGTCAGTGTGATCCGCGTTCCAGGCGGATTCGGTGCGCCGGCGCGATCCTTGACGATCAGCTCGGTCCACGAGCCGCAGCGCGGCGTGCGATTGCGCATGATCGTGATGTAGTCGCCCTCCGCCGTCTCGCCCCAGCTGCCGAGCAGCGCGTCGATGCGCCCGTCGCCATCGATGTCGCCGGTTACTGCTGCCCAGCGGCCTTTGCGCACTTCCGCGAGCGCACGATCTTCGACCAGCTTGAACTTGCCCGTGCCGTCACCCGTGAACACTTCGACGGGACCCTGGTACGAGATCGCTAGAAGGTCGAGATTGCCGTCGCCGTTGAAATCCGCGAACGCGGCGCCCGTCGCAGTCTCCGCGTGAGTCGGAAACGTCTGCGAGGCCAGTGCGAAGCGTCCCTTACCGTCGTTGACGAACAGCCAGTCCGGCCGGGGGTCGGCCTGGTAGACGTGGCTGCCGAGAAAGAGATCGAGATCGCCGTCGTTGTCGACGTCGCCGAGCGCTGCGGAAATCGCCGGATAAGCGGGATTCGCGAACGCCTGGTCCTTGTCGACCGAGAAGTTCCAGTTGCGGTCGTTGCGGTAGAGCATGCTGTGCTCGATCGGCGGCGGCGGCAGCTTGCTGGAGCGCATGACATCGCTGTTGGCGACGAGTAAGTCCACATCCCCGTCGCTATCGACGTCGCCCCATACCGCTGCGGCCGGATTGTTCTTGCCGTTATCGATCGGCGTGCCGGTCACCGCCACGAAACGGCCGCCTTCGTTGCGGAACACGAGATTGACGTCGCTCAGCTCCAGCGTCGGCCCACTGACGTACAGGTCGAGATCGCCGTCGCCGTCGATATCGGCAAACGAAGATGAAAAGTTGCTCGACTTGTCCTGCGTGGCTTCACCAAGCTCAGCGACGACGAAGCGACCGCGGCCCTCGTTGCGAAAGTAGCGATTCGGTTTCTTCAGTTGCGCGTTGACGTAGGCATCGAGATCGCCGTCGCCGTCCACGTCCGCTAGCGTGGCGCCCGAGTCCGGCGCTTCTTCGTCCGACCATGGACTCTCCTGCCGCGCGAACTTCCCATGGCCGTCGTTGAGATAGAGCAGCGAGCGATCGCCCTTGTACGACTTCGCAGTCGGGTCGTACCCGCGGGTAGCGAGCAGATCGAGATCGCCGTCGCCATCGATGTCGCCGAGACTCAAGCCGCCGGGATAGCCGCGGTCCCGACCGTCGTCCTTCACGATGAGCGGCTCGAGCTGCATCTGCGGCTGCGGACACACAGCCGGCTGCGCAGCCAGCGCTGTTGCAGATGCAAGTGCGGAGGCGAGTAAGAGCAGTCGCGTCATCCGCAGATCATATTCGAAAGCGCGCGGCGGACAGGGTGCAACGGTTGCTGTCGAGAGCGTCGATTACGGAGCCGGGTGGCCCCAACCCAGATGCATTTTCTCACCCGGACCCAGCACGCCGATGCGCACTTCCCAGCGCAAGCTGCCTTTGTTCACGAACTGCCAATCGAACTTGCGCCCTTCGAGCTTCCAGCCTGCGCGCTCGAAGCTTTGACAAAGCTCGTGAAAGGCCCGTTGCGCGCCGCCGCTGCGGCAATCGATATACGCCAGCATGCCCCACGGATTGCTGATCCCGATCCAGGCGGAATCTTGCGGGTCGTAACGAGCTCGAACACGGCTGGCCATGGCCACACAGTACCTCGGCTACTGTGTGGATATCCAGTGGATATCTGAGCGCCGGCTAGCGGACGAGCCTTCCGAGCGAGGAGCTCTTGCCTACGCGGTCGAAATAACTCCACGCGGCGTACGCGATGCGCCCGATGCTCTCTTCTGCTTCGAGGCCGTCGGCTGCGAACGTGGTCATCACCGCGATCGCAAACGGACGCCCCGGCACGAAGATGATCCCGGCGTCGTTGCGGACGGCGTCGAGACTGCCGGGCTTGGTGGCGATCATCAGGTCCGCCGGCAGGAGCCGCGGGATGTAACTGGACTTCTCCGTACTCAGCATCTTGAAGAACGCTTCGGTCGTCGCCTTGCCGAAGACGCGTCCTTCGTGGATCGCGCGAAGCATCGTCACGAGCTCGCGCGGCGTCGCGGTGTTCTCCCGCCCTTCCTGTGCTGCCTTCACGTCCAGCATGTGACGCCGCAGACGCGTGCGCTGCAGCCCGACCTGCGCAAGCCATGCGTTGACGTTGTCCATGCCGACACGGTCGATCAGGACGTTGGTCGCCGAGTTGTCGCTGAGCGAGACCATCAGCAACGCGAGATCGCGATTGGTGATCCGCGAAACCCCCGCCGACATGTCTTGCAGAATGCCTTCGGTGCCGACGCCATCCTTCGCGTTGACGGTATACAGGTCGCCAAGCTTCGCGCCCGAGCCGCGCTCGTGTTGACGATAGAGCTCGGCGAGCACCGCGATCTTGATCGTGCTCGCGGTCGGATAGATCGCATCGGCGTTCAGATAGAACGCACGCTGGTCCGTCAGATCCAGAATCGCGACGCCGACCACCGCGTCGGTTTCCCGCACGACGGAGCGAACGGACTCCTCCATGCGACCCCAAAGCAGCTCCTGCTTCGCTTGCACCGATTCCGCTGTATCTGCGGGATCCTTCGCATCGTCGGTGGCGGCGAACGCAGCGGGCGAGCAGAGCGCGATCAGCAGGAGCAGTGCTTTCATGGTGGATCTTTCTCGAAGGTCGTGGTGCCCGGCGGCAATTGAACCCAAGGGTGCCTGCGGCAGTCGTAGACGGAAACCTGTGGCGCTGGAAATTGCGGATCGGCGAACGCTCCCACGGCGACGCTCACGGACTTGTCGTGGCCGACCTCGGTGTGGAAAACAGTCGTACCGCACACGGGGCAAAACCTGAACAGGAACTGCGCTCCCTGATCGCCGACGCGCAGATACTCCGTGGCGTTACCGTACACCTTGAACGGAGCCGCGAAGCCCGCGAGGGTAGCGAAAACACTGCCCGTGCGTCGCTGGCAAGCAAGACAATTGCAGATGCCGACGCCACGTGGCTCGCCTTCGACCTGAATTCGCAGCTTGCCGCAGGAGCATGAAGCGGTTCTGGACACCATTGCGTGATCCTAACAAGGCATGAGAGCTCGGGTAAGATCGCGGGCATGAATCGCGCGTTGTGCCTGTTGGTGATTGCGGTTTCCGGATGCTCCTCGACGGGCGGCTACAAAGTTGCGCGCGATTGCGAGCACTGTCCCGAAATGGTCGTGATTCCGGCCGGCGCCGCCATTCTCGGCGCCGGCGCCGACGACAAGTTTCGCAACGCGGATGAGTTGCCTGAGCGCACGTTCGCCCTCCGTGAAGCGTTCCTGGTGAGCCGCTACGAAATCACGCTCGATCAGTACGAAACCTTCGTGCGCGCAACCAATCGCGCGGTGGGCGGAGACTGTCTCACGGATCGTCGGAAGCGCGGCGACTGGCAGTACGACGCCGCTACGACCTTCCGCAATCCAGGCTTCGAGCAAGGCGGCGATCACCCGGTGGCATGCGTGAACTGGGACGAGGCACAGGCGTATGTCGCGTGGCTCAACACGCAAACGAGCGGCGGCTATCGCCTGCTCACCGAAGTCGAGTGGGAGTACGTCGCCCGCGGCGGCGCCACGCAGAACTTCGTCTACCCATGGGGTAACGATCCTGCACGGGGTTGCTCGTTCGCCAACGCGTTCGACCGCACGGCGATGCAGACATACGCCGGCATGGACACGTCCGGTTATAAGGTCTTCGACCCGATGGACTGCTCCGATGACCTGCTCAACACCTCACCCGTCGGCGCGCTGAAACCGAACGCGTTCGGCGTGCACGACATCATCGGCAACGTTGCCGAGTGGGTCGAAGACTGCTACAGCGCAACCCGTGAGGACTTATCGGAGTCCGGAGTGCCGCCAGCGCAGACGTCCTGCGCCAAACGGCTGGCAAAAGGCGGATCGTGGGGAACGCTGGCGCATAACGTTCGCATTGCGGAGCGCCTGCCGTATGCCGGTACGCATCGCGACGACTCGATCGGAATTCGCGTCGCCAAGACGCTGCGTTGAATCGACCGGCCGGAGAAAAATCGATGAACGACAACCGCCACTTACCGCGACGCAAAGTTCTCGGAATGGCCGTCGCCTCGGGACTGACGCTGCTGACGGCGCCTCTGCGCAGCATCGCGCAACAGGTAACGAAACGGACGCCTCCTCAAATCCTCGGTCCGTACTACCCGGTAGTCAAACCGACCGATCAGGACACGGACCTGACCATGATCGCGGGCCGCACCGGGCGAGCTCAGGGACAGGTGATCCATGTCGCCGGCCGCGTCATCAATCGTCACGGCCAGCCGATCTCAGGGGCGCAGATGGACGTATGGCAGGCGAACTCGCACGGGCGTTACACACATCAGAGCGACCAGCTGGATGCGCCGCTGGATCCGAACTTCGAAGGGTATGCGCGGATCGTCGCCGACGCCGAGGGTCGGTACCGGATAAAGACGATCAAGCCAGGGGCGTATCCGGACGACTCGGGTACTCTGCGGCCGCCGCACATCCACTTCGAGGTGACCGGCCGCGTGAATCGACTGGTAACGCAGCTGTACTTTGCCGGCGAGCCTCTCAACGACAACGACCGCTACCTCGTCTCCGCAGCCGGCAACCGTGGACGCTTGATCGTCGATCTGAATGCAGTGCCCGGCGACGCCGAGAAAGCGTTGAGCGCGAGCTGGGATATCGTGCTACACGACGGCTGAAGATCGCTTGACTTCGCAACCGCCGCGAGTATCCTGCGCGCCTTCCGCTGGAGCACACCGTGAAATTTACGAACACATCGTTGACATGACGCGCTGATTCCCAGGCTGCAGGCCCGGCGAATCGCGCATTCGCCAGGCCGAGCGCACCGAAGCCCTCGGCAGAGACTATTTGCCGGGGGCTTTTGCTTTCTGGGGATCGGCTATGCGTGCTGATATGTTCAAAGTCATCGTCGAGCGTCCACGCAAGTGGAAGGGCGGCGATCACAGTGGGGCTCAACGCCGTCGCGATTTCGACGGCGAGCCGCAGCTCGGGATGCGTGCGGGCTATGGCTACCGCGCATTGAACGAAAATCTCAATCCGCTGCGGCGTTACCTGCGTGCACAGGTCGGCCGCCCGTGGAGTAAGGTCTATAGTGAGATCGCGAGCAGCATCGATCGTCGCAACACCGTGCAGCAGCACATCTACCAGCACATCGAAGACTTCGTCGCGATCCAGGTGGAGTGGCAGAACGGTCAGCTCGTCGATCTGGCGAGCGGGCTGCGGTCCTGGCACTCGAGCATGCTGCGACAGGAGATGTACGTCGACCCTCGCACCGGGCTGCTTCGCGTAAACAAGAACTATCGTGACTGGCGAAAGATCTCGCGCGAGCGCAAGGCTGAAGAGCGAGCGAAAGCTGAAGCTCGCCGTCGCACTCTGGACGATCTAACCCAGCTGCACCTGTTGGACGGCGAATGGTACGAGGTGCAGCTGGCGCGTTTTCCGGTTCGCGCAAACGAAGACGCCCGCTGCTTCGATGTCGTCATGAAGGAGGCGATCCCCCGCGACCATTGGAGACATTCGGAAGAGCGCTTGTGGCACTACGGCGCGCACGACGTGTACGCAGTCTCAAAGCGCCAGCTCTCGTGGCGCGAGAAGAGGCGTCATGGGCTGATCTCGAACTAGATCACGCATGCTCGAGATCCTCGCGCTGCGACTCCGGCCGCGGTCTGCCGATGTTCCAGGTCCAGCCCACTCTTGCGAGTGTCTCGATGATCCATGCGGCTGGATCGGTCTGGCCCTTCGCAAGGCCAATACGCGCGGACTCCGGGAACGCGTGATGATTGTTGTGCCAGCATTCGCCGTAGGTCAGCAGGCCGAGGCCCGGCAGATTCGAGGCCTGCACGGCGGCAGCCTTCACACGCCACCTGCCCGGCCCTGGATTGTGGCACCAGTAGGTGATGCTCCAATGTCCAATCACGCTGGCACAGATGCGCACGGGCACTCCCCAGACCAGCCAGCTCCAGCCCCCGATGGCGTAGCACGCCAGTGCGACCGGGATCTGCTGCAGCATCCAGGTGTTTTGCAGGAATCGATACCAGCCGTCGTTGGCGAACTCCGGCTCAACGATGAACGTGGGCGGGCGCGCAAAGCGGAAGCGGCAATTGAGTTGCCAGAACAGATCCACGATCGGTGAGCGGCGATGCGCGAAGAAGTCGTGACAGGCCGGCTGCCGCTGCGCCCAATCCCGCTCATCGTGAACGCGCAGAATGCCGAAAGGCCCGGCGACGCCCACCAGGACTCCCAGGTACACGAGCGCACGCTCGAGCCATTTCTTGCAGGAATAGCTGCGATGAATGAAGCGGCGGTGCATGCCGACAGAATGGCCGAGCAGCAACGAGCAATAAGTCGTCACGAGGAACAGCACCACCGCACCGAGCGAGATGAACAGCGGTGCGCCAATGATCGCGCACGCGAGCATGCTGGTATTCCAGAGCGACTTGGCCGGACTCCACACTACGGCGCCATGGACGGCGTCGGCTTGCCGACCGTCCATTCTCGCGACGGGCTTCATCGACATGCGCGAAACTATCCCATGCGGCAGCACATTCCGCACGCCGAGGAAATTCTCGAAAACACTGAAGCGACTGAATGGTCGGCCGTGCACGCTTGAGATTGGCAGGCGCGTCCCTCGCTGGGGCCGAATCTAGCGCGCGCTTGCCGGCTGCACGAGCGACAACACAGCTTTCTCGACTGTTGGCCACGCGGGCGTCCCCGGCGCGATGATCTCGAAGTGTCCGGCGCCTTCGATCACCGTCAGCTCGGCCCGATCCCCCGCCTTCGTCGCGAGCGCGATGTACTCCTCGCCGAACGCCGGCGGGATCAACCAGTCGAGCGAACCCGTGATGAGAATCTGTGGAACACCGAGAGGCAGCATGTCCGCCGGCGAGCCTTCGCGCAGTCGTTCGGGCACCTTGTCGATCTCGCCCCCGAGTAACTGCGTCACCGGCACACTGCCGCACACCTTCTGCAGATGCTCCGCTTGTAATGTCTGAAGTCGGCCCGGTCCTGCCAGGTTGACGACCGCGCTCACCGCCAACGGATCCTTCATGTAGAGCGCGCTGCTTTCTGCGAGACGCCTGCGCGCGGCGCCCCATAGTGCGAGATGGCCGCCACCGGAGTGCCCTACGAGCACGACATGCTGCAGATCCAGTCGATACTCATCAGCGATGGTGCGCAGATAGTCGATGGCTGCGCCGACGTCGCGATAGGTGCCGGGCCAGCCGCCGCCCTCGTTGTCGACGCGACGATACTCGATGTTCCAGGTTGCGATGCCGGCCTTACGCAGGGCATCCGACATCGGCACCGTATTCTTCAGATCTGCGAATTTCTTCCAACAACCGCCGTGGATGACGACCGCGACCGGAAACGGGCCGCGCCCCTGCGGCAGGAACAGCTGCCCGAATTGATTGGGGTCACTTCCGTAGGCCAGTGTGCGATCCGGCGGCGATGACGGGATCGCGTCCACTTCGCGTGGCTTGAGCAGGTCTGCGGAAGCCGACAGTGCGACCAGCAGCGCAGTGCCAGCCAGCACAATACGTGCAATCAGAGTGGCGTGATTCATTCCGCGACCTTGCCAGCACGCACGAAATTTCCACACCGGCAAGGCGTCAGGATCCGGACCTGACTTTCGTGGCAAGAAAGGTTGGAGATCCCCTTCGATCGGGGATCAGCGAATCGTGATCGCCCGCTGTTGAGTTGGCGGCCGTGCTGCAGGCAGCGAGCGCCGCATCCTCACGTGTCGGACGATTTCCGACACTTCGTTGAACTCGCCACACGCCTTGCACTGATACACGACCGCGCCCTCGGACCAGCGGAACTCGACGACTCCGTGCTGAGGCTTCGCACACATGCGGCAGATTGGGGTGTCCAAGCGATCTCCGGCCCGCGCGCTGATTCGCGGGAGGGGAAGGCTAGCTCCATCGGACACCCTCTGCAATAAATCTACGTTAAGTTTTCGTCTGAAATAAATCCGGCCCGGACGCGAGCACATTCATGGAATCGTAACGTTGCTTGGCGCGCGCCAGCTCGTCGAAGTTATGTCCATAGTGCTGCCGCCAGTCCGAGCGCGAGAGCTTCACGGCACTGAACGGATACAGCGTGCCGCCAAGCGCCCGGCTTTCCTCGAAGAGCTGGCGATTGCCCGCAAGCATGCGCTCGCCCTCCTCGGCGTCTTGTGCGAAGCGAAGCAGAGCGAAGCCAACGACCTTCTCCTCCGCAGGAATTGGCATCAACGGCCGGCGGAACCGCGCCGCGCGCCACGTGAAGATCTGCGCCACGTTGTAGCTGCCAAGATCTGCATCCGTGAGGCGCGGCAACACTCCCTGGATGTATTGCGTCGCAGCCGATGCCGGCAGGAGCACACAAATCGCCGGGTGTCGCAATGGCGGGAACGGTCCGGTGGTGATGCTGAAATTTCCAGGTAGGTCAGATCGTCGATCTGCATGACGCCCGGCACGAAGTTCAGGCCGGCGAGCATCGTCGCGTCGTCCGGCATTGCGGGCGGCGAGTAGTACTTGGTCCCGCGCAGGATGACTGTGTCCCCACCGGTGCCGTTCGCGAAAGTGAACAGCATGACGCCATCGAACCGCTTTTCGTCGACGAGACGATCGGAGTCGGCGAGCGCAGTGACGACATCCGGATAGAGCAACGAGTACGCTCGCACTCGCGCAGGCGCAGCGACCAGCTTGATCACTGCACGTGCGATCACCGCGCACTGACCCTGGCCCGCGAGCACCGCATCGAACAGATCCGATCGATGATGCTTCGAGCAGGTCACGATCTGACCTTCGCCCGTCACGACCTGCAGCGCCTCAACATTGTCGACCTGCGCGCCGTAGCGATAGGTGGTCGGACTGATGCCGCCGATCGACAGCGTTCCGCCAACGCTGAGCCCGAGATAGTCCGGAATTACCGGTGGCGTCGCTCCCTCCTTCAACGTCTCCTCCAGCACAGCGCCCCACGAGCAACCGGCGTCGGCCAGGACACGCGCGCCCGGCAGATTGCGCGCCTTCGACAGCGTGCTCATCTGAATGACGATGCCGCCCTTGACGAGCGTCTGCCCGTAGATGGAGTGGCCATTGCCGCGGACGGCGATCCTCAGATCGTGCTTGTTAGCGAATCGGATGACGCGCGCGATGTCTTGCACCGAACCCGGTTCCAGAACTGCAACCGGCCGCCGGTTCACGAAGAGGCCAAAGTCTCCCGATGCGGCGGTCAAGCGCCTCTTCGTCCGTGCGCAGCACGGACGTAGAGATGTGGCAGGTGTTCGAGTTTCTCCGCGCCGGCCGCGTTTGCGCTCGTCACCCAACTGCGATTCAGCGGATCGAATCCAATGATGAGCGAGCCGCAAGCCAGACCTTTGAGCAGGTCTCTGCGTGTAGTCGTTTTCATGAGCACTCCGTGCCGCGAAGGGATGCGGCTTCGAGTGCGCGAGTGTGGACATCCCGAATGCGCGCAGGCAGCGCGCGCAGTCAGGTTGCAGAGCCCCCTCAGGAGGAAAGCGCGTCCTGATGAAAGTTAGTAGCAGCGACTAACGCGTCATCCGACGAGCCAGCGAGCGATCGGCAACCAGGCGTCCGTAAATCCGATCCAGCGCCTGAGCGGCATCGAACCGAGCAATGCGATTCCGCCGACGATGTATGCGGGATGCACTCGCCCGAGTCGACGCCAGTCGTCTGCCCATGCCCACGCAATGAATCCGAAGGTGACTGCAGCCGCGAGCACCAGACGCGGCAGCCCTAACGGCACCATAATCTGCGCGTCGAGACGTCCCATCGCGGGTACCAGCAGAGTCATCGTCCCAAGCAGCATCAGCCGCTTGTGCCATTCGCGCTTGTGCCGCAGCGCCAGCGCGCTGCCGACGAACAACGTAAACATGGTCGTGGTGCCAAGGGGCACGGACAGGAACTGCAGTGGATCGCGACCAGGAGGTGCATGCCCTGCTGCCGCATTGGCGATGGCCAGCGATACCACCTGCACTGCGAGCAACCCAGCCACGCACGCAGCAAAGATCCCCAACCGCCGGTGCACGTCTACGCGGTGTGCCGCGACCAGCCGTGCCTGCGTGTAGTGCAGAGCGATCCATGCGGTCGCCAGAATTCCGTGCAGATGGGCTGCCTGCGCCAACGGCGGACCATCGAAAAGGACCTTGAGGTAGTAGGTCTTGGCAAACCCGGCAAAGACCATGGCCGCGAGCCCGGCGACGGCGAGGATGTGGAATCGGTAGCGCACGATGACGGTGTTCATGGCTGCCAACCTAGCCACCGCGCCGGCGCGAGCAATGAACGCGTGATTATTTGCGGCTTAATTCCTTATGATCGCGTCCAAGTGACTGACGCAACTGACATACATTTCGACGGATGGGCGCTGCGCCCCAGCTCCGGCGAGCTGCTGCGCGACGGAAATACGCAACGATTGGCGCAGCAGCCCCTGCGCATCCTGGCCGAATTGCTTCAGCACCCGGGCGAAGTCGTCACGCGCGAGCGGCTGGTGCAGGTGCTCTGGCCGAAGGGCGTCGTCGATTTCGACAACAGCCTGAATGCAGCGGTGCGAAAACTCCGGGTCGCTCTCAACGACGACTCAGAAACGCCGCGATACATCGAGACGCTGCCGCGCATCGGTTATCGGTTCATCGGGTCGATTACTGCCGGACCGGCTGTCCCGGCGCCGGCCCGTCGCGTTCGTTGGGAAGCGTGGGCGTTGGCGAGCTTGATCTCGCTGGCCTTCGCAGTCTTCTGGTGGCAGGCACAGCAGCCCCGTGAACTGGCAGGGCCTGTCGCACGAGTGGGCGACGGTCCTGGGCGCACCAGCAATCAGCGTGCGTACGAGCTCTACCTCAATGGCAAGTTCAACCGTTCGCGCCGCGATGTGCATGGCGGGCCGCAGGCCATTGCGAATTTCCAGGCGGCGCTGCGCGAAGATCCCTACTTCGCCGAAGCCTGGGCCGCGCTGGCCGAAACGTACACCGGCGAGGGCATCACGCAGCGCATGCCGATCGACAAAGCCATCGAGCAGGCGCGGACTGCAGCGCTGCGCGCCATCGAACTCGATGCAAAGCTGGCATCGGGACACGCAGCGCTCGCCGCGGTCATGCTTCACTACGACTTCGACTACGCCGGAGCTGAAAAGGAATTGCTCGCCGCGCGCGCCGCGGACCAGAGCTACTCGCGCACTTGGCACAGCTACGGTCTGCTGCGCGGATATCTGGGACGAACCGACGAAGCGTTCGAATATTTGGGGCGGGCGCGCGAACTCGAGCCCATGACGCTGTTGTATAGCGCGAGCTTTGCCAGCCTGCTCTACCACACACGTCGGTACCAGGAAGCGATCGAGTACGTTCGTCCGCTGCTCGCCTCGCAGCCGCGGTTCGATCAGGTGCGCGGGATCCTGATCCGCGCGCTGGTCGAGACGGGCGACACGAAGGCAGCGCTCGAACAGCTACCGCTGCGATATTCGGATGTTCCGATGCTGAGCGACGCAGGGCTAGTCTACGCGCGCGCAGGCAAGCGCGAGGACGCCGCGCGTCAACTCGAAAGCCTCGAGCGTCGCAGACGTGAAGGCTATGGAATGTCCTATGAGATCGCGATCGTTCACGCCGCACTCGGGGAGCTCGACGCAGCATGCACGGCGTTGCGGCGTGCCCCCGACGATCATTCGCAGACGCTTGGGTGGCTGCGGTCGGATCCGCGGATGGATCCGCTGCGCAAGCAGGCTTGCTACACGGAAGTGACGCAACGGCTCTTCAAGTAGCCGGCGTTTTCCCCGTCCGCAGCTCGTAAGTCTGTCTTCGAGTGTAAGCCGGCAGCTCACGATGCAAGTCGTCCCAGGGTGGCATGAAGTCGACGAAGATGTGCTTGTCCGGCCGAATGCCGAAGTCATCGTCGAACAGGCCTGCGGCGATCTCGAAGAATTCCCCTTCGGGCGACGGCGGCGGCACTTGGCTGCCGCAAGTGGAGCAGAAGTACGAGTGATAGGCCGGCGGCGCGTACAAGACCGGGCAGGCGTATGACTTGACCAGCTCTTGCCCCGTGAGAAAGCGAAAGTCCTGTGTCCTGACGCGAATGGTGAGGAGCGACGAGCTGCCCGACACCTTTCTGCAGCGATTGCAGTGACAGTATTCGGCCGGGCCGCAGGCGCGATCGATCTCGAACGTTACGCCGCCGCACAGGCAGCTGCCGCGAATAGCCATTGGAAATCCCTCACCGCCTCTAAGGGCAATTCGGCTTGGTCAGTTGTCCCGCTGCTATCCTCCAACCGTCCGCTTCCCGACTGGCTACGAGGAGCAACGTCCGGCCGAGCGGCTCCTTCCCCTGGCCCATCGTCATCAT
The DNA here is from genome assembly GCA_963838635.1 of uncultured Gammaproteobacteria bacterium. Taxonomy (GTDB): domain Bacteria; phylum Pseudomonadota; class Gammaproteobacteria; order Steroidobacterales; family Steroidobacteraceae; genus Steroidobacter. The sequence goes on along the minus strand of CAWISC010000040.1, from coordinate 10,988 downwards.
GAGATTGAACTGCACGACCGCGACGTCCGGGCGCACGTTCGTGACGAGCGCGTCGCTGGCTGCGACGCTGCTGCTTTTAGCCCAGCCTTCATGAGCAATACGGAAATCCTTGAGCACGGCCTCGCGCCCTTCGTCACGCGCATCGAACGTCGCAACCCACGTTGCCTCCGACGTGAATAGCTTTTCGAAGGCTGCAAGGTCGTGGGAGTTCCACGCCGCGACGAAACGCTCGACGAGCGATTCGGCGGTTGCGACTGGCGCCGCGGCGAACGCCGTTGATCCTCCGCCCATGAATGCAGATGCAACCGCAAGAACGCTCCACAACGCGATACGCATCGTCATTACTCCTCGGTCATCTTTTCCTGCCAGCTGCGGATCATACTAGCGACGTCGGCGCACACCGCGTCCAGAGGGCGCGCCACGTCGACGACCATCGCATCCGCCGGCCATTCCAACACCGCCAACTGGCTACCGAGCAGCTCGGGGTGCATGAAATGCCGCCGACGCTGGGCCAGCCGCTGCCGAAGGATCGCCGGATCTGCCGTCAGCAGAATGAAATGCAGCGAGTCCGCCACGCCGGCGCGCAATCGATCGCGAACGAACTTCGTCAGCGCGGAGCACGCAACGAGCGCATCCCGCCGTGGCTGACGCGCATTGATCCCGGCTACCAGAGCCTCGACCCACGGCGCTCTATCCTCGTCCGTAAGCGGCGTACCCCCGGTCATCTTTTGCACGTTGTGCTGTGAATGAAAGTCGTCGGCCTCGATGAACGTCAACGAAAGCTCTTCGGCCACTGCGCCGCCCACCGTCGACTTGCCGGTGCCGGACACTCCCATGAGAACGAAAACTGCCATCGAAAGGGTTATAACTAATGTCCCCTGAGAAGGCGACCGCCGTGAAGCCACCTGTCGAACCCATGCTTGCCAAACTCGCCGACCAGCTGCCGGCAGGCGACTATTTATATGAGCCGAAATGGGATGGCTTCCGGGCAATCGTGTTCCGGGGCAAGGACGACGTGTATATCCAGAGCCGCGACTCGCGGCCGCTCGACCGTTACTTTCCGGAGCTGCACGAAGTGCTGCTCGAACGTCTGCCGAAGGAGTGCGTTATCGATGGCGAGATCGTGATCGTGACAGCGCGCGGGCTCGACTTCGATGCCCTGCAGATGCGGCTGCACCCTGCGGCGTCGCGCGTCGAGAAGCTAGCAAAGGAAACGCCCTCCTCGTTCATTGCTTTCGACGTGCTCGAGGTCGACGGACGGGATCTCATGGACGAGCCGCAGTCAGCGCGCCGCGCTGCTCTCGAAAAGCTGCTCGGCAAAGCGAAGCCGCCCGTTCATGTCACACCCGTCACGCGCGATCATGCACTTGCTGTCGACTGGTTGACACGCTTCGAAGGCGCCGGGCTGGACGGTGTGATCGCCAAGCCGGAGTCGGGCACATACTTGCCAGGCAAGCGCGCAATGATCAAGGTCAAGCACGCGCGCACGGCCGAATGTGTGGTGGCCGGATTTCGTTGGCACAAGAGCGGTAAGGACGTTGTGGGTTCGCTGCTGCTCGGCCTGCATGACGACAGCGGCATGCTGCAACATGTCGGCGTCACCTCGTCCTTCACGATGGCGGTTCGCAAGCAGTTGGCGAAGGAACTCGCGCCACTGCGCAAGAATGCGATGGACGAGCACCCCTGGCGCGAATGGGCAGGCGCCGCCGGCGAGTCGAACCGCATGCCGGGCGCGCAGAGCCGATGGAGCGCGGGCAAGGACTTGTCGTGGGAGCCGCTGCGGATCGAGCGCGTGTGCGAGGTGAAGTACGATCACATGCAAGGCGATCGCTTCCGCCACGCCGCGATCTTCCTGCGCTGGCGGCCGGACAAGCAGCCGCAGGACTGCCGCTACGATCAACTCGAAGTCACGAAGCCCTACGAGCTCGAAAAGATCTTCTCGTCGGGATCGAGCGGCTCCTGAGCCGGCCGCAGTTCTTCGGGTACGTGCTCCAGATTGATGCGGATCCGCGTCCAGGTGCTGGAGCGCCCGCGCATGGAGTCGACCAGCATGTCCGCTGGCTGCAGGTGTGATGCGGCCTGCGGATGTCGCGCTTTCCAGCGCTCCAAGCCCGCCAACGCATCTTCTTTGCGGCGCGCGCGTCCGATCTCGATCAGCGGCTTGGTTGATTTGCGCCTCGACGATTTGCGCTTGGATGGCTGGACGCGAGCAGGCTCCGCCGCCTGCTTTCTATAGTGCGGCGGCCAGGGCGCATCGCCCAGGCCCTGACGCTCGAAGAGCTCGAGCAACGCTTCGAGCGAGCCAGCCTGCTGATCAATTCCCGCGTGCAGGTCGCCGAGCTTCTCGAAGCGCGCCGGCATGGAAGCGAGCGTGAAGTCCGCCGGTTCGCAGTCGTCGACTTCGTCCCAGGCGAGCGGCGCCGAGACGCGTGCGTCAGGCGTTGGCCGCACGGAGTACGCGGAGGCAACAGTGCGATCCTTGGCGTTCTGGTTGTAATCGACGAACACACCATGGCGTTCTTCCTTCCACCACTTGCTGGTGGCGATCGTCGGTGCACGTCGCTCGACTTCGCGCGCGAGCGCAACGGCCGCGCGGCGCACTTCGTCGAAGTCCCAGCGCTGTTCGATCCGCACGACGATGTGCATGCCGCGTGAACCGGACGTCTTCGGCCATCCCGACGAGGTTGAAGTCCTGAAGCACGCCGCGCGCCACTGCAGTGACTTCCTGAACCTGCTTCCATGTCACTCCCGGCACCGGATCGAGATCGACGCGCAGCTCATCGGGATGATCGAGATCTTCGGCACGCACCGGATGCGGATGCAACTCCAGACAAGCGAGGTTGGCGAGCCAGGCGAGCGCCGCGACATCGCGTGGCACGACCTCCTCCGCGACGTTGCCCGACGGGAAGCGCAGCGTGACCACATCGATCCACGGCGGACGGCTCTTGGGTGCGCGCTTCTGATAGAAGTGCTCGCCTTCGATGCCGTTGGGATAGCGCACGAGCATGTTCGGTCGACCGCCAGCGCCGCGCAGCGCTCCGTCCGCTACAGCGACGTAGTAACGAGCGAGGTCGAGCTTGGTGTACTTCGGCTTCGGGAACAGCAGCTTGTCCGGGTTCGAGATCGCGACTTCCCGCCCGGCGAGAGTGAGAGTTTCGGCTTCGCGGCTGCTGGCCATGTCGTTCGCTCAAACAGTCTTGGCGATGGTATCGAGAATTGTAGTGAGCGCTTCCGGCGCGGTGATGAAGGGTGAGTGGCTCGCGTCCATTTCGAAGTAACCCCAACCTTCGCGGCGCGCGCGGTCTGCAAACTGGCGGAAGACATCGCCGGGCGCCGCGCGTTTACAGTAAACGTAGTAGCGCGGCAGTTTTGTTTCGCCGTTACGCAGATGAAGCGGCGTTTCGAAGCTCTTGATCGCTTGTGAGCCGCGCCGTTCCTCGATCCATTTGCGATCTGCGTCGGAGGTGTCGGGCGGAATCGGATTCGAGGGAACGCGCCAACCGTCGCCGCTTGCAGCAGCCGCCTCTTTCATTCGTCGATATGCCTCGGGACCGATCAGGTCTTTGTGCGCCTGGCCGTCCCTGGGAACGAAAGCGTCCAGATAGACGAGCTTCGAAAGTCGATCGGCGGCCCGGTCGGCGACACCGGTCGCAACCACGCCGCCGTAGCTATGACCGACGAGTATCACGTCGCGTAAATCCTCGTATGTCAGGACTCCAAGCACATCGTTGATATGGGTTTCCAGGGAATTCGAGGGATCGGCAAGATGAGAGCGCTCGCCAAGCCCGGTGTAGGTGGGCGTGAAGAGCCGATGCCCGGCAGCGGTGAGCAAGAGGATGCATTTTCTTCCAGGCCCAGCCGGCGGACCACGCGCCGTGCGCGACCACGAACGTTGCGCCTGACGTGTTGCTGAGAGCGCCGACGCTGAGTCCCGCAGAGCCGACGGCAAGCGTGGTGAGAAACGTTCGGCGCTTCATGCAGTGGACCTCAGGGCTTGCCCGCCTTGGCGTTGGCAGCAATCTCCGCTTCGAGCCGATCCTTGAGTGCAAGATAACGTGCATTGTTTGCGAGCGGAACCGAGAACAGCGGATCCCGCGTGACCTGCGCTGGACCAATGCCTGGCGCGTCGCTGGTCAACTGGTCGAGCAACTCGACAGCACGGTCTGCGGCGCCGCCCCACGCGTAGATCTTTGCGGCCGTCACCGCGAGATAGCGCCAGGTCGTTGCGTCCTGCGCGCGCGGCACAAGCTTGATGGCCTTGTCTGCCGCCTCGACCGCCTGCTGGCGTTGCCCGGAAAAGAGAGCGCTTTCGGCTGTGAGAAGTTGCAGGAGCCAATCGTTCCACGGGTGCTTCGGCTCCTTGGCCACGAAGTTCGCGAGGCGCTTACCGTCCGCGGCAGCTTGCGCAGAATCTTTCAGTAGCAGATTGATCCAGCCTCTCGGCTCAGCTTTCGGCACTCGACCGGCCGCGTACAGCAGCATGCCGTTGTAACTGACCAGCCGAAACATCTCTTCGTCGAGCGAATCGATCAGATCCCGCGCCTGCGCATAGCGTCCCTCGATGCGCAGTAACGAAGAGCGTGAGTCGAACAGAAGCTCGGGACTGACGGGAGGAACGATGGCCGCTTCGGCCGCGCGCCAGGCGTCGATCTCGCCGGTGAATCCGAATCGCAGCTGAGCGCTTATCAACTGCCACGCTGGCTGCTGCGAGAAGCGCTCACGGAGGAACTGCTCGGTCCGAAATGCATCGGCGGCTCGTCGCGCTGCGTAGAGGCCAAGCAATAGATCGACGTGTGCGCGGTAGTTCGAAGGGTCGCGCGCAACGTTCTCGCGCCACAGCGGGATCGATTCGTCCATGCGCGAAGACGCATCAGCAGCGACGCGCGCGCGCTCATGAAGCTGCCATCGGTCTGGGTGACGGGACGTGCAGCGTCGAACAACGAGATCGCGCGCGACAAGTCGCGCTCTGTCGTCAGCGCGTAGATGCCTTCGACGGCGAGATAGCGCGGCGTCTCGCCTGCCAGCGCCTTGGCCCGATCGATATCTCTGCGCGCCATTCTCAAGCGTTCTTCGCTGTTGTCATAGGCGATCGTGAACATGCGCAGGTGCACTTGCGCGCGTAACAGATGGGCCGCGGCGAAATCAGGATCGCGTTCGATGGCGACATCGAGCTGGTCGATCACACTCTGCATGTGCTCGCGGGTGACGCCGGGCGCCTGATTGCGATAGGCGAGCAGCGCCTTCAGGTAGGCGTCGTAGCTGTCGGGATTGCTCGAGGCTTCGAACGAAGGCGAGGTGGATGCGAATTTCACCGGCAGCCGCGCTGCGACGTCCGCTGCGATCTCGGATTGGAGCGTCGTTGCCGTGACGAGCTGACGATCGTAACTGTGCGACCACAGACGATTGTCGGCTCGGCCGTCGACCAGGTGCAACGTGACGCGAAGTGCCTGGCCTTCGCGACGCACGGACCCTTCGAGTACGTGCGTCGTTCCCAGCTCCTTCGCGAGCTGCGCAACGCTCGCCGCGCGACCGCGATAGGACATCATGGTCGTCCGCGAAATCACTTCGACTTCCGGCAACCGTTGAGCGAGCGTCGAAAGTACTTCCTCGTGCAAGCCATCCGTGAAGAACGCATTCGCTGGATCCGGGCTGAGGTTCTCGAAAGGAAGAATGGCAAGCCGCAGCGGACTGGGCGCCGACGACTCCGTTCGCCATCGGTGCGGAAGGTGCATCGCTTCGTTGCCAGATGACGATCGACGTCAATGCGATTGCGACGACGATGCCGGAAGCTAACAGCCAACCGAGCTTCCGCGGAGGACTGCGTCCCGATTCGTGGACCCTGCCTACGAACCGGTAGCCCCTTCCGGGCACTGTCGCGATAAACCGAGGGTCGCTGCGGCTGTCGCCGAAGGCACGTCGCAGGTCCGAGATCAACTGATTGAGGTTGTTGTCGTCGACGATCGTGTTCGGCCAGACCGCCTGCATCAGCGCATCGCGACTCACGTCCTCGCCCCGGCGCTCGATCAGGTATACCAGCGCGTCATAAGCGCGCGACGGCAACTCCGGCCGTTCGCCGCTCGCTGTCAGCAGCTCGCGCCGGGCGGCATCGACTCGAAACCCGTCCAGTTCGTAGCTGCGGACCGTCCCCATCAAGAAACCCGTCGTTTCATAAAGTCCCAGATCGTTTCAGGTCAATCCCAAGACCGCCAAGCCGGCCTGCCGGAGAGTTTGCGCCTGCCCAGTCGGGCAACGTTGTACTCGAAAGGAGACCCGTCATGCGATCAGTCGTAGTTTGTATGTATACCTTGCTGGCGCTGCCCTTGTATGCCGCCGCCGATGTCCCGGACCGATCGGAACTGGAGAAGCAGAACCTTGCGACCTTCTACAAGTGCCGCGAGCTCGCGCAGCGCGCGTCGAGCGACTCCGAGGCGGACTGCTGGGCCGACAAGGCGATGAACTTCGGCCGCCCGGTGAACCGGGCAGACATCAAGGCCACTCTCGACGACATCCGCCGAACGTTCCCGGACTTCAAGTCAGAGCTGCAGGAAGTGGTCGCCGACGGCGAGTGGGTGGTGCAGCGCTCGATCGCCAGCGGCACGCACCTCGGCGTTGCGCAGACCACTTTCAACGGCGGCATGCTGAAAGGAGTCCCGCCGACCGGCAAGCGCTTCGAAATGCGCCAGACGCACTGGTTCCGCTACAAGGACGGCAAGGTCGTCGAGCACTGGGCCGTGCGTGACGATCTGGCGGCGATGCGGCAGCTGGGGTTGGTCAAGGCGGCGCAGTAGGTGGTTACAATCGGCCCATGACCCTGAGCGCAAATGTTCTCGACTCGATTGGCGGCACGGCCCTGGTTCAGCTCCAGAAGGTCGTGCTGCCGAACTCCGCACGCGTCGTGGTCAAGCTGGAGGGCGGAAACCCGACCGGCAACATGAAGGACCGAATGGCAAAGTTCGCAATCGAAGCAGCCGAACGCGACGGACGCCTGAAGCCCGGCGGCACTGTCGTCGAATACACCGGCGGCTCGACCGGCGCTTCGCTGGCACTGGTCTGCGCAGCCAAGGGTTATCGCTGCAAGATCGTTACGTCAGACGCGTTCAGTGAGGAGAAGACGAGAACGGCGCAAGCATTCGGTGCGGAGATCACGCTGATTCCGAGTGAAGGAAAGAAGATCACCGAGCAGCTGATCAGGAAAATGATGGACACCGCGCGAGAGATCAGCCAGCAGCCGGGGCATTGGTGGTTCGATCAGCTCAACAACGCGGATGCGGCGCCGGGTTACCCTCGGGATGGGAGAGGAGATCTGGCAGCAAGCGGAGGGAAGGTTGACGCGTTTGTGCAGTCGGTTGGATCGGCGCATTCGCTCAATGGTGTGGCGAAAGTTCTGCGCGAGCGCAATCCCGCACTCCAGGTCGTGGCTGTCGAGCCGGCGGAGTCTGCTGTCCTGTCCGGCAAGAGCAAAGGCTCACACAAGATCGAAGGCATCGGCATTGGGTTCGTGCCGCCGCACTGGAGGCCGGGCGACGTGAGCGAAATGCAATCGGCGACCACGGAAGAGGCGATGCGGATGTGTCGCCGCTTGGCCCGAGAGGAAGGGATCTTTGCCGGGACTTCGTCGGGACTGAATGTGATCGCTGCGATCAGAGTTGCGGAGCGGCTCGGGCCGGATGCGACGGTGGCCACGATCATGATCGACTCGGGGCTCAGGTATCTGAGCACCGACGTGTATCGAGGCTAACGAGGAACACGCTGTCCCCACGGTGATCCCCCAGTCCTCGATCCAGCATTGGCTCTTGCATGCGCTAAGTCGTCTCCACCCGCCGAATCACACTTGCCGCAAACCGCTCCGCCGATCCCCCCGCAAACGGAAAGAACAACGACGGCTCGACCATCTCCAACTCCAATACCACCGGCTCGCCCTTCTCATCCCTGATCAAATCCACCCGCGCATACAGCGGCGTCTCGAACGGCATCGCCTGGATCGCTCTCGCTGCTACTCGCAGCTCCGCCGCATCCGGCACTCGCGCCGTGATCGTCTCTCTCGCGAACAACCCTTGCACCGGGCCCTCCTTCCTCTTCAGCAGCGGTCCCTTGCGGATCGCGTGACTGAACTGGCCCTCGAAGTAGATCAACGCCGTCTCGCCATAGTCGTCGACTCGACTCAGATACGGCTGTAGCAACACGCTCCTCTTCTCACTCAGCATCCGCTGAGCGTGCTCCGCAGCGTCGTCCTTCTCTTCCGGTCCGAAGCGCTGCGCATCGCGTGACCCGGCACCGATCGCCGGCTTCACGACGAACTCATTCACCTCCGGCTCTGCAAGCAACTCCGCGATCCGCCACGGCGCGCTCTCGCCCGGCTCGATGAATTTCGTTAGAACCGTCGGCACGTTTGCATGCACTAAGTCGCGCATGTAGTGCTTGTCCGAGCTCCATTTCACAACCGGCAGCGGGTTGAGCAGTTTCGTCTGAGTGCTCACCTGCGCGGCCCAATCGAAGAACTCGGCCAAGCGCTGCGGGTAATCCCACGTGGAGCGCAACAGGGCGATATCGAATCGGCTCCAGTCTTGCGGTCGGTCCCACTCTGCAATCACCACGTCCACGCCGGCGTTGCGCAGAGCGGATTCGAGGGGCGGCAGGTCTTCGTCGAGATCACGGGCGGCTTCGGCTGTGACCAATGCTATAGTGGGCTTACTCATCTTTTCCCGCTGTTTTTTTCAATCGTTATCACCGCTGCGGAGTCGGGCCAAAACCCGAACCACAGCGGATAGGTATTGCTCATGAAGGATCTTACCAAGGGATCGATCTCCAGCCATCTCATCGCCATGGCGGTGCCGATGGCTGCGGGCATGATCTTCCAGACTCTCTACTTCTTCGTCGACCTGTATTTCGTCGCGCAGCTCGGTGACGCAGCGGTCGCCGGCGTCAGCACGGCTGGCAACGCGATGTTCATCATCATGGCGATGACCCAGGTCCTGGGTGTCGGGACGGTCGCGCTCATCGCTCACGCAGTCGGACGCAAGGACCAGGCGGATGCGAACCTCATCTTCAATCAGTCGCTGCTGATCGCCGCGCTGTGCGGAGTATTGACGCTGGTTCTCGGCTACGCCGGTTCGCTAGCGTACGTCAGGTCGATCGCTGCGGACGAAGCCACCGTCCAGGCCGGCGTTACATATCTATATTGGTTCCTGCCCGGCATGGCGTTGCAGTTCGCAATGGTGGCGATGGGCTCCGCGCTGCGCGGCACAGGCATCGTGAAGCCCACGATGGTCGTGCAAGTGCTCACGCTCGTGATCAACACGATCCTCGCGCCGATTCTCATCGCCGGCTGGGGCATCGGCCGCCCGATGGGCGTCGCCGGCGCGGGGCTTGCGAGCACGATCGCAATCGTCGTCGGTGTGATTCTGCTGTCTCTCTATTTCGTGCGACTCGAAAAGTACGTCTCGTTCCACAAGGAGCAGTGGCAACCGCGTGTTGCAGTCTGGAAGCGCATGCTCTCGGTGGGCTTGCCGGCCGGCGGCGAGTTCGCGTTGATGTTCCTCTTCACCGCCGTCACATACTGGGCGCTGCGCAACTTCGGCGCGGCTGCACAGGCCGCATTCGGCATCGGCGGACGCATCATGCAGGGCATCTTCTTGCCGGTGATGGCGATCGCGTTCGCCGCCGCACCGGTCGCCGGTCAAAACTTCGGCGCGCGACAGCCCGAACGTGTGCGCGAGACATTCCGCGCAGCTGTGAAGCTTTGCACAGCCCTGATGTTGGTGCTGATGTTGTTGTGCCAGTGGCGGCCCGATGTGCTCATCGGCTTCTTCTCGAAGGAATCGGAGGTTATCGAGATCGGCGCGCAGTTCCTGCAAATCATCTCGTTCAACTTCGTGCTGTCAGGTGTGGTCTTCACGTGTTCGAGCATGTTCCAGGCGCTCGGCAACACCCTGCCCTCGCTGTACAGCTCTGCGACGCGATTGATCACCTACAGTGTGCCGGTTATCTGGATGACGACGCAGCCGTGGTTCAGCCTGAACCACATCTGGTTCCTGTCGGTTGCGACGGTTGTGCTGCAGACGATCGTCAGCTTCGTGCTGGTGCAGAAGCAGATGCGCGTGAGGTTGAGTGCGTTGGTTGCGGCGCCGGCTGCGGCGTGAGGAAGAGTCGGGCTGAAGCCCGACCTACAGCGCAGCCTCGCAACGTTTAGCGGCCGTGATGGCTTGTGAGGCGGTCATGAGCAATCCTGGCCGGACTGAGCAACCCGCCAACTGCAGCCGTTCTGCGGTCCAGCGGTTGCACATCCTGAACATGTGGAACTTGCCGCGCGCGTGATAGAAGAGCGCGCGGCCGTTTGCCACGGGGTAGCTGCTCCCCGTCGCGTTGATCGGTTGAACGAACGAATCGTCGATCGATTTCGCGATTGCCTGCAGCTCGGCCTCCGAGACACGCAGCGCCACCGTCTCGCTGTCTTCGACGCCCTCCGCAACGACCTGCCACGGAATGACTTCCATCACTGTCGGCGTTGGCCAAAAGACTGCTGCGATCGTCACCCCGAGCGACGGGTCAGGCGCCTGATAGTAAGCGGCATCGCCCCAGCCGAATTCGAGATAGCGGGCATGCGGAAAACTCGCGAGCACAGACCAGTCGCGGTTCGGCCAGTCAGCAGTCGCTACCGCTATTCCACTGTGATGCGCGCGCCGCACGACATACACCACTCGCGATCGTTCGGCGTCGCTGGATGTGCGCTCGTCCGACGACGAGCAGCCACAGAGGATCGCGCAAGTTGCTAGAACCGCAGCAGCAATGCATTTCATTGCAGAGCAGTATACCGCCGGTTGTCTTTGCAACCCGCTGGCGGCTTGCGACTCAACCTCGAACGGAGCATCCTGAGCCGGCTCGTGACCCATCGTGGCGGCTCGTGTCATGGATCGTCCGAAGCATCGCCGGTTCATCTTCGTCGGAATCGCACTCCTGGCCGCAGGCGCATTGCTCCTGCTCGGACGCCA
>CAWISC010000039.1:0-16261 GCA_963838635.1 uncultured Gammaproteobacteria bacterium | reverse complement strand
TGTCCCGTCGCCGACCGCTTTCAACACGAGCGTGCGGTCCGATCGCGAATTTGGCGAAGCGCGTGGGCCAGTATGCGAGGCGATCGGCTACGACATGGCGGTCGAGGTATTCGTCGGGAAGGATGCCGCGATACGTGATGCGCCAGCTCTGCGCCTGCAGCCGGGCGATGGCTTCTGCGTCCTGCGCGCTCGCTGCTGTAAGTGAGATCGGGCTCATGAGCTGGATTCTCAGACGTCCAGGCCGATGGAGCGCATCAGCTCCAGGCCGTTGCTCTTCGTGACGATGCCTTCGTGCAGCTTGAAGTCGAACTTCATGCGGCCCTCCTGCAGCTCGTCCTGGAAATGCAGGTTGCGCAGCTGGCCGCGGCCTGCGACGTCGATTTCCGTCAGCGCCAGGTCATGAGTGGTGACGAGGCCGATTGCCCCGCGCGCCAGTAAGGCGCGAATGACGCCCTGCGCCCCGACGAAGCGATCGCGCGAGTTCGTGCCTTGCAGGACCTCGTCGAGCAGGAACAGCAGCGGCGGAGTGCGCGCCGCGAGCTCATTGAGTTGTCGCAGGCGTGTGATCTCCGCGTAGAAGCGCGAGCTGCCTTCGTGCAGCGAATCGTTGATGCGGATGTTCGCGCCGACTTGCAGCGGCGAGAGCCGCAAGCGCTGGGCCCGCACCGGTGCGCCGGCCATTGCCAGCACGGTATTGATGCCGACGGTGCGCAGCAGGGTGCTCTTGCCGGACATGTTCGAGCCGCTGATCAGCAGCACCCGAGTCTGCCCGTTGATCGCTACGTCGTTGCGCACGCAAGTCGCTTTCGGCAGCAGCGGGTGGCCGATCGATGTGGCGTCGAAGAACGCTTCGCCCTCGACCAGTTCGGGGAAGGGATCGTCCGGATGTTCGAAGCTGTAGCCTGACAAAGAGATCAGCGCTTCGAGCTCGCCGATCGTCTGCAGCCAGACGCGCACGGCATGGCCGTGATGACGACGCCAGCGTTCCGCTGCGAGCGCCGCGTGCACGCTGTAGAGCAGCGGCAGATCGATGAGCGCGATGATGATGTTACGCCGCGACTCGATGAACTGGACGATCGTGCCCAGCCGCGAAATCGTTTGCGACGCGCGGATGCCCTCGCGACGATAGTTGTCCGATCAGACGTTTCGAGAGTGCCGCCGTGGTCGGCTCGCGCTCCAGGCGCGCCGTCAGGTCGGCGAGCAGCTTGAGATTGTCGAAGACCTGCTCCGTGCTGCCCAGAACGTCTCTGAGGCGTTGGCGCAGCAGTCGAACGACCGCAAACTCCAGCGCGAGCACGGCTACGGTCGGCGATGCGAGGCCGGAGTAATTCCAGAAGAACAGCGCTGCGATGAGCAGCAGCGGCAACAGCAGCGCGACGGGCAATATCCAGCCTGCTGCGAGTCGATTGGGCGATTCGGCCCAGCCCACGAGCTCCTCAGGCTGCACACCGACACCTGCGGTCTCGCCGAGTACCGCCAGGTCTTCGCGCAGATCGAGGCGATCGCGCAGCTCCGCGATGCTCTGCTGTCGTTCGAGCACCGTCGCAATGGAAGCAGGCGCCAACAACCAGCTCGCCAGCGCGTTCTCTCCCATGCGCGTGCGAGCGATGGAGAGCAGCTCGAAGAGATTGCCCGGGCCGAACAGATCGAGATCCGCTGCGTAGACGTTGTGGTGATCGTCGAAGCGCGTGCCGGGGTTGCCCTGTCCGCTCCAACGATCTTCGATGCGGGCGATGCCTGCTCGATAGTGAGTGGCTGCACGCTGCGCGCTTGCGCGGCTCCTGCGCACGCGGGAGTGATAGATCACGGCGATCAGGAAGAGTGCGGTCGGTACGATCCACCAGTAGTCGCCCCACCATATAGCCGCGACGAAAATGATCGCGAGCGCGATGCGGACGCTGGAGATGCGCGAGGAGACGAGCTCGAGCCGTTCGATCTGCGCTTCGCGTGCCTGCAAACGCCGGTCGTACTCTGCGGAAGGCGCCACGGTTCCAGGGTTCATGTTTTGCGCTGCTGCTAGGGCGGTGCCGGGGGCAGCCCCGCTGCGACGTACTCGCTCACGTCGCGGATCTGCTCCTGTGTCAGCAGCGTTTGCATCGCTGGCATCTGGACTCCGCCCTTGGCTACACGTTGCCTGATTGCGGCAGCGTCTCGCAACGAGGTGAGCGCAGGCGCCCCGCCGGCGACCCCTGCGCCGCCGCCACCGTGACAGATGGCGCAGTGAGTCGCGAAGATCTGCCGGCCGTTGCGTACCTGAGGTGTGTCCGGCCTTGAGACGCGTGGAGCCGGTGTCGCGATGGAGGCATCAGGCGCCGCTCCCGGCCGCGACTGTGCCGGGTCGGGCAAGGCCAGAGCGACGAACTCTGCCTGATGCTCGCGCGTGCTGACCGCCACGACGATGTATTGCTTGCCTCGATGCATGTAGGTCATCGGTGCGCCCGTCGCCTTGGAAGGCAGCTCGATTTCTGCGACCACTGCGCCTGTTGCTTTGTCGTAGGCGCGGAACATCTTGCCGCCCGGGTCGCCGCTGAGCGCGCCAGCTTCGCCGAGGAACAGCAGCGTCTTCGAGAGCAACGGACTGGGCCGCACGCCGAACTGCCCCATGTTCGCGAAATCGAAGCGCAGGCCGCGCAGCGCGGGGTGATCCTTGATGAAGTCCGACGCCGGGCCGATTGCCTTGCTCCAGCGATGCTCGCCGGTGTTCATGTCGGTGGCGGTGATCCGGCTCCACGGCGGCTTGGTGATCGGCAGGCCGCGGGGCCCGGGAACGACGGTAGTCGCGGCGCGAACGTAGTCGAAGTTGGTAAGCGAGCGATCGGCGCTCGTCAGTGCAGCGACCATCGGCTTGTTCTGCGTCGGCACGTACATCATGCCTGTGTCGGGATCGAACGCACCGCCGTTCCAGTTCGAGCCGCCGCCATAGCCGGGGCTCACCCACGTTCCCTGCGTGCCGCCTTCGACGACACGGCTGATCGGCGTGTACATCGGCCCGCGCACGTACCGCTTCGCAATCTCCAGCGCTTCGCTGCGCAGCCACGGCGTGAAGTCGATCAGCTCCGTCTCGTCGTAGCCGAGCTTCTCGTACGGTGCAGGTTTCGTCGGAAACGGCTGCGTCGGCGACAAGCGCTCGCCGGGCACATCGGAGGCAGGCACCGGCCGCTCTTCGATCGGCCACACGGGTTTGCCGTTAGTGCGGTCGAACACGAACGACATGCCTTGCTTGGTGAGCACGGTAACGGAGCGGATCCTGCGGCCGTTCACCACGATGTCGCCGAGGATCGGCGCAGCTGGCAGGTCGTAGTCCCACACGCCGTGATGCACGATCTGGAAGTGCCACACGCGCTTGCCGCTCCGGGCGTCGAGACAGACGATGCTTTCGGCGTAGAGATTGTCGCCGAGGCGATGCCCGCCATAGAAATCGTGGGAAGGAGTTTCGATGGGCAAGTACACGTAGCCGAGCTCGGGGTCGGCGCTCATCATCGTCCACACGCCGGTGTTGCCGCTGTACGCCCATGAACCGTTTTCCCAGGTCTCCACGCCGGGCTCGCCGCGCTGTGGAATGGTGTGGAACGTCCAGAGCAATCTCCCGGTACGCACTTCGTAGCCGCGAACGTGGCCGGGGACCGCTTCCTTGTTGGACGCTGCCGCTTCCGGAACGGTTTGCACGACCACGACGTTGCCCACGACCAGCGGCGGCGATGATGAGCCGACGAGCTGCACGGCACGATCCGTCAATCGTTCCTTTAGTAGCACGCTGCCATTCGTGCCGAAGTTCGTATCGACGCGGCCGGTGCGCGCATCGATCGAGATGAGCCTGCCGTCGAGCGTGTTGAGGAATACCCGCTTCTCACGGCCGTCGCTCCAGTACGCAACTCCGCGGCCGCTGGGTGGCACGCCGCCTCGGCCCGCGATGCTGCGCGGCTCGGGCGTGAATACCCACAGCGTCATGCCGCTCTGCGGATCGATCGCAGCGGCCTGGTGTACGCCGGCGCTCGTGTACAACACGCCATCGACCATCAGCGGCGTTGCCTTGAAATTCACGTCCGCCTGGCCTTCGCCCGGCAGCGACTGCCAGCGCCAGACAATTTCGAGATTGCGGGCGTTACTCGCGTCGATCTGGTCGAGGGAGGAGTACCGCGTGGAGCCGGCATCTCCGCCCCAGTAGTGCCATTCGCCATTGCGCATGCCTTGCTGTGCATGCGCGAGCGAACAGCAGGCGAGGGCGCCGGCGAGCAATGCCGCGGCTTGAAACTTCATGGAAACGACGGATAGCCGGGTTCGAGCTGGATGCCGAGGCTGTTGATCGCGAGCGCGGTCATCGTGTAGCCGCCGCTCGTGTAGATGATCTCGATGAGGCGCTTCGTGTCGTAGTACTTGGCAAGAGTCGCCCAGGTGCGATCGCTCACGAATGCTTCGCGGCGCAACTCGTCTGCGGCGCGCAGCACTGCCGCGTGTTCTTCGCTCCAACCCGGCGCATCAGGGCCGGCTGCGATGCGACGAATCTCCTCGTCCGAGAAGCCGGCCTTCTGCGCGGCTTCGACGTGATGACCCCACTCGTACTCCGTGCGCGTGAGAACGGCAGTGCGCATGATCAACAGCTCGCGCGTCTTCGGCGGCAGCAGCGAGTCACGCTGCAGATAGCTGCCGAAGCCGACGCGCGGGCCGTACAGAACTGGATGATTCAGCATCGTCGCGTACAAGTTCAGCACCGGCCTCGCATCGGTGTGCGCGGCGACCAGCTTGCGCTGCTCATCGGACCATTCGGACTCACGCAACGCCGGCACGCGCGGTTGCTTCAGTCGCGGCGACTTCGGCTGCGTCGCCAAGCGCGGGCAGGCGCACATCCTTCGGCAGGCGATCCTCCAGGCCCGGATCGAGTTGGACGCCGAGACTGTTGAGCGCCATCGACACGAGCTGATACTGGGCTGCGGTGTAAATCGCTTCGATCACCTGTTGCGCCGAGTACTTGGTCCGCAACGCTTTCCAGGTCGCGTCGCTGATCATCGCTTCGTAGCGCAACTCATCGACCATCCGCAGCAGCGTGCGCTCGAACTCCGACCAACCTGTTGCCGAGGGACCTTCGGCGATGCGATGAACGTCTTCGTCACTCAAGCCTGCTTGCGTTTTGCCGATGCGCGCATGTTGTGCCCACTCGTACTCGGATTGGCACAACCAGCCCATGCGCAGCATCACGATCTCGCGCTCGCGCGGCGGCATGCTGGAGTCGGTCATGACGAAGCGACCGAGCGGGCTCCAGCGGTTGTAGAGATCGACGTGATGCGCGAACGTCTTGTAGACGTTGAAGTCAGGTCGGCTCGCGAGCAGCGCCTGCTGCTCAGGCGTGCGCTGCTCTTTGCTGAGCGGCGCTACGCGCGGCGTTTGCGGGCGTGGACTGAAAGTCGACTGCGCACCGAGGCTGGCCGCGGCGCAGACCAGCAGCGCTGCCCCTGCAAACAGCGGGGCGACTTTGGTGCGGACTCGCATCATTCCTCCGATAGGGGATGTTCTTCGTGCTGAGCGGCAATATAGCTGAGATTTCCTGCGCCGGGTCAGCGGCGGCCGATGTCGGGACTGAGTACGGGTTTTACATCGACGATCGGCGTGCCGTCGATCGCTTCGAGGCTGCTCACCCGCAGGCGTCCGCTCTCGACCGCAGTCACGTGCACCTCGTGCAATCCGAGCGGATTCGGACGATGCGGCGAGCGAGTGCTGAAGACGCCTTCGGGTGGCCGCGACGCGTCGCCGCGCGGATGCACGGTGAGCACGTCGCGACGCGCGCGATCCAGCCAGGTGATCAGGATGAGATCGTCGCCGGCGCGGATGTTGCGCAGGCCCCCGATCGCTTCGGGCTCGAACACCAGCCACGCCTCGGGCGCACCTTCGTCAGCCTGCCGGGGAGCGGCGTCCAGCGTCCGCAGGCTCGACGAAACTCTGCCGATCGATCTGATCTCGAACGTGTTCATGCATCTCCTCCATGCGTAAAATGCAGGCACTAAGGAAAACCGAGAGAACTCATGACTAACGCACGCTACACCGGCCGCTGTTTCTGCGGCGAGGTGGAATTTGAAGTCACCGGCGCGCCGGCTGCAATGGGCTACTGCCACTGCGAGTCCTGCCGCCACTGGTCGGCCGGTCCGGTCAACGCATTTACGTTGTGGGATCCGCAGGCCCTGCGCGTCACCAAAGGCGCCGGCAGCATCGGCACCTACAACAAGACGCCGGTGAGCTACCGCAAGTGGTGTACGAAGTGCGGCGGCCACGTGTTCACCGATCATCCGCCGCTGAAGCTCGTCGACGTCTACGCCGCGACGATCCCGCAGCTCAAATTCGAGCCCGCGCTGCACGTCCACTACCAGGAGACCGTACTGCGCATCAAGGATGGCAAGCCGAAAATGAAGGACATGCCGAAGGAAATGGGCGGCTCCGGCATCGTGCTGCCGGAGTAGCGTCAGCGAAAAGCGTCTCGGCGATTTTCGCCATGAATAGTATAGTTGCCGCCATGGCTACCGGTTGGGCCGGCGACGGCGCAGTACAGGATCAGATCGACGCGACAGTGAAGGACGGCGTGAGCCGGGCGCAACGCCGCCTGGCCGCCGCCGGTCCGGGGCTGACGCATTGTGCCGAGTGCGGCGCGCCGATTCCCGAGGCCCGCCGCAACGCCGTCCCCGGCGTGCGCCTCTGCGTTACATGTCAGGAAGCCGAGGACCGCGAAGCGGAGAGCTTCAGCGGTTACAACCGGCGCGGCAGCAAAGACAGCCAGCTGCGGTAAATCACCGCAACTCGGGGTCGTTCTTGCGGACCCCGCGCACGTTCAAGCGCGAACAATCCCACCTGCAACGCGATGAGCGCGTACGCCTCGTCGTGCAGCGCCCAGACGATCCACAGGACGTTGCTCGCGATGAAGACCCAGAATCCAACCGTACGCTTGCGACTCGACTGAGATGCCACGAGCCATGCGGCGGTCAAGGTCACGACCATCGCCGGCCACTGCAGGGCGTTCAGTAACTCATCCATCACCGCCGAGAACGTTCAACCGAGAGTAGGGGTTCCGTCGCGGCGACCCAGACGCTAGAGTCGCAGGCACGCAGCACGACGTCAGGACGAACGGGAGAGATTGATGGCCGTCTACCAGCTCGGCGAGCACACACCGCGGATTCACGCGACGGCCTGGATCGCCGAGAGCGCACAGGTCATCGGCAGAGTGGAGCTGGCCGAGGGTGCGAGCGTCTGGTTCGGCGCTGTCGTGCGCGGCGATGTCGAGGACATTCGCATCGGGCGCAACTCGAACATCCAGGACAACTCGGTGCTGCATGCCGACTCCGGAATTCCGCTCACGATCGGCGAGAACGTCACGGTCGGCCATCAGGTGATGCTCCACGGCTGCACGGTCGGCGACGGTGCGCTGATCGGCATTCGCGCTGTGGTGCTCAACGGCGCGACGATCGGCCGCAACTGCATCGTCGCAGCGGGCAGCGTCGTGACGGAAGGCAAGAGCTTTCCGGACGGCACACTCATCATTGGAGCGCCTGCCAAGGTCGTGCGTGAGCTGGATCCGGAGCAGATCGCACTGATGCAACACGGCGCGCCGCACTACGTCGGCAACGCGCAGCGATTTCGGAAAGAGTTGAAGAGGATTGGCTGAGCGCGGTTGGAGCGCGAGGCGCGTGCGTGTCAAAGCCTGGTGAATACGGCATCGAGAGCGTGCTCTCGTGGCTCCGCTGGCGTCCAGCGTATTGGCGAACACTCCACAACCTGCGCTCCGACCGCAGCTCGATCACGGCCGATGGCAGCACGCTGCGCTTCGAGCAGTACGCCTTCGAACCCGCGAGCGTTTTCCCGAACGGGGCAATCGATGCGAGCCAGATCGCCGAGGTGAATCTGGAACTCCTGCAGCTGCGGCTGAGCAGTGGCGAAGTGCTGTTCGTCACTCATCCCAACAAGGCGGCGCTGCTGACATTCGTCAATTCCAACGACCTGAAGGTCGAGCGACGCATATCGGTGTGGGGCGCGCTGCTCGATCCGTTCCTCGATACTTCGGAAGACCAGGCAACGATCGATCGACAGTTCTCGTGGTTTGCCGGTCTCGGCCTGAACCGGGAAGCGGTCGATCGCTGGCGCCGCGAAGTAGCGCTTGCGATGTATGCCTACAACTTCGGAACGATGCTCTGGGAGTGGGGTTCTCTCGATTTCTCAGACGTGCTCATTGCGCAGCGGGCGCGGCTGCGCAGGGCAGAGTTCAAGGACTTCTACTGGCGTGCGATGCAGGTCGCGGCGCTCGATCCGCTCCAGACTCACTGGTTCGAAGGACTTGCGACCACGGCGGATCGCGCGCTGGACGATGTGTTGCGCGAGTGGTACCCGAAGGATCTGACCGGTTCGTCCAAGGAATTTACCGCGAAGTGGAATGCGCGAACGGAGAAGCTCACCGAGCTGCGGATGAAACTCCTGGCCGAGTTGACTGCCGCATACTCGGAACCACATCGTCGCTACCACACACTCCAGCACATCGATTTCTGTCTGCGAGAGATCGGCAAATACCGAGCACACGCGGTTCGGCCGAGCGAGATCCGCTGGGCACTGCTGTTTCACGACGCGATCTACGATCCGCGCCGTAACGACAACGAAGCGCGCTCGGCCGACTGGGCGTGCCGCGTCATGCAGGAGATGCAGCGACCGGACGATGAGATCGTGCGCGTGCGCCAGATGATTCTTGCAACTGCGCATTCAGGGAACGCCGCAGACGCCCGACGAAGCGCTGCTGCTCGACATCGATCTTTCCATCCTGGGTGCCGACGACGCGACGTTCGACGAGTACGACCGCGCGATTCGTGTGGAGTATGAGTGGGTACCGGAGGATGCGTATCGGGCTGCGCGTGCCAATGTGTTGCAGGGATTCCTGAAGCGCGACCGGATCTTTCAGACCGTCGCGTATCGCCAGCAAGAAGCCGCTGCGCGCAGGAACATCGAACGCACGCTGGAAAGGTTGCGTTAGACCTTGCGTGCGCCGAGCTGCGCGAGCATCTCGGAGAGGTCTTCCGGGCTGATGTAGAAGTGCTCGCAGACGCGGCCCCAGAGTAGTGTCGTTGGGACGTTATGATCGCCGCGTTCTTGCTGCAGCTGACTCAACACATACAGGACGACGCGCTGCTCGCGGGTCAATCCATCGCGGACATCGGGTGTTAGGTCTTCGTTCATCGTCACAACTTCAAATCCAGCGGCTGGCCGTCCCATTTCTCGATGACGAAACGCTTGCCGCCGAGACCGGTGATCGTCAGTCCGCTGCCGGCGAGTGCGCCGGGCAGGTAGCCCACGCCTTCGCTGTTCACCGGAACCCACAGCCCGATTCCGTAATCGGTGCCGGGGAGCTTCTCTTGCAAAAAGAACCGGTCGATCCGTCGGACGTTCTGCGCGAATTGCAATCTTACTTCCACGCCGGTGCTCTTGCGCAGGGTGATCGTCTTGTTCGTGATCGGCGAGGAGTACGAGATCTTCTCGCGTTGCATCTCATAGCCCGGCTTGTAAACGGTCAACAGGATCTCGCCAGGCTCGATGCCGATGAGTCGGAACTGCCCGAAGTCATCGCTCTCCTTATAGCTTCGGACGATCGCGGTCTGGTGCTCGGTCCCTATGACATGCACCTCGGCGTTCACGATCGGCACCGTGCCGCCGTCCTCCACGATACGCCCGCCCAGTTGGACCAACGGCAAGTCGATGTTGACAACTGTGTCCCCGGCGATCGTGACGACCCGACTGGTCCCTTCATGCACGCTGACTCGGTACTCGCCGTTCTGTATCCCTTCAATTTCATAGCGGCCATCTTGCGCAGTCCTCGCTTGATACGTCATCTCTGCGTTGCCGTCGGGCGGCGCCACGAAGATGCTCCGCTCGCCGGCAGGCTTCGCGGCCTGGGTCACGACACCCGACAAGCGGACGCCAGGCGGAAAGACGATGTCGAGCACGACGTCGTTGTCAGCCGGCACGTCGATCGTCTTGGTGATCTGACGAGACATAGTCGCGTATGCGGCCACCTGAGCGCGACCGGCTGGCAGACCTCTCACGGCGTATGCGCCGTGTTCGTCAGGCCGGGCGCTGAAGTTCGCGCGCTTGGCTTCGGACTGCACACTGATGAACGTCTCCTTGAGCTGTTCCGGCCGCAGTCCCCTGACCACGCCGCGCATGCTCCGACCCTCACCGACCTTCAGCACGATGTCTTCCCTGATTTCGTTTTCCGCAAGCTCGAATTCCTGGCTCGCAGTGCCGGCATCAGTGTGGGCGCTCAGTCGGTAGTACCCGGCCGGCCTGTGTGCGAACGAGAAGCTGCCGGTCTCGTCAACCTGTGTGAGGAAAGGCACGCCTGGGCCTGCCAGGGACACGCTTCCTTTCGCAGGCGTGCCTTCCGGCGAGAGGACCATTCCGGCGACCTTGCCGCCGGTCGCGAGACCTATCGCGATGGGCTGCGTATCGTCATTCACATTGACGGCGATCTCGCGTGAAGCATGGTTGTCCGCCCACGCCGTTACGATCATGGCGCCGCTCGGAACGCCGTCGAGTACGAACGTGCCGTCAGCTTTGGTCTTCTGATAGCGCTCTCGCAGCGGATCCCATCTGACTCGCGGCGCACCTGCGTCGCGAAAACTGACTGACGCATCGCCAATACCTGCTCCAGAGACCTGATCGAACACACGACCTTCGAGAGTGTGTCCACGCTGCAGCGGCATGACGACTTCGCGCGTCGTCTGGCCTGCAGCGATGCTGAGATTTTCGATGTGGAAATGCTGATAGCCAGCTGCGGCCACCGTGACGTTCCAGTTACCCACGGGCGCTTGTCGCCACGCGAAGCGGCCGTCCGTTGATTTGAAGGTTTTCTCGGCCCGAGGCTCGTCGCCGACGATGTGCCCTTCCGGCACTCCTACTAGGGTGATTTCGAACTTCTCCACGGGGTGGCGCGTCGCCGCGTCGATAGCGCGTCCGCGGAAGGTGCCGCCCGGTGCGGCTGCCGTAGTGTTCGGTGTTGTGTTGGCAGTCGCTTCGGCGACGGGCGGAGGTTCGGCCCGTTCGACTGTCGGCTCGACGGGCTGTCTCGTGACTGGTTCCACCTCGATGAGCGTTGACTCAGTCGACGAACTCCACTGACGCCCGAACAAGAGCGCGGCGCCGATGGCGAGGAGTACCAGTCCAAAAACTGCGATGCGATGTTTCATGGCAGCTCGAACGATTGACCGTCCCATTCTTCGAAGACGATGGGCTCGCCGCTGAAGCGTCCGATGTGAAACGAGGTTCCGGCCAGCGCGGCCGGCACGTGGCAGATGCCCTCGCGATCCAGCGGCATCCACAGGTCGATCTCGTAATCGTTGCCGGGGATGTACTGAGTGAGCGTGAACCCGCGCGGGAACCTGCGGCTCCCGGGTTTCACTCGCACGTCCACGCCGGCGCTCTTGCGCAGCGTGATGGTCTTGTTCGTGATCGGCGCGGAATACGCGATCTTCTCGCGATGCAACTCATAGCCCTGCTTGTACACCATCAGCACGATCTCGCCGGGCTCGATGCCGATGAGCGTGAATTGACCGAAGTGATCGGTCTGCTTGTCGCCGCGCACGCGCGCGGTCGCGGCTTCGCTGCCCCTGAGATATACGTTGGCACCGACGATCGGTACTGCGCCGCCGTCTTCAACGACGCGCGCAGCCAATTGCACCAGGGGTATGTCGATGTTCAGCACCGCGTCGCCCGCAATAGCGATGACTCGACTGATGTCTTCGTCTGCTCTCAATCGATACTCGCCTGGAGGCACACCTTCGATCTCGTACTGACCCTCTGCCGATGCGACCGCGCGATACAGGATGCCGGACCTGTTGTCAGCCAATTGCATCCAGACAATCTTGCCTGCAGCAGGCTTCCCGCCGCGAGTTACGCGGCCCGACAGTCGCGCGCCTGCCGGGAAAACGATGTCGAGCGTCGCGTCCCCGTCACCGGGTACTTCGACCCGCTTCTCGAATTGACGACCGCCGCCATACACCGAGATGACCGCGCGCCCAGGAGGCACACCGTTGAACGCATATGTGCCCTGCGCGTTAGGGCGTGCGCTGAAGAATTCGGGCGCTGCTTCACGTCGCAGCATCAAATGCGCCTTCGACAGTTGCTCGGGTCCCAAACCCCTGACGACGCCGCGCACGCTGCGTCCAGCGCCAAGGATGAGCACGATGTCCTCTTTGCGTTCGTCCTGTCTCAGCACGAACTCCAGCGACGCGCTTCCGGCTTCGGTGTCAGCGGACACGGTGTAGCGGCCTGGTCGCATGTGCTCGTACGAGAACCGGCCGGCTGCGTCCAGTTCGCCAATATAGTTGGTGGGTCCGTTCAGCCACAGACGTCCCTTGACCGGCGCACCCGCTGCCGTCTTCACGACCCCGGCGATCTTCCCGCCCGCCGAGAGCGCGATTTCGATCGGCGCTGTTCCTTCATCGACCGTAAGCTCCAGCTCGCGATACGCATAACCGCTGGCCCCGATGGAGAGCACGATGTCGCCTGCGGGTACGCCGTCGAGTGTGAAGGTGCCGTCCGCCTCGGGTTGTACGGGTGCTGACATCTCGCGACCGTTATCCTCGGCGCTGGCTTTGCGAAAACCGATCCTCGCATCGGGGAGTCCGGCGCCTGTGTTGTGATCGAACACGCGCCCGCGTAATGCGCAGACCTCGCAGCAGCGGCATGACGCGCTCGCGCGTCGGCTTGTCCGCTGAGAATTCCTGTTCTTCGAGATTGAATTGTTGATAGCCGGGGGCCTGCACGGTTCCCAGCCAGTAGCCCGCAGCAACGTCCCACGCGAAGCGTCCAGTATCGGAGGCGAACTTCCTGGCAATCGGCTCATTCTGTCTGATGATGCCGCCGCCCTCACGCTCGATGCGTTCCAGCCTGACCGTGAACTCTCTTATGGGCTGACGTGTGACTGCATCGACGATCCGGCCGCGAAGGCCCGTCGCGGATTGTGTGGGCGACGCTGCAGGCGTTGATGCAGCTGGATTGGGTCGCCTCGTGGGCGACGATGGGTTCTGCTCGATCGAGCTCCGGCGTACTTTGCCGAGCAGTGGCTTCCTTGGCGGGAAGTGCAGCGGGTTCTGGGGACGAAGACCACTGGCGTCCGAGCAGCAGCAATGCGCCTGCCAGCCAGGAGTGCGATTCCGACGAAGGATGAACCGGCGATGCTTCGGACGATCCATGACACGAGCCGCCACGATGGGTCACGAGCCGGCGTCAGGATGCTCCGTTCGAGGATGAGTCGCAAGCCGCGCAGCGGGTTGCAAAGACAACCAGCGGTATACTGCTTTGCAATGAAACGCATTGCTGCTGCAGTTCTAGCAACTTGCGCGATCCTCTGTGGCTGCTCGTCGTCAGACGAGCGCACATCCAGCGACGCCGAACGATCGCGAGTCGTGTATGTCGTGCGGCGCGCGCATCACAGTGGAATAGCGGTGGCGACTGCTGACTGGCCGAACCGCGACTGGTCTGTGCTCGCGAGTTTTCCGCATGCCCGATATCTCGAATTCGGTTGGGGCGATGCCGCTTACTATCAGGCGCCTGACCCGTCGCTCGGGGTGACGATCGCAGCAGTCTTCTGGCCGACCCCGACAGTGATGGAAGTCATTCCGTGGCAGGTCGTTGCGGAGGGCGTCGAGGACAGCGAGACGGTGGCGCTGCGTGTCTCGGAGGCGGAGCTGCAGGCAATCGCGAAGTCGATCGACGATTCGTTCGTTCAACCGATCAACGCGACGGGGAGCAGCTATCCCGTGGCAAACGGCCGCGCGCTCTTCTATCACGCGCGCGGCAAGTTCCACATGTTCAGGATGTGCAACCGCTGGACCGCAGAACGGCTGCAGTTGGCGGGTTGCTCAGTCCGGCCGCGATTGATCGATGACCGCCTCACAAGCCATCACGGCCGCTAAACGTTGCGAGGCTGCCTGTACGCTCGGCTCACGCCGGCCGCGCCGCAGCCAACGCACTGAGCCTCACGCGCATCTGCTTCTGCACCAGCACGAAGCTGACGATCGTCTGCAGCACAACCGTCGCAACCGACAGGAACCAGATGTGGTTCAGGCTGAACCACGGCTGCGTCGTCATCCAGATGACCGGCACGCTGTAGGTGATCAATCGCGTCGCAGAGCTGTACAGCGAGGGCAGGGTGTTGCCGAGCGCCTGGAACATGCTCGAACACGTGAAGACCACACCTGACAGCACGAAGTTGAACGAGATGATTTGCAGGAACTGCGCGCCGATCTCGATAACCTCCGATTCCTTCGAGAAGAAGCCGATGAGCACATCGGGCCGCCACTGGCACAACAACATCAGCACCAACATCAGGGCGGTGCAAAGCTTCACAGCTGCGCGGAATGTCTCGCGCACACGTTCGGGCTGTCGCGCGCCGAAGTTCTGACCGGCGACCGGTGCGGCGGCGAACGCGATCGCCATCACCGGCAAGAAGATGCCCTGCATGATGCGTCCGCCGATGCCGAATGCGGCCTGTGCAGCCGCGCCGAAGTTGCGCAGCGCCCAGTATGTGACGGCGGTGAAGAGGAACATCAACGCGAACTCGCCGCCGGCCGGCAAGCCCACCGAGAGCATGCGCTTCCAGACTGCAACGCGCGGTTGCCACTGCTCCTTGTGGAACGAGACGTACTTTTCGAGTCGCACGAAATAGAGAGACAGCAGAATCACGCCGACGACGATTGCGATCGTGCTCGCAAGCCCCGCGCCGGCAACGCCCATCGGGCGGCCGATGCCCCAGCCGGCGATGAGAATCGGCGCGAGGATCGTGTTGATCACGAGCGTGAGCACTTGCACGACCATCGTGGGCTTCACGATGCCTGTACCGCGCAGCGCGGAGCCCATCGCCACCATCGCGAACTGCAACGCCATGCCGGGCAGGAACCAATATAGATATGTAACGCCGGCCTGGACGGTGGCTTCGTCCGCAGCGATCGACCTGACGTACGCAAGCGAACCGGCGTAGCCGAGAACCAGCGTCAATACTCCGCACAGCGCGGCGATCAGCAGCGACTGATTGAAGATGAGGTTCGCATCCGCCTGGTCCTTGCGGCCGACTGCGTGAGCGATGAGCGCGACCGTGCCGACACCCAGGACCTGGGTCATCGCCATGATGATGAACATCGCGTTGCCAGCCGTGCTGACGCCGGCGACCGCTGCGTCACCGAGCTGCGCGACGAAATACAGGTCGACGAAGAAGTAGAGAGTCTGGAAGATCATGCCCGCAGCCATCGGCACCGCCATGGCGATGAGATGGCTGGAGATCGATCCC
Organism: uncultured Gammaproteobacteria bacterium; assembly: GCA_963838635.1. Classification (GTDB taxonomy): domain Bacteria; phylum Pseudomonadota; class Gammaproteobacteria; order Steroidobacterales; family Steroidobacteraceae; genus Steroidobacter. The sequence goes on along the minus strand of CAWISC010000039.1, from coordinate 960 downwards.
TTGGTAAGATCCTTCATGAGCAATACCTATCCGCTGTGGTTCGGGTTTTAGCCCGACTCCGCAGCGGTGATAACGATTGAAAAAAACAGCGGGAAAAGATGAGTAAGCCCACTATAGCATTGGTCACAGCCGAAGCCGCCCGTGATCTCGACGAAGACCTGCCGCCCCTCGAATCCGCTCTGCGCAACGCCGGCGCGGACGTGGTGATTGCAGAGTGGGACCGACCGCACGACTGGAGCCGATTCGACATCGCCCTGTTGCGCTCGACGTGGGATTACCCGCAGCGCCTGGCCGAGTTCTTCGATTGGGCCGCGCAGGTGAGCACGCAGACGAAGCTGCTCAACCCGCTGCCGGTTGTGAAATGGAGCTCGGACAAGCACTACATGCGCGACTTAGTGCATGCAAACGTGCCGACGGTTCTAACGAAATTCATCGAGCCGGGCGAGAGCGCGCCGTGGCGGATCGCGGAGTTGCTCGGCGAGCCGGATGTGAATGAGTTCGTCGTGAAGCCGGCGATCGGTGCCGGGTCACGCGATGCGCAGCGCTTCGGACCGGAAGAGAAGGACGACGCGGCGGAGCATGCTCAGCGGATGCTGAGTGAGAAGAGGAGCGTGTTGCTGCAGCCGTATCTGAGTCGAGTGGACGAGTATGGCGAGACGGCGTTGATCTACTTCGAGGGCCAGTTCAGTCACGCGATCCGCAAGGGACCGCTGCTGAAGAGGAAGGAAGGCCCGGTGCAAGGGTTGTTCGCGAGAGAGACGATCACGGCGCGAGTGCCGGATGCGGCGGAGCTGCGAGTAGGAGCGAGAGCGATCCAGGCGATGCCGTTCGAGACGCCGCTGTATGCGAGGGTGGATTTGATCAGGGATGAGAAGGGCGAGCCGGTGGTATTGGAGTTGGAGATGGTCGAGCCGTCGTTGTTCTTTCCGTTTGCGGGGGGATCGGCGGAGAGGTTTGCGG
>CAWISC010000038.1:0-63938 GCA_963838635.1 uncultured Gammaproteobacteria bacterium | reverse complement strand
GCGGCGCCTGTTTCCCGACTCCTGGTACGCCACTGCACAGGTTCGCCTTCTAATGTAGTCGAGCACTTAACGGCAACCTAGGAGCGCAAACAGCTCCACGCTCCTTGCGGTGCTGACAATGATCACGCAGTCACGCGCCAGCATGCTGCGTTTAGCGGTCCACAAGCTTCAAATTCTTTACAACCCAGCGCTCGACGATGGCTTTCACTTGCGAGCAATGGTCCTCGCGGGCGTCGGGTTTTGTGATGAAGCCATTCGCGCCGACTGCGTGGCTAGCCTCGACGGCCGACTGGTCACGCGTAGCTGTCAGGACGATGACAGGAATTGCTCTCATACGCGGGCTGCTCCGCAACCGTTCGATGACATGCAGTCCACGATGAAACGGATGGCCCAATTCCAGCAGTACGAGCTTGGGGCTTGATTCGGCAAGGAAGACGAAACGCAGCGCTTTTGTCGCGTCGTGAAAGCGAATAACCTTGGCGTGTGGTGCAGCATCACGTATCGCAAGCAGGGTAAGGTCCGCACTGGCATCTGAGTCGTCGACGACCAGCACATCTACTTCGAGTAGGCCCTTTAACGCAGTTGTAGTTACTTGCTTGCTGTCTTCCATGTGATCGCCGCGAGCAAGCCATCGCCTCCTCGACTGTTGTCGGTCACATGCAAAACGTGGCGTGACACCTCCCGGGTTCCATCGCGGTTCGCCCTTGCCACCGCTTACGAGCCTGCATCAGTTCGCCTACCCGACGGTCAGGAAGCTGCTGTACCACAAAAGTGGAATGCTCCGAGCGCAGGGCCCCTGTAGTGTCAGCCCCACATCGCGTCGTTCCGAGTTACTGTCCAATCGACGTGGCAATCGGCATGGGCATAGCCAGGAAGGCCGAATGCGTAGAGCGCCTGCTGCGTGTTGCCACCCGTGGCCGCAAACGTCGACCTAAAGCTTGCGCGCGCTCAGCCTGTCCGAGCCACAGCCTTCCACCAAGCGTCCTTCTTTTGGTGGGCTGCGACTCGTGATCGACATCGAGCGCATGCGTCTGACGCTGAAGAAGGAAGCTACCAGCCCGCAGCGAAAAATTTCCTGCAGTAGCAAGCCAGGCACGACCGATCCCGGCTACTGCCTCTTCTGAGCGCCCCCCGCTCACGCAGGGGGCGCACGGGAGGCAACCTGAAATCGCGCGTGCCTATTCGCGCGCCGCGGGGGTTGTCGACGTCGCGATCACCTGCCACGTACCCCCCTTGCGTGACCACACGTGCAGGCTGTTGTGAACGTCCGAGCCCTTGGTGGAGTGCGTCATGATGGCGGTTTCGGGATTGATGAACGTGACCTTGTAGTCGACGGCTTCATACTTCTCGCCCGCGGGCGCAGGCTGGATATCGGCGATCTGCTGCTGCTTGTTCTTCATTCCTTTGTCATCGACAGACACCGAGTTGTCGGCGATGAATTTCGCTGCGGCTGTCTTGTCCCCCTTGCCGACTGCTTCGCCCCACTGCTTGTCGAGCGCGATGAGAGCGTCCTTGTCGTCAGCGTCGGCGTTCGCGGCAAACATGATCAAGAGTGATCCAACAAGAACTGAAGTGCGCTGCATGTGAGTCTCCCCGTTTATTGCGGCGATCCGACGCTTGCCCTTTGAGCGACAGGCCACCGGTGGGTTAGTCGAGCGACCTCTATACGCCCAACAGTCAGGTGTGCCAATCGGCGAATCTCGCTATCCGTGACGCGGTGCGGCGCACGCGCGAGATGCGTTTTTCCACGCCTCCGGTGTGAGTGGATGAGAAAACACGTCAATCGACATCTGATGAAGTCGACGAAATGTGTAATAGAGTCGTGCGGGAGACGACGAGCAAGCGGAGACCCTGGCGCATCGCCCGTCGCGTCGATCCACTCTGACCTTGAGCCACGTCGGTTGGAGAGTTGCTCGTGAGCGCTTCCCTCATGACTCTGCCGGCGTCCAAGGCCACGAGCGGCGCGAATAGTCATCGCGCCACAGCACTGTCTCAGGCGTGCTTACACAGGTGTTCCGCAAATTCAATCGACTTTCATGCTGATCCGCGCTTCATGCGCGAGGTAGAGAACCCCCAGAAGCGGATCTTCATCCGGAAGTCTGTCGTCAGACCCTGATCACACCGATCGGAGCTTCATTTCTGTCTCGAGATCGACACCATCTGCGTCAGCTTCCTGACGGTGGTCCTTGAGGGGTAGTCATCCGTCTTGGTCGATCCGATGACGCTCTCGACGGTCTTGTCCGAGATTTCGATGTGCAACGTCCTCTCGATCGCCATGTGGATCTCGATCACGTCGAGCGCATCCGCACCATTCCCGACCGCACTCAAGGGCGAATCCAGCCCGACGGCCGATGGATCGGTCTTGAGCTGCTCCGCGACGATCTTCGTCACGACCGCCTGATCGTCGGCCGCGCAGGCGACGCCTCCAACAAGGGTCACCCATAGAAGCAGGAAATATCGAAATCGGAGCATCGTGACCTCCAGCCCTACAATCGGGAATCAGTGTTTGGAAACAGCGCCGCCAATTTCGGTCGCAGCGCCTTCTATGAGCGGCGTGAGGATGTCTTCACCGTCCGACTTGGCGCGGCCCTTCGCTGTCTTCGTGAGCAGCGGCGTCGGTGCGCCGGGTTGCCGCAGCAGGAATTCGAGCCGCATTTCGTCCTTGGCCTTTACTGAGGTAGCAACGTCTGCAGCCGTGCGCACGGCGCCGCTCAACACGATCGAAGTGATGGGGTCCTTCGCCGGAACATAGCCGAAGTTCCCCAGCGCCTTACCCAGCACGCCGGCACCGCCTCCACCGCGTCGATGGACGACCTCGGTCGACAGGATGTAGTCGCAGCCGGCTTGTCGCGCTTCTTCCTCGAACTGGTTCGGCAGACGCGCCTCGAGGAGCGTGACCTGCATCGTCGGTCCGCTCAAATATTCCGAGAACATGCGGCGTATGGCTTCGCTCGCCTGCGCGCTGTCACCACTGCCCATCTGTACCTTCGGTTTCACGAGACCGATGCGTACGCTTTGTGAAGCGCCCTCCTCCACACCTGCGGCAGAGGGCACAGCTATCGCGGCGAACAGAGCGAAGGCGAGAAACGAGAGATAGAAGCGCTTCATTGAGTGTCTCCGGTGGCACATCAACGCGACAGCAGCGCGCCGACATTCACATCGATCCGCTCGTTCTCCACCGCTGCAAACAACGGTCGGGAGACGAGGCCAGCGCGTTGGATGAGCAGCGCATCGGGGAACTGCTCCATGCGCACGTTGTTGAGGTTCACCGCCGCGTTGTAATACTCGCGACGGTGCGCGATCTGTTCTTCCAGGCCGCTGATGCGCCGCTGCAGCTCGACGTACGACGCGCTCGCCTTCAGGTCCGGGTACGATTCGGCGGTCGCGAGCAATCGACCGATACCGCGCGACAGCTCGTCTTCGTCCGCGAGCCGTCCAGCCTCGGGACCGCCGCTGCCGGTCCGCGCCCGCAGCGCCGTGAGCTTCTCGAGCAGCTCGCGCTCGTAGCCCGCATGCCCGCGCACCACATCGATGAGCTTCGGCAGCTCGTCGTGCCGCTGCTTCAGCAGAACGTCGATGTTCGACCAGGCCTGATCGACCTGATGCTTGACGCCGACGAGCCCGTTGTAGATTGAAATTCCGTAGGCGATGAGCGCAAGCACGATCATCACCAGCGCAAATAGAACTATCGTCATGGAATCTTGCCCTCAGGAAGGTTTGGTCAGTTCGTAAAGGATCCAGCAGAGGATCGCGATGCCGCCGGCGATGTACCAGAGCGAGCGCTTGCGCAGCTGCGAGGCTGCAGCAGTCTGGCGCCGATTGGAGACGATTAACGGCCGGCCAGCGCGTCCCTTCCACATCACTACAGCGTTGGACTCGAGGTTCGGCGGCGGCACTTCCTGTTTGATGGCAATGCCTGCGCCGCTCAGCAGCTCGAGATAACTGATCGCCACGAACATCGGGCCGCGCAGAAATGCCGGCAGCGTGTCGAGCAGTTTCTGGCGCCATTCGCCTGTGCGAACGCAACGCGCCCATTGTTCGAACGTGCGCTCGTCGCCCGTGTTTTGCAGACGGTGCGCCTCATCGAGCGTGCCGAGCACATAGACATGGCCGTTTTCTTCCATGCGCTGCTCGCGCACGCGGACGCGTTTGGTGCCGTGCCAGTCGAATGCGCTGCCCGACAGCAACTGGATGCCGCCGGGCGGCAACTCGTCCTTGCCCTTCTCCCACACGTCTTCGCTCAGCAGCAGATCGGCGCCGCGCAACCACACCGGCATGCGACCCGTGTCGTCCTCGAGCCATAACGTGTCGGCCTGACCGCCGCTACGCGCCATCACCTGCACCCACTGGCTGCCGCGGTGCTGCCCCGAGTTGCTCTTCTGCCAGACCTCCACTTCCAGGTTCCACCACACGCAAGGCACGCCGGTCACGACGGCTGGGGTAGGCCGCTGCGTCACCGCGCGACCTTCGAGCTCGACCAGGCCCATCGCTGCACTGCTCACTTTCGCAGTCGGCGTATTGGCCACGTCCAGCGCATGTCGAAGGCCGATGATCCCTTTACGGAAGACCCAGAAGCCCGCTGCGATGAGCGCGGGGAACAGTACGAATCCCAGAAGGATCACGAACATGATGATCAGCACGAACGCGGTGCCGATCGCGAGCGCGAGCTTGAAACTATTGCCGGAGGCTGTCGTAGATGCGGTCATTGCACTCGGTTAAACGACAACGAAGCACCAGACCGATCAGCGACCGGCTCAGCTGCCCTTAAGTCTGTATGGCCGCTTGCAACAGGCGGCGGGCTTTGAGCGCTTCGAAGAAGAACAGCGCAAAACCGATCGCGAGGATCGCGACGCCCGCCGCGAGCATGATGAGTACGTGCCATGCCCCTGCGGAGGGAATGATCTCACCTAACGCGATGCTGGCGAACCCACCCACCATCGCGAACCAGATAACCAGGAACACCACGACGACCGGCGAGATCGACATTGTGAGATCGACCTGGGCGCCACCCGGCACGTCGATCACCGAGCCGCGAATCTGCGGCCGATAGGAATTGCGGTGGTAGATGCGCCGCAGGATCTTGAAGGTGGAACCTTCGACGCGGCCGACGAAGGGCTTCTCACCGGGCCGCGCACCCATCCTGAACGCGGACTTGAACCGTGTTCGCAGATCAGGCTCGGGATCCGTGACGGCCTGCACGCGAGCGAGCACCGTTGTGCTGCTCGCGGACGCATGGAGCCGGGTTCTGTAGAACACGGTTATCTCAGCACGCTACGGCATACGCACCAGCTCGACGCGCCGGTTCCGCGCTCGTCCGGCCAGCGTGTCGTTCGCTGCACGCGGTCGCGCTTCGCCGAATCCCTGGGTCGTCAGTCGCGCCGCTACGATGCCATGACGGGTGACGAGCGCCTGTTTGACGGCCGCTGCCCGGCGCTCCGAGAGCTTCTTGTTGAAGTCATCCGCCAGCAGACTGTCGGTGTGGCCTTCGACGCTCAGCTTCCAGTCGGGGTGACGCTTGAGCACCTCAGCGATGATCAGCAACGTGCCCGCCGACTCGTCACGAATTTCATCGCTCCCGGAGCGAAAGAAGATGTCCGGAATTTCGGCGCGGCCTTCCTTCATGAGCGATTCCTCCAGCTTCGCAACACCGCTGGGTGGCGTGCCGGCACCAGCGCCTGCGCCCCCGCCTGAACTGCCCGCAGGCGGGGCCACCGCGCAGGTGAAACTGATCTTCACCAGATCGAGGTTCGACTGGTCACCGCCATCGAGCTTGAGGCAATGCTGCGGGATGTAGCCTGCAATCTTCGTCTGCGCCTCGCAGTCCTTGCGCTCTTCGGGCGTTTTCGGCTTGAAGTGGTCGACGCCGATCCGGTACTTGAGCGTCAGCGGGTTGTCGACTTGGTCGAGAAACCAGAGCTCCGAGACATAGCCGAGGAAGTTGCCGCTCACATGAATGGCCGGCAGCGAGGTCGGTACCCCATTCACCAGCACGGATATCTTTTCGGGCGTCGGCGCAACGACTTTGGCCTGTCCAGGCAGCTGCCTGCGGTACACGCCGTTCGGGTCGTCCCGATTCAGAGACGGCGGCACGGGGAAACCCCAGAAATACGCGATGCTGAGGTCGGCGTGCCCTTGCTTCTTGAGCTCCGACAGCACCAGCGACGACGTGCCCAGCGAGGTCATGCCGGGCACATCCTCGGGAAGTTCCGTGTCGAACTGTTGCAGGTAGGCCCGCGACGTTCGCAGGTCCTCCAGCCGCTGGACGCGCTTGCTGACGTAACGTTTCAGACGCGGCGGGTCGGTGGAGAACAGGCCGCCATAGTCGATCTTCTCCGCGCTGTAGCTGATGCGCGCTTCGGTCGCTGTGACCGATTTGAGGACCTTGATCGACTCGTAGTCTCCCGAGCCGCTGTTGACCGCTGTGACCAGTGTCATTCCCTCGCAGAGCGGGATGCGCGGGGCGGTATCCGCTTGTGCGGCGGGGACGGCGGCCGAGGCCGCCAGCAGGAGCATGCGAAATGCGTATCTCGGTTGCATGCCTCCTAGAACGACAACGCGCGTTCAAACCGATCACCTAGTGCGACGCCGCGCACGTGGCCATCTGCCGGGCGACTTCATCGCGGTACTGGAAGACGTCCGCGGTCAAGATGCCCCGCTTCTCCATGTCCTGCCACATCGCGTGGCTGCGACCGTACGTGTTGCAAGCCGTTCGCTTGTCCTTCAGGGCCGCGTAGGTATGGCCAACGAGCATGAGCGCCTGAGCGGTCAGGGCTCTCTGCCAGGCGACAGCGGGATCCGCCGGCGCCTCGTTCAGCCGGGCAATCACTTGAGAGGCGTGGCGCAGCGCGATATCGCTGCGCCCCAGCTTTGCCTGGACCTCACCGACGCCGGCGCGAACGATGGCCGCGCGGTAGCGCATGATCACGCTCTCGGACGAGTCCGCTGCCAGCCTCTCGTAGAAGGCCAATGCCTTCTCACGATGCGGCAACGCCTGAGCATTCGCGCCGCTCTCTGCCAGCACGTCGCCGATTCTCGTGTTGGCGTAAGCAAGATCTTCGCGTGCCGCCGCGTTGAGCGGATCGTCGGCCATCGATTGCTCGTCGAGCACGAGCTTCTTGCGAAAGCTCTCGAGTGCGCCGGCCGGGTCGCCGAGGAAGTCGCGATACTCGCCGTCATTCTGGTAGGTGTTCGAGAGCAGACGGCGATAGTCCGCGTTGCGCCCATCGGCGGCTACTAGTGCTGCACAGATCGTCATTGCCGCCTGATTGCTGGCCAGCCCATCGGTGAGCGCGCCCGTCAACACCTGCGCCCGGCCGAGATTGATGTATGACACCGCAAGGTTGCGTTTGTATCTCTCGTTGTCCGGCTCGGCTGCCACCATCGCCTGGCGCAGCTTCAGCGCTTCACGATGGTTCTGCATCGAACCCGCCGCATCGCCGGTTTCCTCGAGCGCAAGCCCGAGATTGTTGTAAGCGCGGCCGAGCTCGGTCCGGATCCTCGTGTCCGCCGGATTCCCGGCCAGCGCCTTCACGTACTCCGCAATGCCCCGGCGCACAAATTCAACGCCGCGCGGTACTTCATTCGTCTCCTGGAGCTGGGTACCGATCGTGATGTAACTGCCGGCCAGATCTGTCCGCGCCCGCTCATCGTGAGGATCGGACGCGACGATCGCTTCTCTGATCCGCGACGCTTTCACATAGCTGTCCAGCGCTCCGGCCCGATCTCCCAGGGAGGCCGCGGAGAACAGTCTGCCGTAGACGTCACCGACCCGATCGTATGCTGTGGCCAGCTCGCGTTGCAGATCCTTGTCGTCGCTCGCCTCGCCGGCCAGGCTGTCGAGATAGGTGACTGCGTTCTTCACCAGCATTTCCCGGGCAGCGGTTGCGCCGGGCAGATTCTCGATCGCGTCGTAGTATTCGAACAGCACGGAGTTCGCCAGGCGGCGCACATCGTTGAAGCGCTGCTCAGCACGCGCCTTCTGGGCTTTCGCGATCGCTTCCTGTTCCTTCGCCTTCTGCGCCTGCCATGAGGTCGCGACGATGCCGGCGAGCAAACTCAGCGCAACGAGTACGGCGGCTGCAGTGGCCGCCTTGTTCCTCTGCACGAATTTCAGGGCGCGATACCCGAACGCGTCCTGCCGCGCGAGCACCGGCAGGCTTTCGAGGTGACGGCGGATATCGTCGGAGAACCGCTCGACGGACTGGTAGCGACGCTCCGGTTCCTTGCGCAGCGCCATTAGCACGATGTTGTCGAGATCGCCGCGCAGTCCGCGCGCCCAGCGCTGCGCATCGCCGACAGCAGCGCTCGGTCTGCGCGGTTCTGTCTCCGTGATGGCGCGCCAGATATCGTGCGAGGTGCGCGGGAGATCGTAGGGCTGACCGCCCGTCAGCAGTTTGTACAAGACGACACCGAGCGAATACACATCCGAAGCAGTCGTCAAAGCTTCGCCGCGCACCTGCTCCGGACTCGCATAGTCCGGCGTCATCATGCGCAGTCCGAGCATCGTGAGAACCGATTCGCGGTACTCGCCGGGCTGCAGCACCTTGGCGATGCCGAAATCGAGCAGCTTCGGCACGCCGTCGCTGCCAACGAGAATGTTCGACGGTTTCAGGTCGCGATGGATGACGGCATGTCGATGGGCGTACGTGACGGCGCCGCAGATTTGACGGAACAGCTGCAAGCGCTCCGTGATCGAAAGTTTCTGAGCGTCGCAGTACGCATCGACAGGCACGCCTTCGACGTACTCCATGACGAAGTACGGCCGGCCGTCGTCTGTTGCGCCGCCGTCGAGCAGATGTGCGATATTCGGATGATCGAACGTCGCGAGAATCTGTCGCTCCGTGTGGAAGTGCCGCAGCACGGAGTCGGTGTCCATACCGCGTTTGATCAGCTTGATCGCGACGCGTTTCTCGTACTGCTGATCCGCGCGCTGCGCGAGATAGACGACGCCCATCCCGCCCCCGCCGATCCGCTGCAGGATTCGATACTGGCCGACGGTCTGACCGATCAAGCGATCATCGTCCGCCGGCTCGGGCGCGGCGTCCTGCGGCCGGATCAGGGGTTCCTCGATGAAGTGACTTGCCTGTCGATGAGACGCCAGAAGCACTTCGACCTGCCGTCGCAAGCTCGCGTCGCCCGCGCAGCTCTGCTCGAGGAACTCGTCGACACTCTCCGGCGGCAGCGCAAGTGCGGCGTGGAAGATGTTTTCGATAGTGTCGAGCGAGCGCTGCGTGCCGGGCGGAGTCGACATCACCGTGCTCCGCTCACGCGCCGGAGCTTTGCAGTTCCGAGTACAGCCACGCCTTGGAGAAGGTCCAGTCGCGCTGCACGGTGACGACGGAGATGTTCAGGTGGCTCGCGATCTCGTCGTATTCGAGCCCGCCGAAGTATTTGAGCTCCACGACCTGCGCCTTGCGTGCATCGAGCTGCGCGAGCTTCTCCAGCGCTTCATTGAGCTCGACGATCTCTCGCGTCGGCTCCGGCAGTACCAACGCTGCTTCCTCGAGCTCGACGGCGCTGGCGCCGGACCCCCGCTTCTTGCGGTGCGCGGCTTTGGCGTGATCCACCAGAATCTGGCGCATCGCCTTGGCGGCGACGGCGAGGAAGTGCGCCCGATTCGCGAAGTCGGGATTTTCCTGACTGGCCAGGCGCACGTAGGCCTCGTGCACCAGCGCCGTGGTTTGCAGCATGTGTCCGGGCGACTGCCCGCCCATGTGGTGATGGGCCAGTCGGCGCAGCTCGCCGTAGACGAGCGCCGTCAGCCGCTCCAGTGCCTGGTGATCGCCGCGGCTCCACGCAGCGAGGAGCTGCGTCAGTTCCCGGGGGCCGGCCGTGTCCACAGAATCGCTCATGATCGGTTGGACGCCGATTCATCGTTTATGCGTATTTCGAATCGTGGCGCAAATCCGCCGAACAAGGAAGGGTCTTTGATCGGTTTGGCCGCGAGTCGTCGTTTGTCTCGGCATGGCAATCGCTCGACGCGTGACCTTGCTCTCCATCTTCGCTCTCGTTGGCGCAGTGCTTGCGACCAGCGCCGTCGCTGAATCTGACAACGACGCCATGGACCTGCTGAAACGCAGCATGGACCTGTATTCGACGCTCCCCGTATACGCCGATAGTGGTACGGCGGTACGCGAAGGGCCAAGCCTCGTCGACCGTTGGAAGTTCAAGACGTACTTTTCCCGGCCGCGGAATTTCCGTTTCGACTTCCAGGGCGTGACCAGCCAGAGTGCCGGGCTCACGATGGACTCGAGCACGCAGCACATCGTCCTGTGGATGATCGAAGGCGAGCTGCAGTCCTTCAATCGGCAAATGCGCTCGCACAACACCGTCGGACGAACGGGCAATCAACCGGGCGAACTGCTGAACGCAAGCGCCTACACGGCCGGCACGTCGGTGCTGATCCCTTCGCTCCTCTTCGCCAAGTCGGATCTGCCAGGCTCGATCCGACAGATCCGGGAAGCGGCGTATGCCGGGCTCGAATCCGTGAACGGCCATCGCTGCCACAAGATCGTCGGCACGGCGGCCCAGTTCTACCCGTCGGGCAAGATGACGAACGTGCGGGAAGTCACCGTGTGGCTCGATGAGCAGAGTCGGCTCGTGCGGAAGGTTTTCGAAGACACGCCGAAAGGTTATCCGGCCGGCTCGTATCTGCGGCTCACGATCCAACTCGATCCCCAAGCGAATCCCACGCTGGGACCGGCGAACTTCCAGTTCACCGTGCCCAAGGAGTAGCAGCCATGCGCTTCACCATCTGCCTGCTGTGTGCGATCCCGCTGGCCTTGTACGTGTTCTCGCAGCGGGCGACTGCCGCGAGCGATCCGACGATGCACGCGTGCTCGGTGCTCACGCGGGCGGAGGTGAGAAAGATCATGCCGTGGTCGGACCAGATGGAGGGGATCTTTCCAAAGGAGGAGGAAGATCAGTTCGCGAACGGTTCGGGGTGCGAGTATCCGTCCGTGCGCGTTCAGATCATGTCGACCTCCCCGGATCAGTGGAAGCGCTGGGTCGAGACCTCGAAGAATCCGTCCGTCGAGCGCGTCGCGGGCGTCGGTGAGGAGGCTTATATCCGCGACAACAAGGGCATGTTTGCGGAGCTCTACGCGAAGAGCGGCCGGTACCTGGTCTCGCTGCAGAAGAGCCTGAAGACCGGTGAGACGACGCAGGCATCGGAATCCCAACTGATCGCGCTCGCTCAAGCGCTCGTCGCCAAGCTGCGCTCGAGTCCCACGGTACAACTAGCGCCCGGTGCCACCCAACAAGGTGCACCGCAAGGAAGCCGGGCGGTCTGCGAGTCGTGTGGCTCGTCGCAGGACCCCTTCCGCGATCCCTGGTCCGACGACGACTCGCCCGATCCACCGGACCAAGAGGAATCCCCCAGCCCTTCGCGCTCGAACACCTCGGCGCTGGCCGACCTCGAAAGTCGCATTCGCGATCTCGAAAATGCATCGCACTTCGAGGTCGTGAGCCCGAAGACCGGGAACACGATCTTCCGTGTCGGACCCGGTGGCGCGCGCTTTTTCAACGAGCGCGAAGAGCCGGTCGCGGCTATCGGGACGACAGATGAGGGTGGCTACTTCTCCGCGCGCTCTCCAGGCGGCGCCGAAGCGTCCATCGGGACAGCATCGGGTCGCGCCGGCATCCGCTTTATCGAAGGCAGGACCTCGCGCATTGATCTCGGGACCAAGCAAGGTCCGTTTGGGCTGCGCTTCCCGGCGGGCGACGGTCTGCTGGCCGGACTCGGGGAATCGCGCGCGGGGAGCGGCGCGGTGCTCGTGGGTACCGCGACCGACGGCGGCGCCCAAGGTTCGATCGTCGTCAGCGACGGGCGCGCCGTGGTCTCTATGACCAAGCCGGCATCACGGGGCGGCGTTGCATTCGCGGAAGCAAAGATCGGCGGAGGACTCCTCGACGTAGCCACCGCCGGCGGCCTGTCAGCCGTGAAGATGGGACACAACAGTCAGCGGTACGGCATCGTCCTCGCCGGCCCGGCTCTCGGATTCCCCTACGTTCCCCGATCGGGCCTGCCCGGCAGTTACTTCATGGGATGCGCCAGCGGCGAAAAGCCCGCGTGCCTTCCCGAGGTCGCTTCAAAATGAAATTGCGATTCCCCGGCGTCATCGTGACGCTGCTCGTCGTCGCTCAGCTCGTGGGCGCGAATGCGCAGGCGGCCACGGCGACTTGTCCAGACGAGCGCAAACTCCAGGAGCTCGAGCGTCGCGTGAAGGACCTGGAGGCGCGCGCGTACCAGGGCCGCCTGGCGGGCAGCAAGGTGGTCGCACCCTTCGAAGTCACCAACGAAACCGGCAAACGCGTCTTCAAGGTGGAAGATGGCTACGTGTGGTTCTACAACTCGAACGGCGCAACCAGCGCGCGAGTGGTGATGCAGGACCAGGGGGGATATTTCACCGCGGCATCGACCACCTCCAAACTGACGGCGACGATCGGCGCGGTCGCTTCGCAAGCAAACGTCTTCGTGACGGAGAACGACCAGCATCGAATCAACCTCGGACGCAACGACAAAGGTCGCTATGGGCTGCGTGTGTACGAACCCGGCGGCAAGATCATCGCGGGCATCGGGCAGTCGAACGGCAACGACGGAGTCGTGACGGTATCGGACACTCAAGGCAACCAGCGCGCTGCGATGTTCGTGAGCCCGGGCAGCGGCGGCATCCTCCAGGTCCTGAACAAGGCAGGCCAGGCCGTCGGCTCTCTCTATGCGACCCAGGCCGGCAATGGCCGGATGGAATTGCTCAACGACGGCGGCGTCATCATGGTCCAGGCCGGCGTGAACGAATACAACATCGGCATGGTTCGGGCCGGACCTGCTGGCTTCCACCCCGGCGTTGGCATCCTCGGTCTCCCCGGCAGCTACATCGCCGGCAAGGCGGGGCAGTGAACGTACTGCGAGCCATGAATTCAGCCCCATCGTACAACTCGTAACAAAGGAGCACTGTCATGATCAAGCGAATGTATCTCTCGCTCGCCGTCGTCGCGGCAGCACTCGGCGTCGGCACCGCCCAGGCGGCCAGCGACTATCTGATCCACGTCGACGGAATCGTCGGCACTTCCACGATCGCCGGGTTCGAGGACTACATCGAAGTCGAATCGTGGTCACTCGGATTCGTTCGCAGCGCCTGCCAGGATCTGCACTTTGTCAAACAGATGGATGCGGCCAGCGCACCGCTGACGGGCGCCGCCATGCTCGGCACGTTCTATCCGAGGATCGTCCTGATCGCGCGCAAGCCGGGCGGCGACGGCAATGGATTCGTCTACCTGAAGCTGACACTCACGAACAGCGTGTTCACGAGCTTCCAGAGCGGTGGTTCGAATGGTAGCTCATTGTTGCCAATGGAGCAGATCAGCGCGCAGCCGTCCTCCGTGAAGTTCGAAGCGTTCGAGCAGGACCAGACCGGCGCAGTGAGAGTGGTGGCGTCGAACACCGTCACCTGTCAGAAGGTCAAGTAGGCCGCGAGCTCACTCCTCGCGCCAGTCCGGCGCCGACAGGCGACGCCGTTGGGGCGCCTGGTCTCACCGTCGTTTCCGCTGCCCCACACGGATCCCTTCGCAGGGGAGCAGCGTGCGAAGCGATAGCGGTCATGCTGAGCATGCCACGACACATGAGGCCCACACACGAGCGCTACGCCGCAGCCGCACGGCGGGTCCAGCAGCGCATAAGTCGCGCGCTCGAACGTGGCGACTATGCGCGCGTCCGCAAACTATCAGCGCAATTGCAGAAACTAATGCAGAGAGCCGTAGCAGCTAAGCCGAAAAACTAGGCAGCATTTTGCGTTGTAGATGACTGTTTGATTCGCACTAAGTCGATCGGTCTAAGAAACGCCGGCGTGTCGCCCGTTGCTGATTGTCACGACTGAGCACAACGAAGCAGCGCTGAGTCCCACAAAAGTCTCGCACGCCTGCTCAAACATCGGGTCCAGCCAAGCTGGACCGGCGGCAATACTTGAGGATCTACATGCCGGACTGGGGCGCAAAGTGGGAGTTGGATTCGGCGCTCGAGCGCGGTGACAAGGCCATCAGGCACCGAGCTTCGACAAGACCGCTCTTGCGACTGCCGTCGCCAGTTCCGACGTTCTGTCCTGTCCAGGTGCCCTCGCCTCGAACGTCCGGCCGCCGCCCCTGAACACTACAGTGGTGTACAGCCCGGCCGGGTGCCCGATGGCAATGCACGCTTCGCTGCCGACGCCGCTCACCGGCTCGCTACGGGGTGTCTGTCGACATTGGTCGCTCACCTCGAACGCGTTGAGATCGATCCAAAGACCAGTGCCGGTCGTGCCACGGGCATCCTCGTAATGGCACCCCCAAGCGTCATTCCTGCGTTGGACAAGCGCCTTGCCCATGATCTTCTCTGCATCGGCGCGTGGCAGCAGGTCACACAAGGTTTGGGGCAGAGCGGCCTGCGGCGCGCTTTGATCGACGCCTGCCGCCTGATCGGCGCCACCGCTGCCGCAAGCGGCAAACAACGCAGCGGACACCAAGATCGTAAGTAGACGATTGAGATGCATCATGCCGGATAAACGACGACGAGGCGCCAAACCGATCATCGGCGCTTCACGGCGGCGGAACGCGGCTGCGACGAAAACTCCCGCAAAACTCCCCACGATCTGCGTCGCACAGGTCGCATGACGCTCGGACGTCTCGGCGTAACGCCGTTCATTGCCGAGCGCGTGATCAATCACAGCAAAGACGTCTTGGAGGAGACCCATAATCTTTGGGACTGCTTCGACGAAAAGCGGACGCGCTGGAGCGGTTGGAGCGCTATCTCGTCGGCCTGAGAGCCACGCGCGCGAAGCGCTAAGATGAACGCGCTTCCACCCACAAGCGGCCCGCGCAATAATCACCGCGCGCAGCCCGCGCGCTCGAGATCACCTCGTCATGCGAGTGAAGACCGCCGCACGAACAGAGCGACGCAAGGGCGATGCGGTAACCATTGATGAAGTCGCAAGGCACGCGGGCGTCTCGACGATGACCGTCTCGCGCGTGATGAACAGCAACAGCAACGTGCGGGAAGTGACGCGCGAGCTGGTCATGCGCGCCGTGCGGGAGCTGAACTACACACCCAACGCTGCCGCGCGGTCACTAGCGGCCGCGCAAGGTACTCGCATCGCCCTCATCTACACCAACCCCAGCACAGCCTACCTCAGCGAGTTGCTGGTGGGCGCGCTTGCTGGCGCAGGGCGCACGGCCGCACAGCTGCGTACTCGACACATGGGACCACATGAGTCACGCGGCCGAGCGGGCGGCTGCACGCCAGATCGCCCAAAGCGCCGCCGGAGTCGTTCTGCCGCCGCCGCTGTGCGAGTCGAAGGTCGTACTCTCGGAGCTGGCTGCCGCCGGTATCCCAGTCATGGCCATTGCGTCGGGCCGTTTCCAGCCTGACGTGTCCAGCGTGCGCATCGACGATTTCCGCGCCAGCCAGGAGATGACCGAGCACCTGATCGCCATGGGTCATGCGCGGATCGCGTTCATTCGCGGCCATCCGAATCAAACTGCGAGCGCGCTGCGTTACGACGGCTTCCACGCGACTATGGCAGCGGCCGGGCTCACCATCGATCCTGCGCTGATCCAGCAAGGCTACTTCACCTATCGCTCCGGCCTGGAGGCGACCGAAAAGCTGCTCACACGCAAGAACCCGCCGACAGCTATTTTCGCCAGCAACGACGACATGGCTGCTGCGGCGGTCTCGGTCGCCCACCGCCGTGGTCTGGACGTGCCGCGCGACCTCTCCGTCGTCGGTTTCGACGACACTCCTACTGCGACGACCGTCTGGCCGGAGCTCACCACCGTCCGACAGCCGATTGCCGCCATGGCTGGCTCCGCCATCGAACTGCTGCTGCGTAATATGCGCCAGCGCAAGAACGGCGACCCGCAGGTTGTTTCCGACCATGTCATGGCCCACGTCCTGATTAAGCGCGATTCCGTTGCAGCACCGCGCGAGGAATGACACTCCGGCTCCGTGTCGTCTGGCCCAGCTCCGGCGACTTGTATTCTGATACCGCTATCATTACGCTCCATCAGCGGCCGCATGAAGCCCGCCGAAGCTTCGACCAACCGCTTTTGGAGGCACGCTGATGTTCGCGGGGATGGCAGAGACAGGTCTGCCGACGGCCGTTGCCTGTAATCTTAGTCTTAGCGAATCGGCGCGACTCGCGGTGCGCTGGAAAACAACGTGACAACGTCTCAGCGAGCGCCGCCCAGGACACTCGGCATCGCTGCGCTCATGCGCAACCTCGCGCGCTGCGAGCTGCTACCCGAACCTTGATGAGCATTGCCATGCCGCACACTGTCTACCCCTCCTTGCGTGACAAACGGGTCGTCGTCACGGGCGGCGGCTCGAGCATCGGTGCAGCGATTGTCGAGAGCTTCGCCCAGCAGGGCGCTCACGTCGCGTTCCTGGACATTGCGGAGACGGAGTCCCGCGATCTCGAACGGCGTCTCGCCGACTGCGCGACCCGGCCGCGCTACCATGCATGCGATCTGACCGACGTCGCCGCGATCCGCGCATTGTTCCCGCGCATCCGCGAGCAGCTCGGACCGATCGACGTGCTGATCAACAACGCGGCGAACGACGATCGGCACACTGTCGGGGACGTGACGCCTGCATACTGGGACGAGCGCATGGCCGTCAATCTGCGGCACTACTTCTTCTGCGCACAGGCAGTGGTAGCCGACATGAAAGCAGCGGGCGGCGGAGCCATCGTAAATCTAGGCTCGGCGTCGTGGCACCGTGCCCTGCCCAATCTCGCCATCTATCAAGCGGCCAAGGCCGGCATCGAAGGACTGACGCGCGGCCTGGCGCGCGACTTGGGCAGCTGCGGAATCAGAGTGAATTGCGTCGTGCCGGGCGCAGTGCGCACCCCGCGGCAGATGAAGCTGTGGCACACACCGGAGGAAGAGGCGCGCACGCTCGAGCAGCAGTGCCTGAAAGTGCGCGTGGAGCCGCGTGACGTGGCGGCAATGGTCCTGTTTCTGTCATCTGACGATGCACGCATGTGTACGGCACATGAGTACTTCGTGGACGCCGGCTGGCGTTGACTTCGTCTGCCCGATTGCGCGCGCTTGTGTCAGAACGACACCACTGTAACCGACGCAGGCGCCAACTCGAGCGTCATTGCGCCGCCGCTTCGCCTGGCCGTCACTGGTTGCGGCGCGATCGTGTTCGGTGCTTCGAATGAATTGACGCTGTCGATCTTCGGAGCGGCCAACGTTTCGCCGCGAAACGTCTCCTTCTTCTGACCGCCACTCGCAATGCGGATGCGAACCGCGCGCCGCGGATCGACGTTCGTGACGGCGATCCACACCTTACCGTTTTGTCCCTTGCGGCGATTGCATCGACGCGTCGCAGCTCGACATCGCCATGCACGTAAGTTTGCGGGTCGAGTTGGATCGGCACGAAGGTTGCGTCCTGGAACGGCACATACATGCGAAACACGTGATACGTCGGAGTTTTCACGAGCTTCTCCTGGTCGGTGAGGAGCATGGCCTGAAGCACGTTCACCATCTGAGCGATATTGGCCATGCGCACCCGGTCGGCATGCCGTGCGAACGTATTGATGTTGAGCGCGGCGATGATCGCGTCGCGTTGACTGTTCTGCTGCTCGAGGAAACCTTCTTTCGACCTGGCGTGGGTGCGAGCCACGCGCCCCATTCATCGACGACCAGCGCAATCTTCTTCTCGGGATCGTACTTGTCCATGATCGCGCCGTGCGTGCGAATCAATTCGTCCATGCGCAGCGTTTCCTTGAGCAACTTGGCGTACTCATCTTCGCCGAAGCCCGTCGCTTTGTAGCTCGGAGGCCAGCCGCCCACGGTGTAATAGTGCAGCGATAGCCCATCGATGTCCCAGCTCCAGTTGCGCTCCTTCCATGCTTTCATCACGGCTTCCGTATAGCTCGTGTCGCCGCTGTCCGGACCGACGGCGATCTTCTTCATCGGATGCCGCGCGTTGTAGTTACGGGTGTAGCGAGCGTAGATTCTGAGCTGACTCACGTAGTAGTCCGCAGTCATGGAGCCGCCACATCCCCAGCTCTCGTTGCCGATGCCAAGGTACGAAATGCCGTACGGCTCCGGATGTCCGTTCGCGGCGCGTTCCTTCGCCAAAGCCGTCGGCTGATTGGTGGTCAGGTACTCGAACCAATCCGCCGCTTCATTCGGCGTCCCGGAACCCACGTTCACGGACATGTACGCTGCCGCGCCGATCTGCTGCACGAAATCCATGAACTCGTGCGTGCCGAACGCATTCGGCTCGATGACCCCACCCCAGTTCGGGTTGAGCGTCGCGGGACGCTCTGCGGCGGGTCCGATGCCATTTCTCCAGTGATACTCGTCCGCGAAGCAGCCGCCGGGCCAACGAACGTTCGGAACGTGCAACTCCTTCAACGCCGCCACGACATCGTTGCGGATGCCTCGTGTGTTCGGAATGCTCGAATTGCGACCGACCCATATCGCCTTCATAGATCCCTCGCCCGAGATGCTCGGCGAATTGTCCGAAGATCTGGCGGCTGATCATCGGACCTGCTTCGTCCGCCTTCACGGTGAGAACTCACGGTGTCCTGCGCATGAACCACGCCCGCGACGCACAGAAACGCGCTTCCCGCGAGCGCGAGCAATCTCGTCTTCAGCATACGGATCTCCGGCAGGAAGCTCTGCTTTGATTCCCGTTTGGCCAGCAACTCTAGCCAACGGCCTTGATCGAGGGACATTTTCTCGTCCCGAGCGTCGCACGTTGCACCAGCAACGCGACTTGGTCCACTTCCTTACCGTGCGCCGCGGACCCTCGAAGCCCCCGCAGCCCCGGCGGCTGGACCGGCTGTCAGTTGCCGACCGATCTTCACCTCTTTCATTTGCGGGAAACGGCGTGATAGCGTTATCAAAAGGCGTTGGTAGCGTTACCAATCCTGACCGGGCGAATCCTTTTTCGCATCGGCGGAACTGACAGGGGGACGCCTTCGGCGTCATGCAGAAACTCATGATTCATCGGAGATTCCGCAGCCACGCCACTCACCTCTGAATCGCACGTTTCCTTGAGGGGCGCGCCGAGAGGGGGCCGGATTCAGCGTCGACAGCCAGGACATGGCGCGGCGCAGAACCGGGATCTCGAAAGCCCGATGGCTTCGCACAAGAAAAGACTACGAGGAGGCAGTCGTATGCATAGGACGAACCTGGCCAACGCCATCCCGGCGCACGAGTACCGGCAGCCTGCGGCCTTGCTGAGGGGAATTCCATGAAAGCGAAGTCAACGACTCAGCGCCTGAGGTCCAGAGCGCTGTTCACCATCGCCGGCGGCGTGGTCGTGATCAATCCGGCGTTCGCGCAAGAGCAGGCGACATCGCCGGTCGCGAGCCAGACGAGGAGCGACACGCTGGAAGAAGTGGTAGTCACGGGCTTGCGAGCCAGCCTCGAAGCTTCGATGGATATCAAGCGCGACGCGGTCGGCGTGGTCGACGCGATTACCGCGGAGGACATGGGCAAGTTCCCCGACACGAATCTGGCCGAATCGCTGCAGCGAATCACCGGCATCTCCATCGACCGCCGCAATGGCGAGGGCGCGCTGGTCAGCGCTCGCGGCTTCGGACCGGAGTTCAACCTGGTGACCCTGAACGGCCGTCAGATGCCGGGTGCAGACGGGTTCGGCAACGGCGAGATCACGATTGGCGGCCAGGGCTCCGGCACTCGCTCCTTCAATTTCGCCCAGTTGGCCGCTGAGGCAGTCACCGGCGTCGAGGTCTACAAGACGAGCCGGGCCGATCTGAGCTCCGGAGGCATAGGCGCCACCGTCAACATCAAGACCGCACGGCCATTCGACAATCCAGAAACGGTCTTGAACGTTGGCGCCAAGGGCGTCTACGACGAGTCGTCACCATTCGACAGCGAGATCACTCCCGAGGTCTCGGGTATCTTCAGCATGACGAATGACGACCGGACCTGGGGCGTCGGGTTGAGCGCCAGCTATCAGGAGCGCCACGGCGGCTCGGTGCAGTTCACCGAAAACGCATGGAACATCCAGGAATGGAACGGGACATCGGCGGCATTGCGGCCGGACGCCACGGTGACCAACGCGCCTGCCATTGGCCAGCTCTACGGCATGCCCAATGACATGCGCTACGCCTTCTCGGACTTCGAGCGCGAACGCATCAACGCGCAGGGCGTGGTGCAGTTTGCACCGAGCGACGCGCTGACCCTGACGCTCGATTACACCTTCGCCAGCAACGAGATCGCTGAGCATCGCGGCGAGCAGACCATCTGGCTGCAGCGCAATAACAGCTTCACTCACCTCACCTTCGACACGAACGAGGAGGTGGCGACGCCGATATTCCTGCGCGATCTGGTCGGCGGCAAGGACTTCGGCTTCGAGCAGCAACGCAACAAGCAGAAGAACGAGCTGAATTCGATCGGGTTCAATGCCGCCTGGCAGGTGACGGACAACTTCACCCTGGCGCTGGACGCTCATAACTCGAAGACCGAGAGCCTGCCGAACGATCCCGCCGTGCCCGGAGCCAGTGCCACGTTCTTCAGCTTCGCCGGCACGAACTGCGCGAACAACACGTGTACGGGCGCCTTCAGTCAGGAGTTCACATTCAACAACGGCCTGCCGATCATGGCGCGCACCTTCTTCCCCACGATGGCGGACGCGGTGGCGAACACGAACGGCACCACAAATGCCGATTTCACGGCCAGCCAGCTTGGCTCGCAGATGCTGCGCATCTGGTCCTTCGAACAGGAGTCCGAGGTGAAGGAAGCGCGGCTGGACGGCGCCCTGGAATTCGACAATGGTCGATTCCAGTTCGGCGTCGACACGCGCACGACCGAAATGAATCGCAAGAACGGCTACGGTGAAGCCGTGCTGGGCAACTGGAGCGCGAGCGATGCCAACGCAGCCCCCGGCATGGTCGAGCTGCTGCGGCCGTTCAGCATGGCGGGCCTGTTCGATGATTTCAGCACCAGCGGCGCAGCGGGCGGCGCGTGGCGAGGGGACGCGGCGGCCCTGGCCCGATGGGGTCTCGGTTCTACCAATCCGGTCGACGGCCGTGTCTACCAGTGGAACACGGACAACACCACGACGGCGAACGATTGCCTGTGCGCCGACCCTGCGCTCGACGACAACAACACGATCGAGGAGGACGTGAACGCCGTCTATCTGCAGGTCGCAATGAGCGGCGAGCTGGGCAACATGCCCAGCAACTTCCTGATCGGTGTTCGCTACGAGGAAACGGACGTGGCCTCGACGTCGAACATTCTGGTTCCCACCCAGCCTGGCGGAATGGTCTGGACGGCGAACAACGACTTCACCATAGCGCGTTCCGCGACAGTCCAACCGTTCACCGAGAAGACGGACTACAGCCACGTCCTGCCCAGCGTCGACTTCGATGTGATGCTGACCGACACGGTCAAGGCCCGCATGTCGTACAGCAAGACCATCGCACGCGCGAACTACAGCGACCTCTACGCCGGCGCCAGTGTCGACGGTGCGACGGGCTCGGTACTGATCGATCCCTCGACCCAGGCGTCCGCCGACGCTCAGAACCCTGGGCTGGTGCCGCTCGAGTCGGACAACCTGGACTTCAGCGTCGAGTGGTACTTCTCGGACCAGGGCTATGTCTCCGCCGGCTTCTGGGAGAAACGCGTCGACAACTTCATCGGCACGACCGTGCTCCAGGAAAGCCTGTTTGACATCACGGACCCGACCTCCGGACCGGATGCTCAGTCGGCGCTCGCCTTCCTGCAGAGCCCGGCGTGCCAGGCTCAGGTCACCGCAGCGGGCGAAGACGTCAATGCCGCCTGCTCGGCGAACGACACTGCGCTGTTCACTGCGCTCTCATTGCTGCGCCACGACCAGGAGACCGGCGGGCTCGCCGCCTACGACGGCAGCTCCGGACAGATCCTCGACATGGAGAACAGGTTCGATCTCACCGGGGAGGCCGACGACCCGCTCTACACGTTCGCGGTGCGGCGACCGGTCAACCAGGAAGCGGCGAAGATTCACGGCTGGGAGCTCGGTGGTCAGTATTTCTTCGGCGATACAGGCTTTGGCCTGCAGGCGAACTACACCATCGTGAAGGGTGACGTGGGCTTCGATAACAACGCCCCTCCGGGCACGACGCAGTTCGCCCTGCTCGGTCTGAGCGACACCGCCAACGTCGTTGCAATTTACGAGAGGTTCGGCATCACTGCGCGCCTGGCCTGGAACTGGCGCGACGAGTTCCTGGCGGCGACGAATCAGAACGGGTCCAACACGAATCCGTACTACGTCGAGGCGTACGACCAGCTCGACCTGAGCGTCGGGTATGAGTTCAACGACAGCCTGTCGTTCCAGCTGGAAGCGGTCAACCTGACGGGTGAGGACGTCCGCTGGCACGCCCGATCGGAGAAACAGGTGGTCAGGCTGGAGGATCAGCAGCCGCGCTTTGCGGTCGGCGCTCGCTACAAGTTCTGACGCCGAGCGATGAAGGGAAAGGCCGCTGTGTCTTGCAGCGGCCTTTTCCGTTTAATCTTGCGATCACTCTATGACCAGGCACGTCATGCTCGACAACGTCACCCACGCAGATCTGCGGGTGATTACGCGCTATGGCGCGCAGTTCGGCGACGAGGTGGGCACAGTACTCACCTTCCCAACGGAGTACGCCGACGTCCAGCGCGAGTATCCGATCTTCTTCAGAAAGGATCCCGCGAGCGGCGAGTATCATTCGGTCGCGCTGCTCGGCTTCGGCAAGAACGAGAACCTCTTTCTGGAGCAGGGTCGCTGGCTCGCCGACTATGTTCCGGGCATCGTCGTGCGCGGGCCCTTCCTCATCGGCTTCCAGGAGCGCGACGTGGGCGGTGCGCTTCGACAGGAGCCGATGATCCACGTGGATCTGGATCATCCGCGCGTCAGCCGCACCGAGGGCGAGCCGGTATTCCTGCCCAAGGGCGGCAACAGCCCGTACCTGGACCACATCGCGCTGGTGTTGCGCGGCATCCATGCGGGCCTGGAGCTGAGCAAGGCCATGTTTGCCGCTTTCTCGGCGCTGGGCCTCATCGAACCGGTCTCGCTCGACGTGAAGTTGAGCGCCGAGGAGGGATACAGCGTCGTCGGTCTGCATACTGTCGATCAGCGCAAGCTGGCGGCGCTCGACGGGGCGGCGCTCGAGAGGCTGAACAGAGCCGGATTTCTCCAGGGTGCGTTCCTCGTGATCGCATCGATGGGCAACGTGAAGAAGCTGATGGCTATGAAGCAGCGCAAGCGGGCAGCGCAGGTGTCCGCGACGGCTCGCTGACCATGCTCCAGGTCGCCGGGAGAATTCGCGTACTGGAAGGCTATCGGCCGGAAAACCTGCCGTTGCAGGAACTGTTATCCGGCGGCCAGCCCGCTGTGCTGAAGGGACTCGTCGATGAGTGGGAACTCGTGCGCGCCGGGCGCAACTCCGACCAGCACGCCATGCAGTGCCTGCGCTCGCACTACAACGGCAAGCCGGTGCGCTGCTCCTACGGTGAGCCGCAGATCGCGGGTCGCCCCTTCTACAGCGAAGACTTCACGCAGTTGAACTGCGTCGTGCGCCAGGCACGCCTGGATGAGGTTCTGGACGAGATCCACAGCCATGTGCGCGATGAGCGCCCGCCGACCTATTACATTGCTTCATTGCCGGTCGACGCTCACCTACCCGGTTTCAGAGCGAGGAACGACCTCGATCTCGCGGCGCATGGCGTGAATGCACCGCCAAGCATCTGGATCGGCAATCGCACGATTGCCTCCTGCCACTACGATGCGCCGAACAATCTTGCGTGCTGCGCGATCGGCAGACGGCGTTTCACGCTGTTTCCGCCGGAGCAGATCTTCAATCTCTATCCGGGGCCGCTCGAGCCCTCGCCGGGCGGGCAGGCCGTCAGTGTCGTCGATTTCGCGAATCCCGACCTGGAGAAGTATCCGCGTTTTCGCGAAGCGATTGCCGCGGGGCAGATGGCGGAGGTGGACCCCGGCGACGCCGTGTTCATCCCGGCCATGTGGTGGCATCACGTGGAAGGTTTGAGTGCGTTCAATACGCTCGTGAACTACTGGTGGAGCTCATCGCCGGAGTTCATTCCGACGCCGATGAACGCGCTGTACGAATTGATCTGGTCGCTGCGGGACCGTCCCGAGCGTGAGAAGCTGGCCTGGAAAAACGTCATCGAGTATTACGTCCTGGGTCCGGCGGGGCGCGCCGGCGAACATCTCCCGCCGCAGTCGCGTGGCGTACTAGGCCCCATCGACGAAGCGATGGCGCGGCAGATTCGGGCCATGTTGCTCAACAGGCTCAACCGCTGACATGAACGCCGAGATAACGAAAGTCGTCATTGCGGGCGGCGGTACTGCCGGATGGATGGTTGCAGCAGCGCTGTCTCAGCAGTTCCGGGGGATCGTGGACGTTACGCTGGTCGAGTCCGAGGAGATCGGCACGGTCGGCGTGGGCGAATCGACGATTCCGCCCATTCGCGCGTTCCATCGACTGCTCAATATCGACGAGCAGGAGTTCATGCGCGCCACCGCGGCGACCTTCAAGCTTGGCATCTCGTTCGAGAACTGGAAGCGCCCCGGCGAGCGCTACATCCATTCCTTCGGCACGAACGGGAAGCCTACCTGGCTGTGTGAGTTTCACCATTTCTGGCTGCACAGCCTCACCCGGGGCATCCGGTCGGAACTGGGCGATTACTGCCTGGAGCTGCAGGCCGCGCGGCGGGACAAATTCGCGACGTCCGCCCAGTCGGATATCAACTTCGCGTATCACCTCGATGCCTCGGTTTACGCGAAGTTCCTGCGCAAGTTCTCCGAGGGCCACGGCGCGAAGCGTGTCGAGGGGAAGATCAAAGGCGTCCGACAGAATGCCGATTCCGGCTTCATCGAGGCGCTCGTGCTCGATTCCGGCCAGGTCATCGCAGGAGATCTCTTCATCGACTGCACCGGCTTTCGCGCTGTGCTGATCGAACAGGCGCTGCACACCAAGTATCAGGATTGGACGCATTGGCTGCCGTGCGACAGCGCCGTAGCGGTGCAAACGGAATCGGTTGGACCGGCAGTGCCCTACACCCGTGCGATTGCGCACGAGGCCGGCTGGCGCTGGCGCATTCCGCTGCAGCATCGCGTCGGCAACGGACTCGTCTATTGCAGCCGCTACATGTCCGATCAGCAGGCCACGGAGAAGCTGCTCGCGGAGGTGCATGGCAGGACGCTGATCCCGCCTCGCGTGATCAAGTTCCGCGCCGGCCGGCGCCTGCAAACCTGGAACAAGAACGTCGTGGCGCTGGGTCTGGCGAGTGGATTTCTCGAGCCGCTCGAATCGACCAGCATCCATCTCATCATGACAGGGATCACGCGCCTGATGCGGCTGTTTCCCTTCAGTGGGATCGTGCAGTCCTTCGTCGATCAATACAACGAAGAAGTGCTGCGCGAGCTCGAGGCGATACGTGATTTTCTCGTGCTGCACTATCACGCGGTCGAAAGGGACGACAGCCCGTTCTGGAATCATTGCCGGCGCATGTTCATTCCCGCGTCCCTGACGCGCCGCATCGAAATGTTTCAGAAGAGCGCCCACGCCTGGCAGTACGAGGGAGAGCTGTTCCGTGTCGATTCCTGGACGCAGGTGATGCTGGGTCAGGGCGTCACGCCCGAGCGCTATCATCACTACGCGAAAGCGATGAGCGACCAGGATCTCACCCGGTTGCTCGGCGCTCTCAAGGGCTCGATCGAGCAGGCGGTGGCGCAGATGCCGAGCCACCAGGACTTCCTCGATCGGTATTGCAGGGCAAGCAACACTGGCGCCTCGTGATCCTGGAAACCCATCCTGACGTGAGCCTGCGCAAGCTCACGATCGGAGCGGAGCAGGCACCGCTCCTGGTGATCGACAACTTCATCGCCGATCCCGATCGGCTGGTGCGCAAAGCGGCGAGCAGACAATTCACGGTCCCATCGCGCTTTTATCCGGGGATCCGAGCCGAGGCACCGCCCTCGTATCGGCAGCTCATCGAGACCCGGCTCAAGGACGTGCTATTCGAGCACTTCGGGCTGCAAGGTCCGTCACTCAGATTCTCGATGAGCCACTACTCGCTGGTGACGACGCCGCCCGAGAAGCTCACGGCGATCCAGCGGATTCCTCACGTGGACTCGCTGAACGGCAACGGCCTTGCGACGATTCACTACCTGTTCAAGACGGACCTGGGCGGCACCGCTTTTTACCGGCACCGCAAGACGGGCTTCGAATACGTGGACGAGGTACGCGCAGACGCTTATTTCAGATCGCTCGAGTCGCAGAACGACGGTCCGGATATGCCGGTCGCGGAGTACATCAACGGCAATACTGCGCTGTTCGAGCAGATCGCGAGGGAGGATGGCATTTTCAATCGCATGCTGGTCTACCGCCGAAATTCTCTGCACTCCGGATGCATCGCGAAGGGCTTCGTACCCGATCCCAATCCCCTGACCGGGCGACTGTCGGTCAACTGCTTCATCGACGCCGTCGCGTAGCTCGCTGGTCAACGCGCCAAGTGCCGTGATATTTCAGGCCAGGATTTCTGGCTAGTCATGTCGCGCTCCAGCTCCAGCTTCGCCATCACGCTCTCGATGTCCCACGATATCGTCGCAAACTGTCGAATGCACTGCGTTTCAGCGGCTTTATACAAGAGAGTGTCCACCAGCACCCGCGCGCACGCCGTACGCAAGGGGTCCGAGACATACGGTACCCAACTGCGAACGTGAAGAGGGCGCCCGCCCATGGGGCGCCCTTATCGACTGCTTTGATCAGGCTTATTTCATACGCTGATCCGGCAGCCACCGCATGAAAGCCAGCGCGCCCGCCATTGCCAGCAACAGCGCGCCCGCGAGCCCGAACGTGTACGTCCAGCTCGCCGTAGCCGGCATCGTCGTCTCCTCCGTGCTCGCGGATGCGACCTGCGTACGCTCGTCAGTCAGCGGCTGAAGGTCGAGCGGCTCGGCGTCACTCGCCGGAGCGAGCGCCACCACCGGCTCGCTCACTTTGACGTACGCAGTGAGCTCCTGCCCGATGGCCAGGTCCTCGGCGCGAGTCGGTTTGCCCCCGATCAGCACGCGCCGTGCCGGATCGATCTTGATCGCGCGCGTAGCGCTGCGCGTACCGTCCGGCAGCTTGAACTTGAGGAACGCGGTGCCGCGAGCGACGCGCACCAGGTCGGCCTTGTACACCGCAAGCTTCTGACCGTCGCGCTCGATGATCTCGAGGCAGCCCTGCGGCGCGTTCGGAAACTTTTCGAGCACCGCTGCGCTGAATTCAACCGAGTTGCAGGCGGTGCTCTGCGCGTGCGCCGCCGGCACTGACAGCAGCGCCGCGAGACCGATCAATAAATACGTTCTGTTGGGTTTCATGAGAGCTCTCCGATGAGTTGTTGACACGTTGCCTACGTCGATCCCGGCGGCGTCCAGTCGTATGTCGCGCTCACTACGAAACGCTGCGGCGCGGCGCCGACGTAGTAGAACGGGTAACACGTGACGAGAGTGACCGAGGGATCCTCGGTGTCGGCCAGCAACCGGACGTCGCCGACATCGACGATTCGAATGGAAGTGACTCGATAACGATGCAGCTTCAGGCGCGTGCGCACCTCGATGAGGTCGCCGCTGCGGATATCCTTCAGCACGCGGAAGAAACCGTCGCGATGACCCGCGATTCCAAGATTGCCGCCGCTGTCGGGCATTGCCATGCCGCCGATCAGCGCCGCGCCGCGATTGAGGCTGAGCTCGTTCGAGTGCGGATACACCGGCACCTGCAGCTCGAGCGCGGGCACGCCGAGGATCGCCACCGGCTCGTCGACGGGAAGCAGCAAGGCCGCCCGATAATCGGTGACGCGCGCTGACGACCACAATGCCTGGTCCGGAGCGCGCAGCTGTGCGGCGAATTGCATCGAGGTCCCGCGACTTGCCGAGCTCGCTGTCCGCCCGGGCAAGCAGGAAGCCGGCGCTCAGCACGGCGCCGACGATCCAGCAGCTCACCTCGACGACGAATCGGACTCGTGTATTCACATGCGCGTCCCGTGTTACTAGAAGCTGTAGCCGAGCGATGTCACGACACTCCAGTCGCTGCTCGGAGCGTCGGCCACCGGCGGCTCGCTGTCGTAGCCATGATTGATGCTGAGCTCGGTGAACAGATCGTGCGCAATCTCATGACGCAGGCGCACCGAGCTGTCGGTCCTGACGCGGCCCCAATTGCTCAGACTCGGCAGCACGAACAGCAGACGCAGTGAGGCTCGTCTCTGGCTCGTCGTAATGGAAGAGCGCGTACTTCGCGAGCAGCAAGCCCTTCGACTCCGTCCTCGACAGTGTCGTCGCGCAGGTATTCGCGCGCGGCGGCAACTCCTCCCGCCAGAGCGAGCTCCTGCTCGTTGGTGCGCACCAGGAAGCGGCCATAGGCAGCGCCGCCCAGCACCCGCAGGTCGAGTCCGAATTCATCGTCCTGCGCCAGCTGCCCGATGCCGGCGTAGAACCAGTGCGCGTCGAGCAATCGCTGGTAGACGCCGGTCAGGCTGTTGCTGGCCGAGCGCTCGGCCACGGCGCTCTCATTTGCGATGGACTGCAGCGTCAACTCGAGCTGCCGCTCGCGCGCGCGGCGAGTGAGCCCCGCATCGATCGACAGCTGTGCGATCTCGTTTGCCTTGGTGTAGCTGAAGCCGACACTCAGATAGCCGTCCAGTCGATCGCGCCAGCTACCCTGAGTCGAGCGGCGTGAGGGCCACCACGTCCGCGAGCCTGAGCGCGGACGTCCGGTCTGCCGTCTTCGCCGATCAGAAGCACCGGGACCTGCTCGGCCGGCGGCGCTCGCAGTACGCCGAAATGACGCGTGCCGTCGACGAGCTCGACCTCATGAGTGCGCCGGCTCACCAGCTGTGCGACCTTGTCCCACTCGATGCGCACCGTTCCGAGGTCATCGGTCGAGAACACCAATCGCCCCTGTTCGATCGCCTTGACCTCGCCGGTGATCCGATCGCCGTTGGCCAGCGTCACCAGGTCGGTCTTCGCGGCCCAGCACGTCGGCATCGTCATGGACGCTGCGAGCAGAATCGCGACTCGACACAGCGAATGACGAAGCACGGTCGTGATCCCAACGCAGGGTTGCGTCCACTCTACGGGAACACGGACTGGCCGGCGCGAGCCGGATAGTGCTCGAAGATCTGCGCGACCACGGCGTCGATTGCTGGCTGCGGATTGTCGAGAGATTGCTGCTTGATGCGGCCCACCGCAACGCCTGCCCAAACCAGCTGACCGCGCGCGCGATCGACGAGATCGATGTTGAGCGTACCTTCGGTGTACTGGCGGACATTCGTCTCGTAGGGCATGGCGCCCCAGCGGTATGCCGAACGAAAGCCGTAGTAGGTCGCGGGCGTCTGCGTGACCTCCACGGCATCGCGTGCCTGAATATGGAAGTTGACCATCAGGTCCGCTGCGTCGGCGCGGGTGTAGCCGCGCGACGTCAGCTCGCTGCTGATCGCCTCCTGCAGGTACTGAGCGATGAAGCCGGAATAGCCTGCGGGAGTCCCGGCCGGGTAAAACCCAAAGGTGCGATAGCCCGAGAAGTCGGCTTTCGGATCGACGTCGCTGCGAATCTTCGGCCCGCTGGCCGCACAACCAACGAGCGCGAGCATCGTGAGCATGAACATCATCAAGGACCGGCAGGTGGTACTACGTTTCATGGCGCATCTCCGAAGGTGAATGTCGCTAGAGCAGGATCTTGGTCAGGCGCTGCAGGATGTCTGCGAGCGGCAGCAGCCCCAGCAGCGGCAGCAGAACCGATGCGACGGCGGTCACGACGACGAGCGCAACCTGGGGCGTGTCGACTGGTAAGGACCGTGTCGCGACCACGCGATCGAACAGCGCTGACGCGTCGGTCATCGAGGAGATTTCCGATGTGCTCAGTTGCGCCATGGTGTGGTCGCGCTGAGATTTGACGAGCTGCGCCGACAGATGCCTGGCTGCCAACGATGCCCAGCTGCCGAAAACGTCCTCGGCGCGCTCGATGCTGAGCCACGCGCGACGCATGAAGATCGCCAGCGGTCCCAGGATCAGCATCACCGACAGCACGACGAAAGCGATGCCGACCAGCTTGAAGCTCGTCACGGAGATGTCCTGAAACTGCACGGCGTCGGCGATCATGCAACCCAGCTGCACGCCGAGCGCTGCGATCAATGGAGCGAACGCGAGTTGCGTCTCGCCGAGAAACCTCAGTCCGCACCGTTGGTCCGGATGCAGCGGGCCGATCTGCAAGTGCATCCGCGACAAGCGGAAGAGAAACCAGGCCCATACCCCCAGCTTCCACAACGCACGCAGCAACAGCAGGCGCGCAAGCGGCGCACTGATGAAGAGCTGCCACGCACCGGCCATGCTGAGCTCGTTTGTATCGACACGCAGCATCCAGCTCGATAGGCCCAGTTGGCGGCCCCAAGCGAACGTCGCCGCGGCAACCGCATACGTGAGAGCGAAAATCGTCCAACGTACAACTCTGCAGCGCCAGGCCTTGGTAACGGCAGTCAGGAGGTCGGCCAGCGCGTTCTCGTCGCCCGGTGCAATGAGACCGGAGCTGCGCAGATGATCAATAGCCCGCGAAGTGCGGCGGCCGACCAACCGATCCATCAGCAGAATGATCGGTACCGCGAGCAGGTAACGGCCGTGCGGAACGTAGTCGTGGAAGAATGGGATCACGACGATGCCCGCCACCGCTGTGCCTTCGAACGCGCTCAGCAATGCAAGCGGCAGCCAAGTCACGGCGATCGCGACGCCGACTACGCGTAGCAGGTTGATGCGGCCGTGTTCGGCTAATCCATAGCGGGACGCCAGCGCTAGCAGGCCTCGACCCGGGGTGAACGGCGACCATCCTGCCTCGCTGAGTTGATCGGTCGACATCGCCGGCTCTGCTCAACGTCCCGTGCGGCCTACTTCGTCAGGGGAATGTTGCTCGCGATCGTCAGCTCCGTGAGCGCATCGAGCTTGTTCTCGATCTGGAAGAAGCGCGCCAGCTTCGTGCCGGGCAACACCTTCGAGAACTTGCCGACGTACCGCTCGCGCAGCTTCAGCGCCGCAGCCTGGTAACCGAGATACTCATCGAGGAGCTTGCGTGCGTCCGCATCGGTCAGTGCCTGGTACTTGGCCGCGTAGTCCGTGATGACCTTGACGCGCTTGTCCTGTACGGCCGAGACATCGCCGCGGTACTGGTTATAGAGCGGCCAGAACCGCTGGCCCTCCTCCGCCGTCAAGCGTGAGGTTGCCGGCGACGACCGCCTGGCGCTCGGTCTGCGCCATGCTGCGCAACAGTTCGATTTCGCTGGCGTGGTCGGCGAACTTCTCGTTCACTTGCGCGGCGAGAGGTGCGCTGGCGAGCAGACCGGCCAGTGCGAGAGTCAGAACGAAAAATCTCACGGTGTTCTCCTGTGACGAAAGGCTCATGAAGGTGCTGCTCAGGTTTCCTTGCCGCGCGCTGCATCCAGACCTTGGCGCAGCGTGACGGCCCACTCTCGCAGGATGCGGCGCGCTTCGGCGACGTTCGTTGCCTTGGTCGTCCACTGCATGGGTCCGAAAGAACGACCCTTGCGATCCGCCACGCGCGCCAGCACCGCACCGGTCTCGGCGTCACGCAGCTCCGCAACCAATGTCATCTCGCCGGGCGAGACGCTGTAGACCTTGGTGCGGCCGGCTTCATGCGAATCCGGCGCGGTAATGTAAAGATCGATGATCGCGGGCAGGACGCGCAGCACGTCGGGGCCTGGCGCGTCCACGATTGCGTACCCGCCCTTCTCCTGCAGCTCCTGCTTGAATATCCGCTGAAACTCCTCTGCCAGGTCGGTGCGGATGCGCTCGCGATCCTCCGAATTGACCTTGCGCGGATCCGGCTTCCAGTTCTTGGCGAAAGCGATCTGCACGGGATCGATCCGCACTTTGCTGTAACTTGCCAGCGTCGCGCCGGGCTGCACATAGAGCAGATCGAGTTTCTTGCTCTTCACCTGCTGCAGACCGTCGTGAGTGGTCGCTGGCGGCTCCGCGCTGCTTGCCGACAGCGACAGCGTCAGCGCCAGTGCGCTCAGAAGGATCGAGACCAGTGGGCGTCTGCCGTCGTGCTTCATGGTTCGGTACTCTTCCGAGTGAAGGATTCGCTATGGGTAAATGGTTGCCGGAGCGGCGCGCGGTCGCTATCGAAATTCCGCAGCGCTCGGGTGACGGTCACAGATACTTCTCCAGCGGGAACAGGCTGTAGAAGCGCGAGACGGTGCGTCGCCACCAGCCGGTTTGCGGCTCCGTCTCGCTCTGCACCAGCTTGCCGTCGCGCGTCGTCGTCCAGTGCAACCGCTGATGCTCATCCAGGCCGACCGCCCAACTGTTCTCTGCTCGCAGACTCTGCTCGATGGCACCGGCGACTTGCTGCGCGAGCGCAGGGCTTTCGATGATCAATGCCGTTTCGGTATTGAGGAACGCCGAGCGCAGATTCACGTTGAATGAACCGACGAAAACGATGCGACGGTCGAACACCACGGACTTGGAGTGCAGTCCGAATGCGGCGCCGTGCTGCGCAACGGTCCGGCGTCAGCGTTGCACAGGACGCAGCATCCGGCCTGAGCTCGTGCAGCTCCACGCCTGCGAGCAGCATCTGCTTGCGACGCCGCGCGTAACCCGAGTGATTCGTGGCGAGATCATTGGACGCCAGCGAATTCGTGAGCGCACGCAGCCGCACGCCGCGACCATGCAGTGTCGCCAGCAGCTCGAGCGCTGCATCCCCGGGAATGAGATACGCCGACTCGATCAGCACATCATGCTCGGCGGCGGCAGCGAGCTCACGCAGCGCAAGCGCTACGGGTTGCGGTGCGGTAGTCTGCGAACCTTCCGCAGTCGCAGGATCATCGACCACCAGGCGCGCCGGCGCCCAAACCAACTGCTCCAGCCTTGCCGTAAAACGCGCGAGCGCCGACGGCGCATCGCGTGGCAGCTCGTAGTGCAATTGCTTGAGGGTGGCCAGTTGCTCGGCAGCTTGCTCGCGCCGCCGCTCCCAATCCGCAGCGCTCAGCTGCTCGGTCGCGATCGCACCGATCGGCTGCGCCCGCTCGCTGTTCCAGAACTCGTCGAACGCCCGCCCCATCTGCTCGACGACCGACCCGATCGCCAGCAGGTCGCGGTCCCGGAAGTTCAGCTCGTGGCTGGCGTCGAAGTATTCATCGCCGATGTTGCGGCCGCCGATGATCGTCGCCGCGCCATCGGCCGTGAGCGATTTGTTGTGCATGCGCCGATTGACTCTGGAGAACTCGCGGATCATGCCCAGCGATCGCCGCGCACTGCCGCGCGCCAGCGGGTTGTAGAGACGCACCTCGATTCGCGAATGAGCATCGAGAGCTGCGAGCACGGCATCCCGCTCGCCGACGTTGAAATCATCGAGGAGGATGCGAACCTGTACGCCGCGTTCCGCCGCCGCATACACGCACGATGCGAGGTAGCGGCCGGTCACGTCGCTGTTCCAGATGTAGTACTGCAGGTCGATCGATTGCTCGGCCGCCTCGATGAGCGACACTCGCTCGATCAGGGCATCGGTGCCTGTATCGAGCACGAGAAATCCGGACTCCGATGAGTGCGCGGCAGCCGCGCTGCTTGCAGTCCGCCCAAGCTGCGTCGCCAGTGGCGCCGTATAGGCGGTCGAGCCGACAGGCTCGACGTGATCTGTGAGCGGCGCGCAGCCAGCGCACATGGCGCCAAGAACCAGCAGGGTTAGCATTGCGTGAGTCGCCATCGGCTCGGCCGCTGCCTGAAGCGCTCTACCCGCTAGCGAGCCCGCGGCAGGATCAGCGTCGCCGTCACTCGCAGCTTCCACTCCGGCGCGCCTTCCGGCTTCTCGACGAACACACCGGCGCCGGCGCCGAGGCTGAACGGAAACGGCCCGAGCTTCGTGACCTTGCTGACATTGATGTTGATCGGGACCGTCCACTCCTCGCCGCTCGCTGCTTCCCAGTTGGCCGTCGATTCGCTGCTTACGTTGAAAGTCACGGCGCGCTTCGTCGTGTACGCGATGAACGGCTGCAGGTAGCTTTGATTGACGTCATTGCGCTCGATGTCGCCGGTATCGGCGAACGACCACAAGTGATTGACCAAGGCACCGTAGGTCCACTGCCCGCTCTGCTTCAGAACGACAGCCGTCGGTCCCGCCGACCACTTGCCGGTGCCGAGAAACGGATCGGTCGTCATCGGCAGCGCCACGACCGGACCGACGCCCCAGATCGCAACATTCGATTTCACCGGCGAGAAGAACAGCGACAGCAGCATGTCGCCCATGCCGGAAGTCGACGGAGCACCGGGCACCAGCGACGGCTGGCTCAGGTACGGCAGGATCATGCGCCCGATGAAGTTCCAGTCCTCGTTGAGCGTGAACGGCACGACCGGCTGAAAGTTGACGACGGTGCGCAGGTCGTCGTTCGTGCCGACGCCCTCCTCCCAGTTGAACTGCAGCGGAATGCTGACGAGATTGGCGATCGGATTGGCTAGTTGCTTCGCAACGTTCTCCGCGTCGCCGCCGGCGGCAGGCTCATCCCTGTGCCGCAGCGCGCCCAACCGCGCAAAGCGCCAGGACACCGGCGAGAAGCAATCGCTGTGTGGGCATCGCACGCTCTCGATCCATTGATAGTGCGAGAGATTAGGAACCGACGCCGCTGGCGAGCTATCGAATATCCGCACGAGCCGGCGACGGCTCGTCAACGTCCCCGGTGACGTAATCGGCCATCGTCTCGGACTCTTGCCACGCACCGACGGCTTGCTCGACGGTGAAGAACATGCGGCTGCGGCCCAGCGTTTTCGCGAGCGGCGTGCGCCTGATGACATCGAGTGCTTCAGGATTCAAGGCAGCAAGCCACAGCGTCATGCCCGACTGTCGCAGTTTCTCCTCAGCGTCGATCAGCATCTGCAGCGCCGTGTACTCGATGTCGGGCACGGCACTGCAGTCGAGCAGCACGACCTTGGGCTTCGCTCTATTGATCAACGGCCACATCTTGTCGCCTACGCGTTGAGCATTGGCGAAGTGCATCCGCCCTTCGGTGCGCAGGATCAGCAGGCCAGGAAAAGTTTCGTCGTCGTGATGCTCGACGGACAGCGCCCGAAACACTGCTCGTGCCGTGCTTGCGCGCAAGCACGTACACCGCAGGATGGTTCGCGTGATAGATCAGCGCCAGAAGCGACACGACCACCGCCACCAGAATGCCGTTGAGCGATCCCAGCAGCACGACACCGACCAGCGCCACCACCGCCCAACGAAACTCGACGCGACGCACGTTGCGAATGGTCAGGAAATCCCTGGGATTTACCAGACCGATCGTGGTAGCCACGACGACAGCGGCCAGCGTCGCGTGCGGTAGCAACGCGATGACTGGCGAAAGGAACAGCAGTACGCCGACTACGATTGCCGCAGTCACCAAGGCCGCTACCTGACTCTTTGCGCCGGCCTGGCGATTGACCGCCGTCTGCGATGTGCCGCCGCCGGCCGGCATGACACGGAACAGACTGCCGACCGCATTCGCTACACCGAGCGCCAGCAACTCGCGGTCCGGCTGCGGCCGCGGCTCACCTCGCGCGACGAACGTGCGGCCGGTTGCGATCGTCTCGGTAAAGCTCATGAGCGCGATACCCAGCGCGGCGGGCCACAACTGCGCGACGAGCGAGACGTCCGGCAGCCCAGGGAGAGGGAAGCCTGCGCGAACGTGCCCGATAGTTGCGATACCCGCCGCGCTGAGTCCGAAGAAGGCTGATGCGGCGATGCCGACGATGACTGCGAGCAATGGCGCTGGCGCGCGTGGAAGAAAACGTTCTGCAACGAAAATGAGCGCCAGCGTACCGAACGCAAGCAGCAGCGTCGGTATCGAGCTCTGCGGCAGATGCTGAACGATCGACAGCAGGTCGCGAAAGAATCCTGCCTTCTCGATATGGATGCCGAACAGCTTCGGCACCTGGTCGACGACGATGACCAGGCCGATGCCGGCCTTGAATCCGGTCAGCACCGGATCCGAGATGAAGTTGGCGACGAAACCCAGGCGCAGGATCGAGGCGACGAAGAGCATCGCACCGACGAGCAGTGCGAGTGTGGACGCCGCGGTCAACAACGCGTCGGGAGTTGCGTCCGAGCCGAGCGATGCAAGCGCGCCTGCCGTGAGGATCGCGATCGTGGATGTCGTGCTGACGCTGAGCACCCGTGAGGTGCCGAGCACGGCATAGACGACCATCGGCACGAGTGCCGTGTACAGAGCCCGCCTCGGCAGGCAGGCCGGCGATGGCCGCATAAGCCATGGCTTTCGGGACGACGACGGCCGCCGTCGTCAGGCCGGCGACGACGTCGAAACGCAGCGCACCGCCGATTTGTAGCGTCATGACTTTGCTTCCGCAGCACCTGCTCGCAGGTTCCACCGATCGCGCGGGCCCGCCTATCTGAATTCCGCAGGCAATTCCCTGATCGACATCCCGCGCGCCAGAGTCTTACTATGAAAGCCACTACTAACAGCGGGCGCGGGATCACAACGTGCGGAATTTCGATATCTAAATTCCGCACGCGACAGCAGCCTCGTCAGACGCAGCGCGGCAAAAATTCAACGGCACGACACCGTGACAGACAGCATCTACCAACCGTTCTCGTGCACTGATGCGTTGAGTCTCCCGAGCGTGCTGCCGCGCTGGAACGTTGAGTTCTCGCAACTGGGCGCCGGGGACTTCACGGCGGTTGGCAGCGCGGTCACGCTGGACCGCATCAGCATCGCGCGATTCTCGGTCGAAAGAACGCTACAAAACCTGGTTTCACCGCCGCGCGGATCGACGGCCATTCTCCTTCCCGGCGCCGGGTCTCGCGGTGCGTTTGCGTTGGGTCGACAGATCGCGCTGGGGCAATGCGTGACCGTGGCCAACGGTGGCCGGGTCGATGCGATTACCCGCGATCACTACGTCTCGGTGGCGCTGGCAGTCGATGACGACGTCTGGAACAAGCACGCACATTGGCTGGATCCCAGCCCGCTGGCCTCATGCCACGGTGCCCGGGTCGAGAATCCGGGTCCGACCTGGATCGGCCGCATGGAGGCCACCGTGGATTGGATCTACACGGCGCTCCAGACGCATCCGCGCGCTGCCTCCCGCGCGGATGTGCAAGTCAGCATCGCGGACCAATTGCTGGTGGCACTGACTGACTTCGGCAATCCGGGTGTCGCCGGTCACTACTCGCGCGACTCGCGCGCACACCAGCGCATTGCGGTCGAGCGCGCTCGCGAGTACATCCGGGCAAAGCTTTCCGAACCGTTGCGGCTGTCCGATCTGTGCAGTCATGCGCGGATCCAGGCACGCTCGCTCGAATATGGTTTTCGCGAGATCGTCGGTCTCTCGCCGATTGCTTACGTCAAGCGCCTGCGTCTGAACGCCGTGCGCAAAACCCTGTCGCACCGCTCGCCGCCCGAGCGCTCGATTACCGAGATCGCCATGGACCAGGGGTTCTGGCACCTGAGTCAGTTCGCTGTCGACTATCGCAAGTTGTTTGGCGAAGCGCCGTCAGTCACGCGCAAGCGAGCGCTCGCCGGTCACCGGGTGAACTGAGTTATCCGCCGGGTGTCAGCGGTATCGCGAGCGTCAGCCAGACGTTCGATCCTTCCGGCCGGTTCTTCGCGTCGAACTCGAAATACCCTTTGAGATTCACGTACCACTTCTGCCCGCCGACCGGAAAGAAGTAGCCCACTTGCGGCCCGACGGCAGCGACGCGCGATTTGAAATCGCCGAGCACAGCCCCTGCGCCGCTATCGCCGCTGAGCTGTTCGTAGAAATATCCTGCGACGCCCACGTGCAATTGCTCTGAGAGAAACTGCGAGGCCGCCCAATCGAGATGCGCGCTCGTGCCGTTCTCGTAGTCGGTGTCGGGATTTTCCCAGTTCTCGGTGAAGCCGAGCGTAGCCGAGAACTCGCGGCCTTGCTGCGAATCGAGATACGAGTAGCCGCCGCCCACGTCGAGCGACCAGTGATTGGTGCCGAGGTTCGCGAGCCGGCTCGCGGAGTAGTCACCGACTGGAGCTCCCGCCATCGTATAGACCATGAAGTTGTGCGAACCGCGCATCCAGCGTAGCGATGCGGTCGGATACAGATCGCCGATGCCTTCACGCGTGTCGCGCAGGCTCCCGCTCACCGTGCCGCCGCCGGGCCCAGTCAACGTCGCACTGATTCCGACTTCCATGCGGCCGGCGATCGCCGCAACGCCGAGCGCCGCCTGACCGCCGAGAATGGGAGTGCGCGAACACATATGTAGGCGCGACGACTAGCGAGGTCCGCGTCCGCATCCAGCCCTGCTACGATCCGGCCGCCTATGCGGAACGCCCTGGAAGCGCCGGCATCCATCGACGCGTGGTAGTAAACGATCGGCAGCGACCAGCCGGGCTCGCCGCTCACTGCAGCGAAGCTGCCGAACTGGCCCGGCAACCAGAAGCTCGTCCCACCTTCGTCGGCCGCAGCGGATCGTGCGGCCAGCAGCGAGATCGACAGAACGAGCAGCGAAGCCGCGCGGCACCGCCTCATCACGGATACCCGTCGAACTCCTGGCCCGGTTTGATGTGCGGGTAACGGGCCGCACTCTGCGCGAGTGCGCCCAGGCGTTTCGCGACCGGGCCCATTACCCAGATGCAGTCGAGGCGCTTGGCCATCAGGTCCCACTCTTCGTTGGGATCATCGATGAGATCGTAGATCAGCGGCCACTGTGGCTTGATGATCGGTCCGCTGGCGCTCTCGGAATAGCGGAACACGACTTTCATCGTCTTCCACTTGACCGACATCACGGCCGCGTCGGAGCCGTAGTAGATGACGTGGTCCCGGCCGCTGGTCTCGCTCTGGCCGAGCACGTGCGCCGAGGCGTCGATGCCGTCGATCGGACGGTCGGTTGGCACGCGCTTGCCCTCGCCCACGAGTGACGCGAGCGTCGGCAGCCAGTCGACAGCACTGAAGATTTCATCGGTGACTGCGCCCGCCGGCACCTTGCCTGGCCAGCGCACGATCGCGGGCGTGCGCATGCCGCCCTCGAAGCCGGACCCGAAGTGGCCGCGCCACGGCCCGTTCGAACCGCCCATCGAGGTCGCGCGTCCAGCCGGGTTGTCGCTGTTCCAGATGACGATCGTGTTGTCGGCGATGCCTGCTTCCTCGATCGCATCCAGCACCTGGCCCGTGCGGAAGTCGAGCTCCGCGAGCGTGTCCGAATACAGGCCGCCGCCGGACTTGCCCTTGAAGTCAGGGTGGTGCACCAGCGGCGGATGCATCTGCGTGAAGCAGACGTAGGTGAAGAACGGCGTGCCGGCCTTGGCATTGCGCTTGATGAAAGCGGCCGTGCGCGCCGCGATCTTTTCGTCGAGCAGCGACCGCGTCTCGATGTTGAAGTCGGACACTGCCCTCGGCGATGAGCCCTGCACGCTCTCCCAGATTTTCGGCGTGGGAAAGCCCGACTGGGCGAAGAGCGCGTAAGTGCTGTACGCGGACTCGTCCGAAGTGTTGCGGATGCCGAACCACTCGTCGAACCCTTGATCCGTCGGCAGCCGTCCCTCGATGTCGCCGACGTGCCATTTGCCGAAGGCGCCGGTCGCGTAGCCCGCCTCCGAGAACAGATCGCCGAGCGTGAACTCCCACGGCGCGAGGCCGTAGTGCCCTTGCCCCGGCAGCGGCACGCTGCAGTTGCCGGTGCGAATCGGCAGGCGACCCGTCAGGATCGCCGAACGCGTCGGCGTGCACTGCGCTTCGACGTTGTAGTTCTTGAAGCGCAGTCCCTGCGCTGCCAGAGCATCGATGCGCGGCGTGGGAGCCAGGCCGCCGTAGCAGCCGATATCTCCCCAGCCGACGTTGTCGCCGAGAATGAAGACGACGTTCGGACGCGACTTGCTCATGCGCGCACTCCTTCCCGATTACGCCTACTGCCGCGCCATCGCCACTCGGATGCGTTCTTCGGGCGAGATGTAGTGATCCGCATCCTGCGCGTCGTCGCCCAGGTCGATCTGCACCCAGTTCACCTTGCCGTTGAACTTGCTCGTGTGAGCGGTGTAGTCCTCGCTGACTGTCGTGCCCGATTCGTAGCCGACATCCGTCGTTTCGTCCGCAGAGAAGATGAATCCCTGCGTCTGCTCGACGCGGCCCTTGCCGACTTCCTTACCGTCGCAGTAGAGCTTGACGGTGCCGCCCTTGCCCATGCCGCCGCCGTCGTAGCCGAACTCCATGCGCACCTGGGTCTTGCCTGTGGGGATGGGCTTCGTGGCTTCGACGCTGAACGACTTGATGCCGAGCACGTTGTAGAAGAACTTTGCCTTGCCGCCGTGCGCGTACAGACTCCAGCCGCCGAACCGCCCGCCTTGGGCAATGATCACGCCCTGCGCGCCTTTATCCGGCACCTCGAGATCGGACGTGACCGCGAACGACTTGTTCTTGATGTTGACGACACTGTTCTCGGAGAGACGGCCCATTCCGGCGAACAGCAGTTGCGAGTTGCCCTTGATGAGCACCGGCCGGCCGGCGAGGTCGGAGTTGATGCGCTCGATCTGCCGATCGTCCAGCGGCAGCACGTTGTACTTGACCGCCTCGACCAGCCACAACCGCTGCAGCTCGTGCAGTTTCTCCGGCATCTTCTTCGACAGGTCGTTGGCCTGCGTCCAATCCTTGGTGCCGTCGTAGAGCTCCCACACGTCGTCGTCGAACGCGGCCATCTTCTGGCCACCCATCTCCCACGGCGTGCGGTGCTTGGTCACCGCACTCCAGCCCTTGTGATAGATGCCGCGATTGCAGAACATCTCGAAGTACTGCGTCTCGTGGCGCTCCGCCGCCTTCGCATCGTTGAACGAATACAGCATGCTCGTGCCTTCGTACGGACTCTGCTGCACGCCGTTGACCGAGGTCGGCTGAGGAAGACCAGCCGCTTCCAGCACCGTCGGCGCGAGATCGATGACGTGCGAGAACTGGTTGCGCGTACCGCCCTTCTCCTTGATGCCCTTCGGCCAATGCACGATGGTGCCGTTGCGCGTGCCGCCCCAGTGCGAGGCGACCTGCTTGGTCCACTGATACGGCGAGTTCATCGCCCAGGCCCAGCCCACTGCGTAATGGCCGTACGAAGCTTCGCCGCCGAACTCATCGAGCTTGGACGCCATGAACTCGGGCGTTTCGATCGCAGCCATGCCGTTGAAGTTGGCCATCTCGTTGAACGCGCCCTGCAGCGTGCCTTCGGCCGACGCGCCGTTGTCGCCGATGATCAGATAGATCAGCGTGTCGTCGAGGATGTCCATGTCCTTCAGTGCATCGAGCAGCCGGCCGACGTGATGATCGGTGTGCTCCATGAAGGCGGCGTAGACCTCCATCTCGCGCTCGAGGGCGGGCTTGAGCTTCGGGTCCATCTCGTCCCACGCCGGAATCTGCTTGTGCCGCGGCGTGAGCTCTGCGTTAGCGGCGATCACGCCCAGTTCCTTCTGGCGCTTGAAAATGATCTCGCGCTGCTTGTCCCAGCCGTGCGCGAACTTGCCCTTGTACTTCTCGATCCACTCCTTCGGTACGTGATGCGGGGCATGCGTCGCGCCCGGCGCGAAGTAGATGAAGAAGGGCTTGTCGGGCAGCAGCGCTTTCTGCTGGCGCGTCCAGGCGATGGCTTTGTCACACAGATCTTCCGTCAGGTGATAACCCTCGGCCGGCGTCTTGGGCGGTTCGATCGGGGTCGTGCCTTCGTACAAGGCCGGATCCCACTGATTGTTCTCGCCGCCGATGAACCCGTAGAAATATTCGAACCCGCCGCCGCCGGTCGGCCATGCGTTGAACGGTCCCGCCGGGCTGGTCTGCCAAACGGGGACCTCGTGGCACTTGCCGAACTGCGCGGTCGAGTAGCCGTTGAGCTTGAGTGTCGTCGCCAGCGGCGCCTTGGAGTTCGGCAACACGGAGTTGTAGCCCGGCGCTGCGGTCGCGATCTCGGTGATGCCACCCATGCCGACCGAGTGATGATTGCGGCCGGTGAGCAGCGCTTGCCGCGTCGGCGAGCACAACGCAGTGGTGTGGAAGCGCGTGTACTTCAAGCCGCCTTTGGCGAGCTTCTCGAAGTTCGGCGTCTGACACGGACCGCCGAAGACACTCGTTGCGCCGTAGCCGACGTCGTCGATGAGAATGACGAGAACGTTCGGTGCACCCTGCGGCGGCCGCAGGTCGCGGATCGGCGGAAACTTCGTGTCCGGATCCTTGGCGTCGTAGGTGATCAGGCCCGAATGCTGAACGTCGGGAACCGGCAATTGCGTGCGGGGGATGTTGTCAGCGCCACTCATGCTCTTCTCCAGTGAAAACTGCTCGATATGTGAGGATGATCTTGCGCGGCGCTATTGCCGCGCCATCGCGACCCGGAAGCGCTCTTCCGGTGAGATCAGGTGATCGTGATCGTCCTTCTCCAGGTCGATCTGCACCCAATTCACTTCGCCGCTGAATTCGTTATTGGTCGGTCCGTAATCCGGCGATACCGGCGAGCCTGCCTCTTTGCCGACGTCACAGGTTTCATCGCCTGAGAAGATCATGGGGATGGTGCGCGTCGAGGCGGCCTTCGCCGACCAGCTTGCCGGCGACATACAACGTGACGACACCGCCCTTGCCGAGGCCGCCGCCGTCGTACTTGAACTCCATCCGGAGCTGCTGGTTACCAGCGGGTATCGCGCTGGTCGACTCTACGAAGGTGAGCTCGACGCCGAGGACGTTGTAGCAATACTTCAGCTTGCCGTCCTTGGCATACAGGCTCCAACCGTTGACGCTGCCGCCTTGCGCGATGATCACGCCCTGCGCGCCCGATTCCGGCACATCGACATCGGCGGTGACCGAGTACGACTTGTTCTTGATCGAGACGATCGAGTTCTCGGTCAGCCGCCCCATGCCGCCGAACAGGATCTGGCTCTTGCCCTTGATCAGCTGCGGGCGCCCGGCGAGATCGGCGTTGAAGCGCTCGTAGCGCCGGTCATCGAGCGGGAAGACGCCGTGCTTGGTGGCTTCGATCGTGAACAGCCGTTTCAGCTCCTCGAGCTTGCGCGGATTCTTCTTCGCCAGATCGTTCGACTGCGTCCAGTCGGTACTGCCGTCGTAGAGCTCCCACACGTCTTCGTCATAGCCGTGCTTGAACGATCCGATCCACGGCACACCGTGCCGGGTAACGGCCGACCATCCCTTGTGATAGATGCCGCGATTGCAGAAGACCTCGAAGTATTGCGTCTCGTGCCGCTCCGGCGCTTTGGCGTCGTTGAACGCGTAAAGCATGCTGACGCCTTCGATCGGTGCCTGCTGCACGCTGTTGACGATCGTCGGATGCGGCAACTTTGCCGCTTCGAGAACGGTCGGAGCGATGTCGATGACGTGATGAAACTGGCTGCGCACTTCACCCTTGGCCTTGATGCCGTTGGGCCAGTGCACGATGGTGCCGTTGCGCGTGCCGCCCCAGTGCGATGCCACCTGCTTGGTCCACTGGTAGGGCGTATCCATCGCATGCGCCCAGCCGACCGCATAGTGGTTGTAGGCTTTGGGGCCGCCGAAATCGTCGATGCGCTTGCGCAGGAACTCGACGGTCTCGACTT
The DNA here is from genome assembly GCA_963838635.1 of uncultured Gammaproteobacteria bacterium. Lineage (GTDB taxonomy): Bacteria > Pseudomonadota > Gammaproteobacteria > Steroidobacterales > Steroidobacteraceae > Steroidobacter. Next base: position 20,372 of record CAWISC010000038.1, on the reverse strand, counting down.
CGTGCAGCCCGTTCAGCTCGGCGATTTCGTTGAACGCTCCATTGAGCGTGCCTTCGGCGGACGCACCGTTGTCGCCGATGATGTAGTAGACCAGCGTGTCGTCGAGTATTTGCAGGTCCGCAAGCGCGTCGACCAGGCGCCCGACCTGGTGATCGATGTGCTCGAGAAAGCCCGCGTAGACCTCCATCTGGCGAGACAGAATCGGCCGCATGTCCTTGGCTGTCTCCTCCCAGGCCGGCAGCTCGGCGGGGCGCGCAGTGAGTTGCGCATTCGCCGGAATCACGCCGAGCTGCTTCTGACGCGCGAAAATTTCCTCGCGCAGCTTGTCCCAGCCGTGCTCGAACTTGCCTTTGTACTTATCGGCCCACTGCTTCGGCACGTGATGCGGCGCATGGCACGCGCCAGGCGCGAAGTACATGAAGAACGGCTTGTCGGGCATCAGCGCCTTCTGCTGGCGAGTCCACTTGATCGCCTTGTTCGCCAGATCTTCGGAGAAGTGGTAGCCCTCCTCCGGTGTGCCCGCGGGCTCGACCGGCGTCGTGCCCTCGTAGATGGCGGGATACCACTGGTTGGTCTCGGCGCCGATGAAGCCGTAGAAATATTCGAAGCCGCCGCCGCCGGTCGGCCACTGATCGAACGGCCCCATCGGGCTCGTCTGCCACACCGGCACTTCGTGACACTTGCCGAACTGCGCCGTCGAGTAGCCGTTGAGCTTGAGCGTCATCGCGAGCGACGCTTTGTTCTTCGGCAGCACGGACGTATAGCCCGGCGCCGACGTCGCGATCTCGCCGATGCCGCCCATGTTGACCGAGTGGTGATTGCGTCCGGTCAGCAGCGCCTGCCGCGTCGGGGAGCACAGCGCCGTAGTGTGAAAGCGATTGAACTTCAGGCCGTTCTTCGCCAGACGCTCGGCCGTGGGCGTGTGGATCGGGCCGCCGAACGCGCTCGATGCGGCGAAGCCGACGTCATCGAGCAGTACCACGAGCACGTTCGGTGCGCCCTGCGGCGGCCGCAATGGCTCGATCGGTGGAAACTTCGTATCCGGGTCCTTGGCGTCGTAAGTCGTCAAGCCGACGTGCGCCGTGTCCGGAATCGGGAGAATCGATCGTTGTGTCGTATCTTGATGCTGTCATTGCGCGTCTCCGTCAGTGCTCCATTGCGAAGATTTCGATTGCAGCGTAGGAGCGGGTGCGCATATCGACTATCGGGAATTCGCAAGGCTCGGCTGCGGCGCAAGCGATGCTTCAGCAACCACCGGCTGCGCCGGCGACGTGAACCACTGATCCTTCGGCACGACCTTCGGCACTTCGGGATCTCCTTCGTACGATGGCGTCATGATCTGCACGCCGTACTCGTTGAACACATCGAGGATGCTTCGGTGCAGGCTCGTGTAGAGACGCAGCATCGCGGATGGCGTCTCGCAGCAGACGTTCAACTCGTACGTCACCGCAAAGTCGCCGAGTGCTTTCTGCAGCACGAATGGCGCGGGCTCGTGCTGCACGCCCGGCGTGCGCTGCGCGGCAAGCAGCAACATGCTTTCCACCTGACGCCAGGGCACTTCGTAGCCGATGCCGATCTGCGTGTGCAGGATCAGGCGGCGCTCCGCCGTGAGCGAGCTGTAGTTCAGCACCTTGCTGTTGAGGATCACGGAATTCGGGATCGTGATCTCCTCGTTCTTGGGCGAACGCAGATGCGTCACCTGCAGGCGCGTGTGAATGACCTCGCCGAGCGTATCGTCGACCTTCACCCAGTCGCCGACCTTCAGCACGCGCCGATACGTGAGCGCGTAGCCGGCGATCATGTTCGAGATGAACGAGGTCGAGCCGATCGAAAGCATCACGCCAAGAAACAGGGAGATGCCCTTGAACGCTTCCGAGCCGGAGCCTGGAATGTACGGATAGGCGATGACCGCCGCGAAGATCAGCAGCACGTAGCGCGCGATGCGATAAGTAGGCGCGGCCCAGGCGGCGTCGAAGTTGTGCAGGTGGACCGAGCCGCGGCCGACGGCGTCGAAGAACAGGCGCAGCAGGTGCAGAACGTAACGCACCAGCACGACGATGATTGCCAGCACGATCAGGTCGGGCAGCTTCGCGACGAAGCCCTGCCACATCGATGCGAGCGGATCGACGATGTAGCTCAGCGAGCTGCGCGCGATCGGCCGCGTCCACGGGAAAGCGCTCCAGCACGGCTTGTATATATATGTATGCCAGCGCGCCGATCAGCAGGTATCTGAGCGCGCGAAACGCTCCCCGCAGCGTGGCTCCGATACGTTCTGCCTCGACGATCTGGAACGACTGAATCGTGACTGAGCGCACCAGTCCTTTGGAGCGTGTCTCGGCTATGACGATCAGCCTGCGGGTCAACTTGATCACCACCCACAAGGCGGCCGCGAAGAGCAGCGTGGAGACACCGGCATACAAGCCGGTGCGTTGCAGGTATTCAGCGCTGCGCTCGCGCCGATAGTCGTCGATCGCGGCGTGCGCCCGCTCGCCGTATGCAAAGGCGACGGGCCGGCGGCCGATGCCTTCCAGCGACGCATCCGCATCCGTGACGGAGACGATGAGCTTGCCGTTCAGCATCACGTCGCTCGATTGCGCCGACTCGACGACCTGGATCAGCTTGCGGATCCGCGCTCGGATCCCTGGCCAGGTTCGTGATGCGTTTGACGACCGCGGCTGCGCGTGTCTCGGGCGGGTACGCCGCGATGCCTCGCACGTTGAACAGGAATCGGCCGTCGACGTACACAGGCGCCGCCGGCGCTTCCACCTCGCGAGGTGCTTCCTGGGCTCGAGCTGTGGGGAGCAGCATCGATACAGCCAGGATGAACAGCGCGAAGGTGGAAGCCCGGCACGTCATGAGTTATTGCCGCGCCATAGCGACCTGGAAGCGTTCTTCAGGTGTGATCAGGTGATCGTGATCGTCCTTCTCCAGGTCGATCTGCACCCAGTTGACCTGACCACTGAATTCGTTGTCGGTGGGACCGTAGTCCGGCGAAACCGGCGAGCCAGCCTCCTTGCCGACGTCGCAGGTTTCGTCGGCCGAGAACGCCATCGGCACGGTCTGCTCGATGCGACCCTTGCCGACGCTCTTGCCGTCGACATAGAGCGTGACGTCGCCGCCTTTGGCGAGACCGCCGCCGTCGTATTTGAATTCCATGCGTGCCTGGTGCTTGCCCGCTGGAATCGGGGTACTCGACTCGACGAAGTACAGCTGCACGCCGAAGAAGTTGTAGCAGTACTTCAGCTTGCCGTCCTTCGCGTACAGGCTCCAGCCGTTGACGCTGCCGCCCTGCGCGATGATCACGCCCTCCGCGCCCGACTTCGGCACATTGAGCTCGGCCGTGATCGAATATGACTTGTTCTTGATGCTGACGACTGAGTTCTCGCTCAGACGCCCCATGCCGCCGTACAGGATCTGCGAGTTGCCCTTGATCAGTTGCGGCCGGCCGGCGAGATCGGGATTGAAGCGCTCGAAGCGGCGATCGTCGAGCGGCAGCACGTTGTACTTGCCGGCTTCGATCAGCCATTGCCGCTGCAACTCGTGCAGCATTTCGGGATTGCTGCGCGCGAGATTGCGCGACTGTGTCCAGTCATCCGGACCGTACAGCTCCCACACGTCGTCGTCGAACGCGGGCACGGCAGTCGCCGCCCACGGAATGCTGTGACGGGTCACCGCGGTCCAGCCTTTGTGATAGAGGCCGCGGTTGCAGAACATCTCGAAGTACTGCGTCTCGTGCCGCTCGGCCGCATTCGCGTCGTTGAACGAATACAGCATGCTCACGCCTTCGATCGGCGCCTGCTGCACGCTGTTGACGATCGTCGGCTCGGGAAGCTGCGCCACCTCCAGAACGGTCGGCGCGATATCGATTACATGATGGAACTGCGAGCGGATCTCGCCCTTGGCCTTGATACCCTTCGGCCAGTGCACGATCGTGCCGTTGCGCGTGCCGCCCCAGTGCGATGCGACCTGCTTGGTCCACTGGTACGGCGTGTCCATCGCGTGCGCCCAGCCGACCGCGTAGTGGTTGTAGGCTTCCGGACCGCCGAACTTGTCGATCTTGCTCTTGAGAAACTCGACGGTCTCGATACCGCCCAGGCCGTTGAGCGTCGCCATCTCGTTGAAGCAGCCGTTGAGCGTGCCTTCGGCGGAAGCGCCGTTGTCGCCGAAGATGTAATAGATGAGCGTGTCGTCGAGGATGCGCAGATCCTCGAGCGTGTCGACCAGGCGGCCGACGTGATGATCGGTGTGCTCGAGGAAGCCCGCGTACACTTCCATCTGCCGCGAGAGGATTGGCTTCAGGTCCTTCGGCATCGCCTCCCAGCCCGGGATCTGCTCATGACGCTTGGTGAGCTCGGCGTTCGCCGGAATTACGCCGAGCTGTTTCTGGCGCGCGAAGATGTCCTCGCGCAAGCGATCCCAGCCCTGCTCGAACTTGCCCTGGTATTTGTCTATCCATTCCTTCGGCACGTGGTGGGGCGCATGCGTTGCGCCCGGCGCGAAGTACATGAAGAAAGGTTTGTCGGGCATCAGCGCCTTCTGCTGACGCACCCAGCTGATCGCCTTGTTGGTCATGTCCTCCGTGAAGTGATAACCCTCTTCCGGAGTCTTGTTCGGCTCGACCGGCGTCGTGCCTTCGTAGATCGCGGGATACCACTGGTTGGTCTCACCGCCGATGAAGCCGTAGAAATATTCGAAGCCGCTCCCCGTCGGCCACTGGCCGAACGGACCCATCGGGCTCGTTTCCCAGACCGGCACTTCGTGGCACTTGCCGAATTGCGAAGTCGAATAGCCGTTCAACTTCAGGATCTCGGCGAGCGGCGCCTTGTTCTTCGGCCGAATCGAGTTGTAACCGGGCGCCGAGGTCGCGATCTCGCAGATGCCCGCCATGTTCACCGAGTGATGGTTGCGCCCGGTGAGCAGCGCCTGGCGTGTCGGCGAACACAGCGCGGTGGTGTGAAAGCGGTTGAACCGCAATCCCTTCGCGGCGAGCCGCTCGGCAGTGGGCGTGTTGATGACGCCGCCGAACGCGCTCGAAGCCGCGAAGCCCACGTCGTCGATCAACACGACCAGGACGTTCGGCGCGCCCTGTGGCGGACGCAACGGGACGATTGGCGGGAACTTCGTGTCCGGATTCTTCGCGTCGTACGTGGTCAAGCCGACGTGCTGAGGGTCGGGTATCGGCAGGATCTGCCGCTGGACCTTGTCGCGCGTGGTCATCAGGCCCTGCCTTCCGCAGCGAGCAGCTGCATGACCTCGTCTGCGTAGTGCCCCTGTCGCAACAGTTGCGACATCATGCGCATCGGGCGATCGATGTGAGTGAAGTACGCCCTGTAGCCGGCGCACAGGTAGTTCAGACCCGGCTCGCCGTCCGGCGTATTGATAAAGCGATTCTTCGGGCACTCGCCGTGACAGGCGAAGCGCACCGGGCATTCGCGGCAGTACTTCGGCAGCGAGTCGCGCTTTGCTGCGCCGAAGGCGCGTTGCTGCGGTGACTGCACGAGCTCCGCCAATGGCGTGTCGCCGAGATTGCCGAGCAGGTACTTGGGCTCGACGAAGTGGTCGCAGGAATACACGTCGCCGTTGTGCTCGAGCGCGAGCGCATCGCCGCAGGTCTCGGAGAAGATGCACAGCGACGGCGGCGCGCCGACCCACGATGCGAGCGCGGCGTCGAACATCTGCACGAACACAGTGCCGACGTCGCGTTGCACCCACTCATCGAAGATGGTGTTGAGAAAGCGGCCCCAGCCTTCTGCAGTGACGGATCTCTCGGTGACCGTGCTGCCTTCCTGCAGGAGCGTGCGGCCGTCGGAGTTCACGCGCTCGACGATCGGGATGAACTGGATATAGCGCGCGCCGAGTTCGTCGCGGAAGTAGTGATACACCTCGAGCGGATGCTCGGAGTTCTGCGCGTGCACCGTGCAGAGGACGTTGAAGTCGACCTCGTACTGCTGCATCAAACGCGCGGCGCGCACGACCTTGTCGAAGGTCGGCCGGCCGCGCTTGTCGACGCGATAGGCGTCGTGCATCGCCTGCGGACCGTCGATGCTGAGCCCGACCAGGAATTTGTGCTCGTGCAGGAACTCGCACCATTCTTCGTCGATCAGCGTGCCGTTCGTCTGCAGCGTGTGCTGCACGGTCTGTCCGGGCAGTCGATAGCGTTGCGTCAGCTCCATCGCGCGCCGGAAGAACTTGACGCCCATCATCGTCGGCTCGCCGCCCTGCCACGATATCGTCGCCTGCGGACCCTGCGCGGACAGCTGCTGCTGGATGAACTTGTCGAGCACCTCGTCCCGCATGCGGAACTTGCTGTTCGGGTAGAACTCCTCCTTCGACAGGAAGAAGCAGTACTTGCAGTCGAGGTTGCAGATCGCGCCGGTCGGCTTCGCCAGCACGTGAAACGACGCAGCAGCAGCGGTTGTCATGGAACGATCCTGTCGCGATCTTGTGGAAGCAGACTAAGGACGGGGCGCAATCGCAGCTATCGAGAAAGCGCACGAAGACTGCGGTTACCTGCGCCGTCGCCCCTCGCGCAATGCGCCACCGGCTTGCCGCTCGCGGCGACGCTCGCCGTACTGCTCGAAGCCGCGTGTTCGCGCCGAGCGCTCGGCGTCGAGATCGTTCAGCTTGCCGGCGCGAGCGCTGTCACCAGTCGCTGTCGGCGCTGCTTTGGGCTCGGATGATTGCCACCCGTTGCCGTCGTGTTGTTGCCAACCATCGTCAGTCTTGCGGTAGATCTCACCGTCTTTCGCGGCGTACAGATCGCCGCCTTCGGTGCGCCCCACACCGATCGTCTCGCCGCCACTCTCGATCTTGCCCACCGTGCCGTCCGAGCCGCGAACGAACTCCGTGTCCGCAGTCTGGCCGTCGCGGGTGATCTCGCCGCTGCGCTTCACGTAGCCGTCTTCGACTTCGCGGTTGATGGTGCCGCTCGCGCCGCCTGAGGTCTCGAACTGCGTTTCCAGGCCATTGCCGGTGCGCGTGGTAGAACCGCTGATGTCGACAGTGCGTCCGTCGCGGCTGACCTGTGCATCGCGCGAGAGCTCACCATCGTCGAGTGAGCGCTGGACTGTGCCGCTCGCGCCACCCGAGGTCTGGAAGGAACCCGAGTAGCCCTGGTCGGTCCGCTCGCCACTGGACGTGATCGAATGGCCATCGCGACTGAACTGCGCGTCGCGCGTGATCGTGTCGCCGTCTCGCTCGGCGTTGATCTCGCCGCTGCCGCCACGCGAGGTTTCTATCTCCGTGCGCGCTGTATCACCGTCTCGTTCGCGCTCTGCGTAGACCCACTCGTCGCCCCGCACGATGCCCGTCTGTCTCCAACCTTCGTCTTCCGTCGCGTAGCCTCTCGTCATTGCGCCGGTGCCGGTGCGCGGGTTGTAAGCACGCACCGTGCCGGCGATCTCATTCTCGTCCCACGCTGCGTAGCCGCGGCGATAAGTTCCTGTCGACGGGTTGTATGCCGCTGTGCGCGCGGCGCCTCCATACGGACCATATGCAACGAGAGCCTCGCCAAACGCGCCGTTGTTCGGGTTGTACCAGGAGCCGTAGCCGTAGCTGTAGGGATACCAGTAGTAGATGGGATAGAGCGCCGCTGCGTAGGCGATGTAGGGTGGATATGAGTAGCCCGTGCCGAACACGACAGTGGTACCGGTGCTGTAAGCGCCGTAGTAACCGCCCGTGTATCCCGAGGTGACCGTGGTTGGAGTGGACTCGTAAACCTTCACCTGCGTGACGTGATATGCAGGCGAGCTCGGCGGAATCGAATAGATCGCCGGCGGAACGGCGTCGGCGAGCGTCCAGGGTCCACTCGGCCCGGCCGCCATGTACCACACCGCGTCATAGCAGAAGTAATAGCGAGTGCCATCGCTGATCACGTCGTACATCGAGTTGCTTGCGCGGCTGAGTGTCGTGCCCGGAATCGGTGTGAACTGCGGTGGACCTTCGTAGGTGACTGTGACCGACGGCACTGCGGAGCGATCGATGACTGCGGTCCGCGGAATCGCTGCCTCCTCGACTGCCCGCAACGCCTCCGGCGTGCCAGGCACGGACGCGCGCACGCGCGCCTTCGGATGATCGGTTGGAATCGAGGCGAATGCGGCCGGCAACGGCGTCGCTGCGCGCCACTTGCCATCGAGCCCGGCAGCGGTGAACCAGCGGCCAGATGCGAGGTAGTAGTAGTCCGCGCCGATCGCGAACACGTCGCTCGAGGTGTTGCGCACGTACGAGATGCCGAGATCGCCGATCGGCTCCAACGCCGGCTTGCCGTCGATCAGGATCAGCTCGGCCGGCTTGTCTACGAAGAACACCTGCGGCAGCGCGCGCGATGAAGACGGCGGAATCCACGCGCGCGCATCGTTCCAGTTCGGTTCGTCGGGCAGGCGCGAAAACTCCTTCGGTAGCTGCGTCGCGATGCTCCATGGCCCCTTGGGGTCAGTTGCGGTCAGCCATTGATCCTCGTTTCTCAGGTACCACTGCTTGCCCGCCTGAAACAGGTCCCAGTTGGTGTTGACGGCGAACTTGAGCGAGCTGTCCTTGATCGGCGCCATCGCCGGCTTGCCGTTGCTGATCACGAGAATCGCTGCCGCATAAGCGACGAAGATCGGCGGCGGCTCCATGTTCAGCGCAGTTGCGTGCTGCTGCGCCGCCTCGCCGCTCAGGTAGTTCAGGAACAGATCGAGAGGAACCTTTTGCGGCTCCTTGCGCATCGAGGAGCGCACCAGGGCAGCCGCCTGCGCATGCGCATCGCCGGTGCCGCCTGAAAACACGAATCGCTCGGCGCTGACGTCGTACAGCGTCACGGTCCGCGCGTCGAGATCGGTTGCAGTAGCTGCCGTCATGTGGCCGGTACCGAACAGCGTCGGCTGTCCCTGCAAAGTGACTTCGAGGGCAACCCGGGCCAGCACCTTGCGATGATCGATCCACTGGTCGATCTGCGGCGCATGCACTATGGCGGTGCCGGCGGTGCCTGCGAGCCGGCGCGGAAACTGCGCCTCGTCGACTTCGACGTCGGTCTGCGCCGTCCCAGCGGACGGCGCAGCGACCGTACCGGCTTCCTGTCGTGAACAGCTCACAATGACAGCTGCGGCCGCAATCACGGCGAAACGCAGCACGAGTGGGCACTGTCGGCAAAGCACTCGATTCTGCTGCTCGAACAGGAACGTCATGGAGGCGCTCGACACCCCGGCGTGGACCGGTGTCGATAGAGTGGAATTCAGCAGCGCGCGCTGCTATCGAAAATGCGCACCGACGTCGTTGGAGGTAGCGTGCGGAGTTTCTGCGGCAGATGCAGCCGTGGCCGACGCATTGCTCAGGTCTGCGGCAAGCGTTCTTGCAGCCACGTAGAAGTGCGCTGCTGCCCAGAGGTATAGCGGCGGAACGATCAGCAGTCCCATTCGTAGCGAATCGGCACCATGCTCGGCCAGGTTCGCATCGCTGATCGCGCCGACGGCGTACGGCCCTATGCCGACGCCAACCAGATTCGCTACGAACACCAGCAGCGATGCAGTGACAGCTCGCATGTGAGGCGCGGTCAGCGACTGAACCATCGCGAACACCGGTCCGAAGTGGAACGAGATGAACGTGCCGGCGAGCACTAGAGCTGCGAGCGCGGTCATGTCATCGCTTGTGGTCAGCGCCAGCGCCCACACCGCTGCCGCGAGCAGGATCACGATTGCCGGCGCCTTCAGTCGCCATGCCGACTGGCGCACGCCCAGCCGGTCGGCCATCCTGCCACCGAGCAGCGCGCCGCCCGCGCCCAGCGCACCCAACACGAATGCCAGCAGCGCGCCAGTCACGCTCAGATTCAGACCGTGCGCGCGCATGAGAAATGCGGGCAGCCAGGCGAGGAGACCCGCAATGCCGGCTTCGAGCACGGTAATGCCGATGAACAGGTGGCGCATCGAGGGCTGCCGCCACACGGCTCGAACCGCATCGACGACACTCCCTCGGCGCGCACCGCTCGCACGGTCGATGATCGTTCGCTCAGGTTCCTTCATTGTGTAAGCGCCAAGCACACTCAGCGCGAGCCCTGCGATGCCTGCGATCAGAAACGGCATGCGCCAGCCGAACGCTTCCCCGACGAACCCGCCGACGAGAAAGGCCAGCAGGATGCCGATGTTCGGACCCGTAGCGAAGACTGCCATCGCGAAGCTCCGCCGTTCGAGCGGATACAAGTCGGCGATGATCGAGTGCGAGGCAGGGCCAGTGCCGGCCTCGCCGACGCCCACACCGATGCGCGCGAGCAGCAGGTGCCAATAGCTGCCGGCCCACGCGCATGCAGCCGTCATCGCACTGAACAGCGCGAGCGACCGGATGATGATGCGGCTGCGATTCGAGCGATCGGCTGCACGTGCAATAGGAATGCCGAGCACGGTGTAGAACAACACGAACGTGAAGCCGTACAACAGGCCCGCGGCGGCGTCAGAAAAGCCGAGCTCCGTGCGGATCGGCTCGATCAGGATCGCGAGGAGCTGCCGATCCATGAAGTTCAGGGTATACACCGCGAGCAACATCGCCAGCATTCGCCCCGCCACTACAGTCCTCCTCCCCAGCGGTACTGCCACGCGATGCCGCCGGCATCGAAGTCAGTGCCGGTGCGAGTCGATACGCCAGTATTCGCGTACAGTTTGACCGAATTGTGGCGGTTGACCGGCACTGTGACAATCACGCCCACGCGCGTGTTCTGCTGCAGATCGTCGCCTTCGACTGCGTCGACAGTCGTACGACCTCCGGCGTAGTACGTCGCGCCGAGCGCCGTCCATACGCCATTGGTGAAGCTATAGATCGCGCCGGCCTGCATGGAGTAGATCGGCTCCTGCTCGCGGGTCCGGCCGCCGAAGAAGTCGTCATTGTCTTCGTAGAATGCAGCCGCCGCCGCGAGCTCGAGTATCCAGCGACCTACGGCCTTCGACAGACCGAGCTCGGATTTGAGCGCCCAGCGGTTCGTGCCGAGGTTGATCAGCCGGGTGGAATCGTACTGCCCCGCGGGCGCCGCGACCTGCAGGCTCGCGCCGACGATTAGATTTTGCCGAAAAGTCGCAGCCTGGCCCAATGACAACGCTGGAGCACCGAACAGGTTGATCGACACGCGCATGCGCGGATCGGCCCAGCCGCTCACTTCACGCTCGCGCGGCTGCCCCGCTACGTCTGCCGTTCCCGAGAGCGAGGCGTATGGCAGCACCACGTCGAACTTGGCGGACCGTCCCCATGCGTCGAAGGATCGCGCATAGGCCAATACGCCGCTGTGAATGGTGATGTTGGCGTTGTCGAGGGGGATCGACGGATCGGTGACGACGCCGCCCTCGCTGTAGCCGTAACCGGCAATCAGAAAATTCATGCCGACTGGCGTGTTTGCGTAAGTGCGCGGTTCGAGCTCTTGCGCCCGCGCGCACGCTGCAGCTGCCATCAACGCCACAGCAAGCAGCAGCGCTGCGTACCGGGTTTGCATCAGCGCCGCAGGATCACCGCTATGAGTGCGACGAACCCGAGAAGCGACATCAGGCCGCCGACCAGCGCGGCAAGGGATCGAGGGACGTTCATGCCGTGCGAATGCGCACGCATCGTGCGCATGCTCTGCACGTGCTGCACAGTCGCGATGATCAGCGCGAAGATGCCGATGCTGATCATCATCAACGCGAACTCGCGCGGACCGATGATCCGGCCGGGAACATCCTTGTTGGCCTCGATCTGGAAGAACTTGTAGACGCTGAAGCCGAAGGTGATCAGCGAAGTTGCAGTTCTGACCCAGGCCATCGTAGTTCGCTCGAACGCGAGCCGGGTGCGATCGATCGCGAGCTGCGTAGAGCTCGGCGGCGCATCGGTGGTAGTTGAGCTCATGAGTGCGTACCGGTGTCTTGCTGTGGCGCAGGCGTGCCGCGGAACAAACGCGCGATGCGCGTAATAGCGCCGCGGAACAGCAGGTAGGGGAACAGCGCCAAGCCCGCGGCTACCACCAGCGTTTCGCCGGGGTAGATCCAGCGCACGACGATCAGCTGATAGATGATGTCGAGCACGATGGCGATCAGGAACACCTTGCCGACGTCGCGCCAGCCCTCGCGCAGCATGTCGCGGCGATGCTCAGCGTTGTTGAGCAGCGCCCAGAAATACGGCGGGCGATTGCCGCGCGCATCCCGCAGGCCGGCGCGGGTCGCGAAGAAGATCGCGACGGCCGGCTGCAGCAGAAAGCGCAGCGTCAATGGGCCGTGCAAGCGCCCGACGAGGTTCTCGGTAAACCGTGCGAGGATTTCTTCCATTGTCGTTCGCCTACTCTTGAGTTGATCTACCTGGAGCACGCTCAGCCGCTTCGCTGCGAGCTTCGGCACGCATGCGCCACGGCCAGCACCCATCGATCTCGACGTCGAGCGACCAGCTCAGGAACGAGCGGATGACAGCCAGCAGGCCGAGAGAGGCCAGGCTTTCCAGCGTAGGCGTCAGCGCGACCGTGCCGACGATATCGGCGGCCAGCAGCAGTTCCAGGCCAAGCAGTAGCCCGCGGCCCATGCGCCGTTTGTAATCGGTGAAGATGTCGGATCGCACCGAATCGGTGCGCACCCTGCCGCCCACGGCCACCACGATCGAGCCGACGATGACGACGACCGCGAGCAGCTCTATTGACAGAGCAACCCACTCGATCAGCTCTCGCACCGTCTCCATCGTGTCACCTCGCGGCAATCGATGGTGTGCATGCTGGTCAATGCGTCGTTAGTTCACTATCGACATTTCGCACGAGGTGCGTGCAATCTCGCGGCACCCGTATCGGCGTGCCCGCGAACTGGGGAGTCTGCAGCACGCCGAGTTGGCCTTCCCGCTGTGGCACGGATCGGAGCGCATGCCGCGGCGGGCTTTGGAGTTCCCATGTCCTGGCGAGTAGCCGCATCGATCGGCGCCGCCGGCTTGATCGCGTCGCAAGCGTCAGCGCGCCTGCGAACGAGCCGGCGTGTCATCGAAAACGTCATTGTCCTGGCAACGAAGCGCGAAGCCGCGCTGCAGGACGTGCCGATGTCCGTGAATGTGCTGACTGCCGCGGACCTCGCGGCTGCCGGCCTCGACGATATTGCCGAAATTTCGCAGCGGCTGCCGACACTCGAGCAGCTGCACAGCTCCAGCCCGACCACGACCACTCTGCGCATTCGCCGCGTCGGCAATCTGGGCAACATCCCGACCTTCGAGCCCGCGGTAGGTCTGTTCGTCGACGGCGCATTCCGTTCCCGGTCGTTGCTGGGCACGAACGAGTTGCTCGATGTCGAGCGCGTCGAAGTATTGAGTGGGCCGCAAAGCACGCTCTACGGCAAGAACGTCAGCGCCGGTCTGGTTGCGATTTATACGCGGCCGCCTGCGAAGCAGTTCGAAGGCGCCGCTGAGGCAACTGGCGGCTGGATCGACGCGCCTGGCACGCCATCCCTGCGCCGATTGAAGCTCGCGGTGGGCGGCCCGTTGGGAGAGGACTGGCGTGCCGGCATCGCTGTTGCTCATGCGAAGCATGGCGACACAATGGCCAATGCGATTGCGGGTGCACCTGACGCGAACGACCAGGATCGCCTGGCCGCCCGCGGCCAATTGATGTGGTCGCCAGGCGAACGACTCGACCTGCGCTTGTTGGCTGGCTATGCGCGGGAAGAGGACGATCAAGGCGTGCCGGACGTGTACCTGGCGCCCGGCAGCGCTTCCAGCGTAGTGGCCGGCATTCTGCAAGAGTCCGCAGGGTCGCAGCGTTGCAGCGACAATGTGCCTCGCAACCGCACGTTCTGCTCGCTCGCGCCGAACACCTACGAGCTGGAGGCATACGATCTGACGCTGCTCGGCAAGTACCGTCTGGCGAACGGCTGGACGCTGGATTCGATCACTGCATGGGATCGCTACGAAGCGCTGCGCAGCGAGGACGACGTTGCGCAGCTGTTCGCACCGATCCTGTTCTTCCGCGACAGTGAGGAAGGCGACAGTCTGCAGCAGGAGTTGCGCTTGAGCTCTGCACCGGTTGGTGGCATGTCGTGGCTGGCGGGCATCTCCTACTATCGCAACGACCAGGAACGTGGCCTGGGCGGCGAGCGTCCGATGTTCGGCGCTTCCGGCAGCGCGGCGTTCGACCCGATCTGGCCGGTGTTGCTCGGTGTACCCCTCGATCTGCCCGGTCAGCTGGGCATACACGATTCGATCGTGCAGACGCATTACCTCGGCGTGTTCGGAAACGTAACGTGGCCGTTCACTGAGCGCTTGTCGGTGACCGCCGGAGCTCGCTGGCAACGCGAAGAGAAAGACGCAACCATCAACAACTCGGTGAACGCACCGGGTGCATCGTTGATCTCGCTCGTGCTGACTCCCGCTTCCACTCTCGACGGTCAACCTGTGAACGGCCAGCTCGAGCGCGAGAGCGATAACGTGACCTGGTCTGTCACTCCGACGTACCGCATCAACGACGCTCTCATCGGTTACTTCACCGCCGCGCGCGGCGCCAAATCAGGCGGCTTCAATACGGGGTATGGCGATGCGCCGTTGTCGTCGCGCGAGTTCGGCGATGAGCGCGTTCGTCACTATGAGCTCGGCGCGCGCGGCACCGTTGCAGACGAGCGTGCACGATTCAGCGCTGCCGCCTTCTATACCGAGTATCAGGACTTTCAGGACGCCGCCTTCGTCAGTGCGCAGTTCACCGTAGGCAACGCAGAACAGCTCGACCTCAAAGGCATCGAGCTCGAAGGCACCGCGCTGCTCAGCGACCGTCTCTCGGTAGACCTCGCGGTTTCCGTCGCCGACCTCACCTATGGAACGAACACCACGGGGATGTGCTACCCGGGACGCGTGCCCGATGGCACCGAGCCTGGCTCGTGCGATCTGTCGGGCGAGCATCCGATCAATGCACCGGTATGGGCCACACACCTGGGGCTGCAGTATCGACGGCCCGCGAGCTGGGGCGAGCTTTATGCACGCATCGACTGGTCGTGGACCGATCGCTACAACACGAGCTTTTCGGCCGACCCCCGCCTGGTCCAGGACGCCTACAGCGACCTCGGGCTGCGGATCGGCATGCGCCTGGGCGCCGGCTACGAGCTGGTTCTGTGGGGCGAGAACCTTCTGGATGAGGACGTGACCGTCCTCGATGCCGTGCTGAACCTGTTCAACGACTCCAGCTACCAGTCGTTCATGACGGACCCGCGCAGCTACGGGCTGACCCTGCGGGTGTCTTTTTGAGCGTGGATCGGCGAATGCGATTTATTGATATCGGCTTTGCGCATCGCCCCTGATCATTCAATCCGCGCGCGATAGCGCACGCACAGCCAAATGAGCTAGGGTCTGCAGAAACTCGATATCGACAATCTGCAGGCTGTCACCAGAACCAGGCGGGTGTGAGATGGACAGCGAACCGACGACACTGCGGGAATCCAAGGCCGCTGCTGCATCGATGCCGTTCGACGCGCACAAGACCTTACGAGTCCACTGCAGCGATGCGGATGAAATTGCCGAGAAGCTCAGCGACTGGACTGTCGAGCTGACGCATCTTCGTCCCGGTCCGTTTGCCGGCACTTTCGAGCTCATCCCGCTTGGACTGGTGCTGATCGGTCGCGGCTGCTACGACAAGGCTATGGCGGAGCACTGCGCTACGCCCGAAGACTGCATCAGCATCAGCCGGCCCGGGCGCGGATCCGCTCCTCTCAGTTTCCTCGGGTCATCAGATGCAAGACGACCAGGTATTCGTTTGTGGCGCCGGTGCAGAAGCCGAGACTGTAGGTCTGGGCGTGCGCTATCACGCGACGCTTTCCATACGCTGCGAGCTGCTGGAGCGCGAATCGGATTGGCTGGCGCACTCCACGCTGCTCGCATCGATCCGCGGCACGCACGTGCACTCGCCGGGCAAAGCGTGGGCGAGCAGCTTCCTGGACGCAATCGACTGGATCGCAGATGCCGTTGAGCAGTATCCGGAGGCTACGGCGCGCCCTGAAGTACGCGGCAGCATGCTCGATTCGCTGCTTCTGCGTGTAAACGCGCTCGCCGCAGTGGAAGCTCCGCTCCACGAGGACCGGCAGGTGCGAGCTCACCGCCGTCTCGCAGTCGAGCGCGCGCGTGAGTACATCGCGCGCAACCTGGCCGATCCGATCCGGCTGTCCGACTTGTCCCGGCACGCACATACGCAGGCGCGTTCGCTCGAGTACGGCTTCCAGGAAGTGCTCGGTGTGTCGCCCATGGCCTATGTCCGCGCGACCCGCATGCAGCGCGCACGCCATCTGCTGCGCACCACTGCAGTTCGAACACGCTCGATCTCGGAGATCGCACTCGATTGCGGCTTCTGGCACCTGAGCCAGTTCGCGGTGGACTACAAGCGCTTGTTCGGTGAAAGCCCGTCCGTGACCTACCGTCGCACCGAGGCGCAACTGCCGCGATCCGACCGGCGACGACCAGTGTCGGTACAGCGGGCGGCCGGCACGAGTCAGATGCCCTCCGCATTCGCGCGCACAGCGACCGCCGCCGCGCCCTGACGCGCGCGACTCATAGCAATAGTTGCGTTCGCTCGTTTTATCGATAGTCAGGCTGCACCGCCTGCTTTTCACTGCACTCCTATAGCTCAACCCATGCGCCGGTTTGGCCGGCCTTGCGGCTTGTGCGAGGAATGCAGAAGAAATGCGCGAGTTGCTTGACGATCGTCCCGTGCTGCTCGAGGGCCAGGACATCGATGGGGGATCGCCCCCGTTCCGTAACTGGCGACTCGAAGCGGTGCACCTGGGCCGTGGTGCGATCGCGCACAGCGCTGTCGTCGTTCCCGTCGAGCGGACGCGGATGACGCTGATCCAGGTGCGGCGCCCAACGGTCCTGCGCGGCAACTCGCCCGACCATGAGCTCTCGTTGCTGTCGACCTCACCCTCCTCGCCTCCGGTCCGCATCGGTTCGCGTCCGCTCAGTGGCGGCGTATGCCTGATGCTGGGCGCGCGCGCTCAAAGTAGAGATCTATCTGCCCGACAACTGCTGCGCGTTCATGCTCTCGCTGCCGTCGTCCGGCAGTAACGGGGCGAGTACGTCCATGCATGCGTCTGCCGTGCCGTCGAGCGGTCGTGCTGAATTTCGGGCGCTGGCTCCCGAGCATGGCGCATTGCTCAGCAGATGCATGGACCTGCTGGAAACGTTCCGGCGCTCGGACCGTCCTGAGCTCGTAGCACCGCAAGTGCAGCGACGCCTGCGCGAGTTGCTCATGCCGGCGGCAGACTGTCTATTCTCCAAGTCGATGCCGGTCGCGGGCGAATCGAAAGAGGGATCGACGCGGCGCCAGGCAGTAGCGCGTGCCTGCGCCTACATCGACGAGCACCTCAACGAGGCGATCACGCTGGACGATTTGTGCACGGTCGCGGGTGTGCGTGCGCGTACGCTGGAGTACGGGTTCCGCAAGTGCTACGAAGTCGGTCCCGTCGCCTACCTTCGCAGCATCAGGCTTTGTCATGTACGGCGCGATCTGCTGAACGCACGCCGCGTCGCCTCGATCGCGAAGACCGCGCGCCGCTGGCGATTCACTCACATGGGACAGTTCAGCCGCGACTATCGGCTGCTGTTCGGCGAGAGCCCATCGAACACGCTGGCGCGCAGCGCCGGACGCGCAGCGCAGGTCACCGCTCCTTGAGCGGACGGCCTAGCTGCAGGTACGCCGCCTTGTGGCCGCCCTCGGAATAGCCGAACGAGATCACCAGCGGCCCGAGCGGCGTGCGCCCGCCGAAGAACAGACTCGAGCCGAAGATCGCGCCGGAAGCGTCGGTGCCGTCGAGGCGATCGAACATGTTGCCGGCTTCCACGCTCATGCCTGCGTACAGCGCTTGCCCGAGCAACGTCTGCAGGTCCGTCACCTTCTTCAGGTAGGCGATGCGCCCATACGCGTACTCGTGACCGCGCAACTCATCCTGCTGGAAGCCGGCGAGCGATTGCGCGCCACCCAGCGTGAACAGATCGTAGGCCGGAGCGTCACCGTCGAAGTCCGTGCCTGCCTGCAGCTCGAAATAGATCAGGTCGCCGCGAAACTGGCGGATGTGCTGCGCGAACAACTCCGCGCGCTGATACGAGTCGTCCGATCCCAGCGCGTCGTCTG
Organism: uncultured Gammaproteobacteria bacterium; assembly: GCA_963838635.1. Lineage (GTDB taxonomy): Bacteria > Pseudomonadota > Gammaproteobacteria > Steroidobacterales > Steroidobacteraceae > Steroidobacter. The sequence continues at coordinate 2,320 of CAWISC010000038.1, read as the reverse complement.
CCGAATAGAAGTCGACGTGCGCATAGCCGCCGCGAGTCGGCACGAACGGCGAGTCGCGAGTATCGAAGCGAAAGGTCGCCGTGTGGCCGATGGACTGCACGTTGCGGAATTCGGGTAGCAGCGGATCGCCTGTTTCCGCCGTGAAGTCAGTCTGCGCGCCGCGCAGGCCGAGGCGCAGTTCGCCCCAGTTGCCCAGCGACGCGCCCGCCTCGAGTCGGCCCTCGAATGCAGTCTGCTCGTAGCGCGCCACGCGATCGTCGGCGCGATACACGTCTTCCTGTTCGCGACTGACGCGCAGCTCCGGCGCTACAAAAAACCGCTGGTCGAGATCGAGCGGCTGAAACAGGCTCGTCTCGACCAGCGCAGTCCGGCCGATCTGGAGCGCGTTGCTCCAGCGTCCGCCGAGGGAGTTGATCCAGGGTCGGGTGTGATCGAGGCGCAGCAGGAAACCGGTATCGCCGCCCGTCGAGGACATCAGGCCGAGATCGAAGCGCAGGTAGTGCGGTCCCCACGGCTTCTCGACCGGCAGGAAGCTCAGCGTGTGCCCGGTTTCCGATTCGGTCACCTGGTAGTCCACCGTTTCGTAGTCGCCGCGCGAGAAGATGCGCTGCGCGTCGGCGACGATCTGCGTCTCGTTGACCGGCTCGCCGGCGCGGCTGCGGATCTGCCGCTGCACGATCTGCGGGTTCGCGAGCTTGAGCCCTTCGACGCGGACGTCGTTGACGATGATCGTCCTGGGCTCACCGGCCGCCGCGCGCTCGATTCGAGTCCGCCACTGCGCGTAGGCCTCAGGGGAAAGGCTGTAGCGCACCAGCTGCGACTCGACCGAGCGCGCCGCGTTTTCACCGATCGGGATCGCCGTCGGTACCTTGTCGAAGTCGCCCGACGTCATGTCGGGCAGCGAGATCATCACCGGTACGTCGCCGGCGCGCAGTGTCGCCAGCTGCGCGCGCTCGTTGTTCTTGATCAGGATGTCGATCATCTGGCCGAAGATCGCGAGCGCCGACTGCAGCTTCTCGACGTCGGGCTCCGGGCTCACCAGCGATGAGGCAATCACGACGTCGGCGCACAGGTCGCGCGCGATATCCACCGGCAGGTTGCGCACCAGTCCGCCGTCGACCATGACGCGATTGTCGACTCGCACCGGCGCAAACGCTCCCGGTACGGCCATGCTGGCGCGCATTGCGACCGATAGATCGCCGCCGCCGAGCACGAGCATCTCGCCCGAACCGACGTCGGTTGCGACTGCACGGAACGGGATGGGCAGGTCGTCGAAGCTTTCCTGATATCTGGCGCGGCTGACGATCGTGCGCAGGAGCGAATCGATCTGCTGGCTCGCGACCAGGCCGCCCGGCGCGAGCAATCCGTTCTTCTTCAGCCCGAGCTCGAGGCGGTTGCTGTAGGTCGTATTGCCGGTCTTCAGATGCACCGGCTGCATATCGCGCGTGCCTGCGGTACCGAACGTCTCGCTCCAGTTGATGCCGCTGACCAGCTTGTCGATCTCATCGGCGCTCATGCCGCTGGCATATGCGGCGCCGACCAGCGCGCCCATGCTGGTACCTGCGACGCAATCGACTGGAATGCGCTTCTGCTCCAACACGCGGATGACGCCGATGTGCGCCGCTCCGCGCGCACCGCCGCCGCCGAGCACGAGCCCGATGCGTGGACGCTGCGCCTCGCTCTGCGCCATCGCGGGAGAGACGGCGAACACGGCGAACAGCAGTGCAGCCGCTAACCCGCGTCGTGATTCAAGGTGTGCCGCAGATCGCATGAGCGTCTCCGGCGATGCAAGCTATTTCACCGTGTAGCCGCGCGCTTCCAGGCAGACCGTCATGCCACGCTTGAACGCGCCGACCAGTTCCTGCTGTGACGCCGTGGCCTGCTGCTGTGCCTGCTGTTGCTGCTGCGATTGCGCCATGCGGCTGCGCCGACCGCCCGCCATCGTCCTGCCACTGCGCCGATCGCAGCACCTTTGCCCGCGTCGTTGTCGGCGATCTCACCGATGACCGCGCCCGCAGCTGCGCCGCGCACTGCGCCTCTGCGCGCGCGAGCCATCGGCGACGGGTCCGGTAGCCTGCGCTGGCTGCGCAGCCGGCGGAGGCGCAAGTGGGTCGTAGCCCGATTGCTGCTTCGACCAGTTGTAGCACTCGGCCTCGTCCTTCGTCTGCTGCTCGGGCTTCTGGCCCTTCGCGGGATATGCAATCACTCCTGCCGATGCGGCCAGCGTCTTGCCGGCTGGCGGAGTCTGCGCAAGCGCTGCAAGCGCGAGGGTGCAAGCGCCGATGGCGGCGACAGTGCGTTTTATCAGGGTGAACGTCTT
>CAWISC010000037.1:0-70840 GCA_963838635.1 uncultured Gammaproteobacteria bacterium | reverse complement strand
TTCACTTTCCACCGACGTCCACAGACGTTCACAAAGTACCTGAGAATCAGGTGCTTATTGCGCCGTCGCGTCCGCCGGCGTACGGTCGCGTCCACCCTCAGCCACTCAGCTCGCTGGGTAAGTTCAGTGGTAGCTCGCTCGGCCTGAACCGAGTTACCCCGTGCAGTCGGCAAGCCTCAAGGAACGATGTATGCGACTCAACGACACGATCATTCGTAACGCCAAGCCGAGCCTGAAACCGCGAAAGCTCTCTGACGGTCACGGGCTCTATCTACTAGTGCAGCCGAACGGGGCACGCTGGTGGAGGATGAAGTACTTCTTTGAAGGCCGAGAGCAGATGCTCTCCGTCGGCGTGTATCCGCAGATCAGCCTTAAGAACGCTCGTGTTCGTCGGGAAGCCATTCGCGAGCAGGTTGCACTCGGAATCGATCCGAGCGGAGTGAGAAAGGCGGAGAAGCGGGCTCGTACGAATACGTTCGAGGCAGTGGCACGCGAGTGGTGGAACCGGCGCAAGGAAGGGTGGAGCGACGAGTACCGCGGTGCGGTCATCACCCGCTTCGAGCAGGACGTTTTTCCATTCATCGGCTCGAAGCCGGTCAACAAACTTGAAGCGGTGGACTTCCTCGAATGCCTCGAACGCATGCAGAAGCGGGGTGTTGTCGAGACAGCCCACAAGGTGCGAGGCAAGTGCAGCGAGGTTATGCGCTATGCCGTTGCGACTCGGCGAGCGAGCCGAGATCCGGTTGTAGATTTGAAAGGCGCGCTGCCGCCAATCAAGCACCGTCACCATGCGTCGATCACCGATCCAAGTCAGATCGGTCAGTTGCTTCGCGCTATCGACGGCTACCAGGGGAAATCTCGGGTCGTCCAATGCGCTTTGCAACTCTTGCCACTTGTGTTCGTCCGCTCGGCAGAGCTGCGCTACGCCAACTGGTCAGAGTTCGACTTGGATAGCGCGCAATGGAAGATTCCTGCCGACCGTATGAAGATGCGGATCGCGCATATCGTTCCTCTGTCGACGCAGGCGGTCGCGATCTTGCGCGAGCTGCATCCGCACACGGGTCCAGAAGGTCTGGTGTTCCCATGCGTACGCACCTTCAAGCGACCGATCAGCGAGAACACGATCAACGCGGCGCTGCGCAGAATGGGCTACACGAAAGAGGAGATGACCGGGCATGGGTTCCGGTCGATGGCATCGACACTTCTGAACGAACAGGGATGGGACAACGATGCAATTGAACGTCAACTTGCGCATTGCGAAGAGGACGACGTTCGAGCCGCGTACAACTACGCCCAATACCTGCCCGAGCGTCGCCGCATGATGCAGTCTTGGGCGGACTATCTCGATTCGCTACGCAACGATCGGAAGGTGGCGCGGCTTAGGGTCGTCGCGTGAATCTTCTGTGTGTACATGCAAGGAACTGAGAGGGATGAAAGCGGAAGACGTAAAGCGCGAGAACGACAACCGACTCGAAGCATTGGGTGTTGCAGTCAATGCTCATTTGCCGACGATAGAAGAGCCAGCAGAACTGAAACCTCGTTCGGCACAGGATGTCTCGACTCGAGCGTGGGTCCTAACTCACATCATTGGAGTGGGATACGGGCGTACGGGTAAAGAGATGCTTGAATGGCTCACTAAGGCGGGCATTCAAGCTTCTCTCACGTCACGCGAGCGTGATTTTCTCAAGCAGCGCAAGCACACGGACCACGACCGAGCTTGGGCAGCGTGGCTCGCAGAAGCCGTTTATGGATGCGCCTGGGCGTTGCGTCTTGTTGAACTCGAATGGCTCGGCTGCTGCCCTGACGACCTGGTTGAGCATTTCAAGCCGAACGTTGATCCTCGGCCTTCAATTAACGCTGCCACGCTGCGACCCTTCGCTGAACTCTACGTGCAGGCCGACGCGCACTACCGGCTGCATTGGGCTGCGCGGCAAGCACGCCTGACCGGATCGAACTTTCCTCAGCCAGAGATCGCGATTCAGATGCGTCGCCACAGCTTCGACTGGATTGTCGGCCTGCCATACGAGTGGGACGACATTCCATTGGATACCTAGGCTCAGCATTCAGTGCGTCTGCTTCACGGTGAGACCGAGCACTTCAATGGACGTCACTGGATGTCCGCAAACACCTGCAGATCACGCGATGTCGGATCGCATCGCCAACAGAGTTTCGCCGAGAACCGGCGAAACTCTGAGTGTCGATCAGCTTAGAGGGCGTGCGAGTTTCCGGCAGTTGCCTTGCGTTGCAGATTCACGCAGTCAAGCCGATCTATAGCCGCAGTGAGGATGCGCCGTACCGCTCTCGCGGCGTCTGCAAAGTCAGGTGGTTGCTTCGGTTCGGCGCAGCTCGAATAGTCGAGGGCTGTAACGAGGCAGCCGAGCACAGATTCCGCGATCTGCAGGTCGCGCCTCTCGGCGTCTATCGCGGCCTTTACGCCCTTGGAGATGGGCACGGATCGTCCGCCATCACGAGGAACTGTTCGTGTCCCTGCGGCCCTGTCCGTGGTCCGTTGCCGGCTTTCGCGCCGGCGCTTGCTAGAATGTGTCGCAGCCATATTCACCTCACTGCAGGTGGTGTGGTTAGGCGTTCGTCGGTGTTAGTCGCACCGGCGGACGCCGCTCTCGCTCAAGCCTTCCGACCCTTCCCCCTTGGCGCTTTCAACTTCCCGTACTTCTCAAGCAGCAAATCGATCGCTTCCCGCACTAACGCGCTTCTTGGTATACGCGTCTCTTCGGACAACTCCTTCAACAGAGCGGCCCTCTCCGGCTCGATGTGCGCGAACAGGGCGGCAAGCTTCGTTTTGCCCATGGAGCTTATATAAGCCTATGGAAGCCTAGCGTCAAGAAAGTTGCGAGAGTGGGCCGAAATAGATGTCATGCAGGATAGCCTCGCGGCGGCTCTTTGAATCAAAACCCAGATCGGGCGGGGTGTCGAACTGCGAGCGCCGACAATTAACAATGCGTTCGAGGGCAACAGAAATTTGCTAAGGTATTGGCCCCTTTCCCAAAAGACTCGAACTCCAAATCAGACAAACTAGCTGATACGGAAGGGGAGTTCGGGGTCGGCGGCCACCGAAATTCGAGGTAGAGCGCTTGCGAGTCTCAGGAGCGGGTAGCGCAGCGACCAAGGCTAGGAAAGCGTCTCCCAGCGTCGCTGCGCTTCGGGGCACGAACCCCAACGCCGTAGGCAAGGACGGCGCAAAACTTCCGCTCCCCCTGAATCTCAGCCAGAGCAGTGGCGATGTTGATACAGCACTTCAGTTGAGGCTTTGGCTCCAGAGGTACGAAAAGAGCAAGAGGCCAGTCAAAGTAAATTTCAGAACTGCCGTTCCATGGCTCCGCAGCGGCGACAGGGCCACGCATTACATTCATCCTTATCCGGGAAAGCTCCTCCCGCAGATTGCATACTTCTTTACTCACGCGAGCACGCTATCCAAGCGGGGTGACACGATCCTCGATCCCTTTGCGGGGACGGGCACCGTCGGATTGGAAGCGATGCTGGCCGGAAGAGACGCAATTCTTTTGGATTCGAACCCGTTGGCCACGCTTGTAGCCTCGGTGAAGACACTCCCACTCTCGAGAAGGCGCCTGCGCGACGGGGTTAGCCGCCTCCAAGTCCGTCTCAAATCGCGTCGCCTTGCACCGCTGCCAAGTGTTGTGAACCTAGATCACTGGTACAAGCCAACTACGATACGAAGCCTGCGACAAATACTGTTGGCCATTGAAGCTGAGCGTTCACGCGCGGTACGCCACTTCTTTTTAGTGTGCTTTTCTGTTCTGGCGCGCAAGGTCAGTCTCTGTGATCCGCGGTTATCCGTTCCTGTAAGACTGAAGCCGCAGGCACGCAACTCGGTCAAGGGAACTCGAAAAAAAAAGAGCGACACGCCAAGCGTGAGAAAAATCTTCGATGAGATCGTTTCTCAAAACATCCAGCGGGTACAGGAATTGTACGAGGCATGTGGGAGCGGCACAAAGGCGCGCGTAATTGATGGTGATGCGCGAGCTCTCTTCAAAGAACAAGGAGCCCGTAGGGACCACGAGAGAGTTTTGACCGGCTCGGTGCAGTTGGTCATATCGTCACCTCCGTACGGTGGCGCACAGAAATACATTCGAGCGTCCAGTCTGAGCCTCGGCTGGCTTCGGCTTGCGCAGGCTACTGAGCTTAGGGCGCTGGAAGAGAAGACGATCGGTCGAGAGCATTTTCACAAGAAGAAGTACGAAAGGCTGCAGCCTACATACGTGCCGGCTGCAGATCGGGTGCTTCGAAAGATTGCACGGCGCGATGCGTTGCGCGCATGTATCTCCAGTACATATCTAAGAGAAATGCGCTCTGCATGCGGACAAATGGTAAGAGCCTTGAAGCCAGGCGGGTATTTGGTCCTAGTTATCGGTAACAACTTAGTCGCCCGCATCCCGTTTCTTACGAGCCGCTATCTAACCCACGTTCTCCGAAATTTTGGATTGGAGCTGCAGCTCAGACTCATCGACGACATCAAATCGCGAGGTTTGATGACGAAGCGGAACAAAACGGCAAGTGTTATCTCGAGAGAATGGGTGCTTCTTTTTAGGAAGCCACGCAAGCGCTGCAATGTTTGAGGAACTTAAGTCGAAGATTCTGACCCTCAACATGAATTTGTGGGAGGGACGAAACAAGTGGCCTCAGGTCGAGGGGTGGCTTGGAAACTTTTCTGGTGAGGTCGCGCCTGTTGAAGTAGAGCGCCTTCACGCTCTCTACATCCTTTCGCAATTCATTTACTTCGGCAGCCGCGAAATGCGAGAGCTTTTGCGAGCGCTCTTTAGAGATTTGGTTGCATGCCCGCTGCTCCAAGAGATCCGAGCATCGCTCGGCGGAACCTCAGATCTGGTTCGAATTGAAGAGCAGTTTCAAGCCGAACTGAAGGCAACGCGCTTCTTCGGAGTAGGGAATCCATCAGAGAGCGGTACGCATTTGCTCTATTTCTTCCGACAAGAGAATGGACTTCCCAAGTCTCTGTTTTGGGAAACGCACAAGATCTTCGCAAGAGAGGAAGGAGCGGGCGGCTTGATTCAACAGGTTCTACGCGATCCAGCAGTTAAACGGTACGTGTTCATTGATGATCTTTGCGGGTCGGGAGATCAAGCACGCGACTATTCCACTGATTTGGTGGAGCGCATACTAGAACTCAACGGCGAGGCTCAAGTTTGCTACTACGCGTTGTTCGCGACCAAGTCTGGAATTGACACCGTTCGACAGCAGACCCGATTCACGCGATGCGAGGCCGTTTTCGAGTTGGACTCGTCCTATCGCATCTTCGACGAGTCATCTCGGTTCCTCTCGGATCTATCCGACGTGTTCACGCCAACCTTATTCCGGCAAATGTCCCAGCACTACGGTCTCAAGCTCTGTCCCGACTATCCCTTGGGGTGGCGAGATGGTGAGTTGCTGATTGGTTTCCACCACAACACTCCTGACAACACGCTCCCGATCATCTGGTTTAGCGAGCCGTCAAAGGCTGCCTGGACTCCGATTTTTCGGCGGTATCCTAAGGTCTACGATTTTTCGGGTGGCTCGCCATGATGCGCCCGGACACAAATCCTTTCGAAACTACTCGCGCAACTGACTTCAGTGACCGCGAGATCCTTAGCTATTGGGTGGATCTGGCAGGGGACGACGCGCTCGATCGACTTCTCAAGCCCAACAGCACGATGCCGATGCTGATTCTAGGCAGCAAAGGAAGCGGAAAAACGCATCTGCTTCGGTATTGCTCGTATCCCGTTCGAAAGCTGAAATGGTCAACCACATCTCTCGATGGCGTTCAAGCAGATGGCTATCTCGGCATCTATGTGCATGCGGATGGCTTAAACACGAATCGCTTCGGCGGCAAAGATGTCAGTCCAGATGTGTGGCGAACGGTCTTCCAGTACTACTTTGAGAGTTGGTTTGCACGGCTTGTCCTTGAGACTGTTGCAGATGTACTGACTGGAACCGACCTGGAATCTCAAGAGGGACAGATAGTAGATCGTGTCCTGGGACTCTTTGATCGGCCGCCAGCACTGGCTTCAAGAACGTTCGAGGAACTCTGCCGCTTCTTCGCCGGTGAGCACCGAACGCTCGACTTCGCAATAAACAATGCGTCGTTTACGCGAGAACTCCGCGCCGACATCTTGTTCTCTCCTGGCAGGCTCATGTTCGGGATTCCAAACATTATCGATGATTACATCAGCTCGAAAGCCAAGGTGCAGGTCCTCTATTTGATCGACGAGTTAGAGAACTTCTCGGACGATCAACAGAGATTCATCAACAGCCTTATTCGATATCGCAAGGGGTCTGCGTCACTGCGAATCGGCTCACGTCTGTATGGTGTGCGGACGTATGACACTGATGGGGGCGGAGAGCAGATCAAGCAGGATGCAGAGTATGAAGTCCTGCAACTTGACTCTCTCATGCGCGACAGCAAGGACTATCCGACATGTGTTCGAATATTGTGCGTCAAGCGCCTCGTGGAAGCGGGGTTCTTGGCAACGACTATTGATTTGCGCACCTTGGCGGACGAGCTTGACCAGTTCTTTGAGATGCCATCAGTCGATGATCTTCATAGATCTGAAACCGAGCGGCTCGTTTCGAAGTACCAAGTAAATGAACGGCCCTATTTCGAGAAATTGCGGCGGCAGCTTGCTACGCAACATGAGCCGCGACAGACCGAATCGCAGATAGAGAAGGTTGTCAGCTCGCTCGTAGTTGATGACTATCCATTGCTAGAGAAGCTCAACATTCTGTTGCTCTACCAAGCGTGGGCGAAGGGTGAGGATCTGCAAGTCGCAGCCCGACGCATACGGCAGTGGTCAATAGATTACCGTCGAAGCCCGACCAGCGCGCGGAAGTACAAGCAGACGCTCGCTCATTACAAAACCGACTTGATTGCACAACTATATCGTGACTGCAGACAGCGTCCTGTCTATGCCGGCTTGGCAACATTCATCTCTATGTCGCAAGGAGTCCCACGCAATCTGCTAGGGATTCTCAAGCACGTATTTAATAGATCGTCGTTCAACGGTGAGAAACCGTTCCGTGAGGGAAGGATATCGACATCGTCGCAGCGTGATGGTGTGGAGGATGCATCGGGTTGGCTTTGGGACGATGCCCAACCCGATAGGTATGGGACCAATGTACGCGCTGCGGTCGAGTTTCTGGCGGAACTGCTACGAGAAGTTCGGTTCTCGGATAAGCCAGCCGAGTGTGCGGTGTCCACATTCAGCGTGCCAACTACTCAGCTCTCCACGGGTGCGCAGCAAACTATTATGCATGCAGTGAACTGGTCGTTCCTCATCAGCGTGCCGGCGGGACAGAAGGACAAAAACACGAAGGCAGTCGCAGCGAAGTTCCAACTAAATCCCTTGTTGGCGCCTCGTTGGGGAGTTTCGATCTCGCGGCGAGGAACTTTGACGCTGGATCGCGCGCTAGCCGAGTCGATCTTCGATCCACAAGAGAGAGATAATTTCCGCGATCGCCTTCGCGATCGCGTGGCGGGAATGAATGCCCCATTTGGCCGGGGCAGTCGGTTGCGGGAAAGAAACGGACAGCTTGACCTCAGCGTAGATGGAACTTAGCTATCTAATCTCCACTAAGCGGCGCCACTCGCTTGAAAGTCTCGGTGACCTGCCGAGATGGGATGTCTTCGTTTCAACATTGAACGACAGCGAACGCGTGAACGCTGTCTTTCCACGCGTACCCGCTCGGGAGAAGCACTGGCTCATTGCCAAGGAATACGGCTATCAGCAAGGGGACGTTCCGAACAACGGGAGTGCTTTTTGGCTAAACAGCTTTAATGAGGCTGACGCAATCAGTGGCTATGTCCAGCGAGCGGGGTTGGCGGGACGAGAGATTTCCTTGTGCGTGGACATAACAGGTTTCATGCGGCCTCACATTCTGTTCCTGACAAACCTGCTGCAACGTCTGGGTATTAGACGTTTCGATGTCCTCTATTCCGAGCCTCACATGTATCGAAGAAAGGAGCATACCCAATTTTTTATTGGGGACATTGCAGAGGTGCGCCAAGTTTCGGGCTTTGAGGGATCGCACTCGCCGAGCGTGTCCAGCGATCTGCTCGTTATTGGCGCAGGATATGATCATGAGCTGGTGTCGCAAGTAGCGACACACAAGGAGAGCGCTAGGGTATTGCTCATCTATGGACTACCGTCTCTCAGCGCGGACATGTACCAGGAGAGCGTGCTGCGCATGGCCAATGCGCGTGGTGCGCTTGAAGGACGTGCCTTTGAATCTGGGATTGCATTTACAGCTGCTAATGATCCGTTTGTGACAGCTACCGTATTGCGCGAAACGTACCTAACCGCCAAGGCCAAGAGTCCGATCGGAAACTGGTATCTGAGCCCGCTCGGCACGAAGCCTCAGACACTTGGTTTTGCTTTGTTCTACATTCGCGAAATGACAACGCTGCCGGTTAGCATTCTCTTCCCATTTACTGAGCGGGCTGTGCGTGACAGCAGCGTGGGAATTGGCAACATATGGCTCTATGAGGTCGAGCTGTAGGCATCGGACCTGGTGTGCTTAGTGTGAAGCCTGAGATAGGCTTTGGTTCGTTGCATCATCTTTGCTCGGGAGACCCAGTGGCAGACCAGCCCACTAAGCGGACGAATGTACCAGCGCTTGACGAGGTCCTCGGCCGCAAATGGCCGGTGCTCGATGATGGCTTCGTGCGTCTAGTGGATTATCTTGGATCCGATGAATCCATTGTTGAAGCGGCTAGGGTCTCCTACGGCGCCGGCACCAAGGCTGTCCATCAAGATGAGGGTCTCATACGGTACTTGATGAGGCATCAGCACACGACGCCGTTCGAAATGTGCGAAATCAAATTGCATGTGCGTGTACCAATGGACACGTGGCGCCAATGGATTCGGCACAGGACGGCAAACGTCAATGAGTACTCGACTAGGTACTCGATCGCGATTGACTCCGCAGCGAAGACATCGGCGGACATGTGGAGAGCGCAGTCCAAGTCAAACAAACAGGGTAGTGATAGCTCGATACCTCCGACAGTAGGGGATCAGTTGAGCTTGCGAGAAGCCGAGCTCCATCGCCTGGCGCGCGAGATATACGACGAAAGGCTGAAATTCGATATCGCGCGAGAGCAGGCACGGAAGGATCTGCCCCTTTCGACATACACCGAGGCGTTCTGGAAGATTGATCTTCACAATCTGTTTCACTTCCTTCGGCTTCGAATGGCCGAATCAGCGCAGTATGAAATTCGCAGTTACGCACTGGTGATCGGAAATGAAATCGTTCGCAGATGGTGTCCGCTTGCGTGGCGTACGTTCGAAGACTATCAACTCAGGGCCATGTCGCTCTCCGCTAGGGAAGTAGAGGTGATTCGACACCTGCAAGCTGAGGACGGAGAAAGCGCCGCAAACTGCGCGCGGTCCTTTGGCTGGTTGGAAATGCGTGACGGCCTATTGCAGCCGAATCGCGAGCGGCGTGAGTTTGAAAGGAAGCTTCGAACCCTGGGCTTTGTACCACCGTGGGAAGGCGATGGTTTTCGCTCGGCTAGTGATCCACAATAAGCGCAACTTAGGGGCGGCGCGCATCTACTAGTCGACGCGATGCTACACGTATTCATATCTGGTTTTCGAAGCGCCTATAGGGTCGCTGTATTGAATGCGGTGTGCGCCCCTATTGGATCGAGCCAGAGATTTACATACACAGAGGGAAAGAATGTTTCGGCGCAGACGGTCGCCGCATTGCAGGCATTGAATGCTGGCGAAGAGGCGTTCCTCACCTTTGTGGATCGATTTGCGAATGGCGGCTATCGATATATCCCGGTGCGCCGCGCTCAGTTTGTTGGCGCACTGGTTGACGCTGGAAAGGTGGAGGTAACTGTACGGTTCAAAGAATGGCCGAGTTCGGCGCCTGGAGGCAATTTCAGCCAGTGGCTGGCCACTACTCTTGCGCCCATGGGCGCTCCGCGATTGGTGGACACTCCTGATAACGAAAAGGATGGGGACTACCTGCTTGTCGGGCCGGACCCACCCGCCAACTTCTTTGGAACCAATGATGGGTGGCGTAGCTTGGTCGAAGTCCTGAGTGGCACACAGGCGCTCGGGACAACCTCGACGCAAACTGTGATTTTTGCGCGACTCGACATTCTCAAGGAAGGATCAAACATCGCAGTGTCGTCAAGTTCGCCGCTTCGGAGTTCGCTCTGGAATACTTCTCAGGGACAGTCGCGCCAAGCCTTGCGTTTGGAGCGCTCACACTCCTATCGCGTCCGGGTGGACTATTTCTTCCCGCTGCAGAAGACCGACAGGAATTCTGAGCTGCCGTATGGCCTAGTTTTCAGCCCGGGTCTTGAGGCTACGACGTCAACTCTGGGTCGAGCGGGTGCGCAGGCGAGAGCTGATGAATTTGGGTTCAAGGTTGCGCCTCTTTCGCAGAGGTCGCACGAATACGTGCAGCTTCAGTTTGGACCCGCGCCAGCAGAAATAAAGGGCCTCGTTGGGCCTCGCCTCGAGCTACCAGTAGAGCCACGCTCGTCGACTCGGGTTTATCTATTGTTCCTTCTCATCGGAGCGGCGTGGGTTATCGGAACTGGTTTCGCGAGTCAGACCACTGCAACCAACAGCCAGTTTCAGTGGGGCTTCTACGTTGGGCCGCTAATTCAGTACGTTGCCTTCCTACTAATGTTTCGGGTATTCGGAACAAGGTTGACATGAGCGACGCCATTTGCTGGCAGTTCCTTGTCAAGCAATCTAAAGCTCACGCAAACCCATCCTTCGCCCCGCCACCAACTGACGATCCCCGAGTCGCCGAAATTCCTCAGCGCGAGGCGAAGGCCTTCGTCACCGAGTACGAGTGGCTGGGCAATGCAGGAGCAGCGCGCTATTGCTACGGACTCTTGTATGGCGCTCGCCTGGCGGCAGTCGTTTGTTATGCGCGACCGACTGCAACGACTGCGTTTGCCTCGATGCTAGGGCTTCACCCTGAATCAGTCCTGCAACTATGTCGTGGGGCCTCTACGCACTGGGCACCAAAGTACGCGGCTAGCATGCTAATCGCGCGATCACTTCGCATGCTGGAGACTCGAAAGCATCCGCGGCTGGTCGTCGCGTACGCTGATCCGGAGGCTGGTGAAGTCGGAGTTGTCTATCAAGCCACGAACGCGGCTTATTTGGGTTTCACAGATTCTCGCGGGCCTGGTGCGTACATTATCAACGGCGCTAAGTACCACCCAAGGTCAGTCCATCGCCTGTTTGGCTCCGCGCGGCACGACGTTCTAGTTCGGATAGACCCACACTACTCTCGAATTCAGCGCACCAAGAAGCATCGCTATGTGTACGTTCTGGGATCTGAGTTCGATCGACGACGTTTAGTCAAACAGCTCTCAACTCGCTTCCGCCCGTACCCAAAGCGCGTCGTGAGAAACAAGGATGCTGAGGTTGTTTGTGGCGACGCCGCGGGGTAGTTCTCGGGGTAACTCTGGTCTTCGGAATCAATCGACTCGTAAGATTGAGCCACTCGGAGTGTTCCTTCGATTCCGACCCTGGCCACCATTTCTTTCAATAACTTACGGCGAGGCGGATCGCCTCGCGGGCCATCGTTCCACCCACGCCGATGAAGGCGTTGGCGCCCTACGCTCCCAACGCCTTTTTCATGATGGACGCGCCCTGGTCGAGCAGGAAAGCACGAAATGCCTGGGCGATGGGCGATAGCTTCTTGTCGCGCAGGTGAATGACGAACCAGTCGCGCACGAGCGGCAAGTCCGGCGACGTTCAAGGTCACGAGCTTGCCGGCCGCCAGCTCCAGCATGACGGTATGGATCGAGATGAAGCTGATCCCCATCCCAGCCATCACCGCCTGCTTGATCGTCTCGTTGCTGCTGACTTCCATCGACGCGCGATAGGCGGCGCCATGCGCTTTGAAGACGTGCTCCATTGCCGCGCGCGTTCCGGAGCCTTCTTCCCGTATGACGAAATTCTCGCTGGCAAGCTGTTTCACCCGGATGCGCCGTTTGTCGCGAGTGGGTGATTGGGCGAGGCGATGATCACGAGCGGATGCTTTGCAAACGGCGCCGCGACCGTCGCAAGCTCGCGCGGCGGTCGGCCCATGATCACGAGATCGATTTCGTTCGCCGCGAGCAACTTGATGATCTCCTCGCGATTGCCGACCGAGAATCGGATCGTCACGTCCGGATACGCCGGCGCGAACGCTGACAGGAGCGATGGCGCGAAGTATTTGGCGGTGCTCACTGCGCCCAGCTTCAACACGCCGCGCTTCAGGCCCCGCATGGCCGCGAGCGTCTCGCCCGCCTCGCGCAGTAGATCCGTCACCTGCGTCGCGTAGCGCAAAAGTTCCTGTCCCGCCGCCGTGACGTGAATCGTTCGCCCGATGTGCTCGAACAGCGGCAGCCCCGCTTCTTGTTCGAGCAGTTTGATCTGCTGTGACACGGCCGGCTGCGTGAGATGCAACTCGCGCGCCGCACGAGTAAACGAGCGGTAGCGCGCCACCGCGGCGAAGACACGCATCTGGCGGAGCGTGACGTTGCGCATGACTTCATTTCTCCCCGGTGGTTCGCGGAAATCCTGCATAAGGAACATCTTATGCTTAAACGAAGAAAATCGAATTGGATCTTATGGACGGCGGAGGGCAGGCTTGATCCATCGATAGCAGGCAATGGCGTGAGGCAACGATGACTATCAAGAGAATCGGCGCTCGCACTCGCATGGCCGGAGCGGAGCGGTATCGCGCCGGCGTGCTCAAGTACGCCGCAGATGGGCTACTGGGACAGCGACTACGAGCCGAAGGACACCGACGTGCTGGCGCTGTTCCGGATCACGCCGCAAGACGGCGTCGAGCCGAACGAGGCCGCCGCAGCAGTCGCCGGTGAGTCGTCAACCGCGACCTGGACTGTCGTCTGGACCGACCGGCTGACCGCCTGCGATCGCTATCGCGCCAAGGCCTACAAGGTCGAGCCCGTGCCCGGGCGCACCCGGCCAGTACTTCGCATACATCGCCTACGACCTGGACCTGTTCGAGCCCGGCTCGATCGCGAACCTGACCGCATCGATCATCGGCAACGTGTTCGGCTTCAAGCCGCTCAAGGCGCTGCGCCTCGAAGACATGCGTTTCCCGGTCGCCTACGTGAAGACGTTCGCCGGGCCCGCCGACCGGCATCGTCGTCGAGCGCGAGCGGCTCGATAAATTCGGCCGGCCGCTGCTCGGCGCGACCGTGAAGCCCAAGCTCGGCCTGTCCGGCAAGAATTACGGCCGCGTCGTGTACGAGGCGCTGCAGGGCGGGCTCGATTTCACCAAGGACGACGAGAACATCAACTCGCAGCCGTTCATGCACTGGCGCGATCGGTTCCTGAACTGCATGGAGGCGGTGAATCGCGCGCAGGCCGCGACCGGCGAAGTGAAAGGCCACTACCTCAACGTCACCGCCGCGACGATGGAGGATATGTACGAGCGCGCCGAGTTCGCGCAAGCGAGCTCGGCTCGGTGATCGTGATGATCGATCTGGTGATCGGCTACACCGCCATCCAGTCGATGTCGACGCTGGGCGCGCAAGAACGACATGATCCTGCATCTGCATCGCGCCGGACACAGCACGTACACGCGGCAGAAGACATCACGGCATTTCCTTCCGTGTGATCTCGAAGTGGATGCGGCTTGCAGGCGTCGATCACCTGCATGCCGGCACCATCGTCGGCAAGCTCGAGGGCGATCCGAACTCGGTGCAGGGCTTCTACAACGTGCTGCGCGAGCCGCTCAACACGGTCGATCTGCAGCGCGGCATTTTCTTCGAGCAGGACTGGGCCGGTTTGGACGCGGTGATGCCGGTCGCCTCCGGCGGCATCCATGCCGGGCAGATGCATCAGCTTCTGACCTATCTCGGCGACGACACCGTGCTGCAGTTCGGCGGCGGCACGATCGGCCATCCGATGGGCATCGCGGCGGGCGCCACTGCGAATCGCGTCGCGCTCGAAGCCATGGTGCTCGCGCGCAACGAAGGTCGCGACATCTGGAACGAAGGCCCGCAGATCCTGGCGGACGCCGCGCGTCACTGCACGCCGCTGCAAGGCAGCGCTCGATACCTGGGGCGAGGTCACGTTCGACTATGCGAGCACCGACACGCCGGATTTCGTTCCCACTCCGACTGCTGCTGCTTGAGGAGCAGCAACGCATGCGACTCACCCAAGGTACCTTTTCCTTTCTTCCCGATCTCACGGACGCGCAGATCGCGGCGCAGATCGAGTACTGCCTGCAGCAAGGCTGGGCGATGTCGGTCGAGTACACGGATGATCCGCATCCGCGCAACACGTACTGGGAGATGTTCGGCATGCCCGATGTTCGACCTGAAGGACGCAGCCGGCATCATGCAGGAAGTGAATGCGTGCCGACACACGTTCCCGAATCACTACGTGAAAGTGAACGCGTTCGATGCGACGCGCGGCGTCGAATCGCGTGCGGCTGTCCTTCATCGTCCATCGCCCGGCGGAGGAGCCGGGGTTCGGCTTGGTGCGCGAAGAAGGCCGGGCCGCAGGTGCGTACATTGCGCTACGCGACCCAGGGCCGGAGGGCGAGCGCTGAACTGCAGCGATGCGAGCACATCGGAGGAGGTTGCGATGAACTCGTGCTCAAACAATCGGCGACGAGCGTCAGATCTCGAGGCGGCGTTTGCGCGAGTCGCACGTGGCTGAGGTGCTCGACAAGCTCGACGCCGAGCTGGTCGGGCTCGCGCCGGTGAAGAGCCGCATTCGGGACATCTGCGCGCTGCTGCTCGTCGACAAGCTGCGCAGCCAATCGGATCTCACCACGGGCGCGCCATCGCTGCACATGAGCTTCACCGGCAATCCAGGCACCGGCAAGACGACGGTCGCGCTGCGCATGGCAGAGATCCTGCATCGCCTCGGTTACGTGCGAAAGGTCACTTGGTCGCGGTCACGCGCGACGATCTGGTCGGCCAATACATCGGCCACACCGCGCCGAAGACGCGGGAAGTGCTCAAGCGGGCGATGGGCGGAGTGCTGTTCATCGACGAGGCCTACTACCTGTATCGGCCGGAGAACGAGCGCGACTACGGCCAGGAGGCGATCGAGATCCTGCTGCAGGAGATGGAGAACCATCGCGACGATCTGGTCGTGATCCTCGCCGGCTACCAGGACCGCATGGAGCAGTTCTTCCGCAGCAATCCTGGTCTGTCCTCGCGCATCGCGCATCACATCGACTTTCCGAACTACACGTCCGGGGAGCTGCTCGCGATCGCGCGACCTGATGCTGGAGCAGATGCAGTACACGTTGAGCCGCGAGGCGCAAGCGGCGCTACGCGAATACATCGAGCTGCGGCAGACGCAGCCGCACTTTTCGCAACGCGCGCTCGATTCGTAACGCGCTCGATCGTGCGCGGCTGCGGCAAGCGAGCGCGTTTGCTCGCACAGCGCGACAGCGCCCTGTCGGCTCGTGATCTGATGACGATCGAAGCGGAGGACATCCGCGCCAGCCGTGTGTTCACGCGAAGCGGCGCGACGCAGAGGGCTTCATGAAGCAGATGACCCGATTCCTCATCGAGGAACAGCGCCGTCACAAGGATGCGACGGGCAACTTCACTGCGCTGGTCAACGACATCCGCCTCGCGTGCAAGCGCATTGCGACGCTCATCGGCAAGGGCGCGCTGGCGGACGCGCTCGGCGACGTCGAACGTCAACGTGCAAGGCGAGACGCAAAGGCTCGACGTCTCGCGAACGACATCTTCATCCGCACGAACGAATGGGGCGGGCAGCTCGCAGGCATGGTGTCGGAAGAGATGGACGGCGCCCTACGCGATCCCGGCGGAGTATCCGCGCGGGCAGCTATCTGTTGCTGTTCGACCCACTCGACGGCTCCTCGAACGTAGATGTGAACGTCGCAGTCGGCAGCATCTTCTCGGTGCTGCGCTGTCCGGAAGGCGTCAGCGAGCCGATGCGTCGAGCATTTTCTGCAGGCGGGCGTCCGACCAGGTGTGCGCGGGCTACGCGATCTACGGACCGTCCACGATGCTCGTGCTCACCACCGGCCGCGGCGTGCATGGCTTCACGCTCGATCGCGAGATCGGCGAGTTCATGCTGACGCATCCGGATCTGCGCATCCCGGAGAGCACCTCCGAGTTCGCGATCAACGCCTCGAACTCGCGCTACTGGGAAGCGCCGATCAAGCGCTACGTGAGCGAGTGCCAGGCGGGCACCGACGGGTCCGCGCGGACGCGACTTCAACATGCGCTGGATCGCCTCGCTGGTGGCCGAGACGCATCGCATCCTCATGCGCGGCGGCGTCTTCATGTATCCGCGCGATCGCAAGGACCTCTCGCAAGGCTGGCCGTCTGCGCCTGCTGTACGAAGCGAATCCGATCGGCTTTCTCATCGAGCAGGCGGGTGGACGCGCCAGCACGGGCCGCGAACCCTGCTCGACGGTCGAGCCGGAGAGCCTGCATCAGCGCATCGGCTTCGTGTTCGGCGCGCGCGCGGAAGTCGAGCGCATCGAGCGCTACCACCGCGAGCACAACGATTTCGAATTCGAAGCGCCGCTGTTCGGCGCGCGCAACGTCTTGAGAAGTCCCGCGTAATCGCGGCGGAGCAGCCATGTCAGCCACACATCCCATCATCGCCGTCACGGGTTCTTCGGGTGCCGGCACCACCTCGGTCATGCGCACGTTCGAGCAGATCTTTCGCCGCGAAGCGAGTGACGGCCGCATTCATCGAAGGCGACAGCTTTCATCGCTACGACCGCGCGGCGATGAAGCAGAAAATGGCGGAGGCGCTCGCCCGCGGCGATCACGCGCTTCAGCCATTTCGGACCGGACGCCAATCTGTTCGCGGAGCTCGAAGGCTTGTTCAGCAGCTATGGCGAGAGCTGGACGCGGCCAGCGCCGCAAATATCTGCATGACGAGCAGGAAGCGGCGCCGTTCGGCGCAGAAGCCTGGAACGTTCACCGAATGGGAAGAGCTGCCCGAGGACACGGATGTGCTTGTTCTACGAGGGGCTGCACGGCGCAGTCGCGCGCGGCGACATCGACGTCGCGCGCCATGTCGATCTGCTCGATCGGCGTCGTGCCGGTCATCAATCTCGAGTGGATCCAGAAGCTGCATCGGGACAAGTCGACGCGCGGCTATTCCGCCGAAGCGGTGACCGACACGATCCTGCGGCGCATGCACGACTATGTGCACTACATCTGCCCGCAGTTCTCGCGCACGCACATCAACTTCCAGCGCGTGCCGGTCGTCGACACCTCGGATCCCTTCATCGCGCGGTTCATTCCGACGCCGGATGAATCGTTCCTCGTCATCCGTTTCGCCAATCCGCAGGGCATCGACTTTCCCTATCTGCTGTCGATGCTGCACGGGTCGTTCATGTCGCGCGCCAACACGATCGTGTGTCCCGGCGGCAAGATGGACCTGGCGATGCAGTTGATTTTCACGCCGATGATCCTGCGGCTGATCGAGCGCAGGAAGGAATCGCTCGCGCGCCGGCGTCGTCGGCTCGAGCAGCCCGCGCCCGTGCCCTCGTTGCAGCTCGCGACAGCGCAGTACGCCGGCAATGCATGCCGAAGCTCATCGATTGCATCGAGGCCGTCGCGTTCGATCTCGACGGCACGCTGATCGACACGGCGCCCGATCTTGGCAGCGGCCGCCAACATGATGCTGGTCATCCTTGGCGGCCGGCCGTTGCCCGAGCATCGCATCGCCGCGTTGATCGGCGCCGGCATCGATGAGTTCGTCGCGCGGGTGCTCGAGGAAAGCGTGCGACGCGTCGCAGCTCGATGCGGCGCTCCAGTCGACGGGCTCACGTTCTGTTTCGGAATCTCTACGGGCAGCGCTCTGTTCGAGCGCAGTCGCGTCTATCCCGGCGTGGTGAAGACGTTGCAGGCGCTCGAGAACGCGGCGCTTCCCTTGTGTTGCATCACGAACAAGGAGAGCAAATTTGCGCTGCCGTTGCTGGAGTTCGGCCGGGCTGCGCGAACGCTTTGCGGTCACGCTGTGCGCCGACCGTCCGGAGGATCGGAAGCCGAGTCCCGACATGCTGCTCGCCGCCTGCGCTCACGCTCGGTGTCGAGCCCGCGAAACTGCTGTGCGTCGGCGATTCGCGTGCGGACATCGCGGCGGCTCACGCAGCGGGTTGCCGCATCGTCGCGGTCGACTACGGCTATGCGACCACGACCTGCCGCTGGCGGACTGCGCCCCGACGGCCATCGTCAGCAATCGTCGAAGATCTCATCGATTGCGCCTGCGGCCGAGGCGTGTGACGCGCCGCCTTGAGGGTCGTCGCATGATCTGCCGAAATAAGTGCTGCGATCGGCGCGCAGGTGTTCGCGACCACGGACGCCATCAATGTGCTGCGCGCGCTCGCGATGGACGCGGTGCAGAAGGCAAACTCCGGCCATCCCGGGCATGCCGATGGGCATGGCGGAGATCGCCGAGGTGCTGTGGCGCCGTCATCTGCGGCACAACCCGGCCAACCCGCAGTGGTTCGACCGCGACCGCTTCGTGCTCTCGAACGGTCATGGGTCGATGCTGCTGTACGCGTTGCTGCATCTGACCGGCTACGACCTGCCGCTCGAGGAGCTGCAAGCGCTTCCGTCAGCTTGCATTCGAAGACGCCGGGCCATCCCGAGTATGGCATGACGCCAGGCGTCGAAACGACGACCGGGCCGCTCGGGCAAGGCATCGCCAATGCCGTCGGCATGGCGATCGCGGAGAAGCTGCTCGCCGCGCGAGTTCAATCGCCCGGGCTTCGAGATCGTCGATCATCACACCTATGTGTTCCTCGGCGACGGCTGCCTGATGGAAGGCATTTCGCACGAAGCCTGTTCGCTGGCCGGCACGCTGGGCCTCGGCAAGCTCATCGCCTTCTACGACGACAACGGCATTTCCATCGACGGCCATGTTTCGGGCTGGTTCACCGACGACACGCCGCAAGCGCTTCGAGGCTACGGCTGGCACGTCGTTGCCGAACGTCGACGGACACGACAGCGAAGCGATCGATCGACGCGATCCGCGCGGCGAAGGCGGTGACGGACACAGCCATACGCTCATCTGCTGCAAGACAGTCATCGCGAAAGGTTCGCCGAACAAGGCGGGCACTCACGATGCGCACGGCGCGCCGCTGGGCGAGCAGGAGATCGCGGCTGACGCGCGCCGCAATCGGGTGGAACCACGCACCGTTCGAAATTCCCGCGCATGTCTACGAACTGTGGGATGCGCGCAGCAAGGGCGCAGACCTGCGAGGTCGCCTGGAATCGAACGCTGGCCGAGTACGCGAGCGCGCATCCGGAACAGGCCGAGCGAATTCGAGCGACGCATGCGAGGCGAGCTGCCGGCACGACTTCGCTGCAGTGCATTCGCAGACTCACCATCGACGCGAGCGCAAGCGAAGGCGAGCACGATCGCGACGCGCAAAGCGTCGCAGAAGCATCATCGAAGGATCTCGCGCCGGCCTTGCCCGAGCTGATCGGCGGTTCGGCGGATCTCGCAGGCTCGAATCTGACGCTGTGGTCCGGCTCGCGCGCAGTGACGGCACGAGCGGCGGCAACTATCTGCATTACGGCGTGCGCGAATTCGGCGATGGCCGCGATCATGAACGGCCTGGCGCTGCACGGCGGATTCATTCCCTACGGCGGCACGTTCCTCGCGTTCTCGGACTACTGCTCGCAACGCCTTGCGCATGGCAGCGCTCATGCGCATGCGTTCGATGTTCGTCTTCACTCACGACTCCATCGGGCTGGGCGAAGACGGCCCGACGCATCAGCCGATCGAGCAACTCAGCTCGCTGCGACTGATTCCGAACATGGACGTCTGGCGCCCGTGCGACACCGTGGAATCGGTCGTCGCCTGGGCGGCCGCACTCGAGCGCACCGACGGTCCCACGAGCCTGATCTTCAGCCGTCAGAACCTGCCGTTCCAGTCTCGACCGGCGGGCGCTGAGGAAGTCATTCGGCGTGGCGGCTACGTGCTGCGTCGAACCGCCGGAGCCGCCGCGGGCCGTCATGCTCGCGACGGGCTCGGAAGTTGCGCTTGCGGTCGAGGCGCAAAGGCGCTGGCGCGAGCGGAATGTCCCGGTCCGCGTCGTGTCGATGCCATCGACGACGGTGTTCGATCGTCAGCCCGCTGGCTTTCGGCGATCCGTGCTGCCGCCGGTCTGCCCTGCGTCGCCATCGAAGCCGGCGCATCGGATCTGTGGCGCAAGTACGTCGGTCGCTCGGGTGCGGTGGTCGGTATCGATCGCTTCGGTGAATCGGCGCCGGCCGGCGATCTGTTGCGTCACTTCGGCTTCACGCGCGAGCGCGTGGTCGATGCCGTGATGCAAGTGCTCTCGCAGGGGCATCCCTGAGCCAATTGGCTGGCGACAGCGTGAAGCAACCATAGCCGACGAAGCGATGACGGTTGTTCGTCGTGCACTGACGCAACCGAGCGACGAACCACGTGCCGCCGGCTGGTCCAAGGTACTCGACGTTCATCACGGCGCTCACTGCGCCGTCCTCGCATGAAGAGTGTCGCAGTGTGACGACAGATCACTATGCAACAAAGGACCGCACGCTTCATCCGGCACGAACTGCAGAGCATTCCTCGATCACGATCAACGAAACGGGAACTTTGCGGCGCGGTGCGTTGTTGCAGCGTCGGTGTCTGCAGTCCCGCTGGTCCTGGCTCCGTGGAAGATCATGTCAAAAAAAATTCGTCGCAACACACGTCGCATCCTCTCTCTCTCGATTCAAATCTTATTCGCAGTCTTTGCTGTACAAGTTACAGCTGTCGCAGCGCCAGGTCAGATCGCCGCATACAGTCTTGACGAAGGCAGCGGCACGACCGTGACCGATGCGTCCGGTAACAACCACATCGGTACTCTGAAGAACGGTCCGACGTGGACGGACGGCAAGTCCAACCGTGGGCTGTTTTTCGATGGCTCGAACGACTATGTGGCTGTCGGCCAGGTTGCGCAGGCGAACGCTCTCACCGCCTTCACGGTTTCCACATGGGTGAAGTTCGCCGCGAGCGGCGGCGGCGCGCGCGAAACCCATCTCGTCGACAAGTCGAAATGCGATGGATACATCAACAGCGGACCGTGGGAGCTCGGCGTGGCCATTACTGCGCCGGGCAAAGCCGAGCTCGTCGTGTATCCCCAGGATGGGGCTCACTCCGCCTATCTCTTCTCCGGCGCGAGCGCCACCTCCGTCGATGACGGCAACTGGCACTACGTGACGGGCCGCTACGATGGCGCCAGACTTTCGATCTGGGTGGACGGCCGCCAGGAAAATTCTATCGCTGCGCCGGGCCTGAGGATGTCCAGCACTACGCACGCGATGGAGCTCGGCGGGCATTGCAACGGTTACGCCTATCCCTTCAGGGGGACGCTCGATGAAGTTCGCATCTACGCGCGCGCGCTGAGCCAAGCCGAGATCCAATCAGATATGACGGCGGCGGGCGGCGGCACACCACCCCCAGCCCCCGACAGCACTCCTCCGTCTGTCCCGACAGGCTTGACGCTCATCCACAAGACGACGACTGAGGCGAGCTTCTCGTGGGCGCCCTCCACGGACAACGTCGCAGTGACTGGCTACCGCGTCTCCCGCAACGGTGTTCAGGTGGGAACTTCGGCATCGACGACTTACGCCGATAACGGGCTTACAGCGAACACGGCCTACACCTATACCGTTTCGGCATATGATGCCGCCGGCAACCGCTCCGCCCAGTCGCAGCCGCTGAGCGTCACCACGAATGCTGTGCCGGGCGGGGGTGGCGGCGGCGGCACGACGGGCGCCAGCTACTCGACCAGCTTCAACCTGACTGAGAATCCTGTTTCCGAAGGCGGACGCTGGCGTCGTGCGAACAATCGATGGACGAATGTGCAGACTGTGGGAGGCGTTGCGTTCGGAACGAACGGCGTCACGGGCGGCTACGACGATTCGTATGCGCTGCTTTCGGGTTTCGGGCCCGAGCAGACGATCGAGGCCGTAGTGTATCGGGACACGAGCCTGCAGCCGGGAAGCTCGCACGAGGTCGAGCTCCTGCTGCGCTTCTCCGATGACGCGGGCAATGCTCGCGGTTACGAATGCCTGTTCGCTTACTACGGCGGTTTCGCGATCATGCGCTGGAACGGCCCGCCGGGCGATTTCAGCCAACCGCAGCTCGTCGAAAGCGGTTATCTCGGACGGCAGCTGGTTACCGGAGATGTCCTCAAGGCGACGATCGTGGGTAACACGATCACGATGTACGTGAACGGCAGGCTCATGGCGAGGTCGATCGATTCGACGTTCAGCCACGGACAGCCCGGCATGGGCTTCTTCATCAGACCGGACGGCAGCCCCAAGCTGCTCGGACTGACGAGCTACAGCGCGACTTCGCCGACCAGCCAGTGAGTAATCAGCAAGGCCAGTGATGTAGCACCACGTCCATCGCGTTGCCGCCTCGAGACGCAGTGCGCTCTCGATTCCGGCATTACCGGCTCCCCTGGTTGCATGCGCGTGTAGCTTCGACACGCAGATCTTCTCATGCGGGAACAATCCCATGCCCACCCGGATTCGCTCAGGACTCGTCGCACGCCAAGGAGATGCAACTATGCGTAACAAAGTGAAAGCACTGTTGGTGGTGTCGGGCGCGTTGTTCGTGACGCACGCGCTCGCGCAGGAATCGCAGCAGCAGATGACGCCGGAGCAGAAGGCCGAGATGGAGGCGTACACGAAGGCCGGAACACCGGGCGCCCCGCACAAGGCGCTGGCGTCGACGGTCGGGAACTACGATCTCAAGATCAAGAACTGGCATGAGCCGGGCGGTCCAGCCATGGAGGAGAAAGGCACGGCCACGCGCAAGATGGCGCTGGATGGCCGGGTGCTGGTGGAGGAAGTGAAGGCGACGATGATGGGTCAGCCCTGGACCGGTCATGGTATGACGGGCTACGACAACGTCACGGGCAAATATTGGTCGACGTGGAACGACAGCATGTCGACCGGCGTGATGGTGAGCCAGGGGACTTGCGATGCGAAGCATTCCTGCCAGTACACCGGCAGCTGGAACGACCCGATCAAGAAAGGGCCGGTCAAATCGCGCATGACCAGCCGGATTGCGAGCCCGGGCACCGAAGTATTCGAGATGTACGGGCCGGGAAAAGACGGCAAGGAAATGAAGATGATGGAGATCACGTACACGAAGAAGTGAGCAACGGCCGGTCGGGGGCGCGCGTTCGTGATCGGCGCGCGCTCCTGATCGGAACGATCGATCCGCGCGGCGCCTCAGTCTCGCCGTACTGTTAAATCCATTGTCTTTCGCTTCTGACTGCTCCACAGTCCTGCGCGACAAGGGCAAACCCATCGAAAGGTGGGGACGCAAAGCCACCGGTCTAACGACACACGTCTATGACAGCGGGGTCGCCGCATGAGCGCCGAGATTCAAAGCGCACTGATCGACATTGCACTGTGGCTGTATCACGCCTTCTTCGTGCCAGGCGATCGGTTCCTGTCGCAATTCCCCGAGCTCGACGTCGCCGGTCACGGTCGCGTGGTGTCCGGATTCCTTTCCGCCGCGACCTGGCTTGGCGTGATCGTCCTGATCGTCACGGTCTACAGGCTCATCGGCAATCTCGACCGCGCGCTGACCGCACTGGTCAGACGGCTCTATGAAGAATTGCAGCGAGCATGGCGAGTCGTCACGCGACGGCTGAGCATTGCTTTCAGATCCTATGCGCTCGAGCGTCAGGCGCGATTGACGCGAACCGAAGTCTTCGAGCAGCCCGCCCTGAGCGCGCTACAGCTGCGGATCCTGCAATCTCACGCCGGCCTGCCGCCCGCGCACCTGTTGACTCCGGGCGACACCGCACGCGCGCTCGACATGCGCACAGCCGACGTCGCGGTGGTGTTGGGGACACTGCGGAAGCTGAGCCTCGTGGATCGTACGTTGGGCGCGGACGACGGCGAAGACGGTTTTCGGTTGACGAAAGCCGGCGAGGTTTTTCTTGCAGCCGCCAATCGGCCACAGCCTGCGAAGGAGACTGCCTCGCCTCAGCGCACTGTGCGACCGAAGCGAATCGAGCCGCGGCTCGGGAGCGCCTGACCTGCTACCACCGCCCGCGCAACCTGTTCCACCTGTACAACCCAGCTGCAAACACGTTGTACGCCCAGCCCACGAGCACTCTGATTCCTGGCGTCCGTATCACCATCGCCAGGCCTCTCTGACGGGGCGTCCGACTCCAGAGCGCTCCGAACGCCTCCGCGCCTACACGCATCACTCCCGCATCGTCGACCACGTGCAATCGCTCGCGAACTGACTCTCTACTCGCGCCGGTCTCCGTCAGACGCTCCGGATTGCGATGAATGTCGACCCATTCCACATCGACATTGCATGACTGCATGCGACGTCTCTGTGCTCCGATGCCTGCGTTGCAAACGGGACATGCGCTGTTGTAGTAGACGCTGACTTTACTCACGAGCGATCTCCCGCACGAATCGCAGCTACTGTCGCCAACATGCTGCTGTCGAGCGGCACGTGCCCGGCAAGGTACTGCTCATGAACCAGCGGGAGGTGACAGCTTGGACATTGCGGCCAGCGATGATGTGCCGAGTGATAGTTGAAGTGCAGGTCGTAGAGTAGAAGCCGCTCCAGCGCGCGTGTGGAATGAGAGCGCACATGTCCAGCCTGATCGACTGCACGTCGTGAGCCGTGCTCCGCCAGGCCGCGAAGCTGGCTGAGAAACAGACCGAAAGTCGCTGCAGAGACGAACGGCAGAAGTGCGAGATGGAAATATCGCCCACCGCCGGTCACGACAAGGAACATCAGTACCTGCACCGACAAGAAGACCGCGGCATCGCCGCGACGCATGGCGCGCCAGAAGTTTCCGGGATGGAGCATGCTCTCGCGCCACACGTAACGCAGATTGGCGCCGAACAGCGGCTTCATCAGGTGCCACGCGAACTGCACGCGATTCAAGCGCTGAACGCCGAGATAATGAAATCCCTGCGGATCCTCGGAGCGGCCGTACAGGCGATGATGCTTGCCGTGCAGCGTCATGAAGCGCCTGAGATCGATGCCGGTCACCGCTCCCAGCAATAGGCCGATCCAATCGTTGAGTCGCGCACTGCGAAACAACGTGCGATGCACGCAGTCGTGCATCACGATCGTGATCCGGTAGAGAAACAGGCCGACCACCGGTGCCAGCGACCACGCGGTTGCAATCGATCGAGCAGCCAGGATCGGCGCAAGCGCCAACAGCATGAACAACGGCAGCAAATTACGAACGACCGCGTAGGTGCCGTATCGATCCGATGCCTGAAGGTGCGTCAGATCGATCTGTCTCGGAATGACTGCCGGCCGCGTCATACGCAGCCAGCTTGTTCCTCTGCAGGCCAGTTCTCAACTCGCAGAATTCAATGAAACAAGCGAATTCCGCGAAGTGATCAACGCGCCGTCTTGTACCACTCGACGTTGCTGAACGGCTGGCCGACTTCGACGACTTCACCCACTCGCGGTGTAACAACCTGCGCCTTCTCAGCCGCCGCTGCGCGCAACGTTCGCAGAATCGGCTCATCCCACGCGTGGTACGACAAGTTGAACGTCGCCCAGTGCACGGGCAGCAGAACGCCGCCGCCGAGATCCTGATTCGCACGCACCGCCGACTCCGGATCCATGTGAATGTCGAGCCAGCTCGGCGGCGTTCCGTAGGCGCCAACCTTGATCAGGTTGAGATCCGTATCGCCGAGCCTCGCGCGGATCTCGCGAAAGTGATCGGCATATCCCGTGTCGCCGCTGTAATAAAAGGAGTGCTGCGCGCCTTTGACGACCCATGACGCCCACAGCGTCGAGTTGTCCTGCGACTTGCGCCCGGAATAGTGCCGCGCCGGCGTGCAATTGATCTGCACACCTTTGAGCTCCAGCGAGTCCCACCAATCCATCTCATGAATCTGCGCGGGCGCAACCTTCCATCGTTCGAGATGCGCACCGATACCGAGGCCGACGTAGAACTGCGTGCCCTGCGCCGCGAGGTGCTGAATCGTCTCCATGTCGAGATGATCGTAGTGATCGTGCGAGATCAGCACGGCATCGATCCCCGCGAGATCCGCAAGCGAGATCGGCGGCGCGTGCATGCGCTGCGGTCCGACCGGCACCGGCGAGACGCGGTCGGACAGCACGGGATCCGTCATGACCCTCACGCCGTCGATCTCCACGAGTACGCTCGAATGTCCGAACCAGATCGCGCGCAAGCCCTGTGCAGCCGGCGCGCGGAGCGTTGCCGGCGACAGCGCTATCACCGGAATCGCGAACTGCGGCTCGCGAATCTGACCCTGACGGTACAGCCGCAATGTCTCCCAGAAGGCGTTGTCCGTCGCCTGCGGCGGCGTGTTCTGGAATCTGCCCTCGATGAACTCGGGCGACTTCTGCATGCGCTCGAGTCGCTCGCCGGTGAAGCGACCGCCGAAGGCGGGGAGCTGGAAGGTCCCATAGCCCGCGAGCGCGAGGACGACGACGATGGCGAGCAGGATCTTGGCGAATTTCTTCACCGCTTCAGCGTAGCACCGTCCGAGCCGCTACAGCCTGGCCACCGAACAACTCGTGGCAATCAGCATCGAAGGAGCGATCAACGGCCTCGCGCGCAGCAAGGCCGAGATCGCAAAACTGGAGCGCAGTTAGGGACGGGCGGCTATTCGATGTACGCCAGCGTCGCGCGGTAGTCCTCGAGCTCACGCTGATACAGGGCCAGCTCGCCTTCCACCTGCGGTATGCGCGCCTTGATCTCGCCTTTGCGCTCGGCCATGTGCTTCGTATCGACGACGAGCTGCGCGCGCTCTTCGGTCGTGAGCGTCGGATCTACGATCCGCGCGGCGACCGTCACCAGGTCCCTGTCGATTTGCTCCAGCTCCGAGCGCATCGAATGCAGCTCGTTCTGAGCCGAGCCGACGCGCGAGCGCAGGGTGTAAAGCTGCCGTCCCGATTGATAGGCATCGACGAACGATTCGTCCAGCTCGGCCGGGCAGACGCCGCTGTAACCCGCGCCGCGCGCGCCGACACGAAAGCCGTTCGCCGGCTTGCAGAACTCACGCAGACCTTCGTCGCGACCCGATTGGTAGTTGCCCAGGTCGGGCGTGACGCCGTGCTCGCTGCAGGCGTTGCGATAGCGGCCGATGCGATCGCCCGAAAAGCCGTTCACGCCGTCTTCGTAGCCGACCGTCCGCCAGTCGGTGGACAGGCATTCCTGTGCACTCATGGAATTGCACCCGGCAAGGGCCGCCACGGCGGCGAGGATGAGAATGCGCATACGAGCCTTGGTCTCACAGTTGAGATGGCAAAGACGTTAGCGGCGGACTGCTGTCCCGGACGTGAACGGCTTCACAGCTCGCAGGTAATTGGTGTTGTTGCGCTGCCGTTCAGGTGCCGTCGACCTCTGTCATGGGGTGACAGAGGCACGAGGTGCCGTCGTGCGAATCTCGCCGCTTGGCCGCGGCTGGAGCAGGGGGTCGCAACGCTCCTGCTCTTTGGCCTGGGATGGTTGTTGGTCAGAACAGCTGAGTGATCCCGCTGAAGCTGCCCTCGACGTCTGCCAGCGTCGCGTTGTCGTCCACTGCTCTCCTAGCTTCAGTTGGAGTTCTGGTCGATGAACGCCTTGGTCGTGTCGCCGAACTTCTTCATCGAGTCCGGGTGCACGTACATCATGTGGCCCGCTTCGTAGTACTCGGTGTGCACGTTCTTGCGCAGCTCCGGCGTGATCGTGAGATGGTCGACCGCGGCCTTCACCGTGCCGTACGGACACGCCAGGTCGTAGTAACCCTGCTGGATCAGCACCTTCATCTTCGGATTCATCGTCATCGCATACGAGAGATCGGGCAGCACGTTCGGGTACGGGATCTTTCGGCCGTTCGAATCCGGCTGCACGTGGCCGAGGTCCCAGTCGCGATACAGACCGGCCGAAAGCTCGTACTTCAGCTCCGACACCACACCGAGCTCGCTGCGCGCGTAGTCGTTAAACGTGGCGACGATCGCCGGCGCGACGGCGCTCGCATAAGGATCGAATGCAGTCGTCTCGCCGATCCTGCTCGGCATGCCGGCAGCAAAACGCGAATCGATGCGACCGATCGTCAGGCCATGACCGCGCATCAGCTCCTGCAGGAAATGATTTTCGTCCATGCGCAGGTTGGCTGCGTCCCAGTACGCGGCGCTTACGCCGGTATAGCGGGCCAGCCCTTCCAGCGCCGCCTTGCGCTCGTCGGCAGTTGCCCGCGCGCCTTTGAATAGTACGGGGTGATAGACGTTATCGACCCACTGCTCGACTTCGGTCAGGAACGGCACCAGCTCTGGCGGGCGCGGATTGAGCGCCTTGTGATACCAGGCCGTTGCCGCATACGTGGTGAGGAAGTTGGCGTCGCCTGCGTCGGTGTTCATGCCCGCGGTGGCGGTGACGAAGTCCAGGTAAGGCGAAACCAGAATGATGCCGTTCAGCGCGACGTTGTGCCGCGTGAGCAGGTCATACGTCACGCCGCCGGTGCGGATGCCGCCGTAGCTTTCGCCGAGGATGAACTTCGGGCTGCCCCAGCGCTTGTACTCGCCGAGATAACGCACGATGAAGTCGGAGACGGACTTGATGTCGTTGTCGACGCCCCAGAACTGCTTGCCCTCGGCCTTGCCGACCGGCCGTGAGAAGCCGGTGCCGACCGGGTCGATCAACACCAGATCGGCGCGATCGAGGAAAGCGAACTCGTTGTCGACGAGCTTGAACGGACCGCGCGTGTTGCTCGCAAGGTCTTCGATCACGGCGCGGCGCGGGCCGAGGATGCCCATGTGCAGCCACGCCGACGCCGAGCCCGGCCCGCCGTTGTATGCGAACACGATAGGCCGCGTGCGGCCGTCCTGGCCTTGGCGCACGTAGGCGGTGAAGCCAAAGAGCGCGATCGGCTCGTCCTTGTCGTTCTTCATCATCAGCGTGCCGGTCGTCGCCTCGTAGTCGACTGCCTTGCCGCCGATGCGAATCTGGTGCTTCGACGTCCAGAGCTGCGGCGCGGGGATTGGCTTTTCTTCCTTCGCCTTGTCCTGCTCGGCTGGCGTGGGCTCGTCGGCAGCGTGAACCGCAATGGGTGCGCAGAGCCAGAAAAGGGCAGCGAGCGCGGCAACCGGACCGGAATTCTTCATGATGCGTTCCCATCAGTCGTGATCGAAGTGCGCAAGTATAGAGTGCGTTGCCGCGAGCTTGCGCAGCACAATCGGCCGGCTTAGATACAGACGACCGGTCGCCACGGCCCAACTGAGACACGGGACACTTCCTTGCAGCGGCGGTGGTCCTAGGCTGCCCACTGGCTACCGATTGCTGGAGACACGCATGCTCAAGAAAGACTGGCGATACGGATCGGTCATCCCGCTCGCTGCACTGCTCGTCGGCTGCAACACCATGGGCCGGATTACCGTGAAGGACTATACGGCCGCATCCGGTCAGCGCGTGATGGCTGGCCAGGCGGAGCCGAAAAGCGAGTACCAGTGCCAGAGACTGGTCCAGGAAGAACACGACTGGGGCGTCAAGGAAAGCCTCAACAAGCCAGCTGCCATCGACCAGCTGACGCAAGCGGCGGTGCAGACTGCGCCGGGCAAAGGCGCGAACTACGCGTACCTGCACCTGCCCGGCGAGGCGACTGTCGGGATCGTCAACGTCAACGCGCTGAACGATCCCGAGGTTGTCTATTACAAGTGCGCGAGCCTGCCGCCCGCCAAGTAGCGTTCCTGAAGGCGATCCTGCGCGTCGCGACCGAAGAGAAGCGCTGACCGTCCTCTATTTATAGAAGACGTAGTCGGCGGTGTAGGGCACGAACTTCGTCTTGCCGACGTCGCCCGTGAGCATGCATTCGCTCGCCGGCGCAACGCCGCCGGAAGTGTTCACGCGATGGATCACTGTCGTCTTCATCAGGCGATCGTTACGCTGCGAGCCTTCCTCGGCGCCTTTGACCTGCAGCAGGAACCACTTGATCGCACCCGGCTCGACGAAGCGCGCATCGTCCGATTCGGCCACCTTCACGGCCCACACCGCGCTGGTGCGGTCCGAATCCATCCAGGTTGCGCGCAGTGCATTGTTCTCGGCGGGGTTCGGGCTGAGGAAGTGCGTCATCAGTTGTCGGCCGTGATCGTCGAACACCGTCGCCTGCGGGCCGAACAGCACCCACTTCGCACCCGCGCCGTCGGGCAGGCAGATGTAGTTCTGCGTGCCTACGGCGTGGCCGATCAGAAACGCTTTGCTTCCGGCCGGCACGGCCAGTGTGTCGGGCACCTTGGGCGGTTTGATGTTCGTAGCCATGGCCGCGAACGGCGCTGCGATCGCCAGCGCAGCGACGATGAATGAGCTCGAGCGCACGAAAATTCTCCTATTCGAAATGGGGTCAGGCTGAAAGGGCGGTATCGGCATAAACGGCAAACCGCCGGCCGAACCCGACACGCCAACGCAGATTTTTTACTGGAGCAGGGCAGCCTGCAGGGCTGCGGCCTCGCGGGTGAGCGGGTGCTCGGCTCCCAGCCCGTTCCCAAGGGCTTCGAGCGCCCGGTCGACGCTCTCGCGGGCCGCCGCCCGATCGCCCTTGGTCTGGTGAAGCGCAGCGAGGACCAACGCTGCCTCGCCAACATCCGCGCTTTGCCGCGGATCCCGGGCGATGCCTGCCGCGATCCGCAGCGCGTCGCGCGCAAACGTCTCGGCCTGCGGCAACTGGCCTTTTGCCAGATAGATCCTCGAGGCGGCCGTCAAAGCAGCAGTGAGGCCGATCGCATTGCTGGTGGACGGATAGCCGAACAGGGCGAGCGAGGCATCGATCAACTCTGCGGCTTCGCTCACGCGCCGGTTTGCCAGCTCGATTTCGGCACGCGTGCGCGCGAGATCGCCCAGCCGGTCCTTGTTAGCGGTCGGGTTCTCGCTCCAGGCGCGATGGACTTTCCCGAGAAGCTTCTGCGACTCCTCGTACTTGCCCGTCATCATGAGCGCGCGCGCCAGTTGATAGTCGGCCTGCAGTGCGCGGGCCTCGCTGCCGGATTCGTGCAGCTCGCGGCTCGCCGCACTCAGGCGCTCGATCGCTTCCTTGCTGCGGCCGAGCCGGTTCAGGATGATGCCGTACGCTGCTACCTGGTCAGGCTGCGCCGGTTTGTCGTCATACAGCCGCTGCGAGCGCGCCATCGAGTCGCGACTCGCCTCTTCGGCACGCTGGACTTCACCGAGCCGCAGCAGGATCGACGCGCGATTCATCGCCACGCGGACCCGTCCCAGCGTGCCGCCGCGTCCATTCTCGTCGAGCGCTCGCGCAGTTCGCTCGTTGAGCTCCAGCGTTTCGCGAAAGCGGCTGGTTCTGAAATAGATGCCGCCGAGATCGGTGAGTACCGCGTGATACTGCAGGCCGCGTGTGGTCTGCGTTTCTTCCAGCAGTTGCTGCGCCGATCGCAGGTGCGCGATGGCCGCGTCGGTCTCTTGCCGCGCATCCGCGACCTCGGCTTCCGCGCGCAGGCAGTCGACTCTGGTCGCGACTTCCGCGTTCGGCGCGCGGGCCAGTGCGGTCCGCGCACTTTGCATGTGCTTCGCCGCCACGTCGTAGCGATTCGCGTCCCCATGCACTCTCACGATCGTGCACTCGACGGCCGCCAGCAGCTCGGGGTTGTTCTGCTCATGCGCGATCGCCAGCGCACGCGCGAGCACCTGCTCCTGCTTTTCCGTGTTGCCCAGATCCATGTAGCGCCTGGACATCTGCAACAGCATGCGCGCTGCGAACGGTTGATCGTCGCCGTATCTGCGGTCGAGCAACTGGATGCCACGATCGACCAGTTGCTCGGGCGTGAGCGGCTGGCCGCCTGGCCCGACCTCTTCGAGCATCAGGCTCATGAACTCGCTGGAGGCCTCGGCGCGCTGCGCCTGAAAACGCGCGACATCTCGTTGACGCGCGCTTTCGAGTGCTTGCGCCGTCGCTTCCGCCCGCTGGCGGCGCGCTTCGATCGCTTGCCACGTCGTGCCAGCGATGCCCGCGACGAGCACGAGCACAATCGTGGCGACGGCTCCCACTGCGAGTCGATGCCGGCGAACGAACTTCCGCATTCGATACGCGCGCGACTCGGCACGCGCGCTGACCGGCTCATCGTTGAGATAGCGTTTGAGATCGCCGGCGAAGGCGTCGGCAGTCGTGTAGCGATCGGCGGGCAACTTCTGCAGCGCCTTGGCGATGATGTTGTCGAGATCGCCACGTAGCGTCCGCGAGAGTTGCACAGCCGACATGCCGTACGTCTTGAGCAGTTGGCCGTCGGCTTCCATAGCCGCGTCGCTCAGACGCACCGGCTCTCCCCCGGCCAGCGCCTGCATCTGTTCGATCGGCGTAATAGCGTCGCTCGCAGTCGGGTGCCTGCCGACCAGCAGCACATAAAGCAGCACGCCCAGCGAGTAAACATCCGTGGCCGTCGTGACTTCCGCGCGTTGCAACTGCTCGGGCGCGGCATATTCGGGAGTCATCGCGGCCCCGCCGAGACGTGTCATCTCGCTCGGCGCGGTCGTTCGTCCATCGCCTTCGAGCAGCTTCGCGATGCCGAAGTCCAGCAGCTTCACGCTGCCGTCCTGCGTGACGAGGATGTTCGAAGGCTTCAAATCCCGATGCAGAATGAGGCGGCCATGCGCGTGCGACACGGCGCCGAGCACCTGCAGGAACAGCCGCACGCGAGCGTCGACAGCGAGACCTCGCGCGTCGCACCAGATGTCGATCGGCTCGCCTTCAACGTACTCAAGGACGATGTACGGTTGTCCCGCACTGACCCCAGCATCGATCAGGTGAGTGATGTTCCGATGCGAAAGTTTCGCGAGCGCATTGGCCTCGAGGCGCAGCCGTTCCGCGCCGCCGCTGCCGAGCGCTCCGAGGTTCAGCAGCTTGACCGCAGCCTGTCCTTCGTAACGCCCGTCACTGCGCCGGGCGAGCCACACGCTTCCCATCCCGCCCTGTCCGAGGGGGCGATCGAGCGTGAAGCCGCCGAAGCTGCGGCCGGCGAGCTCCGACAGGCCAAGCGGGTCGACCGCGCTGTCTTCGAGAAAACGCTCTTCGCGCACGGACTGGTGGTGCGCCAGAAGCCCGGCGACGTGATCGCTCAGCGCGGGATTCTGCGCATGGATCTCGGCCAGCCGGGCAGTCCGCCCAGCCTGATCGAGGTCGAGCAATTCATCGAGCAGCGCGCTGACGGCCTCCCAGCCTGCGCCTGTCATCTCGGGCAT
Organism: uncultured Gammaproteobacteria bacterium; assembly: GCA_963838635.1. Classification (GTDB taxonomy): domain Bacteria; phylum Pseudomonadota; class Gammaproteobacteria; order Steroidobacterales; family Steroidobacteraceae; genus Steroidobacter. The sequence continues at coordinate 37,645 of CAWISC010000037.1, read as the reverse complement.
GGTCACCCCAGGTCAGACGTTCTCGAGGAGCGGAGCCATAGGATACCTCCCATATTCGCGGGATGGACACGAAACGGCGTAACTGCAACGGTGTTGTCATGCTCTCCCTATTGAAATCCGTCTTTGCCGTCCTTGTGTTCGCCTGTGCAGTGCCGGCCGCCGCCGCGGAACAGGTTGTCATCGTCAACGGCGTGCGCTTGCCGCCCTCAGCAGTCACCGCCTTGCAGCTGGCGTATCGCACGATCATCCCCAGCGGCCGCTACTGGTACGACGCGGCTTCCGGACTGTGGGGTCGTGAAGGGCAGGCGTTCGCGGGTCAGATGCACGCGGGCCTTCAAGTAGGTGGAGAGCTGAAGGCGAATGCATCGAACGGCGACACCAACGTCGTGGTGAATGGACGCCGACTGCCGCGCTCGGAGCTGTACGCACTTCAGCAACTCGTCGGGCCCGTGCGTCCCGGGCGCTACTGGCTCGACGCGTATGGCAACGCCGGATTCGAAGGCGGGCCGCCGCTGGTCAACTTGGCGCAGGCACGTGCTCGTGGCGCGCAGGGTTACGCGGGCTGGAACAACAACACCGCGTTCGGAAACTGGGGCGGCGACGGCGAATGCTCGTATTACAACAGTCCGAACGGCGACAGCGTCATGGTCGGTAACTGCTAGATCGCGATCTGCCTTTTTGCAGCGTAGCCGTGTCGGGGACCTTCCTCCGACGGTCGCGCATTACGGTGCAAACAGGCATGCTCGCACAATGCAACTAATACCCACCGCGCTTCTGGCCGTCTCTTTCTCCGCCGCAGTCATGCTCCTCTCGGGCTGCGAGCAGAAGCAGCCGATGGTGTACGTGCTCGAAGGCCCACAGGACGTCACGCTTACGGCCTCTGCGTCGGCAACGACAGTGAAAGTCGGTGAGACCGTGGTGCTGCACGCGCAGCGGCGCGCCGTGGGCAAATGGAAGCAGATCCCACGCGACCAGCTCACTCCCGGACAATGCTGGCTCTACACCGCGCCGCCCGAGTTCGAACCCGAAGTCGCAGCCAGCATCGACTGGGAAGTGCTGCCGAATAGCGCTGTGCGCTTCGACAATGCGGTTCGTATGGATCAGACCCGCGTCGCTACCATGCTAGTGAGGGGCCGCGTCACGCTGCGGCCCCTCACTACCGTCCGGTGCGAAAAGGATCGGGTGGAAGAGGGGTCGCCGATCCGCTTCGAGGTGAACTGACTTCAGGCCGCCGCCGCGCTCGCGGTTGCGACGACGGAGCGGGCTTCCACCAGGTTCTTCAGGCTCGCGAGCCCCTTGGCGAATTCGCCGCCGACCATCTTGTCGCAATCAAAGACCATGCCGAACAGCTTGTGGACGAAGCCGTAGGTGCCGGTCATTGCCCAAGTAGCGTTCGTCACCGCCCCCTCGCTCGCAAGCGAAAACTCCGCAGTGTTGGTCGCGACGAACGGCCGCAGGAACTCGAGGCGCATGGTCACTTTGCGCGGCGCCTGCGACTCCACGATGGTCATGCGTCCCTTGCCGGCCCGGCCGGTGCTGTCCCATTCGTACGACGCACCGACGCCGCGGCTCGGGCCCGAGTAGACGATCTGCGCGGTGGGGTCGGCTGCGGCGAACGGATTCCAGGTGTTGAATTCACGCAGGTTGTCGATGCGCGCGAAGATCGCATCGGCACTGCCGCGGATGCGCTGCGAGCGCTCGATGCGGAAGGCGCCCGGCCGGCTGGCAATGTAGGCGAGGAAGGCGCCGACCAGTACGACGAGGCCAAGCAGTACGACGGTCACGGTGCTCATGGAAGTACTCCCTTGAAGATCTGATTGCGGGCGGTTTCAGGTGTCTGCGTCCCAAGGACGGACGGGCCCGCCGGAAACCGACAGTCGGGATCTACTTCTTTTCTTTCTCGCCGGGCAGCGGCGCGCCGACCGGCCAGAGGACCTCGACCGTGAGCTTCGGCGCCAGGCGCGAGCGCCCGTAGCGATCGCAGCCAAGCTGCCTGTGGACCACTTTGATGCCGAGCTCGCGGAACACGGTTGGGATCATTTGTTCGAGCAGCTCGCAATGCTCGGAGCGCAGGCGGATCGTTCCCTGCGACAACGTTATCTGCTTGCGCTCGGCGGGAAACACGATCGCGTCGTTGAGTGCCACGGCCGGGTCGCCCGTCACGCGCGAGATGAGGTCGCGACGCGACTTGTCCTTCTCGATCTCCGCCAGCACCTGCGGCGTCGCCTCGATCGGAAACATCACCTGCACGCGCACGTTCGAGGTCTGACGCTGGTCGAAGTCGCGGTCGCGAAAAATATCGCGAGGATACTCGCGGTTCGAGCGGTCCCAGGGCGGCTCGATGTCGTCGGGGATGACGACGATCTGGCAGTCGTGGATCCTGACCTGCACGTCGTCGCGTGCGCCGAGCGCGCGCAGGATCGTCGCGATGTGATTGCGCAGCTCGTCGCACGCCAGGACGTTGACGAGACTGCGATAGACGAAGCGGACCTCGTGCGTCTTGAGGACCGCGGCGACCTGTTCGGCCGCCGTCGCCGCGGAACCTGCGATCAATGAGCCCGCGGCGGCGAGCAGCACGAGCGCCCGCCGCCCGCGTCCACTACGGCTCGAATGGCAGAATCTTCTCCGCATACATGAACTCGAGGTTCGAGCCTCTCATCAGGTGATCGCCGTTGAAGTTCTCGCCGGCGATCTCCTTGTACTTCGTGTGCCCGACCGCTTTCAGGAACAGCCGGACGTGCAGCGCCGCTACTTTGTACTTGCCGCGATCGTGGAAGTAAATCGCTGCGTCGACGAGGACGCGCAGCGCGAGATGCGGCAGTTTCGGCAGCGCCATCCTCGATTCATCGACCGAGGCGCGCAGCAGCTCCAGCTTGTAGCGCGTCAGGTCGACGAAGCTCTGGTGATTGCCGTGCGGGTTGCCGTCAGTCAGCTCGTTGCCCGGCCCCGGATGAATGCGCAGGCCGACGAAATGGTACGAGCCGGCCAAGACCTTGCCGCGCGAGCTGCCGCAGGCGTAGGTCACTTCCGCGACCGTGCCGAAGAAACGGCCGCTGCCGAGCGAGGTCTCCAGCATCTGCTGCGGATCCTGCGCCTGCCACGCGACGACGTCGCGATGCGAAGGATCGGGATCGACGACGCCGGCCGGGTTCTGCCGCACCGGCCTGCAGCCGAACAGGTTGCCCGGCAGCACGTCCTCGGTCAGGTTCTCGACTTCGACTGCGCCGGTCAGCACTTCGACGCCTTCAGTGTGGGTTTCGATCACGATGAAGTCGGGATGCCCGCACAGGTAGGGCGGGATGACCACTGCGCCATTGAAGAGTGTCAGCGGTTGCTTGCCGCAGCGGTTCGGATCGTCGTGAATCGTCGTGACGCGCGCCGTCAGCGTCGCACCCGGCTCGAGCTGTGCCGTCGCCGGAAGTTGCAGGATCTGGGCGCCGGTCGGGTTGCAGCCACCTGCTTCGACCGTGCAGGTCGAGGCGGGGACGGTGATCGCGTCGCCGTACTCGATGATGTAGCCCCACACATTGGTGAGCGCGCCTTCGTCGTTCCAGCCGAAGCCGCCCGTTGTGGCCGATCGCAAGATGATCTTCGGTGGCGCGCTGATAAGTGCCCGGGCGTCCGCTTCAAGTTGTTCGGCTCGCCGTTCAGCCAGTTCGTGTACGGCGTCGCGGTGTTCGTCGGTGAAATCGACTCGCCGTTCAACCAGAGCCAGCCGCAACCGGGCTCGGGCGTCGACGTGGCGCATTGGACCTGATAGCCGCCGACCCACAACTGCGTACCGGTGAGCGAAGGATGAGGCTTGCTCAACACCTGCTGCCGCAGCTGGTGCACGAACGCGTCTTCCTCGGGCGAGCCGATCGTCGCGAGATGACCTTGCACGCCCTGGAACGTGCGCTGTTCGGCCGCGGCCTTGGCTGCTTCCCAGCTGATCTTGTTGGCGATGACGACTTGGTAATAGCGGCCGTCGAATTGCACCGGCGCGGGCGGTGTGAAAGTGGTCGCGCCCGCCTGCAGGGCCGCGCTGCCCAGTGCAAGACCTAATGCTGCGGCGACGAATGAACGATTGCCTCTCGACAAAAACATGAGCCCTTCTCCCCGGATCGAATATTTATGAAACTGCGTGATGAATCGGAACGGTCAACTGCTGTCGCACCGCCTGTGCCAGATACTTCGCGGCTTTCTCCGGTCGGCCGGTGCTCTGATACAGCCGGCCGAGCCAGCGATCCGAGCTCTTCAAAAAGTAAGTCAATGCGCCGGTACCGCCGTGGAGCACGGTGTGGCTCGCGACGAGCAGCGGCTCGGCCTGCTGGAATTGCGCGAGTCCCGCGCGCGCTGCGCCTTCTGCGCTAGCGGCGCTCGCCGTGCGCCAATGCTCGCGGCCGAGCGACTTAAGGTACATGGTGTGTGCGTCGGCCGAGAGCTTGAGAGCTTCGTCGTAGCGCTTCGTCTCGATCAGCACACCCGCGAGCAGCGTCATCGTGTCGGCGACGTCTGCATGCTCCGGCCCGAGACGCTTGATCCGCACGTCCAGTGCGTCGCGCAGCAGATTTTCTGCTGGGGTGAAGTCGCTTGGCTTCCATCATCCACATCGCGAGATTGTTCTTGGCGCGCGCGACGGAGGGATGGTCGGCGCCGAGCGCCAGCGTGTAGGTCTCGAGGGACACGCGTGACAGCTCGAGTGCGGTCTTCAGGTCTCCTTTGTCGTGGACGGCGAAGGCCAGATTGTTGAGCGTCATCGCGACGTCTGGATGCTCCTTGCCGAGGAGCCTGCGCTGCATCTCCAGCGCGCTCTCGTAGAAAACCTGAGCTGCGTCGTACTTGCGCTGCTGGTACAGGGCGATGGCGACGTTGTTGAGCCCGATCGCGATCTCCGGATGGTCGGTGCCGAGCAGCACGCGCTTCATCTCGAGCGCCTCGCGGAACAGCTGCTCGGCTTCGCTGTACTCGTCGGTCACGAAGCCGAGGTTGTTGAGCGCTTCGGCCAGTTGCGGATGCGGTCCGTCGTGGATCTCGCGACGCATCGCCACTGCTTGGCGCAGCAATCGGGAGGCATCCTTATACGAGCCCTGGTCATAGAGATTGAGCGCGAGGCCTTCCAGGCTCTGCGCGACGTCGGGACTGCGCTCCGGTAGCAGTTTCTTGCGCAGCGCCAGCGCTTCGCGGAACAGCGGCTCCGACTGCCGTGAAGTCGCCCCTGCGGCCGAGAAGGTCGGCGAGCTCATAAACGCTGCGCGCTGTGTCGATGTGCTCGTTGCCGAGCATTTCGCGACGGATTGTCAGCGCGCCGCGATACAATTTTTCTGCGGGCTCGTATTGGGCGGAGAGCTTCAGAACTTCGCCGAGCCGGTCCATGGAGCGCGCGACTTCCAGGTGCTTTTCGCCATAGAGCGCGCGACGTTTGTCGAGCGCGCTGCGCAGCAGCTTGGCCGCCTGATCGTAGAGGCCGAGGCTCGTATAGACGGTGCCCATCGTTTCCATCAGCGTCGCCTGGATTGCCGGCTGCGCGGTGAGCTCCTTGCCGATGCGCGCGGCGCCCTTGTCCATGATCTCGCGCGCAGTGATGGAATTGCCGCGGGCTTCGCTCGGATCGGCGACGTTGAACAGCCCGACCATGAAGTTGGTGGTCTGCTTCGCGGTCTCCGCTTCGATCTCGGCACGTCCGCGCTGATGATCGGCGAAGTACGCGAAGAACGCGGCGAGGATCGCCAGCGCTGCGACGCCGATCACCGCGCCCGTGCGGATGCGGTGGACGCGCCGTTCGCGTGCGATGGACGCCTCGATGAATTCCGATTCCTGCGCGCCGAGCTCGATGCCTTGCTCCAGCAGCGATTCCGCTTCGACGAGCGGCTTGCCGTGCGGCAACAGCAGATCGGTGCTCTTGCTCTCCGCCGACCAGCGCTCGGCGGCGGCGCCGATGCGGGAGCGCACGCGCAGGTTCTCGCGATTCTGCGCGACCCAATCCATCACGCGCGGCCAATGCCACAGCAGTGCCTCGTGCGCGACGGTCACGACTGCGCTGCCGTCGTCCGCGAGCTCGGTGACGAACAGCCGGTTCTCCACGAACGTATCGATGAGCGCACGGCTCTTGCCGGCGAAGCGGTCGGACCACGGCGCGCGTTTGCGGCCGACGGTTTCGTGACCGTCCTGCTCGATGCTCACGAGCGCGTTGAGCACTTTCGGCAGCTCGGCCTGGACGTCTTTCGGCTGGTCCTGGAAGACGGCTTCGGCGCGCTGCGCGAGCGAGCCTTCCACGCCGCCCAGTTCGCGATACGCGGCCAGCGTGAGCAGCCCGTCTTCGGTGCGCCGCTGATAAAGCTCTTCGAGAGTGAATTGCAGCAGCGGCAGAATCTCCGGCCGCTCCAGGGCTGCATCGCGCAGCATGTCGTCGAGGGATTCGTTGGTGGTCGGATCTTCCTCGAAGCGCAGGCCGGCGGCGCGTGTCGGCAGGCGAATCATCTGCCCGATCTCGCTCGCGTTCGGCGGCATCAGGTCGTACTGGCCGGCGCCTTCCTTCAGCGCGGCGAGCTTCGGCAGTTCGGCGAGGCGCGGATAGAAATCGCTGCGCAACGTGCAGATGACCCACACTCGCCCGCTGCGTGCAAATGCATCGATGACATCGATGAACGCTTCGCGGTGCTCCGGCAGGATGCCCTCGTGCGTGAACATCTCTTCCATCTGATCGATCACGAGCGCGAGGCGGCCGTTTGCCTTGTCCCCGCCCGTTTTGTCGCTTTGGGCTTCGCGGGCGAGCGCATTGCGCACCATTGCAGTTGCCGCCTGCGGCGACTGGCGCAGGATCTGCGCGAATTCGTCTGCGCCCGTGCCTTCCCCGTCGAGCGACGGCAGCGCCTCATCTTTCAATAGCGCTCGCGCGAGGCCGGCGAAGATGTCGCCGCGGACGTCGGTGGGCCGGAACACGGCGCGCCGCCAGAATGTAATGCCTTCGATCACGCCGGGCTTGGTCAGCATCGGCAGCACGCCCGCGCGCACCACCGACGACTTGCCGCCGCCGCTCATGCCGAGAATCAACACGAGCGAGCGTCCGTCCGTCGACTGCTGACGCAATGCCTGCAGGATGTCCGACACCGCGCGAGTGCGCCCGAAGAAAACCGGCGCATGCTCGATCTCGAACGCGGCGAGACCGCGGAAGGGCGAGCCCTTCTTCCAGACGTCGCGCGCCTGCGCCGTGGCGACAGCGCTGCGCGGCAACTGCCGCTCGATCAGGCGGCGCAGGTGGTTCTCGAGCAGGATCTCGAAATCGCTCGGCGAGGCGAACGGATGAAAGGCCGCTACCAGCGTGCCCTCGGTGCGATCGTGAAACCACTTCTCGATGAACTCGTCGAGCTTCTTCTTCTGCGACAACCGCTCCATCAGGTCGCGCTCGTCGTCGAGGCGCACCGACGGCGGTGCCGTGCGCCGATAGACGAGCAGGTCAGGCTTGCCGTTGCGGCGGAAGCCTTCCATCGCTTCTTCGAACTCGTACTCGGTGCCGGATTCGTAGCGCGAGCCGTCGGCGCGGGTGAACTGCGCGGGCAGACGAGTGCCGAGGCGCGACCAGAGAATCGAAATGACGACGTCGGTTTCCGACGGCTTGACGAGCTGTACCTGGAACGTTGAGGTCGCAACGAGCGGCTCGTGCTCCCAGAGGATCGTCTCGAGGGCGACGCGGCCCATGTACTCGCTTTGCAGGCGCTCGATGACACGACTGGCCAGAGCGCGTTCCTCGCACACGTCGCCAGGCGATGAGATGAAGAACTGCAGCTTCCTCACTTTTCGCCTTTGATCCGATACGAGGTGATGTCGCGCGGACTGTACTCCGAAAAGACCGGCTTCGAAAGCCGTAAATACTTGTCGGACCTTGCTTTCTGAACTCAAAATGCGTCCGTGCCTACACACAACTCACCCCTCGTCGTCGGCGTCTCCGGTCATCGCGATCTGCGCCCCGATGCAGTGCCGCGGGTCAGCCGCGAGGTCGACGAATTCCTGGCCGATCTGAAGCTTCGCCTGCCCGACACCGAGCTGCGGGTCATGACAGGCATGGCGCAAGGCGCGGATCTGCTGGTGGCGCGCGCGGCAGTGAATGCCGGATGCAAGGTCGAGGCGGTCTTGCCGATGCCGCTGGATCGTTATGTTCAAGATTTCGACACCGAGTCGGCCGCCGCACTCAAGGCGCTGCTCGCGGATCCCGCAGTCCATTGCACTGTGCTGCCGGCGCCACCAGGGGCAGACCACGATGCAAAGCACGGCGACGGCCGGGCCGTGTTCTACGCCAACCTCACGCAGGCCCTGGCGGAGAAGTGCAACCTCCTGCTTGCGCTGTGGGACGGCAAGACTTCGCCGCTCGCGGGTGGGACGGCGGATACGGTGCTGCGCTATCTGGGGGCGCGCACCCGGCCGGGTCGGGACGAGTCCGCTGTCGAGTTCCAGGCGGCGGCAGCTGAAGCGGTGTGGGGGCCGCACTTCGTGTACTGGATTCCCGCGCCGCGCGGCAGCCTCGCAGAGGATTCTTCCCAGGAACCGCGCTACGTTTCCGCCATCGGGGAAAACCTGCTGGCCCTGCATGGTCGGAGCATCCCTCACGCACTGGCGCAGCAGTTCGTCGAGTTGAACACCTACAACCATGAGTTCGAGCGGTTGAACGACAAGCAAGCGTTCGACCGGCTGGACAGTCTGCTGCCGACGCTCGGCGCGAGCGTCTCACCTGCGGATAGCGACGACCTGCAGCGAATCGATGCGGAGTACGGCAAGGCCGATGCGCTCGCGATCTACTACCAGCAACACTCCGACCGGCTGTTCCGCGGCTTCAGTTACACCGCGTCCGTGATGGCGTTGCTGTTCCTCGTCTACGCGAAGCTCTGGGACAACAGCGTGCTGCTCTCGGTCTATCTCACGCTGCTGCTGCTCAGCGTCGTGGTGTTCCATCGCCTGCGCTCGCGCCAGTGGTTTTCCAAGCACCTCATCTATCGCGCGCTGGCGGAGACGATGCGCATCAAATTTTTTCTGCGCGCCGCCGGCGCCGACCGGCTGGTCAGCGCTGCGGAGCTGATCAATCTCACGGCGATCGATCAGTTCCCCGGCTTCAGCTGGATCGGCAACGTGCTGAAGAACGTCGAGTCGCTCGGTGTGCGCGCGAACGATGACGATGCCACGCAACGCGCACGGCTGCGCAACGTGCATCGTCATTGGATCGTCGGTCAGCAGGAATACTTTCGGCGGCGCGTGCGCACGCTGGAACGCGATCATCACCGGCTGGAAGTGTTGAAGAGCTGGATGCTGTACGCGATCGCAGCGTTCGCGGTGGTGCTGCTGCTGTTCGCAGGACCGTTGCACGAGCGCATGCTCGCTACGATCACCGGCAAAGACGGTGTGCTGTTTCTGATGGGATTGCTGCCGGTGTGGCTCGGCGTGTGGGAGCTGTACCAGAACAAGATGGCGATGCGCGAGCTGCTCTGGCAGTACCGCAATCAGCTCGGTCATTTCACGATCGCGCAGTTGCAGCTCTCGCGCAGCGCCGAAGGCGAGCCGTCACCAGGAAATCCTCGCACAGATCGGCAAGGAAGCGCTGATGGAGAGCTACCTGTGGACGATTCACCGCTACCATCGCGAGTACGAACCGCCGACAGCGACGTGACATCGCCGAAAATTTTCTGAGTTTGTTTCCAATCGCCGACGCATTCGCGTCGCGCCGTACGACATCGTCGAAAATTTTCTGATTTTTCTCGCTAACGGACCGCGTCGCTACTTTTTTTCAAGTGCGCGCGCGAGCAGACTCGCGCGCAGTTCGCTCGACTCAAGTCTAGTGAACAAGCGGGAGCGCTCAGCGCAGGCGCAACGACAAGATGTTTCTTCACCGGGGAGGTGAACAACTAAAGCAGTGAAATCCTGTTCGCCGCTGTGACGAATCGTCGCGCGGCGCAGGCCGGCGCATGCGCGCACGCCGGACGGGCTCGAGCCCGCGTGACCCTCGCACGACTCAAGGGACTATCAACCACGGGGATATGCAATGACTACTCCAGTGAATCAACAGCTCGAAGAATCGGCTGCGCCCACCGGCTGCCCGATGCATGCAAAGAAGGCGGCCGATGGAGTGAGCCGCCGCGGTTTCATCGGCGCACTCGGTGCAGCCGGCGCGATCGCACCTGGCGTTTGCATGATGGGCGTCGAGCTCAGCCGCGCACGCGCAGACTGCCGTCACCACGATCCGCGAAGATCGTTTCGGCCGGATCTTCCACCTGCCGCCGTTCGCAACGCCCAGTACGCAGCTCACGGCCGCGCTCACTGAGCTCGGCAAGGTGGGCGGCATCATGGATGCCAAGGATCCGCTGGAGGTCGGCCCTGTCCGGCTCATCACCGAGCCGGCGCTCAGCCCCAACAATCCGGACAGCACCACGCAGACCGCCGGCACGACGTTCTTCGGCCAGTTCGTCGATCACGACGTCACGTTCGACCTCGGCTCGACGCTCGGCGAGCCGACACGGCCGGAGGATTCGACGAATACGCGCTCGCCGGCGATGGACCTCGACTCCGTGTACGGCGGTGGCCCGGTGCGCAGCCCGCAGCTGTATGGCCGGCGCACGACGAGCGCGCCGCTGGGAGGGATCAAGCTGCGCGTCGAGCACGGCGGACTGTTCGAAGATCTGCCGCGCACGGCGGACGGCACGGCGATCCTCGGCGATCCGCGCAACGACGAGCACGTCATCCTTGCCGGTCTGCACGCGGCATTCCTGATGTTCCACAACGAGGTGGTCGACTACGTCGCCGCACGCAATCGTCGCTGGAGCACGGACGAGATCTTCCGCGAAGCGCAGCGCCTGGTGCGCTGGCACTACCAGTGGATCATCGTGCACGAGTTCCTGCCGCAGGTGATCGGGCAGTCGCTGGTCAACAACATTCTCAGATACGGCCGGCGCATCTATCGTCCCTCGGTCGGCTTCATGCCAGTCGAGTTCCAGGGCGCGGTCTATCGCATGGGCCACAGCATGGTGCGTCCGTCGTATCGCGCGAACATGCTCGGCGACAATGGCGCACCCTTCTTCGCCTTCATCTTCGATCCCGCGGCGGAAGGCCAGACCGATCCGAGCGATCTGCGCGGCGGCGTGCGCGCGCCGCGGCGGTTCGTCGGCTGGCAGACGTTCTTCGACTTCGGCGACGGTGAGGTGAAGCCGAACAAGCGGCTCGACACGACGTTGTCGACGCCGTTGTTCCTGCTGCCACGATCGACCATAGCAGGCGAGGGCGGGCCGATCTCGCTCGCGCAGCGCAACCTCCTGCGGCACATCACGTGGTCGCTGCCGTCGGGACAAGCGATCGCGCGCGAGATGCGTGCGCCAGTGCTATCGAGCGGCGATCTCGCGGATATCGGCGCGCTTGGTGTGAATCTGGGTCGCTCGACGCCGCTGTGGTTCTACATCTTGCGGGAAGCGCATGTGATGGCGGGCGGCAATACGCTCGGCCCGGTCGGCGGACGGATCGTCGGCGAGGTGCTGATCGGACTGATGCAGCTCAATCGCAATTCGTACCTGCGCGCGAATCCCGGCTGGCGGCCGACGCTGTTCAATCGGCTCGGACAGCAGACCGGTGACTTCAAGATGGTGGACTTGCTGACCTTCGCAGGAGTAGCGCCGGCTCAACGCGGCCAGTAGTGGGCGGTCAGTAAGCACGAAAGGACGAAGACGGCAAAGCAATCGGGTTGCGGATAGGATGTCCGCAACCCGATCGAAGGAGACCGTCATGGCCGTGCAAACGCTCACCGGCGCCTGTCACTGCGGCAAGGTGCGAATCGAGGCAGACCTGGATCTCGCCGCCGGTACCAATCGCTGCAACTGCTCGATCTGCAGCAAGCTGCGTGCGTGGACTGTCATCGCGAAACCGCAAGCGCTGCGGCTACTCGCGGGGCAGGACGATCTCAGCAGCTACGAGTGGGGCGCGAAGATTTCGCAGCGGATGTTTTGCAAGCACTGCGGCGTGCACGTGTTCGGCCGCGGCTATCTGGAGCAAGTGGGCGGCGACTTCGTCAGCGTCAATCTTGCCGTCATGGATGTGGAGCCGGCGACGCTGGCAGCGCTCCCGGTGCGCTACTTCGACGGCCGCGACAACAACTGGATGCAGACGCCGAAGTTCACGGGATACTTATAGAACCCTCGAACTTCTTCTTTTTCTTGGGTAGCTGGTAGCCCACGGGCAGCAGCGCTTCCACGGTGAGCGACGGATTGATGCTCGAGCGCTCGCGCGGATCGCAGGACAGCGAACGGGCTTTCACCTTGATATCGAGCTTGCGGAAGACGCTCGACGCCATCTGTTCCATCAGCTCGCAGTCCATCGGCTCGAGATCCAGCGTGTCGTGCGACAGCTCGACCTGCCGCAGCTCCGCGGGGAAGAAAATCGCATCGTTCATCGCCGCGTTGACATTGCCGGTGACGCGCGACACGAGCTCGCGACGCGCCTTGTCCTTTTCCACTTCGTCCATGATGTCCGACGTCAGTTCCACCGGCATCATCGCGCGGATGCGCACGGGCGTCGACTGCGAGCTGTTGCGGTTGTTGAAGGTGTTGAAGCTGCTGCTGGGCGCGCGCATGCGATCGAGCGGGCTTGAAGCAGAGCGATCCAAGGGATCCGTCGAGTCCTGGCGATTCATCCGGTCACGGCCCGCCCTGTCCATCGGATCGATGAACCTGTCGCACTCGTTCGCGCGCACGTCGATGTCCTGGCGGGCGCCGAGCGCACTCAGAATGAGTGCGATCCGACGGCGCAGCTCGTCGCAGGAGAGCTGCCGCGCCGAGCTGCGATAGACGAAGTTCGCCTCGCGCGCCTTCAGCACCGCCGGTATCTGGCCGGCCGGCAGTCCGCCATTCTCCCCCCGCGCAATGAGCTGCTCCGGTTCCGGCTCGGGCGCAGCCTGCTCCTGCTGGGGTTGTTGCTGTTCCTGCGCGAGCACGGCGCCGCTCATCGCGAGCGCGCCGGCAGTCAGCAGGGCGAGTGCGGATCGGGAAGGTGTGCGACGCATGGCGGAACGACTCTACTCCCAATACCTGAACGACAATAGAACGCGCCATTCTGCAGGGCAAGTGGCCAGCGACGGACGCTTGCCCACGGCCAAGACCCGTAGATGATGCGCCGACGAAGGCTGCTGTACGGACGCTCCACGCGCACGTGAGCAGCACAATCGGCCAGCGAATGAGCTCGATCGTGCCACGGGCCGAACGGCCTGCAGGCCGGCCAGCTTCCGACAAACACTATCTAAATCGGCGGCGCCGGGACTATCCTTGGTCCACTCAGGGGGCGTCATGGCGCTGTCGATCAGCCTCGACCCACGCGTTACTCGCAAAGCAGGCGGCGTCGCTGCATCCGCAGCGCTGCACGTCGCGATGTTGCTCGTGATCATGCTCGGCGGCAGTCAGTACGGCATCGACTCCGGCGACTCGCCCACTTCCAAGCTGTTGCTGCTCGAAGCGCCGGATGCGGAGCATCGGGAAGGCGTCGATCTGCCACCGCTGCCGGCGGGCTCCACTGCTCCCAGCGACGTCGAGCTCGCAGAAGCCCTGGCGAGACTGGCGCCGCCGCGCAGCGAAGCCTTCGAGGATCAGGCGGTCGAACCGGGGCCGACCGATGCGATCCACGCGCCGGCTCCCGACCCTGTCTCCATCATCGCCAGCATCACTCCCGCGGCGACGGTGACGATGACGTCGAAAGAGAAAGCCGAGCTGTCGCGCCGGCTCGAACAACTGGCGGCGGAAGCACTCAAGTCATCGCGCTCCGAAGTCACCTGGGAACAGGACGGTCGGCAATACAGCGCGCTGCTGATCCGCGAGCGCGCCAACGAAGGCACCGCGCTGGAACGCGTGACGGCGCAAGTCAGCGCGTCGGACAACGGCAGGCAGCTCACCACGCTGGTGAACCTCAACCGCCTCGCGTTCTCGCAGTTCACGCAGATGATCGATCGTTGGGACCCGATGGTGCAGCTGCATGACGACGAGATCGTCGGCCGCTTCCACACGAACTCGCGCTTCAGCCTGCTGGCCGATTCGCGCTCGGCGCCGAAGTTTCTCGGCAAGGTGACGACCACGGCGCGCAGCTTCAGCAACGAGTCCGTCGGGCGCCGCCGGGACTCGGACATTTTCCGCGGCGGCATCGAGACGGGGACCAGCGAAATCGAGTTGCCCGAGTCGTCGCAACCCTTCCAGTGGGCGCCGCGCGACGAGCACGCGCGCGTTCATGAATTCGGCAACGACACGCGGATCCGGTTTTTCCCCGACGGCAGTTATCGCTGGATCGATCTGCACACCTCGCAGGCGCAGTATCGCAACGAGCCTGCCGAGCATCCGATTTATTTCATCGGCACGCGTCAGTCGGCGTTGCACGTGGAAGGCGTCGTCGCGGGCAAAGTGCTGATCTATTCGCCCCGGCGCATAGTGATCGAAGGCAGCCTTACTTATGCCAGCGATCCGCGTACCGACCCCGGTTCCGACGACTATCTCGGCATCGTCAGCGACCGCGTGGTCGAGATCGCAACGCCCGGCATCACCGGCGGCGGCGACCTGGAGATCGACGCCGCGATTTATGCCGGCCGGCGCTTCGTCGTGACGGCCATCGATCATCCGCGCTCCGCTACGCTGCGCATCTACGGCAGTCTCGCCGCGGGCACGATTTCGGCAACCGAGCCGCGCTACGCAACCAAGATCGATTATGACAGCCGCTTCGAGCGGCAGCGTCCGCCCGGTTTCCCGTCCACCAACCGCTACGAAGTCGCCGCCTGGGACGGACAGTGGACGCTGCGCTAGGTTAGGATTGCCGCCTGGGAATCGGGCGGAGAATCGAACGAGAATGAGCGCGCCCAGGGAAGACCTGCTGCAGCCGACGTTGACCCGGGAAAGGCAGACGCTCGCGCCGTATTCCGTGCAGACCACTTTTCTCACCGGCTTCTTCGGCGGGCCGTTCGCGGCGCTGGCGATACTCGCCACCAATTCCGTGCGGCTGCGACGCTTGTCACGCGATGGAGCGGTGTTGGGCACGATACTGCTCGCTGTAGTGCTCGGCGGCTGGTGGTTGTTTCACTCGGCTGCCGGCGCAGATGTGCGCAGCTGGTTCGTCGAACAGTTCGGCACCACGGCCGCGCGCTTCTCGCGGCAGGGAGTCGGCCTCGTCATCGTCGGCATCGGCTACGTGCTCCATCGCAAGGAGCAGGTCGGCGCCGACCTCGCGGGTCTGACGCGGCCGAACGGTTGGGTCGCCGGCCTGGCGTGCGGCATCTTCGGCGCGATGCTGTTCGTCGCTTACGTTTCGATCATCACGGGATAACCGCGTGCAGGATTCGACGGCGGAACAGGTAGTGCAGCAGGTCGAAGCGCTGTTGGAGCGTCGACGCACCAGTCAGGCGCGCGCGCTGCTGAAGCCGGCTCTCGCCACAAACCCGCAACACACCGGCCTGCTGCTGCAATCCGCCTGGGCCGACTATCTCGACGATCAGTACGACGACGCGCTTGCGACCGTGCGACAGGTGCTGCTGTCCGAGCCCAAGAACGATTGGGCGCGGCTGCTGTACTTCGAACTGCTGCTGCAGAAAGAGGACAGCGCCGAAGCCGAGCGCGTGATCATCGAGCTATTGCGCGAGAACCCCGAGCACGCGCACTACTATGGCCGCTACGCGCAGCTCATGCTCAGGACGCTCAACGTCGCAAAGTCGCGGCAGCTCGCGCTCGAAGGCCTGAAATACGATCCCGACAGCGTCGAATGTCTCTCGGCCCAGGTCGTCTGCGATTTCATCGAGCGCCCAGGAAACTCGGCGAGTCAGGCGCTGCAGCAGTTGCTCGTCCGCCATCCGCAATCCGCACACACGTTGTTGCTGATCGTCATCGCGCTCCAGCAGCGCGGGGATCGCGCGGAAGCGCTGAGCATTGCCCGCGAGCTGTTGCGCGCGCAGCCGGACAATGAGGAGCTCGTGGATCTGGTGAAGCAGCTGCGGCTGGTCACTCACTGGTCGATGCTGCCGCTCTGGCCGGTCTTGCGATTCGGCTGGGCGGGCTCCGTCGGCATCTGGCTCATCGCCGTGATCGGTCTGTCGGCACTGCGTCGCTCCGAGCCCGCGCTGGCGGGCACTGTCGGAATCGCGGTGCTCGTGTACGTCGCTTACAGCTGGATCTGGCCGCCGCTATTGCGGCGTCTGATGCGAGCATGACGCAGGAAACGCGCGCCGATCTGGAACGTCAACTGCTCGCGAATCCGTTCGACGGAGAGCTGCGCGCCCGCTATGCACAGTGCCTGCTCACGCGAGGAGGAAGGTGAGCTCGCGCTGGCACAGTACGAGTTGCTGTGCAAACAGAATGCGCAGCACGCGCTCGGTCACGTCGGCGCGGCGCGTGCGCTGCTGCTGCTCGAACGTCGTCCGGAAGCGCTGTCGCGCTACGCGAAGGCGCGGCAGCTCGAAGGCTTCGTCGCCGACGAGGAGCTCGACCGGGTCGAATCGCAGGCGCGTCGCTCCGTGCCGCACCTGCGGGTCGTGAGCGAGAACGTCTCCAACGTCGTACCGATCCAGCGCGCGCCGGAAGAGAAGGTTCGCTTCTCCAGCATCGTCGGCATGGACGATCTCAAGAAGACGATCCGCATCAAGATCATCGAGCCGTTCCTCAATCCGGGCATGTTCCAGCGCTTTCGCAAGCAGGCGGGCGGCGGCATCCTGCTGTACGGCCCGCCCGGCTGCGGCAAGACCATGATCGCGCGCGCCGTCGCCAACGAGTGCAACGCGCGAGTTCATCTCGGTCGGCATTTCCGACGTGCTCAACATGTGGATGGGCGAGAGCGAGCGCAACCTTGCCTCGATCTTCGCCAAGGCGCGCTCGCAAGCGCCTTGCGTGCTGTTCTTCGACGAGCTCGACGCGCTGGCGTACTCGCGCTCGAAGGCGAACTCCGAGCACACGCGCACGATCGTCAACGAGTTCCTCGCGCAGCTCGACGGCGTCGGCCAAGACAACAAGGGCCTGCTGATCCTCGCCGCGACCAACATGCCCTGGGACGTGGATCCGGCCATGAAGCGGCCCGGGCGCTTTTCGCGGCAGATCTTCGTGCCGCCGCCGGACCTGGCCGCGCGGCAGCGCATGCTCGAGATCAAGCTGACCGGAGTGCCGTGCGAGGCGCTCGATTTCGCCGCGATCGCCAAGCAGACCGCGCATTACTCCGGCGCGGACATCGACGGGCTGATCGAGCTGGCGAAAGAAGCGGCTCTCGAAGACAACATCGTGAACGGTCGCGAGCGAGACGTGGCCGCCGGCGACTTCACGCAGGCGCTCGGCAATCTGCAGCCCTCGACCGTGGAGTGGCTGCGCACCGCGCGCAATCTGGTGAAGTACGCGGGCGACGACGGCTCGTATCGCGACGTCGAGAGCTATCTCAAGAAAACCAAGATGCTCTGACGTCGCGCGCCTTACCGTGTAGTCGCGTCGGAACAGGTCGGCCAGCGCTCGTCCGGCCGCTCGACCAGGTCGATCAGGAACAGCTCTCCGGAGCGGCCGCCGTCCGCCTGCGCGAACAGCAGTCGATCCGCGGTCGGCGAGAGCAGTGGGCCGACCTGGAATACGTTTGTGAGGGCGGGAATGCGCTCGCGCTCGATCCAGCGACTTCCGGAGCGCTCGAACCGATACAGGTGCGAGCGGTCGCCGCGATCCACGACTGCGACCAGCGTGCGGCCGTCGTGCGAAATCTCCGCTTCATATTCATACGCAGCGGTGCTGACGGGCGGACCGACGTTGCGCACGGCCCATGCGCCATCGGCGCCTTGCGTCGCGATGTAGATGTCGCCCTGGCCGAAGCCGCCGGGCCGGTCGGAGCCGAAGTAGAGACGCCCTTCCCGATCGGCGCGCGGCAGGAGCTCCGAGCCTTTCGAGTTCACGGGCTCAGGCAAACGCCGCGGCTCGCTCCATGTGCCGACGCTCGTGCGGTCGACGTGCCAGATGTCGAAATCCTCGCCGCTCGGGTCGTGCCGCATCGAGATGAAGTACAACCGTTTGCCGTCCGGCGTCACGCCGGGATCGCCTTCCTGCACGCCCGGCGCGGCGAACGGCACGGGTGTAGCCTTCGACCATGCGCCGTTCACGCATCGCGACCAGACCAGCCTATAGCGCTCGAAGCGCGGATCGGACTGCATGAAGTACATCTCGCGTCCGTCGGGTGTGAACGTCGGGGTCGCTTCGTACTGATCGCTGGCAATCGTCGCGGGCGTCCAGATGCGAGCGAGGGCGGCAGCGGCGAGCAGGATCTTCATGCCGCAGCGATGGCTTCGATTTCGAGCAGCCAAGCCTCGTCATAGATGTCAGCGATGATGATCGTAATAGCCGGCGTATGTTCCTTCAGCACCTCCCGCCGCACGATGGAGTTCTCGCCGCGGTAGCGGCGGTCCGACAGGAAGGTCGTGACCTTGACCAGGTTGTCGAGCGACATGCCGGCATCGCGCAGCTGGCGCTCGATGTTTGCCCACGTCAGCCGGCATTGCGCGATGAAGTCCTGCGGAACACTGCCGTCGGGCCGCTCCGGGACTTGCCCGCTGACGAACAGCAGGCGCGAGCCGGCGGCGACTTCGCACGCACCGGCATACGAGATGGAGGTCGGATTGATCGGTTTGATCAGGGTGGCTGCCATGGTGGTGAGCAAAGCTTCGCGGCGATTCATGGTCGCGAGTGTGGCGTCGGCAGCTAGCCGCGGTCTTGGGGAAAATTGCTCGACTGCGACGAATTCGCGATGATCCCGGCATGACGATCCGTTTGCTCACCGCTGCGCCCGGCTATCGCGTGTACGACATGCGCTGCATGCTCGGCCCGCGCGATCCGGCCAACGAAAACCAGTATCCGGCGTATCGCGTCGCCGCCATCGTCGGCGGCACGTTCAAGATTCGCTCGACGCTGGGCGACGCGGTGCCGGTGGTCGGCTCGCTGTTGCTCGGCAATGCATGCGACTGCTATTGCTGCAGCCACGACACGCCGAACGGCGACCGCTGCATCAACTTCGATTTCGAGGCCGGATTTCTCGAGCAGGTGCGCGCAGAGCTCGGCGTGCGCGGCGTCGGCGAGCGATTTCGCAGCGCGCTGATTCCGCCGTCGCGCGAGTCGGTTGCGATCGCCGCTGCGATGGAAGCAGTCGGTGAGGGAAGCGATGCGTCGGCGGTGCATGAAGCTGCATTCGAAATTGCCGCCGCAGCTCTCACCGCGACGCATGCGACTGTCACGCTCGGACGCAAGACTTCGTTCCGCAACGAGCGCGCGGTAATGCGTGCGGCTCGTTATGTCGAGACGCACTTCCACGAGCCTTGTTCGCTCGCCGATCTCGCGGCGCAAGCAGACATGAGCCCGTTCCACTTTCTGCGCGTCTATCGGCGCATCACCGGCCAGACGCCGCACCGCCACGTTCGGGCGACGCGCCTGCGACACGCGGCCCGCCGCCTGCGCACGGGCAGCGATCGCATTGCGGACATCGCAATCGAGGCCGGCTTCGGCGACCTGTCGCACTTCAATGCGAGCTTCGTCCAGCACTTTCGGCTTAGCCCGGGCGCCTACCGGGCCCGCGGCGGTGTGATTTCACGGGATTCTCGCAGTCGGCCAGCCGCTGCGTTTACGCGCCCCCTAGAGTAACCATCGTGGCGCGCGCGTCTGCCGCCACGATCGCAACTCAGGTGACGTGTCTTGCATTCGATCGAACCCAATCGGCGGCCCGTCCGCGTCCACGCGCATCGCGAAGCGAACGTCATCGCGACGCTCACGCTCGCCTTCAGCAGCGATCCTGCGAATCGCTGGTGCTGGCCCGGCGACCGTCGGACTACCTCGACGGCGTTTCCGCAGTTCGTCCGCGCGCTCGGCGGCCTTGCGTTCCCTGCGGAATGCGCATTCGAGATCGCCGGCGGCGCAGGCGCTGCGCTGTGGCTGCCGCCCGGCGTCGAGCCCGACGAAGCGGAGCTGATCGACGATCGTCCAGCGCACCGTCCACGCGTCGCGACAGAGCGATCTCTACGAGGTGATCCAGCAGATGAGCCGCTTCCATCCGCAGACACCGCATTGGTACCTGCCGTTCGTCGGCGTCGAACCGCTGCATCAGTGCCGCGGCTCGGCGCGTTGCTGCTGCGGCCGATTCTGGACCGGTGCGATTACGAGCGGCTGCCGGCGTATCTCGAATCGACCAATCCGCGCAACGTTCCGTTCTACGAGAGCCTCGGCTTCCGCAGTATCGGTATGATTCAGGCGGGCACGTCGCCCAGGATCGTACCGATGCTTCGCGAGCCGCAATGAAAACCCACCGCCGTGCAGTTTGCTCGATTCTCCTGTTCGTCCTCGTCGCGGCGTGCCAGCCGCAGGTGCAATGCGTGCCCGCCGGCGCTGCCGCGGAGGCCGAGAAAGCAGGCCATCCTCGCACTCATCGGCCGCATGGAAGCGGCGTGGAATCGCGGCGACTTTCACGGCTACATGGAAGGGTTTGCGAACCCTGATGTAGTGTTCGTCTCGCGCGGCCAGTTCCAGAAAGACTGGCAGGGCACGCTCGATCACTACGTTCGCGACTACGGCAGCTCTGCCGAAACACGCGGCACGCTGCGCTTCTTCGACATCAAGGTCGAAATGCTCGGGCCGGACGCGGCGCAGTTGATCAGCCGCTATCAGCTGGACCGACCGCAGAAGCCGCAGGACGGCATCAACACCCGTTTGATGCGCAAGCGCGACGGCAAGTGGGTCATCGCGCTGAACCACGTCTCATCGCGCGAGCTGTAGATCAGAACGCGACAGCTGCGCGCGTGAGGCGATGTTGCTGACCGAGAGAATTCGACAGCGACTCAACCGAACGCCTCGCATAGTCGGCAGCGGTAGCTTCATCACCGCGACTACGCTTCAATGATGCGAGCACGAGCAGTGCTTCGCCGACGTCGGCGCTCTGCCGCGGATCGCGCGCGATCGACTCGGACAACCGCAGCGCCGCCGCGGCGAACGACTCCGCTTCGTTCAATTGACCGCCCTTGGCGTAAATCTGCGCTGCCGCGGTAAGGGCGGCACTGAGGAACGGCGCGGGCGCTGCCTGCGGATAGCCGAACTCGGCAAGCGACTTGTCGATCGACGAACGGGCTTCGGCAATATTCCCCTGCAGCCACTGCAGCTCCGCTTGCGTGCGGTAGAGATCGGCGAGGCGGTCACGATTGCCCGTGGCATTGGCGCTCCACGCCGTGCGCACCTCGTCGAGCAGCGCTCGCGCCTCATCGAAGCGGCCCGCGAGCATCAACGAGCGCGCGAGATGATACTCGGCGACGAGCAGCCAGAACCCACCTCCCAGACTCCGTGCCTGGTCACGCGCGGCCGTCAGATGCTTGCGTGCCTCGTCCTGGCGACCCAATCGATTCAGCGTGATGCCGTACGCGATCGCTTGCTGAGGTGTTGCGGGTTCGCTGCCGCGCAATCGTTGCGCGCGCCGGATCGACTCCGCCGCGGCGGCTTCCGCCGCGTTCACCTCGCCGAGTCGCATCAGTACCGACGCGCGATTCATGGAGACCGTGACGCGCCCGAGCGTGCCGCCGCGACCGTTGCGATCCAGCGCCTCGGCCGTAAGTTCGTTCAGCGCCAGCGCTTCGCGAAACCGACTCGTGCGAAACAGCACGCCGCCGAGATCCGTCAGCACTGCGTGATACAGCAGCCCGCGCGTGTTGCCGTTGCGTTCGAGCAGCTGCTGGGACTTGCGCAGGTTGGCCTCGGCCTTCGCAAAATCGCGGGCGACCTCGGCCATGTCGGCCTCGGCGCGCATGCAGTCGACTGCAGTGACCACGGGCGGATTCGGCAGGCGCGCCAGCGCGGCGCGCGCGCCTTCGAGGTGTTCCCTGGCGAGCTCCTGCTGATTCGCGTCGAGAGCAGTGCGCACCGTCGTGCATTCGACCTGGGCGAGCAGATCGGGATCGTCCAGGTCGCGCGCGATCGCGAGCGCACGCACCAGCACCTGCGATGATTTATCGGTGCTGCCGAGATCCATATAGCGACGGGACATCTGCATCAGCATGCGTGCCGCGAACTGCGGATCCGCGCCGTAACGGCGGTCGAGCAGCTGCACGCCTTTGTCGACGAGCTCGAGCGGGGAGAGCGGCCGTCCTTCCGGGCCGACCTCTTCGAGCATCAGGCTCATGAACTCGCTCGAGGCCTCGGCACGCTGCGCCTGGAAGCGCGCCTCGTCACGCTGCAAGGCCAACTGGTGGGCCTGCCACGCCATCATCGCGCCGAACACGATCGCCGCTACGAACACACCTGCCGCGAGCGCGAGCGGCAGTCGATGGCGCGCGGCGAACTTGCGCATGCGATACCAGGTGGAGGGCGGCCCCGCGACGACCGGCTCATCGGCCATGTGCCGCCGGATGTCGGCGGCCAGCTCGGAGGGCGAGCCGTAACGGCGATTGCGATCCTTCTCCAGCGCCTTGAGCACGATCCAGTCGAGATCGCCCACCAGACGCGCCGCGAGCTGCCGCTGCGTGAGCCCACGATTCGCCGCGCTCTGCTGCGGTTCGGGTTTGGCGACCCGGACGCGCACGCTCGGCGCCGCCGGATCGTGCGTCAGCAGCTCCTGCACGAGAGTGGCCGGCGTCGCATTCGGATCCGAGGTCTTGAACGGCAACGCGCCGGTCAGCAGCTCGTGCAACACGACGCCGAGCGAATAGACATCCGCACGCGTGTCGACATCCAGCGGCGAGAGTTGCGCCTGCTCCGGGCTCATGTATTCCGGCGTGCCGATCAGGTGACCGATCATCGTGTGCGCGCGGCTCGCCTGCTGGTTGAGCGCCACGGCCTTGGCGATGCCGAAGTCGATCACCTTGGGGCTGGGTCGTCCGTCGATCTCGGTGACCAGCAGGTTGCCCGGCTTGAGATCGCGATGGATTACGCCCTTGTGATGCGCGTGCTGCACGGCCTCGCAGACGAGCACGAACAACGCGAGGCGCTCGTCGATGCCGAGCCGATGCTGGTCGCAGTATTTCGTGAGCGGAATGCCGGGCACGTACTCCATCGCGAAATACGGCCGGCCGTCGTCGGTCGTGCCGGCCTCGACGATGTGCGCGATGTGCGGATGGCTCATCATCGCGAGTGCCTGGCGCTCCAGCTCGAAGCGCGCGATGACTTCGCGCGAGCCCGTGCCGGCCTTGACGATCTTGAGCGCGACGCGACGGCGCACCGGCGCGGTCTGTTCGGCCAGCCAGACTTCGCCCATCGCGCCTTCGCCGATTCTCTCGAGCAGGTCGAAGTCGCCGATGCGGCGCGCCGTCACGATCGGCGATCGTTCGAGCGAGCCGCGCTCCTGCGCAGAGTCATGCGCGCGCAGCAAGCGCAATACACGATCGCGCAACGCAGAGTCACCGCAATGCTCTTCGAGCCACGCCGTGCGCTGCCCGGCGGCGAGGTCGGCGCACGCCTCGAACAACTCGCGCTCGGTCTGCAGCGTCACGCGGGTGAGTTTCCGGAAACGCCGATGCGCTCGCACAGCCACGCGCGCGCGAACGCCCAATCGCGTTTGACCGTGATCGGCGAGACATCGAGCGCGCGCGCCGTTTCCTCGACGCTCATGCCGGCGAAGAATCGCAGGCTCACCACTTCCGACAGGCGCGGATCTTCCTGCGCCAGGACATCGAGCGCGTCGCTGACCGCGACCACGTCGAGGTCTTCCTCGGGCGCCCGGATGTCGAGATCGGCCAGCGTTACGCGCGCGCCGCCGTCGCGCTTGTCCGCGAGCTTCTGGCGGGCGTGATCGACCAGGATGCGGCGCATCGCCTGAGCGGCGGCGCCGAAGAAGTGGCGCCGGTTCTCCCAGCCCGAAGCGCCCGGGCTCAGGCGCATGTAGGCCTCGTTGACCAGCGCGGTGGGTTGCAGCGTATGACCCGGGCGCTCGCGACGCAGGCCCGCTGCGGCCAGGCGTCGCAGCTCGTCGTAGACCTGCAGGTACAGGCGTTCGAGCGCGGCGCGGTCGCCGCTGCCCGCCGCGTCGAGCAGTCGAGTGACATCCCCTTCGGTCATGGGCCCACCTTTTCTGGTCGAAAGCGGCCGAGGCCCTCTCGACGCAGCGCCGTCAAAAGCCGCGACTTTTGACGGCTTCTTTGATCCCGGTCGCCGGAATTCTACGCATGCAGTGGGTGAAGACCTCAACCCCAATGGAGATTCACCCAATGACCTCTTCGAACCTGACTTCTTTGCGCACCGCGCGCTCGCTGTTGCTCAGCGCAGCAGTGTCGCTCGTTCTTACAGCGTGCGGCGGCGGCGGCTCCGGCCCGGCGGCCGACACTTCCGGCGGTTCCGGCAATCCCGGTCCCGGACCTGCCCCCGGTCCCGGACCTGCCCCCGCTCCAGGTCCCGCTCCCGGCCCGGCTCCTGGCGGCTCCGGCAAGCCGGTCATCTACGTCGCTGACCAGACCACCGCAGGCATCGACGAACTGTACATGGTCGACCCGTCCACGCCCGGCGGCTCGGTCAAGTTGAGCGCGCCGCTGGTCGCCGGCGGCAATGTCTACGATTTCGCGCTCAGTCCCGATGGCACTTCGGTGCTTTATCTGGCCGATCAGGACATCGACACTCGCTATGAGCTGTATCGCGTGACCCTGGCGTCGCCAGGTGTTGCCACGAAGCTCAACCCGCAGCTGCTGACGAACCGCGACGTGATGGACTTCGTGCAGTCGCCGGACGGCAGCAAAGTCGTGTATCGCGCCGACGACTTGCTGATCGGCGTGTACGACCTGTACGAGGTCGACGTCGCGAGCCCGGGTTCCGCGACGAAGCTGAGCGGCACGCTCACCGCCGGCGGCTCGGTTCGCAGCGGCTATTCGGTCAGCCCGGACGGCGCCCGCGTGCTGTACCTCGCCGACCAGGAGGTCGATGAGCGCATCGAGCTGTTCTCGGTCGAGATCGCCAACCCCGGCGTATCGACGAAGATGAGCTCGCAGCTCGTCGCCGAGGGCGACGTCACCAGCGGCTTCGCTTTTAGCCCGGACAGCACCCACGTGGCGTACATCGCCGACCAGGATGTCGATGGTGTTCTCGAGCTCTATGACACGACCGTCGCCAGCCCGGGCGTGACGGCCAAATTGAACGGCGCGCTCACCCAGGGCGGCAACGTCTGCAACTTCGGCTTCAGCCCGGACTCGCAGCGCGTTGCTTACTGTGCCGACCAGGTCAGCGATGAAGTGAAGGAGTTGTTCACCGTCGCGCTGTCCGCTCCCGGCCAGTCGACAAAGCTCAGCCCGACACTCGTGTCCGGCGGCAACGTCCACGCGGGATTTCAGTTCTCCGCGGACAGCAGCTTTCTGCTGTACCTCGCCGACCAGGAGGTCGATGAGCGCATCGAGCTGTTCCGCGTCGACATCGCCGCGCCGGGTGTCGCGACCAAAATGAACGACTCGCTGGTGACCGACGGCGACGTGTGGGACTTCAAGTTCCGTCCCGACGGCACGCACGCCGCGTACATCGCGACTCAGGACGACTTCTCGATCTACGAGCTCTACGAGGTTGCGTTGGCAACGCCGGCCACCTCGACCAAGCTCAGCGCGCCGATGACGGGCGGAGGCCTGTGGCAGTTCGAGTACGCAGACGACAGCGAGAGCGCGACGTATTCGGCGGAGCAGGACAGCACCGCGCCCGAGCTGTATCGCGTCGGCGTGGCGAGCCCCGGCACTGCCACGAAGCTCAACAGCCCGATCGCAGCGGGCGGCGGCGTGTGGGCATTCATCGTCAAGGCGGGATCGCTGATGACACCGTAATTGCACCGGAAGGGAGGCACGGACGCCTCCCAGCCCTGATTTCCAGAACAGAATCTCTCGCCAAGATCGCCAAGATCGCCAAGAAGAATTCCGAGTTCTCAGAAATTTCTTACCTTGGCGCTCTTGGCGATCTTGGCGAGAGTCTTCCGGCTCCGATGTGGGTCAGGCTTCAGCCTGACACTCCTGGCATCGTAAACCTCTCCCGATACTCCAGCGGCGTCGACCCCACCGACCTGCGAAACGCCCGATGCATCGTCTCCACCGTGCCGAACCCGCACAGCCGCGCGATCTGCTTGACCGATTTCTTCGACGATTCCAGGGTCCGGCGCGCCGCATCGACACGCAGCCGCTCGACGTAGGCGGCTGGTGTGAAACGCGTCTCCGCATTGAACACGCGCGCGAACGTCCGCTCACTCATGCTTGCGCGCTGCGCGAGCGCTGCGACCGATAAATCAGCCTGCACGTTCTCGGACATCCACAGCAGAAGTTTGCGAATGCCGTCGCGTTCTGCGACCTGCGCAGCCAGCGGTGCGCTGAACTGACTCTGGCCGCCGGGCCGGCGCAGGTAGACCACGAGCCAGCGCGAGATCTCGAGCGCGAGCTGCGCGCCGTGATCCTCTTCCACCATCGCCAGCGCCAGGTCGATGCCGGTCGAAACGCCGGCGGAGGTCCAGACGTTGCCGTCGCGTACGAAGATGCGATCGTCCTCCACGCGACAGTGCGGGTTGCTGCGTCGTAGTTGATCGCACGCAGCCCAATGCGTGACAGCGGCGCGACCGTCGAGCAATCCGGCGCGCGACAGAATGAATGCGCCCGAGCAGACAGAGGCGAGGCGGCGGACGCGCGGCGCGAGACGCCTGACGATCGGCACGAGTGGCGACGCGCTGTCGAGCGCGCCCTGCAGGCCGCCGGGGACAATCAGCGTATCGATTGCGCCGCGCACCGAGCCGAGCGCTTGCTCCGCGGTCAGTGTTACGCCGCTGGAAGTCACGACAGGCCCGGCGCGTTCTGCGACCAGTCGCACGTCGTAGCCCGACTTGCGCCGGAGCAGGCTGGTCGCGGTGCTGAAGACGCTGGTCGGCCCGGCGATATCGAGCAGCTCAGCGCCGGTGAAGCACGCAATGTAGATCGGGGTGGTTGGCATGAATCGTCAATCTCTTGTCATATCTGCCATGGGCTACGCGCGCATGATCGTCCCAGGATCGCAGGAGCGCAACCATGAACCGTCGAGAACTGATGCAGTTCGCTGCCCTGGCGGGCACCGCTGCCGTCACCACAACTATTGCTGCGCAGACCAAGCCGGTAACCACACGCATCCAGATGCTGGTGTACCCGGGCATGACGCTGCAGGACCTCGTCGGTCCGCTGCAGGTGTGGGCCTCTTGGCCCGGTGCGGAGATTCAATTCGCGTGGAAGAGCACCGGACCTGTGCCGACCGATTCCGGCCTCGCCGTGGTCGCTACGACTTCGCTCGCCGACGCATGGGCGACGCCGGACATTCTCTTCGCACCCGGCGGCCTGCTGCCGACCTTCGAGTTGCTGGAAGATGCGGAAGTGATCGAGTTCCTGCGCAGCCGCGGCGCGCAGGCGAAATGGGTCACGAGTGTTTGCACCGGCGCGGTGCTGCTGGGCGCAGCAGGATTGTTGCGCGGCTATCGCGCGGCGACGCACTGGTTCGCCCGCGATTCTCTCGCACTGTTCGGCGCGACGCCGTCGAACGAGCGCTGGGTCATCGATCGCAACCGCGCAACCGGCGGCGGCGTGACGGCAGGGATCGACTTCGGTCTCGCGGTGCTGGCGCATCTGGCCGGTCCCGATCTTGCGCGGGTCGTGCAGCTCGCGCTCGAATACTCGCCGCAGCCTCCGTTTCGTTCCGGAACGCCGGAAGAGGCGGCTCCGCAGACCCTGGCCACGCTGCGCACGATGTGGGGCGGCAAGGTCGGCGAGCGCATCCAGTCGCGATTGCTCGCGGCGAGCCAGCGTCTGCCGAAAGCTTGACGCAGTCAACTAATTGACCGATAGTCTGGCGGCACCCGGAGCCGCCAGCCATGCCCAACGCCCGCGACGCCGATCGGCACATCAGCGCGATCCGCGAGTTCAATCGCTTCTACACGCAGAAGATCGGAGTGCTGCGCGACGGCCTGCTCGACAGCGAGCACACGCTGGCTGAAGCGCGCGTGCTCTACGAAATCGCGCACCGCGAGCGGCCGCTGGCCAGCGACCTCGTGCGTGACCTCGCCCTCGATGCGGGTTATCTGAGCCGGATCCTCGGGAAGTTCGTGCGGCACGGCTGGGTGAAGCGCGAGCGCTCCACTGACGACGCACGCAAGTCGCATCTGCATCTCACGGCGAAGGGCAGAGCAGCGTTCAAGACGCTCGACACGCGCTCACGCGATGAAATGAGCGGGTTGCTCGCCTCGTTGTCGCCGGAAAAGCAGGCGCGGCTGCAGGGTCATCTGCGCGGCGTGCAATCGCTGCTCGGTTCGCAAACTGCACGCGCCGGTGATCTGCAACTGCGGCAGCATCGCGCCGGCGACATCGGCTGGATCGTGCAGAAGCACGGCGAGCTGTACGCGAGCGAGTACGGCTGGAACACGGATTTCGAAGCGCTCGTGGCGGAGATCTGCGCCAGGTTTCTGCGTGAGCTCGATCCGTCGGGCGAGCGGTGCTGGATTGCAGAACGCGATGGCATTCCCGTCGGCTGCATCATGCTGGTGCGCCATTCGCGCACGATCGCGAAACTGCGCCTGTTGCTCGTGGATCCGAGTCAGCGCGGCCTGGGCGTCGGCAACAAGTTGGTCGAGGAGTGCCTGGCGTTCGCGCGCGCAGCCGGTTACCGCAAGGTCACGCTGTGGACGCAGAGCATCCTTTCCGCTGCGCGAAAACTGTACGAGGGTCATGGATTCCGTAAAGTGGATTCGGAACCGCACGAAAGCTTCGGCGCGAAGCTGGTCGCGGAGACCTGGGAGCTCGACCTGACTCGTTGACAAGTCTTGCCATCCAGGCCGCGAAAAATCCGGCGGCGCCCGCGTATCATTGGCAGCACAACAAGCGGGGGCTCGCGATCCTGAATCGGGATCGCGCAGTAGAGGTCGATCATGGGGTCAGTTCGCTTCCTTTGGTTAGGATGTGTCGTGCTGCTGCTCGCCGCCTGCGGCGGTGGAGGGGGAGGCGGCGGGCCGAGCACCGTCGGCAACTTCACGATCTCGACCAGCACGGTCACGTTCGATGGCGACCCGGGCGGAGCCGCTCCTGCGCCGGCGGTCGTCACGGGTTCGATCACCGGCGTGGATGAGACCGTCTTCCTCACGGTCGTGCTCACGAACAACGGCCTCACAAACGCCAGCGTGGCGTTGACGGGTGCGAGCACTGGCGCGCTGACGATTTTTCCGAAGAGTCCCGCGCAGCTGGGCTTCGGCACGTTCAACGACACGGTCACAGTGTCTGCCTGCCTGGATGCCGGATGCTCGCGGCCTGTGGGTGGCAGCCCGAAGACGATCAACGTCACGTACACCGTGCGTGGCCTCGGCGCCAGCCCGGCGAACGTGGTGCTCTCTGCGCACGAAGGAGTGGCGGCCCCACCACAGCAGATCTCGCTCTCGAACAACACCGGCTCGAACTGGACGTCGTCGATCACGTACCAGGGAACCGCGAGCGGCTGGTTGACGCTGACGCCGACAACCGCCGCGACGCAGGGCGCTCAAACGGTGACGTTCAACGCGAGCGCTTTGAATGCGCCAGGTGCCTACACCGCCACTGTGCAGTTCACCGCGGGCAATCGCACGCGGACCGTCCCTGTCACTTACAACGTCGTGCCGAACCTCGGCTTGAGCCAATCGACGGTCACGCTGACCGCAGTCACGGGCCAGACTGCGCCCCCGACCGGCGCCAGCGTCAACGTCACAGCCGCGAGCGCGACGGCATTTACTACAGCGGTGTCGTACGGACCGGGAGCCACCGGCTGGCTCGCCGCGACTGGTGTCTCGGCGCCTGGAACGTTGGGGCTCGTGCCGCAGACCGTCGCGTTGACGCCGGGTACCTATCGAGCGACCGTGACGCTGGCGCCGACCATCGGCACGCCAGTCATCGTCACGGTCGACTACACCCTTGCGCCGTCGGCGCTCACATTCGCGCCCGATAATCCGACCTTCACCATCAATCGTGCATCGACTGCGACGGCGCAGTTCCTGCAGCGGACGATTGCGACCGGCGATACCGGCGCGCCGCTGACGTGGGTCGCGAACACCAGTGTGCCCTGGCTGACCGTGACGCCCGCAGGCTCTTCGGGCCAGAACGCAGTGCTCACGCTCGTGCCGTCGGCGCTCGAAACGGTTCGCAACGGCACGCATCAGGTCGGCGTCCGTTTCACTTACAACGGGCCGTCAGTCGTCAATCAGCAGCGCGAGTTGCTCGTCGATCTCACGTTGAGCTTGCCGACGATCGAATACGCCATGCCGTACGTGGCGTACCTCAACGAGGGCAAAGAGCTCGTGCTGCGAGGCTCGGGCTTCGATCAACCCGGCGGCGCTGCATTGACATTCGACGGCACACCGGCCGCTACTGTGGAAGTCGTCAGCGATACGCAGCTACGTGTAACGCCGCCAGCGTCGGAGGTGGCTACTGCGTCCCGTCCACAACTCGCCATTGCGAATGCGCTCAATCTCGACCGCAGCGACGTCGAGCTCGTCGTCCGCGCGAAGCCTGCATACGGCAACCAGGAGCGCGTCAATCCTGACATCAATTTGTCGACGGGCTGGCGCGTGCTGTACGACGCGGAGCGCGATTTCGTGTTCGGCTCGCGCAGCTTCAGCTTCGATCCGCCGACGGCGACGCTCGACAGCGTGATGAAGTTCGCGCTGGATCCGACCGGCGTGAATCCCCCCACGTTTACCTTCAAGCAGTATCCGTTCCTCAACGACATCGCCCTCAGCCCCGACGGCCGCACGCTCTACGTGCTGACCTCCACGCAGTTGCACTTCGCCGACCCGGTCACCCTCGACGATCTGCGCTCGCCGGTCCCGGTGCCGACCGGAATCGGCGGGGCCGGGCGCATGGCGGTGGTCAATGACGGTCGCATCCTGATGCCGCATCTGCACCGGTTCTATCTGCCGCAGACGAATCGCTTCGAAGTGATCGACGAGCCGATCAGCGATGGCCTGACCGAGGTCAGCGCTGACGGCAGCCGCGTCGCCTTCCAATCGATCGGTGGGACCGGACTGGCCCGGCTCGGCACGTTCGATGCGGGCACCGACGAGTTCGAGTTTGCGACCGAGGAACGTGTCTCGCAGGTACTGAGCCTGAATCGCTCCGGCACGCTGATCGCAGCCGGCGGCGAGGTGTTCAATACAGACTTCACGCTGTACGGCGCGACTGTGCCGCCGGACGTTGCCATGTTCTCGCGGTTGTCGCCGGCGGGAGATCGCCTGCACGCGCTGGGTTTCTCGAATACGAGGCAGTTGCTTACGTTCGACACCAGCGCAGCGGTCACGCCATTCCCCGCACTGCCGCCGGTCGACGTGCAGTTCGAAGCCTCTTCCCTGGGAATTTCGCTCAACGGCGAGCACGTCTTCATCATTTCCCAGGGCGCGTTCTTCGTCGTCGAGCCCTGAAGACCGCAGGGAACGGATCGGCCGGACAGGCGTTGTCCGGCCATGATCCGCAAACTCGCCGCGGGCGGATTCCGCCTGTATTCCCGTAAGAAAGATCCGAAGACCGGCCGCCGCCGCAATCTCGGAACGTTTAAAACGCGGGCCGCTGCCGAAAAGCACGAGCGCGCCGTGCAATATTTCAAGCGCCACTGATGCACGAGTAGACTTCGCCGATGGCTTCCCGCTATCGCGCACTCGCTGCATATTCGGCGTTGCTTGCTGTCGGCGCCGGCGCGTGGCTGGCTGCGGAGCTGAGCGCGACGCCCTCTTTCCCGCCCGCCTGGGTGGCTGCACTGGCAGTCGTGGCCTGCCTGTTCGTATTCCAATTCGGGCTGAGCACGCGCATCGGCCTCATCTCGATGGAGCGCGTGCCGCAGATCGGGTTACTGCTGGTGTTCAGCCCCGCCGTTGCGGCGGCGATTTGCGCTACGGCTTCCTTCATCTGGCCACTGTTCAATCGCGCCTACAGCCAGGGCTCGACGACGTTCGCAGCGCTGCGTGCTCTGCACAATGCTGCGATGACAGTTCTCATGCTGCTCGCCGCGGGTGCGGCGTACACAGCAGCGGGCGGGCGCTATCCGTTGGCG
Organism: uncultured Gammaproteobacteria bacterium; assembly: GCA_963838635.1. GTDB lineage: Bacteria > Pseudomonadota > Gammaproteobacteria > Steroidobacterales > Steroidobacteraceae > Steroidobacter. The sequence continues at coordinate 5,678 of CAWISC010000037.1, read as the reverse complement.
AGTGTCGAGCTGACCGACCTGTGGCCGCTGGCTGCGATGGCTATCGTCGCGCAGGCGGTGAACACCGGAGTCATGACGCTGTTCTTCCTGTTCGATCGCCGCGACGTGCGCAGCGTGCTCAACCCAGCTTATGTCCTGTCGGATTTCGTCTTCGTGCCGGCGGGCGTGCTCACTGCACTGCTTTACAACACCGGGCAGCCATCGCTCTTTGCGCTGTTCGCGGTGGTGATGCTCGTATTCGTGCTGAGCTTCAACAGCATCGGCGTTGCAGCCACTGCCGCCGAGCGGCGCGGGCCGATGGCCAAGCTGTTCGAATCGAGTCGCGCCCTGCACGGCGCGCGACGTATCGACGAGCTGGCCGAGCGCATCCTCACCGAGACGCGGACGCTGTTCCGCTTCGACGAGTTCTACTTCGTGCTGGTCGAGTCCGGTCAGCAGATTCTCGATCTTCGAGTCCACGAGCGCGGCGGCGTTCGCATGCCTGGGCGCACGAAGAGCGTGAACGCGGGACTGTTCGGCTGGACGGTGGAGCGTCGCGCGCCGTTGCTGATCGAGGACTGGGCGCGCGCGCCGCCGGAGTTGCGCCAGCGCGCGGAGGCGACGGGCAAGGAAACAGGCTCGGTGATCGTCGTGCCGTTGATCGAGAACGGCGTGGTGACGGGCCTGCTCAGCGTGCAGCACACGGCTCCCGGCGTGTATTCGCAGGCGGATCTGCATCTCATGCAACAGCTCGCGGCGCAGGTCGCGCCTGCGGTCGCGGACGCGCGTGCATTCGAAGATCTCGAGGACTATCGACTGCGCCTCGAGATGCGGGTGACCGAGAGGACTCACGAGTTGGAGAAGGCGAGCACCGAGAAGGAGCGTCTGATCGCGGCGCTGCGCGAGCGCAGCCTGAAGCTGGAGCGCGAATCGCAGGAAGACCCGCTGACCGGTCTCGCGAATCGCCGGCATTTCGCCCAGCGATTGGCTGCCGAGATGGAGGTGGCGCTCGCGGTCGGACATCCGCTGAGCATCGCTGTCGGCGATCTGGACCATTTCAAAGTGGTCAACGACAGACTCGGCCATGCGGTCGGCGACAAGGTGCTGAACGAAGTCGCCGGCTTGATGCGCGGCGAGTGCCGCCCGACCGATCTGGTCGCGCGCATCGGCGGCGAGGAGTTCGCGCTGATCCTTCCTGGACTGTCGCAGGAAGGCGGCCTGGAGTTCTGCGAGCGCCTGCGCCTGTGCGTCGAGCGTCACGATTGGCGGCACGTGCAGCCGGATCTCAAGGTGACGCTGAGCATCGGGCTGACGCAGTGGGACGGCAGCGCCGAAGTGCCGGAGGCGTTGCAAGCTGCGGATATCCAGCTGTATCGCGCGAAGCGCGCCGGCCGAAATCAGGTGGCTTGTTAACTGGTCGAAAGCGGCCAAGGCCCTTTCGACGAACGCCCGTCAAAAGGCGTGACTTTTGCCGGGCTAATGCGGGTGCGTAGCGTAGTGCTGCCGCAGTAGATCCTTGCCGTAGTCGTTGCCGTTCGGCGTGCGCACGACTGCGTGAATGTGATCGCGGTAGGGCACGTCCGGGTACAGGTGCCGCAGATTCGCCGGCTTCTGGTGATCGAACTCGATCAGGATCACCGGGCTGTGGATGCGGTAGTAGTACACGGAGTCGGGCTGCGTTCCGCCGATCCACGCGAAGTGGGTCTGATCCATGTGAGCGTTCACTTCGTCGATGCGCACGCGCGCGTGCTCGTCGCGCATGTTGTGAACGTACAGGCCGATGAGAGTCAGCAGCTGGCGCTTCTGACTATCGTTCAAGGTGCGTGCCGCCAAACCGGCGTAGTCCAGCACGACGTTGTCTTTGAAAGCTTCTGTGAGATTTTCGTTACCGGTCTTCGACGTCCGCAGCGTCGCGGCTGTGCGCTGCTCCGGCGTGAGCGACTTCATGAACGCAAGGCCGGCATCCTGCTCTTCCTGCATGATGACCGTGCCGCGATACTTGCCCGCGGTGGCGCGCACCGGCTCGGAGCCGAAGAACGACGGCGTCATGACGACCTGATCGCCCAGCACGAAGTAATTGACGATCAGGTGATGGCCGTCGAGCTGCCAGCCCCACGGCTGCGTCGCCGACGGCGTGCCCATCACCGTGATCCAGTACAGCCATTCGCCGTACTCGTTGAAGTTGTCGTTGTTGAGCTCGCCGAGCGTGTGGTTCAGCTTCATGGTGTCGCGGCTCAGCTTCATGCCCTTCGCGCTCAGCGAGGCGCGCATGAGGCCGAACGCGGCTTCGCGCTGCGCCTCGGACATTTCGTTGAAGCCGACGCCCTCGCGCACGTAGAAGCTCACGTTCATCCACTTGCGCCATTCGAGATCGTCGACCGGGAACAGCGTCTTGCGCCGTTGCTCTTCGGTCAGCGCGGCCAGGAATTTTTCGGCTGCGACGCGCACGGGCTCGGTCGAAACGCCGGTCGAGCGCACCGGGAACAGGCCCTTCACGAGCTCACCGTTGGTGGTAATTCCCTTGAAGGCTTCGGCGAGACCACGTTCTTCTGCAGCGCGCGACATCGCCGGGAAGCGTGCTGTGCGATCGCTCTGCGCGAACGCCATCCAGCTGAGTAATACGCTCGCTGCGAGAATGAAGGCAGATGTGCTACGCGTCCAACGCATGCACCTAGACTAATCCATGTGCGCTACTCGCGCGAGAACGTAATGCGCCAGGCCTCCACCCACTGTCCGTCCTTCTGCTGTTCGGTCACGGCGAGCATCTTCGCGTCGCCTTCGAAACGCCAGATCGTACGCAGCACCAGGCTCTTGCCGCCCTGCTCGTAGCGCTCCTCGGGAAAGCGCAGCTCGTCCTGCGCCGGCTGTACGTTGCCCTCGCTGTAGCCGCCCTGGCTGTTGAAGTAGTGAAAGACGATGCGCTTGGCCGTTCCGTCGTACCGATAGAAGGTCTCGCCGCCGTACGGCGCGCGCTTGCCGGTCACGACGTGCTTGTCGTGCAGAAACTTGCCGTCGTACGCCCAGGAGAAGCAGTGGCGATCCCAGCTGCCGCCGTCGGCAAACTCGCCCTTCCAGCAATGGCCCGCCAGTCTGGACAACGGCGCGAGCGGCGACTCCGCGGCTGGTGCTGCGGAGGCGAGCAACGTAGAGCCAAGCAGTACGGCAGCGATCGCTCTCATATGTACCTCAATGCCACAACCCCAACACCGCCCCGATCAACGTGTACTGCACCGTGTGATACCCACCATTGATCAAAAACAACCGCATCGACCGCTGCTCGAACAGATAGTTGATCCCAAACGATCCCGCCACCCAGCACAACCCCGCCGACAATCCCGCTGCCGTCGCGAACCCCAGCGCCGGCCGCGGTCCGAGAAACATCGCGAACACCGCAGCGCCGATCACTGCCAGCACGAATGCTGTGCCCATGACTTTCGCCATGTTCGCGGACTTCTGCTGCGCTTCGGTCACGCCGCTCGCCGCGCTCCACGCTTTGCCGAACAGCAGCGGCGAGTACCACAGGCCGCCCAGAACCATGCTCGATACACCGGCGGCGAGCACCGCCCATACGTTTATTTCTGGCATGGACGGATGGTAGCGAGGTCGCAGCGGGCCTCCTTGTAAAAAAGTTACCTCAGCTGACGACCACCGTCAGCCCGTCGACCGACCCGGCGGCGGCGTACTCGCTCGGACTCATGCCGGAGAACTCGCGGAACTCGTGATTGAAGTGCGCCTGGTCGTAATAACCGCAGCTCATCGCGATGCGTGTCCAGTCGAGGCCCTGACCGCGTTGCACGAGCTCGACGACGCGGCGGAAGCGGAACATCCGCGCGTAAGTCTTCGGTGTCAGGCCGATGTGTGCGTCGAACAGATCGTTCAGATGCTTGCGGCTGACCGACACCGAACGACAGATATCTGCGATGCGCTCGGTGCCCGCGGTGCGCGTCAGCATGTCGACTGCGATCTGCGCGTCGGGTCGCAGCTTCACTCGACTGCGCGCGAGCTGCTTGCGTGCGAAGTCGCACAGCACCGCAAACTGTACGGCCGCGTCTTCGCAATCACCGAGCCGCTGATGCACGGACGCAATCTCCTCGCCGAGCACCGTGTCGAGCTCGTGGACATTCTGCGCGACGGAGCCGAGTGGAATGCCGAGCAACCGATGGGCGCCGAGCGGCGGCATGCGCACGCTCAATAGATATGAAGGCTCGCTCGGATCGTATTGAGGAGTGACCGTCAGCCACTCGCGCTGCATGCCTGCAATCCACGCGCGCTTGAACTGCCGATCACCGGGCGGCCGGTTCGGCACGCCGAACGGCTTGCGCAGGTTGAACATCAGCTCGACGTTGTTCTGCGGCAGGATCTTCTCGTAGAGGAAGGTCAGGCGTCCGCGCGAGATCCAGAAGCACTCGACGATGCCCGCGAGATCCGGCGGCGGCGGCGCGATCAGGAACTCCCATTCGCCGAGCGGGCTCGAGAAATGCTGGCGATGAAACGGCAGGACGGGGAGGGCGGGCATAATCGTTCTTCTCTGCAGCCTGCCCATAAGGTAGACCTTCGACTGCAGGCGAACAACTGCGACAGGTGTGTGCGATTGCAGTAGTGTTTGCGGCATGCAAAACAGATACCTGCCTCTTTGTGCGGTCCTTTCGCTTCTCTGCGCAATCGTCGCGCCGTTGTCTGCGGCTGGAGCTGCCGAGCAGGCACGACGCTATGAGCTGGAGCGCGCGGACAAGGGTTATCGGCTTGTGCTACGAAGTGTGGAGCTGCCCGCGCCCAAGGCCAACGAAGTAGTGGTCCGCATCCGCGCGGTCTCACTCAATCATCGCGATCTGTATGTACTGCAAGGTGTGTATGGCGGTGAAGCTGCGGGACGCGTGCCGGTGTCGGACGGCGCTGGCGAAGTCGTGGCGCTTGGCTCGGGGGTGAAGCGCTTCAAGGTCGGAGATCGGGTGGCCACGACGTTCTTCGAGAGTTGGAACGACGGGCCCGCGACACCTGCCGCGGTAGCGAAAGCACGCGGTGGAGCGGCGCCCGGTGTGCTGGCCGAGAAGATCGTTACGCACGAAGACGGACTCGTACGCATTCCAGATCATCTGTCGTTCGAGGAGGCTGCAACGCTGCCGTGCGCGGGCGTGACGGCGTGGAACGGACTGTTCAAGCATGGGCGGATGCAGCGCGATCAATTCGTGTTGCTGGAAGGGACGGGAGGCGTTTCGATTTTCGGATTGCAGTTCGCGGCTGCCGCGGGAGCCAAGCCAATCATCACGAGTTCCAGCGATGCGAAGCTGGAGAAGGCGCGATCGCTTGGCGCAGTCGCAACGGTCAACTATCGCACTCATCCGGAGTGGCAGGAGCAGGTGCGTGCTGCGACGAAAGGCGCCGGGGTGTCGCACGTGCTGGAGATTGGCGGCAAGGATACGTTGCCAAGAGCGCTGGCCGCGCTCGGCCTCGGCGGGCATGTCGCGCTGATCGGCGGACTCACGGGGTTCGAGGGGAACGTCGACGTCGGTGCGCTCACCGGCCGCCTGGGCGTGATGACGAGCATCTACGTCGGCTCGCGCGCCGACTTCGAGGCGATGAACGAATTCATCGCGCGGCACAAGATCAAGCCGGTGATCGATCGAGTGTTCGCGTTCGAAGAGTCAGCGGCGGCGTTCGAGTATCTGGAGAGCGGGAGTCACTTCGGGAAGGTGGCGATA
>CAWISC010000036.1:0-58439 GCA_963838635.1 uncultured Gammaproteobacteria bacterium | reverse complement strand
TGCTGCATCCGGGAGGCCTTGTCAACGAGTTCATGATTCGCGAATGGGGCACGACCGTGCAGGCGCTCGATCGCAATGTGAAGCGAGGCGAGCCCCCCACCGGAGTGCGCCCGGTCGGCGAGGATCGGGACGGAGCGCTGCTGGCCGGAGCCTTTCGCGTCACGAAAGGAACCCGCCGGTCCACGAGGCGGCGCTGAAAGCAACCTTCCGTGACGACTACGTGCCGGAGTGGAACGGCACACGTGAAGCCCAGGACACCTCCTGATATCGCGCGCAGATCGAGCGGTCGCGTAAACCGATTTTCGGGTGGGCGAGCTGGCTCGACGCGGGCACCGCCAACGGCGTCATCAACCGCTTCCGCACCTGGAGCAATCCTCAACGCGTGGTGATCGGCCCGTGGAGCCACGGTGGCGGGCACCACGCGAGCCCGTATCGGCCGTCCGATACCGCGACGGATCCCGACGAGAGCGCGCAGAGCCGCGCGGCCCTCTGCTTCTTCGATCAGTCTCGTACCAGGACCACCCAACGGCATGGGCGAGCCGATCATCATCTACTACACACTGGGTGAGGAGAAATGGAAAACGCACAAGGTATGGCCGGTCGCTGGCACGGAGCTGAAACGCTGGTATCTCGCCGCGGAGCGGGCGTTGAGCCCCACGCCGCCTGCGACCGGCGGTGAGAGCGACCAATACCTCGTCGACTTCGAGGCGACCACGGGGAAGCAGAACCGCTGGTACACGCAGATGGGAGGAGACGATGTGGTGTATCCCGATCGCGCGGAAGCCGACAAGCGTCTCCTGACGTACCGATAGCGCCACGCTCACCGCGGATCTGCAGATCACGGGCGATCCCATCGCGACGCTCGAAGTCTCATCGACCGCCACGGACGGAAATTTCTTTGTCTATCTGGAAGACGTGGACGAGAGCGGTCGCGTCACGTCACATCACCGAAGGCCAGCTTCGCGCGCTCCACCGCAAGGTGTCCACCGGACCGCCTCCGTAAGATCTTCTACCCCTATCACACGTACAAGAGAAGGATGCTGCGCCCCTGGTGCCGGGGCGTGTCGAGACGCTGACCTTCGGCCGCCTCCCGACCTCCGTGCTGATCCGGAAGGGGCACCGGATCCGGGTGGCGATTGCCGGGGCGGACAACGATACCTTTCTGCGAATTCCCGCGGCGGGCACGCCCACGATCACCGTCGCTCGAAACCGCACGCGGGCTTCGTTCATCGATCTGCCGGTCGTGTCCAGACGCCACACCTCCGGTTAGGTCGTGATCACCTTTCGGCGATACCCTTCAGGTTGGCCAGCCCGGTCTCGAAGTCCTTCCCGATCATAGTTGTCCATGTTCGACGAAGACGCCCATCAGTTTCGCGACGTAGGGACTGGGCCCGTCCATTTCCCATGTCACGGTCGTGGAGTCGCCTTGCGGTAGCAGCGTGAACGCAGCGACGTTGTGGCCTTCAAAGGGCTTGATGAAATCCAGTTTGATCGTGACGCGGGAGGGAGAGGCGATGCATCCGTTTCTCCATGCGCCCCTGGCCCACGTCGCGGTTGCCCCACTCGTCAACGGCGCCCGTACCGCTTTGCTGCGCCGCTGTAGGTTCTCTTCATCGCGGGGTCGCGCTTCTCGTATGGTGACCGGAGCTGCCCCGGTGGAAGTCGTTGATCAGCAGAAAGATCTTCTCCGGCGGGGCCTTGATCCTTGCTGCGCGCTCGACGTGCATTGGAGTCAGGCCTGGTCGCGGCATAGACGAGAAGCGCGGCGACCAAACGACGATCACGAGAGCGATTTTCTTGAACATTGAGTCCTCCTGGACCTGCGGGTTGACCCCTAGCCCGCTGGGTCCCACCACCTGGAGAGATTCCGGCCAGCCGGCCGCGGATGGTGCGCGTAGTGCGACGTGTCGTTGAAGAGCATGAGTTGTGCGCGGACCGCGATCGCGGAAGTCGAGCACGTTGACGCACGCGGGCGCCTGGTCGAGCCGGTCACGATAGCCCGTGGGTCGAACCCCAGCAGACTGCTGAGGACGAGGCGGATGGTCGCCTTGTGCGAGACGACCAGAACGCGCTCGCCCCGGTGTCGCGTCACGGTCTCGCGGATCACCGGCAGCGCGCGCGCGAGCACCGAGACTCCGGACTCGCCCCCTTCGGGCGCGAAAGTGAACGGATCCTCCTCCCACGCGGCGTACTCGCGGGGTAACGAGCCTCGACCTCGCGGCGCGAGAGTCCCGTCCCAGTGACCGTGGCCATTCGCGCAGCCCATCACGCATCTCGACTGCCAGCTCACACCGGCCCGCGACGAGGCGTGCGGTCTCGGTGGCGCGGCCGAGTGGACTGGCGTAGACCGCAATAATCCCCGCCTGCCGGAGTCGATCGCCGAGCCGGGCGGCCTGCGCTCTGCCCTCGTCCGACAGCTCGACTTCGTTTCGCCGGCGACCGGTCCTCGGCCGTGAGCTGCGTAGCGCCGTGGCGCACGAGAAAGAGTCTCGTCGCTGTCATGCAGAGTTCCGTCGCGCTGAATTCTCGATGGACTGTAGCACGCGTCTTGGATCGTGAGTATTGGCAAGCGCGGAACTGCGGGCCGCCAACGATCGTACGGGATGGACCGAAGAACCGTTACCGCTCAGCGACCGCGATGGAGTGATGGCACCGTGACCGTGGCCGGTGCGCTGCTGCCGCCGAACGTGCCAAAGGGTGGCGGTCGCCACGACCGTTCAGGTGCCGGTTTCGGATCTCGCGGCGGGCCGCCGTCCCCCTCCATTTTCAGGCGCGATACAGCGTCCGGCCGCCGGTTTCCCGCCGGTAGAATGGAGCGACAGCCGCCGCGAGATGTAGATCCCAGGGTAGCGAAGCGGGAGGTGTGGCGGTATGACCGGAGGTGCCGGGTCGGATGGCGCGAACGTGCCACGCCCGCCACCGCTAGCCGCTCGACCTGCTACACGAGAACGTAATCGGACGCTCGTCCCGCGAAAACCCGCGCCTGGATGGTGCAGGTGCCAGGTCCACCTCCTGAGCGGATCTTCCCGACAGCCCACCTCAGGGCAGCGGTGTCGGCTTGATCTGCCGCGTCTTGGCGTCGATGAGAGCAGGAACTTCACGAGCTTCTCGCGGTCCGCGGCATTCCCCAGAACGTCCACACCAGTGCCCGCGCTCCGGTGCGTCGTGTTCTCCAACACTTCCTCCAGCGACACGGCGACGCCATTGTGGAAGAACGACTTCGGGAACGCGAAGGTCGAGAGGAGCGACGGTGGAACGAATCCGAGCGCGCCGATCGAGTCTGTCCCGTTCGACCTCACCTCATTGAGGAAGCCGGGAACGTGCGTTGCCAGCGGCTTCCGCGGTCCATCTCAAGGAGGCGTGACCGCGCGGACGGCACAAGCTCTGACTGTGAGCACCTGGCGGCCGTCGCGAATACTATGTCGATGCCACGCGGTCGACAACCGCGTGCACCAAAGGGAAGGCCATGCTCGTCGGACAGCTCGCGCTCATCATTGCCGCACTCTTCGCGGGGGCAGCTGTCTATGTGAGCGTCGCCGAACATCCGGCCCGCCTGAGGCTCGATGATCGGGCGCTGCTCACCCAATTCAAGCCGGCCTACAAGCGGGGATTTGCCATGCAGGCGCCCCTCGCCGTCATCGGCTTCCTGGCGGGTCTGTTGGCATGGCGTCAGACCGGCAACTGGCGCTGGCTGCTCGGCGCCGTGGTGCTGATCGCGAACTGGCCTTACACACTCGTCGGCATCATGCCGACCAACAGGAAGCTCATGGCCACCGATCCTGCGAACGCCGGGACAGAAAGCCGAGCGCTGATCGAAAAATGGGGAGGGCTGCACGCCGTGCGCACCGGGCTCGGTTTCGCTGCGACCGTCATCTTTCTCTGGGCATCGATGAGTTGAACTGATCCAGGTCTGCGTTCTTTGTCAATTGTGATGAGGAGGACGAACCATGAGTAAGAACCCGACGTACTACCCGCCGCCGCCATCCCTACCTCATGATTCGTGGGGCGGCGGAGGCCATCGACTTCTACAAGGAGGCGTTCGGCGCCGAGGAGACGATGCGGTTCCCGATGCCCGGTGGAATGATCGGGCACGCGGAAATCCGGATCGAGGGCGCGCCGATCTATCTCGCTGACGAGACCCCGGGCGTCGGGATGCGGAGCCCACAGCAGCTCGGCGGAACGACGGTGAGCGTGTGGTCTACGTCACGGACGTGGATGCGTTCGCCAAGCGGGCCGAGAGCGCCGGCGCAAAGGTCCTGAGGCCCGTGGCCGATCAGTTCTACGGCGAGCGGACCGTGAACCTCCAGGACCCCTTCGGTCATACGTGGCACTTCAGCACGGTCAAAGAGAGACTCACGGCTGAAGAGATGCTGAAGCGGATGCCGCGATAGTGTTCGTCACGGCTGCCATTCCGTCCACGTGCCTTGTCTCTTCCGCAGCGAGACGATCTGGGCCGCGTGGTACACGTTGTGGAAGGCAACACCGTAGACGGTTGAAGAACGTGCCATTTCCTGTCGGAGTAAAGAGAAGGCGACATCTCCGCCAGTCTGGCGAGCGTCGTCTCTGAGACGGCTTGCCAGAAGCAGGTTGTAGGCTCGTCGAGCAAGCCAATCAGGTTCGTCCATACCTCGTCCAGCGCGTCGGGAAGAGGAAACGTCCGCTGTATCTCTCCGAGCAAGGGACCACCGGTCCTTCCCACGAGACTGAAACCACAATGCCGCATGACGTCCTCCACATGGCGCGCGATTTCGGCGATGTTCCAGGGCATGGCCTCGGCGGACGGCGGTCTCCAGTTCGCCTGCGTCGCGTCCACGCCCCGAAGTGCCTGGGTAAGGTTCGGACCGTGCCACGCGAACCTGTTGTAGCTTTCGTCGAGAAGGTCCAGCCAGGAGTACCCTTCGGGTCTGGCAGCCGCTGTACACCTCATGGACGTTGCCTCCCTGGCCGATCGTGGCGCCGGCGCCGGTATAGGGTCAGCCCGAGCTTTACGAGATCACAGAAGAGCGCTGACCGGGTTCGTGGATTGATTTGACTTCGTAATGGACCGCTGTGGCGTCATGGCGGGATAGATATTGACGTCGCTCCTCGGGAATCACGGCGATCTCAGAGTCTGTCCCTGCCATGGCCCGTATTGCATGAGAGAAAATACCAGAGGATGATGGTGACGAACTCGATCTCACCGCCCGTGTTTCTTCGTAGCAAGTAGCTGCCCCTGTAGCCCTTCACCGTGCTGATCCCAGAAGAAGCTCCGGCTTCAGCAGGGACTCATATGCGTCGGCGTGCTCGGGCCTGGTGTATCCGCGCCAGATTCGTGCGATCACGGCTCCTCCTGCGGGTGCGGCGTCATCGATCTGATGTGCTGATGCGGAGCGCGGGCCGCAAGCTACAGCAGTTGCTCCAGGGCGCGCTTGCCTTCTTCCATCGCGTTGTAATAGTCGGATCTGTTTACAGTCAAAGCACATGGCCCGTGACTCTCAGAATCGCGGTGTTATGATCCAGTTGACCGCGCAACACCAGAGGCCACAGCGGGCCGACACTACAACGGCCCTGGCGTAAGAGCGGCAAGCAGGCGCAAGGGGGAAGGAGCGATGCGCATCTGGATGCCTGCGGCACTGCTGTTCGCAGTGACTGCTATCGGTGGCGATCGCGGGATGGAGACTTCATTCCGGTTCTTCGATCGTGTGATCGCGACTTCATCGCGATCGAATCCATTCAATGAGGTTCAGCCGGCTGAGAGTGCGGCTGCAGGCAAGCAGTGCTGCAAGTTCTGTTCGAAGGGCAAGCCGTGTGGGGATACGTGTATGAGAAGGATGATGTTTGTCATGTGCTGCTCCACGTCCACGGCGTGCTCCACTGTCTCTACGAAGTCTTGCTCTACGCCGATGGCGAGGACGCCGTGCTCTACGCGGAAGCAGCCCACCTCGCGTCGATCATGGTCGATGAATCGGTCGAGCGACTCGATTCGACTCGGATCAAGCCGCTGATCGATGCATTGAAGGTGGAGTCTGGCGGACACGGCGGAGGAGGCTTCATGGTGCGCGAGCCGCCACCGCCTCCGTATCTGCTAAGTTAGCGCCCTCACCCTGCCCTTCCCCGCGCAGCGGGGAAGGGTCGAGAGGCAGCGCGATGGCCGACCGCAGCAAACTCCGAACCTACGCACTCTGGATCGCAATCGCGCTCGTCGTTCTCTATGTCGGCGCAGGCGGCGCCGCCAAGCTCGCCAGCGTCCCATACGTGCACAGCAGCTTCCCGAAGCTCGGACTGCCCGCATGGTTCGGCTACTTCATCGGCGCATGCGAAGTGCTCGGCTGCATCGCCTTGTTCATTCGTCCGCTTCGCGCCCTTGCCGCTCTCGGCATCGGCATCATCATGATCGGCGCGACCTACTATCACTCCGTCTACACGCCAGTCGTTCCAGGCGGCGCCCGCCTTCGTTCTCTTGATCCTCAGCGCTTATATCTTCTGGACCACGCGACGGGACCTGCTGAAGTTCGGAACCGCGGTATGACCTGAACGTTGATCTCGCGATGGACAGACTCGCACGCGTGCTGGTCGTACTCCTGGCGTCAGTCACATTCTCCGGCTGCGCGACTCTGCCGAATGGCCGCCTCTGGGGAGAGGATGCGACGCTTCGACCCGGGTGGGAGCGGCTGCGCGTGTCGGCCATCGAGGCCGCACGTGATCCGTGGGTGTGGGGTCCGCTGCTCGGCGCGGCGGCGTTTCAGATCGACGGCTTGGATCGCCGCACGTCGGACTGGGCGCGCGAGCACACACCTGTGTTCGGCTCGCAGCGTAGCGCCGAAGATTGGAGCGATGATCTGCGCAAGGCGTCGGTTCTTGCGCATTACGCCACGGTCGTGGCGACACCCGGAGGCGATGAGCCAACCGAGTGGTTTATTGCGAAGGCAAAGGGAATGCTCGTCAATGTCGCCGCCACCAGTGCGACGTCCTTTGTGACGAGCGAACTCAAGGAACGCGCAGATCGCGAGCGGCCAAACGGTCTGGCGGACGAGAGTTTTCCCTCTGGTCACACGTCTTCCTCTGCCGCGCACACCCGACTCGCCTCCAGAAATCTTCGCTCCATCGACATGAGCCATGACGCGCGGCTACTGAGCAATGTCGGGCTGACGGCCCTGACGGTTGGAACTTCATGGGCCCGGATCGAAGCAGGATGGCATTTCCCCTCGGACACGCTATTCAGTATGGCGCTCGGCCATTTCATCGCCTCATTCCTCAACGATGGATTCCTTGGTCTGGATGATGGCACCAGCGCCATCGCATTCGCGCCCGCTCCCGACGGGGCCGTGGTGCAGTGGAACTGGAAATTCTGATCTGGCTATCGCAGGAAGAACGCGGTGGCTGCGACCGCAGCAGCGACCCATACAACGATGATGACGAAGGCGGCCACACGGCTGGTCGGCGGTGAATTCGCGAGACGCTGCTGCGCCTGGAGCCGCAGCTCCGCCAACACGTCTGCTGGAATCAGGCGGACGGTCAGCAGAATTGCCAGTGGCAGGATGATGACATCATCGAGGTAGCCCAGGATCGGGATGAAATCGGGAATCAGGTCGATAGGGCTCAGCGCGTAAGCCGCAGTCGCCAGCGCAAGAGCCTTGGCGTACCAGGGCACACGCGGATCCCGGCCAGCGAGATAGAGCGCGAACACGTCGCGCTTCAGCAGTCTTGCCCAGGTTTTGAGACGATTCAGGGGTGTTTCATTCATCGCAGCGGCCCACCTCGCGTCGATCATGGTAGATGATCTCGGAACCGAGGCCTGACCTGAACGTTGACCACGCGATGGACAACCTCACCACCATTGCGCGAGAGGCGATGATCGAGCACGGGCTGCAGCCCGACTTCTCGCCTGAAGCACAGCGACAAGCGGAGTCGACCTCCCAGCCCAGCTCGAAAACAGCGCCCGCGATCCGCGACCTGCGCGCCCTGCTCTGGTCGTCCATCGACAATGACGACACGCGCGATCTCGATCAGCTCGTCGTCGCCGAACCGCTCGCCGGCAACGTCGTCAAGATCATGGTCGCAGTCGCAGATGTCGACGCGCTGGTGGCGCATGGCTCCGCCATCGACGATCACGCTCGCGGCAACACGACATCCGTCTATACGGCCGCCAGGGTTTTTCCGATGCTGCCGGAGAAACTCTCGACCGATCTGACCTCCCTTCGCGAGGGACAAGAGCGGCTCGTCGTCGTCATCGAGATGACCATCAGCGCCGACGGCCAGATCTCCGCCTCCGATATCTACCGCGCACTCGTGCTGAACCGGGCCAAGCTCACATACGACGCCGTCGCCGCATGGCTGGACGACAACGCATCGCCGCCGCCATCACTCTCTTCCGTCTCCGGCCTCGATCGCCAACTGCGTCTGCAAGACCAAGCCGCACAGTCATTGCGACGCGTTCGCTACGAGCGCGGCGCACTCAACTTCGAGACGGTGCAAGCGAAGCCGGTCTTCAACGACGGCGTGCTGACGGACATGCGCGCGGACGAACGCAACCGCGCGAAGGAGCTCATCGAAGATTTCATGATCGCGTCGAACGGCGTGGTCGCGCGCTACTTGCAAAGCAAAGGACGCAGCCTGCTCCGCCGAGTTCTACGCTCACCCGAGCGCTGGCCGAGAATCGTCGCGCTCGCCGCCACCGTCGGCGGACGCCTTCCGGCCCAGCCGGACGCGCTCGCACTCAACGCGTTCCTTGCATCTCGCGTCGTACCGCCGATCCCGCAACGTTCCCAGAACTTTCACTGTCGGTGCTCAAACTCCTGGGCTCGAGTGAATATGCAGTCGAGCTGCCGAACCAGCCCGCCGAAGGTCACTTCGGCCTGGCCGTCAACGAGTACACGCATTCGACTGCTCCCAACCGGCGCTTCCCCGACCTCATCACTCAGCGTTTGCTCAAAGCAGCGCTCGCTGGATCAGCAGCCGTCTACACCGACGACGAACTGCGCGAGCTCGCCGCTCACTGCACGACGCAAGAAAAGAACGCCAACAAAGTCGAGCGCCAAGTCCGCAAAGCCGCGACGGCACTCCTGCTGATCAATCGCATCGGCCAGCAGTTCAACGGCATCGTGACGGGCGCATCCGAGAAAGGCACGTGGGTACGCATCACCGAGCCGATCGCCGAAGGCAAAGTCGTCAAAGGCTCCTCCGGGCTCGACGTCGGCGATCGCGTGCGCGTCGAGCTCGTCGGCGTCAATCCCGAGCGCGGCTTCATCGACTTCGCGAGGGCGCGGTAAGCCCTTGCATCGCAGTCAGCGCGCGCGCAGTCTGCTCGCGCAACCACACAACGGTTGCCCGAATGGCAACCGCCACCTACCCGGAGGACACGATCATGGCTGAGAGCGTCTACAAGGTCATCGAGCTCGTTGGCACCAGCACCGAGTCGTGGGAGAAAGCTGCTGCCGCGGCCATCAGTCGAGCCGGCCAGACCCTGCGCGATTTGCGCGTTGCCGAGGTCTCGCAGCTGGATCTGCAACTCAACGATGGCAAAGTGGAAACGTACCGCGCGAAGGTGAAAGTCTCCTTCAAGTACGAGGACGGCTAGCGTCGGCGCGCGAGCGATCGTCTCCGCCGGGGCCGCTGCACTTCGTGTAAGGTAGCGGCCCTGCCTTCCAGGAGACTCTCATGACGATTTCGATGTACCAGGCGTCCGTGCCGCCGTTCATCCGCGCGCTCAACAATCTTGCTGCGATCCTCGAGAAGGGCGCTGCGCACGCACAGACACGCAAGATCGACGAGACGGTGCTGCTCAACAGCCGTCTCTATCCGGACATGTTTCCGTTGTCGCGGCAGGTACAGATTGCGACGGACACCGCGAGAAGCGGCGCGGGTCGGCTCGCGGGCGTTGACTTCCCTAGCTACGAAGACAAGGAAGCGACCTTCCACGATCTGGTGCAGCGGGTCCGTAATACGATCGCGTACCTCGAATCGCTGAAGCCGGCGCAGATCGACGGCGGCGAAGAAAAGACCATCTCCTGGCAGACCCGCAGCAGCAGCAAGAGCATGCCCGGGCTGCCCTATCTAATGAGTCACTTGCTGCCCAACATCCATTTCCACGTCACCACCGCGTACGCCATCCTGCGCCACAACGGCGTGGAGCTCGGGAAGAAGGATTATCTCGGGACCGAGCTGAACGACTGACTTACAAGCGAGGCGACAAGCGCGAGAATCGATCCTCCCGTCAGGGAGAATTCCATGAAACCGAAGCTGACTTCCGTCGTCCTGGCCGCGCTGCTCGCGTTCGCGTTCTCCACGCAGTCGCATGCCCAGGCACCTGGCATTTCTCTAATGATCGAAAAGCACGCGTCGTTGACGCCGCAGGGCATCGTTGTCATCTGGATTCGCATCGTCTGCGGCCCATTCGCAGGCATCGAGCAGTTCCAGGAGGGTCGTGCCGGTGGCGGCCAGGACAAGACCGGCGCATCGTCCGAATCCGGCATCGATGGCACCGTCATCTGCGATGGCATCGAGCGCACACACACGGCGCACCTGTCGCCGCTCGACGAAGCGGCCTTCAAGCCCGGGCCGGCCAGCGTCACTGCGTCGCTCTTCCTGTGCACGCTCGCTGGGGAGGAGCAAATGTGTTTCAGCGGCGCTACCTCGCGCCGCGTGATCATCCGAGGCGGGCGACGCGCTACCTGAATTTCCGGGCAATTGAGCCCGTTCCCTGCGATCGCTGGGCGCAGCGAGCGGCCGCAGTGTAATATGCGCCCCTTTTTGGGCCCGCCTAAGCGTGCCCTCCCACGCCAGCTGCCTACCCATGCTTTCCACTGCGAACGTCTCCATCCAATTCGGCGCCAAGCCCCTGTTCGAGCAGGTGTCGGTGAAGTTCGCCGACGGCAACCGTTATGGCCTGATCGGCGCCAACGGCAGCGGCAAGTCCACCTTCATGAAGATCCTCGGCGGCGAGCTGGAACAGAGCTCCGGCGAGGTCATGCTGCAAGCGGGCTTGCGGCTCGGCAAGCTCAACCAGAACCAGTTCGCCTACGAAGACGAACGCGTCCTCGACGTCGTGATGCAGGGCCATGTCGAGATGTGGCACGCCATGAAAGAGCGCGACATCATCTACGCCGATGCGCACGCCAGCGACGCGGACTACATGCGCGCTGCGGAGCTGGAATCGAAGTTCGCCGAGTACGGCGGATACAACGCCGAGGCGCGCGCCGCCAGCATCCTCACCGATGCCGGCATCGATCCTTCGTACCACAACGGCCCGATGCGCGAAGTCGCGCCCGGCTGGAAGCTGCGCGTGCTGCTCGCGCAGGCACTGTTCTCGAAGCCCGATGTGTTGCTGCTCGATGAGCCGACGAACAATCTCGACATCAACTCCATCCGCTGGCTCGAGAGCATCCTCAACGACTACGACGCGACGATGGTCATCATCAGTCACGACCGGCATTTCCTGAACCAGGTCTGCACGCACATGGCGGACCTGGACTTCGGCCAGATCAAGATCTACCCCGGCAACTACGACGACTTCATGCTGGCCTCCACGCAGGCTCGCGCGCGGGTCGAGGCCGCCAATGCGAAGGCGAAGGACCGCATCTCGGACCTGCAGGAATTCGTGCGGCGCTTCTCCGCGAACGCCTCCAAGGCGCGCCAGGCGACTTCGCGAAAGAAGGAGCTGGAGAAGATCAAGATCGAGGAGATCAAGCCCTCCTCGCGCCAGAATCCTTACATCCGTTTCGAGCAGAACAAGAAGCTGTATCGCAACGCCGTCTCGGTCGAGCACCTGCACTTCCATTACCCGCAGTCGAAGACGGAAGTGCTCAAGAACATCTCCTTCACCGTCGAAGCGGGCGAGCGCATCGCCATCATCGGACCGAACGGCATCGGCAAGACGACGCTGATGCGTCTACTTGCCGGCGAGCTGCATCCCACGAAAGGCAAAATCTCCTGGGTGGAGAACGCGCAGGTGGGCTACATGCCGCAGGACCCGCAGGCCGAGTTCGCGAAGAAAACCGATCTCTTCACCTGGATGAGCGAGTGGCGCGCGAAGTCGCACGACGACCAGGTCGTCCGCGGCACGCTCGGGCGCCTGCTGTTCTCAGGCGATGAGATCCGCAAGTCGGTTCAGGTGCTGTCCGGCGGCGAGAAGGGCCGCATGATCTACGGCAAGCTGATGCTCACGAATCCGAACGTCATGCTGCTCGACGAGCCCACCAACCACATGGACATGGAGACGATCGAGTCGCTGCAGATCGGCCTGGAGAAGTACGTCGGCACGCTGCTGTTCGTCTCGCACGACCGCGAGTTCGTCGGCAGCCTGGCCAATCGCATCATCGAGCTGCGCGCCGACGGCGGCATCGCCGACTTCAAGGGCACGTACGACGAGTATCTGAAGTCGCAGGGCATCGCGGCCTGATCTTCTCGCCGCTCGCACTGCGAGCGGGCCCTAGTGTGGTGCGCTGCATGTGAATAGAGCGCGTCGCTGTCTCGTCCGCGCAATGACCCCGATAAATTCGGCCTCAACGCGATCGCGGAGCCGGCACGGGAATTGCTCCTGCACGTTGGTCTCACAGCGTTCAGGAGCGAACATGAACCATCGATCTGCAAATCTTCACCGCGCTTCGCGGGCCACTCTTGCCGTGGCGACACTGGCACTGCTCGGATCACCGCTTGCCAGCCGCGCCGATGCGGTCGAGCAAGCGATGGATGCGTGCGTGCAGGCGTTCGTTGCCGCAAGCCTGCCGAAGGAGCAGCGCGTCGTCGTCGACAAGTTGAACTCCGCAATCGGCCCGATGGATGCACAAAGCCGCACCTACAGAATTGTGCTGAAGGCGACCGGCACGACCAGCGGCCGGGAAATCGCGAAGGGGGTTTGTGTCACGAATCGCAACGGCGAAGTGATCGCACTCAACGGCAAGCGGCCGCCGCGACTCGCTCAGGCTGTCGCGAACGTGGAGGGCACAGCACGATGATCGACTGATCACTCCGGGAGTGCACGGTCAACATCCCCCTGTGGGCCGTGCGTGGCATGGATGCCCTCCCGGGCGTGAGCTTCACTTCTTCGGTCGAAATGCCTCGCCGAGTAGCGCGCTGGAGAAAGACTCGCCGACGTTGCCGTCCGTCGCGTAGCGATACAACGCTGCCGAGTACACACCCTGCAGTGCCGCTTGAACCAGCGCGAGCGCGACGACCGCCAGCACGACAATCGCGATCACGAGAACGATCAAGGTCGGATTGCCGGTTTGCGCGGCGCCGAAGACGAACACGAACCCGATGCCCGTCGTGACGAGATAGAACAAGACGAACACGAAGCCCATGCCGCCGTTGCCGATGATGTTCTCGCCCCAGGTCTTCTTCAGCAGCACGGCGCTTTCTTTGACTGCTTCGACCGGCCCCACTTCGCGGGTCACCAGGATCGGCACAGTCAGAAACGTCGCGACCGTGAAGGCCAGGCCGAACAGTCCCGCGATCCAGCGGCCGATGAAGCCGGCGCGCTCCTCGATGATGCGCAGGATGAGACCCACGGTGGCCGCAATCGCGGCGTAGCCGATGATGGGCACGATTTTCGAGCTGGCGATACGCAGCCCGTCGCGCACGGTCGGATCGCCGCCGTCCAGCCGAATCATCGCTGCGCCGACCAGCGCCGAGTTGAAGAAGAAGATGATGAAGTACTGGACGAGGTAGAACAGAAACAGAAAGACCATGTACGAGGTCTCTTCGCCCGGCGCGACGGACCGCTCGAACGCGCCCGTCGCGATCAGCGGCAGAATGAAACTGGCCGCCACGATCAGCGTGGCGATGGCCGAGAAGAACGGAAACAGCAGCAATTCCTTGTCCTGGCGCAGAACGGCGGCGCTGGCCTTGATCAGTTCCCAGCTTCGAGTGAATCGCGTGAACATGGTCGTCCTCCCGCTTTTGTTATGGGCTCTATCGTAGCGTCGCCCGCGCTACAATGCGCGCCCTCTTCTGAAGAAGATGGCGCCGCCCGGGGACCCTCCAAGGAGAAGCAAACGTGCTCGACCGACGCGAATTTCTATCCTCAGCAGCGGTTGCCGCGCTGGCCGCCGCCCCACTCGCCCGAGCCGCAGCACCGAAGCGAGGCTTCGCGGAACAGGCGTACGCCAAGGCGATCGTGATCGACGGGCTCGGCGGGCCGGGCGGCTACGACCCCGATCTCGCACCGGACGCCGGCTTGTCGCCGTCCATGCTGGCGGACGTGAAGGCGTCCGGCGTCACGGCCGTGAATCTCACGGTCAACAGCGTCGGCAACGGCCCGAACAAGTTCGAGGAAACGGTCGCCGGCATCGCCTTCTCGGAAAAGCAGATCGCCGATCATCCCGATTACTTCATGAAGGTCCTCGCGGCGCGCGATCTCACTGCTGCGAAGGCGAGCGGCCGGATGGGCTTGATCTACGGTTTCCAGGACACGAGCGCACTCGACGGGGATCTGCAACGGCTCGCCATGTTCCATGGACTCGGCGTTCGCATCGTCCAGCCCGTCTACAACCGCCGCAATCTCATGGGCGACGGTTGTCTCGAACCCAACGACGGCGGGCTGAGCACGCTCGGGCGCGAGCTGATCGGCGAGATCAACAAGCTGAAGATCCTGGTCGACCTCAGCCACGCCGGCACACGCACGCAGGCCGAGGGCATCGCAACGTCGAAGGCGCCGGTGGCGATCACGCACACGGGCTGCCGCGCGCTGGTCGACGTTCCGCGCAACACGCACGATCGCGAGCTGAAGGCATTGGCCGATCGCGGTGGCGTCGTCGGCATCTACTTCATGCCGTTCCTGCGCGCGTCCGGGCAACCGCACGCGGAGGATGTGATCCGGCACCTGGAACACGCCGTGAATGTTTGCGGCGAAGACCACGTCGGCCTCGGCACCGACGGCGGCATCTCCGGCATCAAGCTCAACGAGAAGTACGCCGAGTTTCAGCGGAAATTTTTCGAGGAACGCCAGAAGGCGGGAATTGCGGCGCCGGGCGAAGCAGCGGACGTGTTCAATCTCGTTCCGGAATACAACGACGCGCGCCGCTTCGTCACACTCGCCAACGACCTGAGCGACCGCGGCTGGTCCGCGAAGCGCATCGAGAAGATTCTCGGCGCGAACTTCGTGCGACTGTTCGGCGAAATCTGGGGATGAAGAATCCGTGGGACGTGCTGCGTGGCCTGGAGCTCCCGGTGGTCGTCTTCTGGTGCTACTGCATGGCGGGCATGGCGATCGCCACGATGTTCCTCGGGATGTTCGTCATGGGGGCCGCCAAATCTGACCGCGCTATCTATGTCGCCGGCATCTTGTTTGTCGCCTATGCCGCATGGGCGCATGTATCGCTGTGGACGTGCGCCTTCAACGCGAAGCGACGCGCGTGGGGATATGTGGCCCGCACCTATGCCGGCGTGGTCCTGGCCGGCATCGCAGTAACGCTCATACGGTTCTGTAGTCCAATGAACATCGAGCCTTACGCCCCATCCCACGCCGACGCCATCGCGCAGCTGTCGCTGCGCGCGTGGTCGCCGGTGTTCGACTCTTTAAAGGAAGCACTGGTCCCGGCCGTCTGGGAGCAGTTCTATCCGGACGGCTGGCGCACGAGCCAGGAAAAATCCGTTCGCGACGCGTGTGCCAGTGCGGATTTCAAGACCTGGGTGGCCATCGAGCATGGAGCAGTCGCCGGCTTCGTCGCCGTTCGCTTTCACGAAGGCAAGCTCGGCGAGATCTACATGATCGCAGTCGATCCCGACTATCAGCGCCGCGGCATCGCCATGGCGCTGACCGACTTCGCTGTCGACCGAATGAAGGAAGCCGGCATGGAGATCGCGATGGTCGAGACCGGCGGTGATTGGGGCCACGCACCTGCGCGCGCCGCGTACGAGAAGGCGGGATTCCGCGTGCTGCCGCTCGCACGCTACTTCAAGAAAATCTAGGGGGCTTACGACAATGCATCTCAATCGACGGGAAATGATCGCTGCGTTGAGTGCACTGGGTCTCGCTCCGTCAGCGTTCGCACGCGACGACGAGCCTGCCTTCACGTTCGCTCATGGCGTCGCCAGCGGCGACCCGCAACGCGACCGCGTGATTCTGTGGACGCGCGTCACGCCCGTCGACCCGACGGAGACCCTGCGAGTCCGCTGGACGGTTGCCAGCGATCCACGCATGAAGCAGATCCGCCAGTCCGGGCGCTTCGTAACGGATCGTCGGCGCGATTTCACCGTCAAAGTCGACGCCAGCGGGCTCGACCCCGGCCTCACTTACTATTATCAGTTCGAGGCACGCGGCGTGAAGTCGCCGATCGGCCGCACGCGCACGTTGCCTGTCGGCCGCGTCGACCGCCTGCGTCTCGCCTTCGCTTCGTGCGCGAACTATCCGCACGGCTACTTCAACGCCTACGCGCGCATCGCCGAGCGCGACGACCTGGATTTCGTGCTGCATCTCGGCGACTACCTGTACGAATACAAACTCGGCGTGTACTCGGATCCCGAGCTGGCCGGCAAGCGCGACGTCGTGCCGACGCACGAGATCGTGGCGCTGAACGACTATCGCCTGCGCTACGCCCTGTATCGCAGCGATCCCGACCTGCAGGAAGTCCATCGCCAGCATCCGTTCATCACGGTGTGGGACGATCACGAGACCGCCAACAATTCCTGGCGCGACGGCGCGGAGAATCACAACCCTGATGAAGGAGACTGGCGAACGCGACGACGCAGTGCCGTCCAGGCGTTCAACGAGTACATGCCGATTCGCGCCAGCTCGCCCACCGACGACAAGATCTACCAGAGCTTCCGCTTCGGCGATCTCGCCGACATCGTGATGCTCGACACGCGGCTGCACGGCCGCGACAAGGAGGCCGACCGCACGCCCGGCCAGTCGGAAATCCCGGCGACCAACCCGCAGGTCGCCGATGCGAAGCGCACGCTGCTCGGCTTCGATCAGGAAGCTTGGCTCGCGCGCGAGCTGCGCAGATCGAAGGATCGCAAGCAGCCGTGGCGCGTCCTCGGCCAGCAGGTGATGATCGCGCACAACAGCCGCACTCAAGGTCAGACGATCCGCAATCCCGATCAATGGGACGGCTATGCGCCGGCTCGCGAGCGGCTGTTCAAAGTGCTTCGCGAGCGCGATATCCGTAACAACGTCGTGCTTACGGGCGATATCCACTCTTCGTGGGCCAACGACCTCAGCTCCAATCCGTGGGCGACATCGGCAACGGCAGATGAGGCACGCGTCGTCGGCGTCGAATTCATCGGCCCGGCCGTGAGCTCACCGGGGCTGCGCGGCGAAGCGCAGGCGGTGACCGACGCCGAACGTGTGCGTTCGACGTCGCCACACATCAAATACGTCGAGCTGCACAAACGCGGCTACGGAGTTCTCGACGTGACCCGCGACCGCGCGCAGTGCGAGTGGTATCACCTGCCGACAGTCAGCGTGCGCGACGGGCGACAGGAGCTGGCTGCGGTGTATGCGAGCGAAGCCGGCAACAACGCTCTCAAGTCGGCGACGGCGGAGTCGCGCGCCCCGCTGGCTGAGCAGGCGCCGAAGTAAGCAGCTCTCGCAAGTACTCCGCCACGACCGCGCACTGCGGATTGTTGGTGATCTCGATCGCCGCACGCGCCCAGCTTTCCGGCGTGCCACGTACTCACGGTCGAGCGCGCGAATGTCGGCGCCGGCTGCGACCAGCAGCTTCACCATTTCCAGATTGCCTTCGAACGCAGCGGAATGCAGCGCCGTACCTTCCGAGCCGATGCGCGACCGTGCATTCGGATTCGCGCCGCGCTCGATCAGCCACTGCGCCAGCTCGCGATGGTTGAACTCCACGGCGGCGAGGATGATGTCGTCGTTCTCGATGAGGCGCGGATCGGCGGCGAGCATCTTCGCGATAGCGTCCTTGTCGCCAACACGCGCATAGGCTTCCGGCGGCGCCGCGACACCGCGACTGCGGAGATGCTCGACGAGATGCTGGCCGCGCGGTCCGAGGCGGCTCATCGCTTCCATCGGCGTCGTTTCCCAACGATCCTTCATGTCGATCGGCGCGCCGAGCTCGAGCAGATCGATCGATCGCGTACGGCGTTCGCGCGAAAGCCAGGATCGAGCCGCCGTTCGGACCGGGAGGCAACGCCGCCCTGCCCCGCTGCAACATGCGACGCACAGCCTCATCATCGCCAGCCATGAGCGCTTCGACGACGCCGATCCGCGCGCCGCGCGCCAGCAGCGCCTCGCGCATGTCCGGTCGTTGCTTTGTCATAGGTAACCATGACCGGCGACCAATGCTCGTACAGCCGGTTGTCGCCGTTGACGTCCGCGCCCGCATCCAGCAGCAGATCGAACACGTCGCGCCGCGTGGTTTCGATCGAGACATGCAGCGCCTGCGGACGTCCGCCCCAGAACGGATGCGGACCGACTGCGTTGACGATCTCCCGGCGATTTATCGATCGCTGCTTTGATCGCTTCGAGACGGCCGGCACCGACGTGACGCAGAAATGCAGCCACCTCGTCGTCGGCCAGTGGCATGCGAAGTGGCGTGTTGTTCATCGACGTGAGCTTTCAAGGCGCGCCAGCTGGAAAAACCATATTGGCGCGCGAGCGCGAACTGCGCGTCCGCCAGCTTGCGCGTCGGATCCTGCTTGCGCAGCTCACGCAGATGATCTTTCGCAGTCTTGCGCAGCCAGTCGAGATTGGGGCGTGCGGGGAGTGCTTGAGCCATGACACCTTCCTTCCGTTGCGCCCGGTGTCCGCGTGACGGGCAGAAAGAAGGTCGGAGCGATGTTTCGACGCAGGCGGGTTCAACCCTTTTCGCGGACCGAAGGTCGCCTGAACGACCGGCGGTTACTCTAGCGCCGGGCGTTTCGCTGCGTCAATGCAAGTCGCTAGGCGTACGCGTCGACCAGGCCCAAGCGGGTGCGCGCACTCGAGGTCGTGACTTCTTCGACCGTTTCGCCCTGGTCTGCGCCGGTAGTGTTGTTCTTCACCACGGGCTGCTCGCGCGGCGGCTCACGAAACACCCCTGCGTCGGCGAGCGAAAGTCCCTGCGCTTCGAACATTTCCCGCAACCGCGGCAGCGCGGTTTCGATCGCCGCACGCGTGTCCGCATGCGCAGCGCCGAACCACACCGACGCCTTCTCATCGCGCACGGTGATGTTGATCTCCAGCGGACCAAGGTGTTCCGGCGAGAGCTTCAGCGATGCAGTGTGATTACCGGACTCGGTCATCATCACTACGCGCGTGCCAATCTCGTCCGCCCACGCTGAGCTGCCGACCGGCGTGTGAACAGGCCGCGCGATTGCGTGCTGGACGTGCTGATTCGCAAGCTGCCCTGTTGCGTGCGGCTGCTGCAACTGGAACGGCGACGTCGAGGACTGGATCGAATCCGGCGCCAGCTGCGCTTCGAGATTCTGCGACACATCCTCGACGACTTCCGCGAATACCTGCGCTTCGGTGACCCGCTTCGCCACCTCATTGAGTATGTTCTGCACCGGAGCCTCAGCCGCCTTCGCGACGGCAGTACCGACGCTCGGCAACGCCGCCGGCAACGCCTGCATCGCCTGCTCGACCGGCACGTCGATCGGCAGCACCTGCTGCGGCACGGCCATCGAAAACATCGCGAGCAGTTGCTCTGGGCTGATTTCATCCTTCTTCGCAGCCTCATCCAGCACCACCGCCGGCAGTTTCGGCGTCGGGGTGACGCTCGCGCCGCTGCGCTGGACGGATGCCGCCACCAACTGGCCGAGCATCAGCAGGAAATCCGCTGTCTGCGTCGGTTCGCCCGCGACAGTGGCCGGCGTGGACGCCGGCGTCGCAGGAGTGGAAGGCTGCAGGGGAAGGTTGGTCGGTGTCATGTCTTGTTTACTCTGCGTTGGGCGCGCTCGTCGCTCTCGCGTTGTTCGCGTCGATCCGACGCGTGCCGCTCTTCTGTCTGCCATTTCTCGACGACGTGGCCGAGCGCCTTGGCGCGTTTCGCTGCGTCCTGCCACTTCTGCCGTTCTGCATCCCGCTCGATCTGCGCCCGCTTCACGACCTGCTGCTGCTGGCGAATCGCTTCGACGAGCCGCGCCAGGAATGCCTGGTAGTCGCGTAGATCGGTCGCGCCGATGCCGCGGCCGGCGCGCTGCTTGAACTGATTCTCGTAGTCGCCGCGATAGCGCTCGAGCTCCTGCAACTTCGTTTCCGCATCGCTGACCTTGCGCTCGATTGCCGCAAGTCCGAGCGCCAGTCGACGCTCGGTGTCGTCGAACAGCTCCTGCACCGGCTTCATGCGCTTGGCGCGTGTCACGCGGCACCGCCGATCACTGCGCCGAGCTCGACCAGGCCGCGGTTGTAGTCGACGCGCTCAGCCAGATCCTGCTGCAGGAAGTTCTGCATGTTCGGCCACAACGCAATCGCCGCGTCGATGCGCGGATCGCTGCCCTTGTGGTACGCGCCGATCGCGATCAGATCGCGATTCTGCTGATACGTGCTGAGAGCCTGCTTGAAGCGGCGTGCGAGCGCGAACTGCTCCGGCGCGACGACGTCGTGCATGACGCGGCTGATCGAAGCTTCGATGTCGATGGCCGGATAGTGCCCTGCTTCGGCGATCCGACGCGAGAGCACCACGTGACCGTCGAGAATCGCGCGCGCGGCGTCCGCGATCGGATCCTGCTGGTCGTCGCCTTCAGTCAGCACGGTATAGAAAGCCGTAATCGAACCGCTCCCTGTCGCACCGTTGCCGGCGCGCTCGACGAGCTGCGGCAGCCGCGCGAACACCGACGGCGGATAACCTTTGGTGGCCGGCGCCTCGCCGATCGCGAGGCCAATCTCGCGTTGTGCCTGCGCGAAGCGCGTGAGCGAGTCCATGATCAGCAGCACGTTCTTGCCTTGGTCGCGGAAGTACTCCGCGATCGCCGTCGCACGCCACGCGCCGTGCAGACGCATCAGAGGCGGGTTGTCGGCCGGTGTCGCAACGACGATGGCGCGCTCGAGGCCCTGCGGCCCGAGAATGCGCTCGACGAACTCTTTCACTTCGCGACCACGCTCGCCGATCAGCCCGACCACGATGACATCGGCGCTCGTGTACCGGGCCATCATTCCGAGCAGCACGCTCTTGCCGACGCCGCTGCCGGCGAACAGGCCGATACGCTGGCCGCGACCGACGGTCAGCAGCGAGTTGATTGCGCGCACGCCGACATCGAGAGGCTGCTCGATCGGCTGACGCGACAATGGATTCATCGGCATCCCGGTCAGGCGGATCCGCTGTTCATAGGCAATCTGGCCGAGGCCGTCGAGCGGCGTACCCGCACCGTCGATGATCCGCCCCAGCAGACCCTGGCCTACTGCAACCGTTTCAGAGCCGGTGCGCGGAACGACGCGGGCATTCGGCTTCAAACCATGGATGTCGCCGGTCGGCATGAGGTACAGGCGATCGCCCGAGAAGCCGACGACCTCGGCCTCGATACGCGCGCCGTCGTTGCCGAGCACGTCGCAGCGATCGCCGACAGCAGCCTGGCATCCCGCCGCTTCGAGCGTGAGCCCGACCATGCGGGTCAGCA
Organism: uncultured Gammaproteobacteria bacterium; assembly: GCA_963838635.1. GTDB lineage: Bacteria > Pseudomonadota > Gammaproteobacteria > Steroidobacterales > Steroidobacteraceae > Steroidobacter. The sequence goes on along the minus strand of CAWISC010000036.1, from coordinate 36,965 downwards.
CGCCCTCGACCGGAGGCGCCGGCAATTGCTCGACGCGCCGTGCGTGGCGCTCGAGCAAGCTTGCGATGTTGGAATTACGCTCCGCGTCCGCCATCGGTGCGCTCTTCGCCGAGGAGTGCGGTCATGATGCTTTGGATGCGCGTATCCATCCGCGCGTCGATGTGCGCCGTATCCGTCGTGACGCGACAGCCGCCACGCGGCATCACCGGGTCTTCGACGATCGTCCAGGCGCGATCGGCGGTCGGCGTCGCGAGCTTCTCGCGAACGACATTCGCGTCGTCGGGATGCAGATGGACGCGCACATCACGCGTCGCGGCCGGCAACAAGGCCACCGTCTCACGAATGATCGCGATCACCTGTCCCGGATCCATGCGCAACTCGCGCCGCACGAGCTGCCGCGCGATCGAGACCGCGAGGTGTACGAGCTGCTCCTCGATCTGCGAGTCGAGATCCTTGAAAGGTTGCGCGACGGCGCCGAGCATCTGGTCGAGCGTCGCCACCTGCGCCTTGAGCTGATTGATAGCCTGCTGCGACTCGGAACGCGCTGCCGCGAGTCCGGCCGCGTGCCCCTTGGCGTACGCCTCCTTGTGGGCGCGCTGCTCGACATCTTCGAGCTCGCTGACCGTACGGCCCGCACGCCGTCCCTGCACTGTCTTGCCCGCAACCGCGGGGAGGTCCCAGCGCGACACCGGGCTCATACGAATTCCTCACCCTTGCCGCCGAGCGAGATCGTGCCCGCTTCGGACATCTTGCGAACGATCGCCAGGATCTCCTTCTGCGCGGCTTCGACTTCGGACAGTCGCACCGGACCTTTCGCTTCGAGATCGTCTTTCATCATGTCCGCCGCACGCTGCGACATGTTCTTGAAGATCTTCGCCTTGAGCGGCTCGTCCGCGCCCTTGATCGCGAGCATCAGCTTGTCGCTCGGCACCGCGCGCAGCACTTCCTGCATGCCGCGGTCGTCGATCTCCGCGATGTCGTCGAACACGAACATCAGGTCCTGGATCTTGCTGCCGAGCGCCTCGTCGGCCTTCGCAAGCAGCTCGACCACGCTCGCCTCGGCGGAGGAATCCATGAAGTTGAGGATGTTCGCCGCGGTCTTCACGCCGCCGATCACCGACGTCTTGAGCCCGCCGGTGCGGCCGGCGAACTGCTTCTCGATCACTGCGTCGAGCTCGTGCAGCGCCGTCGGCTGGAGGCCGTCCAGCGTCGCGATCCGCAGTACCACGTCCGCGCGCACCGGCACGGGGAAGTGGCCGAGCACTTCGGCGGCCTGGTCCGCATCGAGGTACGCCAGCACGATCGCGATGATCTGCGGGTGCTCCAGGCGGATCAGCTCCGCGACCGCGCGCGGGTCCATCCACTTGAGCGCTTCCAGGCCCTTGCTGGAACGGCCGAACAGGATCCGGTCGATCACGCCGCGAGCCTTGTCCTCGCCGAGCGCGCCGATCAGTACCTTGCGCAGGTATTCATCGACGCCGACGCCGAGCGACGTGTGTTTTTCGACGGACAGGCTGAAATCGCTCAGCACCTGGCTCACATCGTTACGCGAGATGTTCTGCAGCTGGGTCATCGCGGCGCCGATGCGCTGCACGTCCTTGGCACCCATGTGCCTCATCACTTCGGTGGCTTCCTGCTCGCCGAGCGACAGCAGGAAAATCGCGGCGCGCTCCGTGCCGTTGCGCTTGGCTTCCGCGGCGTGCTTCTTACTCATCGTCGCCAACCCATGTCTTCACGACCTGCGCCACTCGCGCTGCGTCTTGCGTCACCAAGGAGCGCGCTTGAGAAATCTGGCCGTCGTAGTCGAGCGGCGCACCCGCCGCCTGGCCGCCCGGCAAACTGCCCTGTGCACTGCCCGGCAAGGCGGCCGGCGCATATGCGACGCGCGGGGTCGCGAGCAAGCCGCGAATCAGCGGACGCAGCACCATCAGCACCAGCACCAGCAGCACGATCAAGCCCGCGAGCAGCTTGGCGACGTCGCGCACCAGCGGACGCTCCCAGAGCGGGATCTCGTCAGGCGCGATTTCTTCCGGCGTCAGCTCGCCCCTGAAGGAAGCGTTGACGACGTTGACGCTGTCGCCACGCGCCTGATCGAAGCCGACCGCGTCCTTTACGAGGCGCGTCATGTTCTCGAGCTGCTCCGGCGTCAGCGCAGTTTCCGTGACTTCGCCTTCTTCATCGGTCGTGCGCAGGTTGTCGACGAGCACAGCGACCGTGAGCCGCTTCAGGCGACCGGCGGGCTGGCGTGTGTAAGCAACGGTGCGATCGATCTCGTAATTCCGCGTCGCCTGCCGGGAAGTGTTGTCCGGCGACGGGCTTTGCACAGCCGGATCGGCATTCACGGCCTGCGCGCCGGCGGCAACGCCCGGCGGCAACGCTACGCCGGGCGCGGGCGGCTGATTCGTGAGCGCGCCGGGCACGCCCTGCGGACCAGAACCATTGCGGCTGCTCTCCTCCGCCGTCTGCTCGCTGCGCACGATCTGACTTTCGGGGCGATACTGTTCGCGCGCTTCTTCGGTCGTCGAAAGCTCGACGTCGGCCACGACCTGCGCCCGCACGCGACCCGGACCGACCAGCGGCGCGAGCATCTGCTCGACTCGCTGCGTGTAGCGCTCTTCCATGCCGCGCGCGATCTCGAGCTGCTTCTCGCGGGCCGCCAGCTCATCGCTGCCTTCCGGCGCGGACAGCAGGCGACCCTGTTGATCGACGACCGTGACCTGGTCGGCTTCGAGCTCGGGAATGCTCGACGCGACCAGATTGAGGATCGCGGTCACTTGTTCGGACTCGAGGCGACGACCCGGCTTCATCTGCAGGAACACAGACGCGCTCGGCGCACGGCGGTCACGTACGAACGCGGACTGCCGCGGCAGCGCGAGATGCACGCGCGCGCCTTCGATCGCCTGGAGGTTGGAAATCGTGCGCGCCAGCTCGGTTTCGAGCGCGTGCTGATAGCGGGCACCTTCCATGAACTGACTGACGCCGAAGCCCGGCTCCTTCGACATCACCGCGAAGCCACCATCGCCTTCGGGCAGTCCCTGGCGCGGCCAGCTTGAGGCGCGCGTTGTGAACGTGGTCGGCCGGAACGCTGATCGTGCCGCCATCGAGCTTGTACGGAATGCTGTTCGTGTCGAGCGCCTGCGCGATCTGCGCGGCATCCTGTTGACCGAGGTTGCCGTAGAGCAGGCTGTACGTCGGTTCCTTGGACCACAGCACGATCACGACGCCGGCCGCGACCGCGGCAGCGATGCCGATGAGGAATGCGAGCGGCCTGAGGCTCGGCGGGATGATCGATGGGCGCGGCAATGCCGCCGCTTCGGTACTCATGTCCTATTCACCTAACTCTTTCATCAGATGGGCATGTTCATGATCTCCTGGTACGCATTGACGAACTTGTTGCGTACTTCGGTGATCGCTCGGAATGACACACTCGCCTTCTGCATTTCCATCATGACCTGCGGCAGCTCGACGCCCGGCACGCCGCGCTCGAACTGCGTCGCGAGGTCAGCAGCACGTACCTGCGTCTGGTTCACCTGATCCAGCCCTTGCTTCAACACGTTTGCGAAGGGGCTCGCAGGAGCCTGGGCCGCGCCGCCGACGCCGGCTGCGGCTTGCGAAATCTCCGACGGCGGTCCACCCGCGCCGCGCACCTGCGACTGCATCGAGCGGATCTGGGCAAGCACTGCATCGATTTGCATGTTCGACATTGACTGCTCCCTCAAACTTCAACGCCGGCTTCGCGCAGCTTCGCGAGCTTGTAGCGCAACGTGCGTGGGCTGATACCGAGCCGCTTGGCCATCGCCTGACGATTGCCGCTGTCGGCACGTAGAGCGTCGAGGATGAGGTCGCGCTCGGCGGCGGAAACGGATTCGGACAAGGCTGCCGGAACCGGATCGGCGAGCGCCGGGGTGCTCGCTTCGATGTGTACGTGCGCAGCCTGGATCACGGGGCCGTTGGCCAGGATCACGGCGCGCTGCATGACGTTGTCGAGCTCGCGAACGTTGCCCGGCCACGAGTGCGTGAGCAGGACGTGTGCGGCTTCGGCGCTCAACGCGGGAATGCGTTCGCCGGGGCGGCAGCGAGCATTGAGAACGTGCATCGCCAGCGGCAGCACGTCGTCGCGACGCTCGCGCAGCGGTGCGGTCGTCAAGGGGAACACGTTGAGGCGGTAGTACAAGTCTTCGCGGAAACGTCCTGCAGTGACTTCGCCGCGCAGGTTGCGATTCGTGGTCGCGAGTACCCGCACGTCCAGCGACACCGGCACACGGCCACCGAGGCGCTCGACTTCGCGTTCCTGCAGGACTCGCAGGAGCTTCGCTTGCAAGCTGAGCGGCATCTCCGTCACTTCGTCGAGCAACAGCGTGCCGCCCTGGGCCTGCTCGAACTTGCCGGGATGCGCAGCGTGCGCGCCGGTGAACGCGCCGCGCTCATAACCGAACAGGATCGCTTCGAGCATGTTCTCCGGAATCGCCGCGCAGTTCACCGCGACGAACGCGCGATCGGCGCGCGGCGAGTTGCGATGGATGAAGCGCGCCAGCACTTCCTTGCCGGTGCCGGATTCGCCGGCGATCAGCACGGTGCAGTCGCTCGCCGCGACCCGCCGGGCCAGCTCAGCCAGCCGGCGCGAGACTTCGGCCGTGGCGATCAGGTCGGTAGGAATCGGGGCGGCAACGGGCGACGGAGCGGCTTGCGAGGAGGCCTCGCCTTCGCGCCCGTAGTCAGCCATTCGTGAGATCACGCCCATAGTCGCCAGTAAGGGAGCAAGTTCTGTTCCAGTGTCGGTATTCGGGGGGCCGGGGCGGCGATCCTGTGGACCGGGTCACAAGCCTGTCAGGCAAATGCCTGACCCACACTCATTTCGACCTGCGCCGGTGGGGCCTTCGGCGGGTCAGTTGCTTAATGAGCCTGACCCCTTCCTCTCCCCGTCAAACTTCCGACGCCGCGGCCTCGTTCAGCATCTGGAATTTGCGGAGCTTTTCGACCAGCGTCGTGCGGCGCAGCTTCAGCAGCCGGGCGGCGTGGGCGACCGTGCCGCCCGAGCGGCTCAGCGCCTGCTGGATCAGCCCGCGCTCGATCGTGAACAGGTGGTCGCGCAGGTCCAGGCCTTCGGCCGGCAACTGCACGACTGTCTCGGTCGAATCGTCAGTCAGCATCGCGACCACGTTGCTGTCGTCGATGTTGCCGAGCTCTTCCGCTTCTTCGGCCTCCTCCAGCGCAGGCAGCTCGTCGGGGATCGCATCCAGGTTCAACTGCGCCAGCAGCGTCGCCGGCCGGTACTTCGGCGGCAGGTCGGCGACGTCGACGCGCCGGTTCGGGCACAGGATCGACATGCGCTCGATCAGGTTGCCGAGCTCACGCACGTTGCCGGGCCACGCATAGGCGCCCAGCACCTTCAGCGTGCGCGCGGTCAGCTCCACCTTGCTGCGGCCGGCATCGACGTTTCGATCCGAAAAATCCCGCACCAGCATCGGCAGGTCCTCGATGCGGGTGCGCAGCGAGGGCATTTCGATGGGGAACACGTTGAGGCGGTAGAACAGGTCCTCGCGGAAAATGCCGCGAGCGATCGAATCTTCGAGGTTGCGATGGGTGGCGGCGATGATGCGCACGTTGCAGCGGATCGGCGCGTGATTGCCCACGCGCTCGAATACGCGCTCCTGCAGGACGCGCAGCAGCTTCACCTGCATCGGCAGACTCATGTCGCCGATCTCGTCGAGGAACAGCGTGCCGCCCTCGGCGATCTCGAAGCGGCCCTTGCGGGCGGCGATCGCGCCGGTGAACGAACCCTTCTCGTGGCCGAACAGCTCGCTCTCGAGCAGCTCCGCCGGGATGGCGCCGCAGTTGATGGCGACGAACGGCCGCTGGCGGCGCGGGCTGGCGTCGTGGATGGCGCGGGCCGCGAGCTCCTTGCCCGTGCCCGATTCGCCGAGAATCAACACGCTCGAATCGTGGGCGGCGACCTGGCGGATCAGCCCGCTCACTTCACGCACCGCCGGCGAGGAACCGGTCGGCATGCAAACGTCGCCCGCCTCTTCCAGCGTCGCCTCGACTGGAACACGAAGGGCGGCAGCCAGGGTCGTGTGCTTGAACGGGAACTGCAGGCGCTGCAGCCGGGGACCGAGGGCTGCGATCAGCTGGTCGGCGACGGCGCCCGAACCATAAGCGACGACCGGAACATCCGCGAGCTGCTCACGCAGTGCAGCACCGAGCTCACGCCAGTCGCAATCCGCGACGTCGCCGATCAGCAGGGCCGGCGGCGTGCTCGGCGCCTGGATCACTGCGCGCATCAGTGCGCTGTGATCGATGAGCAGCGGTTCGAGGCCAAGCGTCCGAAGAACGTCCGCCACTCTTTCGGCTCGCGCCGCGTCGCCGTCATAAACGACAGCGCGCTGCAGCGTGAGCGTTCTGAGTCTGGCCGTGTCACTCAAATTCATTCCCGGATCCTTGCGCTCGAGGCGCGAGTGCTTTTGTCTTGGCGCCATTCTGTCTGTCCGCGTGGCTTGCTCTATAAGACTCTCCCTGAACGCCTGTCGTGCGTGATCCACTGCCAGAAAATTGGCGCGCGCTTAAGGGAATAACCGAGGACGTACTAGTGGAACATGCGCGTGCGAGGCTGGAAATACCGGGGTTTTCGTGCTGCACGCGCGCGCGGAAAAATCATCGCGCGCAAATTTGCGGGAAACCGAAATGAGTCAGACTGAAGTCTGACCCACATGCAGTGAGAGCCGGTGTGGGTCAGGCTTTAGCCTGACTGCCTCATCACCGTCACGACTACTTCTCAATTTTTATTTCTTCTTCTACTTCTTCGGCGCCCTGATGCCCGCGATCTGTCTTCGGTGCTTACGGAACGCAAGCTTCTCCAACAGATCGGCAACGTTCTCGCTCAGTGCGGCGAATCGAACCTTCACTCTTCCATCCGGACCGACCGAGGCAATGCGGCCGGCGAGGCGCAGCGGCTCGGCGACGCTGTCGCGGACGAAAATCTCCAGGACGCCCTGACTGCCCAGCTCGGGAAAAGGAGGAATGGCCTGAAACACGCCGCCCAGCGCATTGAAGCGGATCGCGGCCGGACGCGGCCGCGGCCGGCTGGCGACCAGTAGCTGACCGACCATGTCGAGGAGCAGGTTGACCTTCATGTCGAGCCGCATGATGTCCGCGGCGTGCGGCGAGCTCTCGTCGGTCTTCTCGGGCTGGCCGTGCTCGTCGAGGGCGGCCAAGGCTTGCAGTACGCGCAGATTGCGGTCCGCGTAGCTGCCCATGAGCGCCGGGTCGAAGGGCTCGGGCATCTTCTTCCACGCAATCGGCAGAACGTCCTCGTAGGCGAGCTCTTCGTACAGAACGACTGTGTCGAGACCCTCGTACATGTCAGCCTCCCTTGCCGAGCATATCCATCATTGTCGCGACGGCGTCGGTTTGCTCAGTGCCGCAGGATTGTCCGGCTGAAGCCGGACCCACGGGAGTTGCAGCCGGATCGACGGATACATTGGCCGACTGCGCCATCTGGGCGACGGCGGTGTCGGATTCGGTCATGGCCTGGCGCAGGGCGGTCAGCCACTGCTGGTCCTGCGGGCGTGCGGTCGACGAAATGCGTGCGAGCAGCTCCTGCCGTTCCTGGATCGTCTTGGGGACTTCCTGCCATTGGCCGGTCATGGCCTGTTGCACGAGCTTGTGCGTCGCTGCCATCACCCCGTCTGCGATCGGCGCGGTCATCGCTTACGCGCCTCGCTCGGAATCGCGACCCACGCGGTGCGGATCTCGTGCAGGAGCTTCGCGACTTCGTCAAGCAGCTCGACGCGGTTCTCCGCCGTCGCCTTCAGCAGGCGCCGGCTCATGTAGTCGTAGAGCTCGCCGAGGTTGGCGGCAAGCTGGCCGCCGGCCTTCGGATCGAGGCTGCTGCGCAGCTCGCCGATGATGGAAACGGTCCGATTGATCAGGCGGGCCTTCTCGGCCATCTCGCCGCGCGTCAAGCAGCCGCGCGCAGTAGTGATGCGCTCCAGCGCGCCGTCCATCAGCATCACGATCAGGCGATGCGGATCGGCTGCAGCCACGCCGCCATGCGCCTGCGCGCTGCTGTAGGCAGCGAGTTTTGTGGCGTGCGACATTGCGACCCTCTCCGTAAGCGACATTCCTGAGTAACTTAACGGCGGATGTAGGTCCGGCTTTAGCCCGACATCTTACGAGCCGATCTTCGGCAGGCTCGCCAGCTGCTGCGTCAGGTAGCTCGAAGTCGACTGCATCTGCGACAGCAGCGAGTCGAGCGCCGTGAACTGCTTGCGCAACCGTTCTCGACCTGCGCCATGCGCAGATTGAAAGCTTGCTTGTCGCGCTCGATGTCCTTCAACTCACCCTTCAGGCCCGTGTTGCGGCCTTCGATATCGCCATCGGTCGCCAGGCGGTCTTCCAGCTGGCTGAACAGTCGGGCGGCAACGCCGCCTTCCGCGCCGAACAAGTCCGCGACGCCTTCCGGATCCGTGTCCAGTGCCTTCGTCAGCTTCGCCGCGTCCACTTGCAGCGCGCCCGTCGCATTGGTGGTGATACCGAGACCCGCGAGCGTCGTGTACGGGCCGCTGAGGCCGGCCACGGGGTTGCTGATCGCGCGGCGTGTTTCGGTTTCGATCGCGCGCAGCAGCGAGTCGCCGAGCAGCGGGCCCGCAGCTTTCGTCTCGGCGTTGTAGCTGCCGAGCTTCGCGAGCTGCGCCTGCATCGAGTTGTACTCGGTGACGAACTTCTGGATGCGCGCCTGCACGCCGCTCTTGTCGAAGGCGACTTCCAGGGCGATCTCCTCGCCCTGCGACTCCGCCACGGCGGTGATCGTCACGCCGTCGATCGCGTCCTCGAATACGTTGGTGGTGCTCTCGATGTCGAAAGTGGCGACGCGGATCTGCGCATTCTGGGCCGGCACCAGCTGCTGCAAGCCCGGTGCCGGAGGCACTGGCGGTGCAAGAGGATCGTAGGTCAGCTTGTTCAAGCCGCCGTCGCCACCGCTGGCCGCGACCTTGATTACGTTGCTCGCCCCTGTCGCATTCGAGGTCAGGACCAGCCGTGAACCGCCGGCGGTGTTGAGCAGCGTCGCCTGCACGCCAGTGTTGTCTGCAGCGCTGTTGATCGCATTGCGGACGTCGTCGAGCGTGGCGGCGTTCTGATCGATGTTCACTGTAAACGTCTTCGTGCCGACGCTGATCGTCAGCGAGCCATAGCCGACGTTCGCGCGAGCTGCCACCCACGAACGGCTCGGAAGAGAGCTGATGCGCCCTGGCGAGCTGGACGACTTCGACGTCGTAGCTGCCGGCAACCGCGTTGGTGTCGGCGGTCACCGTGAAAATCTTGGTGTCTGCGGAAGTAGCTTTACGGGACTGAAACGCCTCGACGCTCTTGAGCGGCTCGAGCGCGGATTTGAAAGCAGCCAGCGCGCCCTTGAGCGCGCCGAGCGCGGAAACCTTGGTCGTGACGGCAACTTCGTGGCGCGAGATGCGCTGTTGCAGCGGCGCGCCCTCTGCCGATATGAGCTGCGAGACCAGACTGTTGATGTCGAGCCCCGAGCCGATGCCGTTCGCTTGAATACCTGCCATGCGCTTGCGCTCCCTCTACCCGCTTTGAGAAAACTAGACGCGCTCGTTCACGAGCACGATCGTCTCGTCGTGCGCAAGCTCTGCCATCCGCAGCACTTCTTCGTTCGGAATCTGTCGGATCAGGTCGCCGGTTTCGGCGTCGCGCACGCTGCAGACCATCCGGCCGCTGGCGTCGTCGACGTGAAACTCGAGCGAGCGGTTAACGCGCTTCAGGAAGCTCTCGAGCTGCCGCGCGACTGCTTCGATGTCCGCCACCGCCGGCTTTGGCTTGCCGTGCGACTGACCCGCAGGCGCGACAGCCGCTTGCGGCTGCGGACGCGCTGCAGGCCCGGGCTGCGCATTCACCACCGCAGGCGCAATCGGGGCTCTCACTGTCATGCCGTCATCGCTCATGGGCCTGCTCCCGTGAACCATTCAAAAGCGGCGGGCGATGGAGGTCCTGTGACCACCACCGCCCACCGCGTCATGCCATCATCCTGATGTCAGTCAAGCGTCATCCCAGCTGCCCGTTAGCGCAGCAGCGAGAGGACGTTCTGCGGCACCGCATTCGCCTGTGCCAGGATCGCCGTGCCGGCCTGCTGCAGGATCTGCGCGCGGGTCAACATGCGCGGTCTCCGCGGCGAAGTCCGCGTCCTGAATCCGGCTGCGCGAGGACGTGAGGTTCTCAGCAGCAGTCGTCAGGTTCGTGATCGTGGACTCGAAGCGGTTCTGGATGGCGCCCAAGGTGCTGCGCAGCGAGCTGACCGCGGTCAGAGCTGCATCGACGCGCGTGATCGCGGTGTTCGCGCTCGACACCGTCGTGACGCTCGCCGAGTTCAGCGCGCTGTTACCGAGAGCCAGCGAGCCGGCCGCGAAGCCAGAGTTCGCCGGGGTGTTGCCACCGACGACGATCGTATCTGCGGCCACGAGCCGGATGGAGCCGACGCCAGTCACTGCCGTCGTGGCGCCGAGCGCCGTGTTGAACTGCAACGCCGCGTTGACGGTGTTGTTGGTACCCGCAGCCGTGCCGTTGAAGCCCTGGTTGGCCGTGCCGGCCGAACCGATCGTCTGGCTGAACGCGATGTCGCGGCCATCGACAGCCTGCAACGTCATGCGGCTGTTGGCGCTGTCGAAAGTCGCCACTACGCCCGTCGCAGAGCTGTTGGCGTTGATCGCCGTCGCAGCAGCCGCACCGGTGATCGCCGACGTCGCGTTCGTGTAGATCGCGGTGCCGTTGATCGAGAGCGAATAGGTGTCGTTCGCCGTTGCCGAAGCGTCCACCTGCGCGAACGCGACCTGGACGGTCGTGTCGGCCACAGCCGTCAGACCGCCTACGCCGGCGCCGTTGATCGCGGCAGCTTTGGCATACGCGCTGGCGGCGCCCTGGCCGGTCGCCGAGCCCGCATACGAAGCCGAGCCACCCACCGACACTGCCTGACCGCCGCCCAGGGCGATCGTCATGTCGCCGCCGGCAAGCGCCGTCGTCGTCACGCTGCCACCCTGCTGGCCGACGTTCAGTGCGGAGTTGTAGGTCGCGCCGCTGACGTAGTCAGCCGTCTTGCCGAGGGCGATCGTGCGCATGTTGCTCGCGAAGCCGACCGAAATCGTCTCGCCGACGTTGGCGCCGACCTGGAAGGTCGCGGTGCCGAACGTGCCGTCGAGCACTTTCTGGCCGTTGAACGAAGTCTGCACGGCGATGCGGTCGATTTCCGCCAGACGCTGCTGCACTTCCTGTTCGAGCGCCGCGCGATCGGACGACGAGTTCGTCGCGTTGGCGGCCTGCACGGCCAGCTCGCGCACGCGCTGCAGGTTGCTGGTCAGCTCGCCGAGCGCGCCTTCAGCTGTCTGCGACAGCGAGATGCCGTCGCTGGCGTTACGCACGGCCTGGTTGAGGCCGCGGATCTGAGTCGTGAAGCGCTCGGAGATCGCGAGGCCGGCAGCGTCGTCCTTGGCGCTGTTGATGCGCAGGCCCGATGACAGGCGCTGCAGGGCGGTGGCCAGCTGGCCACCGGATGTCGACAGATTGCGCTGGGCATTCAGCGACATCACGTTGGTGTTAATAACTTGAGGCATTGAAGTCTCTCCTGATGTTTACGGTACTTGGCCGGGTTGATTTCCGATGCCCATCAACCTGTGCAGGAGGTTTATCGGTGCGCCGCAGGGGAACTTGAGAGACCGTATCTGCGCCGGGGCGAACTGTGAGACGAATCACGGTAATTCCGCGCGATGCGTCGATTCCCTGACCGGACGCTTAGGCAGAACCCTGCTACCTGAGATAGTCGAATAGCGACAGCTGCGCGATCTTCGAATACGACGCCTGCGCCGCCTGCAGGCCGACCAGCTGCTGGTTCATGCGCGAGACGGCTTCCGCGTAGTCGAGGTCGCGCAGCTGTGAGGTCGCGCTCTCGAGCTCGACCTTGCGATCGGCCAGCGTTTCCTGCGCTGCGTCGATCGTGTGCAGTCGCGTGCCGACTTCCGCACGCATGCTCAGCAGGTGGTCGCCGACCTGGTCGAGCTGCGCCAGCACGGTCGCCATGTCGGAACTGAAGCGTGCGCGCTCGGCCTGCGTGAGCGTCGATGCTTCCAGCGTCGCGGCCAGATCGTTCAGCGTCGTGAACATGTCCTCGGGCCGGCTGCGTGCAATTGCGAACGTATCGTTCTGCGCCGGCATGCCGGCCAGGTTGATGTTGACGCCGCGGAACGAGATGGCGCTGTTCGCAGTGTACGTTCCAGTTGCGACGACCGTCGCTGCAGCGTCGACGATCTCGTAGTCGCCGGTCGCGGAAGTGAATCGCAGCGTGTAGTCGCCGACCACCCATTGCGCCGGGTCGACGATAGTGCCGCTCGCGATCACGCCGTTGCCGGTGTTGCCGGCACCGGCCGAGGTGACGAATACGCCGTTGCCGCCAGTCACGGCCATGAACACGTCCTGGCCGGAGTGGCTGTCGATGACGCGCTGATCCTGGCCGATCTGCAGCGCGCGGCTGCCCTGGTCGCCGAAGTAGCTGATTGCGCCGCCGCTCGATGCGAACGGCTGTGTCAGCGTGGCGTAGCCCGAGAACAGGTACTCGCCGTTGGCATCGCGCCGGTTCGCGAGGTCCATCAAATCTTTCACATGGCCGCGCACTTCGGCCGCCAGCATGCGGCGACTCGCCGGATCGACCGATGCGTTGCTGCCCTGAATCGTCAGCTCGCGCACCCGCTGCATGAGCGTGTTCGCGTCGGCCAGCGCCTGCTCTTCCAGCGTCAGGCGATTCTTCGCCATGTCGGCGTTCAGATTGAACTGCTCCGACTCCGCGAGCGCCCGCTGCAACTCCATGATGTGAACTGCGGCGACGGGATCGTCCGCTGGCGTCTGGACGCGCTTGCCCGAAGCGATCTGCGTCTGCGTCTTCGACAGCACGGTCTGCTGACTGAGCAGCGCCGTGATCGCGGCGTGATGGATGCTTTGCGTGGAAATGCGCATGGGACTACCGCTCGGTGGCTGCGAGCAAGGTCTGGAACATGGTGTCGGCGACGCGGATCAACTGCGCAGCGGCCTGATAGGCCTGCTGATACTTCAGGAGATTGGCGGCTTCCTCGTCGAGGTTGACGCCGGAGACGGCTTCCTTGGTCGCGAGACTTTCCTCGTACACGACGTTCTGCGCATCGCGATTGACCTGCGCCTGACGCGTGGCGACGCCGATGCCGCCGACGAACTCGCCGACGGCCGAGCCGAGGGACGTCGTGCCGCCGTTGAGCACCGGAGCCTTGAGTGCGTCCGCGAGCAGCAGTGCGTTGCGGTTGTCACCAGTACCGGACGTGTTGTCGCTGACCGTGAAGCTGTCGCCAACCGCCGGTGAGCCGGATATCTGCACGCGCCAGCCGTTGACGTCGATGTTGCCGCCGCCCGCGTAAGCGAAGCTGCCCGCACCGTTGATCGAGTACGTGCTCGCCGTCAGGAACTGGATCGTCACGGGAGCGCGCAGCTGCGCATTCGAGCTGTCGAGCACTTCGCCCGCCGAGATCGTGCCGGAGCCTGAATTCCCAGTATTGGCAGCCGTGCGGATCGGCGCCGCGGCCGCGACGCGCGCAGGGTCGGAGATCAGTACGCTCATGTTCGTGATCGCACCGCGCGTCGGGCGGATCAGGAACGTATCGCCGACGTCCGCCGTGCCACCCACCTCGATCTCGAGGCCGTCGACGACGAACGGATCGGCAGCTGTGCCGGTACCTGTCATCGGCGCGGCGGCGCCGGTGAGAGAATCCCGCAGCTGCCAGCCGCTGCCGGTCATTTCAAGGATGTAGTCGCGGCCGGTCAGCGCGCCGACATCGGCACGCGTCGCAGTGACCGTCCCGGTGCCCGTGTTCAGGCCGTTGTCGGACACTGCCGCGCCGCCGACTGCGAAGAAATCGCCGCCGAGCGCACCCGACAAGTCGATACCCTCGTGATGCTGCGCGTTCACGATGTCGCTGAGGGCGACGGCGATGCGACCGAGCGCGTTGTGTGCCGGATCGAGCTGCTCGCTGCGGAAGTCCAGCAGGCCGCCGAGGGCGCCGCCCGAAACGTTGCGGCTGATGTCGACAGAGCTGCCCGGTGTCTCCAGCGCAATCGTGAGCCGCGTGGAATCGAACGGGTCCTGCATCGTCGTCAGCTGGTTGACGTCGGCTCCGAGCACCAGCGGCTGGCCGCTGCCGACGAACACGTTGACGGTGCCGCCGTCCTGCCGGACGGCGTTCACGGAAATCTTCTGCGAAAGCTCGTCGAGCAGGCGGTCGCGCTGGTCGAGCAGATCGTTCGGCGGCTGACCGCCGGTGCGGGCGATGCCGGTCGTGATCTCGTTGTTCAGCCGCGCAATGCCCTGCGCGATCGAATTGACCTCGGCCACTTCGCCCCTGATTCGCGAATTGATCTCGTTGCCGATCTCGTCCAGGCGCGAATTGAAGAACTGCAGGCGCTGCTGCAGCGTATTGGCCTCGCTCAGCAACACCTGCCGCGCGGGGATGGAAGTCGGCGCATTCGCCACGGCCTGGAAGGCGTTGACGAAGCGCTGCAGCGTCGGGCTCAGGCCATTGGCCGAGTCGCCGAACATGTTGTTGAGGCGCTCCGCGTTGGAAGCGTACACGTCGAGGTGTTCGAGGCTGCTGGAGGTCGAGCGGGTCTGCGCTGCGACGAAATCGTCGTAGACGCGCTGCGTGGTGCGGACGTTGGCGCCCTGCCCCACATAGCCGTTGCCGTAGCCTTGTGCCGGACGCGTGCCGATCAGCACGCGCTGGCGGCTGTAGCCGTCCGTGCTGACGTTGGAAATGTTATGGCTGGTCGTATTCAGCGCGCGCTGAAAAGCGAGCAGGCCGGACACGCCGGTCGAAAGTAGATCAGCCATCGTTGATTACCCTGTTCGTAGTTGACGGCGCGCCCGCGGCAAACTTGAGCGCGTCCGAGCGTGCGCGGACTTCGCTGGCGACAGCCGCGATCTTCTGTGCGTAGCTCGGGTCGGTCGCGTAGCCGCCCTGCTGCAACGCCGACGCGAATGCCTCGACGTTTTCGCCGGTGCCGCGGGCATTGGCATAACGCGAGCTGCCGCCGATCAGCGCGGCGTAGTCACGAAAGCTGTCCGCCGGCGAGTCGTAGGCGCGGAAGCGCTCGACCTTGCGCACGGGGATGCCGGACTCGAATTCCAGCGTCGGCACATTCACGGTCGCGCCCGACCATCGACTGCCGGCCTTGATGCCGAACAGATTGAAGCTGCACTCGCCCTGCGCGTTGCAAGGCATCGAACGGCCCCAGCCGGTTTCCAGAGCGGCTTGCGCGAGCAAGGCGTCGGGATCGACGCCGATCTCGCGTGCGGCCCGTTCGGCGTGGGGACGCAGGGTGCGGATGAAGTCGTCTTTGGAAGCGGCGATCGGAGTCGGGCCTAAAGGCCCGACGTTGTTTACGGCGGGCTCAGCGGCTCCTGCGGTCGGCGCAGCGCTCTGAGCGGTCGGCGCTGAACTCAGCGACCACCTTGCAGCTGGCGAACGAGCATCTCGGCGAGACCGAGACCTTTGCCCTTCGACATCTGCAGCGCCATCTGGTCGTCGAACATGTCCTGATACATGTCGGCCTGGTCGCTGCCGAACATCGAATCTTCGCCGAAGCTCTTGTTCGCTTCGCGCATGCTCTTCAGCAACATCTGCGTGAACAGGCTCTCGAACTGGCGCGCTGCTTCCTTCAGCGCGGTCGGAGCCTGTTGCTTCGCATCGTTCTTCAGGGCCGCGAGGCCCTGGAAGTCTGCGAAGAAGTTGATGTTGGTCGGAGCCGTCATGACGACTAGATCACGATGAGCTCGGCGCGCAGCGCGCCGGCTTCTTTCAGCGCTTCGAGGATCGCCACGAGGTCGCCAGGCGCCGCGCCGACCTGGTTCACTGCGCGCACGATCTCGTCGAGATTGACGCCGGCCTGGAACACGAACATGCGTGCCTCCGGCTGCTCGACCTTGATCTCCGTGCGCGGCGTGACGACGGTCTCGCCCTGCGACAGCGGATTCGGTTGACTGACGTCGTTGCGCTCGGTGATCGTCACCGACAGCGAGCCGTGAGCAACAGCTGCAGGCGTCACGCGCACGGCTGAGCCGATCACTACCGTGCCGGTCCGCGAGTTCACGATGACGCGTGCCGGCGCATCGCCCGGCTGGATCTCGATCGCTTCGAGCGTCGAGAGATAGGCAATGCGCTGGCTCGAATCGGTCGGCGCCTGGACGCGCACCGAAACCGCATCCATCGCACGGGCCGTGTCCGGACCCAGCAGGCTGTTGATGCCGTCGGTCAGGCGAGCGGCCGTCGTGAAGTCCGGCGTGTTCAGGTTCAGAACGACGTACGGCTCAGTCGCGAAATTCGTCGCAACCGCACGCTCGACCGACGCGCCGTTCGGCACGCGGCCGGAGCTGGGAACGTTCAGCGCGATGCGCGAACCGTCTTTGCCGGACACACCGAAGCCGCTGACGATGAGGCTGCCCTGGCCGATCGCATACACCTCGCCGTCGATACCGCGCAGTGGAGTCATCAAGAGGCTCCCGCCGCGCAGGCTGCTCGCATTGCCGATGGAGTCGACGGTGATGTCGATCGTCTGGCCGGGCTTCGCGAACGCCGGGAGGTCCGCTCGAACGGTGACTGCCGCTACGTTCTTCAGCTGCGGGTTGACGTTAGCCGGGATCGTGACGCCGAACTTCGCGAGCATGTTACGAATGCTCTGGATCGTGAACGGCGCCTGGCTGGTCTGGTCGCCGGTGCCGTCGAGGCCGACGACGAGGCCGTAGCCGACCAGCTGGTTGCCGCGAACGCCGGCGACCGACGCGATGTCCTTCACGCGCTCGGCGTGAGTGGTGCCCGCGACGAGAGTGAGGGCCAGCGCCGCAATGATGTTGAGTGTCTTCATGAGCTTCAGAAAGGCAGGAACGGCAGGTTGAAGAACCGCGCCAACAGGCCAGGCGAGTTCGCATTCGCGAGCGCGCCCTTGCCGCCGTACGCG
Organism: uncultured Gammaproteobacteria bacterium; assembly: GCA_963838635.1. Classification (GTDB taxonomy): domain Bacteria; phylum Pseudomonadota; class Gammaproteobacteria; order Steroidobacterales; family Steroidobacteraceae; genus Steroidobacter. The sequence continues at coordinate 19,937 of CAWISC010000036.1, read as the reverse complement.
ATCATCGCGTCGGCAACCTTGAGCGAGGAGATCGAGTTGTCGGGGTCGATGTCGATCGGCCGCACGATGCCCTGGATGCGCACGTACTCCTGGCCCTGGTTGATCGAGATCCACTTCTGGCCGCGCACCAGCAGATTGCCGTTCGACAAGCGCTGCGCGACGGTTACGGTGATGTCGCCTTCGAGGCGGTTGCTCTGCGTGCTGGCGCCTTCGCCGTCGAACTCGGCGTTGTTGTTGACCGACGTGCTGAGGATCTCGGTGCCGTGCACGGTCACGGGACGTCCGGCGATCGTCGGTCCCGGCAGGTCGATGTTGGTCGACTTGCTGGTTGAGGTCGTCGAGCTCTTGGAAGCGTTCGTGCGCTCGTTGAGGCGGATGGTCAGCGTGTCGCCCACGCGGCGCGCGACGGCGTTCTCGAACAGAGCGACATCGTGTCCAGCCTGGTAGATGGCGCCGTTCGCCTGCGCGGTGGTCGGCACGGCCTCGGGCCAGGTCGCCGAGTAGTTCGGCTCGCTCGGCTTCGAAACGCAACCCGCGAGCGCAAACAGCGCGCCCGCAGCGATGACTCGACGAATGGTGTTCACGTTCTTGATCACAGCTGGTTGGTCACGTACTCGAGCATCTGGTCGGTCGTCGAGATCGCCTTCGAGTTCATCTCGTAGGCGCGCTGCGTTTCGATCATGTTCACCAGCTCTTCGACGACGTTGACGTTGGAGCTCTCGAGCGAGCCCTGCTCGACCAGGCCGAGGCCGTTCAGGCCGGGCGTGCCGCCCTGCGACGGACCGCTGGATGCGGATTCGAGCAGCAGGTTCTCGCCGCGCGGCTGCAGGCCCGCGGGATTGATGAAGTCGAAGATCTGCAGCGAGCCGATCTGCGTCGGCGCACTCTGGCCCGCGAGCTGCACGGTGACGACGCCGTCGGCACCGATCGTGACCGTCTGCGCGCCGTCCGGAACCGTGATGCCAGGCTGCACCGCATAGCCGCTCGATGTGACGAGTTCGCCCTGCGCGCTGACCTGGAAACTGCCGTCACGCGTGTAGCCAAGCGTGCCGTCCGGCAGCAGCACCTGGAAGAAGCCGCGGCCGTTCACGGCCACGTCGAGCGCATTGCCGGTCTGCTGCATGTTGCCCTGCGTGTACATCTTCTCCGTCGCGACGACGCGCACGCCGGTGCCCACGTGCAGGCCCGACGGCAGCTGCGTGTCCTGCGACGTTGCAGCGCCGACCTGGCGCTGGTTCTGGTACAGCAGGTCCTCGAACACCGCGCGGCCCTTCTTGAAGCCGTTCGTGTTGACGTTGGCGAGGTTGTGCGACGTGACGGTCATGCGCGTCTGTTGCGCATCCAGTCCGGTCTTGGCAGCCCACAAAGCAGGATTCATGACGACCTCTTACGATTAACCTTTGAGCAGTTGCGCCGCCGCGGCCGCGTTCTCTTCCGCGGTCCGCATCGCCTTGACTTGCAGATCGAAGTGGCGCGACAGCTCGATCATGTTGACCATCGCATCGGCGATGTTGACGTTGCTCGACTCGAGCACGCCGGAAGAAAGCCGCACGTTTGCATCCGGCGGCGCATCGGTGCCGTCGGTCGTGCGGAACAAACCATCTTCGCCGCGCGCGAGCGACTCGGCGGGCGGATTGACCATCTTGATGCGACCGACCTGCGAGGTGGTCTCGGGGCCCTGCCCCACCGGCACGATCGAGATCGTGCCGTCGGCGGCGATCATCAGCGACGTGTGCGGCGGCACGCTGATCGGTCCGCCCTCGCCCAGCACTGTCTGACCCGCGCCGTTCATCAACACACCGGTCGGGTCGATGCGCAGGTCGCCGGCGCGCGTGTAGGCCTCGCGTCCATCCGCACCCTGCACAGCAATCCAGCCCGAACCGTTGACGCCGACGTCGAGATCGCGGCCGGTCGACATCAGCGCGCCCTGCGACGCGTCCCAACCGACCGTCGTGTTGGTCGCATAAGCGCGCGACGCATAACCGGAACCCGCGACCGCGCGACTCTGGAACGCGCTGAGATCCGCGCGAAAGCCCGTCGTGCTCGCATTCGCGAGGTTGTGATTGTTGACGCCCTGCGCGCGCAAGGCTTTCCTTCGCGCCCGTCATCGAGATGTATAGGAAACGGTCCATGCTTACCTGATATTGATGATCGTCTGCTGGATGGCGTCCGCAGTGGAGATCATCTGCGCGTTCGCCTGGAAGTTGCGCTGCGCCGTGATCATGTTGACCAGCTGCTCGGTGATGTCGACGTTCGACGCTTCGAGCGCGCCGGCCTGCACCAGACCGAAGCCCGAGTTGCCCGCCTGACCGCGCAGCGCCTGACCCGAGCCGAACGTTTCCGCCCAGTTCGTGTCGCCGAGCTGCTGCAGGCCCTGCGGGTTCGAGAAGTTCGCGAGCGCGACCTGGCCGAGCGCGAGCGAGCGCCCGTTGGTGAAGCGCGCCTGCACGACGCCGGTGGAATCGATGTCGATGCCGATCAGGCGGCCGGTCGTGAAACCGTCCTGCGTGATCGCGTTGACGTTGAACGTGCCGCCGTACTGCGTCGTCGTGCTGAAATCGAACGTCATGTCCATCGCCGCGGCGCCGGTCGCCGGCGTGTACGACGGGAAGGTGATCGCGCCGCCCGCCGGATCGATCAGCGCGCCCGTGTTGTCGTACTCCAGGGTCTGCGCCGTGCCGACAGCGTTGCCGTCGACGAAGAGCTGCGTCGTCCATTCGTTCGGGTTCGCCGTCTTCGTGAAGTACATCGTCGCCGTGTGCGCCGCGCCGAGCGAGTCATAAGTCGTGAGCGACGTGGCGCTGTTGTAGCTGTTCACGTTGGCGGGATCGAACACCGCCACTGTCGGCTGCGCGGCGTTCGCCGGGAGATTCAACGTGACGTCGACCGTCGTCGTCGCAGCCGGCGCGCTCTCGCTCGTGACGAGCTGCATGTCCGACAACGCGCCGGTGTTGAACTGGCCGTTGGTGCCGGGCGGATACACCTGCAGGCGCTGCTGACGCGCGTTCACGATGTAGCCCTGCGAGTCGACCTGGAACGCACCAGCGCGCGTGTAAGCCATCGCGCCACCGTCGTTCAGGATGAAAAAGCCCTGCCCGCTCAGCGCGAGATCCAGGCTGTTGTCGGTGAAGTCGATGTTGCCCTGGGTGAACTGCTGCGCGACGTTCGAGACGCGCACGCCGTTGCCGATCGCATTGCTGCTCACACCCTGCGGTGACACCGAGAACAGCTCGGCGAACTCCGCGCGCGAGCCCTTGAAGCCGGCGGTCGCAGTATTGGCGATGTTGTTGGCAGTAACGGTGAGATCCGCCTGCGCCGCATTCAAACCGCTCAAGGCAAGACGAAATGGCATGGAAGTCTCCGATTGAAATTACATTACGCGGCGCACGTCGCTCAAGCTGCGCGAGCCGAGATTGCTGGTGTTCAGTGTGAGTCCGGTGGCCGCGTCGATCGTCACGCTGTTCACGCGACCGGCCATGAGCATTTCCAGCGAGCCGGACTTGCCGGCCACGTTGGCGACCGCTTCGAAGGTGTATTCGCCGGCTGGGGCGCGCGTGCCGTTGTCGGCGACGCCGTCCCACGAAAATTCCTGCAAGCCGCTGGTGGTCGGCAGCGTCATACGCCGCACGAGCGCGCCGTTGGCATCGCGAATGTTGACCTGCAAGGCGTTCGTCCCGGTCGGCACGTCGATCGCGCCTTTCACCGACCCTTCCGCCTGCAGCATCACTTCGTCGCTCGGCACGAGCACTTCGCGGCCGACCATCGTCGCGCCGTCGAGGACCTGCGACGAACGCATCGCGTCCGACAGCGTGCCGAACGCCTCTTTCATTTCCGAGATGCCGCTGACCGTGCCGAACTGCGCGAGCTGGCCGAGGAACTGGCTCGGATCCATCGCCTTGAACGGATCCTGGTTCTTCAGCTGCGCGATCATCAACTCCAGGAACTCCGCCTGGCCGAGCTGATCCTTCTTCTTGACGCCGCTGCCCTGCGCAGCGCTGCCGGCTGCGCCGGTGCCGTTGATGATGTCTGTGATTGACATGATGGGTTCCGATTACTGGCCGAGCCGCAGGGTGGCGAGCATCATTTCCTTCGCCGTGTTCATCACTTCCACGTTGTTCTGGTACGAGCGCGACGCGGAGATCATGTCGACCATCTCCTCGACCGTGTTCACGTTCGGCGCGAACACGTAGCCGTTGGCGTCCGCCAGCGGATTGCCCGGCTCGTAGCGCGCGGTCGGAGCCGCCTGGTTCTCGACGATGCCCTTCACGGCAACGCCCGAGCTCGCCGCGTTCGAGCCGAGGCTCGCGCGGATCGCCTCGAACAGCGGATGCTTCGCCTTGTAGACCTGGTTCGGATCGCCGCTGACGCTGTCCGCGTTGGCGAGATTGCTGGCGGTGGTGTTGAGGCGCACCGACTGCGCGCTCATGCCGCTGCCGGCGATTTCGAAGATCTTGAAGGATGACATGTTGATTACTGCCCTGTGATCGCCGTCATCAACGCCCGGAACTTCGAGCTGATGAACGACAGAGTGGCCTGGTAACGCACGGTGTTCTCTGCGAAGGCCGCCTGCTCGAGTTGCCCGTCGACGGTGTTGCCATCGAGCGCCGGCGCGAGCGGCACGCGGTACTTCAGTTCTGGCGCCGGCGAGCCGTTAGCAGTGGCGGCACCGATGTGGCCAGCGCGCGTGGTCGAGAGGTGGACGCCACCGCCTTGGCCACTGGCCGCGGCAAGCGCACCTTTGAAGTCGATGTCGCGAGCGCGATAGCCCGGCGTATCCGCATTCGCGAGATTCGCCGCCAGCACCTCGGTGCGCTGCGAGCGCAGCTTCAGCGCCGCTGCGTGCACTCCGAGATAGTTGTCGATGCTCGATGGCATGTGCCTGTCCGTCAGAAAACCGTCTGCGGAAGGACATTGCACGGGACGTGCCAGAGAGATGCAGCCAGCTGCTGGTGGCCATCTACCGGGCCAGCGAGACGAATTGTTGTGAGAGCAGTCACGCGAGCAGCGGCAAGAGTTTGCCGCCGGCAACGCAGTCAGGCTGTAAGTCCGGGCTTGCAGGCCACAGACTCCTGCGTTGCTGGTCAGGCCATGAAGTCAGGCCCACTGGCCTGCGCTTGTGGGTCAGGCTTTAGCCTGACTCCTGCTCTGGCCCATATATATGTATCCGCTTCTTCGTGCGCCTCTTCACACTTTGCGCACTCCTTCGCGCCGCTGGCATCCGCCTTGCTTAATCTCAACGTGCCGTCAAAGCGATGGCGTCATGTTCGGCAGTCGTGAAGAAACTCGTTTCGCAGTTCCTGCTCCTGGTCGGCGCACTGTTCGCAACGACATCGTTCGCGACGCCTTCGCTCGCCACGACGCAGTCGATCGACGATGTGCAAGCAGCCGCCGAGGAATTCGTGCGCTCGCGCTTGCCCGCCAGCCACGCAAAGCAATTCGTGACCGCAGCGAAGCTCGACTCGCGCCTGCGCGTCGGATCGTGCGCTCAACCGTTGGAGACATTCGAGCAGAGCGCCACGAATCTCGGTGAGCGCGTCACGGTCGGCGTGCGCTGCGCGGCTGCAAATACCTGGACGTTGTACGTGCCTGTCCTGGTCGAGGTGGAAATTCCCGTGCTCGTATTGCGCCGGGCGCTGGCGCGGCGCGCGCGTGTCGCGATGATCGACGTCGAGCCGCAGACTCGGCGCGTGCCCGGCACAGCGGCTACTTTCCTGCAGGATACGGCGAGTCTGCAGGGTCACCGACTGAAGCGCTCGCTGCCGGCCGGTACTGCGCTGACGGTGGACATGCTCGTCCCCGACTTGGTGGTTCGCCGCGGGCAGCAGGTCACGCTGATCGCAGCCAGCGGACCCGTCGAGATCAGAGCCCAGGGTCACGCATTGACCGAGGGCGGTGTGGCCGATCGCGTCCGGGTGCAAAACACCAGCTCGCTCAAGGTCGTCGAAGGCGTCGTCGGCAGCGACGGTGCTGTGCGGGTCGGTATCTAGCGCGCCGCTGAGGCGATTTAACCTATTGTCATAGCTTACTTTTCACACCTCGGGGGAACCCTGAACCGCCCGTACGGCGCCGACCGAATCGAGGGCTAAAGTTCTGAGAACTACTGCCGTTACAGGCCTCGTACGGAGTCGGGCTGGAGCCTGACCCACACAGGAGATGGGCCGTGACGAACAAGATCGGTGACTATGGCAATCGCCCGGTGCACAACGGCACCGACAAGTCGGTTGCGCGCGAGCGCGATGCGGGCACGTCGGCGTCGAAATCCGCTGAAGGCCCCAAGGCTGCGACGCCGGTTCGCATCACGGACCAGGCCCGCCAACTGGCAGCGCTGGAGCGCGCCGTGCAGGACACGCCGGTAGTCAACGAAGCGCGCGTCGCTGCGATTCGCCTCGCCGTCGAGGAAGGCCGATATGAAGTCGTGCCGGAGCGCATCGCCGACAAGCTCCTGCGCATGGAACACGAACTGCGGATGACGGAGAAGTAAGGAAGTGGATCCGGGCGTCTGTCGCGAGCACTTGCAGAAACTGCTCGCCGAAGAATTCAACGCGCTGACGCAGCTGGAAACGCTGCTCGATCGTGAGCACGACCTGCTGGTCGCGAACGACGTCGACGGCCTGGACAGCGCCGGTGAAGCGCGCCAGGTGTGCGTCGGCGAACTGCTGCGCGTCGAGGACGAGCGTCGCTCGCTGTGCCGGATGATGAACGTTCCCACCGACGTGCACGGCCTGGAGAGACTGCTACGCTGGTGCGATCCCTCGAATTCGATGCAGCGCCGCTTGGGCGAATGCGCTCAGCGTGCTGCCCGCTGTCGCGAGCTCAACGAGCGCAACGGCGCACTGGTAACCGCCCGCTTGAAGAAGGTCGAAGGCATGCTCGACGTGCTGACCGGCCGCGCGAACCAACCGAAGGTCTACGGCAGACAGGGCTTGTTCCAGCAACCGAAAGCCAACGCTCGAGTGCTAGCAAGCGTTTAGCGCACCAAAGCGCCCATCGCGCTCAACGCCGATTCGATCACCTCGGCATTCTTCTTCGAGGCGGCTTTACCCTGCTCTGCTACCGCTTCTGCATGCGCGAACAGCGGCATGAACAGGCCGAGTTTGTCCACCGGGCCGCGCAGCGTGACGCTTCCTTGCTCCTCGAAGATCCTGCTCCAGCGGTCGCGGACCTGGTCCCAGAATTCTTTCGTGCGCTCGTAGTAGCTGTCGGCCGCTGCGAAATCGGCGTCGCGGATGCGCTCGTAGCGCGCAACGCCATACTCGCGCCCGACATACGGCCGTGACGGGTCGAGCTCGCGTAACTGCGTCAGAACCGCCTTGAGATTGTTCTCTTCCTGCACCCAGCCATCGGCCATGACCGTGTGGCGATTCGTGCCGGCGAGCACCTGATAGTCGCTGCGCACGCTCCACTCGCGCCGCGGCAGCGGCCGCCACGTCTCGTCGCTCAGCCAGCTCGAAAAACTGCCGGTGTGCGTCCACTTTCCGAGGCTCGCGTACCGCGGCGATTCGTCCACCTGATACACGGTCTGCAACCAGCGCTGCGACGACTGCGCCAGCGCCAACTGGCGACGCTCCCAGCGATCGTTACCCTGATACCTGACGACGTGCGAGGGCTCGTACGACCAGTCCTGCCGCCAGTGCTTCGTCACCATCGGCTCGCTGACCTTCCCGTCGGCCTGCACGATGCGCATCTCGAGGATGTGGACGAGGCTGATGGATCGCCCCGTGTCGGCGTCTACGTAAACTTTCTCCGTGCCCCACGACTGATACGGCGCCTTCGGCTTGTCATCCCCGCCGAACGGCGTCACTTCCAGGAAATCGAAGGTCACGCGATAGGTGCCGGCCATCGCGAGAATCGCGCGGCGATCGCGCTCGAAGTCGTTCAGTCCTTTTTCCTGGAGTCGTTGCCACGCGGGTGATTCGCTGTTGTCGAGCGTGACCGCAGGTCCCTTGGTAGTGCCGCCGCGCGGTGTGAGACCACTGCCGTCGAGCGGCCACGAGAACGTGTAACGCGGCGGACTGGACGGCTGCGTGTCGTTCGCGAACGCGGGCAGACTGCAAATGACTGCGGCGATCGCCAGCGCGAAACGAATGAGACTTGGAGTTCAGCATTCTGGAACGTTGACCGCGAGACCGCCGAGCGAAGTCTCCTTGTAAGAGTTGTGCATGTCGGCACCCGTCCGGCGCATCGTCTCGATGACGCGATCGAGCGTGACGTGGTGCGTGCCGTCGCCCATCAACGCCAGCCGCGAGGCATCGATCGCTTTCACCGCACCCATCGCGTTGCGCTCGATGCACGGGATCTGCACCAGCCCGCGGATCGGATCGCACGTGAGCCCGAGGTTGTGCTCCATGCCGATCTCGGCGGCGTTCTCGATCTGGCCGTTACTGCCGCCCTGCACGGCCGCGAGGCCGCCCGCAGCCATCGAACATGCGACGCCGATCTCGCCCTGACAACCCATTTCAGCGGCCGACAGACTTGCATTGCGCTTGTAGAGCGAGCAGATCGCCGCAGCAGTCAGCAGAAACGTGTGCCTGCCTTGCTGCGTGCCGCCGCAAAAACGATCGTAGTAGCGCAGCACTGCGGGAACTACACCTGCTGCTCCGTTGGTCGGCGCGGTCACGACTTTACCGCCCGCCGCATTCTCCTCGTTGACCGCCAACGCCCACACGTTGATCCAGTCCATCGCGATCAGTGGGTCTGCAGTCTTGGTCCGCTCACGCTCTTCCAGCGCTGCACGAATCTTGGACGCGCGGCGCTTGACGTTCAGTCCTCCGGGCAGCACCCCTTCCTGGTGCAGGCCGCGATCGATGCAGGAGCTCATCGCCGACCAGATGCGATCGAGCCCGTCGCGCACTTCCTGTTCGCTGCGCGCGACGCACTCGTTGCGCATCATGAGGTCCGCGATGCTCATCTTCTCGCGCTCGGCGATCGCGAGCAGCTCCGCGGCATTCTCGAACGGGAACGGAATGGCAGGTCCGGTTGCGAGAGTAGTCGGCGACTGCGCCTCCGCCTCGGTCACGACAAAGCCGCCGCCGACGGAGTAGAACGTGCCTTCGTGCAATACGCCGCCCTGCGCGTCATACGTGTGCAGCGTCAGCGCGTTGGGGTGATACGGCAGGCTTTCCTTGTAATGCCAGTGGATGTCGCGATCGATCCGGAACTCGATCGACTGCGAGCCGGCGAGCGACAACTTGCCGTGCTGCCGGACTTCTTCGATGAGCTTTGCGGCAGCATCGGGATCCGTTTGCGCCGGCAACCAGCCGGCAAGACCCAGCGTCACGGCGGTGTCGGTAGCGTGACCTTTGCCCGTCAGCGCGAGTGAACCGTACAGGTCCACGGACACCCGCGCGACCTTCGCAAGCTGACCGCGCTCCGCTACTTCACGGATGAATCGGGACGCGGCCGTCATCGGCCCCATCGTGTGGGAGCTCGAAGGACCGATGCCGATCTTGAACAGCTCGAAAACGCTGACGTGCAACTGCAGGAACTCCGTTGGGTCGGACGCGCATGATAGTCCATTCCGACCTGCAGTAGAGACCGGTCAGAACGTCCAGCTCTGATAGTCGGGGTACGCGGTGCGCTGGTCGAGGTGCTTCAGGCCCTTGATGCAGCGGATGATCCACCAGATCGCGATCACCAGGAACAGCAGCAGGCCGATCAGGATGGCCGTCAGGATGCCGGCGATCACGCAATACAAGCAGCGCCGATCCAGAACAGGCGAATTTGCGCTTCGTAGTGCGTGCGCAGCCACTCCGGCGACTCGTCCTTATATATGTACGCCATGACCACGCCGACGAGGATGGTGATACCGGTGACGAGGCCGATCAGGTACAGGACATAGACGATCTTCGCCATGTCCGGATTGCCGGTACGTTCTGCCGTAACTTCGTTCATCGAGGTCCCCGATGTAGCGGCAGCACAAGCGCTGCGTGAGGATCATTGTCTGCGCTCATCCGGCCGCTCACAACACGTTTCACCGGTGAATGAACGCATCACACCGGCGCGACTTCGAATGTCGGATCGACATCTCGTGCCCATGCCAGCAATCCGCCTTCCAGGTGCGCGATATCTTCGACGCCGGCGCGGCTGGCGAGCGCTGCAGCTGTGAGGCTGCGCGCGCCGCTGCGACACACGAACACGACGCGACCTTTCGGCAGCGAGCCCATGCGGGAATGCAGCTCGCCGACCGGGATGTTCATCGCACCCGGCAAGTGCGAAGCAGAGAACTCGCGCGGCTCACGAACATCCACGACCGATGCTTGCCCTGCCCGCTCCTTCAGCAATGCGCTCACCTCAGTCGCAGTGAGCGTGCGGATACTTGCGAGCGCTTCTGCCGTACATAGCTGAGGCGCGTCCTGCGGCACCGTGATCGTCGGATTGTCGCCGCACACGGCGCAGTCCGCGCGGCGCTTGAAACGAAACTCCTCGAAGCGCATGGCGAGTGCGTCGTACGTGAGCAGCCGGCCGAGCAGCGGCTCGCCCGCACCGACGATCAACTTGATGGCTTCGGTCGCCTGGATCGTGCCCATCACGCCGGGCAGCACGCCGAGCACGCCCGCCTCGGCGCAGTTCGGCACGAGACCTTCGCCCGGCGGAGCTGGAAACAGGCAGCGATAGCAGGGGCCGCGATCCGGTACGTACGTCATCGCCTGCCCTTCGAAGCGATGGATCGCCGCGGAGACGAGCGGCTTGCGCAAAATCACACAGGCGTCGTTCGCAAGGTAGCGCGTGCCGAAGCGATCCGTGCCGTCGAGCACGATGTCGTATCGCTCGAACAACTGCAGCACGTTGTCGGCGCGCAGCTCGACCTGATGTGCGACGAGCTCGATGTGCGGATTGAGTGCGAGCAGGCGTGCGCGGGCTGCCGCGGCCTTCGGAGTGCCGACGCTCGCGGTGTCGAAGATGACCTGGCGCTGCAGGTTCGAGACGTCGACGCTGTCGAAATCGATCACACCGATCGTGCCGACGCCGGACGCCGCGAGATACAGCGCCGAGGGCGAACCGAGCCCGCCGGCGCCGATGACCAGCACCCGCGCGGCCTTGAGCTTTTCCTGGCCCGCGACGCCGATTTCCCGCAGGACGAGATGGCGGCTGTAGCGTTCGCGGTCGGCAGGCGTGAGCATAAGAGTCAGGCTGAAGCCTGACCCACACAGTGTCAACAGCGGTCCTGTGGGTCAGGCTTTAGCCTGACTCCATAAAAAAAGGCGCCGCTACGTTCGCAGTCGCAGCGGCGCCAATTTCGGTCAACCTTCCTAGAAGTCGATCGTCACCAGGCCGAAGATCTGCCGACCGAACGTGTCGTAGACCTGCGGCCAGGTGTTGCCGTTGCAGGGGCCGGTCGGGCACGTGGACTGACCGTTCAGCGGCGGATCCTTGTCGAGCAGGTTGTTCACGCCCACGCGCAGCGTGTACTTGTCGGCCAGAGCCACCGAGCCCGTCAGATCGAAATAGCTGCGGCTGCCGAGCCGTGCGTCCGTGGCCAAGGGTCCGGTCGCCGTGCCGAGGAACGACAGGAACTCGTTCGAGTCTTCGGCGTCGCGCTTCGCCTCACCGAAGTAGCGCCAGCTCAGCGTCAGGTCGACACCGCCCCACGGCATGCGCCAGGTCGTGTCCAGCTTGTGCCGCCATTCCGGTGCCGGGACGCCGCAGACAGAGCCGTACAGACCGGCGCAGTCGTAGGTCACGCCGTCCTGTGGAGTGAACTCCAGCGAGTCGAGCATGGTCCCGACGAAGTCGAAGCCGAGCCGGCCGCCGGCGCCGATGTCGAACGCGTAAGACGCGTCCAGGTCGATGCCGGAGGTGGAGATCTCGCCGATGTTCTCGAACGTGTCGACGATGAAGCCGGCGTTCGTATTGAACAACGATCCGTCGCGGTCGCGCTGCACTCGTCCGCACGTCCCCGGATCGCCGTTGAGTGCGCACATCAGCAGCGAGAAGTCGGCATTCGGCGCCTGGATCGCGTCTTCGATCGAGATGTCGAAGTAGTCGATCTGCAGGCGCAGGCCGGGCGCGAAGCTCGGCTGGAACGCCAGGCCGAAGGAAAGCGTGTCCGCCCTCTCCGGCTGCAGGTCCGGATTGCCGCCGACGAAGCCGTTGTACTGCGCGGCCGGATTCTCCTCGATGTTGCCGTACTGCGCGGCCGTCACGCCGGTACGCGCGCACTGCTCGAACGACAGCGTCGGGTTGTCCCCGGCACACACGTCGATCGTGCCGTCGAGGCCGACCGTTTGCGCGCCGTACAGCTCCGCGACGTTCGGCACACGCACAGCGCGCTGGAAGCTCGCGCGCGCGCGGATGTCCTCGATCGGCGTCCACTCGAGACCGAGCTTGTAGGTGTCGGTCGAGAAGTCGAGGTCGTAGTCCGAGTAGCGATACCCCGCCTCAGCCGACACGCTCTGCGCGAACGGCGCATCTTCGATCAGCGCCATGCGCGCTTCGGCGAACACATCCTTCGCGGTGTAGCCGCCGGAGATCGGCGGAGTCGGACCGCCCTGGCCGGCGCCGTCGCCCGACTGGAACGCTGCATCCGGCAGCAATTCGCTCTTCTCCTCGCGCCACTCGACGCCGACGTTGACGAGCAGGCCGGTCTGCGCACTCGGCAACTTCACGCCGTAGTTCGCGAGGTCGCCGGTGAAGGATGCGTTGACGACGCGCTCCGTGGTCGTGCCACGCTGCACGAGCGGAATCTGCAGGTAGTCGAGCTGGTCCTGCGTGATCGCGCCCGGCGTCCACGGGTTGTAGGGCACGCACGCCGGATCGGTGCCGTCGAGGAACGCCACGCACTGCGGCGTGCCGAACGTCGCCGGATTGAACGGTGTGCCGTTCGCATTGAGGCGGCGATCGACCTGCACGTCGACGGCACGGGAAGTGCGCTGGATCGAGAAGTCGTTGAGGAACGTCAGCGCGAGCTGCGTCTCGCCGAACTGCCCGTACGCGTCATACGACCAGGTGTCGTTGATGTCGCCGCGCAGCCCGAGCACCGTGCGGAACGACTCATGCGTGATGTCGCTCTGGCGTCCACCGCCCTCGACGTTGCGCTTGCCGAGAGTCACGCTGGCCTTGTCGGTCGAGTCCGGCGCGGTCGACAGCCCGTACTGGCCGCAGAACAGTTGCGCCTGCTCGGCACTCAGCAACGGGTTGTTGCACGACACGTCCATCTCCTGGCCGAACACGCCGCTCGGTGCGATCTGGGCGACCGAGCGGTCCTTCATGAACATGAACTCGCCGTACGCGGTCTGACCTTCGCTGATTTCCAGGTCGGTGAACACGCCCGCGGTGTAGCGCTCGTCGGGACGCTGATAGAAGTTCAGCGGTCCGAAGTTGTACGTGTCGACGTCGCTGTCGTACTCCCGGAACGCGCCCGTGTTCCGATCGACGACGTGATACGGCGTCAACTCTTCGGTAACGGGATTGCGCGCGCGCATGCGCGGCGGGTCGGTGGTACCGGAGCCGCCGCACGTGAACACGTCTCCGGAGTTGAACGTGCAGGCGCTGAAGTCGTACTCGGCCTGGAGAATCGGCTTCACGTCCGTGTAGGTCGCGTAGAACGTCGCGTTACCGCGATCCTCCGCGAAGTTCGAGCCCATCACGAACGAGAAGTCCTTCGAGTAGCCGGTATTGATGTCGCCTTTGGGCAGCTCGTAGCCGCGCGTGCGGACCACTTCGGCTGCCGGGTTGTCGTTCTCGTGCGAGTAGAAGCTGTAGTTGCCTTCGACCTTGATTCCTTCGAAGCGGGTGTTGAGGATGAAGTTCACGACGCCGGCGACGGCGTCCGCACCGTACACCGAAGACGCGCCGCCGGTGAGAACCTCGACGCGCTCGATCAGCGCCTTCGGAATCTGATTGAGGTCGGGTGCACCGGAGTTCACGCCGGGCGCCGTATCCGGATTGCCCGGCATCAGTCGCCGGCCGTTGATCAGCACCAGCGTGCGCTTGGCGTTCAGGCCGCGCAGGTCGACTGTGGCAGTGCCGGTCGAGCCGTTCGAGATCGTCGAACCCTGGGCAGCCATCGCCTGCGGCAGTTGGTTGATGATGTCCTCGACGCGCATCTTGCCGGTCGCGGCAATGTCCTCGGCCGCGATCGCCGTGACGGGACTGATGCTCGTCATGTTGGGCGTGCTGATACGGGAGCCAGTGACGACCACTTCCTGGATGGTCGACTCCTGTGCCTGTGCAGGCAGAGAAACCACGGCCGCGCTCGCGGTGCTGGCCAGTAACGCGTGCCGGACAGCACGCTGCAAGGAACGATTCTGAGTTGCCATTGTCAGCCTCCTTTAGAAGAAGAACAGTGCACTGCCGTTGAGCTTGCAACGTTGTTGGAATTCAGCATCAGCACGCTCCCCGATCGAGTGTTGCGAAATAGTTAAACGTTGACGCGCTTGCGTTGCGCACCCGTTAGGACCGGATCAGCCGATTCGGCCGGAGAGAATCCGTGTCAAAGTGGCTCACTACCCGCGCCGAATATGGCTTGTGCTGCACATTCAGATCGCCCGGAGCATGAATGGACGGACTGTGCGAAATCACTGCTGGCACAGGATGGGGTGATTCGTTGTATTCTCGGCACAGCAATAGCTGAATGCGCGGAGGCAACAACATGAGTTCCGTAAGCGAACCCGTCCTCAGAAGCGCCCCTGCGACCGACGCCCATTCCTCGGTCACCGTCGCGGTCAGTTCTTTTCAGCCGGGCGTCACGCAGATCCCCGCGTTGCCTTACGCGATCGTCTGCATGCACCTCGGACCTTCGGTGGAAGTCACGTGCTCGCGCGGCGGGCGGCTGCGTCACGGCCGCGAAGTGGCCGGCGACCTCGACATCATTCCGGCGCGCACGCCATCGGCGTGGGAGACCAAGCAGGCCGGCACCACGTTGATCATGCGTGTGCCCGATACGCTGCTCAAAGCTGTCGCAAGCGAGTTGGAGACGAATCCCGGCAGCATCGAGATCGCAGATCGCTTTCAGCTGCGCGATCCGGTGATCGAGCACATCGCGTGGGCGTTGAAGGCGGACGTCGATGCGGGCGGCATCGGCGGACGACTGTTCCGCGAGAGTCTCGGCAAAGCGCTCGCGGCCCGACTGCTACAGCGACACAACGCACGCTCGCTGCCGATGCGCGAGATTGCCGGCGGCTTCGGCTCGTGGAAGCTGAAACAGGTGATCTCTTATATCGAGGACAATCTCGAGAGCGAGCTGTCGCTCGCGGAGATCGCGTCGGTCGCCGGCGTGAGCGTGTCGCACCTGAAGACGCTGTTCCGGCAATCGACCGGCATGCCGGTGCATCAGTACGTGCTGCGTCGGCGCGTCGAGCGCGCGAAGCTGCTACTGCAGGATCGCAGCCTGTCGATCGCGCAAGTGGCGTTCGCCGCGGGGTTCGCTCACCAGAGCCACCTGGCGCGTCACATGCGCAAGATTCTTGGGATGACGCCAGCGGTGGTCCGCCAGGAACTGATGAGCCACGTTCAATGAGGCCAGATGCTTGACAGGATGAACAGGATTAACAGGATTTCCTGATTCTCGGATCCGGACATCCTGTCCATCCTGTGCATCCTGTCCAATCTTCACTCCTACGCAGTCTTCTCCTCCCCGACCGCCAGCTCGCGGCTCATCTCCTGCCGCATGAGATATTTCTGGATCTTCCCGGTGACCGTCATCGGGAACTGATCCACGAAGCGGATGTGCTGCGGCACCTTGAAATGCGCGATCTGCTCCTTGCAGAACGCGCGGATCGCCTCGGCCTCGCAACGCTCGCCCGCTTTCAACTTGATCCACGCGCACACCACTTCGCCGTAGCGCCGGTCCGGGACGCCGAACACCTGCACATCCTGGATCTTCGGGTGGCGATACAGGAACTCCTCGACCTCGCGCGGCGAGACGTTCTCGCCGCCGCGGATGATCAGATCCTTCACGCGGCCCACGATGTTGCAGAACCCCGCGTCATCGAGCGTCGCCAGGTCGCCCGTGTGCATCCAGCCTTGCGGGTCGATCGACTGCTTCGTCTTCTCTTCGTCGTCCCAGTAACCGTGCATCACGCTGTAGCCGCGCGTGAGCAGTTCGCCACGCTCGCCGCGCGGCGTGACGCGACCTTCGGCGTCGACGATCTTCACCTCCAGGTGCGGGTGAATCGCGCCCACCGTCGAGACGCGCCGCTCGATCGAATCGTCGCGGGAACTCTGGAAGCTGACCGGGCTGGTTTCCGTCATGCCATAGGCGATCGTGACTTCCTTCATGTGCATGTCGGAGATCACGCGCTTCATGATTTCGACGGGGCATGGCGCGCCTGCCATGACGCCGGTGCGCAGAGTTCGCAAGTCGTACTGCCGGAATTCCGGATGTTCGAGCTCGGCGATGAACATCGTCGGTACGCCATACAGCGCCGTGCAACGCTCGGCCTGCACCGCTTCGAGCACGCTCTTCGGCTCGAACGCTTCGCCGGGGAACACCATCGTCGCGCCCCAGGTTACGCAGCCGAGCACGCCCATCACCATGCCGAAGCAGTGATACAGCGGCACGGGAATGCAGAGGCGGTCCTGCTCGGAGAACGTCATCCGGTGGGCGACGAAGTAACCGTTGTTGACGATGTTGTGATGGGACAGCGTCGCGCCCTTCGGCAGACCGGTCGTGCCGCTGGTGAACTGAATGTTGATCGCATCTTCCGGCTGCAGCTGCGGCCGCAGCTGGCGCACGCGCTCGAGATCGTCGGCCGTACCGGACGACGCTACGTCTGCATAACGCAGAAAGCCTGCGCGCGGCGCGTCGTCGGTCAGAATCGCTGCGCGCAGCGTCGGCACCTTGGGACGAATCTGTTCGAGCATCGCCGCGTAGTCGCTGGTCTTGAAGCTCGGCGCAAGCACGAGCGCCTTGCAGCCCACTTTGTTGAGGGCGTATTCGAGCTCGGAGGTGCGATAGGCCGGATTGATGGTGACGAGGATCAGCCCCGCCTTCGCGGTGGCGAACTGGGTGACGATCCATTCATAGCGGTTCGGCGCCCAGATGCCGATCCGGTCGCCGGGCACGAGCCCGAGGTGAATGAAACCGGCTGCCAGGCGATCGGCCGCCTGGTCGAGTTCCCGAAAGGTCCAGCGGATGTTCTGATGGCGAACGACGAGCGCCTCGCGCTCGCCCCAACGAGCTGCCGCTTCCTCCAGCACCGCCCCGACCGTCTTATAGAGGAGCGGCTCGCTGCCCACGCCGCTCACGTAGCTCAGATTCGTCATAACGTTTACTCTTCGCGCGGTCCCCGGAAATGATTGTGGCGCCAACGAGAACGACAGTATGCCCAATTCTGTGCCCTTCTCCCGACGCACGCTGCTCACCGGCATGGCTGCTGCCGCCGGCGCAACGACCGTGAAGTCGCTGGCCGCAGAGCGTGGCGAGCAAGGCGGGCCCGGCGTGCAATCCGGCCGTCGCGACGTGATCGTCATCGGCGCCGGCGTCTTCGGCGCCTGGACCGCATGGCACCTGCTCAAGCTCGGTCGCAAAGTGCTGCTGCTGGACGCCTGGGGTCCGGCCCACGCCCGCGCCTCGTCGGGCGGCGAATCCCGCATGACCCGCACCGTGTACGGCCGCGACGAAATCTACACGCGCTTCGCGTGGGAATCATTGGACGAATGGCGGTGGCTGTCGGGCCGTTCCGGCCTGCCCATCTTCCATCCAACGGGGGTGTTGTTCTTCTTCGGACGCCGCGAGCCGTACGTCACGCAGAGTATCGAAGTGCATCAGCGCGCGGGCATTCCGCTGGAGGTGTTCGATCGCGCGACGCTGGCGAAGAGATTTCCGCAGGTCGTGTGGGATGGCGTCGAGCTCGGACTGTATGAGCACGATCGTGGTGTGCTCATGGCGCGGCGAGCGGTGCAGACGTTGGTGCAGGAGTTCGTGGCGGCGGGCGGCGAGTATCGACAAGCTGCGATCGTGCCGCCGAAACCGGATGCGTCGTTCGACTCCATCCAGACGACCGCTGGCGAATCGTTGAGCGCGTCGCGCTTCGTGTTCGCGTGCGGGCCGTGGCTGCCGAAGGTTTTTCCGGAAATACTCGGCCAGCGGATTTTCCCGACGCGACAGGAAGTGTTCTTCTTCGCGGCGGAGCCGGGCGATACGCGTTTTCTGCCGGGGCAGCTGCCGGGGTGGGCGGACTTCAATGATGGAGACATCTTCTATGGGACGCCGGATCTGGAGGCGCGTGGCGTCAAGGTCGCGCATGATCGGCATGGGCCGGCCGATCGATCCGGACAGCGGAGATCGCGTGCCGAGTGCGAAGGTGATCGCTGAAGTACGCGAGTACATGAAGCGGCGGTTCCCGTCGCTGGCGAATCGGCCGCTGGTCGAGTCGAGAGTCTGTCAGTACGAGAACAGTTCGAATGGCGATCTGCTGATCGATCGGCATCCGCAGTGGGAGAACGTCGTGCTGGTTGGAGCGGGATCAGGGCATGGGTTCAAGCATGGGCCGGCAGTCGGCAAGTTACGCGGCGCAGTTGGTGAACGGGACATTTTTTCATTTTCAAGCATACCTCGTTACGCGGCGCAACTCGCGAACGGGACGAACAAGAACATCGAGCCGCGGTTCAGTTTGCAGAGCAAGACCGCCCAGCAACGTCGGGATGTGCACTGAAAGCACGAGCTACCTCCGGAGTTGTCGCAACAACCGAAAGAAGACCGCCTGCGCCAAGCCGATCGTGCACGCCATCCCTAGCGATAGCTCATCGCTGTTGCTGGTCAAGACGACAGCTAGGACGGTTGGCGACGGCCCGCGCAGACGCCAGCAGCACGGTGCTGCCCGCGTGCTGCAGCCAGCAGCCATATCAGAGCGACCAGTTGCACCACGGTACCAAGGCGATCCGTAGAGAATGCCTATGCCACTGCATGCGCAGGCGCTCTCGATGACCAGGAAACCGGCCAAGGCATGCCACCTTGGTTGTTGGCTGGTCATTGGCTGGTCATGACAAGCTTCACCCGGACAGGATGTCCAAGACCTTTCCCAACCAGCTACTTTCTGCTTGCCAAAACGTTTTGGCCCGTTGCAGCTGGCCGAGTACATCTCCAGGCAGGCCAGCGCCAAGAAGCTGGCCGCGACAATCATCCATACTTGAACCGTAGTCATGGCAGAAGCGCCACTAGTGCAACACGCCCCAAGCCTCGCACACCCCGCCGAAGGGAGCCAGCAGCGCGGACATCTCGGCCTGCACTCGAGTCACGAGCTCGTAGGTCAATCGCTCTTTGACCTGAAATAGCACGTAGCCCACGCTGTCGCCTTCCTCGGGGTAGACGATGGCTTCAGGATGTCGGGAGCGGATGAGCGCGAGCGCCTCCTGCGCCGGCGGCCATTCCAGAAAGTCGACATTGAAGTCGATCGTGCACGGCGCGCTGAAATCGAAGTCCTGACTCTGCAACCGCCGCAGCACGTTTCCATCGGCGTCGTTCGGCCAGTCCAAAGCGCTCACCTCGGACCGATTTCAGGATACTCGCGCGCGACAGCCGCGAGGACCTCGTCGAACGAAACGCCGAGCGTCAGCACCCACGCTATCGGCTCCACGTCCGTGTCCGGCCAGATCGTAAAGGCCGGCTTGGCACAGCTCTCCAGCAGTCGATAGATGAATTCGCTCGCATACGAGGACCGCTCGAGCGCGCGATCAGCCATGCGGCATGATAGGTCACTCAACACAGTGGCGTCCTTCAGTCCGGGGGCGTTGAGAGAATCCAGGCAGCGTGCCTGCTCGGTATTCATCTGCGGCCGCGTGACAGAGTCAGTGCCTCGTGCGAATGCCAAGCCTGCGGCTGCAAACTCATCGACAGGGTCGAGCCGCCGCGAAATGCACAACCAACCGATCTGCGGCGCGAGCAACGTCATTGACGGCCCGACCGATCAACGATGCCAGCAGCGTGCGTTGCAGGTCGGACGGACGGCGTGGCGGTCATGATCTCATTCGTTTTTCGCAACGAAGCGCCGCTGGTC
>CAWISC010000035.1:0-60055 GCA_963838635.1 uncultured Gammaproteobacteria bacterium | reverse complement strand
AAAAGGTTTCTCTGCGTCTGACATCCTGTTAATCCTGTTAATCCTGTCTAAAAAACTCCGGCGACTTCGCCGAGCGTCGCGCCGATGCCGGCATGGATGACGACGTCGGCAAGCTCATCCATCTCGGTCGGATCGCGATTGACGATGACCAGCGCGGCGCCGTTCTGCTTCGCGCGCAACGGGAAATCCGCCGCGGGAAACACCGACAGCGACGAGCCCAGCACGATGAACAAGTCGCACGCCATCGTTTCGTCCTGGGCGCGCTGCATCGGCAGCAGCGGCATCGGCTGGCCGAAGGAAATCGTCGCAGACTTCAGGATGCCGCCGCACGCCTTGCACGGAGCGACCGCGCCGCTCGCCTGGAATTCGCGCTCGATCTCGACGAGCTCGATGCGCAGCGAGCAACCGAGGCAGCGCGCGTAGGTGGCGTTGCCGTGCAATTCGATCACTTTGTCTTCGGGGACGCCGGAAACCTGGTGCAGGTTGTCGACGTTCTGTGTGATGACTGCGCTGGCTTTGCCGGACAGCGATCAGCTGCGCAACCGCGTGATGACCGCGATTCGGCTGCGCGCCGACCCAGCCGTCGCGATTGTCGAAGCGGCGGCGCCACGACTCGCGGCGCTTCTCCTCGGAGGCCAGGAACTCCTGGAAATAAATCGGCTGCATCCGCGACCAGACGCCGCCCGGGCTGCGGAAATCCGGAATGCCCGACTCGGTGCTGATGCCCGCGCCCGTGAAGAACAGGGCCCGTCTGCTGCTCTGCGAGCAGCTCACGCAGTGCTGTGATTTCGCCTGGATCTGGAGCCGACATATCTTGCCGGCATCCTACTATCCGCCATCCGCTATCCGCTATCCGCTTCCTTCTTCTGCTGGATCTCGGTGCGCAGGGTCGATTCCAGCCAATCGTTCATCGTGATCATGCTGTTGCCGCGCGAGGGCAGGCGCGTGTGGATGCCGATGATGACTCCGGTGCGCTCGTCGATGACCGGCGCGCCCGGCGCAATGCCGCGCGAGTCCATGTCGTGCGTGAAGCGAGCCACGCTCAACCCGTCCTTGCTGCGCTCATAGGCCATACCGCGAGCTTTGCGCTTGCTGGTCGACCAGCCGATGTCCGCGCGATACCCGACCATGATGACCGGGGCCGCGTCGCCCGTGAATCGGCCGAGCGGCATCGTCTTCTGCGCGTAACGCGAGGGCTGGCTGAGGCGGAACACTGCGACGTCCTTCGCAGGCTGGAGGAACGCGCCCGTCTCTCCCGCCCACTCGGATTTGACGTAGGAAACCGGGATGCGCTCGCGGATCTGTCCCTGCGAGTCGATGCTCGTGTACACGCAATCGGTCGCCTCGAGGCGGCCGAGACCGCTGTCGAACGTGTGCGCGACCGTGACGCCGATGTCGAAGGCACCGACGAGGAAAGCGGTCGATGTCTGGATGCGGGAGTCGACGATGCACGCGACGATGCCGACGCCGCTGAATGCAGAGATGTCCTTGTCGCTGAGCTCGACCGCACGTTGCACGGCCGTGTCTGGATCGGCCACGCGCTGCAGGAAGGCCTCGTAGCGATCTGCCGAGCGCTCTTCGGGCCGCGGCGTCGCATGCGCGAGCGTACCGATGGCGAAGGTGCCAAGGAGAAAGGTAAATACCGTGTGCATATCCGCCGCCCGCTGAGGCAAGTCGTCATCGACCCCAGGATAAGGTTTACAAATATGAGGCGCGTCGTGCTTTAGGGCAAAGCCTGAAGCACCCATTCGCCCCAACCTGTCCGCCGATCTGCTACACGCGATGTTTGCGTCGGTGCGGGCCAGACTATGCCTGGGCCTCGCTGGGAGCGGTGATGCTCCTCACAAAAGACGAGCCCCCTGCCGCTCGATGAGCGAACAGGGGGCCCGCAGGCAGGAGCGCTGCCTGTTACCGACTGGCTAGGAGGTCTTCGCGGCCTTCTGCTCGGCCTGCGTAAGTTTGAATGTCACCGCGACCTGCGTGTACGCCTGGATCTTGTTGGTGCCGTCAGTGGCCGCGACGAAGCGCCACTTACGCACCGCTTCCATTGCTGCCTGGTCCAGCTTCGGGAAGCCGCTGGTCTGGGTCACCGCCACGTTGGACGGTCGGCCGCTCGTATCGACCAGCACCTTCAGGCGCACCGTGCCTTCCTCACCCGCGCGACGCGAAGCCGGCGGATAGATCGGGTCGACGCGATTTGCCGTCTTGAGATCCTGCGCGGGCGCGCCCTGCTGCTGCGAGCCGCTGATCGCGGTCGCGGAGGCCGGCACCGGCACGTCGGACGGCGGCGTCACCGCTTCCTCGAACTGGACTTCGGGGACGGGTTCGTCGACTGCGACCGGCTGCTCGATCTCCGGCTTGATCTCGATCTCGGGCTCGGGCTCGGTTTGCGCCGCTTCCGGAATGAACACGGCCTCGAGCGGCGTCACGAACGCGGGTTGCTTCACGACGCCGGTCGCGACCATCAGGCCATAGACGATCAACACGTGCAGACCGGCCACCACGATGAACAAGCCGGTGCGACGGGGTGTCGAGCCAGTAGAGGTGTGCATAGGCATGAGCCTCGACCTCCAAAATTTTTCGTTAACAGGTTGCTCCTGCGTGGTTAAAACGAATATGCACCGCAAAAGGTTCGATGCACGTCGCGAAGGGGCCTGTCGGGGCCATCCCGCAAAAAGTTCCCGTAAACTGCCCCGATGAGCCGCAATTTTGCCGGATCACCATACGCCGGCTATTGACCGACAGCGAGCAGCGTTTGCACGCCGCGCGTGAGCACGACGCCGGCACCTGGCAGGAAATTCTCGCGGCGGAGCGCGTCAACGAGACCTTGCCGCGCGTGTGGGCTTGCAGCGATTTCATAGCGACGGCGTGTCTGCGTACCCCGGAGTTGTTGCGCGAGCTGGTTCGCAGCCGCGCGCTGTTCGAGCGCGCAGCAGATGACTGGTTCGCTCGCGACGTTCGCGAGCGCGTGAGCGGCCCGAGCGAAGCAGAGGTGATGGATGCGCTGCGTCGCTTCCGCAAGCGACACATGGTGCGTATCGCGTGGCGCGATATCGCCGGCTGGGCCGATCTCGACGAGACGCTGCGCGATCTTTCGGCGCTGGCGGATGCCTGCATCGGGTTCGCCTGCACATATATGTATGAGGCCCTCGTCGCCCGTTACGGCGTGCCGCGCGGGGCGGACAGCCGGCAGCCGCAGCAGCTGATGATCCTCGGCATGGGCAAGCTCGGCGGCGGCGAGCTGAATTTCAGCTCCGACATCGATCTCATTCTTCTCTATCCGGAAGGCGGCGAAACCGACGGCGCGCGCGCGATCGACAACGCGGAGTTCTTCCTGCGCCTCGGCCAGAAGGTCGTACAGCTGCTGGCCACGCCGACCGTCGAAGGCTTCGTCTACCGCGTGGACCTGCGGCTGCGCCCGTTCGGCGACAGCGGCCGGGTCGCATTGAGCTTTGCGTCCTTCGAGCACTATTTGCAGGAGCACGGCCGCGACTGGGAGCGATACGCGTACGTCAAGGCGCGTCCGCTGACGGCGATCGAGCATCACGCAGAGTTGTACGACGAAGTGCTGCGGCCGTTCGTCTATCGGCGCTACCTCGACTACAGCGTGTTCGAATCGCTGCGCGAGATGAAAGGCATGATTTCGCGCGAGGTCGAGCGGCGCGAGCTGCAGGACAACATCAAGCTCGGCCCGGGCGGCATCCGCGAGATCGAGTTCATCGTGCAGTCGTTTCAGCTGATGCGCGGCGGCAGCGACCGGCGCCTGCAGAGCCGCGAGCTGCGCACCGTGCTGCCGCTGCTCGTCGGTCAGCGATTCCTGCGTCGCGAGGCCGTCACGGAGCTGGACGCTGCGTACCGCTATCTGCGTGTGGTCGAGAACCGGCTGCAGCAGTGGAACGACGAACAGACGCACCAGCTGCCGCAGGACGAGATCGGGCGCGAGCGACTGGCCTTGGGCGTAGGCGTAAGCGACTGGAATGCGTTGCAGGCGGAGCTCGCGCTGCATCGTCAGCGGGTCGCGCAGCATTTCGCGCAGACGGTTTTCGGTCCGGGCACGGGCGCTCAAACGGAACAGGAAAGGCGCGCGGTGCTGGTTGACATGGATTCACCGCCACTGGATAAGCTGCGCGACACTCCCTATTACCGCAGGCTGGACGAAACCGGGCGCCGCAGATTGCACGAGCTGCTCGGGCGACTGCTGCCCCTCATTGCGCAGTCGAAGTCGCCCGACGCGACGCTGGCCCGCGTCCTGAAAATAGTCGAGCGCATCGGCGGCCGCACCGTCTACCTCGCGCTTCTGAACGAAAACGCGGCGGCGCTGCGCAGGCTGGTCACCTTGTGCGAGCAGAGCCAGTTTCTCGCCGACCAGATTTCCGCCCAGCCGTTGCTGCTCGACGAGCTGATCGACGAGCGCTTGATCGAGGCAACGCCCAAACGCATAGACTTCACGGAGGAACTGGCGCTGCGTCGCCAGAACATGCAGAACGAGGAGCCCGAGCGCCAGGTCGAGCTGCTGCGGGAGTTTCAGAGCGCGGCCTTGTTTCGGGTCGCGGTCGCCGACCTGATCGGCCGCCTGCCGCTCATGAAGGTCAGCGATCGCCTCACCGACATCGCCGAGCTGCTCGTGCAGGAAACGCTGGTATTGGCACGATCGCAGATGGAGGCACGGCACGGTGTGCCTCGCTACACCGACGCGCGCGGTACGACCTGCGTCGCGAACATGATAGTGGTCGCGTACGGCAAGCTCGGCGGCCTGGAGCTCGGTTACGCCTCCGACCTGGACCTCGTATTCCTGCACGACTCGAGCGGCGAGGCGCAGCGCACCGACGGACCGCAGCCGATCGACAACACACTGTTCTTTCAGCGCCTCGGACAGCGCCTCGTGCATCTGCTCACGGTTCACAGCGCGTCGGGCCGCTTGTACGAAGTCGACACGCGGCTGCGACCTGCAGGTAATCGCGGTCTGCTGGTGCAATCGCTCACGGCATTTCGCGAGTACGAATTCCAGGACGCATGGACCTGGGAGCATCAATCGCTGCTGCGCGCCCGCGCGATCGCCGGGCCGGCTCAGCTGTGCGAGCAGTTCGAGACTGCCCGCATCGAGGTGCTGCGCAAGGCGGTCAAGCGCGACGGCCTGCGCGACGAGGTGCGGCGCATGCGCGAGCGCATGCGCGGAAACCTCTCGAAGGCGCGCGCAGGGCAGGTGGACCTCAAACAGGATCCGGGCGGGATCGCCGACCTGGAGTTCCTGGTGCAGTTCTGGATGCTCAAATGGGCGGACCGCTATCCCGAGATCGTCACGTTCTCGGACAACATCCGCCAGCTGGAAAGCCTGGCCTCCGGCGCGATCGTGCCGCAGGCGCGGGTCGATTTCCTGGTCGCCACCTACCGCGCCTACCGCCAGCGCCTGCATCGCCTGTCGTTGGACGGCGCGAAGAACGTGGTGGGCGAGGACGAGTTCGTGGCGGAGCGCCGCGGCGTGGTGGAAGTCTGGGAGGAGGTCATGCGCGAGGCGGGCCATCTGTCGAACGATTTGCGATAATGCGCGCCATGAGCACCGAACCCGGCGCCAAACTGATTCAACCGAACGCCCAGAACCAGTACATGGTCACGGCGACCGATCTGCCGCTGTCGTGCCCGATGCCGGGCATGCACCTGTGGAGCTCGCATCCGCGCGTGTTCCTGCCGATCGAGAAGACCGGCTGGGCGAAGTGCCCGTACTGCGGCGCCGAGTACACGCTGATCCGCTGACCGCAGCGCGCCTCCCATGTACGTCCCGCGGCATTTCGCAGAGACCCGAGTCGACGTCCTGCACGAGCTGATTCGCCGTCATCCGCTGGGAACGCTGATCGTTGCCGGCTCGGACGGGCTCGACGCGACCCATGTTCCGTTCGAGATCGCACCCGAGCCCGCGCCGTTCGGCACCCTGCGTTGCCATGTGGCCCGCGCCAATCCGGTGTGGCAGCAGATCGGCGCGGATCGGCCGGTGCTCGTCGTGTTCCAGGGCGAGCAGTGCTACGTCTCGCCGAGCTGGTACGTCGCGAAGCAGGAGCACGGCAAGGTCGTGCCCACGTGGGACTACGTTGCTGTGCACGCGTACGGCACGGCGAAGGCCATCCAGGATGCCGCCTGGTTGCGGCAAATGGTCGAGGATCTGACGAATCGGCACGAGCACGGCCGCGCGGAGCCGTGGCATGTGAGCGATGCGCCCGCCGAGTATGTCGAGAAGCTCCTCGGCGCCATCGTCGGCGTGGAAATTCCGGTGACGCGGCTCATCGGCAAGTCGAAGCTTTCGCAGAATCGCTCGGTCGCGGACCGGCAAGGCGTCGTGGCCGGTCTCGAACGCGACGGCACTCCTGCGCAAGCGGACGCGGCGGCGCTCATCAAGAACACACTATGACGGCCGGCTACTCCGGCACGCCGCTCGCGAAGAAGCTCGGCATCAAGCCCGGCTCGAAGCTATTCCCGGTCGCCGCGCCGGATCACTACGACGAGTTGCTGGCGCCGCTGCCGGAAGACGTCAAGCGCGTACGCAAAATCGACGATGCCGACGTCGCTCACATCTTCGTGACAGCTCGCGCGCGGCTCGACAAGGAACTGCGCGCTGCGCTATCGAAAATGAAGCAGGACGCGGCGATCTGGGTCTCATGGCCGAAGAAGTCCGCGAAAGTCGCGACCGACATCACCGAGGACACGGTGCGCGAGGTCGCGCTGCCGCTCGGTCTCGTCGACATCAAGGTATGCGCGGTCGACGAGACCTGGTCGGGGCTGAAGCTCGTCATCCGCAAAGAGCTGCGGAAGACACCGGGCCGCTCTCGGTCGTGAAGCCTTCGTCGAGCCAGCCTGTCATCCCGCCGATCATGAGTTTGACCGGCCGGCCGAGTCTGGCGAGCCGCACCGCGCCGCGGTGCGCGCCGTTGCAATGGGGGCCGGCGCAGTACACGACGAAGATCGTGTCGCGCGGATAACGACTCAACGTCGCTTCGATCAGCTTGCGGTGGGGAATGCTGACCGCGCCCGGCACGTGGCCATTGGCGTAGAGGTCGTGGCTGCGCACGTCGACGAGCACGAAGTCCTGCCGGCCGTTGCTCATGGCGTCGTGGACGTCCCAGCAGTCGGTTTCGAAACGGAACGCGCCCTCGAAGTGGGCGAGGGCGGCGGCGCTGTCGGCAGGGGCGATTTCGGCGACGGAGGAGGGCATGGGGGGCTCCAATTGAGTTGCAGGAGTCAGGCTAAAGCCTGACCCACAAACAG
This sequence comes from uncultured Gammaproteobacteria bacterium, assembly GCA_963838635.1. Classification (GTDB taxonomy): domain Bacteria; phylum Pseudomonadota; class Gammaproteobacteria; order Steroidobacterales; family Steroidobacteraceae; genus Steroidobacter. The sequence continues at coordinate 52,801 of CAWISC010000035.1, read as the reverse complement.
GCACTGTGGGTCAGGCTTTAGCCTGACAACATCCTAGCTACCGGCAGCCCGCTGCGCGTCTGGCGCAATCGTCAGCTTCCGGTAACATCGCGCCATGCCACGCTCCCACCTCGTCGTCGCGCTCGCTTATGACCGGCTCTGCACGTTCGAGTTCGGCTGCGTCGTCGAGCTGTTCGCGCTAGCGCGCCCGGAGCTGGGCGTGCGCTGGTACGACTTCGAGGTTTGCGCGGCGGAGCGCGGGCCGCTGCGGGCGGCGGGCGGCATCACGATCACCGCGCCACATTCGCTCAAGATGCTGGATCGCGCCGATACGATCGTCATCCCCGGCTGGCGCGACGCGAACGAGTTGCCGCCGGAGAACCTGCTCCAGCACATTCGCGTTGCCTACGAGCGCGGTGCGCGGCTCTGCTCCATCTGCTCCGGTGTGTTCGTGCTGGCCGCAGCAGGCGTGCTCGACGGCAAGCGCGTGACGACGCATTGGCGATACGCGGAGCTGCTGGCGCAACGCTATCCGCGGATTCGTGTCGAGCCGAACGCGTTGTACATCGACCAGGATCAGGTACTGACGTCCGCGGGCTCGGCAGCGGGCCTCGACATGCTGGTGCATCTCGTGCGGCGGGATCATGGACCGAAGGTCGCCAACCAGGTCGCGCAGCGCCTGGTCATTCCCCCGCACCGTGACGGCGATCAGGCGCAATACGTGCCGCGTCCCATAGCGCCCGATGAATCGAGCCGGTTGTCGCGACTGCTCGACTGGATCCGCGGGCATCTCGGCGAGGAGCACTCCATCGCATCGCTGTCGCGGCGTGCAGGCATGAGCCCGCGCACGCTCCTGCGCCGCTTCAAGGAAGCGACCGGGCTCGCTCCCAACGAATGGCTAGTGCGTGAGCGCGTGGCGGCTGCGCGAGAGATGCTGGAATCCGGCCGCGTGGCGCTGGGTCGCGTGGCCGAGCGCGCCGGTTTCGGCTCGCAGGAATCATTCCGGCGACATTTTCGATTGCACGTCGGCGTGCCGCCGGCGGCGTACCATAAGCGCTTTCGGCAGAGCAGTCAGGCTAGAGCCTGACCCACACTAGAGCCTGACCAATAGGAATAATCATGAACAGGTGCGTGTCACTGGTCGTCCTTTCCATGTTGGGGATGTTCGGCGGCGTCCATGCGGCCGAGCCGCCGGCTTCGCCGCGCGTCATCGCGTTCGTCGGCGCGCGAGTGATTCCGATGACGGGCGAGCAGGTCCTCGACGATGCAACCGTCCTGGTCGCGGATGGTGTGATCCGCGCAGTCGGCACGGCCGACACCGTCAAGATTCCGAAAGGCGCGCGCGTGATCGCTGCGCAGGGAAAGTTCCTGCTGCCGGGGCTGAGCGAGATGCACGCACACGTACCCTCCGGACCGACGCCGGCGTACGCACGCGATGACGTGCTGTTTCTCTGGGCCGCAAACGGCGTGACGGTCGCGCGCGGAATGCTCGGTGCGCCGGAGCATTTGCAGCTGCGCGCGGATCTCGCCGCGCAACGCGTGCTCGGTCCGCGCCTGATCACAGCGGGGCCATCGTTCAACGGCAATTCCGTGAAAAGCCCGGAGCAGGGCGCTCAGATGGTTCGCGAGCAGAAAGCAGCTGGCTACGATTTCCTGAAGCTCCATCCGGGTCTGAGCCGCGAATCCTTTCTCGCGATCGCACAGACCGCTCGCGAGGTGGGCATTGAGTTCGGTGGGCACGTCTCGCAGGCCGTCGGCGTGCAATTGGCGCTCGAACAGGAACAGCAAGCGATCGATCATCTCGACGGCTATCTGCTCGCAGTTGTCCCACCTGCTGCGCGCGAGGGACAGGATCCGAACAATGCCGGGCTCGTGATGAAGTTCGATCCGGCGCTGCTCCCGGAGGTCGTGCGCATGACGCGCGCGGCCGGAACGTGGATGGTTCCGACCCAGACGCTGTACGAGAACTTGTTCGGCTCGATCTCAGTGGCAGAGCTCGAGGCGCGGCCCGAGATCCGTTACGTGCCGCGCAAGCTGCGCGAGCAGTACGCCAATTCCAAGCGCCAGATTTCCGACAATCCGAGTGTCACGGCCGACTTCGGTCGCCGCTACGTGGACACGCGACGACAGCTGATCCGTGCGCTCCACGACGGCGGTGTCGGCATGCTGCTGGGTTCGGATTCGCCGCAGACGTACAACATTCCCGGCTTCGCCACGCATCGCGAGCTGGTGGCGATGGTCGCGGCAGGTCTCACGCCTTACGAAGCGCTGCGGACTGCGACCGCCGCGCCGGCGGAGTTCTTCGGCGCCAGGGGCAAGTTCGGAACGATCGTGGTCGGCGCCGAAGCAGACCTGGTGCTGCTCAAGAGCGATCCGCTGCAGGACATCGGCAATACGCAGAGCATAGAAGGCGTGATGGTGCGCGGTCGCTGGTTGGACCGGGCATATCTGGACAGCGGGCTGCGTGACATTGAAAAGCGCATGGCAGCGCAGTGATCGCGGCCTGTTAACATTCCGCGAATGAGCACGACGCTGACGACGACGCCCGCCGCCGATGGCTTTCGCATGCCCGGCGAATTCGAGCAGCATTCCGGCTGCTGGCTGCTGTGGCCCGAGCGCCCGACCAATTGGCGCAACGGAGCCAAGCCTGCGCAGGCTGCGTTCGCCGCAGTCGCCACGGCCATCGCGACCGGCGAGCCAGTCACGGTCGGCGCATCGCGCGCGCAATTCGTACACGCGCGCTCGATGCTGCCCGATGCGATCCGCGTAGTGGAGATGTCGAGCGACGACTCCTGGATGCGGGACGTCGGTCCGACGTTCGTCGTCGACGAGCAGCGCGCGGTGCGCGGCGTCGACTGGATGTTCAACGCGTGGGGCGGGCTCAACGACGGCCTCTACTTTCCGTGGGACCAGGACGATCTGGTTGCGCGCAAGGTGCTGGAGATCGAAGGCCGCGACCGCTATCGCGCGCCGTTCGTGCTGGAAGGCGGTGCAATCCACGTGGACGGCGAAGGCACGTTGATTACCACCGAGGAATGCCTGCTGAACCCGAATCGCAATCCGCACATGGATACCGGCCAGCTGGAAATCATGCTGCACGAGTATCTCGGCATCAGCAGCGTCATCTGGCTGGGCAAAGGCGTCGTCGACGACGAGACCGACGGGCACGTCGACAACCTGTGCTGCTTCGCCCGCCCCGGTGAAGTCGTGCTCACCTGGACCGACAACAAGCGCGATCCGCAGTATCGCGTGTCGCACGATGCGTACGAGCGGCTGATGGGAGCGCGCGATGCGCAAGGTCGACGCCTCAAAGTGCACAAGCTGCAGCAGCCGGGTCCGTTGTATCGGACGCGCGAGGAAGCGCAGGACATCGATACTGTCGACGGTCGTACGCCGCGGCCCGCGGGCGAGCGTCTCGCCGGCTCGTACGTCAACTTCTACATCGCCAACTCCACGGTCGTCGTGCCGCTGCTCGATTCGCGTCACGACCGCCAGGCACTGCGCACACTGACGCGCATCTTCCCCGAGCGGCGCGTGATCGGCGTGCAGGCGCGCGAGATCCTGCTCGGCGGCGGCAACATCCACTGCATCACCCAGCAAGTCCCCGCCGGCGGCGCCTGCAGGCCGGGCTTCAGCCCGACAATCCCGCCGCAAATGAACGCGCGCGCCCGCAACTATGAGCGGCTCATGCCGGCCCTCAACGACGAACTGCTCGCTCGCCAGCTCGACACACGCAAGCTCGGCGAAATTCTCCGTCGCAGTGATCGTCACCGGCGTTCCAAGTGCCGGGCGCAGCGAGACGGTGAACAAGCTGATCGAGTGGCTCGATCCGAAGTACGTCAGCGTGCGTGCATTCGGCGAGAGCGATGCGGACTCCAGTCATCCGCCGATGTGGCGCTACTGGCGCGCACTGCCCGCCTTCGGACGCGTCGCGTTCTATTTCTGGGGCTGGTATGGCGAATACCTCGGTAGCGCTCTCGGAGATTCGCGCAAGGCGCAGCGCCGCGCGGAGCGGGAGCTCGAACGTATACGGCAACTGGAGACGATGCTCAGCGCCGACGGCGTGCGCGTCGTCAAGATTCATCTGGACCTCGACGCCGACACGCAGCGCAAGCGGTTGAAGAAGCTGCGCGGCAACAAGCTGACGCGCTGGCGGGTGACGCACGAAGATCTGTGGTTGGCGCGTCATCACAAGGCATTTCGCAAGGCGATCGAGGGCTGCATTGACGCGAGCGACCAGCCGTCGGCGCGTTGGCATCTGATCGACGGAGCCGACGAGAATTACCGCGAAGTACGCGTCGGCGAGGTGCTGCGCGACGAGATGCAGGCCGGACTCGGCGCAAGCGCAGAAGGCCGTGCGCGCACGTGCTGAGCAAGACATCGAAACCGCCGCCGCTGCGTCGCGACCGCCTCCGCAAAGTCGACGACGAGGACTACGATCGCGAGCTCGAACAACTGCAGGGAAAGCTCGCGCTGTTGACGCGGCGCTCGAAGTTTCGCAAGCACGGCCTCGTGCTGGCGTTCGAGGGCATGGACGCTGCCGGCAAGGGCGGCGCGATTCGTCGCATCACCCACGCTCTCGACGCTCGTCAATACCAGGTCGTGCCTGTTTCGGCGCCGACTGCGGACGAGCGCCTTTATCCTTATCTGTGGCGCTTCTGGCGGGACGTGCCGGAGCGCGGACACATCGCGATCTTCGACCGCTCCTGGTACGGCCGCGTGCTGGTCGAGCGCGTGCGCGGCTTCGCCGCACCCGCGGATTGGCGGCGCGCGTACGCGGAGATCTGCGAGTTCGAGCGTCAGCTGACCGAGCATGGACTGGTGGTCGCGAAGTTCTGGCTGCAGGTCAGCAAGGCCGAGCAGCTGCGTCGCTTCAAGGAGCGCGACGAGGATCCGCTGAAGCGCTTCAAGGTCGATCCTGAGGACTGGACCAACCGCTCGCTCTACGACGCGTACCAGGTGGCCGCGGCGGAGATGATCCAGCGGACTCGAGTCGCCGCAGGCGCGTTGGCACGTCGTGCCGGCCGACGACAAGAAGAGCGCGCGTCTGCACGTGCTGCGCGTGGTCTGCGAGGCCGTCGAGGCAGCGTTGGGCCGCTGAGAATTCGCAAAAGGATCTGGGGAGTGCTCGCCATGCGTCGGATGTTGATGTCGTTGACTGCCCTGTGTTCGCTCGTCGCTGCGGACGCTGCGCAAGCAATCGAGGTCCGCTTCTATCCCGGCCGAGAAAGTGCGCGCGTACGAGCTGGACGCGGATCGCGGCGTGCGCAGCGTCGTGTTGCAGAACGTAGCGATCATCAACGATGGCGAGGCCGATGTGACGATCTCGCAGGTCATGCTCGAAGTGACCGAGCGCGGCGTGACTCAGGAGCTAAAGCCGCTGCGCACCGCCGATCTGGATCGCATGGCGGCCGCGGGCGCGGGCCTGCAGAGCTCGGGCATGCTGAGCACACTGGCGTTCCAGTTCGGCGGGTCGGCGTTGTTGCCGAAGGGCATATCGCTCTCGGGAACGCGCGTGCTGAAGCCCGGTACGGCGCTGCTGGTGCCGCAGCAGGTCCTCGTGTACAGCGGCAAGCGTGACGGCATCCGTGTGAACATCCAGACGACGGCCGGAATGACAGAGGCGACTCTCTTCATCTCGACGTTGCCCTCGCATACGGCATTCGCGCTGCCGTTCGACGGCATGTGGTACGACGGCGCCGGACCTTCCCTGCACTCGCATCATCGGTGGGCGGTTCCGCAGGAGTTTGCTCACGACTTCATGCGCATCGGCGCCAATGGGCTTTCGTACAACGGCGAGGGCAGGAGCTTCACCGACTACCACGCCTACGGACAGCCCGTGCTGGCAGCGGCCGACGGTCAGGTGGTTGCCGTGCTCGATGGCGAGCCGGAGGATGTGACGTTGCTGCAGCAGGCAGGCGAGCCCCTGCAGACCTACGTGCAGCGGATCGTCGAGCGACAGAATCAGCAGCTGAGCCGGGGCGCGCGCGGGATCGTCGGGAACCACGTCGTCATCCGGCACGGCGACGAGTACTCGTTCTATGGGCACCTCAAGCCGGGCAGCGTCCGCGTGAAGGCGGATGACGCTGTCACGCGCGGTCAACAGATCGCCGCGGTCGGCAGCTCGGGCAGCTCCACCGAGCCGCATCTGCATTTCCACGTGTGCGATGGACCGGACGTGATGGCGTGCGCCGGAATTCCGGCGAAGTTCGACAACGTCGAGGTCTACGGCGCGCTGACGGCCCGACAGCCGCAGAGCGGCGACCTGGTGCGGAACAAGAACAAATGACGGGTGGCTATTTCCAGCTGCGCCGCAGCCCGAACACGAACACGACATCCGATGCGCTCTCGACCGCGATGTCCTCGCTCACTGCGATATCGAGCTGCCAGCCGGACGCGAAGCGATAGTCGCCGCCGACGGTGAGCACGAGCGCGTCGCCGAGGAAGTCGACATCGGTTTCGTCGAACACCGCGGTGTGCGCATCCAGCTGCGCCTTCAGCTCGAGCCCGCGCCACGCGCGCCAACCGATTCCGGCGATCCCGCTCCAGACGATGTCTTGCTGTTGATCGGCAAAGCGCTCGCCATGCCCGAGTCGCGTCACGCTGGCTTGGCCGTACGCCGACCACTTCTCGCCCAGTCGCCGTTCACCTGCGATCGCGAGCGACACATCCGTCGCTCCGCTGCCGGTGAGACGGTCGGCATCGCCCGACGGAAGCTTGATGCTCAACCACACCGCGGCGGCGCCGGATGTCTCCGAGTACAACGAACGACCGACGTCGAGCGCGATGTCCCCGAGTCCGTCCGCCGACGACTGCATGTCGAGCAGCACCGTGCTGCCGCGTGCGTACGCGATACGAATGCGATCCTGGGGCATCAATGCTCGCGCGCCTTCCGGCAGACCGAACGCCTGGTGCCAGCTGTCGATCGCGGAATCGAGCACGCCGCCGCCGGTGTAGCGATAGGGAATCTCGAGCTGCGCCGCGAAGCCGCTGGACCACGAGCGTCCGATCGTCATGCGCATCTCGCGTGTTTCGGCATCGACGATCAATCGCTGCGTACCCGCACGTTGTGCGAGCGAAGTGCTGGCCCAGTTGAAATCCGCCGCGACGGTCCACGACTCGCCCGACAGGCGAGCAGGCAACGCCGAGGGCAGGCCGAAGCCGGCGAGCAGCGGATTGAGATCGCGGGCGGGAAAGGGCTCGGCTGCAGCCAACAGAGGAGCGAGAAGGAGGGCGATTGTGGGTCCGGCTTTAGCCGGACACGAATGTCGGGCTAAAGCCCGACCCACAGGGAACCTCAGAACCAAACCGACACGAACGCCTGGATGACGTTGGCGCCGAACGTGTAGAACGGCTCGGCGCCTGCCGCGCGGAAGTTCGCATCGTCGGCCGGCAGCAGCGAGAAGCGCGCGTCGCGGAAGTCCTCGTACTCGAACTCGATCCGGTCGTAACGCAGGTTGAGCGTGCCCTTCTTGATGAAGCGCCAGCCGTTCGGCAGGAAATCGTAGGTCGCGCCGACGCTGAGCGTGCGGCTCACGAATGTCGACAGTTCCTTGTCGCGCGCCAGGAAGTTCTGCTGGTTCGCGCGTTCGAACAGGTCGCTGTAGAAGTCGGCGTTGCCCTGCGTGTAGTGGCGGTAGCCGACATCGAAGGTCCACGGTCCCATCGGATGGGTATAGCCCAGCCGGAACGTGTTCGCGTCGATGCCCCAGGTGTCCGTAAAGAAGCGGTAGCCGCCGTGCACGGCAGCGCGCCAGGGCAGGTAATAGCGCGCGTTGAACGCGACGGCGTTGCTCGTGCGCGTGCGCGGATAGATCTCGCGAGCGAGCGCGAACAGGCGATCGTCGCCCGGGTTGACGAAGCGGTACGAGCGGTAGGGATTGTTGAGGAACCCCTCGTCGGTGATCACTTCCAGCTGCATCGTGCTGATGAGGCTCTTGGTCAGGATCTGCGATACGCCGACGCGGTAGCTCCAGCGATCGATCGGCTCGCGGAAGGTCGGATCGATCTGGTCGGTGATCGTGTCGCGGCGGCGCACGACGTCCTTGCCGCGCGAGAAGCCCATGGTGATCGTCGTCAGGTCGCCGAACAGGTCCTGGCTGATGCCGAACGAAGACGTCTCGGCCTGGTAGTCGTCCTCTTTGCTGTTGGTGTAGCCGAGGCTGTACGTGGTCTTGCCGCGCAGGTACTCGAGCCCGAGGCTGTACTGGTCGCGCGACTCCTTGTATTCGCTGGCGCCCGACACCTCGACGTCGATCGACGCGCTCGTGACCATGTCCAGGTAGTAGTTGGCGCTGATCGCGTACTTCTCGGCGAGCTTCTTGCGCACCAGCACCGAGGGGCCGTGAATCGTCACGCCGCCGCCGTCATAGCGGTGATAGAGCACGTCGGCGCGATCTTCCGCGAGCACGCCCGCGAAAGAGGCCACGGGCGACGCCAGTGCAAGCACTAGCGTCGCCCGGAACCCGGCACCCCATGCCATCTTCATTGGGCCATCTTCATCAGTTACAGCCGCAGCCGCCGCCGGCGCTGCCCAGCGCGCCGCGCGCGCCTTCGCGCGCCTCGTACACGTGGTCGAGGTAAGCCGCGGAAACGGGATTCGGATCGAACGCCATGATCGGATCCGCGAGCGCCTGGCGCTCGTACGGCTTGACCCACGGCTCGATGTTGCCGCAGCCGGTCAGCCCAATCGCCGCTGCCAGCAGCATTCCGCTTCTGGCTACAGCCCACAGCCTACAGCCTACAGCCTTCATCTCTTCCTCACTCTTTCAGCAACGCGCGAATCTGATTCAGATACTCGCCTTCGTCGCCGGGCTTGTAGCCCTTGTGCAGGTAGCGCACGTTGCCCTTGCGGTCGATGAACACGGTGCTCGGCATCGCCTTCACGTCGTACATCGCGCTGACCTTGCTGTCACGGTCGAACAGCACCGGGAACGACACCGGCGTCTTGCTCAGCCAATCCTCTGCGTCCTTGCTGTTGGCATCGACGTTGACGCCGACCAGCGTGAAGCCGAGCGCACTGTACCGCTTGTGCATCTGGTCGAGTAGCGGCATCTCCTGGCGGCACGGTCCGCACCAGCTCGCCCAGAAGTTGAGCATGACCACTCTGCCTTTCAGCTGGCCGAGCGACACGTTGTCGCCGGCCCGCGACGGCAGCGTGAAGGTCGGCGCCATCGACGCGCTCGCGCCCACCAGCGACGTCGTCGCCAGCATCGCTGCGACAGTCGCTCCGCGCAGCCATGTATTGAGTTTGGAAGTCATGATTCGTGATCCTCTCCGTGCGGACGCAAACGCCCATGCGCATCCTCGCTCAGAAGAAAATCGACAAACCGAGATGTGCTTCTAGATTATTGACGATCTTTTTTTCGCCCAGCAGGTCGATGTCGTAGACGTGATCGCGCACGTCGAAGTGCACCGCGATCCAGTCGGCCGGCAGGATGCGGTAGCCGAAGCCGCCGCTCACCGTGAACCGGTCGTCGCCCGCGAACGTGGTGCTGCCGAGGCCGGCCACCAGGTAAAAGGAGGTGTTGTACGCGCGATTTTCCCCGAGGAAGATTTCGCCCGGCAGCGCGTTCCATCCCAACGACAGCGCGTAGTACGTGTAGTCGCGCTCGCTGTCCGTCAGCAGGTCTGCAGAGCCCGACAGATTCTCGTAGCTGGTGCGGCCCGCACGCGACTGCCCGGCGGTCCCTTCGAGAAAGAAATCTTCGGTGAGGTGATAGGCGAGGCGCACGCCATACACGACGTTGCTCTCGAAGTCCTCGATGCTGAGCATGCCGACGTATGCGCCGAGCTCGAAGTCCTCGGTATCGATGCGGGTGCGGCGGATCTCGCGGCGCTCGACCTGCGGGTCGATGATCGGCTTGTCGGAGGGCTCGCCGGTGACCGGCTCGGCCGCGGTCTGCTCGTTTTCTGCTGGCGGCAAAGACACGTCGCCGCGGCGGAACAGCGCGCAGCCGGGCAGCGTCGTCGCGGCGAGCGCGATCAGAAAAAGAAGGCGAAGCCGAGATACTTCCATTCGTCCACTTCCTCGTTGTCGTCGCGGCTCGTGAACACCACGTTGTTGCGATATTCAGTGCGCAGCATGAAACGGCGGGTGAGATAGAACTGCAGACCGCCGCCGACATAGCCGATCTGGTCGTCGCGGTCGATGGATTGCACCAGCGTGGACTTCGGCTCGATGTAGAGGATGCCGGTGCCGAGCGTGAAGTACGGCGAGATGCGCCACTCCGGTACGAACACGTGCATCAGCCCGAGCGTGGCGCTGTAGCCGTTGGAGAATTCGCCGAGGATGTGGTTGAACGTGAGCTCGATCGACAGGTTGTCGCTGAAGGCGTAACCGCCGAACGCCGAGATCATGCTGGCGCCGGCGAAATCGCCGCCGGCCACGCCGGCCTGCCAGCGCCGGCTCATATAGTTCTCGCGCGCCGGCTCCTGCAGGTCGAGCGGCTCGCCGGTCGGCTCGAGCGTCGCAACCATCTGCTCGCGCGGCGCCCAGCCTTCCAGGCCGCGATCGGTGCGCAGCTGGAACCAGTCGGTGCGGCGCTTGACGATCGTGACCTCGCGCCCGCGCTCGATCACGTGGAACACCGGATAGCCGCGGCCCGGGCCGGTGTGCAACTCGATGAACGGATCGGCGATGAGGATCTTGCGCGGAGTATCGGCCCGGGCGGCGCCCGGGCCGACAGTGACGATCAACAGTGCGAGCAGCAGCCCGAAAAGGGTGAACGGCCGCCGCATCAATTCTCTGGAGCGACGAACGGGTCGTTGTAGTACTGCGCGCCAATGTCGAGCCATTCGGAGAGCAAGCGTAACTCACTTGGTGACATAAAGTCGCGATGATCCGTCTGCCCGGCGCCCGGCGCGCCTTCCATTTTGCCGAAGAAGCGGTTCGAGGAGTTCGCGCCGGCCGCGCTCATCGAAGCCGGCACCTGCCGGAACGTCACGCAGGTCTGCACCATCGTGACCGGGTCGACTTCGAACTGCAGGCAGTGATCTTCGAGCTGGCCCATGGCGTTCACGATCTGGCCGACGTCGCCGAACAGCAGCTCGCGATACGACTTGAACTGGTCGGGCTCGTCGTCGGACGGACCGTCGGTGAGGTCCAGGTCGCCGGCCGGCACGGCCGTCATGTTCGCGGCGTTGAGCGGCTGATGGCAGGTGGTGCACTTGTGATTGATCGGTTGCATCGTCACCGGGTCGACGTCCGGAATGTCGTCGCCGTTCGCATCGACGAAGCGGTCGGCGCTCCACAGCGGGTGCAGGTGCATCTCGTAATGAATGGTGATGCGGCACAGGCTGGTCCAGTTCGAGGTGCAGCTCGAATTGACCGGCAGCAGCGTGCCGCGCAGACCGTTCATGCAAATGACACGTTGAGTCGGATCGGCAGCGTCGGACAGCACGCTCGACGCGCCGGCCGAGTAGCAGGCGTCGACTGAAGGCGTGGTCGCCGGCGCCGCCGGCCAGTAGTCCTGGAACGCCAGGTCGACGCTGAGCTCGCAGGCGCCGCCGCACATCACGCGGTTGCGCACTTCGGCCATCGTCTCGCCGGCGTCGGCGAACAACGCGGCGTTGGTGTTGGGGAACGCGACGCCGTTGGTGGTGAGGCCCGAGTTCACGGAAGCGGTCAGGCCGGCGCGGCCGTGGGCGCGCGGCGGATTGGTGGCCGGATTGTGACAACCGTTGCACTCGAGCTGCTCGCCAGGAATGACCTGCAGCCAGTTCGTGTGGCGGCTGCCGAACACGCCGTTCAGGCGGCGGCCGCGCGCGTCGAGGACGCTGATGTTGAAGGCCACGTTCGCCGGCACTTTCACCTTGACCGAGCCGTCCGGCTCGATCGGCGCGTAGCCGAGGATGTCGCGCATGCCGAGCGCGCGGTTCGGACCGAACGCCGTGTTGTCGATGTCACGCGTGTCGTCGTCCGGCTGCGAGACAGCTTTCTCGACGCGCAGGAAGCGGGCAGGGCGCGTGGTGTACGCCGCGTTGGCCGGATCGCGCACAGCCGCGATACCACCCGGCACCTGGTCGACGCCGTCGATGTCGTAAACGCTGCGGATGTGGAGAACGCCGACGGCCTCCGAGAGCAGCTCCGGCGGGAAGTCCACGCCTGCTGCGCGATCGAGAATGGCCGGCGGCACGACGCGCGGCGAGCCCGCGACGACTTCGGTATAGATGAAACCTTCCTGCGGCACGACGACGGGTTGCTGTGTGTTCCGGCGCACGTCGTAGATGTAGACGCCGAACAGCGGCGGCGCTTCCTCGGCCTGCGGATCGGCCAGGCGGTCGCTCGTGCAAGGCACGAAGCGCGTCGTCTTCGACCAGGCGGCACTGCGACCAGCTCACCAGCAGGCGATCGCTGCCGTCGAACAGCGGCGCTGCCGAGCGGTAGCGGCCGCCGGGCGACGGACCTTCGATCGTGCGAACGTCGGTCGGCAGCGCGCGCACCTGCGCGGGACCCGGCATGCCGGACCCCGGTGCGGCGGGCACGGTGTTGTCGACGAAGTTCTGTGTGTCGATGAGCACCAGGTCGCCGCCCTCGGCGGTGCCGGAGAACGGGCGCACCAGCGCCAGCGTGCGGCCGTCCTGCATCGGGCGCGGGCTCAGGAACTGAATGATGCTCGGCTGGCCCGTGGCCGGATCGACCGTGCCCGTCGCGTGGCTGTACGCGCCGTACAGCAGCTGCAGATCGGTGCCGTCCGGGTTGACGCTGTAGAGATCGAACTGGTTGTCGTCGATGTGATGTTCCCAGCGCGTGAAGACGATGCGTCCGTTCGGCAGCACCGCCGGGTCGAGGTCGTGGCTCTGGTTGAACGAGATCTGGTGGATGTTCGTGCCGTCGTCGTCCATCACGTGCAGCACGAACGCCGGCTCCTGGTCGTCCTCGTCCTGGGCTGCGTACTGCGGCTTGTTCTCATCGAGCAGGATCGCGCGCGACTGGCGCTGGCGCGTCGAGCTGAACACGATCCTGCCGTCCGGCAGGTAGTGCGGCATGATGTCGTGGCCTTCGTCCTCGACCGTGTCCGAGGCGATGATCCGGCGCAGCGTATCGGTCGTGCTGTCGAACTCCCAGATGTTCCAGGTCGGCTGGTCTTCCTCGTCCGCGCCTTCGATGAACTGCGCGCGCATCGCGAACACGACCTTGGTGCCGTCGAAGTTCACGTCCAGGTCGCGGATGTCGCCGAGACCTTCGGTCTCGCCGGCGGTGATGTTGATTTCGGGAGAGGAGACCGAGGCGCGGTCGCGCATGAACAGGTCGGCGCCGATCTGGAAGCGACGCAGCGCGCGCGCGTCGTCGACGAGGTCTTCCTGTTGTTCCTCGGTGGGGACCGGGCGCTTCACGTAGAACGCGGGGAAGTCGAGCGTGACCGGATCCTGGTTCTGGCCGCTGCCGATCGTCACGTCCGTGCCGCCGCTGCCGCTGCTGCATGCTGCGAGCACGCTGCACGTCGCGGCGACAGCGATCGCGATGGCGCCTCGAACCGCGCGTGCGGCTCTGGCCTTCATCGTGTCACGTTCCGACTGATCGCTCATTGCGCACTCCAGAATCCAACGGTGTGATGATCGACGCGACATATTCACGGAGCTGTTAAGCCGGTCACACGACCGGCTGCGGCGATCCCTGATTTTCCATAGTCGAGGTCGTGCATCCCTGCACGGCGTGAACCTGCTCACATTGCTCGCGCCGTAACCCGGGTTTATTCCTGTGCCAGACAGGACCGGATCGTGGCGGCGAGCCTACACGCGCGCGCGAAACCGCCGGTACTGTCTCCGGCACGCGACGTAGCGCGCTTGAGACAGTTACTCCCATGAAATCGCCGACCTATAGTCGCCGCGCACTGTCGGGCTCGGGCCGACTTTGCAGTGACAACGACCGCGGGTGCAAAGCGTGATTTCCGACACCAGGGCCGACATTCAGGTTCGTATGACCAACATGAACAGCACACATCGCACATCGCAGCAAACGGCGCGCAGCGGCAAGCGGCGCAGCGTGCTCGTGAAAGCCACTGCGCTGGCGCTGGCGATCGCCACCTTTGCGTCCGTGCAACAGGAAGCGTCGGCCACCGATCAGACGCGTCGGCAGGCGAAGCGCATGTTCGACCGCCTGGTCGGCACGCCCCCGACTCCTGCATTACTCGACGAGCTCGAGCAGCGCGTCGCGACCAACGGCGATGTCGCCGCGGCGCTGTACATCCTGGACTCGACCCGGCCGCACTCGAGCCACTTCTATACGACGACGCTGAAGAACTTCGCGACGCCGTGGACCAACCGCGACCAGACGGTGTTCGCGCCGCTCAACGATTACACCGCGACCGTGATCGGCATGGTGCGCGACGACGTCGACTTCCGGACGGTGCTGTCGGCCGACCTCGTCTACGTCGGCCAGGGCATCAACCCGGCCTACTCGACCACCAGCAACGCGCACTACGAAGCGATGGAGACCAACAACGCGGATCTGCGCGTGGTGCTCCAGGGCACGACGCAGTCTTCGCTGAACGGCCTGCCGCCGGCAGCGACTGCAGGCGTCATGACTTCGCGCGCCGGTTCCGAAGCGTTCTTCATCGACGGCACCAACCGCGCGATGTTCCGCTTCACCATGCTCAACCACCTGTGCCACGACATGGAGCAGGTGCACGACACGTCGCGTCCGCCGGATCGCATCCGCCAGGACGTGACGCGCAGCCCGGGCGGCGACAGCTCGCTGTTCCTCAACAACTGCGTCGGTTGCCATAACGGCATGGACCCGCTGGCGCAGGCGTTCGCGTACTACGACTTCGACGAGACGCAGCTGCGGCTGGTCTACACGCAGGGCGTGGTGCAGCCGAAGTACCTGATCAACTCCGACAACTTCAAGCAGGGTTACGTCACGACCGACGACCACTGGGAGAACCGCTGGCGCCTGCCGGGCAAGAACACGCTGCTCGGCTGGGCCGGGCAGGACGGCACGATCCGCACCGGCAACGGCGCGAAGACGCTCGGCGAAGAGCTCGCCAACAGCGACGCGTTCGCACAGTGCCAGGCGGAGAAAGTGTTCCGCACGCTGTGCTTCCGTTCGCCCAGCGACAACGACGATCGCTCGCAGGTGACTGCCAGCGCCAACGGTTTCAAGAGCGGCGGCAACCTCAAACGAGTGTTCGCCGAGATCGCTGCGCACTGCGCCGGTAATTGAGGAGCGAGTAAGCCATGAAGCGCGTTTTTAACTACAGCGTTGCACGACTTGCCGCGATCGCCCTGCTCGCAGGCGCGGTTCTGTCCGGTTGCGGCGGCGGTGCAGCGACGACCGAGAATCCCGACCTGACGCCGCCGACGGCCGGTCCGACGTACTCGGGCCCGCCGCCCGCGACCGCCGACATCCAGGCGTTCCGCATCAACTTCTGGGAGAACGTGCGCGGCACCAACCGTTGCGGCAACTGCCACAACGCCGGCCCCACCGGCCAGACGCCGAACTTCGCGCGCTCCGACGACGTGAACGCCGCGTACCAGCAGGCGACCGGCGTGGTCAATCGCGACAACCCGTCGCAGTCGACGATCGTCATCAAGGTCGGCGGCGGCCACAACTGCTGGCTGGCCGACGCCGGCGCGTGCGCGAGCATCATGACGCGCTGGATTCAGGACTGGGTCGGTGCCGCCGGCACCGGCGGCCGCGCGATCGAACTGGTCGAGCCGCCTTCGAAGGATCCGGGCTCGTCGCGCCGCTTTCCCCCGACCGCGCCCACTACGTACTTCACCGACGCCTCGTCGCGCAGCGTCTATACGCTGGTCACGACGTACTGCGCGGACTGCCACCGCTCGACGTCCGCGACCAAGCAGTCGCCATTCTTCGCAGCCGACACGGTCCCCGAGTCGTACCAGGCCGCGATCCCGAAGATCAACCTGGACGAGCCGGCCAACTCGCGCTTCGTCATCCGTCTGCGCAACGAGTCGCACAACTGCTGGAGCGACTGCTCGGCCAACGCCACTGAAATGCAGGCCGCGATCCAGATGATGACCGACTCGATCACGCCGTCGCTGGTCGATCCGAACCTGATCACCAGCAAGGCGCTGACGCTGTTCGACGGCACGGTCGCCGCCGGCGGCAACCGTTACGAGAACAACCTGATCGCGCTCTACGAGTTCAAGAGCGGCCAGGGCGGCACCGCGTTCGACACCAGCGGCGTCGATCCGGCGGCGGACCTCACGCTGAGCGGCGACGTCACGTGGGTCGGCGGCTGGGGCATCAACGTCCGCACCGGCAAGGCGCAGGCCTCGACGACCGCGAGCCGCAAGTTCCATCAGCTGATCACTGCGACCGGCGAGTACTCCATCGAAGCGTGGGTCGTGCCGGGCAACGTGGTGCAGGAAGACGCGCGCATCGTCAGCTACTCCGGCAGCACGACGGCCCGCAACTTCACGATGGGCCAGACGATGTACAACTACGACTTCTTCGGCCGCAGCAGCACCACCGGTGCGAACGGCACGCCGCAGTTGTCGACAGCGGACGACGACGAGCGCCTGCAGGCCTCGCTGCAGCACGTCGTCATGACCTACGATCCGGTCAACGGCCGCCGCATCTACGTGAACGGCGAGTTCACCGGCGACCTCGACGGCGCCGGCGGCGGCACGCTCGGCGACTGGGACAACAGCTTCGCCTTCGTGCTCGGCAACGAAGTCAGCAACAACCGCCAGTGGACGGGCGTGATCCGCCTGGCCGCGATCCACAATCGCGCGCTGACCCTGCAGCAGGTTCAGCAGAACTTCGAGGCCGGCGTCGGCGAGAAGTTCTTCATGCTGTTCGGCATCTCGCACCTGGTGAGCGTGCCGCGGGCCTACATCCTGTTCGAAGCCCAGCAGTACGACAGCTCGGGCTACCTGTTCAACAACCCGAAGTTCGTCAGCCTCGACGCTACGGCGATGCCGGGCAGCATCCCGATCCGCGGCATGCGCATCGGCGTCAACGGCGCCGAGCCGTCAGTCGGCCAGGCGTATCGCCTGATGGATACGGTGATCAACGATGCCAACTACGCGGCTGCGACTGGCCAGACGCTGTCGACGGTCGGCACGATCATCGGGCTCGAGCAGGGACCGACCTCGGATGAGTTCTACTTGTGCTTCGATACGCTCGGTACGCGCAGCGACGTCTGCTCGCAGTACGCTTCGGCGTCGCCGCCGACGTTCATCACCGTGCCGAAGCCCTCGGACATCGGCTTCCGCACGTTCGACAAGATCAACGCGACGATGTCGGCCGTCACGGGCGTGAGCCCGAACACGGCGGCGGTGCGGTCCACGTTCACGAGCATCCGGCAGTCGCTGCCGGCGGTGGACAGCATCGAAGCGTTCCTGTCCTCGCACCAGACTGCGATCGCGCAGCTGGCGATCCAGTACTGCGACGCGCTGGTCGAGTCGCCCGGCAACTACTTCCCGGGCCTGAACCTCAACGGCGCGCCCGACACCGTGTTCGGCTCGAACGCCGGCAAGGACCTGCTGATCGATCCGCTGGTCGCCAACATGATCGGCACGAACCTCACGACGCAGCCGAGCGCCAGCGGAGCTGAAGAATCCGTACACGCCGGCCAACCAGGCGGCGGACGGTCCGACTGCGCCCGGGCCTGTACGGGCTGATCGACACGCTCAACGACTGCAGCGGCGCCTGCGCGGCCAGCCGCACGAAGCTGATCGCCAAGGCGACTTGCGGCGCGGTGCTCGGCAGCGGCGCCGTGCTGATCGACTGATTTCGAATTCAGATCCGGGATGACACAGCCATGCTGATTATCAAATCGCGCCAGAAGAAACGAACGCTCGGTCTCGACGAGCCGCTCAAGCACGGGTCGCACAAGCGGCCGGTGACCCGCCGCGACTTCCTCGCGCAAGGGTTCATCACCGGCTCGGCGACTGTCGTGGCGCCGTCGATCCTCGGTGCGATGCTGAACCCGCGCCAGGCGCGTGCGGACCTGCAGCCGGACATGCAATTCCTGGCGGACAGCACCACGATCTGCAACATCCAGCAGGGCGCGGGCAAGATCCCGTTCATCTGCTTCGACCTCGCGGGCGGCGCCAACATCGCGGGCTCCAACGTGCTGGTCGGCAAAGAGGGCGGCCAGCTCGACTTCCTGTCGACGCAGGGCTACTCGAAGCAGGGCCTGCCCGGCGACATGCTGCCGAACAATGCCACGACGGACTTCATCAATGAGGAGTTCGGCCTGATGTTCCACTCGGACAGCGCGTTCCTGCGCGGCATGCTCGAGAAGACTTCGGCGACGACGCGCGCTGGCGTGAACGGCGCGGTGATCGCGGCGCGTTCCGAGAACGACACCGGCAACAACCCGCACAACCCGATGTACGGCATCGCGCAAGCGGCGCGAAGCAGGTGCGCGCGGCGAGCTGCTGACGCTGATCGGCTCGCAGAACTCCGACTCCGGCGGCAACTCGATGGCGCCGGCGATGCTGATGGATCCGGCGAATCGTCCGACCAAGATCGATCGCGCCTCGGATGCGAGCCGGCCTGGTCGATACCGGCGCGCTCGGCACGCTGTTCACGCTGCCGAACGGTCAGCCGGACACGGCCTCCACGGTCGCGGTCATGGAGCAGATGGCGCGCATCAGCGAACAGAAGCTGCTGAAGGTCGATCCGGCGATCGCGGACGGCCCGCGCCTGGAGACCCAGGTGAAGTGCGGCTACGTGAAGACTGCAGACACCGTCGATCGCTTCGCCAGTCCGGCGGCGATCAACCCGGCGCTCGATCCGGACATCACCGGAGCGGGCGGCGTGTTCGGCGCGAACTTCGGCAATGACGGCGAGTTCCAGAAGACCGCCTCGGTCATGAAGCTCGTCGTCGAAGGCTATGCCGGCGCGGGCACGATCAGCATGGGCGGCTTACGACTATCACACGGGCGATCGGTCGACCGGCGAGCTGCGCGACCTGCGCGCGGGCCGATGCATCGGCGCGGCTCTGGAGTTCGCAGCGCGTCGCGGCAAGCCGCTGATGATCTACGTGTTCAGCGACGGCTCGTTGTCGTCCAACGGCATGGTGGACGATTCGGTCAACGGTCGCGGCAAGGGCCAGTGGACCGGCGACAACCAGCAGGTAGCTGCTGCGTTCTTCCTGGTCTATAACCCGCCGACGAGCGGCGGCCGCCCGGTGCTGCTCACTTCCGGAGCGGGCGCGGCGCGTCACCAGCAGATCGGCTACTACAGTGCCGGCGGTGACGTGGTGAACAGCAGCAGCCCGGCTGCGAACAACGTGAACCTGCTGGTGCAGACCGTGCTGCTGAACTACATGGCGCTGCACGGCGAGGCCGGCCAATACAACACGACGTTCGGCAGCGCGCTCGGCGCGGGCGCGGCGCTCGATGGCCTGATCGCCTTCGAGCCGATCGTCAGCGGCACGATCTGAGGCTGAAGTGTCAGGCTGAAGCCTGACCCACAACAGAAGGCTGAATCAAAGCCTGACCTGCACAGGCTACCTGTGGGTCAGGCTTTAGCCTGACTCCTACCTGCTGCTGTATCTAACCTCGACGAACAGCGTGCGGTCGCGTCCCGGAAAATACCGGTAATTGCCGAAAGCGAAGTCCGCGCGATCCGCGTACGCGCGATCCGTGACGTTGTTCAGCCGCAGCGTCGTGCTCCAGTTGTCGCGGAAGCTCCAGCCCACTCGCAGGTTGAGCAGGTCGTGGCCCGGATATTCGTTGGCGTTGCCGGCATCGACGAAATAGCGGCCGACCGACAACCACTCCAGCTCCGCACTCGCGGCCGGCAGGAACTGCCACTCGACGCGCGCGGTGTTCACGTGTCGGGGTGCGGTATCCACGTCGCGCCCGGAGACGATCGTTTCGCCGCCATCGACAGCGCGATCGAACGCGTACGTGTGCTTCGCATACGTGCCCGCCACTGCCAGCGAGAGCGTCTCGATCGGCAGCCAGCCGAATTCATATTCGAGGCCTTCGTGGTCCGTCTTGCCGGCGCTCACGTTGAAGCCGCCGGAGTCGCGGAAGATCACGTTGTCTTTCTTCATCTTGAACGCGGCGAGCGAGTAGCGCAGCGGGCCGAACGCGCCGCGCGTCCCGACCTCGATGCTGTCGAGCCGCTCGGAGTCCAGGTCTGCGATCGATTGCTGCCGTTGCAGACGGTACAGCTCGCTCGTGTCCGGCGCGCGGTAGCCGCGCGCACCCGTCACATATAAGACGTGCTCGGCAGTGAGCGCATAGGTCAGGCCGAGCTTCGAAGTGAAGTTCGTGAAGGTGTCGTTGCGGTCCGCGGGCCGGTTGAACAGGCAGCCGGTCGCCCCGCAGGCAGTTCCGTCATCGCGCGTGTTGCCGGCGAGCATGCGGTTGTCGTAGTCGTAATCGACGTACTCCAGGCGCCCGCCGACCGTCAGCTTGAAACGCTCCGCGAACGGTTGCTCGATTTGCCCGTACAACGCCGCGACTTTGCTCTGCACCTCGTAGTCGTAGTGCTTGCCTGCCGGGCGAATCGCATTGGCCGGCGGCGGACCGTCGGTCGCGGGCCCGTCCTGCGTTTCCTTGAGGAAGCCGTCGGCGAGCTCCAGGTCGATGCCCGCCAGCAGCTGCATGTCGTCGAGCACGACCGTTTGCAGCGCCGTGATCACGCCGAGCGAGTCCTGGCCGTTCTCTTCGAGCGGCTTGCCGATGAGGAAGTGCTGCAGGAAGTCCATGCGCGAGTGCCGCACGAACGGACGAATCGAAAGCTGCGCGTTGCCGAGCGGCCGCGCGTACTCGCCGGTGAGCCGCATCGCGTACGCGTCGCGATAGGCCTCGGGATTGGCGTTGGACTTCGCGATGTCTTCGTCGCGATAAGAGTCGAAGCCCTGGATGAAGCCGGCGGTCTCCTGCGCGAGATTGGTCGCCGCGAATTGCACGCCGAGCGTTGCGTCGCCCTGGCGGCGCAACAGCGACAGGTTCAGCTTCTGTTCGTCGAGACCGGCGTTGTCGCGCCAGCCACCGTCCTGCGTAGCGACCACGACGCCACCGAGGTCGGTCGTGTTGCCGGTGTGCGCGAGCGCGAGCTTGCCGCGATAAAACTCGTCCGGCCCTGCTTCCACTGCCAGGCTCTGGCCCGGCAAATCGGCGGGCGCGGCCTGGATGACATTGACTGCGCCATGCATCGCACCCGATCCGTACACGACGCCGGCGGGACCGCGCAGCACTTCGATCGAGCTGGCCTGCTCGCCGTTGACCTCGAACAGCTCGTTCACGTTGCAGAAGCCCGTGGGGCGGATCGGGATGCTGTTCTCCAGGAACAGGAACACGCCGCACGAGCCCGGGCCCGTCAGCACCGGCGAGCGGATCGCCGTCAGACTTTCCTGTCCGCTGTTGCGCTGGATCATCGTGCCCGGCGCGCGATTCATGATCTCCGCGTGATGCGTCGCGCCCACGAGCGCAACGTCGTCGCCCGATACGACCGAGATGCTGCCGGGAAACTCGCGCAGCTGCTGCTCGGAGCGCGTGGCCGTAACGATGACCTCTTCGAGGCGATCGCGATCCGCTGCGAAAGAATTACCCGCAATCGCCAACGCGACGAAGGGGAGGAAACGCTGCTTCATAACGGTTGCCATAAGTGTGTCACTGTAGGCGCGCACGGTGTCCTCCGTGGAGAAATCTTCACTCTGGCAGCGCGAAAGCCACCACGTAGTCGCCTTGCTTGGTGTCGAGGCCGCCGTGACCTCCGGCTGCAATGACGACGAACTGTCGGCCGTTCACTTGGTAGCTCATCGGTGTCGCCTGGCCGCCCGCGGGCAACCGGCCTTTCCACAGCTCGCGGCCGGTATCGACGTCGAAGGCGCGCAGGTAATTGTCCATCGCGGCGCCGATGAACGCGAGCCCCCCGTCCGTCACGATCGGCCCGCCCATATTGGGCATTCCCAGCGTCGGCGACGGTATGAACCACGGCGTCATGTCGCGGGTCGAGCCGAGCATCACCTGCCAGCGAATGGCATTGCGACGCAGATCGACGGCCGCGAGTGTTCCCCAGGGCGGCGCCGTGCAGGGCAGACCGAACGGCGAGGACAGCATCTCGCGCCGCATGCCGTACGGTGTACCGGTCTGCGCTGCGAACTCCGAGTCCGGCCATGCGTCGGAACGTCGCGCCGTGTCGAACTGATCGCGCGGCACCAGCGTCACGACCATCGGGACATGATTGACCGCGGCGATCACGAGCTGTCGCTCGCTGTCGAATGCGGTGCTGCCCCAGTTGACGCCGCCGGCGTAACCCGGCGACTGGATCGTTCCCTGCACGCTCGGCGGCGTGAAAATGCCTTCCGAGCGATAGCGCGAGATCAGGTCGCGGCACTTGCCGC
The DNA here is from genome assembly GCA_963838635.1 of uncultured Gammaproteobacteria bacterium. Lineage (GTDB taxonomy): Bacteria > Pseudomonadota > Gammaproteobacteria > Steroidobacterales > Steroidobacteraceae > Steroidobacter. The sequence goes on along the minus strand of CAWISC010000035.1, from coordinate 30,536 downwards.
GATCGTAGAAGGTGAGTCCCCATGCATCCTGCGGCGTCACTGCCGCATGCGACGCGAGCGGCGGCGTCGCGGGAAACGGCTGCGTCGGCGAGGTCACCTCGCCTGCGACGTCGGACTGCGGAACGGGCCGCTCGACGACTTCGAACACCGGCTCACCGGTCTCGCGGTCGAATACGAACAGCATGCCGGTCTTCGTTGCCTGGACAACTGCCGGAATCGATTTGTTGTCGCGGTCGATGTCGATCAGCATCGGCTGCGCCGGAACGTCGTAGTCCCACACGTCGTGATGTACGAGCTGGCGATGCCAGGCCAGCTCACCTGTTTCGGCGTGCAGCGCGACCAGCGAGTTCGCATACAGGTTGTCGCCAGTGCGCTCGCCGCCGAAGAAGTCCGGGCTTGCCGAGCCGGTAGGCACGAATACCAGGCCGCGGCCGGCGTCGACCGACAGGACCGACCACGCGTTCGCCGCGCCCGTGCGCTGCGCCGACGTGGGTTGCCAGCCGCGACGCGCTGCTTCGTCGCTGGATGTGGGAATCGGGTCCCAGGCCCACAGCTGCTTGCCGCTACGCGCGTCGAACGCGCGCACGATGCCCCGCTGCATTTCGACGCCGCCGTTGTCGCCGATCGCGGAGCCGACGATGACGATGTTGCGATAGATCGCCGGCGGCGAAGTCACGAGGTAGTTGCCGGTCGAGCCCTTGCGCACGCCTTCGTTCAGATTCACCTTGCCGCCGCTGCCGAAATCGCGGCACGGCCGGCCGGTGCCGCCATCGAGCGCGATGAGCCGGGCATCGAGCGTGCCCATGATGATGCGATGGGCGCAGGGCGCAGCCGGGTCGGCGGCCTCGTCGATCCATGAGGAGACGCCGCGCGACGTCGCTTCCGAATAGCGGCGGGCGCGATCTATCCGCGGGTCGTAGCGCCAGCGCTGCAGGCCGGTCGCAGGATCGAGCGCGATCACGATATTGGTCGGCGTGCTGAGATACAGCGAGTCGCGCACCAGGAGCGGCGTCGCCTCGAACGCGAGCTTGTCGGCGCGAGCGAAGCCGGTGCCGAGCTCGCCCGTGCGGTAGGTCCATGCGATCTCGAGCTGCCCGACGTTGCGTCGGTCGATCTGTGTCAACGGCGAGTGACGGTTGCCGCCGGGGTCGCCGCCATACGCTCCCCACTGCGGCTCTTCTTCATCCGCTTGACGTCCCGGCGGGGCGGCGGCAGCTGCACACATCGCGAGCCCGAGCATCGCGACCGCCCGAATGCGTCGACTGATCATGAAGTCAGCGTATCAGCCGCCGTTCTGCGGTCACAACTGCTGCTACTATTTGCAGTCGATGAGACTGCTCCAGGTAGTGCCCCTCTGCCTGCTCCTGCTCGCCCAGGCTGCGCATGCTGCCGAAGGCGAGCGGCCGCGCGTCGGCTTGGTGCTCAGCGGCGGCGGTGCGCGCGGCGCGGCGCACGTCGGCGTGCTGAAGGTACTCGACGAGTTGCGCGTGCCGGTCGACGCGATTGCCGGTACGAGCATGGGGGCAGTCGTCGGCGGCTTGTATGCCTCCGGCATGACGGCCGCTGAGATCGAGTCGCTGATTCGCTCGCTGAACTGGCAGGACGCGTTTCGCGATCGCCCGCCGCGCGAGGAGCTCGGCTTCCGGCGCAAGCAGGACGAGCGCAACTTCCTGGTGCGCTTCGCGCTCGGCGTGAAGGAGACCGGGTTCGTGCTGCCGCCCGGCCTGGTGCAGGGGCAGAAGCTCGAACAGGTGCTGCGCAATGCCGCGTTGCCGGTAGCGGAGGTTCAGGGCTTCGACCGCCTGCCGATTCCTTTTCGCGCCATCGCGACGGATCTCGAAACCGGCCAGGCCGTCGTGATGGATTCCGGCGACCTCGTCACGGCGATGCGCGCGAGCATGTCGGCGCCGGGCGTGTTCGCGCCCGCACAGCGCGAGGGCCGGCTGCTAGTCGACGGTGGCCTGGTCGAGAATCTGCCGATCGATACGGCGCGTGCGATGGGCGTCGACGTGTTGATCGTGGTCGACGTGAGCTTCCCGCTCTACGTGCGCGACGAGCTGACGTCGCCGCTCGAAGTGACCAATCAGGCCTTCGCGATCCTGATCCGCGGTCGCACGCTCGAGCAGCGCCAGAAGCTGCTGCCGACCGACATCGTGCTCGATCCATCGCTTGGCCGGTTTCCCTCGACGGATTTCAGCCGCGTGCCGCAAGCGCTGCGTGCCGGCGAAGAAGCGGCGCGCGGTTCGTCGACGTCGCTCGCGAAGCTGTCGCTGAGCGAAGCGGACTATCGCAACTACCTCGCGACGCGCGGCGCCCGCTCGACGCAGCTGCCGGTCATCGAATTCGTGCGCGCGGACTCCACCTCCGCGCAGTACGACCCGCTGATCAAAGAGACGATGCGCGACCTCGTCGGCAAGACGCTCGATCGTGAGCTGGTCCGCCGCAAGCTGTCGTCTTTGTATGCGCTGGACCGCTTCGAGACGATCGACTACCAGCTGATCGAAGACGAGGGGCATGCAGGCCTGCAACTGGACCTGCGCCGCAAGAGCTGGGGTCCGAACTACGTGCGCATGGGACTCAACCTCGAAGACGACTTCGAGGGCAACAGCCGTTACAACGCGGCGCTGCGCTTCATCGCGACGGAGCTGAACGGTCTCGGCGGCGAATGGCTCACCGACATCCAGATCGGCGAGAACCCGAAGTTGTTCACCGAGTTCTACCAGCCGCTGTCGCTCGCCAGCCGCTACTTCTTCGCGCCGCAGTTCGACTTCGAGGAGCGCAGCGTGTTCGAGCTGCGCGATCGTGACCGCGTCGCCGAGTACCGCGTGCGCGAAGTGTCGGGCGGAGTCGACGTGGGCCGCGAGATTTCCAACTGGGGCGAGATCCGCGTCGGCCTGCACCGGGGCACCGGGCGGCGGCGCATCCTGATCGGCGATCCGTCGCTGCCGAGCGTCGAGTTCGATCGCGGCGGTTATTTCACGCGTTTCTCGTACGACAAGCTCGACAGTATTTTCTTTCCGCGCCACGGCCAGCAGTTCGACATCGAATGGCGCGCGGAGCGCGAGAACGTCGGCGCCGAGAGCAACTTCGACATCCTGCGCGCCAGCTGGCTGGTCGCGCGCTCGTTCAGTCGGCATACGCTCATCTTCTGGACCGACGCAGGGACCACGGTCGACGCGCTGGAAACGCCCGAGAATTCGTTCCAGCTCGGCGGCTTCCTGAATCTATCGGGACTGTCGCCCGGCTTCCTGGCCGCGCCCCACTACGGCATCAGCCGGCTCATCTACTACCGCAGGATCGGGCGCGGCGGGGAAGGGGTGCTGGACCTGCCGGCGTATGCAGGCGTCTCGCTGGAAGCCGGCAATACCTGGCTGGAGCGCGACGACATGTTCAGCGACCTGCGTATGAACGGGAGCCTGTTCTTCGGGCTCGACACGCCGCTCGGCCCGGTGTACCTGGCTACCGGCTTCGACGAAGACGGGGATAAAGCCTTTTATCTGTTTCTAGGCCGAACCTTCTGAGGTTGTCAGGCTAAAGCCTGACCCACAGAAGCCACCTCGTGGGTCAGGCTTCAGCCTGACTCTTCACCTTTTATTTATCGACCTTTTCGAAATCCAGGCTCGGCTGGTCGCCGGGCCGGAAATATACGTAGCGTCCGCTCATTTCCTTCAGCGCACGGTCGCGTTCCTCGCGCGTGGCGAACCAGTGCTCCTTCGTCCACTGCGCGCCCACCAGGTTCTTGAACGGGTCGGTGCTGCGCAGCTTTACGCGAATACCGAAATTGCATTGCTTCGGAATCGGGCGCGCGAGGTTGTGCTCGTGAACGATGGGCATAAACAGCCAGTGGAGTTGCAGCGAAGAGGGCGCGATTGTAAGCGCCTGTCGCCGCGCTCGCCATAAAGTGTCCGATGTGTCCGCTGCAACCGGTGAAACTACGCATATCACCGGTGAATGACGCGCGCACGCGACGTCACTGCAACTCTTCATGTCTTTGGCGCATCACAAGTTCGACATGCCGTGTTCTTACGCTCGCAAGGCCGATGTCTGCTTGGTGTCATGTGTTGCGCAATTGTGTGACGGCCGCGCTGAATCGCGCGCGTACGCTGAAACCTTTCGTCGCATGCCGCGATCTGATCATCGTAATTCCCTTGTGCGCATGGGAACGCATCCGCGTAATGACGATCGAGAGACAGGCAACTGATCGTGATGCGAGTGCAGTTCTCGGGTGACGCCGGCGCCGTTTCCGGTGGTTGGTTGAAGAACGGGGAGGGGCGTGCGGATGATTCTCCGTAGGACCCATGAGTTGGCAGGTGGCGGCGATCTGAATCCTGGCGTAGTCCGGCAGCTCGATACCGGTAACGCAATCCTCAACGTGAAGACGCAAGTAGCGGACTACGCGCTCGATGCCGAGCGCCTGGCCGTGCTGTGCGCCTGGAACGGCAGGCAGGAGGTCGCGCTCGACGGTCGACGGGTATTCGTCGACGATGACACGTGGATGACAGTCCCAGCGTGTCCAGCGAACGTCCGCGTGCGTGGCGCGCGCGAAGTGCATGCGCTGACGATCCTGTTCCGGCGTGGCATGCCGGAGGAGACGCTCGGCGCGCTGATCACTCCGGAAGATCGCTTGCTGGACAGTGGGGAAGTCGTGCAGCAAACCGCGCTGCCCTTCATGCCGCATCTGTATACGCACGACCGCAGCGTCACGCCGGTGCTGCTCTTCATCCGCCGTCACTGCGAGATGGGCTTGGACGATGCGCTCTGGTACGAGGAGCAATTCGCCTTCCTGCTCGAACGGCTGCTGATGCGTCACCGCCAAGTGGTCCAACGTGCTCACGCGGTCCCGGTGCGTCGGGCCGCGACGCGGCGCGAGATCCTGCGACGTGTTTCGCTCGCGACCGATTTCATCCACTCGAACTACGACAAGCCGCTGATGCTCGGTGACATGGCGCGTGCCGCGTTCCTGTCACGCCATCACTTCCTGCGGCTGTTCAAGCGCATTCACGACGTCACGCCGCACGAGTACTTGCAGCGCAAGCGCACGACGGTAGCCGCGCGTCTGCTGCGAGGTACGGACCTGGCAGTCGAGGACATCGTGAAGCAGGTCGGGTTCGATTCGCGCTCGACGCTGTTCCGCGCGCTGCGACGTTTCCACGGCGTCACGCCGCGCGAATGCCGCCGGGCGCCGGATGGCCTGTCGTTCATGGGTGGAATGACGGCGAGTCAGGCTGAAGCCTGACTCACGACTCCAGCAGGTGGCGCATGCGCTCCTGCTGGAGTTTTTCTTGATCGCGCGCGATCGCGAGCGTCTTCTGTAACGAATCCGAATCCGGGTTGATCTGCAGCCCGCGCTGAATGTCGCGCAGCGAGTCCTCGACCTTGCCGAGGCCGAGGTTCGCCGCCGCGCGGTTCTGCCACGTCCGCCAGTTGTCACTCTCGAGCTCGATCGACTTGTCGCAATGCTCGAGTGCGCGCTGATACTGCTTGAGTGCCGCGAAACCGGCGCACAGGTTGGCGAGTCCGGAGGCGCGATCCTGCTGCGAGATCGCGAACGTCAGTCCCATCTGCGTGAGCTGGACACCGCGTGCCCAGTCGCCGCGCATGAGCGCTTCGGCGCCGTCCGCCAGCATCACGTTCGGTCCGATCACGGTGTTGGAGCTCGCGCCCGGCGTTTCGGCCAGGGTCATCGAGGGCAGCGCTGCAGCCAGCACCGATAAGAGCAGTGCGGTGGAGAGGATCAGCGCCGAAAGCGGCTTGGAGAGCGCATTCATGGCAAACCTCGCCGTCATTAATACCACCCACGGACACGCGTGCAAGGACTCTCCCGTTATTGCGGGGCACCAGACTGCGGAAGGGTGATGCGGGTCACGTCGCGGCGTGCAGAACCCCGGTTTTTCAAGGGTCTACTGTCGGCGACGGCGGGCCATTTGCGCGGGCTGTGCGGCCTTGCTTACTCTTGCGCCGACCCCACCCTTGGGGTTCCCCCGCTCGAAGCCTGAGGACACCCGCGATGAACCCGTTTCGCAAGAAGGCCGTCATGCCGGACCCCTCCGCCGTATTGCCCGGCCGCGCAACGCCGCTGCCGGTTGCCGAGCGCCACGTCGTCAACGGTAATCGGATCGTGCCGCCATTTCCCGAAGGCACGAAGCTCGCGCTGTTCGGCCTCGGTTGCTTCTGGGGTGCGGAGAAGAAATTCTGGCAGCTGCCGGGTGTGTACAGCACGGCAGTCGGTTACGCGGCCGGCTCGACACCGAACCCTACATATGAAGAGGTGTGCTCGGGCTACACCGGTCACAACGAAGTCGTGCGCGTTGCGTACGACCCGCGCAAGGTCAGTTACGAGACTCTATTGAAGACGTTCTGGGAATCGCACGATCCCACGCAGGGCATGCGCCAGGGCGGCGACATCGGCACGCAGTATCGTTCGGGAATCTATGTGTACGACGCCGAGCAGCGCGCGGCCGCGCAGGCGAGTCTGAAGAGCTACGGTGAGCGGCTGAAAAAGGCGGGTCATGGTGCGATCACGACGGAGATCGAGGACGCGCCGGAGTTCTACTACGCCGAGGACTATCACCAGCAGTACCTGCAGAAGAATCCGGCTGGGTACTGTGGGTTGGGCGGATGCGGGATCTCTTATGAGAGTCCTGTGAAGGTCTAGCGGCCTTCGCTCAGAAACGATACAGGAACTCCACCTGCAGGATCGGCCAGAGCTCGTAGTCGTCGAGCTCTTTTTCGATTTCCTGTTCCTCGCGCCTGATATCGACCTGCAACTGCGGTGTGCTCGCAAGGAGTCCGGTGGCGCGCAGGTCGTCGATGTGCGGCTGGCCTTGCCATAGCACGCCGATTTCCGCGCCGAGCGTGAAGCCTTTCGCGAGCGTGCCGCCGTAGCCGATTGTGAGCTGTGGCGCGAAGTCGTCCGTGGTGACCGTGCCCGAGAGAGTGCCGATCTGCTCCGGCGTATAGGTCGTGTCCCCGACCGTTACGCTCGTGGTGGGTCGGCCGACGATGCCGATCTCGGTGTTGTTGATCCGGCCTCCGATCGAGACGCGGAAACCGCCGCCGGTTGGATACCAGTCCAGCAGCGCGCCGAACGAATTCAGATCGAGGTCGCCGTCGTAGTCGATGTCGTCGATCTCCTCATCGCGCCCGACGCCGAGAAACGTTCCGTTGGCACGCACACCGACATGATCGTTCGGCCGATAGGAAAGCTGCGGTCCGATACCCAGCGATCCTCCCGTGACCCCGACGCTCCATTGTCCCTCTGCGCCGATCGCCGGTGCGGTTGCCAGGCCGCCGGCAAAGCCCATGCCGACGATTGCGACGCGCCTGGATGTTTTCATGCAAGCGCAACGAAGCAGCGGTCGTCGGGTTCCGCGTTGCCTTAGACTCCCGCGATCGTGACGCTTCGAGTCGCCTGCAAAAACGCCGGTTGCAGCCGGACCATCCTCGCTGCAACGGCCGCACGGACCGGCGGCTTCTGCATGCCGTGCGTCCAGGAGCAGGCGCGCCGAAGCACGAGGCCTACCTTCAGGCCAATCGGCGCGATGTCGATCCGTACGCAGGCATCGACGATCCGCTGGAGATGCTGAAGATCGTGCATCAGCCGCCGAAGCCCGACCGGCTGATTCGCTACGCGCAGCCTTCACGACCCACCGACGTTTTGTACGGTGAGCTCGGCTCGAGCCAGCTCGCTGCACTGGCGCGTCACGCGCATACGCTGCTGCAGAAGGGCGATACGCGCACGGCGCAAGACATAGCAACGTGCCTCGTTGCGTTCGCATCCGCGGACATCAGCTCGTTGCAGCAGGAGCTCATCCGGCTTGGTGAGTTGCGACCGGAGTTCGTGTTTCATCGAGCCGCGCCGAAGATTCGCGATTTACTGACTCTGCATCTCGCTCGTGTCGCGGGACACGACGTGCTGCTGACGGACAAGTTGCTCTGCGCGCTGGCATGGGTGGGCGACGAGCGCGTGGTCGATCTCTTCGCCGGCTGGCGCGCGCGGCCACCGCAGTGGGCAGCGGATCTGCATATCCCTCCGCATCAATATTCGCAGCAAGCAGGTTGGGAGCTGTCGCCGGATTCGCAGCGACGCAATCTGTATCACGAGGTGTGTTACCCGCTCATTCGCGGCGACAGCTCCGTGACGCCTTCGCCCGTTGCAGTGCTCACTGACACGAACCTGCTCGAGCTCGATGGAACGGCGCCGGTTCTCGCATTCCTCGGCTGCGCGCAGCAAATCGTCGTGCCCATTTGCGACAAGGAGCTGGTCGACGAGCGGATGCCGCGTCGGACTCTGGCCCCGGCCGCCGCGCCGCGCAGCCCCTGGCATGCGGCGATCGACACCTTGCCGACGCACTACTCGCAGATCGGTGGACATCCGGCATGGATTCAGGACGCGGAGTATCCGGCCTGCGGCGAGTGCCAGCGGACTATGCGTTGCATCGGCCAGGTTGCCTGCGAGGACGTGGATCCGGGCCGCGAAGGCATTTTCTACGCCTTTGCCTGCGCGGATTGCGCTACGACGGCGTCCACCTATCAGCAGACCTGAAGGCTTCCGACTGCCATGCGTTAAGCTCCTCCTCCTCGTGACACGCGGGGAGGAGCGATGACGGACGACGGCAGCTACCTGCGCCGCCAATTCAAGACGGCGTGGTCGCTCACGGATTTGCATCTCACCGGTCTCGACACCGAGGAATGCCTGTGGCGGCCGGCAGCGCAGGGCATGCACGTGCACCGCGCGCCGGACGGAACGTGGCGCGCCGATTGGCCTGAGCACGAGCGTTACGACCTCGGCCCGTCGAGCATTGCCTGGCTCACGTGGCACCTGGGATTCTGGTGGTCGATGGTGCTCGACCATTCCTTCGGGGCAGGCAAGCTCACACGCGAAGCAGTGACCTGGCCCGGTACTGCGGACGGCGTGCGCGAATGGCTTGGCCGACTGCGCGGTGAGTGGATCGCAGCGATGGATGAACTCGACGATGGCGCTCTGCGATCCACGCAGCGTACTCGCTGGCCGTTCAGCGACCGACCGTTCGGCGACGTCGTCGCGTGGGTCAACGTCGAGCTGACGAAGAGTGCCGCCGAGATCGGTTACGCGCGTTTCCTGTACGCTGTGCGCCGATGATCGGCAACATCGACATCCGCGCGGTCGTGCTGGCAACACTGGCCGTGTTCGGCATCGACTTCATCACTGGCATCGTGCTCTTCAGCATCTTCAGCAGCGATCAGATTACCAATGCCAGCGACGAGCAGGTGCGAGCCGCCGCGGTGGCGCTTGCGCGGGATCCCGGCTATCTCAGGACTGCGCTCATCCTCGGCACCGCTTCGACAGTCGTCGGCGGATTCCTCGTGGCGCGCATCGCGCGCAGCATTCCGTACTTCAACGCGCTTGCATACGGCGGACTCGGCATGGTGCTCAGCACGCTCACGACGAGCGAGTTGCCGACCTGGTTCAGAGTCGTCGGAATCGGCCTGACCGTTCCGGCTTCGCTGCTCGGCGCCTACTTCGGCAGGCGACCGCCGTCGAAGTGATTGAGCACGATATCCGCGCGCCAGCCGGGAGTTGCGACGGCATTGCGGAGCCATGCGGCCGTGTCCGCACCGCCCACAGCCGAAATAGCTTCGAGATAAAGTGTTTCGCCGTGCACAGCGTCCTTGCGGGACAGGCGTTTGAGGTAGTCGCCCCAGACAGCGTAGAGGCCATCCTTGCCGGTGGCCGTTCGTATCCGTGCGTCGACGGTCAGATTCAGCAGCATCCCGCATTTATAGGCGGCATCGAACTTGCCCGCCGCAATCGCATCACGAATGGATGTTTCTCCGATCAGCGCCGCACACTTGCTGGCCGCAGTCTCGCGAGTCGTGCGCACGAACTGCGCTGACCCGGGCTGCATGGCGATCGCGGCAAAGGCTTCCGCGGCGCCTTCGTGTATCCACGCATCGCCGGGCTCCTGGTCGAACACGCCTCGCTGATACAGATGGGCCGCTTCGTGGGCCAGATGCCAGGCGAGCCCATCCGCGAACTCCGGCTTGCGCACGTTTTCGGGCCATTTGCTGCCGTAGAAGTGCGTGAAGACCTGGTCGCCCAGCACGCCGCCCTGCTGTCCCCAACCGGGCGCGTGCGAAGTGTCGTACGAAACGAACAGCATCGGACGCCTGGGCAGCGCGCCGAGCTTCGAAGAGAACAGATGCATGAATCGCGGCAACTGGAGCAGCAACCGGCCGCGAATGTCGTCGGGAAGCGCAGCGTCGATGACGGCGACGAAATCGCCCGTTTGCTGCGGACGCCCTTGCCCACGTAGACTACGCGCCCCTCGCCCTGATCCGTCCAGTGCGCGCGCGCCTGCAGCGCCTTGCCGTCGAGAAGGATCCGATCCTCATCGTCCGCCCACAAATCCATGGACCACGATTCGTCGTCCGAGCAATGGCCTGCGCACGCGAACAGCCGGCCGGTATGAAACAGCATGCCGCCGTCGCCGAAGGGGGAAAACGGCGCGTAATCCTTGGGGAGCACGCTGTACGTCGGGCTCATCCGGAATCGAACGGTGCGAAAGGCCGCACCATCTTTGCGGCGCGCGACGTCGCCGCTTGCCGTCTTGACGATCTCGAACCCCTGATCGGGCAGCCAGGTGCGCGGCCGCGAATCATCGGGGGAGCGCACGAACTGCAGGCTGGTCGCAGGCTCGGTCAAGTCGTATCTCACTTGCCATTGCATCCCGTGCAAGGCCGTCACGAGAATTTCGGGAGTCGCATGGGCGACGCTCGCAGCCAGACCGGCGAGCACGGCGAGCAAAGAGCACGGTTTCATGCTCGCAGTATCGCCGGCCCTGCTTGCGTGCGGAAAGCACCGCAATTGCGAATCCGCGTCATGGTTCGCTGCTGTCCTTAGGGTCTGTATCCGTCCAGTCGCGCCGCCTGTATGGTGATCTCCTGCATGCGCAGGTTCTTGCCACCACTCGCTTGCGCCACTGCGCTCTTGGTCTCGGCCGCGCCGGCAGTCCCGGCGGAGTATCGCGTGCCCCGGCTTGCCGACGGCCGCCCCGACTTGCAGGGCGTCTGGGATCACGTCAACGCGACTCCGCTCGAGCGATTGCCCGGTTACCCGACGCTGGCAATCACTCCCGAGCAGGCGGCGGCCATCTATCGCTCGCTGGAGCAGCTCGCCGAAGATCGCTCGAAGCCCACCGAGCCGACCGAGTACTTCAACGAGCGACAGATGCTGCCGATCCGCGGCGAGCTGCGCAGCTCGATCATCGTCGATCCGTCTGACGGCCGGATTCCCGGCACGCCTGCATTCAAGGAGTGGCAGGTGAAGGCGCGCGCCGCCATCTTGAACGCGCTGGACGGTCCGGAGCAGCGTCCAACGTCCGAGCGTTGTCTCGGCAACCCGGCCGCGCAGCCGCCGAATCTCTACAACCCGGGGACCAACCTGCGACAGATCGTGCAGACGCCGGACGCCGTGGTGATCGTCGCGGAAGTCATGAACTTCGCGCGGGTCGTTCGCCTCAACGCCAGGCACGCGCCGGCCGCCGTGACCTCGTGGGCCGGCGATTCGATCGGCTGGTGGGAGGGCGATACGCTGGTGGTGGAAACCAAGCATTTCACGCCGAGCGATATCGGACGCATCGCAGGGGCGACGATCACGTTCCGGGTCTCGCCGGGCACCACGGTCACGGAACGCATCACGCGCGTATCCGACGATGAGATCAACTACTTGTTCACCGTGGACGATCCTGCGCACTACACGCGACCCTGGACGGGCGAGACGCACATGCTGCGGCGGAACGAGCAGATGTTCGAGTACGCCTGTCACGAGGCCAACTACTCGATGCGGTTCATCCTGCAAGGTGGCCGCGTGCGCGACGCGCAGTAGCTACCGAATCACTTGACGGTTCCCGCAAGCGACCCGCAGGCTACGCGCCCGTGACGCTCATCCTGATTCGCAACGCGAACCTCTACGCACCGCAGCCGCTCGGCATCCGCCATCTGCTCATCGGCGGCGGACGCATTCTCTGGATCGGCGAGGAAGCGCTCGATCTGCCCGTTGCTTTGCGCACGGTCTCCCGCGTCGTCGACGCAGCCGGCCGCCGCACGATTCCGGGACTCATCGACGGCCACGTTCATGTCACTGGCGGTGGCGGCGAAGCAGGCTTTCGAACTCGCGTGCCGGCTGTGCCGCTTTCGCGTTTCACGACGTGTCGGCATCACGTCGGTCGTGGGCTTGCTCGGCACTGACGACGTTGCGCGCGGCCCTGGCGAGTTGCTCGCGTCGCTCTATGCGCTGCGCGAGGAAGGACTGAACGCTTACGGCTACGCGGGCGGTTATCACGTGCCGCCGGCGACGCTGACCGGCAGCGTACGGGGCGACCTGGTCTTCGTCGAAGCATTGATCGGCATCGGCGAAGTCGCGATCAGCGACCATCGTTCGAGCCAACCGACACTGGACGAGTTGCTGCGCATCGCCTCCGAGTGTCACGTCGCCGGCGTTATGACCGGCAAGGCCGGCGTCCTGCACCTTCACCTCGGCGATGGCGCACGCGGTCTCGAGCTCGTGCGCGAGGCTCTGCGGAAGAGCGAATTGCCGGCGCGCGTCTTCAATCCCACTCACGTGAATCGACGCCGCGCGCTGTTTGCCGAGGCGCTGGATCTGGCGCGGCAAGGTTCCACCGTCGACATCACCGCGTTTCCAGTGGAGGAGGGAGAAGATGCGTACGCCGCTGCCGAAGCGCTCGAACGTTATCTCGCGTCGGGCGCACCCGCCGATCGCGTCACCGTGAGCTCCGACGCAGGCGGTTGCCTGCCGTGTTTCGACGCAGAAGGTCGCGTGACGCACATGGATGTCGGCTCCTCCGGCGCGCTGCTCGAAACGCTGCGCGAAGCGATGGCTCGCGGGCTGTCGCTCGAAGCTGCTCTGCCGGCCTTCACCGCGAATCCCGCCAAGCTGCTGCGGCTCGCGCGCAAAGGCAGTCTTGCCGTGGGCCATGACGCCGACCTGGTGGTGCTCGACGAGCAGGGCCATGCCGATACCGTGGTCGTTCGTGGCGAGATCCACGTCATGGATCGAACTTGCGTCCGCCGCGGCACGTTTGAATAGGGTTAGAATTACACGCGAGGAGTACAGCCCACTACATGTGTCCCAGCAGAGTTGCCGAAGGCGCCGCGCGCGGCTACATCGTCCCGATCGGCGGGGCGGAGAACAAGGAGAACGACCGCCGCATCCTGCGTCGTTTCGTCGAGGTTTCCGGCGGCGAAGATGCCGACATCGTCGTGATCCCGACCGCCAGCAAGATGCACGAGACCGGGCCGCGCTACGAAGCGCTGTTTCGCGAGCTCGGCGCTTCGCGCGTCACGGTGATGGACTTCGATACGCGCCGCGATTGCCAGGAGCCGAATCGCCTGCAGCGGCTCGAAGAAGCCACCGGCATTTTCTTTACCGGCGGTAACCAGCTGCGTCTGACCGCGCTGCTCGGCGGCACGCCGGTCGCCCAGCTCATCCGCAAGCGCAACGCCGCGGGCGTCACTGTCGGCGGCACCAGCGCGGGCGCGAGCATCCTCAGCGAGCACATGATCGCGTTCGGCGACGAAGGCTCATCGGTCATCGCCGGCAGCGTGCGCCTGGCGCCCGGCCTGGGACTGACCAACCGCTTCGTGATCGACCAGCACTTCCGCGAGCGCGACCGGCTCGGCCGCCTGATCACCGCACTTGCATACAACCCGTTCGCGATCGGTATCGGCCTGGACGAGGACACCGCCGTGTTCATCGGCCCGGACGAAGTGCTGGAAGTCGAGGGCAGTGGCGGCGTCACCGTCGTCGACGCCTCGGAAGTCAGCTTTTCCTCGGCCGACAGCGCGTCCGAGGGTCAGCCGGTGGCAGTCCTCGGCCTCAAAGTGCACGTCCTGACGCCCGGCGCGACCTTCGACCTGAATACGCGCACGGCGTCCGCCGCGAGCTTATTCCGACAAAAGAATAGTTCGGCTCGTCATTCCCGCGGATGCGGGAATCCATCCCCGCATGCGCGGGGACAGCGTCTGGGTCCCCGCCTGCGCGGGTCCGACGTAGTGTGACATCATCCGGGCACGCCTCCGGGGAGCGTCGCCCGCCCATGCAGATTCTCGATCGCTCGGTTTACGTCGGCCCGTCGCTGTACGCGCATTTTCCCGTGATTCGCCTGGAGCTCGATCTCGGCGCGCTGGAAGCGTGGCCTACGGCCAAGCTCGGGCCACAATATGTCGAAGGCCTGGCCGCGGCGTTGCCGGGGCTTGCCGAACACGGCTGCTCGTACCGCGAGCCCGGCGGATTCCTGCGGCGCATGCGCGAGGACGAAGGCACGTGGCTCGGTCACGTGCTCGAGCACGTCGCCATCGAATTGCAGAACGTCGCGGGCGAGGAAGTCACCTTCGGCAAGACGCGCAGCGCCGGTAAGCCTGGCGTCTACACGGTCGTCTACGAATACGCGCAGCGCGATGAAGGTGTCGCCGCCGGCGACCTTGGATTGCGGCTGCTGTGCTCGCTGTTGCCCGAGTCGCTTCGTCCGCCGGGCTCCGTGCCCGAAGGCTGGAGCTGGCCGGAAGCACGCGACGACTTCATCCGTTTCGCGCAGCGCCGAGCGCTCGGCCCGTCGACTGCATCGCTGGTGCGTGCGGCGGAAGGTCGCAGCATCCCGTGGCTGCGACTCAACGATCAATCGCTCGTGCAACTTGGCCACGGCAAGTATCAACAGCGCATCCAGGCGACTGTCTCCGGCCGCACACCGCACATCGCGGTGGAGCTGGCGAGCGACAAGGAAGAAACGAACAAGATTCTCGCCTCGCTCGGCCTGCCCGTGCCGCGGCAGGAGCTGGTGCAGAGCGACGTTCAGGCGGTGCGCGCCGCGAACCGCATCGGCTATCCGGTCGTCACCAAGCCCTACAACGGCAATCACGGCCGCGGTATTTCCATCCGGCTGACGACCGAAGCGGAAGTTGCGCATGGCTACAACGTAGCGCGCGAGCATTCGCGCTCGGTGATCGTCGAGTCGTTTCTCGAAGGCGACGATCATCGCCTGCTCGTCGTCAACGGCGAGCTGGTCGCGGCGACGCGCCGCACGCCCGGGCATGTCGTCGGCGACGGCGAGCACACGGTCGTGCAGCTGATCGAGATCGTGAACCAGGATCCGCGACGCGGTGTCGGCCACGAGAAAGTGCTGACGCGCCTCGAGCTCGACGCGCAGGCGGAGAAGATGCTGGAGCGTGCCGGTCTCACCGCGCAGTCGGTGCCGGAGCGCGGACGCGTCGTGTATCTCCGCTCGACTGCGAATCTCTCCACCGGCGGCACTGCCACCGACGTGACGGACGTGATTCATCCCGACAACCGCGACATGGCGGTGCGCGCGATTCGCGCCATCGGCCTCGACGTCGGCGGCGTTGATTTCCTGTCGACGAACATCGCCGAGAGCTATCGCACGATCGGCGGCGGAATTTGCGAGGTCAACGCAGCGCCGGGGTTCCGCATGCACGTGGCGCCCAGCGAAGGCACGCCGCGCGACGTCGCCGCCCCGGTCATCGACATGCTGTTCCCGCCGGGCACGCCGTCGCGCGTGCCGATCGCAGCGGTCACCGGCACGAACGGCAAGACGACGACCGCGCGCATGCTCGCGCACATCACGAAGATGGGCGGTTACACACCGGGCCTGACGACGACGGACGGCGTGTACATCGACGGACAGCGCACCGTGCAAGGCGACATGACCGGTCCGATGTCGGCGCAGATGGTGCTGGCCGATCCGCAGATCGACATGGCCGTGCTCGAAACCGCGCGCGGTGGTTTGCTGCGCGCAGGCATGGGCGTGAAGCAAGTGAACGTCGGCGCAGTGCTCAATGTGCAGTCCGATCACCTTGGCCTGAAGGGCATCGACACGCTGGAGCAGCTCGCGGAAGTCAAACGCGTCGTGATCGAAGTCGCGACCGATTGCGCCGTGCTGAACGCCGACGATCCGCTCGTGCTCAAGATGTCCGGCTACACGGAAGCGAAGAACATCTGCTACGTGACGATGAACCCGCAGCACACGCTGGTGCGCGAGCACATTCGCGCGGGCGGCCGCGCGTGCGCTCTCGAAGCCGGCGTCAACGGCCAGATGATCACGCTGTACGACCGCGGCAGCCACATTCCGCTGCTGTGGACGCATCTGATTCCCGCGACGCTCGAAGGTCGCGCGACTCACAACGTGCAGAACGCAATGTTCGCCGCTGCGATGGCGTTCTCGCTCGGCATCAAGCTCGATGCGATCCGCCAGGGGCTGCGGACGTTCGACACCACGTTCTTCCAGGCGCCCGGGCGCATGAACGTGTTCAACGAGCATCCATTCAAAGTCGTATTCGACTACGGTCACAACGCGCACGCGGTCGCGGCGATGGCCGAGCTGGCGCAGCGGCTCGACGTCACCGGCCGGCGCATCGTGGTGGTGGCCGGGCCCGGCGATCGGCGCGACGAAGATCTGACTGCGATCGCGAAGGCGGTCGCGGGTCGCTTCGATCACTACATCTGCCGTCGCGACGACAACCTGCGCGACCGCGCGCCGGACGAAGTGCCGCGCCTGATTGCGACAGCGCTGATCGCGGAAGGCGTTGCGAACAAGCAGATCTCGATCATTCCGGACGAGCAGGAAGCGATCGACGCCGCGCTCAACATGGGTCAGCCCGGCGACCTGTTGCTCGTCTTCGCCGACGCGCTGGTGCGCTCGTGGAAGCAGATCACGAAATTCCGTCCGGCCGGCGCGCCGGAGCCGCAGGCGCGCGCTCCGGCGCCGCCACCCCCTACGATCGCCGAGGCCAGTTCCGAGCCGCCACCGCTGATGAGCCTCGAAGGTCTGCTGCGCGACGAACGTGGCATTCGCCTCGCGCCGGAGGTCGATGACTGAGCGAACCGGCCGCACTGCCGTTCGACAGCTCGCGACGCCTCACCGGTAGCAACCTGTTCTTCGCTTCGACTGGCGCGGTCCTCGAGACAGTCGCAGTCGACATCGATGCGACGTTGCTGGCGGGCTGGCGCAGTCGCGTCGCGCGTGCGCGCGCGGCTTTGGGCTGGCCGGATTTATCGCAATCGACCGTGTCACGCCGACACGCAGCCGGCACGTCGCTCGCACTGACTGCGCCGCTCGATCAGCTGTTCACCGCGACTGAGGTCAACGAATGGGCGTTCTGCGCGGCGCTCGTCGCTGCCGACCCGGTTCGCTGGAAGCACCTCACGGATGCGCTCATCGAGGCAGCCCGCGTCGCCGCGGAGCAGTCGACGATGTCCGCTGCGTTCGCAGTCGCACCGCCGGTCATCGACGAGCAGGCCGCGTTTGTCCGATTCGAGAAGTTGGCGAAGATCGAAGGCTCGCCGCCGTTGCGCGCACTGGTCGCTGCGGCCGACACGCGCGGCTTGTCCTATCTCGCGGATGACGACGACCTGACGCTCGGCTCGGGCGCCAGCGGTCGAACATGGCCGCTCGATGCTCTGCCCAGCGTGGAGCAAGTGCCGTGGAACGAGTTACGCAACGTTCCCACCGCGATCGTCACGGGCTCGAACGGCAAGACGACCACGGTTCGATTACTCGCGGCGTGCGCGCGAGCTCACGGCTGGCGCGACGGCTTCAACTGCACTGACGGTCTGTTCGTCGCCGGCGAGCAGATCGAGGGCGGTGACTACTCCGGCCCGGTCGGGACACGCAGGGTGCTGCGCGATACGCGCGTGCAAGCGGCGATTCTCGAGACAGCGCGCGGCGGAATCCTGCGGCGTGGGCTCGCGGTACAGCGTTCGCGCGTCGCGGTCGTCACGAACATCACGGCCGATCACTTCGGCGAGTACGGCATCGACGACCTCGCAGGGCTCGCCGACACGAAGCTGGTCGTTGCGAGCACGATCGACGACAGAGGCCTGCTGGTGCTGAATGCCGACGATGCGACGCTGCGCGCGCGGGCCGACCAGTTCAAGAGTCCGATCGGCTGGTTCTCGCGCAACTACGACGCCGTGGCGCTGCTCTCTCATCGCATGAAAGGCGGCTCGACCAGCGGCGTGCGCAACGGGCGGCTCATCATCAGCTGGACGCGCGGCGGCTCGGCCGAGGAGCTCGATCTCGGCGCGGTGGTGGACATGCCGCTGACTGTCGACGGCACGGCCGACTACAACGTGCAGAACGTCGCGGGTGTCGCGCTGGCAGCCCTCGGTCTCGGCATTGCGGCAGCGACCGTTGCAACGGTGCTCGCACGCTTCGGTGCGGACCCGACCGACAATCCCGGACGGCTGATGCGCTACGAGTATCGCGGCGCGCAGATGCTCATCGACTACGCCCACAATCCAGACGGCCTGCGCGGCTTGATGAACGTCGCGACTCGCCTGCGCCGTACCGGGCGCGTCGCGCTGTTGCTGGGTCAGGCCGGCAACCGCTCGAATGCAGACATCGAAGAGCTCGCTGCGACGGCAGCACGATTTCGGCCGGACTTCGTCATCGTGAAGGAAACGGAGTCGTACATGCGCGGCCGCGCGCCGGGCGAAGTGCCGGCGATTCTGCGCGGCGCGCTGTTACGCACGGGCTTGCTGGCAACGTCGATCGAAGTCCATCTGAGCGAGCTCGGTGCGGTCAAGCGCGTCCTGGAGTGGGCGCGACCGGGCGATGTGCTGGTGATGCCCGTGCACGATCGCGGAGTTCGCGAGCAGGTGCTGGCGTTGCTGGGGCGGAATCCTTAAGAAGATTCTCTCGCCAAGACCGCCTCTTCTCCTATCTCTGCAACAGCGGCGGCAAGATGTTGCTCCACGTCTCGGTGAGCACATCGTTGCCGCTCTGAAGGAAGCCGCGCAGCTCGGTGGGCTCATTGCGGTTGAGCTGCTTGACGACCACTGTCATGCGCCACACTCCGGTAGCCTCCAGGCGATAGACGTTGCTCTCCACGACTTGCCCGTTCGTCGGCGCGGTCACGACTGCTTTCACCGCGGCATCGGCTTTCAGCGCTGCGAGCGATGGACCGTCGAAGTCGACGACATATTGTTGCTGGTCTTCGGGCAGCTCGGCGTAGCCACGGCCGACGCGCGTCTGCAGAGCCCACGCGCCCGGCGGACGCTGTTCCTGCTGCATTCCCTGCCAGTGCAATCGATACGTGAAATCGAATGGCTGGCCCGGTGCGGGCGCGTCGCGCGGCACCCAGTACGCGACGATGTTGTCGTTGGTCTCGTCGGGAGTGTTCAGCTGCATGAGCTCGACGCGGCCCGGCGCCCAAGTGCCGGTCGGCTCGACCCACGCGCTCGGCCGCAGCTCGTAGCGCGCTTCATTGTCTTCGTAGTTGCGGAACTCGCGGTCGCGTTGCATCAGGCCGAAGCCGCGCAGGCTATCCATCGAGAACGAAGTGGTCAGGGTCTGCCGCGGATTGAGCAGCGGACGCCACAGCCACTCGCCGCTCCCGGTACGCCGGCGCCGACGACGGCCGGGCCAGAAGGACCTGAGCTTCCTGACGGTCGACTACGGAGCGCCCGGTGCGCCCAGCTTCTCTGTCAAGTGGGGATGGGATGACACGGCGACGTCGGGTAACAACACCCGCGACGCGTGCGCCCTTTTTGACACCGACAGTGACGGTCTCGCGAACTACTCGTATTGCTTGATCGTCGCGACAGACGGGACCACCTCGGAGGTGCTGTATTCGTGTGGAGACGGCGCCACCGACAAGTGCACGAATCCGCGAGCACCGATCCCGAGTCCCGGGACAAGCGGTACGACGTCGATCGTGACGAACTCCGATCCGTTCGGAGTTCCGAGCTCGCCGTACTTCACAGCCACACATCTGGACGGCAATGATGAGGCCAACCCGGGATGCAACACGAATGACACGGTCGCTGAGACCACCATCGCGTTGGCCGACGTCGGCGGGAGCGATGCGTTCCTGTTGAACGTCTGCAGCTACCCGTCGCAGCTCCCGGGATCCGATCCGTCGGACTGTATCTTCACGCCGAACGTTGGCTTCCTGACCATCGTGAAGGCCGCCAATCCGAACAACGGGACCGCGTTCACGTTCAACGCGTCCGCGGCTGCGACGACTGATGACAGCAGCTGGACGATTAACGGGAGCGGTCAGCAGCAGTTCATCACCTACTCCCCGACCACGACCCTCGATCTGAACGAGGTCGTCCCGGCCGGATGGAAGCTGGATTCGGCGTCCTGTCAGCTCCAGACCGGAACGCCGACGTCGACGGGAACTCCGACGGCCACCGGCGTGGACAACTTCACGATCCAGTCGGGCGTCGAGACGATCTGTACGTTCAACGACTCACCGGCTATCAAGTCGTTGTCGATCGTGAAGACGGCGTCGCCGACGACGTATGACTCGGTCGGTGACGTGATCTCGTACCAGATCGTTGCCACGAACACGGGCAACGTGACGTTGAGCAACGTGACGGTCAGCGATCCGACGTTGGGGACGTTGACTTGTACGCCTACGCAGCCGGCGACGCTGGCTCCGGGTGCGGCGATCACCTGCTCGGGTAGTCACACGATCACGCAGGCAGACCTGGACGCGGGGACGTTCGCGAACACCGCGTGCGCGACACGCGACGGTGCGACCGAGGTCTGCGATACGGAGACGGTGACGGGCGAGAAGAAGCCGGCGCTGTCGTTGGTGAAGACGGCGTCGCCGACGACGTATGACTCGGTCGGTGACGTGATCACCTACCACGATCGTTGCGACGAACACGGGCAACGTGACGTTGAGCAACGTGACGGTCACTCGATCCGACGTTGGGGACGTTGACTTGTACGCCGTCGCAGCCGGTCGTCGCTGGCTCCGGGGCGACGATCTACCTGCTCGGCGTACGTCACACGATCACGCAGGCCGACCTCGACGCCGGCTCGTTCGCGAACACGGCGTGCGCGAACGCTGACGGCGGTGCCGACCGAGGGCTGCGATGACGGAGACGGTCACGGGCGATCAGAACGCCGGCGCTGTCGTTCGTGAAGACGGCGTCGCCGACGACGTATGACTCGGTCGGTGACGTGATCTCGTACACGATCGTTGCGACGAACACGGGCAACGTGACGTTGACAACGTGACGGTCACTGATCCGACGTTGGCGACGTTGTCTTGTACGCCTACGCAGCCGGCGTCGCTTGCTCCGGGTGCGGCGGTCACCTGCTCGGCGTAGTTACACGATCACGCAGGCGACCTCGACGCCGGCACGTTCGCGAACACGGCGTGCGCGAACGGCGACCGGTGCGACCGAGGTCTGCGATACGGAGACGGTGACGGCGCGAGACAGAAGCCGGCACTGTCGTTCGTGAAGACGGCGTCGCCGACGACGTATGACTCGGTCGGTGACGTGATCTCGTACACAGATCGTTGCGACGAACACGGGCAACGTGACGTTGAGCGACGTGACGGTCAGCGATCCGACGTTGGGGACGTTGACTTGTACGCCTGACGCAGCCGGTCGTCGCTGGCTCCGGGTGCGGCGATCACCTGCTCGGGTACTCACACGATCACGCAGGCAGACCTGGACGCCGGCACGTTCGCGAACACCGCGTGCGCGAACGCGACCGGTGCGACCAGGTCTGCGATACGGAGACGGTCACGGGCTGAGAAGAAGCCGGCACTGTCGATCGTGAAGACGGCGTCGCCGACGACGTATGACTCGGTCGGTGACGTGATCTCCTACCAGATCGTTGCCACGAACACGGGCAACGTGACGTTGAGCGACGTGACGGTCAGCGATCCGACGTTGGCGGACGTTGACTTGTACGCCTACGCAGCCGGCGACGCTGGCTCCGGGTGCGGCGATCACCTGCTCGGCGTAGTCACACGATCACGCAGGCAGACCTGGACGCGGGCACGTTCGCGAACACCGCGTGCGCGACGACGCGACCGGTGCGACCGAGGTCTGCGATGACGGAGACGTGCCGGGCGAGCAGAAGCCGGCCTGTCGATCGTGAAGACGGCGTCGCCGACGACGTATGACTCGGTCGGTGACGTGATCATCTACCAGATCGTTGCCACGAACACGGGCAACGTGACGTTGAGCGTCGTGACGGTCAGCGATCCGACGTTGGGGACGTTGACTTGTACGCCTACGCAGCCGGCGACGCTGGCTCCGGGTGCGGCGATCACCTGCTCGGGTAGTCACACGATCACGCAGGCCGACCTGGACGCGGGGACGTTCGCGAACACCGCGTGCGCGAACGCGACCGGTGCGACCGAGGTCTGCGATACGGAGACGGTGACGAGCGAGAAGAAGCCGGCACTGTCGATCGTGAAGACGGCGTCGCCGACGACGTATGACTCGGTCGGTGACGTGATCTCGTACCAGATCGTTGCCACGAACACGGGCAACGTGACGTTGAGCAACGTGACGGTCAGCGATCCGACGTTGGGGACGTTGACTTGTACGCCTACGCAGCCGGCGACGCTGGCTCCGGGTGCGGCGATCACCTGCTCGGGTAGTCACACGATCACGCAGGCAGACCTGGACGCGGGGACGTTCGCGAACACCGCGTGCGCGAACGCGACCGGTGCGACCGAGGTCTGCGATACGGAGACGGTGACGGGCGAGAAGAAGCCGGCACTGTCGATCGTGAAGACGGCGTCGCCGACGACGTATGACTCGGTCGGTGACGTGATCTCGTACCAGATCGTGCCACGAACACGGGCAACGTGACGTTGAGCAACGTGACGGTCAGCGATCCGACGTTGGGGACGTTGACTTGTACGCCTACGCAGCCGGCGACGCTGGCTCCGGGTGCGGCGATCACCTGCTCGGGCAGTCACACGATCACGCAGGCAGACCTGGACGCGGGGACGTTCGCGAACACCGCGTGCGCGAACGCGACCGGTGCGACCGAGGTCTGCGATACGGAGACGGTGACGGGCGAGAAGAAGCCGGCACTGTCGATCGTGAAGACGGCGTCGCCGACGACGTATGACTCGGTCGGTGACGTGATCTCGTACCAGATCGTTGCCACGAACACGGGCAACGTGACGTTGAGCAACGTGACGGTCAGCGATCCGACGTTGGGGACGTTGACCTGTACGCCTACGCAGCCGGCGACGCTGGCTCCGGGTGCGGCGATCACCTGCTCGGGTAGTCACACGATCACGCAGGCAGACCTGGACGCGGGGACGTTCGCGAACACCGCGTGCGCGAACGCGACCGGTGCGACCGAGGTCTGCGATACGGAGACGGTGACGAGCGAGAAGAAGCCGGCACTGACGATCGAAAAGTCATCGACGACGACGACGATCACGGCGGCAGGTCAGGTTGTGCCGTACAGCTACCTGGTCACGAACACCGGAAACGTCACGCTGACGGGAATCACGGTCACCGACAACAAGGTGGCGTCGGTGAGCTGTCCGGCCACGACGTTGGCGCCCGGTGCGTTCATGACCTGCACGGGTAGCCATACGGTGACGCAGGCGGAGTTCGATGCCGGCGGAAACCTGACGAACGTGGCGACGGCCGATTCGGATCAGACGGGTCCTGTGCAGGACACGCTCTCGATCCCGATCACCCCGCCGCCGCCAAAGGGCCACATCATGCACACGGGCGTGACGTGCAGCGACTTCGTCTCGGAAAACCCGAGCAACGAGCTCACGAACGCCGCGTACGGCATCAAGAGCAACAAGGTCAACAACGTCGCCCCGGGCGTGATGTTCTACTACATCAGCATCGTGGCGCCGTCGTCGAACCTTCACCATCAACGTGACGCAGTCGAACAACGCAGCATGGAACCCGATTCCGGTTCAGAGCGTCGGCCAGATCATCCTGTACGAGTCGAACTGCGCCAAGAGCAATAAGGGAACGTCGAGCTACAGCCAGTCAACTGGCACGGCGACGATCTCGGTGACCGGAGCTACGGCAGGTGCGACCTACATCGTCGGGATCAAGTACAGCCTGAGCGCCCTAGCGGGCCAGCCTGTTACTCCGCCCGGCCCGGTCGTGACCTACAGCTTCGCGACGGACATCGGCGGCACCAACGTGCCCTCCAGTGGGGACACGATCATCATCTCGCCGAAGCCCTAACGAAAAGGAAACAGATCGGATCTACACTGATGGGAGGCCCGGAGTCGGGCCTCCCATCAGCATCTGGTACCACAACAATCGTGGCCCACTAGGGCTCGAACCCGTAGAGCCTGCGGCTGCGGCTCGTAGGTGGAGGAGGTTCACGAAGTGAAGAAGGCGCTATCGATCGTTGTTGCTCTCGGGGTCTCGCTCGTCGCCGGCTCGAGTAGCTCGAATGCCGGAGAGGCGGCGTCGGCGAAGACGTATCGACTGAGCGCGAGCATGACTCCCGGCCAGGTGGTGACGATCCGCAATCGCCCATGGCGTTTTCCGACGGCGTTGGCGAACGCACGAGGATCGCTCACTGCCACACTCGACACGGAGCGGCGCACGCTGACGTGGCGGATCCAGTACAGCGGACTCCGCAACCCGCTTGTCATCGCCGACGTTCACATCGGCAAGCCCGGGCGCTTCGGACCGATTCTCGTAAGGCTTTGCGCCGAGTGCAAGTCAGGGCAACGAGGCGTTAAGAAGTTGAAGGGCGACGATCCCGCGAAGTTCCTTGCCACGAACACGTGGCTGACGCTGATCACGGGGAAGTACCCGAACGGCGTCATCCGCGGTCAAATCAAGGTCGGGTAGGCCTCGGCAGCGCGCAGCCCGAACCGCCTGATGTTCGCGCGTGCCCATGGACTCGCTCCGCACTACACGCACCCGATCGTCGTCTCGGCGCGGCTCTACGACGGTCGGGTCGAATGTGCCGTCGGGGCGTTCGTCGTGCTGAACGAGGACGGCTGGCTCCTCACCGCGGCGCACCTGCTCGAGCCCGCCACGCTCCACGCTGCCCACCAGGCGGAGATCGCGGAGCACGAGGCCCGCGCGCAGGAGATCGCCGCCGGGGAGGGCACGGCGAAAGGCAAGGCGAAGCGCGTCCGCTCGCTCGGTGCGAACCCCGACTGGGTCCGGAACTACTCGCTCTGGACCGGCTGGGACGGTCGGATCGTCGCCGAGTTCCACGTCCTCCCCGGCGCCGACCTCGCGCTCGGCCGGCTTGACCCTTCGACCCGTCGCTTGTGGAGTCCTACCCCGTCCTCCGCGACCCGGCCAGCCTCATGCCCGGAACGACCGTGTGCAAGCTCGGCTATCCCTTCCACTCGGTGAGCACGACGTTCGACGACGGCGCCGACGCGTTCGTGTTCGGCTGAGGGCGCCTTCCCGCTGCCGCGGTTCGCGCTCGAGGGCATGGTGACCAGGATCCGCTCCGGCGGCCGGACGCCGGACGGGGCGCCCGAGCTCTCCTACCTCGAGACCTCGACACCAGGGCTGCGCGGACAGAGCGGCGGCCCCATCTTCGACGTCGAGGGACGGCTCTGCGCGATCCAGGTGCACACCGTGCATTACCCGCTCGGTTTCAGCCCCGTGGTGGAGCAGGGCGGCCGGCAGCTCGAGGAGCACCAGTTCCTCAACGTCGGCGTCGGTGTGCACGCCGACACGATCCTCGCCTTCCTCGACGCAGCACGGCGTCCGCGTCACTGGCTGACGTGGGCGCTGCCCGCACCTACGCCGGCATCGCCGCGCCGCAAAATTCCGGCGGGCCGCGGCGGGATCAGCCCCCGAGTGGGGGTCGTCGACGACCCCGCAACGCAGATAGGGGAGGTCTAGCCTCCCCCATCTGGAGCGCGCATCCCTGGGAATCAGCCCAGGTGGGCGATGTCAGCCGGTGACGCGGAAGGTGGTGGTGGCCTCGGAGACCCAGCGGCCGAAGCCGTTCCGCGTGAAGTACCCTTCCTGGGCCTGACACGAGGCATCTCCCTGCGGCCACAACGTCGACCAAAGAGGGCCGATCGCAGCCCGGTTGTTCGCATCAACCGGGAAGTACGCTGCGTAGACGTATGTGCCACCGACGTCTGGCGCATAGCACTGCACGAAGACGTACGTATCCGCACCACCGGGGTTGACGGTGGCCGTGGTCATGCCGGCGTACTCGGCATCGGGAACTGTGATTACTCCGGTGGAGCCGTTGCCTCCGCCCCCTTTTGAAGCGATGGCGGCGCTCGCGAACACGAGCGCGAAGATCAGAAACAGACCGATCAGCGTTCGTCTCATGACTTAACCTCTTTTCATCTCTCGTGCCCGCGGCCGGGCACATAGGCGGCACTGACGTATCGGCCGGGCCGACAACACGCTTCTCCCCCAACTGGGGGATCTGCCCGCCGCCGGATAGCACGAGCCCCGGTTACTCGGCTCCTGATGGGAAATGTCGTTGGGGTCAGGCGGCAGCCTCCAGGGCGACGCGGTGGCCGAGTCGTTCGAGTCGGGCGACGAGGCGGCGTGTCGCACGTCCGGGGTCGCAGCGGGTGAAGTAGTCGCCGCCGGCTTCGCGGTAGAGCTCGCCGGTGGTGAGCATGTGCCAGCAAGCGCACATGAGCGAGTGTTTGACGGCGCCGAGCGCGCGGCCGTGGCCACGGCGCGGGCGCCAGCGCTGGTACTGGGCGACAAGGAGCCATCCTTCGTGCGGGTGGCGGCCATCGCCGCTTCGGTGAGCGCGCTGACTAACCACTTGGAGCCGTGGCGGGTCTTGCCCGAGCGGTGCTTGCCGGCCGGGCGGTCGTTGCCGGGGCACTGGCCGGCCAGCTGGCGAGGTGGCGCGCTGAGTGGAAGCGGCTCATGTCGGTACCGATCTCAGCGATCACGGTTTGAGCGGTGCGCCGTTGCGCGCCGGGGATGGTGCAGAGCAGCCCAACCGCCGCGACGAAAGGGGCGAGCCGCTCTCGATCGCGTCGGAGAGCAGGTCAGCTGCTCGTCGAGGAAGTCGAGATGGGCGAGGATCGCGCCGACCAGCAGCGCGTGCTGCGCGTCTAAGCGGCCGACGAGCGCCTCGCGCAGGGCGGGGACCTTCGCGCGCAGCTTGGCCCCTGGCGAGCTCGGCCAGCACTTGGGGGTCGCTGGTGCCGGACACGAGCGCGTCCAGCATCGCCCGATCCCTGCGTCATCAAGTGGAACGGACCGGGCGGGACGATCCCGGGCAGGGGTTCGATCAACGGGACACTGGATCCGGTCGCCGGCAACACGACGAACCCGGCCGACTGTCTCGGCCTGCACGCGAAGGGCAAGATGCCGCCGGTTCCGCCCGTCTCCGTCAACGACCCGTTCTGCGCGGTCACAAACCTCGTGAACACGAGCTCGCCGTGGGCGTTCACGCCCAAGAGCGGCGCAGCCAACGTCTACGGGCCCGGGGCGTTCTACGAGGGCGGCATCGATCTCGCCGACCCGTCGATCAACCTCGCGAACGAGTGCTTCTCGAGCTTCCTCGCCGAGACGCGCTCGTCGCAGTCGACCGACGCGGTGCTGAAGGACTTCGTCCTCGGCGGCTTCGGCTCCTGTGGTGCGACACTCGCCACGAGCCCTCGAACAAGACGTCGTACGAGGTCGCGGGCGCGAGCCCGACGGACAAGGCCACGATCAGCGTCTCGAGCTCCGGCAAACGACTTTCATCGTCGGATTCCTCAGGTTGGCAACCCTCGAACGGGTGAACACGTCACGCGACGCAGGATGCAGGCGACGTCGACGGTCGTGGTTCTCGGGAAACCTGCCCTCGGAAGTCGGGGAGCCTAGCCGACATTCTCCGCCGCTGCTTTTGCAGAGCTCCAGCGAGCCAGGGAGCTACGATCCGCCGGTGCAGCACTACGAGCTCTCCACGCTGCCGCACGGGCGAACGGGTCATCTCCGAGGAGGTGCCGAGCGTCCGCTCCGTCTCGCTCGGCTTCTGGATCGGGACCGGCTCGCGCGACGAGACCGATGCCCGCGCCGGGGTGTCGCACTTCATCGAGCACCTGCTCTTCAAGGGCACGGGCTCCCATTCGGCGCAGCAGATCGCCGAGATCTTCGACGGGCTCGGCGGGGAGCTGAACGCAGCCACCTCGCGCGAGACGACGCTCGTCTACGCGCGTGTGCCCGACGACCGGCTCGAGCCGGCGCTCGACGTGATCGTCGGGATGGTCTACGACCCGGCGTTCGCCGACATCGACTCCGAGCGCGAGGTCGTGCTCGAGGAGATCGCGATGGTCGACGACAACCCGCAGGACCTCGTCCACGACGTCGTCGCGGAGGCGGTCTTCGGCGGTCATCCGCTCGGCCGGCCGGTGATCGGGCGCGCCGACGTGATCTCGACCGTCGGCCGGCGCGCGCTCACCGCGTACCACCGCGCCGCGTACGCCCACGACAACATCGTCGTCGCGGTGGCCGGCAATGTGAAGCACGAGCGCGTGCTCGAGCTGCTGGCCGCCCGGCTGCCGAAGACGGAGTCGCCCGGCCGCCGCGCCCGCAAGCCGTTCTCCCGGCCTCCGGCTCCGGGTTACCGCTTCCAGCGGAAGGCCACGGAGCAGTACCACGTCTGTCTCGGCGCCCCCGGCATCTCCAGGCGCGACGAGCGCCGCTTCGCCGCCTCGCTGCTCGACTCGATCCTCGGCGGGTCGGCCTCGTCGCGGCTCTTCCAGGAGATCCGCGAGAAACGAGGGATGGCGTACTCGGTCTACAGCTTCGCCTCCCAGTACTCGGACTCCGGCCAGGTCGGGCTCTACGTCGGCACGCGTGAGGAGAACCTCGTCGAGTGCTTGGAGATCGTCGCGCGCGAGCTCGGCGACGTGTCGGCCGGGAACGTGCGCCCGGGCGAGCTCGAGCGGGCGAAGGAGAACCTGAAGGGCCGGATGCTGCTGTCGATGGAGTCGACCTCGAACCGGATGAGCCGGCTCGGAAAGTCGCTGATCACCGACACGGAGCTGCTGTCGCTCGACGAGATCATGGAGCGGATCGACTCCGTCACCGGTGACGACGTCGCAGCGCTGGCGGGTGACCTGCTGCGGCTCGACCGGCTCTCGGCGGCCGGCATCGGGCCGAGCGAGGCGCGCTTCCGCGCCGCCATCCAGCGCGTCAACCCGGCGCTGGTCGGGCGCAAGGCTGCATGAAGATCTTCCTGCTGGGCGGCGAAGGGAAGGTCGGTTCGGTGCTGGGCCCGGCGCTCGAGGAAGCCGGGCACGAGCTGGTCGAGTCTGCCGCGAGCGCGGACGCGGCGGTCGACTTCACGCGCCCGGACGCCGTCGAGGGCAACGTGCGCGCCTGTCTCGAGGCGGGCGTGCCATGTGTGATCGGAACGACCGGCTTCGACCAGGAGCGCGTCGCCGCGCTCGCCGCTGAGCACGACCTGCCGGTCTTCTACGCGCCGAACTTCGCTCTCGGCGCGGTGCTGATGATGCGGTTCGCCGCCGAGGCGGGCAAGGTGCTCCCGAACGCGGCGATCGTGGAGCTGCACCACGAGACGAAGCTCGACGCGCCCTCGGGCACTGCGAAGGCGACCGCCGCGCTGCTCCCGGACGGGACGCCGATCCACTCCGTCCGGCTGCCGGGCCTCGTCGCTCACCAGGAGGTGATCTTCGGCGGCCGGGTCAGACGCTGACGATCCGGCACGACACGAGCTCTCGTGAGGCATTCGTGCCCGGCGTGCTGCTCGCGCTCGAGAAGCTCCGGTCGCTGCCGCCCGGCTTGACGGTCGGGCTCGACGCGCTGCTGTAGGCCCTCCTAGGCACGAAGCAGCCCGCCGTGCGGAAAATCGATCCTGCCACCGCCGCAGGGGTGGCTGGTCCGAAGCGCACGGCGGGCCGCAACAGCGACTGTCCCGCGGACCGGGTCTCTTGTCAAGATCCAGTGATGCTCGAGTTCGTCATCGGCGACCTGACCGAGCAGCACGTCGACGCGATCGTGAACGCGGCCAACTCGTCGCTGCTCGGCGGCGGCGGGGTCGACGGCGCGATCCACCGCGCGCGGCGGTCCCGAGATCCTGGCCGAATGCCGGCTGCTCGGCGGCTGCGCGACCGGCGACGCGAAGGCGACGACCGCGGGTACGGCTGCCGGCGCGCTGGGTGATCCACACCGTCGGGCCGGTCTGGCAGGGCGGAGGGGCGGCGAGGCGGAGTTGCTCGCGTCGCGCATCGCCGTTCGCTCGAGGTGGCTGAGGAGCTGGGCGCTCGCACGGTCGCGTTCCCGGCGATCTCGTGCGGCATCTACGGCTACCCGCCGGAGCTCGCTGCTCCCGTGGCGCTGGGCGCCGTCGTCCGTTCACGGACTCGTTCGAGACGATCCGCTTCGTCTTCCTCGGCGAGGAGCTACGTGCGGTGTTTCAGCACGCGTTAATCGGCGGCGACGATCTCGAGTGACTCCACCTCTGCCACGCCCATCGAAAGGGCGCACGAGGCGACGCCGGCGGCGATCGTGCACGGTGACCACGGCTTGCTTGGAGCCAGCCTGACTTTCACCGTCGCCGCGCCTGGCGGCGAGAGTGCGAACGAGACGCCGCCGACGGTGGCACCTACGAGGGAGTACGAGACCGAGGAGATCGTGTAGCCGCTCACGACGCCCGCGCCGGAACCGGCTGGGCCGGAAAGCACCGTGTTCGACGCGGTCGCGGCGTGGCCCGCGAAGAGCGCCGGGACCAACAAGTACGAGGATGTAACGCATGCACCGGTATTCGGCGGCGGCGTCCCGCACTGTAGGGCGT
>CAWISC010000034.1:0-13736 GCA_963838635.1 uncultured Gammaproteobacteria bacterium | reverse complement strand
CGATCACATCAAGCGCCAGCTGCCCGAAATCCAATATGTGCTGGACGGTGCGGTCAGCCTTTCCGCAGGCAACAAGCTGCGCATCACGGTGGAGCTCGAAGATCTGAATCGCAATCTCGTGGTCTGGGACGAGAGCTACGAGGGCCGCACCGATGACACTAATCTCTTCGCACTGCAGTCCAGCATCGCCGCTGCAGCATCGGATTCCCTGAAGGTGGCAATCCTGCTCGATGAGCGGCGCGCGCTGGACGAGTTTCCGACCACCAACCTCAAAGCCTACGAGTTGTACGTGGCTGGGCGGTATCAACTGGACCTCCTCAGTCACGAATCCCTGCGGCGGGCGATCAAGCTGTTCGATGAGGCGATCGCCCTCGATCCGAAATTCTTCGACGCCTATATCGCCCGAAGCGATAGCTACCGGCAGCTGTTCTGTTACTTCGAGCCGCCAATCAACATGCTGCAGCAGGTGGTCGACTCGCTCTCGCAGGCGCAGGCGCTGCGCCCCGATTCGGCCGAGGCCTGGTCTTCTCTCGGCCTGACCTATGTGTTTGCCTGGCGCTGGAAGGATGCCTGGATCGCGTTGAGCAAGGCGAAGCGGCGCGACCCGACACTCGCGCAGACGGAACTGGGGTTTGCGCTGTACTACTCCGGGCTCGGCGAAGCGGAGAAGGTCAAGCATGCGCTGGCCAGCGCCGAGCGGCTCGACCCGCTCAACGCGGAAATGGCGGATTGGGGCAACTGGGCGCTGTTCATGGTGGGCGAAAGCGCGGCAGCGCGCGAGTGGGTCGATCGAAAGATGCAGCAACACCCGGACATCGGGATATTGGCCTCCGGCGCAGGTGTCGGCGCCTATATCGCCGGTGACTATGAAAGGGCCGTGCAGCTCGCGGAGCGGGGCGCGGAGCAGGATGGGTCAACCGTCTCGTGGATCATGCTTGCGCAGGCGTATGGTTATGCGGGACAGAAGGAAAAGGTGCTCCCGCTGCTGGAGAAAGCTGCGAGCGTGGGTGCCTACGTATGCCCGTATGAGTCGGCAGCCGCGTATCTCAGCATCGGCGACACCGCGCGCGCCATGACGTTGCTCGATGAGGCCGTCGCCAACCGTTCGAACTGTCTCATGTTTCTGCGCAACGATCCCCGGCTGCAACCTCTTCGGCAGCAGCCGCATTTTCAGGTCTTGCTGAACCGCGTGGGATTGGATGATGTGTCGGTGGCGTCGTACAAGAGGTGATCACCTTAGGGTATGGAAGTCGTTACGGTTTCCGAGAGCGGCTTGTACTGCCCACTCGGAAACTTCTACATCGATCCCTGGCGCCCGGTAGCCTGCGCAGTTCTCACGCATGCCCACGGCGATCACGCGCGAGCCGGTAGCGAACGGTACTTCGCTGCCGAGCCGGGAGCGGGTCTGCTGCGACAACGGCTCGGGCTCGACACTTCGCTGACCGAGAAGGCGTACGGGGAACCCTTCGAGATCGGTGCGGCGCGCGTGTCTCTGTTGCCCGCCGGACACGTGCTCGGGTCTGCGCAGATTCGCATCGAGACGCAGTCGGGTGTGTGGATCGTGACGGGCGATTACAAGCGAGCGTCGGATCCGACGTGCGCGCCCTTCGAAGCCTCGAGTTGCGATGTGCTGATCAGCGAGGCCACGTTCGCATTGCCTTGCTACCGATGGCCGCAAACTCGCGAGGTCATTGCCGATATCTATCGCTGGTGGATGGAAAATCGCGCACGGGGTCGTGCTTCTGCGCTCTTCTGTTACGCGCTCGGCAAGGCGCAGCGCGTACTGGCGGAGCTGGTGCACTTCACCGACGAGACGATCTATCTGCACGGCGCCGTCGCGCCCCTCGTAGAAGAATATCGCCGTCGCAGTATATCGATGCTGCCGACTGCGCCGGTCGTGCGAGAACGAAAGGCCGACTACGCGGGTGCACTGATCATCGCGCCGCCCAGCGCAGCCGGCACGCCTTGGATGCGACGGTTTCCGGAGGTTTCGACGGGATTCTGCTCAGGCTGGATGCGCATTCGCGGCGCGCGGCGCCGGCGCGGCTACGACCGCGGGTTCATTCTCTCCGACCATGCGGACTGGCCTGCATTGCTGCAGACGATTCGCGAAAGCGGCGCATCGCGCGTGCTGCTCACCCATGGATATACGCACGCGCTCGAACGCTTCCTGCGCGAGCAAGGCGTGAACGCAGCGGCATTGCGCACCGCGTACGGCGACGAGGAATAGCTCCGGCGATGCGCGGGTTCGCCGATCTGTTCGAAGCGCTGGACACGACAACTTCGATCAACGAGAAGCTCGCGGCATTGATCCGCTACTTCGGCAGCGCGCCCGCTGAGGATGCTGCATGGGCGGCGTACTTCCTGTCCGGCCGCAGGCTCAAGCGTATCGTCGGCCCGGCTACGCTGCGCGAATGGTTGATTGCGGAAACCGGCATGCCGGAGTGGCTCCTGGACGAAACCTATGCAGAAGTCGGCGACCTCGCAGAGACGATCGCGCTGCTGATCGATGCGCCGACCAATGACGCGCCTGAAACTCTTTCACTGGCGGATTGGATCGAACGCTTGCTGTCGCTTCCCGGCATGACCTCCGAACAGCAGCGCAAAGCAGTGGCACAGTGGTGGAAGAGCGTCGCTGCGGCTGAGCGCTTCCTCTTGAACAAGCTCCTCACCGGTGAACTGCGTGTCGGCGTTTCGTCTGGATTGGTCGAGCGTGCGCTCGCGCAGCTGATCGGGTTACCGCGGCCAGTCATCGCTCATCGACTCACCGGAACGTGGCAGCCGAGCACGCAGTTCTGGGTGGCGCTCACTGCCCCCGCCGGAGAGGTCGCGGACACGACGCGGCCTTATCCCTTCTGTCTGGCCGCACCGCTCGAGCAGGATCCGAGCACCTTGGGCGCGGCGAGCGACTGGTTGGTCGAATGGAAATGGGACGGCATTCGCGCTCAAGTGATGCGTCGTGAGCAAGCGGTGTACATCTGGTCACGCGGCGAAGAGCTGATCACCGAGCGATTCCCGGAAATCGTGCAGCGAGCGCTGCGGTTGCCGGTGGATACCGTCATCGATGGAGAGGTCCTTGCGTGGCGCGATGGTCGGGTTCAGTCGTTCGCGGATCTGCAACAACGCATCGGACGCAAGTCGCTCAGCGCGAAGATCATGGCCAACACGCCGGTGCGGTTTCTGGCCTATGACCTCCTCGAGCTCGGCGGTGAGGACGTGCGCGCGCGAGCGTTGCGCGAAAGGCGCGCGCTGCTCGATCGATTGTTGCAGGATTGCGCGGATACGTTCGACGCTTCGCCGCTCATGCTCGACCACGACTGGAGCGAGCTGCAGACACTGCGCGAGACGTCGCGTGAGCGAGGCGTCGAAGGAATGATGTTGAAGCATTCCCAGTCGCTGTACGCAGCCGGCCGACAGCGCGGAACCTGGTGGAAGTGGAAGGTCGATCCATACACGTTCGACGGCGTGCTGATCTACGCCGAACCTGGCCGCGGCAGGCGCGCGAACCTGCTGACCGACTACACCTTCGCCGTGCGCGAAGGCGAGACATTCGTGCCAGTTGCGAAAGCGTATTCCGGGTTGACTGACAGCGAAATTGCAAGAGTCGATCGCTGGATCCGACAGAACACGCTCGAGCGCTTCGGGCCGGTGCGATCCGTACGGCCACAGCTGGTGTTCGAGATCGCTTTCGAAGGCATCGCGGCGTCGACTCGCCATAAATCGGGCGTCGCCGTGCGCTTCCCGCGCATTGCACGCTGGCGCGAAGACAAGCCGGCAGCGGAGGCGAACACGCTGCAGGATTTGCGCGAGCTGCTGCAGGCAGTGGACCGGGTCGGCAGGTGATCAGGCTGTGGATGTTCTGTCGGAGCGCCGTCAGCCGTCTTTTTCACGCGGTGAGGTCGGTCACCCATGTCACGCGTGATCTGCCTAGATCTCGAGCAAGTCCTTACCCACCACGATCCGCCCACCAAAGTGCGCGCTGGCGGCCTCGATCCACATGCGATCGGTAATCTCCGGATCGTCCGGCGGCACGAAATGGGAAAGGACCAGAGTCTTGACACCAGCCTGCTTCGCGATCCGGCCGGCATCCTCGGCGTTCGTATGATGAGAACGAATGCTCTGCTTCAGCGTCGCTGCGTTCGCCACGCCTGCGACCAGCCGGTCGACTCCCGCAGGAAACAACGCTTCGTGAACCAGGATCTCTGCGCCCTTGGCGAGCTTGATCAAGTTCTCAGACGGCCGCGTGTCCCCGGAGATCACGATCGAACGGTCGGCAGCATCGAAGCGATATGCAAACGCCGGAGTGACAGGCGGATGATCGACCAGCGCCGTCGTTACGCGGACGTTATCGTCCTCGAGCAACAGACCGCCGTCCGTCAGCTCGTGCACATGGATCAGAGGCTCGAGAGGCACGCGACCTTCGTCCTGGATCCGCGTTCGGATGTCGTAGGCGTTCATGGCGAGAAAATGCGCCGTCATTTGTTTCAGCGGCGGCGGACCCCATGCGTCGATGCGAGTCCTGAGCCCCGCTGTCCAAGCGAGCAGCATCAGGTTGCCGTAGTCGGCATTGTGGTCCGAATGCTGATGCGTCAAGAAGATGTGGCGAAGCTGAGGAAGACGAATTCCCGCAAGCACCAACTGTCGCGCGACGCCGTCGCCGCAGTCCACAACGTATGCGGCATCGTTCACTACGATGACTTGCGCCGAAGCGGAGTTCATTTTCCTGGGACGCGGCCCGCCACCGGTTCCCAACAGGATCAGTCTGCTTTTTGCGGTTTTGCCCGCAGCGGGATGCGCAAGCGCAAGGCTGCCGACGACAGTGGCGGCAGTGCGAAGAAAATGTCGCCTGGCTCTGCTGCTGACCATCGCCCATTCTCCCCACGGCCACTCTGCGATACTAGCAGCGAAAGCGTGAGATAGAACTTGATGATCACACGACGCTCGCTGTTGGCATCACGTTACCGGCATCACCGGCGGACAGTTCGCGTCCGCCGGTCTGCCCGGACCCGCGTCGCCTCACTCCACTGTGCGCGACACTCTCTTCGCCGTTCCCTGCATGACGGTGGCTGGATTGGTCTGCAGCAGGTTGATCTGCTTACCGTTGGGCGTGATCTGCAGATCGAACTTCGGACCGTCGGCGAACATCAGCGTTCCCGTGCAGTCGGCGTCCACCGTGTAGTTGCCAGCGCTCCCCTGCGGCGGCTGAACGATCGTCCCGTTTATGCTCAGCGATACCGCCGGCGTGGTCACGTTACCGAGGCCATCGAAAACCACTTTTTCGATGATCGCCTTCGGTAGCGGCACGCCGCTCACGATGTTGTATCCGCTTGCGTGGAACAGATACACGCCGCGGATCGTCGCCGCGCTGCATTCAGGAGCGTCTTCGGCCGCGGCCAGTGCCGGCAATGCGAGTCCTGCTGCAAGAGCAAGTGCAGCCGATGCGGCGAGGTGCTTGCGTAGAACAACGATCTTCGGGCCAGTGGATCTCATGGGGCTTCTCCAAGTTTGCATAACCTAGAAATCGGTCGACGGGTCACCCGGATTTCCGGAAATCTTTGTCCGTCACCCCTCTAAGCGAAAATTGGAGCAGGAATCCGTCATCGGCAGCTGAAATTGACCCGACAACGTGGTGCGATCAGAAGCGCGCGCCAAGACGCACGCCAAACCGGCGCGGTGGTCGCAGTGAGCCGACGACAAATGAGCCGAATGGCGGCTGAAAGGAGTTGGCAACGACGGTCTGGTCTGTGAGGTTATTGCCGAACGCCGTCGCGTAGTATTTGTTGTCGCTGGTCGTGTAGGTGATGAAGGCGCCAAACGAGACGTAGTCGCCCTGATACTCCAGGGGTGTGAAGTCCAACCCTGTCAGGGTTTCAGATTGGTAGTGCACTCGCGCGCCAGCGACAATCTGGGCGCCTGCGCGCAGCAGAAACGTATGTTCGGCCGTGACGTTGACTACCCATTCGGGCGCGTAGGGCGCTCTCTGCCCGGAACAATCCACCTGAAAGCCAGCCGCGCCCGGCGAAACCGAGCACCCCGATAACGGCCGCCCGGAGCTCAGTGGCGTGACATATCGGAACTCGTCGTAAATGGCATCCAGATACTGGGAGTCCACGCGCAGCCGGGTCGCGTCGGTCACCAGCCATTGCGTCTCGATCTCGACGCCATTCATCGTGGCGTTCCCGACGTTTCGAGTGCCGAGATTGGTGACGCCCTGCGAGTCCTGCGTGATGGTGCTGATCTGCTGGTCGGTGTAGCGCCAGTGGAAGGCCTCGACATTGACTCGCAGACGATCGGCCAACAGTCGGTTCTTCGATCCCACCGTGTATGCCTCGAGCCGTTCCGGCCGGAATACCTGCGAGTCGCTCGAGAAGAAAAACCCACCGGATTTGAAGGCGGTCTCGAAGCTGCCATACAGAAAGCTCTGCTCGCTGACATCCCAGTCGAGCGCGGCGCGCCAGCTCCAGTTCGAAAACGACACTGTCTCATCGGCCGAAAGTCGAGAGCCGATCGTGAGCGTGCCGTCGAGCGGGTTGAGTACGGGTATGGCGTTCAGCGCACCGTCCGGAAAAGTCACCACCGGCGTCAATTGGGCGACCGGGATCCTGGCGGCGTTGGGACATCGGGCGCTCGGAACGGGCGGACACAAGCGCACCGAGCTCTCGAACGACCCCTCGAGAAACTTGTCCTCGTGCGTGTGGCGCACGCCCAGCGTTGCACGCAGCGACTGCGTCAATTCATAGGTCAGGCGCCCGAATGCAGCCGCGCTTTCCACGCCCGTTTCGTATTGCTGAACCGATAGCGTGTACTGCGTGTTGGGGACGAAGATCGGAATGTGATTGATCTCGTCGAAGTAATACGCGCCCACGATGGAGTGAATCCTGCCGCTCAGATCCGATGCGAGGCGTGCCTCGATGCTCGTTTGTCGATCGTCTTCGACGGTGGTCACTGTAACGGCGGTGGTCGTGCCCACCGTGTCGAGATGGCTCTCGCGATACGCCGGAAGCAACGTGAACTTACCGATGCCGGTGGACCAATCGAGCGCGGCATTCACGCCCCAGAATTGATTGTCCAGGTGCTGGGTAGGCGGTATGGGATTGAAGGCGCGACCGGCGATCGTGTTGAGTTGACCTTGCAGATATGCGCCGCTCTGCGCGGACGAGATGCCAAAGCGATTATCCGGATCCAGTACGAAAGGAGTAGAACCGGGTCCGCGACCTCCCTGGTCGAAGTAATCCGCCATGATCCGTAACGACAGGTTGTCGCTCGGCTCAAGCAGCAATGACATACGACCGGCGGTGTCGTCCTGGTCGTCGAGACCGTCGTTCATGTAGCCGTCATGGCTCGCGTGGAAAGCAGCCGCGCGCATCGCGGCATGTTCTCCCAGCGGGATGTTGAGCGCGCCATCGACGCGAGCGTAATCCTCGTTGCCGTATTCGGCGCTTGCTTCGCCGCCCCAGCTGCCGATCTGCGGGCCGCGCGGCAGTACATTGATCGCGCCGCCTGTGGCGTTACGGCCATAAAGCGTGCCCTGCGGGCCTTTCAATATCTCGATCCGCTCCAGATCGTAGAAAAAACCAGCCGTCGAATGCGGACGCCCGATGTACACGCCATCCACGTTGAATGCGACGGCGGAGTCGGTCAGGGCGTTGCCGGTAAAATTGCCGGCGCCACGCAAGTAGAAGAGTGAAATCGGAGCGGAGCTGGCGGCTACCTGCAAGGCGGGCACGAGCTCGGTGAGTTCCTGAGGCCTCGTTACGCCGGCTTCCCGAAGATCATCCGCCGCGAGCACACTGACGGCCACCGCGGCCCGTTGCACGCTTTCCGTCCGGCGCTGTGCCGTGACCACGACTTCTTCGAGCCGTTGCGCCGGACGTGCGGAGCCCACCAATGGCGGCGGCACTTGTGCCGACGCCGAACCCGCAATCAAAAGAGCGACGACAATCGTCGATTGTCTTTTCATCCAGCTCGGTTTGCCCCTAGACGATCCCTTTACCGGCTTTCATGGCATCATCCTACTCTGCAACAAATACAGATCACCGTCTTTCTGCGGATCGATCTGGCGATGCGGCAGGCTGTCCAAGGTTTCGAGTTGACTGCGCCAAGGAGGCGTGGTGACTGCACCTCCACTGCAGGTTACCGGCTTATTGCGCCAGTGGCGCGACGGGGACGATGCAGCGTTGGACCAGCTCCTGCCGCTGATCCATGACGCGTTGCATCGCCTGGCTCACCAGTATGTCAATCGTGAGCGGCCGGGCCACACGCTGCAAACGACCGCACTGGTGAACGAAGCCTATTTGCGGCTCGTCGAACAGCCGGGCGTGGACTGGGAAAGCCGCGCTCACTTCTTTGCGGTTTCCGCGCAGGTGATGCGCCACGTCCTGGTCGACTACGCGCGTCAGCGAGCCTCAGGCAAGCGCGGCGGCCAATTCAAGCGCATCACATTGGCTGGTGACGCTGCAGTCTCAGCCGAACGCGCGGCGGAAATGGTCGCGCTGGACGATGCCATGGAAGCGCTCGACAAGATCAACCCGCGTGGCTGCAAGGTCGTCGAACTGCGCTACTTTGGCGGGATGAATAGCAAAGACGCCGCCGCAGTGCTGAAGATTTCCGAGACCACGGTGGAGCGGGACTGGCGGTTGGCCAAGGCGTGGCTGTATCGGGAATTGCAGGCGCGCTGAATTCTCAGCTCCTATGAGTCCGGAACGTCTGCAACAGCTCGATGGAATTTTCCATTCCGCGCTCGACAGGTCACCCGAGCTGCGCGGCGCATTCCTCGATGAGGCCTGCGCGAACGACCCGGATTTGCGCACCGAGATTGAGTCATTGATTTCCGCGCACGAGCAATCCGGCGATTTCATCGAAGGTTCGGCTGCTGACTTCGCCGCGTCGCTCCTGGCAGGCGCTGCGCCGCAGGTGAAACAAGTGGCGCAGTACGAGGTCGACAACCTCCTGGGCAGCGGGGGGATGGGGCAAGTGTACGTTGCCACCGACAGGATGGGTCGTAAGGTGGCGCTGAAAGTGCTGGCTCCGCAGCTCACTCAGGATCGCCACCATGTGACCCGTTTCCTGCAGGAAGCGCGTGCGGTACTGGCGCTGAATCATCCGAACATCGTTACCGTCTACGACATCGGCGAAGCGCATGGCACCTACTACATCGCCAGCGAGCTGATCGAAGGGGAGACCCTGCGTGTGGCACTGGCGCGTGGCGGACTGGAACTGGGGCAGTCACTGGAGATAGCGAGCCAGATCTGCACCGCTCTTGCCGCAGCACATGACCGAGGCATCGTACATCGTGACGTCAAACCCGAGAACGTCATGCTGCGCAACGACGGTTACGTGAAGGTGCTGGATTTCGGCATCGCCAAGTTGACCGAGAAGTTTGGCGCTGCCGATGGCACGAACGCGGCGGCCGGAACGAACCTGGAAACGACCGAGGGACTCGTCATCGGGACGGCGGCGTACATGTCGCCAGAGCAGGCTCGTGGAGCACATGTGGATGTGCGCACCGACGTGTGGAGCTGCGGCGCGTTGTTTTACGAGATGTTCAGCGGACAGGCGCCGTTTGCAGGCAGCAATGCAGCGGAGGTTCTCGCCAAGGTGCTCGAGCGCGAACCTGCACCGCTGGCGAGTCTGGTGGAGAACCTGCCGGAGGAATTGCAACGTATCGTAACGAAGGCGTTGATGAAGGATCCCGGTGACCGCTATGCGACGATCACGCAGATGCTGCGGGATCTCAAAGCGCTCCAGCAGCATCTCGAGTTCAGTGCAAAATTGCAGCGGCTGAACTCCGCCGGCCGAGGTTCCGCTCAAACCGTCAACGCTGCCGATACCATTCTCTCGGGCGATGAGCATGCGCCGGCACGCGTTCAGCGCAAGCGTCGCGGCGTATTGCTAGCGTTGTCGATCGGGCTCGTTGCCACCCTTGCGCTCGCGTTGGGACTGCTTCCAGATCCGTTCTTCAAATCCGCAGGCATCGAATCGGTCGCGGTCCTGCCTTTCGTCAATGTGGGCGCTAACCCTGACCTCGATTATCTGTCCGACGGCATGACCGAATCGCTCATCAACGCACTCGCACGGCTGCCCGATCTATCCGTCAAGGCGCGCAGCGCCGTGTTTCGCTTCAAGGGCAAGGAAGTCGAGCCGCAAGAGGTCGCGTTGGCCCTGTCGGTGCAGGCGGTCGTGAGCGGCCGCATGGAGCAGCATGGGGACAGGCTGACGCTCTACCTGTCGTTGATCAACGGGCGCGACGGCGATCAGATCTGGGGCGAGCGCTACGAGAGCACGATGATGGATCTGGTCGCGCTGCAGACGCAGATCGGGCGGGATCTCGCTCATAAATTGCAGGGACGCCTATCCGGCGCAGACGAGCAGAAGGTGACGAAGGCTTACACGTCGAGCGGCGAGGCATATCAGCTCTACCTCAAAGGCCGCTACCACGTTCAGAAAGTCGCGCTGCCGGAAATTCAGACCGGGATCTACTTCCTGGAGCAAGCGACGGCGATCGATCCCAACTACGCGCTCGCCTACGTGGGCCTCGCGGATGCCTATCGGACGGCAACTGCGGCCGACATTCAGGCCGCGCTGGTAGTGCCCAAGGCAAAACAGGCCGCGGAGAACGCTGTACGGATCGACGATGGGCTGGCGGCGGCCCATGCGCAGCTCGGAATGCTCGCCATCTGGTACGACTGGGACCAGCACGCGGCGGAGCGGCAATTCAAACGGGCGCTCGCATTGGATCCAGACAACGCGGATGCGCACATCTACTACGCACACTTGCTCTCGAATCGCGGACGGCACGCGGAAGCGATCAGCGAAGCCGAACGGGCCCGCGAGCTGGAACCCTTCAATACAAGAGTCAACGCTCTCGAAGGCCAATTCCTGACTCATGCCGGGCGCACGGACGAAGCGCTGGCGAGACTGCAGGCCACGATCGCCCTCGACCCGAATCATGTGCTGCCACGCATCTTCGCGGCCAGCGCCTACATCGAGAAGCGCATGTTTGCAGAGGCCATTTCGGAGGCGCGCAAGGCGGCGGATATGACACATAGGACCATGGCACACCCGCTGGGCTTGCTGGGCTGTGCATTGGCTGAGTCCGGCGATGCGAAGCAGGCCCGGGCCGTGCTCGATGAACTATTGACCGCGTCGCGCGCGCGTTACGTGGCGCCTTACGCCATTGCTCTCATTTACAATGCACTCGGCGAGACGGATGCAACCTTGGTTTGGCTCGAGCGTGGCTTCGAGCAGCGCGACCACAAGATGAATCTGCTGAAGGTCGATCCGAAATGGAACAACCTGCACGGCAATCCGCAGTTCGAGGACCTCGTGCGTCGCATCGGCTTTTAGCAGTTAGGTCGGACGATGCGCGACGCGCGGCGTCGCGCATCGTGCCGGTCGTCTCGACCTGCGGTTTCCTCACTGAATCTGCGTGACCGTCACCGAGTAACCGTCGTGCGCAGCGCGCTCGGCGGCGAAGGCGCCGAGGGACAGGCTGGCGCTGACGATGACAGCCGACAGGATCATGCAAATGACGTTCTGGGACTTGCGGCTGATGGCGGTAAACATGACGGTCTCCTTGGTCTCTCTCTGCGTGTCCGCGTTATTGCGGGATTTAGTGGTAAGACACGGCAGAGCGCTGCAGGGTTACACCGCACCTGACGGTTGCCGGCGAACAGCACCGCATTACCGGCGAACCCCTCGATCGTGCGAATTCGCCCGTCACTTTCGGCAGTTTGTGGCGCACCAGGGATGACGGCATTATCGGCAGGGCACTGCCAGGGAGACAGAGCGAATGTGCGGAATCTTCGCCGCGATGACACGTCGCGGACTCGCGCCCGAACGCCGGAATGCGGCACTCAGAAGCCTGCAGCACCGCGGACCGGACGGTTCGGGTAGCTGGACGTCGCGCGATGGGCGGTGGACGCTCGGACACACGCGACTGTCCATCATCGGACTGAACAACGGCGAGCAACCGATGACCAGTCCCGACGGCGCTGTTCATCTGGTCGTCAACGGCGAGTTCTATGGTTATCGCGAGATCCGCGACCGCTTGCGCGCAAGTGGCTATCGGTTCGCGACCGAGAGCGATAGCGAAATCGCCCTGCACTTGTACGACGGACGAGGCATGCAGGCTGCAAGCGAGCTGCGCGGCGAGTTTGCAGCGATCATTGCCGATGAACGCCAGCAGGCGATGATCGCGATCCGCGATCGTTTCGGCATCAAGCCTCTCTACTACTCGATCGTGAATGGCGAGGTGTTCTTCGCCTCCGAGATCAAGGCGCTGCTCGCCATGGGTGTGCCGGCCGCCTGGGATCTGGAGGGCGCAACGGGAGGTGCAGGCAGATCTCACGAGACGACCGAGTTCGCGGGGATCAGCACCGTCCCGCAGGGCTGTTATGCAATCGCCAGGCATGGCGCCGTTCGCATCTACCCGTATTGGGATTGGGAGATCCCGACAGCGCAGGAGATGAAGCGGGACACGCGAAGTGAAGCCGAGGTCGTCGAAGACTTCCGCAGGGTTCTGTTCGATTCCGTGCGACAGCGATTGATCGCCGACGTCGAGGTCGCGTCCTATCTCAGTGGCGGCATCGACTCGTGCGCTGTGCTGGGCCTGGCGCAGCAGAGCATGGGTCGGCCGATCCGCGCGTTCACCCTGACGTTCGAGAATCCGTTGTATGACGAAGCCAGCATTGCCGAGGCGCAGGCACGGCATGTCGGCGCTTCTTATCATCCGATCCCGATCACCGGCCGCGAGATCGCCGACGCTTACCCGGATGCCGTGTGGCACTGCGAGACGCAGATGTTCAACGGTCACGGCGTCGCCAAGTACCTGCTCAGCCGCGCAGTGCGGGATGCAGGCATCAAAGTGGTGTTCACCGGCGAAGGCGCCGACGAGATGCTGGGAGGCTATCCGTATTTCCGGGCCGATGCGCTGAGCGGCAATCCGTCCCTCAGTAGCGCTGAAAGAAACGCACTCATGGATCAAATGCTCGGCGCCAATTCGGCCACCCGCGCACTCCTGATGCCGACGCAGGTCAACAATCCTGAGATGAAGGCGATCGAGCGCAGGCTCGGATGGTTACCGGCCACGCTCAACGTCGGCGCTTCGATGATGAGCAGCATGGCGCACCTGCTCCGCGATGACCTGGTGGTACGGCTTCAGGGGTACCAGCCGCTGCTATCTGCATTGGATCGCCTGCCGCTGGCACAACGCGTCGACGGGCGTGACCGCTTGAATCAGATGCTCTACATCAATGCCAAAACGGTACTGCCGAACTTCATCCTGAACTATCTGGCCGACCGCATGGAAATGGCTCATTCGATCGAGGGACGCGTGCCTTTCCTCGATCACCGCGTTGCCGAAGTCGCTGCCCGGATTCCGGTGAACATGAAGGTGAAAGGCATCCGCGAGAAGCACGTTCTGCGCGAAGCC
Source organism: uncultured Gammaproteobacteria bacterium (assembly GCA_963838635.1). Lineage (GTDB taxonomy): Bacteria > Pseudomonadota > Gammaproteobacteria > Steroidobacterales > Steroidobacteraceae > Steroidobacter. The sequence goes on along the minus strand of CAWISC010000034.1, from coordinate 304 downwards.
GCGAAGGACGTCTTGATCCCGGAGGTCTACGACCGCCAGAAGCACCCCTTCACCACACCGCCGACCCGCGCCGAGAACGACCCGATGCTCGCCTTCTATCGCGACACGTTCGCATCGCAAGCGGCGCAGGACCAACCGATCTATGACATGGGAAAGGTGCGTGCCGCACTGGATCAGCTGCTCGAGTGTCCCGCCGACCAACGCATCGCGATGGAGGGCGGTCTGCAGCGTGTCGCGAGCGTGATCATCATGCAGGAGAAATTTGCCATGGCACAATGACGGATGCCACCGCCCGCCGATTCAA
>CAWISC010000033.1:0-38518 GCA_963838635.1 uncultured Gammaproteobacteria bacterium | reverse complement strand
GCATTGCTTTGCTGAAGGAGCAAGCGGCGTTTGCCGGCGGGGCCCGAGGTGAACGTGGCGGTGAAGTCGTCAGGCAACCCGACCAGATGAAATGCGCCGGCGCTGACTTGCTCGAGCCGCGAGGGCGGTCGCTGCCCGCTGGGCTGTAACACGAGGTGTCCTTCCTTCTCGATGACGGAGTAAGCCGGGCCGCTCCCTCCGACCGGCGCGTAGCGGCCGACGAGCTGCATCTGACTCTTCGTCAGAGGCGACGAGCTCGCAGCACTCGCGATCCGCTTCTGCTCGGCAAGACCTGCCGCAATCGCCCGCAGCACCTCCGACTGGCGCGCATCCGAGCCGGCGGCGGCCAGCGATTCGGCAGCAAGCCGATGCGCTTCGAGCAAGGCGAGTTCCGGGGCGACCGGCACATCGGGCTTCACCCCGACGCCCTCCCAGTTCGTACCGGTCGCAGGATGTTTCACCAATCCCATGGGCACGAACACCGTGAAGCCATGCCCCAACGGTTGTGGACCGCCGGGATTCGCACCGCCGCCGGTCGTTTGACCGACGATGACGCCGCGCTTGAATGCCTGCACGTCATACGCAAACTCTTCGCCGCCGGAGAACGTGAGGATCGACGTCAGGACATACACGGGTTTCTTCGCGCCGTACGAGCGCTCGCCCAGATCGGTCGTCTTCGTTTCGATGATGCCCTGCTGGCGGTCATGGATTCGCACGACGGTGTAAGGCGCACCCTCGCTGAGATAGCTCATGTAGTACGCCACGGTGTCGGGCCAGCCGCCGCCATTGCCGCGCAAATCGATGATGAGCGCGTCGGTATTGCGCAAGAAAGCGAACGCGGCGTCGATGGCCGCATTCGCTTGCGGCGGAACGCCGCTCACTTCCATGTAACCGATGTTGCCTGCCAGGACCTCCAGTCGCCCGATGGCGCCGTTGCGCGCATCGGGCCTGACCGACGGTGGCCCGTCGGGTCGTGCTCCGGGGCGAGCACCGTCGAAGGTCACACGCAGATGTCTGTCGTCCACGACGGCCCGGACGTCTGCATGTAGCGCTCGCGCGAATTCTTCAGGCGAGACGAGTCGATCGTAGGCGCCCGCGGCAAGTTTGCTCCGGACTGCCTCGGCCATCTTCTCGCCGGCCTCGGCGACGGCGTAGCTGGACGCAAGGCGCTTTCGCGAGCGCATCGACAACTTCCGCGCGGACCGTGGCGTCCAGATCCGGGGCCGAGCTCGTGGCGGGCGATTGAGCGCCGACGCCCGCCCATGCAATCAATCCGGCGAACGCAGCGAGGCCGCCTCTCACGATCCGTTTCATATCGAATGTGCCTTGTAAGGTCCGTGACTGACCGATTGCGCGCGCGAACGAGTTGAAGGATAAAGGTTGCATGGAGTCACAGGCGACAAACCGGCTGGTCATCCGGATCAAGCTGCCGCCGCAAGCGCCCGCCGCGCCCCCTGCCCGTCCGCCGCTGAGCAAACTTGCGCTCTCGCTGGTGCTGGTCCCTGTCGCGATCGCGCTCGGTTGGTGGGGAATCAGCATGTTCAGGAGCGAGCCGGACTCGCAAGCGCAGTCCGCGACGCCGCCGCCCGCGGCGAGCGAAGCCGCACCTGTCGTCAGCAATGAGCCGCTGCCGAAGCCCGCTGCCGAAGTGCCCGATGCGCCGCCTTCACCCATCAACGAAGTGCTTCCCGCCGTGTCGCGCGGCGCTCTGAACACCGTCCGCGGCACGATCAGGGTGACGATTCGGGTGACTCTCGACAAGAGCGGCGCCGTTCTCGCCGCCACCGCGGACGAATCCGGCCCGAGCCGCTATTTCGCGCGGCACGCTCTGGAGGCAGCAAGGAAATGGACGTTCACGCCAGCGAAATCGGACGAGCACGCGAACCATGCTGGTGAGGTTCTACTTCAAGCGCTCTGGGGTGACAGCCAGCGCGAGCTCGCCTCAATAAGCGCGAAAGATGCGCGTGTCGTGCGCCAGCGGGCTCAGCGTCGTTGCGATGGCCGGAGCGACCCACTCGGCCTCGCCCAGGCAGAGATAGCCCTCGTGGCGCACGGCGCGCCGAACCGAGTGCAACGCCAGGTCCTGGACCTCGTGCCCGAGATAGATGAGCACGTTGCGGAAGCAGACGAGGTCGAAGACGCCCGCGCCCGGTGGCGGCCGCGACGAAAGGATGTCGTGCAGGCTGAATCGCACTTGCCCGCGCAGCAGAGGACTGACTTCGTAGAATCCGTCGCTGCGCGTGATGTAGCGCTCACGCAGGTCCTTGGGTAGCTCGATGAGCGCCGCATCCGGATAGTAGCCGTGCGCCGCTCTTTGCAACGCGGCCGGGTCGATGTCGGTGGCCTCGATGACGCAGCTCAGCCCTGCTTCCGCAAATAGCATCGCGAGCGTGTACGGCTCCTCGCCACAGCCGCACCCGACGCTCCAGACGTTCAGCGATCTGCCCTGCGCTTGCCGCGCAAGTTCCGGAAGTACCTGTCGTCGCAAGGTATCGAACGTGGGCGCATGCCGGTAGAACCGGCTGACCTTGATCGTGACGTGCTCGAGCAGCCGCGCCGCTTCGCCTTCGCGTTGGCGCAGAAACAGCAAATAGTCGGCGAACGTCTCCGCTCCGACCGAGATCATGCGGTTCAGCGTACGGCGCGCGACGGTCGGCAGCCGATAGGACGCGAAATCCGTCCCGCTGTGCTCGCGCAGGAGCTGCAGGATTTCGCCGAACGCTGGGTCGTCAATAGCTGGGACGCCGGTCTCAGGACCAGCGAGCGATGGCATCTGGAAGTTTCTCCCCGGATCGGGTGAGATTTGAGCAAATGCCACGCGCCACCACAACGGTCGAGAATCTTTACAGTCACGACGACGTCACTCGCCCGTGTACTGTGCACACGACACGCGCGGGTTCCAGTCGGCGAAGATGCCGCTGGTATTTCTCTTCCATGCCCAGACGTGCAGCTCGTAGTGCGCCGGTATCCGCAATCTGTTAGGCGCGCCGACGTAGTTGAGGAGCTGGCCGCCCACGACGGGCTGCCCGTCGTTCGCAGCATCCCACTGCTGCGCGTCCACGAGGAATTCGACAGCGACCAGCTGCAACTGCCCGCCGTGCGGTTCGTAGACGAGCACCTCCGGACGCTGCACGTCGAGAACGCCGTCGGCGATGAACGTTTCGTTCACGTAGTGGACGCCCATCGCGCCCAGGTTGGGGCCGCTCGCGCAACTTTCGGTCGAGACGTAGCCCGCCGCGGTGGCGGCGTTCACGTCCTGAAACTTCTGCGTCGTTTGCCGGACAGCGCGCACGAGACCCGGGGAGACTTCCGGGCTTTCACCTTCATGTTCATGGTGCTCGTCCTGCGCCAGGACTACCGGCATCGATGCGGCGATCGCGATTGTCACGACGGCGGTGGCTGCAAATTGCTTTGTAATCATCCGAAGACTCCTCTGATGTCCACGGCAGTAGTACGCTGCAGGCAGGTCGTGGTGACATGCGCAAAATGTCGAGATCGAACGCTTGGCCCAATCGACGAGCCGTTCTGCAACTGTGCCGGGCTCGGGATCTGCTTGCGGACGTCCGCAGCTGCGAACGTCTCGATCAGCGATGCTGCGCGCGAGGCGGGCTTGTCCTCGTTCCACTTCATCCGCAGATTCGAGGCTGTATTCGGCGAAACGCCGCACCAGTTCCGGACGCGAGAAAGACTGACTGCTGCGCAAAGACTCCTGGCGCGCGGTCACTCGGTCACGGATGTGTGCCTGGATGTCGGCTTCAGCAGCCTGGGATCTTTCAGCGCGCTGTTCGCACGCAGGATCGGCATTTCACCCGCGCGCTATCAGCGCAGCGTGCGCCGCTCGTTCTACATCCCCGATTGGACGCCGCACCCGCCGAATTGCCTGCTGTGGATCGGCGGACCTGACGCAATAGCAATTTTCGAGAAGACACTGCGCAGACAGTGAGCAATGCTCGGTGTTTGTGACCCGCGAGGCGTGTACCCATGAGGATCAAGCTGATCAGCCTGTTTGTCGACGACCAGGAGAAGGCGCTGCGGTTCTACACCGACGTGCTCGGCTTCAGGAAGAAGCACGACATTCCGATGGGCGGCGCTCGCTGGTTGACGGTCGTCTCACCCGAAGGTCCGGACGATCTCGAACTGGTGCTGGAGCCGAACGCACACCCGGCCGCGAGCGCCTATCAGTCCGCACTCATGAAAGACGGCATTCCGGCAACCGCGTTCGAAAGCACGTCGCTTCACAGCGAAGTGCAGCGCCTCAAGGAACGCGGCGCGCTGTTCACGACGGAGCCGACGGTCGCCGGGACCGTCACGCTCGCAGTCTTCTCCGACACGTGCGGCAATCTGATTCAGGTGTATCAGCCGACAGCAGGCTCAGTGGCTGACTCAACCCTTCGTAGACCGCATCGCGCAGCGCGTTCGGAAACTTCCCGAACAATCCTTCGGGCGTCGTGTTCGTGAACGCGACCACTGTGATCTTTCTCACCGGGTCCACGAACCACGTGTGCCCGTACACGCCGCCCCAGTTCAACGTTCCCGCCGATTGCGGCGTTTTCACCGCAGCTGGATCGACGACGAGCGCGCCGCCGAAACCGAACCCGGTGCCCGGCGCTTGACCGGACAGACCCGCGGTCTGGTTGCGGAACATCGCAGCGGCGGTCGACTCTTCGAGCACCGGCGCGCCGCCTTTGCGCATCGCTTCGAGCAAGCGCAGTGTGTCTGGCGCGCTGCCGATCATGCCGGCGCCGGCCGACGGGTGCGCCTTCGCGTCGAAGGCGCGTGAGGGTGAATAGACGAGAGTCCCCTCGCCGAGCGGGACGTTCTGCGGATCTGCCATGCGCACAGGCCCGGACTGCGCATTGAAATAGGCCGTCGCCAGCCGATCGGCTTGTGCGCGGTCGATCGAGAACGACGTACCCTTCATGCCGAGCGGTTTCGTCACGAGCTCCGCGACGGCGGTACCGAGCGGCTGGCCCGCCGCGCGTTCGATGACTGCGCCCAGCACGTCGATCGAGAGCGAGTAACCCCATTGGCTGCCGGGCGCGTTGAGCAGCGGGGCGCTGCCGAGACGCCGCATCTCCTCCGCGAGGTCGATCTTCACGTCGTCGAACCCGTCCGAGATCTGCGCTTTGTGATACGGCCCGTCGGGCTTTTCCATGAACTTGTAGCCGAGGCCCGAGGTGTGCGTCAGCAGTTGGCGAACCGTGATCGCCGGTGTCGTGCCGTCGGCAAGCTTCGGCTTGAAGTCCGGCAGCCATTTCGTGACGGGATCGTCGAGCGAGAGCTTCTTGCGATCCACGAGCGCGAGCGCGGCAACCGTCGCGATCGGCTTCGACACCGAGGACAGCCGGAACAGCGTATCGACCTGCATCGGCTTGCGGGACTCCTTGTCGGCCAGCCCCGCCGCCCGCTCGTAAACGAGCTTGCCGTCCTGTGCGACGAGCACCACCGCGCCGACGATGCGGTCCTCCGCGATCGCCTGGTCGATCACGGCGTCGGCCTTCCGCTTGAGCGCGCCCGAATCCGCCTGGGCGGCGCCGGCGAACAGTGCGCAGGCGAGCCAGAGAGTGGAGATCAAAGCTGTCCGCAAGTTGCTCATCGTAATGCTTACTCCCGAACTGAGGGACTGAATCGCCGAACACCTGCGGACTCTACAAAATGCAGCAGCCGATGCACCGCAGCAAGCGCTGGTGGAGTTCAGTGCGCGAATGAAGCGCGTCGACTCAACAGGACCATGATCAGCACCAGGATCAAGCCGGCGCTCACAGCCAGCGACCAATGGATCCCGATCATCTGCCCGAGGATGCCGACCGAAAACCCGCTGAACATGCGCGAGCCCAGCGACGCCATCGAGAACACGCCGATGATACGGCCACGCTTCTCCGCCGGGGCATGTAACTGGACCAGCGTCTGCGACATCGAGTTGAACGACAGCTCCAGAAATCCCGCAGCGAGCAGCAGCATCAACGCGATCGGATAAACGGGCATGAGCGCGAAGCTGCCGAGCGCCACGCCCCACAGCAGCGCGAGGATCAACGCAGTGCGCGGGTTCGGCCGAAGCAGACCGAACGTCTCGAGCGCAATGCCGGCGGCGAGCGCGCCAGCCGCATCGGCCGCAAGCAGCATGCTGTATGCAATGCCGGGATCGCCATGTCCGAGATCGGTCGCAAACCCTGGCATTTGCGCCTGGTATGCGTTGCCGACGAAGAACGCGGCGCCGCCCGCGAGCATCGTCATCGTTGCAACGACGGGATAGTGCTTGATGTCCCGAACCACGCCGACGATGTCGCCGATGCTGCGCACGGCGGCCGCCGGCGCTGTCTGTTGGGTGCGAAAACGCGGTCCATAGGGCGCTTTCCACAGCCACACGACGAAAGGCACGTAGAGCAACGCGTTGCAGAACAAGCCATACGAAGGTCCCAGGGCGAGCAAGAATGCGCTACCGACCGCGGGTCCCAGGAACATGCCGAGATAACGGCCGGTGGCATTGAGGCGCACTGCGCTTTGCAAACGATCGCGACCGACGATGTCGTGCAAGAGCAGCTGCGAAGGCGTCGTCCACAAAACCCCGGCGATGCCATGCGCAACGAGCAGTGCTGCCGCATGCCACAGCTGCAGCGAATCCGTGAGGATCAGCACTCCCCAGACGATCGACACCACTATGAAGAGCAGCATGCCGCTCTGAATCAGGCGCCGCGGATCGACCCGCTCGGCGAGCGCACCGACGGGAACCGAGAAAAGCAGGAACGGCAGCCAATGCGCGATGACTGCAAAGCCGCCGAGCGCCGGGGATTTGAAGTGCTGGAAGATCACCCAGTAGGTGATCACGTGCTCGATGTTGTCGGCCATCATGGCCAGCACGCCGCCCGCCAGAAAAGGCCGAAAACCGGCGTGGCGTAAGGCTGCGAACGAATGCGGCGGCGTTGAATCGGCGGGCGGTGGCATGTAGTCGGTGATCTGCGACGTGTCGCTGCCTTCTAACGCAGTTGATGCGCAGCGTCCTTCATTGTGCGGCGATTCTAGCGCGTCACGCCGGAACAATTCCTAACGTCGCTGAGTATTACACCGGCGTCGCAGGCCGTTCCGATTCTGGGAGCACTACATGTCACTGGTTCATCACCTTCGTGATGCTGCGGCTCACTCGCGCGCGTCGCTCGTAATCCTTTGGCTCGTTACAGCGTTGTCGCTCGGCAGCGTCACTCACGCCGCGACCTTGCCCAGCGGCTTTGCAGAAACGCGCATCGCCACCGGCCTTTCGACTCCCACTGCGATGGCGTTCGCACCCGACGGTCGTCTCTTCGTCTGCGAGCAAGGCGGCAGGCTGCGCGTCATCAAGAATGGAGCGCTGCTGACGACACCATTCCTCACGGTCAGCGTCGAGCTCCAACGGCGAGCGTGGCCTGCTGGGCGTTGCCTTCGATCCGAATTTCGCGAACAACGGCTACGTCTACGTTTATTACACGACGTCCTCTTCGCCGATCCACAATCGAGTGAGCCGCTTCACGGCGAGCGCGAGTAATCCGGACGTCGCCGCCGCCGGCAGCGAAGTGCAGCTGTTGAACCTGCCGAGCCTCAGCTCTGCCTACGAATCACAACGGTGGCGCGATTCACTTCGGCACCGATGGCAAGCTGTACATTGCGGTCGGCGACAATGCGAACTCGGCGAACTCACAGCCGCTGACCACGACGCTCGGCAAGATTCTGCGCATCAACGCGGACGGCTCGATCCCCGCCGACAATCCCTTTGTAAGTCAGACAACGGGCATCAACCAGGCGATCTGGGGCACGCGGCCTGCGCAATCCTTTCAACTTCGCCATCGACCGCACGCAACGGCCGCATCCATCTCAACGATGTGGGCCAGAACGCGTGGGAGGAAGTGAACCACGCGATTGCCGGCGCGAACTTCGGCTGGCCGCAGACCGAGGGCACCAATCCTCCCGGCGTCAGCGGCGTGCGCTATCCGATTCTACGTCTATGAGAACGCCGGCTCGAACGGCTGCGCGATCACCGGCGCAGCTTTCTATCGGCCGACCACGGCGAACTTCCCGGCCGAATACGCCGGCCGCTACTTCTTCGGCGACTTCTGCGCCGGCTTCATCCGCATGCTGAGCCCGCCCGAGCTATACGAGCGTCGACGACCTTCGCGACCGGCATCAGCTCAGCTGGTCGACATTCAAGTCGCATCCGACGGTTCGTTGTACTACCTGGCGCGCGGCGGCGGCGATGTGTATCGGGTTCAGTACACCGCGAACTCGGCGCCGAGCATCACGTCGAATCCGGCGAACCGGACAGTGTCCGCTGGGCCAGCCGGCGAGTTTCAGCGTCGCTGCATCGGGCACGGCGCCGCTGACATATCAGTGGCAACGCAACGGCGCGAACATCGCGAACGCCACGTCTCCGACTTACACGCTGCAGTCGACGACTGCCGCGTGACAACGGTGCGACATTCCGCGCCGTCGTGAGCAACAACTGGGGCTCCGCGACCAGCAACGCGGCAACGCTGACGGTGGTGAGCAATGGCGCGCCGACGGGATCGATCAGCTCGCCGACCGCCGGTACGCGCTATCGCGGCGGACAGATCGTTCACGTTCTCCGGCACGGGATCGGATCTCGAAGACGGCACGCTGCCGCCGAGCGCGTTCACGTGGCGAGTGGACTTCCATCATGACGACTCACTCGCATCCTCACGTGCCGGCGACCAGCGGCATCACGAGCGGCTCGTTCACGATCGCGGACCGCGGCGAAACATCCGCCAATGTCTTCTATCGGGTGATTCTCACGGTGCGCGACTCGTCCGGCCTGACGCATACCTCGTCGGTCGACGTGTTGCCGCTGACTTCAGTCGTGCGCATCGAAAGCAACCTGTCGAATGCACAGCTCACGCTGGATGGCGCGCCGATCACTGCGCCGTACACGTTCACGGGTGTGGAAGGCATCATTCGCTCGCTCGGCGCCGTGTCCCCGCAGACCTCCGGCAGCACCACCTACGACTTCGCGTCCTGGTCCGACGGCGGTGCAACAGACGCACGAGATTGCGACGCCAACCGCCGATACGACGTACACCGCGCTGTTCCAGCCTGCTGTCACGACGCAGCTGTTCACGGACAACTTTGAAACCGAACGAGGGCTGGGCCCTCACGTCCGGTGCAAAACACTGCGCGGGCCGCAGGTCGCTGGCAGCGAGGCGATCCGCTAGCCGACCGCCAGAAGCGGAGTGTCCTTGCAGCAGGGAACGTGCTACGGCCCCTCGGTGAACTGCCTGATCACCGGGCTGAGTGCCGGCTCAGAGGCGAGTGTGAACGACGTCGATGACGGCTTCACCTCCATCCAGTCGCCCGTGATCGCGCTGCCGGCTGGCGCCTCCATCACACTGAGCTTCCGCTACTACGTCGGCTTCATGGCAGAACGCGACGAGCGCGGACTTCTTCCGTGTGCGAGTCGTCGGAGCGAACGGCATAGCAACTACCGCTCTTCACGCGCAGCGCGTAACAGCACCAACACCCCGGGTGTGTGGACCGCGCAGTCCGTGTCGCTCAGTGCCTACGCAGGACAGAACGTGCGCATCCGCTTCGAAGCCGGCGACATCGAGCTCGACCAGCCTCGTCGAAGCCGGTGTGGACGACGTTGTGGTATCGAGGCAGTAGCGGGCTTGGCCCGCCTGCAACATGAAGCAGAAATGCGCGCCGCGGCCGTGCAGCCTGTTTACCGAAGGCTGCCAGCCGCCATCGCAAATTTCTCCTGCATGATGATCACGCTCGCGACACGCTGCAAACCGCCCTCCATCGCGATGCGTTGATCGGCGGGACACTCGAGCAGCTGATCCAGTGCGGCACGCACCTTTCCCATGTCGTAGATGGGTTGGTCCTGCGCCGCTTGCGATGCGAACGTGTCCCGATAGAAAGCGAGCATCGGGTCGTTCTCGGCGCGGGTTGGCGGTGTGGTGAAGGGGTGCTTCTGGCGGTCGTAGACCTCCGGGATCAAGACGTCCTTCGCGGCTTCGCGCAGAACGTGCTTCTCGCGGATGCCTTTCACCTTCATGTTCACGGGAACCCGGGCCGCGACTTCGGCAACGCGGTGATCCAGGAAAGGCACGCGTCCCTCGATCGAATGAGCCATCTCCATGCGGTCGGCCAGATAATTCAGGATGAAATTCGGCAGCACCGTTTTGGCATTGATGTAGAGCATCTGATTCAAGCGGTCACGGCCGTCGACGCGTTGTGCAAGCGGCAGGCGATCCAATGCAGATAGCAGCGGCTGGTATCCCTGAAGCCGCACCACCAGATCATCGCGGAGCAGGTGCGCCATGCTGCTCATCATCGACAGCGCCGACGTTGAGCGTGGCCGGTAACCATCCGAGCCTGCGCTCGATCGCCTTCATCTCAGGATTGTTGACCTGCGTCGGCATCAGGAGCGCGCGGGTGGCCGAATTGGCGCCGAGCATTTGATCCATGAGTGCGCTTCTTTCAGCGGCGCTCAGGGACGGATTGCCGCTCAGCGCATCGGCCCGGAAATACGGATAGCCTCCCAGCATCTCGTCGGCGCCTTCGCCGGTGAACACCACTTTGATGCCTGCATCTCGCACTGCGCGGCTGAGCAGATACTTGGCGACGCCGTGACCGTTGAACATCTGCGTCTCGGAGTGCCACACGGCATCCGGGTAAGCGTCGGCGATCTCGCGGCCGGTGATCGGGATCGGATGATAGGAAGCGCCGACATGCCGTGCCTGCGCCTCGGCAATGCTGGCTTCGTCATACAACGGATTCTCGAACGTCAGAGTGAACGCGCGGATCGGCCGACCCATGCTCTGCTGCGCCAGGCCCAGCACAGCGCAGGAGTCGATGCCGCCACTGAGATAGGACGCGACCTCGACGTCGGCGATCAATCGCTGTCGAACGGAATCGAGCAGAACCGTGCGGAAGTCTTCGACGACCTCGGCTTCACTTCGCGTGTCCCGCTTCATCTCCTCGGCCGTCGGGATCTCCCAATCCCAATACGGGTAGATGCGAACGTCGCCATGCCTGGCGATTGCGTAACAACCCTGCGGGACGGTGCTGATCCCCGCGAACTCGGTCTTCTCGTGAGATCTGCCTGCACCTCCCGTTGCGCCCTCCAGATCCCAGGCGGCTGGCACACCCATGGCGAGCAGCGCCTTGATCTCGGAGGCGAAGAACACCTCGCCATTCACGATCGAGTAGTAGAGAGGCTTGATGCCGAAGCGATCGCGGATCGCGATCATCGCCTGCTGGCGTTCATCGGCAATGATCACTGCAAACTCGCCGCGCAGCTCGCTTGCAGCCTGCATGCCTCGTTCGTCGTACAAGTGCAGGGCGATTTCGCTATCGCTCTCGGTCGAGAACCGATAGCCACTTGCGCGCAAGCGGTCGCGGATCTCGCGATAGCCATAGAACTCGCCGTTGACGACCAGATGAACAGCGCCGTCGGGACTGGTCATCGGTTGCTCGCCGTTGTTCAGCCCGATGATGGACAGTCGCGTGTGTCCGAGCGTCCACCGGCCATCGCGCGACGTCCAGCTACCCGAACCGTCCGGTCCGCGATGCTGCAGGCTTCTGAGTGCCGCATCCCGGCGTTCGGGCGCGAGTCCGCGACGTGTCATCGCGGCGAAGATTCCGCACATTCGTTCTGTCCCTCCTGGCAGTGCCCTGCCGATGATGCCGTCATCCCTGGTACGCCACAAACTGCCGAAAGTGACGGGCAAATTCGCACGATCGGGGGGTTCGCCGGTATTGCGGTGCTGTTCGCCGGCAACCGTCAGGTGCGGTGTAACCCTGGAGCGCTCTGCCGTGTCTTACCACTAAATCCCGCAATAACGCGGACACGCAGAGAGAGACCAAGGAGACCGTCATGTTTACCGCCATCAGCCGCAAGTCCCAGAACGTCGTCTGCATGATCCTGTCGGCTGTCATCGTCAGCGCCAGCCTGTCCCTCGGCGCCTTCGCCGCCGAGCGCGCTGCGCACGACGGTTACTCGGTGACGGTCACGCAGATTCAGTAAGGGTCGGCACGACTCCACGCTTCATGCGCAACTTGATTCGACCCGTCGCCGTCCAGTCCGCGAGCGGGTCGGCCTCTAGCGCAAGGAAACTCGCCTCGAACCCTTCCTCGAGCGAACCGATCCTCCTCGCAGGGAAAATGGTTCGAGGCGTTGCTTCCGTCCACATCGACAGCAGCTCGCGATCGCTGAACACGCCAAGGCGGCGCAGATGAGCGACCTCGGCGGAAGTGGTATCGGCCGGGTCGTCCGAGCCGATGACGATTCGCACGCCTGCTTGCTTCAGGAGTCGTAAATTGGGCGCCTGACGCGCCAAGATCGCGGCCGATTCCTGTGGGTTATTGCGCGCAAGACGCGTCAGGAAACCGCACGTCGTAACCACCGGCACGTTGCTCTGCGCCGCACGTCGTGCATCGTCCTCGGTCAGCATCCCTTCCGAAGGCAAGTGCGCGATGATGTCTACGCCTGCATCCAGCGCCACGCGAAAATCCGCGACATTCACGACATGCGCGGCTGCGCGCAGCCCGTCGCGATGAGCCAACCGCACTACTTGCGCGGCGAGCTGCGGATCGAGGCCGCGACGGCCGAAGAACCTGTCGTCATTCTTTCGCGCATCGTGCTCGTCGGAGTTGAACAGAAAAAACTTGATGAGGTCGCCCTGCCCAGCCCGGATCTTCGGCCATTTGTCCTGAAGCTCCTGCTCCGAGCCGACTTCGTAGAATCGGTAGTCCTGGAGCGTGTCGAGCGTGTGACCGGGAAAGTAGCCCTGCGGCAGGAGAACGTTCCGTAGCAGACCCATCGGATGCCCGCCAGCGCCGGTGATCGTGCCCTGCGCCAGCATCGCATCGACGCCGTTCGAACCGTCGAGCCCGAGACGATCCCTGTCAGCCCGAGTCAGCGGCGCGTTACCCATGCTCTGCATGTAGAGCACGCCATCGCGAAGGTAGCGGCCGATCATGGCTCGGTCGCGCTGCTCATCACCGGTGCCGATACCATGATTGTGCGCGTCCGCGAACGGTGGAACGAGATACGTGCCACTGAGATCGAGCGCTCTATCCACTCGCGCAGGCCGGCTGAACGTGAGCCGACCGTCGACACTCCACCCCTGCTTCGACGTGAACGTCCCAGCGTGCAGCCACCGCGCATTCTCCAGGCTCAACACAACCGGGTCCGACTCGCGCGTGGTCCGGCAAGCTCCGAGGCCGGCAGCTACAAATGCTCCGGCGGCCAACAGCGCGCGTCGTGTGATCATGGAGTCCTACCTCACTGCTAGTATCGCAGAGTAGCCATGGGAGAATGGACCATGCTCAGCAGAGCCAGGCGACGTTTCACGACTGACGAAAGTTGGCAGCCGCCTGTGACGACCGTGCCTGTCGATTCCAATCGATCGCTCACATCATGACGACTGCGCGGGATGCGCGGCGAGCTCGTGCTGATCCTCGATCCCGAGCTTTGGCACATTCACGCACCGCGACGCCTGTATTCATAGCTGCCCGGAAAGACGACGGTTCAACAACTCGCGTAAGTCCTGCAGCGTGTTGGCCTCCGCTGCCGGCTTGTCTTCGCGCCAGCGTGCAATGCGCGGGAAGCGCACGGCGACGCCCGATTTATGGCGAGTCGACGCCGCGATGCCTTCGAAAGCGATCTCGAACACCAGCTGTGGCCGTACGGATCGCACAGGCCCGAAGCGCTCGAGCGTGTTCTGTCGGATCCAGCGATCGACTCTTGCAATCTCGCTGTCAGTCAACCCGGAATACGCTTTCGCAACTGGCACGAATGTCTCGCCTTCGCGCACGGCGAAGGTGTAGTCGGTCAGCAAGTTCGCGCGCCTGCCGCGGCCAGGTTCGGCGTAGATCAGCACGCCGTCGAACGTGTACGGATCGACCTTCCACTTCCACCAGGTTCCGCGCTGTCGGCCGGCTGCGTACATCGACTCGGAATGCTTCAACATCATTCCTTCGACGCTTCGCTCACGCGACGTCTCGCGCAGTGTCTGCAGCTCGTTCCAGTCGTGGTCGAGCAAGAGTGGCGAAGCGTCGAACGTATCCGCGAAATCCTGCAACAATCGATCGAGCAGCGCGCGCCTTTCGCGCAACGCTCGCGCGCGCAAGTCCTCACCGCCGAGCTCGAGGAGGTCATAGGCCAGAAACCGCACCGGCGTGTTCGCCATGATCTTCGCGCTGAGCGACTTGCGTCCGATGCGTTGTTGAAGATCGGCGAACGACTGGACCCGACCATCGCGCCACGCAAGGACCTCTCCATCGATGACGGTATCCACCGGCAACCGCAGCGCTCGCTGCACGATTTCCGGGAATCGCTCGGTGATCAGCTCTTCGCCGCGTGACCAGATGTACACCGCTTGCTCACGACGCATCACTTGCGCGCGAATCCCGTCCCATTTCCATTCGACCAACCAGTCGCTCGCCGCGCCCAAGGTGCTCGGATCCTGCTCGAGCGGTGAGGCCAGACAGAAGGGATAAGGCCGCGTCGTGTCCGCGACCTCTCCGGCAGGGGCAGTGAGCGCAGCCCAGAACTGCGTGCTCGGCTGCCACGTTCCGGTGAGTCGATGAGCGATGACTGGCCGCGGTAACCCGATCAGCTGCGCGAGCGCACGCTCGACCAATCCAGACGAAACGCCGACACGCAGTTCACCGGTCAGGAGCTTGTTCAAGAGGAAGCGCTCACCCGCAGCGACGCTCTTCCACCACTGTGCCACTGCTTTGCGCTGCTGTTCGGACGTCATGCCGGGAAGCGACAGCAAGCGTTCGATCCAATCCGCCAGTGAAAGCGTTTCAGGCGCCTCATTGGCCGGCGCATCGATCAACAGCGCGATCGTCTCTGCGAGGTCGCCGACTTCTGCATAGGTTTCGTCCAGGAGCCACTGCGGCATGCCGGTTTCCGCGATCAACCATTCGCGCAGCGTCGCCGGGCCGACGATGCGCTTGAGCCTGCGGCCGGACAGGAAGTACGCCGCCCATGCGGCATCCTCAGCGGGCGCGCTGCCGAAGTAGCGGACCAATGCTGCGAGCTTCTCGTTGATTGAAGTCGTCGTGTCCAGCTCTTCGAACAGGTCGGCGAACCCGCGCATCGCTGGAGCTATTCCTCGTCGCCGTAGGCGGTGCGCAATGCCGCTGCATTCACGCCTTGCTCGCGCAGGAAGCGTTCGAGCGCGTGCGTATATCCATGGGTGAGCAGCACGCGCGATGCGCCGCTTTCGCGAATCGTCTGCAGCAATGCAGGCCAGTCCGCATGGTCGGAGAGAATGAACCCGCGGTCGTAGCCGCGCCGGCGCCGCGCGCCGCGAATGCGCATCCAGCCTGAGCAGAATCCCGTCGAAACCTCCGGAAACCGTCGCATCCAAGGCGTGCCGGCTGCGCTGGGCGGCGCGATGATCAGTGCACCCGCGTAGTCGGCCTTTCGTTCTCGCACGACCGGCGCAGTCGGCAGCATCGATATACTGCGACGGCGATATTCTTCTACGAGGGGCGCGACGGCGCCGTGCAGATAGATCGTCTCGTCGGTGAACTGCATCAGCTCCGCCAGTACGCGCTGCGCCTTGCCGAGCGCGTAACAGAAGAGCGCAGAAGCACGACCCCGTGCGCGATTTTCCATCCACCAGCGATAGATATCGGCGATGACCTCGCGAGTTTGCGGCCATCGGTAGCAAGGCAATGCGAACGTGGCCTCGCTGATCAGCACGTCGCAACTCGACGCTTCGAAGGGCTGCGCACGTCGGATCCGACGCTCGCTTGTAATCGCCCGTCACGATCCACACACCCGACTCGCGTCTCGATGCGAATCTGCGCAGACCCGAGCACGTGTCCGGCGGGCAGCAGAGGACACGCGCGCCGCACCGATCTCGAAGGGTTCCCCGTACGCCTTCTCGGTCAGCGAAGTGTCGAGCCCGAGCCGTTGCCGCAGCAGACCCGCTCCCGGCTCGGCAGCGAAGTATCGTTCGCTACCGGCTCGCGCGTGATCGCCGTGGGCATGCGTGAGAACTGCGCAGGCTACGGGGCGCCAGGGATCGATGTAGAAGTTTCCGGGTGGGCAGTACAGGCCGTTCTCGGTAACCGTAACGACTTCCATACCCTGGGGTGATCACCTCTTGTACGACGCCACCGACACATCATCCAATCCCACGCGGTTCAGCAAGACCTGAAAATGCGGCTGCTGCCGAAGAGGTTGCAGCCGGGGATCGTTGCGCAGAAACATGAGACAGTTCGAACGGTTGGCGACGGCCTCATCGAGCAACGTCATGGCGCGCGCGGTGTCGCCGATGCTGAGATACGCGGCTGCCGACTCATACGGGCATACGTAAGTCACCCACGCTCGCAGCTTTCTCCAGCAGCGGGAGCACCTTTTCTTTCTGTCCCGCATAACCATACGCCTGCGCAAGCATGATCAACGCAGACGGTCGACCCATCCTGCTCCGCGCCCCGCTCCGCGAGCTGCACGGCCCTTTCATAGTCACCGGCGATATAGGCGCCGACACCTGCGCCGGAAGCCACTATCCCGATGTCCGGGTGTTGCTGCATCTTTCGATCGACCCACTCGCGCGCTGCCGCGCTTTCGCCCACCATGAACAGCGCCCAGTTGCCCCAATCCGCCATTTCCGCGTTGAGCGGGTCGAGCCGCTCGGCGCTGGCCAGCGCATGCTTGACCTTCTCCGCTTCGCCGAGCCCGGAGTAGTACAGCGCAAACCCCAGTTCCGTCTGCGCGAGTGTCGGGTCGCGCCGCTTCGCCTTGCTCAACGCGATCCAGGCATCCTTCCAGCGCCAGGCCAACACATAGGTCAGGCCGAGAGAAGACCAGGCCTCGGCCGAATCGGGGCGCAGCGCCTGCGCCTCGGAGAGCGAGTCGACCACCTGCTGCAGCATGTTGATTGGCGGCTCGAAGTAACAGAACAGCTGCCGGTAGGCTATCGCTTCGGGCGATATAGGCGTCGAAGAATTTCGGATCGAGGGCGATCGCCTCATCGAACAGCTTGATCGCCCGCGGCAGGGATTCGTGACTGAGGAGGTCCAGTTGATACCGCCCAGCCACGTACGACTCGTAGGCTTTGAGGTTGGTGGTCGGAAACTCGTCCAGCGCGCGCCGCTCGTCGGCAGGAATCGCCACCTTCAGGGAATCCGATACTGCAGCGGCGATGCTGGACTGCATTGCGAAGAGATTCGTGTCGTCGGTGCGGCCCTCGTAGCTCTCGTCCCAGACCACGAGGTTGCGGTTCAGATCTTCGAGCTCCACCGTGATGCGCAGCGTGTTGCCTGCGGAAATGCTGACCGCACCGTCGAGCACATATTGGATTTCGGGCAGCTGGCGCTTGATGTGATCGCGCGCCTTGTTGTCCTTGAAGGTAAACGCGGAAAGCGCCGGCACGACTCTCAGACCCGATATCTTCCTCAGGTTGCGGATGACTTCCCGTGTGGCCTGATCCGCGAAAGGTCGCCAGGCTTCGGGCTGATCGGCGGACACGTCGAAGGGAACGACAAGAACGTAGGGCATGTCGGAGGTCGATCGCGTCTGGAACGAAACGAAGGCGTACCAGCCGAGCAACACAACCAGCAGCAGCACGCCGGCGATCGAGAGCAGCAAGCGCCAGGCTGGTGCAATCGGACGAGCGGCGGGAGTCGTCTCGGGCGCCGGCGCCAATGACTTATCTGCTTCGGGACTCGCTGCGCCCTCCGGGATCACCGTGACCGGCGCGATGAATTGATACCCGCGACCGCGGATCGTCTGGATGGTCTGCTGTAACTCGCCGCTGTCGCCCAGAATCTTGCGCGCCGTCTTGACGTGATTGCTCAGCGTCGCATCCGAAACCTCGCGCCCGTCCCAGACTTCCCGAAACAGCTCTTCCCGGGACACCACCCGATCGCGATGCCGGATCAGGTACACCAGCAGGTCGAACACCTTCGGCTCGGCGGGGATCGCGGCGTCCCCGCTACTGATCCGGTAGCGCGCCGTATCGATGGTGTATTCGGCTACCTGGTATTTCACGTTAGCGAATCATTACCGAAAAATTATGCAGGCGCCATGCAGCACTGCGTCCAACCCGCCACTGTGGATCCACCCGAAACAACCGCCACAGGGGAGAGCCCACATGCCGACGCCACTGCAAATCCTGCTGGATCCGATTTCCCTGACCGTACTGGGGCTGTACGGAGCCTTGATACTGCTGGAAGCGCTGTTCCCCGCCCGCACCCTGCCCTACGTGAAAGGCTGGAAGACCCGGGCACTGACGGTATTCGTCCTCTATTTCTATCTATCGTCCTACCTGCCCCTGCTCTGGGGCGACTGGCTTGCCCGGTACCAGCTCTTCAACCTGGAATCGCTCAACCCGTTCGTCGGGGCCGGCATCGCCGTGCTGATCTATGAGTTGCTGATCTATGCCTGGCACCGGACCATGCACCGGGTCCATTGGATCTGGCGCTCCTTCCATCAGATGCATCACAGCGCCGAACGCCTGGACAGTTTCGGTGCGTTCTACTTCAGTCCGCTGGACATCGTGGGCTTCACCCTCGTCAGCAGTCTCAGCCTGACCGTAGTGGGGCTCAGTGCCCAGGCCATTACGTACTTCCTGTACGCGACGACGTTCCTGGGTGCCTTCCAGCACACGAACATCCGCACGCCGCAATGGCTGGGCTACATCGTGCAGAGGCCGGAGAGTCACAGCGTTCATCACGCTCGCGGCATTCATCACTACAACTATTCCGATCTGCCGCTGTTCGACATCCTGTTCGGCACCTTCCGCAACCCGAAGGACTTCGCCAGCGAAGCCGGCTTCTATGACGGCGCTTCGGCGAAGATGCCGCAGATTCTGGTTTTCAGGGATATTGCGGGGCCTGACTTCGACCCGGCGATGCGGCTGGGTAGAGATTGACGGGCTTACAACAGCTGGTACATCACCAGGACATCGACATACCCGTGCACTGGGTGGCGAAACGCGGCCGGAAGACGTCCGACGGTTTCAAAGCCCAGTGACTGCCACAGTCGTACAGCACGCTCGTTGGTGCTGACGACGAAGTTGAACTGCATCGCCCGATAACCGCGCTCTCGCGCGTGCGTCAAGGAGTGCTGACACATGGTCCGCGCTACTCCGCGTCCGACGGCAGCCGCGTGCGTCATGTATCCGCAATTACAAACGTGCCGGCCGCCGCCTGCCTGATTCGTGCGAATGAAATAGGTGCCGACGATCGCACCCTGCTCTTCGGCCACGAATGTCTCCTTGTCCGAGCTCAGCCAATAGGCGAGCGCCTGCGCTGCCGGCATGTCCGGGTCGAGCGTATAGGTTGCGGCCTCACGAATGACCGGGAGGATGATCTCGAGAATGGCGGGGCCATCGCTCGCTTGTGCCGGTCTGATCTGCATGCTACTCACTCAAGTTGAACCTACACGGGAGTACGGCATGTCGGACATTACTCCAGAGCTCGTCGCCGAAGAACTGAAACATCAATTGCTGCCCGTACCCCTGGCAGCCCGGCCGATCCTGCTCGAAGCAATCGCGAACTTGATATCGAAACATGTGGCTGCCGAGCGGACTCGCTGCCGCGCACTGTGTGAGCAGCGCGCGGAGTTGTGGCGAAACACGCAGGGCGGCAAGAGCCCGCTGGCCCAAGAGGCGCGCTTCAGAGCGAATGAGGCAGTTTATCTTGCCGACCTCCTGCATTGAGGCGCGGATGACCATGAAGTTCACTGCACTGTTTCTGCTCGTAGCGGCAATGCCCGCAATGTCCGTAGCGGAGATCGTTCGCTATCCGGGTACTGCCGACGCGATTCCGCATGACAAGTACGTTCGCGTCGTGAGCGAGGCGCAGTCGCCCATCCAACGCACTTACATCAAGTCGAAAGATGGTCTGTACGTCGCAGCCGCGATCCGCAAGCCGAAAGGCAGCGGTCCGTTTCCCGCGATCATCGTGTTTCACGGCGCGCCCGGCGGACGCGGCCTCGATCAACTCGTCGGCTGGTCACGCGGCGATCACGGCGGTCCGGTGTGGGAGCGCTTTCTGCAGGAAGGCTTCGTGGTAGTCGTCGCGGATTATCGCGGCGGCGACATGAATTCGGTGAGCGCACCGGCTGCCGACAAGGTCACTGCGATCGACGACGGAATTGCAGTGATCGAGCACGTGAAGCAGCTGGCATATGTCGATGCTGCGCGGATCAGTCTGTACGGCGTCAGTCTCGGCGGGAATCTGGTGTTGTTCCTCGCATCGAAGGTGCCGACACTGCACTCGATCGTCGCAGGTGCGCCGGCGCCGATCTGGTTTCTGGGACACACACTTCCGGCGAACGGTCCGCGCCCGGATTTCGCCAAGCTGGCGGCGGACGAAGCCATCGCAAAAGCGAACATCGCTGCGATCGCGACGCCGATACTGATTCAGGTCGGCACGGCGGATCGGCTGCTGGAGCTCGATCAGGTGCTGCACGAGCAACTCGGGAAGCACGGCAAGAAAGCCCGCATGGAAATCTATGAGCACGGCTATCACGATTTCGTGCTCGGGCCGCAAGGCCAGCAGCGTCGCGACATGCCGCAAGGCGAATACCTGATGCAGGGGACGCTCGACGCACTCGAGCGATCGCTGAATTTTGTCAAAACAGGACTGTGACGAAAGTCACAATGCGTCCGCGCACTCGTCGAGGAACTTTCCAGAGCGCGTCCAGGCAAATGCCTCGCCGTAGCGCTAACTGCCGGCCGCCAAAGCGGTGACAGGACTTGGCATTGCGCGTGCTTGGTATTAGCGCAGCTATCCAGCTGAAACCGAGAAAGGAAGGTAACCACAAGATGAAACGCATAGCGCTCGCATTCGGCCTGGCACTGGCGGCATCCGTGGCGCAGGCCGGCATCATTCAGACCGTTGAGGATGCTGGCATCTACACGACACAAGTCGCAGGTGCCACCACAGTCAATTGGAACGACTACTCTTGCGGCGCGTACGCCAGCTGCACGGGCGATGGCCGCTTGGTGAGCGGCAGCGTGTCAGGTCGTTACGCCAGCCCACATGGCATCACCAACACCTATCTGACGGTTCCGTACAACAACAGCGCCGGCGCCGTGTCGCTGACCACTGCCGGCAGCTACAACTACTTTGGGTTGTACTGGGGATCCCTGGATCCCTACAACGCCATCCACTTCTATGACGGCGGCTCCCTGATCGGGAGCTACAACGGCGCCGACATCTTCCCGCTGCTGGCGAACGGCGGGCAATCGTCCTGGGCTTCCAATCGCTACGTGAATTTCCTGTTCACCGACGGCGATCTCTTCGACCGCATCGTTCTTGTCAGCACCAACTGGGCGTTCGAATCCGATAACCATGCGTTCGGCAACGTCACCACCTCCGTGCCGGAGCCGGGCACCCTGGCGATGTTCGGGCTCGGGTTGATGGGATTGGGAGCGATGGCGCGACGCCGCCAGGCAACGCGCTAGTCGATTCGCTTGAAGGTTTGTCACAGCGCCCCGCCAGACGGGGCGCTGTGCATTTGGGAGTCAGTCCGGAACGATCATCACTGAGTGAACGCTCGACGGCACCACCTGATAGGTGTAGGGCACGAACAGCGCCAGCTCCAGCAATCCCATACGCACCCAGCGCACCGGACGATCGATGCCGGACGTCACGATCTTGTAGTCATCGCCGAGCGCGGCGGTGACCTTCTTCGCGTCCGCCGCGTAGAGCGCGACGATGTCCTCTCGATAGCGGTGCGGCGCGACGATGCTGATGTCGACGCTGCCGCTGCTCTCGAGCTTCGTGCGCCCGACCTCCTTGATGCCCGCGGTGAAGTCTTTGAGCTTGCTGATCAGCGCCTGACCATTGGCGCCAGCAGGCGGGATGCGCGTCTTCACGCTGATGCGGGTGCTGCTCGTGTCTGGCCTGTCGCCGGGCTGCAGAACCACTGTTGCAGAATCGACCTTGAGCGGAATGACCAGATCGCTTTCGTCGATCACACTGAGCTCGATGGTTCCATCGCGGTTGGCGTTCGCGAGCGCGTTGCGGAGCGTCGCATAGATCTCGTCCTTTCTCGTCGCCGCTTCACGCGTGTCGTTGCGAACGTTGACCTGCAGTAGCAGGAAGTCACCGGTCTTCCGCAGGAATGTTCCTGGCAGACCGCCATCACCTTCGGTGCGCTGTGCTGTGACGATGATTTCCTCCAGGTCTTGGCCGAAGGAAGCGTAAGAAACGCTGAGCAGACAGGCAACGAGAAACAGAGCTCCAGACTGAGTCGCGCGCCGACGCATACGCATATGTTTCGCCCTCGTTGTTGTTGTGGCCGACGTTGGCATAGTGCTGCCCGACGCCGTGAACGATGGCTGAACCGAATGCAGCGGTCAGCAGGGATGGCTCAGACTTCTATTAGACGCGGCGCATCAGTGCCTCGCATCTCACCGCTTCCGCTTCATCCTCAGCACGGTCTTCTCGCACATCACGTTGCCCACTGGCATCCCGCGAGCCCGGGCAAGCTCTGCAGACCGCTGAACCCCGCGCACGCTGTTTCGATGGTCTTTTCTGCGTCGTCGCCAGAGAACGTCCAGGAGTCGATGATTACCGCAAGGTCGGACGCAACCGGCGCACTGTCGCGAATGCCCGCTGGCAGCGCGGGCTCGATACGCTTGCCGCTCTTGAACTGTTCCGTCCAGAAGGATCTTTGCTCCGAGGTGCGCGGGCAGCCGCGCGGTCCTTTGAGTCGCCGCGTCTCCTGCGTGTCGCCGACAAAGATCGGCAGCTCCAGGAGCGGCCCGTACGGCGGGGATCGCTCCCGCATCAGCCATGCATGCCGCACTTCGAACGACACGTTGCCCGAGCCTTGCGAAGCCGCATAGCAGGCGATCGCAAGCTTGCTGAGCATCGGATCGCCGACGATCTTCGGCGGCCCGACATCGCGGGTGTTGTAGTTGAGAGGCTTTGAGCCTGTGAGCCCCGTCGAGGCGTAGCCTCTGGGAAAGTGCACTTGGAGATCGACCCTGGTCTTCGCTTCGGACCGCGTCGCCTCCGTCGCTCCGGAGATCATGGAGTCGAACTCGAGCGTGTAGCGGCAATCTCGTTCGAGATTCGACAGTGCGGCCTCGACGTAGATGCGTTCAGCCTTGTAGGCCTCGATCTCCTCACGCGCGTAGTCCGCAAGCGTTTGCCAACGCCCGCCGATCGCCTCCGATATGGCCGAATGCTCGGCGACGTGCGCTCGACATGCACCTCTATGCACCTGTTCGTGCTGCTCCATCAGGACCCGAAGGCACGCAGTCGGAGCGTCAAAGGTTGTGGTGCAATCCGGAAGGGTCTTCGCAGAAGCGGTATTCGCTCGATGGTCTTTTACCGCTGCCATCGGCGGTTCAACAGTCCCTTCCTGGAAACTGACGCGCGCCGCTTCGTTCGCACCTGGAGCGCCGCCTGCGGCTGTCCACGCCGACAGTTGTTGCTCATACGCCTGTATCGCAGCTTTTACCTGATTGTTGCGACTCGCGAGATCCAGCATGTCGGGGCATGTGCATGGAGCATCTTCGGCGAGCGCGGAAAGCGACAGCGCGCAAAGCAGTATTCCAAAGAGTTTCATCGCTCTTCCTCCCCGGGCTCCACGTTGTACGCGCGTAGCTGCGGGTTGGGTAGCCCTGATCAGTCAGCTGGCCGCAGCGCATAAGTGACGAACATCGCGCCGCGCTTGAGGGAATCTACGCTGACCAGTCGAAAGTCCGTGCGGCCCTGCAGGTTCTCGAACAAACGCTTGCCCTCATTCACGATCACCGGGTGAATGAGTAACCGATACTCGTCGACCAGCCCGGCATTCGTTAGAAACTGCACGAGCGTAGGACTGCCGAACGTGATGATGTCGCCACCGTTGCCACACTTGAGCGCTTCGATCTGCTCTGCGATGTTGGGGCCGGTGAGCTGTTTCGCCGGTTCGAACGCCCCCCACGCGAATTCCTTGCGTGGATGCTTGCCGGTGACGACAAGTTTTGTGCTGGTGTTGATCTTTTCGCCGATCTGCAGGACGACATCGGAAACGTCAGGCCACTCTTTGACCTTCGGCCACTTTCTCACCAGGTCTTCGTAGGTGGCGCGCCCGAGCAACACGGTGTCGACGTTGGCCAGAGACTCGAGGAAGGGTTCGAGCGAATCCTCGATACCCGCCTGTGCCCAAACCATGAAGTTGGTTTCATCGGACGGCGGCCCGGTGACGATGCCGTTCGCGGTACTGTGAATCGAGACAATCAGCTTACGCATTTGCTTGTGCTCCGGATCGGCCGTTGTTCACTTGTTCCTTCCCGACCCCGCGGCAGTCGCATACGACTTCAGCATCGCCTCCAGCTCGGCGAGGACTTTGATGGCGTGCGGCAGGATGTTTGAAGCCCACGCCCAACTCGCGGATGGCAGTGGATTGCTCGTACACCGCGCAGTCCATGCCGCGCGCGTGCAAGGACGGTGCTGTGGCGAGGCCACCGATTCCGCCGCCAACGATCAGAATTCGCATCGCGACCTCGCGGGAATGCATCAACGGGGAACCGGTGAGTGTAGACATCGCACATTCACCTACACGCGTGGCTTGCCGCGCGCCGGGAGTCTCCAAGGTTTGAGTTGCTTCCTCAGCTTGTGAAGATAGGGATTCTTTACGGATCTCGAAAAGTCGTAGTGTTTCTTCATTGAGGGTTACGCCGATGCCAGCGCTGGATATTGATCCCACGTCCGCTGGTCGAGTTTCCGGCCAGCGTGCTTCTTGAACACGCCGCCCCATTGCTTGAAAAAGAAGGCAACGTCCGCTTCGATGCACTGATCTCTGATCTCACGGACCCAACCAGGATCCATCGGCCGCGCGCCGGGACCTGATTCGCCGCCGACGATCACCCAATCGATATTGCGGAGATCCAGATTCGGCAGCGGCCCAATCAACGGTTCGAGCGACAGGAATTTGACTTGAGCTCCGGTGCTCCGGAGGTGATCGATGCGGCGCACGTAGTCAGCGTTTTCTACGCTGACACCCATCCAGATGTTTCCAGTCCAAGGCAGTTCATTGCTTAGTTTCAGCAATCGGCCGGAACGCTTTGTCAGCACCTGGAACTGATGCCAATGCGCGGCGACCATCACGTCGAATACCTTGTGAACGTAGTCCTTGGGCACGTCGACGTGGAACAGGTCGCTCATGGAATTCACGAAGATCCGCTGAGGCTTTCGCCATTGCAGTGGCCGATCGAGCATCTGCGGCTGCAAGGTCAGTTGAAATCCATTTCGATAGTTGTCGGCACCCATCGCTTGGAGCCGGTGGGCCATTCTCCGTGCGTAGCAATTCTCGCAACCTGGGCTGGCATCGTCGCAACCCGTTACCGGGTTCCACGTCGACTCTGTCCACTCGATTGTTGATTGGGCCATGTCGCTACGCCTTTAGAACGTCTTGGGCAATCCTCACAGCCGTCGCACCGTATTTGGGGTGAGCTGCGGCGAAGAATAGCGCGAACATCGGTACGTTATTTGAATTGCGCAGCACGAGAGGATTGGGCGCCACATGGGGAAAAATCTGTTCCAGACGTTCGCGATAAAACGCGACGATGTCTTCAGGTGAACCGACCTTTTGAACTCGGTCTGGCCCGCCGAACATGTCGTCCATAGCATGCTTCGCATAGAAGCGGTCGTACCAGTCCGGCGTTCCGAACAGACGCGTAAATGCGGCGCGCGCCCATCCTGGAACATTGCCGTCGACCGGCAACTGTCTGTTCACACCGATCCCGGCTGGAAACAAGATCCACACATCGATCGCTTGCGTACGCGCGATAGCCGCCATCGTCGACCACTCGACCTCCATTCCATAGGGGTCCAGAAAAAGCACAGCCCGATGCCTTGACCAGTCGCCTCCACAAAGGCGCTTCAGGACTACGTTGGCATCGCCCGACTCAAACTTTGCCAGAGAGATCCTCTGAGGAAACTTCTCGCGAAGCGCATGCTCGAGCTTGGCCAACGCTAAGACATCATGCTCGATGAAGATGTATGACAAGAACGGTGGCTCTGATTGCATCGCCACGATGGCAGAGCCGGCGGTAAACCGTCTCCCAAGCTCATCTGGATCCTCGTCCCACAGGTCCTGATTCGGTGCGGCTTGCTTGCGTCGGCGCTCCCGATAGCCCGGACCAGCGAAGGCATCAATGTACGCGTATTTGTAGGCGCGTCCCTTGAGGACGTTCGCATAGGCCGGCAGGTACTTCGCCAACCGACCCAGTTTCTCTTCGGTCCAATCGCCGCCGAAGTTGCCGTGCTTCCGTTCTGCCATAGCTCGATGCCCAACCTACGTCCGTGGCCTTAGTGAGGTGCTTGAGGTGGATCGCTTCTTCCTTTCGGCTCATCCATTACAGATAGATTGGTTGAGCAGATGACTGCAGCCCTCCTCCGTGCAACCGCGCGGAGGAGGGCCGGGAAGGCGTAGCTCAGCGGAAGTGCACGCTGTCCAGCTCTTCAGCTGCGTTGTGCTTCGATGCGTTGTTGTGGAGTTCGCGGCGACGTTTCAGCTGAAACGTCAGCATCCGGTGCTTTTCGATTGCGGCCCCCGGTGGGCCTCCTACGTATCATCCGGCCTGTCCATGGTCTACCTCCAATTCAGGTTGGCTGTGGTAGGCACTCGGCGGTGTTGGTAGCACTGCCGGGTGCCGCTTCCTTCAAATGCGCTCCTCGTGATTGCCCGTTGGAAATTTAGCGAAGGGTTCCAGCGAGTGCGTGTGCTTGATCAGCACGCCTTGATCGTAGCCGAAGGACAGTGACTGTATATCTCAGCAGAGTGGGCGAATCGCGGTGCTCTCTATCGCGAACGCCGGACGGCTGCAACTGCGCACAGCGCGCTACGGGAACTTCTTTGGCGGTTTCTCGTGCGTGCGCGCTAGACTGGCGCTCAGCGCCACGTCCAGCGCAAACATTCGAGACTGCCACGGCAGGGCAACAGGACTTTCCATGGTCGTTACTCCCCTCGACGTCCTGCCTGCCGCCGAGAAACATCTACCCCTTCGCAAGATGTTTTCCGTTGGCATCGGCAATGCTCTCGCGTTCTACGACTTCATGGCCTTTGCGTTCTTCGCAACTCAGATCGCTCGCACGTTCTTCCCGGGATCCCAGACGTCGAGAGGTCTGTTGTTCACGCTCGCCTTCTTCGGTCTCGGATTCTTCACCCGTCCGCTCGGCGCAATCGTCATCGGTTACTACGCAGACAGTGTAGGCCGTAAGCCCGCGATGGTGGTGTCGCTCGCATTGATGGGTATCAGCGTTGTCGGGCTCGCGATTACCCCGTCGTATGCTCAGATTGGCATTGCCGCGCCGATTCTGCTCCTTCTCTTCAGAGTGCTGCAGGGCTTCGCGCTTGGCGGCGAAGTCGGACCATCGACTGCATTCCTGATCGAGGCGGCGCCACCGCACAGGCGCGGTCTGTATGCGTCGATTCAGCAGGCTTCGCAAGGTGTCGCAATCCTGACGGCTGGGGTTGTCACATTCATCTTGACCGGTCTGCTGACGGCCGAATCGTTGCAGGCGTGGGGATGGCGCGTCGCGTTTGCGTTCGGTGCGACGATCGTTCCTGTCGGTATGTACATTCGCCGTCAGCTGCCAGAAACGCTGGAACCGTCCGACAGCGTGACTGCGTTCGCGACGACGCCCCTGGAATCGTGGCGCGTTGCGTCTCTCGGTCTTCTCATACTCGGGTCGATGACGATATCGACCTATACGCTCGGCTACATGAACATGTTTGCGCAAGAGAGCCTGAATCTGACGCCGGAGTTCGCATTCGGCGCGATCCTGATCAACGGACTGGCTTTCGCGCTGGCTGCGCCGCTTGCGGGAACGTTGTGCGATCGTTTCGGACGCAAGCCGGTGATGCTGTGCGCTGTTGGTGCACTGCTAGCTCTGGTCATCCCCTGCTTTCGCATCCTGGTGGAAATGCGCAGTGTTGCTTCCCTGTACATCGTGACGGGTGTGCTGAGTGTCGGAGTACAGATAGCGGCTGTTGCGGTCCTCACTGCGGTCACGGAGACGCTGCCGAGGTCTGTTCGCTCGATCGGCTTGGGGACGATGTACGCACTCGCCATCGCGATCTTTGGCGGCTCGGCGCAATTGATGGTCAGCCTCCTTGTCGACGCAACCGGCAGTTCATTGGCGCCGGGTTTCTACATGACGGGAGCTCTCGTCGTCGGCGGTCTCGCGATGCTTGCATTCCGCACTGCGCCTCGACCAAAGCACTAGCGCCAAGCTGGAGTCGAGGATTGTTCTGCGCGGCGGCGTTCATTCCATTTGTCGCGGCGGCAGCAGAAAAGCAGAGCGATAAAGCAGGAGTTCCACGTTCCAAGGCAGGTGTTCCGGTTACTGTCATCAACAGGAAAGCGCAGTGCCAGTCAGAGTAGTGAGTGCGCCACGTAACACGAGCACGCATTTGAATGTCCCGGTTGGGGAGATCGTGAATCTGGAGAGTAACTGCCGCCGCCGAACAATAGTCTGACCAACAGATTCTTCTATGACGGGCCAGGGCTCAACCGTGCGAGCACCATCGTGATACAGGTGTGGGCTACTTTGTAAGGGTAAGGGGATCGCCCCCACACAACCCCGCTTTTAGCACACCGCCATCGTCCGCTTCGCGTAGGAAGCTGAAGTCTACTAGCGGCCAGGAGCGGACATTGCGGCAAAAGCTGATTCAGGCCGCAGAATGTACTTCGGCGGCCACGCGGTTGCCGGATTCGAGCGCCCCTTGCATCCACCCGTCGATCCACACGGACGTGTGCTCCCCCGCGAAATGGATCCTGCCTTCACGCCGTGCCACGTGTGGCAACAGCGAAGTGAACTGTCCCGGCTTATAGAATGCGCTGGCGCCGCGGGCCCATCTGTCCTCGTCCCAGCACTTTGTGACGCCGCCTTCGAACTGCGCGCGCATACCGGGGTAGATCATCTCAACTTGCTCCAGCGCGTACGTGATGCGCTCCGCCTCAGTCATCTGCGTCACACGACGAGAGTGGAGGCTGAGCGGAAAAGCTTGCAGGACACCTCTCGAGCCGGGTTGTCTGTGTGTCACGTCCCACACGTGCCCAATGGGTAGATCGGTGGTGGCGAAGCCGCTGAGACCGTTGCTGATCCAGAACCGCCGCTTCGACTGCAAGAAGATCTTGGAGGCCGATAGATACGGCAATTGCTCAATGGCACGCTGCTTCTCGACCGAGAATGCGGGAGAGACCTCGATATCTCTCTGCACTGTGAACGGCACCGCGCAGACGAGATGGTCTGCCGTCAACGTTTGATATGAGTTGAGCTGCTGGATAACGGCTTGGACACCGTGCGCATCCTGTTCGATTCTCAGCACCGGTGAGGCGTAAAGGATCTTGCCCGCGAGCCGCTCAGCAAACGCTTTCGGCAGCAGATCATTGCCGCCCCTGATCTTGTCATAGCGGCTCAGCCGACGGTTCAGCGCCTGGTTGCGCAGCATGAAGAGAGCCGACCATGTCTCAGCTCGATCATCAATCCCACCCAAGCTCAGCAGCGCAATCGCTTCTTCCGACGCACCCTTGCTACGCCACAGGTCAGATCGATTCATTCGATCGAATTTCGTCGTTAGCTCGCGCGGCGGCCACGCCGGATCGGTAACGTCGCCCAGTTCATCCAGCATCGACCAGATGTATTTCTGTCGCATGCCATTAAGGCCGAGCGCGCGCTCCTCTGCCGTCAGTTCATATGGCCAGTCCACGCCTTGGGCTGATGTTGCCTCGATCCGCTTGCCACGCACGTGGTACACGTGCGCCAGGCCGGCTGGCTCGAACGGATCGAGTGTCAGGCCGAAGTGCTCGACATACTGACGAGTGAAGTGATGATGATCGGGTATGCGCGCCGCGCCGGCTTCTACATACAACCCTTCCGGGAACGGATCGCGCAGCGTTAGTACGCGTCCACCCGGGCGCGTACGAGCTTCGAGAACGACGACATCATGGTTCGCCTGTGTCAGCTCGTAGGCGGCCGACAGTCCCGCCAACCCCGCCCCAACGATGATGACCCGTTTGGGATTGTCGCTCCGTGAGAGGTCTTTTCGACCCAGGGCAAATCCGCGCGGCCCGAACGCCGGAAGCAGTGCGGCTGCCATCGCTGACTGTTTCAGGAAATCTCTGCGTCTCATGCTCTACCTCGGGGGGTACAGCCAGCGCACAGAAGAGAAGCGTGTGCAGGACAAGTTGCATACTAGATCGTACGTGACGCGTCTGCACCTAGGAGTCGCTTATCGGCCAGGAGCGGACAATGCAGTTCTCCGGGTGTATCGTCGACGAGACTCCGGTAGCCAGTCATGAAGATCCTCCCTGGCATTGTCGTCTTGCTGCTCACCGCGTGTGCGCACACGAAGCCGTCGACGGTTGCTCTTCGAAATGTCACCGTCGTCAACGTGATTGATGGGTCGCTTCGGTCAGAACAGACAGTCCTCCTCGAGGACGCGCGCATCGCGGCCATTGGTCTTGCGGACGAGATCAACGTTCCCGACCATGCGGACGTGATCGACACTGGCGGCGGTTTTCTCATTCCCGGCCTTTGGGACATGCATGTCCACTCGGTTGCGAACGTCGCTCTAGACATGGCTGTCGACTCAGTGGCCGCCATGGACTGGCACTTTCCACTGTTCCTTGCCTGGGGCGTCACCGGCGTGCGGAACATGAACGACGGAACTGGCGATGTCTCTCTCCGGTTGACGAACTCAGTCAAGCGCCGGCTGGCCACGGGTGACCTTCACGGTCCACGCTTCATCGCGAACGGGCCGAGCATCGATGGTGATCCTCCTTTGGGTTCCAACTCCGCTGTCGTGCGCACGGCGCAGGAAGCCCGGAACGCTGTGAACAAGTTGGCAGACAGCGGCGCAGACTTCATAAAGGTATACGAGAACCTCCAACGCGAGGTTTACTTCGCCGTCCTGGATGAGGCGAAACGCCGAGGGATTCCAGTTGATGGACACGTGCCGTTCCGCGTGACGCCCGAAGAAGCCGCCGGCGCTGGGCAGCGCACATTCGAGCATGTGCTGGCCATGGCGGCAGGGTGCTCCACATCAGCAGCAGCCGAACGCGAAAGGTTCGCGCGCGTCCTCTCGCCGCTCGCCGGTTCGCCGGCTCTTGAGAACTTGACGCCAATGACGTTGTTCAAGCACGAGCGTGCCCTCTACGACAGCCGGGATCCCGCTGCATGCGCGCCGACGATCGCAGCGTATCTGCGCAATAGAGTGGCTGACATTCCGAACGTGGTCGCGTATCGCAACATCGTGAATGCGAAGAAGATACTTGCGGATGAGACTCGCATGCGGCTCGTCCCAAAGGTCATACGCAGAAATTGGGAGGCCATGGTGGACACGGAGGTCTATGCGGAGATGCAAGCGGTGCTGGGGCCGCTTGTTTCGCTCTACTCCGAAAATGCTCATCTGTTGAATGAGGCAGGCGTCTTGCTGCTGGCGGGCACGGACGTCGGAATTCCTGCGCTGATTCCGGGAATCAGTCTTCACGAGGAATTGGAGCTGCTGGTCGGGGCCGGGCTGACACCGCTACAGGCCCTGCGGACAGCCACGCTTAACCCTGCGCGCGTGTTGGGCCGAGCTGACACGCTGGGATCGATCGAGGTGGGCAAGCTCGCCGATCTCGTCGTGCTGGATGCCAATCCGCTCGCGGACATTCGCAACACGCAGCAGATCCGTGCCGTCATTGCTGACGGTCGAGTCTATCGCCGGGAGGATCTCGATCGACTATTGGACGAGGTCGAGAAGCTCAATCGGCGGATGGACAAGCCAGAACAGTAGCGAGCAGCGGCTTGCCCGCTCAAGGACCGCACGCGGCCAGAACCGCACGTTCCATTAGTCGCATGCACTCACAGTGAATGGTGGCGGGCGATCTCTTCCTTGCTCAGGCGCAGAAATCTTGCGGCGTTGTTATAGAAGATGTCGCGCTTTTGCGCCTGCGTCAGGAATGGCGCCTGTTCGATCGCCTCGATGGATGGCTCGATGATACCCGGCCAGATCATCTGGGCGGAGCCAAACATGACGCGATCACCGTAACCCGCTTCGACGATCTCCTGCAAGTACCGATAGAAGGCCGGTCGCGGTTCGGTGTACACGATGCCAGACTTGCAGCGAGCGACAGCACGCCCCGCCGCGGCGAAGCACGCGACGCGTACACTTCGTGCGCGCGCGCTCAATCTCTTCAACAACCCTCGAACAGCTGGAGTCGCATTCCGCTCGGCACCGATAGCGGGAGCTGCCTGCAAAACTCCCGGACGCGCTTGTCAAACAGTCCGTCGCGCACGAATTCGACGAGATCGCGAAACTCCTGCTTGTCAAGCCGGATCGGCCGTTGCAGCAACGGATCGATGCCTGCGGCAACAATTCCCTCGAACGGGCCAAGCAGCAGGTCTGGAGGTACGCCATGCGAATGTGGGTTGTAGTTGCGCAGCGATGCCTCGACGTCGAGATGATGCGCGATCGCCGCTTCCAGCGTGCCGAACGCTCCGTTGTGGAAGAAGGCGGGCGCCACCTTGAGATTGCGCAGCGGAGCCGTGCGGAATGTGTAGCGCAGCGCGGCATTACCTTCGGTCTGCTCGAACCCGAAATCCTCGTTCTCGCCCGGGCCGTCGAAGATCATGTTGCCCATACCGACGCCGAACAGGGGTGCGACCTGCGGGCCCCCGATCCGATGCGGCTTGAAGTCGCTGAACATCTCGTTCGAAGAGCCCGCGACGGCGTGGCAGGCGACACAGTTGGCCTTTCCAAAGAAGAGGAGCGCGCCCCGCTTCTGGCGTTTGCTCATCGCGTCGGTCTCGCCACGGGCGAAGCGGTCAAGCGGCGCGTTCGCTGCCGTCAGGCTCGTCTGGAACTCAGCGATGGCCCGCCGGCGCATGCTGATCGTGATCCCGCCGGGCGGCAGCGGGTTGCCGCCGTTGAAGACCCGGCCGAACTTCTCAAGGTATTCCGGGATCGCATTTAGCCGGGCGTCGACAGCCGCCTGGATCGGGAAGTTGTGGAACCCGGTCGCATCGGGGGTTGGCAGGGCCTGGCCGTCGCCGTCGTCGAACTGAAAATGCCGTTGCCCGAACGGGCCTGGGTTGGCGATGATGCCGAAAAACCCTGCCATCTCCACTATCTCTGTCGAAGGCAAAGAGCCCTGCGCCGCCAGCAGGGTTGGCTCACCGGTGACGATGTTCTCGGGCGGCGGAAACTTGAAACCCGCTGAAGGGTTGAATGGATCACCGGAGAGCGCGACGAACCGCGGCGTCCACATCAGGGCCTTATAAAAGATGGTATTGGCAACCTGTGGTGAGCGCCGCTGGTTGCGTGGGCCGATCCGGTTCGGGCCAACGATGTCGTTGTTGTCCACCCCGATCGCCATCGGCTGCGAATCGCCGAAACCAAAGGCGGGCGAATGGCACCCGGCGCACGAGTTGTCATTGTGTAGCCCCAGGACCTTGTCGAAAAAAAGAAAACGTCCCAAGTCGGCGAGCTGGGGGTCGATCTCGCGACCCAGCCGTTGCCTCAACGTTCTTTCAATACGTCCTGTGAATCCCGCTTTATGCAGTACGCGAGCGAGCATCTGATCCAAACGCTTCGGGTGGTCGCCGTCGTCGTCCGAAGGCGTGTCGGCATGGATAGGCGCCACCACCACCGCAACGGCGAGCACCGCAATGAGCAGCGCTACCTTCAACGAAGCGTTCCTCAGTAGAGCAACCGACATGACAGTTTCACCTCGACAAGGCTCAGACCCAAACACGGCCCTCCAATGAGCCAAGGGAGCTTCGTAAAGTCGCTCAGGTACCTCGTGGCGACCGAATCCGCCTCGCCCCGCCGCGAACGCCAACACGCGGGAGGAGAAGCGGATCCGTGCGGCTCAAGTCCCCGACGGGCTCCTAGAGCGGGTCGCAGTTCCACGGATCCCCCCGTGTGCTCAGCTGCCGCCAATGCCTCACGCCGGGAGCCGGATTGACGCCATCGGCCGTGGCGAAAACGAAAGCTTCGACAGGAAAATCGGCAGAAGGCTCCAGAGTCATCTTGACGCCATCTGGTGCGGTATAGGTCCAGCGCCAATCGAAGCTGGCGATCATGTGGAGGCGATTCCCGTACAGACGAAAGTTGTCAGTCATCCTGACCTTCACGTCGGCGGGCAGACCCGGTGACACGTGGAAGACAACGCGGTTTGTATAGATGAAGTGATAGGCATTGCCGTTGCTGTCCTTTGCCTTGCCGGTTTTCAGGTCGTCTTGGACGATCACTTGGCTGCCGTCTGGTCTCACTTTGCTTGTGACTTTCCGCAGGCGATCGCCGCTGTTGTCGACGGGATTGATCTCACCAACGGACGCTGGAAGCGTACAGGTCCCACCCTTTAGCGGTATCAGCCATGGGAGGGTGACGTTTTCTAGGCGCAAGACGTCGTCTAGACGCGGGGAGTCATCAGTACGGTGAGTATCCGATGTGGCGAAAGCGGACGATAGTCCGACGAACAGCACTGTTGCGGCCGCCATAGCTACAAGAGTTGACCACCTTCGTTTCATAGTTAATCTCCTTACTTGTGTGTGAAGAGAGTATTGGTAATGAATCTGCTCTGTGGAGAAGACGCGAACGACGCCGTGCTTCCGCCTGCAATAGCCGCTGTTGCAATGGCAACGGCGACCAAACCCTTCGTGCTGCGTCTGGTTGGATCGTGCGTGTCGGTTTTCATCGATGTTTCCTCTTTTGCGAGTCCGCA
Source organism: uncultured Gammaproteobacteria bacterium (assembly GCA_963838635.1). GTDB lineage: Bacteria > Pseudomonadota > Gammaproteobacteria > Steroidobacterales > Steroidobacteraceae > Steroidobacter. The sequence goes on along the minus strand of CAWISC010000033.1, from coordinate 3,836 downwards.
ATTTGCCGTCAACACCGTCGTCTCCAGCTATTTCGCTTTACGAGCTTGACGTCGGAAGACGATAGGAGCTTTCTTGGCGTCTGGCTCGGCGGGGCGCGACAACTGCTTCGGCGTTTCGCGACATTTGCCTAGATTGCTGGATGCCCCAGGGCTCGAAGCCGCAATCTCTGGAGCGCTCCATGCTCGTATTCGATTCGGATCAGTTCTCGCCTCGGGAAGGAGCTGACGCGTGGGTGGACTTCGCGGCTCGCAAGCTTTCGGCGGTGCGCTGCGTGCCAGCGGGCGACCATCGGTTTCAAGTCAGGGCAGACTTCAGGGCCGTTGCCGAGATCACGATGGCTTGGATCGCGGGTTCAGGACACATCAGCGAAAGAGCAAGCTACGAAGTCGCTCGCGAGCGGCACCAGTGCTACGCCGCAGTCTTTCATCCTGATGGAGTGCCCAGTATCGAGTGTCTAAAGGGAATCGCCCACGTGCGCCCCAGGGATGTGTCGATTCCCGGCAGCACGGACATCATGCCGTTTGGGCTCGAGCCCCCCTTCGACCACATCGTCGTCATGTTGCCGCAAAGATTGCCGCGGTCACAGGTAGGCGTTCCGGGAGCTGTTGCTCCCGCTTCGAATCCATTGCGCGGCATCCAATCGGACTACGTCGCTAGTGTTTACGCGCAAGCGGATCGCCGTTCTTCATACCCAGCAGCTCTGGTCGTCGACAACTTGACGGAGCTGATCTTCGCAATGCTCTGCGAGGAACCGATCCGCGTCTCGACATCCACGTCGCTCCGAGCGGGCGTGTTCGACACGGCCTGCAGGATCATCGCGCGCAAGGCGCATGACCCAGACTTCCATCCCGCCACACTCGCGCGGCAGCTCGGAATCTCGATACGGAGGCTGCAGCGAATTTTCCAGAAGAATGGCGCAACAGTAGCGCAATGGATCGTGAGAACGAGGCTCGACAAAGGTTCCATCATGCTCGGCGATGAACGGATGAGGGCGTGCACGATCACGGACATCGCATTCGCATGCGGCTTTCGCGATTTGACCACCTTCGAGCGGGCCTTTAGTGCAGTCAAAGGAATGACGCCTTCTGCGTGGCGTCGTAGTGCTGCAAACGGGCCAACATCACCGCAGACCGTGATCGCAAGCCAGAGTTGCATCTCGATCTCTAGAGATCCGTAAGCGCTGGATAGCCCGGACGATCTTACTGCATGCGACCGATTCGGCTGAATGTCCGCTTCCGGCCGATTCTGTTGAAAAACTCCTGCGGCGGTGTACAAAGCGGTAGGGAAGCTGGAGTTTTGATGCCATTCGATGACTTAGTGATTGCTGGCGTGAAGACCGCAGAGGGGGAACGGTTCCTCGTCGGTGCTCGAGCCTACGGAGAGTTCGTTGGTCAGGATTCGGTAGAGTGCAGTCATCTGCAATTCCCGCCATCCTTGGATCGTTCGCTCAGTAAAGCATTGGACGCGACAGGCATTCGCCCTTACACACTGATGCCGGAGTCTGTTCTACGCGCGGGACTGAGAGAGCTCGGGTTGTCAGAGCAGGACATCGATGGAAGATTCGAAGCTGCTCGCAAGTTGATTAGCACCGTCACCGAGTACCAGCTCCGCGACGAATCGCATTAGCGCTGGCATTGATCTTTTTTGAAAAGTGGGGTTGATGGGCAGATCGCGCTCTGATCTACTCGCGCGAAGTGGATCAGAGGAGAGCCTCTGGATGATGGGTTCGCAGGTCAGCGCTCAAGAACGACTGTTCTACTCCTTTAACCTCGACGATCACATCCCTTCCAACCACCTGCTGCGCGGCGTCGATCGATTTCTCGATCTCGACGAGTTGCGCGAACACCTCGCTCGCTTCTACAGCCACACTGGTCGCCCCTCGATCGATCCGGAGCTGATGGTGCGGATGCTGATCGTCGGGTACTGCTTCGGCATTCGATCCGAGCGGCGGTTGTGCGAGGAAGTGCATTTGAATCTGGCATATCGCTGGTTCTGCCGCCTTGGCTTGGAAGATTCGGTGCCGGACCATTCAACGTTCTCCAAGAACCGCCATGGCCGATTCCGCGACAGCGACGCCTTGCGTCATGTGTTCGAGTCGGTCCTGCGCCGCTGCATGAGTGAAGGGTTGGTGGGTGGGGAGGGCTTCGCGGTGGACGCCAGCGTCATCAAAGCCGATGCTAGTCGAGCGCGTGGTATCGATGGCGACGCACATATCGACTGGAGCCGCGGCGATGCGCCCAGCCGAGCTGTGCGTGAGTACCTCAAGGCACTAGATGCGAATGCCCCGAAAGAGAACGACTCATTACAGCCAATGAGGGCTGTGACGCCGCCAAAGCGGATCTCTCCGACTGATCCGGCAGCGCGCTGGACAGCTGCACCGGGCGGTCCGGCTTTCTATGCCTACTCGACCAACTATCTGATCGACTTGCGCGCCGGCATCATCATGGATGTCGAGGCAACGCCCGCGTATCGGTCACAGGAAGTGGACTCAACCAAGACGATGATCGATCGAGTCGAACAGCGCCTGCAAGTCAAGCCTCATCACCTGGTGGGAGATACTGCATACGGTACCGGACCACTACTGAGTTGGATGGTGAAGGAAAAAGCCATCGAACCGTATGTACCGGTGTGGGACAAATCGCAACGCAAGGACGATACCTTTTCCAGCAGCGACTTCCGGTGGAACGAGGCAGCTGATGAGTACCGCTGCCCAGAAGGACATGCGCTTCTCAGTGAAAGGCGGCAGTTTAAGACGCGTCGCAGCCGGATCACGAAAGAGAACACGGTTATCTACCGGGCCAGTCCTACCGACTGCTCGAAGTGCGTGCTGAAGAGTCGATGCTGTCCGAACACGCCGATTCGTAGGATTAAGCGCAGCATCTATGAAGATGCTCGGAATGTCGCCCGAGCTCTTGCGCCGACGTGGAGCTACCGACGGTCACGACGCCAGCGTAAGAAGATCGAGATGCTCTTCGCGCATCTCAAGCGCATCCTGAAGCTGGATCGATTACGACTCCGAGGACTGTCTGGCGCACAGGATGAGTTCTTGTTGGCAGCAACGGCACAAAATCTGCGGCGAATGGCGAAATGGTTGATGCCTAGTGCAGAGAGAGCGGCAGCGCCGGCCGCTTGAAGTGACATCCCAACATCGGAACCGTGAATCCGCCGGCTGGATCTACTCGGCAGCGAGGGGAACGCTGCCCGCGATCATGGTTTTTCAACAGAATCGGCCAGTAGCGGACATGACGGCAAGGCATTTTCTCTCGGAGGCGCACTCTATCGTGGATTGTCGTCGGCTCCGTCGTCGGCACGATCTGTTTAAGCAGGCAGTTTCGCGAGTTCAGCGCGAAGCCGATCTCTATCGGCTACATGCAGCTCCAGGCTGTGTTTTAGCAGGCGCAGCACAGCCGCGGCGTGTTTGGTATCGCGACTCTCTTTCTCCATCTCCTCGATGGTTCTTCTTTGCGCGGCAATGCGCTCCTCGATGTCGCGGATGAACACCTCTGCTTGCGCTAAGTGTTTCTCCAAGAGCGCGCGATACGGCATGCAACGACGATAGCGGGCGGCGCCCGGCAAAGCGGGGCATGGTTAACAACAACCTGTCAGGCAAGCTTCGACTTGCCGCCGTTTTCCGCCGTATTTGTGAAACGCTCCCGGTCGATTCTTGTATTAAGTAACGCGACGAAGCGTGGCGAGGGACGGGCACGAAATGTGTCGAACGACTGGGCTTCATCAAGTACTGGGAGCAATACGGGCCGCCGGATGGTTGCAAGCCTCGCGATGGGTTGGTGACGTGCCCGTGATGCGGCATTGCCGACCGCCTTCGGCCAGAAAC
>CAWISC010000032.1:0-22403 GCA_963838635.1 uncultured Gammaproteobacteria bacterium | reverse complement strand
AGTCAGCGGGCGATGGCATGTAGTCGGCGATCTACGACAGTCACTACCTTGTCACCCAGTTGATGCGCAGCGTGCTTCATTGTGCGGCGATTCTAGCGCGTCATGCCGGAACAATTCCTGACGTCGCTGAGTATTACACCGGCGTCGCAGGCCGTGCCGATGCGGGGAGCACACATGTTATTGGTTCATCACCTTCGTGATGCTGCGGCTCACTGGCGCGCGTCGCTCGCGATCCTTTGGCTCATGACAGCGTTGTTGCCGGGCGGCGCCGCTCACAGCGCGACCTTGCCGAGCGGATTTGCAGAAACGCGCATCGCCACCGGCCTGGCGAGTCCCACTGCCATGGCCTTCGCGCCCGATGGTCGTCTGTTCGTCTGCGAGCAAACCGGCAGACTGCGCGTCATCAAGAATGGAGCGCTACTGGCAACTCCATTCCTCCAGGTCAGCGTCGACCCAAACGGCGAGCGCGGGCTGCTGGGCGTGGCCTTCGATCCCAACTTCGCGAACAACGGTTACGTCTACGTTTATTACACGACCGCCTCTTCGCCAATCCACAATCGAGTGAGCCGCTTCACGGCGAGCGCGAGTAATCCGGACGTCGCTGCCGCCGGCAGCGAAGTGCAGCTGTTGAACCTGCCGAGCCTCAGCTCTGCCACGAATCACAACGGCGGCGCGATCCACTTCGGCACCGATGGCAAGCTGTACATTGCGGTCGGCGACAATGCCAACTCGGCGCATGCACAGCCGCTGACTACGACATTCGGCAAGATTCTGCGCATCAACGCGGACGGCACGATCCCCTCCGACAATCCGTTTCTGAGTCAGACAACGGGCATCAACCAGGCGATCTGGGGCCGCGGCCTGCGCAATCCTTTCAACTTCGCCATCGACCGCAGCAATGGCCGCGTCCATCTCAACGATGTCGGCCAGAGCGGGTGGGAGGAAGTGAACCACGCGATTGCCGGCGCGAACTTCGGCTGGCCGCAGACCGAAGGCAACACGCCGTCCGGCGTGAGCGGCGTGCGCTATCCGCTCTACGTCTATGAGAACGTCGGCTCGAATGGCTGCGCGATTACCGGTGCAGCTTTCTATCGACCGACGACGGCGAACTTCCCGCCCGAGTACACGGGCCGCTACTTCTTCGGCGACTTCTGCGCTGGCTTCATCCGCATGCTGAATCCCAGCAGCTACACCAGCGCGACGACCTTCGCGACCGGCGTCAGCCAGCTGGTCGACATTCAAGTCGCAGCCGACGGTTCGTTGTACTACCTCGCACGGGGCGGCGGCGACGTGTATCGGGTTCAGTACACCGCAAACTCGGCGCCGAGCATCACGTCGAATCCGGCGAACAGGACTGTGTCCGTGGGCCAGCCGGCGAGCTTCAGCGTCGCTGCATCGGGCACGGCGCCGCTGACCTATCAGTGGCAGCGCAACGGCGCGAACATTGCGAACGCCACGTCTTCGACTTACACGGTGCAATCGACGACTGCAGCTGACAACGGTGCGACGTTCCGCGCAGTCGTAAGCAACAATTGGGGCTCCGCGACCAGCAACTCGGCAACGCTGACGGTATTGAGTAATGGCGCGCCGACGGGTTCGATAACCTCGCCGACCGCCGGCACGCGCTATCGCGGCGGCCAGACGTTCACGTTCTCGGGCACGGGATCGGATCTCGAAGACGGCTCGCTGCCGCCGAGCGCCTTCACGTGGCGAGTGGACTTCCATCACGACGATCACTCGCATCCGCACGTGCCGGCGACCACCGGCATCACGAGCGGCTCGTTCAGGATCGCGGATCGCGGCGAAACGTCCGCCAATGTTTTCTACAGGTTGATTCTCACGGTGCGCGACTCGTCCGGCCTGACGCATACCTCGTCGCGCGACGTGTTGCCGCTGACATCAGTCGTGCGCATCGAAAGCAACTTGTCTAATGCACAGCTCACGCTGGACGGCGCGCCGATCACCGCGCCGTACACGTTCACCGGCGTCGAAGGAATCATTCGCGCGCTCGGCGCGGTTTCGCCGCAGACCTCCGGCGGCGCCAACTACGACTTCGCGTCCTGGTCCGACGGCGGTCAGCAGACGCACGAGATTGCGACGCCGACCGCCGATACGACTTTTACGGCACTGTTCCAGCCCGCGGTTACGACTCAGGTGTTCTCGGATAATTTTGAAACTGAACGGGGTTGGGTCCTCACTGCCGGTGCCAACACCGCGAGCTCAGCAGGTCGCTGGCAACGAGGCGACCCACAGCCGACCAGCCGCCAGGGAATAGCATTCCAGCAGGGAACGTGTCGCGGTCCGTCGGTGAACTGTCTGGTCACCGGACTGCCTGCCGGCGCAGAGGCCGCAGTGAACGACGTCGATGGCGGCATCACCTCCATCCAATCGCCCATGATCGCGCTGCCGGCCGGCAGCACCCTGCGTCTCAGCTTCCACTACTACGTCGGATTCACGGCGACTGGGACGTCTGTGGACTTCTTCCGTGTGAGAATCGTTGGTGCAAACGGCGCCGCACAGACCATCTTCACGCGCAGGGCTAGCGGTAGCAGAGAGGCGAGTGCGTGGACCTCGCAATCAGTGCTGATCAGCGCCTGGGCAGGACAGAATGTGCGCATCCGCTTCGAAGCCGGCGATCTCTCCCCGAACAGCATCGTCGAAGCAGGTGTGGACGACGTTGTGATATCGAGGCAGTAGCGTGGCGGGAGCGTGTGTCAGCTACCCGCCATGGCAAATTTCTCCTGCATGATGATCACGCTCGCGACACGCTGCAGACCGCCCTCCATCGCGATGCGTTGGTCGGCGGGACACTCGAGCAGCTGATCCAGCGCGGCACGCACCTTTCCCATGTCATAGATGGGTTGGTCCTGCGCTGCTTGCGATGCGAACGTGTCGCGATAGAAGGCGAGCATCGGGTCGTTCTCGGCGCGGGTCGGCGGTGTGGTGAAAGGGTGCTTCTGGCGGTCGTAGACCTCCGGGATCAAGACGTCCTTCGCGGCTTCGCGCAGAACGTGCTTCTCGCGGATGCCTTTCACCTTCATGTTCACGGGAACCCGGGCAGCGACTTCGGCAACGCGGTGATCGAGGAAAGGCACGCGTCCCTCGATCGAATGAGCCATCTCCATGCGGTCGGCCAGATAGTTCAGGATGAAATTCGGCAGTACCGTTTTGGCATTGATGTAGAGCATCTGATTCAAGCGGTCACGCCCGTCGACGCGTTGTGCCAGCGGCAGGCGATCCAATGCCGACAGCAGCGGCTGGTATCCCTGAAGCCGCACCACCAGGTCATCGCGGAGCAGGTGCGCCATGCTGCTCATCATCGAAGCGCCGACGTTGAGCGTGGCCGGTAACCATCCGAGCCTGCGCTCGATCGCCTTCATCTCAGGATTGTTCACCTGCGTCGGCATCAGGAGCGCGCGGGTGGCCGAATTGGCGCCGAGCATTTGATCCATGAGTGCGCTTCTTTCAGCGCTACTGAGGGACGGATTGCCGCTCAGCGCATCGGCCCGGAAATACGGATAGCCTCCCAGCATCTCGTCGGCGCCTTCGCCGGTGAACACCACTTTGATGCCTGCATCCCGCACTGCTCGGCTGAGCAGATACTTGGCGACGCCGTGGCCGTTGAACATCTGCGTTTCGGAGTGCCATACGGCATCCGGGTAAGCGTCGGCGATCTCGCGGCCGGTGATCGGGATCGGATGATAGGAAGCGCCGACATGCCGTGCCTGCGCCTCGGCAATGCTGGCTTCGTCATACAACGGATTCTCGAACGTCAGGGTGAACGCGCGGATCGGCCGACCCATGCTCTGCTGCGCCAGGCCCAGCACAGCGCACGAGTCGATGCCGCCGCTGAGATAGGACGCGACCTCGACGTCGGCGATCAGTCGCTGTCGCACGGAATCGAGCAGAACCGCTGCGGAAGTCTTCGACGACCTCGGCTTCACTTCGCGTGTCCCGCTGCATCTCCTGCGCTGTCGGGATCTCCCAATCCCAATACGGGTAGATGCGAACGGCGCCATGCCTGGCGATTGCATAACAGCCCTGCGGGACGGTGCTGATCCCCGCGAACTCGGTCGTCTCGTGAGATCTGCCTGCACCTCCCGTTGCGCCCTCCAGATCCCAGGCGGCCGGCACACCCATGGCGAGCAGCGCCTTGATCTCGGAGGCGAAGAACACCTCGCCATTCACGATCGAGTAGTAGAGAGGCTTGATGCCGAAGCGATCGCGGATCGCGATCATCGCCTGCTGGCGTTCGTCGGCAATGATCGCTGCAAACTCGCCGCGCAGCTCGCTTGCAGCCTGCAAGCCTCGTTCGTCGTACAAGTGCAGGGCGATTTCGCTATCGCTCTCGGTCGCGAACCGATAGCCGCTTGCGCGCAAGCGGTCGCGGATCTCGCGATAGCCATAGAACTCGCCGTTGACGACCAGATGAACAGCGCCGTCGGGACTGGTCATCGGTTGCTCGCCGTTGTTCAGCCCGATGATGGACAGTCGCGTGTGTCCGAGCGTCCACCGCCCATCGCGCGACGTCCAGCTACCCGAACCGTCCGGTCCGCGATGCTGCAGGCTTCTGAGTGCCGCATCCCGGCGTTCGGGCGCGAGTCCGCGACGTGTCATCGCGGCGAAGATTCCGCACATTCGTTCTGTCTCCCTGGCAGTGCCCTGCCGATAATGCCGTCATCCCCGGTACGCCACAAACTGCCGAAAGTGACGGGCTAATTCGCACGATCGAGGGGTTCGCCGGTAATGCGGTGCTGTTCGCCGGCAACCGTCAGGTGCGGTGTAACCCTGCAGCGCTCTGCCGTGTCTTACCACTAAATCCCGCAATAACGCGGACACGCAGAGAGAGACCAAGGAGACCGTCATGTTTACCGCCATCAGCCGCAAGTCCCAGAACGTCATTTGCATGATCCTGTCGGCTGTCATCGTCAGCGCCAGCCTGTCCCTCGGCGCCTTCGCCGCCGAGCGCGCTGCGCACGACGGTTACTCGGTGACGGTCACGCAGATTCAGTGAGCTCTCCCCCGCCCCCTGCCGGCGTTGCATTTCAAGCCACGCCGGCAGGCTTTGGCACTCGCATCACCTGCCGACGCGGTCCACTGCCTCCAGCAGCTCGCGTAAGTCCTGCAGCGTGTTCGCCTCCGCCGCCGGCTTGTCTTCGCGCCAGCGTGCGATGCGCGGGAAGCGCACGGCGACGCCCGATTTATGGCGCGTCGACGCCGCGATGCCTTCGAAAGCGATCTCGAACACCAACTGTGGCCGCACGGATCGCACCGGCCCGAAGCGCTCGAGCGTGTTCTGTCGGATCCAGCGATCGACTCTTGCAATTTCGCTGTCAGTCAACCCGGAATAGGCTTTCGCAACTGGCACGAATGTCTCGCCTTCACGCACGGCGAAGGTGTAGTCAGTCAGCAGGTTCGCGCGCCTGCCGCGGCCAGGTTCGGCGTAGATCAGCACGCCGTCGAACGTGTATGGATCGACCTTCCACTTCCACCAGGTTCCGCGCTGTCGGCCGGCTGCGTACATCGACTCGGAATGCTTCAGCATCATTCCTTCGACGCCTCGCTCACGCGACGTCTCGCGCAGTGTCTGCAGCTCGTTCCAGTCGTGGTCGAGTAGGAGCGGCGAAGCGTCGAACGTATCCGCGAAATCCTGCAACAACCGATCGAGCAGCGCGCGCCTTTCACGCAACGCTCGCGCGCGCACGTCCACACCGCCGAGCTCGAGGAGGTCATAGGCCAGAAACCGCACCGGCGTGTTGGCCATGATCTTCGCGCTCAGCGACTTGCGTCCGATGCGTTGTTGAAGATCGGCGAACGACTGAACCCGACCCTCGCGCCACGCAAGGACCTCTCCATCGATGACGGTATCCACCGGCAACCGCAGCGCTCGCTGCACGATTTCCGGGAATCGCTCGGTGATCAGCTCTTCGCCGCGTGACCAGATGTACACCGCTTGCTCACGACGCATCACTTGAGCGCGAATGCCGTCCCATTTCCATTCGACCAACCAGTCGCTCGCCGCGCCCAAGGTGCTCGGATCCTGCTCTAGCGGTGAGGCCAGACAGAAGGGATAAGGCCGCGTCGTGTCCGCCACCTCTCCGGCGGGCGCAGTGAGCGCCACCCAGAACTGTGTGCTCGGCTGCCACGTTCCGGTGAGTCGATGAGCGATGACTGGCCGCGGTAACCCAATCAGCTGCGCGAGCGCACGCTCGACCAATCCAGACGAAACGCCGACACGCAGTTCACCGGTGAGGAGCTTGTTCAAGAGGAAGCGCTCAGCCGCAGCGACGCTCTTCCACCACTGTGCCACTGCTTTGCGCTGCTGTTCGGAGGTCATGCCGGGGAGCGACAGCAAGCGTTCGATCCAATCCGCCAGTGAAAGGGTTTCAGGCGCGTCATTGGCCGGCGCATCGATCAGCAGCGCGATCGTCTCTGCGAGGTCGCCGACTTCTGCATAGGTTTCGTCCAGGAGCCACTCCGGCATGCCCGTTTCGGCGATCAACCATTCGCGCAGCGTCGCCGGGCCGACGATGCGCTTGAGCCTGCGGCCGGACAGGAAGTACGCCGCCCATGCAGCATCCTCAGCGGGCGCGCTGCCGAAGTAGCGGATCAATGCTGCGAGCTTCTCGTTGATCGAAGTTGTCGTGTCCAGCGCTTCGAACAGGTCGGCGAACCCGCGCATTGCCGGAGCTATTCCTCGTCGCCGTACGCGGTGCGCAATGCCGCTGCATTCACGCCTTGCTCGCGCAGGAAGCGTTCGAGCGCGTGCGTATATCCATGGGTGAGCAGCACGCGCGATGCGCCGCTTTCGCGAATCGTCTGCAGCAATGCAGGCCAGTCCGCATGGTCGGAGAGAATGAACCCGCGGTCGTAGCCGCGCCGGCGCCGCGCGCCGCGAATGCGCATCCAGCCTGAGCAGAATCCCGTCGAAACCTCCGGAAACCGTCGCATCCAAGCCGTGCCGGCTGCGCTGGGCGGTGCGATGATCAGTGCACCCGCGTAGTCGGCCTTTCGTTCTCGCACGACCGGCGCAGTCGGCAGCATCGATATGCCGCGACGGCGATATTCTTCTACGAGGGGCGCGACAGCGCCGTGCAGATAGATCGTCTCGTCGGTGAAGTGCATCAGCTCCGCCAGTACGCGCTGCGCCTTGCCGAGCGCGTAACAGAAGAGCGCAGAAGCACGACCCCGTGCGCGATTTTCCATCCACCAGCGATAGATATCGGCGATGACCTCGCGAGTTTGCGGCCATCGATAGCAAGGCAATGCGAACGTGGCCTCGCTGATCAGCACATCGCAACTCGACGCTTCGAAGGGCGCGCACGTCGGATCCGACGCTCGCTTGTAATCACCCGTCACGATCCACGCACCCGACTCGGTCTCGATGCGAATCTGCGCAGACCCGAGCACGTGTCCGGCGGGCAGCAGGGACACGCGCGCCGCGCCGATCTCGAAGGGTTCCCCGTACGCCTTCTCGGTCAGCGAGGTGTCGAGCCCGAGCCGTTGCCGCAGCAGACCCGCTCCAGGCTCGGCAGCGAAGTACCGTTCGCTACCGGCTCGCGCGTGATCGCCATGGGCATGCGTGAGAACTGCGCAGGCTACAGGGCGCCAGGGATCGATGTAGAAGTTTCCGAGTGGGCAGTACAGGCCGTTCTCGGTGACCGTAACGACTTCCATACCCTGGGGTGATCACCTCTTGTACGACGCCACCGACACATCATCCAAGCCCACGCGGCTCAGCAAGATCTGGAAATGCGGGTGCTGCCGCAAAGGTTGCAGCCGGGGATCGTTACGCAGAAAGATGAGACAGTTCGAAGAGATTGACGGGCTTACAACAGCTGGTACATCACCAGGACATCGACATACCCGTGCACTGGGTGGCGAAACGCGGCCGGAAGACGTCCGACGGTTTCAAAGCCCAGTGACTGCCACAGTCGTACAGCACGTTCGTTGGTGCTGACGACGAAGTTGAACTGCATCGCCCGATAACCGCGCTCTCGCGCGTGCGTCAAGGAGTGCTGACACATGGTTCGCGCTACTCCGCGTCCGACAGCAGCCGCGTGCGTCATGTATCCGCAATTGCAAACGTGCCGGCCGCCGCCTGCCTGATTCGTGCGGATGAAATAGGTGCCGACGATCGCACCCTCCTCTTCGGCCACGAATGTCTCCTTGTCCGAGCTCAGCCAATAGGCGAGCGCCTGCGCTGCCGGCATGTCCGGGTCGAGCGTATAGGTTGCGGCCTCACGAATGACCGGGAGGATGATCTCGAGAATGGCGGGGCCATCGCTCGCTTGTGCCGGTCTGATCTGCATGCTACTCACTCAAGTTGAACCAACACGGGAGTACGGCATGTCGGACATTACTCCAGAGCTCGTCGCCGAAGAACTGAAACATCAATTGCTGCCCGTACCCCTGGCAGCCCGGCCGATCCTGCTCGAAGCAATCGCGAACTTGATATCGAAACATGTGGCTGCCGAGCGGACTCGCTGCCGCGCACTGTGTGAGCAGCGCGCGGAGTTGTGGCGAAACACGGAGGGCGGCAAGAGCCCGCTGGCCCAAGAGGCGCGCTTCAGAGCGAATGAGGCAGTTTATCTTGCCGACCTCCTGCATTGAGGCGCGGATGACCATGAAGTTCACTGCACTGTTTCTGCTCGTAGCGGCAATGCCCGCAATGTCCGTAGCGGAGATCGTTCGCTATCCGGGTACTGCCGACGCGATTCCGCATGACAAGTACGTTCGCGTCGTGAGCGAGGCGGAGTCGCCCATCGAACGCACTTACATCAAGTCGAAAGATGGTCTGTACGTCGCAGCCGCGATCCGCAAGCCGAAAGGGAGCGGTCCGTTTCCGGCGATCATCGTGTTTCACGGCGCGCCCGGCGGACGCGGCCTCGATCAACTCGTCGGCTGGTCACGCGGCGATCACGGCGGTCCGGTGTGGGAGCGCTTTCTGCAGGAAGGCTTCGTGGTAGTCGTCGCGGATTATCGCGGCGGCGACATGAATTCGGTGAGCGCACCGGCTGCCGACAAGGTCACTGCGATCGACGACGGAATTGCAGTGATCGAGCACGTGAAGCAGCTGGCATATGTCGATGCTGCGCGGATCAGTCTGTACGGCGTCAGTCTCGGCGGGAATCTGGTGTTGTTCCTCGCATCGAAGGTGCCGACACTGCACTCGATCGTCGCAGGTGCGCCGGCGCCGATCTGGTTTCTGGGACACACACTTCCGGCGAACGGTCCGCGCCCGGATTTCGCCAAGCTGTCGGCGGACGAAGCCATCGCGAAAGCGAACATCGCTCCGATCGCAACGCCGATTCTGATACAGGTCGGCACGGCGGATCGGCTGCTGGAGCTCGATCAGGTGCTGCACGAGCAACTCGTGAAGCACGGCAAGAAAGTCCGCATGGAAATCTACGAGCACGGCTATCACGATTTCGTGCTCGGGCCGCAAGGCCAGCAGCGTCGCGACATGCCGCAAGGCGAATACCTGATGCAGGGGACGCTCGACGCACTCGAGCGATCGCTGAAGTTCGTAAAAACAGGACTGTGACGCAAGTTTCAGTGTACGTGACGAAAGTCTCACCTCTGTTCAGTCCGGAACGATCATCACCGAGTGAACGCTCGACGGCACTACCTGATAGGTGTAGGGCACGAACAGCGCCAGCTCCAGCAATCCCATCCGCACCCAGCGCACCGGACGATCGATGCCGGACGTCACGATCTTGTAGTCATCGCCGAGCGCGGCGGTGACCTTCTTCGCGTCCGCCGCGTAGAGCGCGACGATCTCCTCTCGATAGCGGTGCGGCGCGATGATGCTGATGTCGACGCTGCCGCTGGTTTCGAGCTTCGTGCGCCCGACCTCCTTGACGCCCGCGGTGAAGTCTTTGAGCTTGCTGATCAGCGCCTGACCATTGGCGCCAGCAGGCGGGATGCGCGTCTTCACGCTGATGCGAGTGCTGCTCGTATCTGGCCTGTCTCCGGGTAGCAGAACCACTGTGGCGGAATCGACCTTGAGCGGAATGACCAGATCGCTCTCGTCGATCACGCTGAGCTCGATGGTTCCATCGCGATTGGCGTTCGCGAGCGCGTTGCGAAGCGTCGCATAGATCTCGTCCTTCCTGGTCGCCGCTTCACGCGTGTCGTTGCGAACGTTGACCTGCAACAGCAGGAAGTCACCGGTTTTCCGCAGGAATGTTCCTGGCAGACCGCCGTCACCCTCGCTGCGCTGTGCTGTGACGATGACCTCCTCCAGGCCTTGACCGAAGGAAGCGTAAGAAACGCTTAGCAGACAGGCAACGAGAAACAGAGCTCCGGACGGAATAGCGCGCCGATGCATACGCATATGTTTCGCCCTCGTTGTTGTTGTGCCGACGTTGGCATAGTGCTGCCCGACGCCGTGAACGATGGCTGAACCGAATGCAGCGCACAGCCGAAACGGCCCGGACTTTTCAGACGCGTGGCATCACGAGATCTGTTCCAACGCTTCCACCGAAAGGTCCAGCCGTACTAACCCGCGAGGTCGGACGGATCTGAAATCACCAAGCGTTGCCACCCCGTTGAAGTCCGGATGACGAAATAACCTTTCCTGGGTGGCATGTGCTCCGCGGAAACCGATTCCGGCGGCGCCAACAGCACGCTGGTGGTTCCGAGGATCGGGGAGTCCTTGGGTTTGACGCTAACGCTTTCATGGGAACCTCGTCTCTATATGACATCTCACCTCTTCCGCTTCATCCTCAGCACAGTCTTCTCGCACATCACGTTGCCCACTGGCAGTCCCGCGAGCCCGGGCAAACCTTGCAGACCGCTGAACCCCGCGCACGCTGTTTGGATGGTCTTCTCGGCATCGTCGCCAGAGAACGTCCAGGAGTCGATGACTACTGCGAGGTCGGACGCAACCGGCGCACTGCCGCGAATGTCCGCCGGCAGCGCCGGCTCGATGCGCTTGCCACGCTTGAACTCTTCCGTCCAGAAGGACCTTTGCTCCGAGGTGCGCGGACAGCCGCGCGGCCCTTTGAGTCGCCGCGTCTCCTGCGTATCGCCGACGAAGATCGGCAGTTCCAGCAAAGGCCCGTATGGCGGGGACCGCTCACGCATCAGCCATGCATGCCGCACTTCGAACGACACGTTGCCCGAGCCTTGCGAAGCGGCATAGCAGGCAATCGCAAGCTTGCTGAGCATCGGATCGCCGACGATCTTCGGCGGCCCGACATCGCGGGTGTCGTAGTTGAGCGGCTTTGAGCCTGTTAGCCCAGTAGAGGCGTAGCCTCTGGGAAAGTGCACCTGGAGATCGACCCTGGTCTTCGCCTCGGACCGCGTCGCCTCCGTCGCTCCGGAGATCGTGGAGTCGAACTCGAGCGTGTAGCGGCAATCTCGTTCGAGATTCGACAGCGCGGCCTCGATGTAGATGCGTTCAGCCTTGTAGGCCTCGATCTCCTCACGCGCGTAGTCCGCAAGCGTCTGCCAGCGTCCGCCGATCGCCTCCGATATGGCCGAATGCTCGCTGACGTGCGTTCGACATGCATCTCTGTGCACCTGTTCGTGCTGCTCCATCAGTACGCGAAGGCACGCAGTCGGAGCGTCAAAGGTTGTGGTGCAATCCGGGAAAGTCTTCGCAGAGGCGGTATTCGCTCGATGGTCTTTTACGGCCGCCATCGGCGGCTCGATGATGTCTTCCTGCAAGTCTGATGCGCGCCGCTTCGTTCGCACCTGGAGCGCCGCCTGCGGCTGTCCACGCCGAGAGTTGCTGCTCATACGCCTGTATCGCAGCTTTCACCTGATTGTTGCGACTCGCGAGATCCAGCATGTCGGGGCATGTGCACGGCGCATCTTCGGCGATCGCGGAGAGCGACAGCGCGCACAGCAGGATTCCAAAGAGTTTCATGGCTCTTCCTCCCCGCTCCACGTTGTACGCGCGTACTTGCGGGTTGGATAGCCCCTGGTCAGCCTGCTGGCCGCGGCGCGTAAGTGACGAACATCGCGCCGCGCTTGAGCGGGTCTACGCTGACGAGTCGAAAGTCCGTGCGACCGTCAAGATTCTCGAACAGACGCTTGCCCTCATTCACGATCACCGGGTGAATGAGTAACCGATACTCGTCGACGAGCCTGGCATTCGTCAGAGACTGCACGAGTGTGGGACTGCCGAACGTAATGATGTCGCCGCCATTGCCATGCTTGAGCGCTCCGATCTGCTCTGCGATGTTGGGGCCGGTGAGCTGTTTCGCCGGTTCGAACGCTCCCCACGCGAGTTCCTTGCGTGGATGCTTGCCGGTGACGACAAGTTTTGTGCTGGTGTTGATCTTTTCGCCGATCTGCAGGACGACATCGGAGGCGTCAGGCCACTCTTTGACCTTCGGCCACTTTCTCACCAGGTCTTCGTAGGTGGCGCGCCCGAGCAGCACGGTGTCGACGTTGGCCAGAGACTCGAGGAAGGGTTCGAGCGAATCCTCGATACCCGCCTGTGCCCAGACCATGAAGTTGGTTTCATCGGACGGCGGCCCGGTGACGATGCCGTTCGCGGTACTGTGAATCGAGACAATCAGCTTACGCATTGGCTTGTGCTCCGGATCGGCCGTTGTTCACTTGTTCCTTCCCGAACTCCGCGGCGGTCGCATACGACTTCAGCATCTGAACGCGCGGGCAGACATCAGACGCTTTCGTCGCCAGGCATTGCGCAATCTCTCGCGCACCCAGAATACAACGCCCCTACACGGAAATCCCCGGCGCATCGAGGCGCATTCCGCGCCTCGATACTGTTGCAGAAACCCTCACCCCATCAGCAGACCGGCGTGGCCTCGGTCTCAGTGGCGCCGCCGCATATACCTATCGACGACATGGTCGGCGACTTTACTGCAGCTCTCGTGGCTCGAGGTGAGCTCGAACAGGAAGTGGACACCGCCGTAGACGCGGCTGATGGCTCCCTCTTCGGCCAGCTGCGAAAACGAGCTGTAGGATCGCGTCACATTCGCATTCCCGCCAGTTCCTTCCCACGTCACCGTGAAAGGCAGCGCGTCGGCATGAAAAACCCGAGCTAGCACGCGCGCCGCGCTCGCGCCCACGCAGGTCAGATTGCTCGGGTGAGACGGATAGGGCGGCGTCGGAATCAGCGGCGCCCAACCGGGATCGGCCGTCGTTTGATCGTTCATATCCTCGGCTGCGCGCTGGATGGCCGTGATGGGACGCCACAGCCCGTACACGTGCTTGCTCGAGTGCGACGTCTGGAGACCGTCATTGATCGACACGCCAAGCAATGCGAACAGACGCGCGGTCCTGATCAGAGACAGGTGCTGGCTACGGGCTACATCGCGTGCGACGTTGTTCCACACCGGAAATGGAAAGGCGGGGCGGTAACCGGCGCCGCCGAATAACTTCGCTACCAACGTCTGATCTGCGGTTCGAGCTGCCGCTGTTGATCGATCCGAAATCCTTCACTTGATTGAGATCCGCGGCGTACTCGGCGCTGTTCAGCATGGGCGGCGGATCCGGCAGGTACAGCGTGGGCGTCAGCAGCTGCAAAAGTCTCGACGTTGCCAAACTGCACGAATGCTGCAACTTGCCCCGGTACTGCCGGCTGCCACAAGCCGGGCAGCGCCGGCGGCAAGTACGGAATATTCGGCTGCTCGGAACCATCGCCGGTGCGCCAATCGAGAATAGCCCGCGCAACTTTCTTACCGACCGCAACACCCTGTGCGGCTCGCCACGAATGGATCGTCGCGAGCCGACCCTGTAGCGCGGTGTCGAACGTACCTTCGGCCGCCGGAATCAGCGCGACGAGCACGTCATGGGCGGCCTGCGCGGCAGCAGCTTCCGCGGAGGCTGCAGGGTTGGCCGGTACCTGGACGCGATATCGCTGGTAATCTCTCTCGATCGAGTTGATCGCATCGAACATCGCGATGTGCAGAATCGCGTAGTAACGCGGGCCGAAATAGCCCAGCGGTGGCAGGTATGTTGGCCTGAAGAATCTGATTCCACTCTATGACCACCTCGGCGTCATCGGTCACGGTCGCCTGGACCGCCGTGGCAGACAGGCCGAGGGCGGCGATCGCAAGGACCGACAATCGCCCACTGTGTTTCAGCGCGCTCATTTCCAACTCTCCCCGCAGCTCATGCTGCTCCGATGGGTATAGAAGGCTCTCGCGGCAAGTTGCGAGGGCCGCCGTGCGTCGGCGGTCGTTGCCCGGTGCGCCGCCGATAGCGGTACTGTGGTTCCTTCGATCCGTGATAAGAATCACCGCTGGGCGGAATTCCTCATTCCATTGACGGAAGAAGATCATGGACCGCTTCCAATTGATGAATGTCTTCGTGGCGGTGGCCGAAGAGGCAGGCTTTGCTGCCGGCAGCACGACGGCTGCGGATGTCCCCGCCTGCAGTAACCCGAGCAGTGGCAGCGCTGGAACAGCGGCTCAAGGTCAAGTTGCTCAATCGCACCACGCGCTACGTTCGCACCACGGAGGTCGGCCGACGATATCTCGACGACGCCCGTCGAATTCTCGCGGAGGCTGATGAGGCCGACGAAGCGGCTGCCGGAGTCAACGCCGCGCCGCGCGGCCACCTGGCCATAACTGCGCCCGTTCTGTTCGGACGGATGTTTGTAATGCCACTCGTCGTCGAGTACCTGAACCGCTATCCGGACACGGCAGTGTCGGCGGTGTTGTTGGATCGCGTCGTCAATCTGCTCGAGGAAGGAGTGGATGTCGGCATCCGCATCGGCGAATTGCCGGACTCGAGCATGCAGGCAACCGCCGTGGGATCAGTGCGCCTCGTGGTGTGCGCTTCCAAAGAATACCTGCGGCGTCATGGCGTGCCGCGAACTCCGGAAGAGTTGCTTCAACATACGATCATCGCGTCGAGCGCTGGCAGCGCCTCCATAAGTTGGCGGTTCGGTGGCCGTGTGATGCGTATCGAGCCGCGGCTGACGGTAACGACGAATGACGGCGCAATCGAGGCCGCACTACGCGGATTTGGTATCACTCGGATGCTGTCTTACCAAGTATCGCCGTATGTGAGGGCCGGTGACCTGCGGACTATTCTCGAGGAACATGAGCCGGCGCCCCGGCCCATCAACGTCGTGCACCGCGAAGGGCGGCACGCTTGCGCGAAGGTCCGCGCGTTCGTTGACTTGATAGCTGAGCGACTGCGCGCCGACCGCGCATTGAGCTAGCACCCGTCGGACGGCTGCAACTGCGCACAGCGCGCTACGGGAACTTCTTTGGCGGTTTCTCGTGCGTGCGCGCTAGACTGGCGCTCAGCGCCACGTCCAGCGCAAACATTCGAGACTGCCGCGGCAGGGCAACAGGACTTTCCATGGTTGTTACTCCCCTCGACGTCCTGCCTGCCGCCGAGAAGCATCTACCCCTTCGCAAGATGTTTTCCGTTGGCATCGGCAATGCTCTCGCGTTCTACGACTTCATGGCCTTTGCGTTCTTCGCAACTCAGATCGCTCGCACTTTCTTCCCGGCATCCCAGACGTCGAGAGGTCTGTTGTTCACGCTCGCCTTCTTCGGTCTCGGATTCTTCACCCGTCCCCTTGGCGCAATCGTCATCGGTTACTACGCAGACAGTGTAGGCCGTAAGCCCGCGATGGTGGTGTCGCTCGCGCTGATGGGTATCAGCGTTGTCGGGCTCGCGATTACCCCGTCGTATGCTCAGATTGGCATTGCCGCACCGATTCTGCTCCTTCTCTTCAGAGTGCTGCAGGGCTTCGCGCTTGGCGGCGAAGTCGGACCATCGACTGCATTCCTGATCGAGGCGGCGCCACCGCACAGGCGCGGTCTGTATGCGTCGATTCAGCAGGCTTCGCAAGGTGTCGCAATCCTGACGGCTGGGGTTGTCACATTCATCTTGACGAGTCTGTTGACGGCCGAATCGTTGCAGGCGTGGGGATGGCGCGTCGCGTTTCTGCTCGGTGCGGCGATCGTTCCGGTCGGTATGTACATTCGCCGTCAGCTGCCAGAAACGCTGGAACGCTCCGACAGCGTGACTGCGTTCGCGACGACGCCTCTGGAATCGTGGCGCGTTGCGTCGCTCGGTCTTCTCATACTCGGGTCGATGACGATATCGACCTATACGCTCGGCTACATGAACACGTTTGCGCAAGAGAGCCTGAATCTCACGCCCGAGCTCGCATTCGGCGCGATCCTGATCAACGGACTGGCTTTCGCGCTCGCTGCGCCGCTTGCGGGAATGTTGTGCGATCGTTTCGGACGCAAGCCGGTGATGCTGTGCGCTGTTGGTGCACTGCTAGCTCTGGTCATCCCCTGCTTTCGCATCCTCGTGGAAATGCGCAGTGTTGCTTCGCTGTATATCGTGACGGGTGTGCTGAGTATCGGAGTACAAATAGCCGCTGTTGCGGTCCTCACTGCAGTCACGGAGACGCTGCCGAGGTCTGTTCGCTCGATTGGCTTGGGGACGATATATGCACTCGCCATCGCGATCTTTGGCGGCTCGGCGCAATTCATGGTCAGCCTCCTTGTCGAGGCAACCGGCAGTTCATTGGCGCCGGGTTTCTACATGACAGGAGCTCTCGTCGTCGGCGGTCTCGCGATGCTTGCATTCCGTACTGCGCCTCGACCAAAGCACTAGCGCCAAGCTGGAGTCGATACTTGGATGCATAGAGCGCACCGGTCTCTTAGGTCTGCAAGCTGTTTAAGCAGGCAGTTTCGCGAGTTCAGCGCGAAGCCGATCTCTATCGGCTACATGCAGCTCCAGGCTGTGTTTTAGCAGGCGCAGCACAGCCGCGGCGTGTTTGGTATCGGGACTCTCTTTCTCCATCTCCTCGACGGTTCTTCTTTGCGCGGCAATGCGCTCCTCGATGTCGCGGATGAACACCTCTGCTTGCGCTAAGTGTCTCTCCAAGAGCGCGCGATACGGCATGCGACGACGATAGCGGGCGGTGCCCGGCAAAGCGGGGCATGGTTAACAACAACCTGTCAGGCAAGCTTCGACTTGCCGCCGTTTTCCGCCGGATTTGTGAAACGCTTCCGGTCGATTCTCGTATTAAGTAACGGGACGAAGCGTGGCGAGGGACGGGCACGAAATGTGACGTCGTCGGGAGGCGGACGAATTGCCCCACCTCCCGAAGAGCTGATCATGGTTCAGGCGAAAGGAGATAGAAAACGGGTGTATCGTCGACGAGACTCCGGTAGCCAGTCATGAAGATCCTCCCTGGCATTGTCGTCTTGCTGCTCACCGCGTGTGCGCACACGAAGCCGTCGACGGTTGCTCTTCGAAATGTCACCGTCGTCAACGTGATTGATGGGTCGCTTCGGTCAGAACAGACAGTCCTCCTCGAGGACGAGCGCATCGCGGCCATTGGTCTTGCGGACGAGATCAACGTTCCCGACCATGCGGACGTGATCGACACTGGCGGCGGTTTTCTCATTCCCGGCCTTTGGGACATGCATGTCCACTCGGTTGCGAACGTCGCCCTAGACATGGCTGTCGACTCAGTGGCCGCCATGGACTGGCACTTTCCACTGTTCCTTGCCTGGGGCGTCACCGGCGTGCGGAACATGAACGACGGAACTGGCGATGTCTCTCTCCAGTTGACGAACTCGGTCAAGCGCCGGCTGGCCACGGGTGACCTTCACGGTCCACGCTTCATCGCGAACGGGCCGAGCATCGATGGTGATCCTCCTTTGGGTTCCAACTCCGCTGTCGTGCGCACGGCGCAGGAAGCCCGGAACGCTGTGAACAAGTTGGCAGACAGCGGCGCAGACTTCATAAAGGTATACGAGAACCTCCAACGCGAGGTTTACTTCGCCGTCATGGATGAGGCGAAACGCAGAGGGATTCCAGTTGATGGACACGTGCCGTTCCGCGTGACGCCCGAAGAAGCCGCCGGCGCTGGGCAGCGCACATTCGAGCATGTGCTGGCCATGGCGGCAGGGTGCTCCACATCAGCAGCAGCCGAACGCGAAAGGTTCGCGCGCGTCCTCTCGCCGCTCGCCGGTTCGCCGGCTCTCGAGAGCTTGACGCCAATGACGTTGTTCAAGCACGAGCGTGCCCTCTACGACAGCCGGGATCCCGCTGCATGCGCGCCGACGATCGCAGCGTATCTGCGCAATAGAGTGGCTGACGTTCCGAACGTGGTCGCGTATCGCAACATCGTGAATGCGAAGAAGATACTTGCGGATGAGACTCGCATGCGGCTCGTCCCTCAGGTCATACGCAGAAATTGGGAGGCCATGGTGGACACGGAGGTCTATGCGGAGATGCAAGCGGTGCTGGGGCCGCTTGTTTCGCTCTACTCCGAAAATGCTCATCTGTTGAATGAGGCAGGCGTCTTGCTGCTGGCGGGCACGGACGTCGGAATTCCTGCGCTGATTCCGGGAATCAGTCTTCACGAGGAATTGGAGCTGCTGGTCGGGGCCGGGCTGACACCGCTACAGGCCCTCCGGACAGCCACGCTTAACCCTGCGCGCGTGTTGGGCCGAGCTGACACGCTGGGATCGATCGAGGTGGGCAAGCTCGCCGATCTCGTCGTGCTGGATGCCAATCCGCTCGCGGACATTCGCAACACGCAGCAGATCCGTGCCGTCATTGCTGACGGTCGAGTCTATCGCCGGGAGGATCTCGATCGACTATTGGACGAGGTCGAGAAGCTCAATCGGCGGATGGACAAGCCAGAACAGTAGTGAGCAGCGGCTTGCCCGCTAGTCGCATGCACTCACAGTGAATGGTGGCGGGCGATCTCTTCCTTGCTCAGGCGCAGAAATCTTGCGGCGTTGTTATAGAAGATGTCGCGCTTTTGCGCCTGCGTCAGGAATGGCGCCTGTTCGATCGCCTCGATGGATGGCTCGATGATGCCCGGCCAGATCATCTGGTCGGAGCCGAACATCACGCGATCACCGTAACCCGCTTCGACGATCTCCTGCAAGTACCGATAGAAGGCCGGTCGCGGCTCGGTGTACACGATGCTCGACGACATCGACGTAGACCTGCGGGTGTGTGAACAGCAGCGCGCGCAGATCGGCAATGAATGGATATCCGGCGTGCATGATGTAGACGCGCAGACGCGGATGCCGCACGAGCACTTCCTCCAGTCCCAGAGGGCTGCTGTTGCGCGCTCGATATCCCGGGCTGCCGCTATATGGATCTCCCGGGCACCCGCTCCAATGTGAATTCCGACGGGAATGTCGAGCTACTCCGCCAGTGCCCAGTACGGTTCCAGACGCGGGTCGTCGGGTGTGATGCCTTCGTATTGCGCCATTACTTCGCCAAGCACATCGAGCAAGCCTCGTGCGCGGAGCTGGCGCAGTTCGTCCGGAGTACGGATCTTCACATGAGGGTGCGAGGTCAGCGCTGATTCGCAGATCGCTGCCGACTATGATCCGTCCGGGGCCGCGGCCTTCCACACTTCCATCAGCTCCGGCTCGCCGCTGACCATGCCGATAATGTTGCGCTTGTTCATCATGGCGATGGTTTGGCGCATGCCCTCCTCGTCCGTGCGGGCGGCAGGTATCGGCTGCTTGCAGGGCGGGCTCTTGTGGAACGTCATGCCGGCATCGAGGGATTCGGCGGGGTCCCAGCGCGGCATCACCTCGAACGGCGTGCACATCGGCTGGTGGGTTACTGCCGATGTAGTCTGCCTTCCTCGCGTGCAGATGCATGTCGATGATCGGCAAACGTGCTTCGGCCCAAGTGTCGGCTGCAGGCGTCGTCAGCACCAGCGTGAGAATGAGCACTTCCCAGTAATGGGCATGCATGAGCTGCTCCGTTTGTCTTCGATGGAACGCAAATGTGCTCCGCGCCGCTCCCCGGTCAGTAACCCGCGTGGAACGTCCCGTTTATAGGAACGCTCCTACGACCAGGAAAGCCGCCGCGATAGCGATGACATCCTCCAGCAACGCCGCAGGGCGATCGCTGCCGAACTTTCTTGCAAGTGCCGTGCGGGCAGCGCTACCGCCGAGCGTACCAATCACCGCGCCGGCCGCGCCGAGAACCGCGCCAATGATGAGCGATCCGGCAACGATACCAGGGGACCTTCAGTCCGAAACTTACCCAGGGCGTGAGCGTAATTCGAGTGTAGACTCTTCTCTTGCGGTAGGCCGTCGCGATGCTTGAGCGTCGCATGCCGCTCTCGTGGAGGCGCTCATGCGTAGTCCATCTCGCACCAGCCTGCTGCTGGCGCCGTCCCTCCTGGTCTCGATGTCGCTTGCGCACGCGGTCGATGTGTGGACAGTCGGCATGGACAACACGCGCCAGGGTTGGAACAAGTTCGAAATCGGGCTGACTCCCGCCAACGTGCCGCGTCTGAAAAAGCTTCGCGAATTTGCCGTCGACGAGAAGATCGACGTGACGCCGCTTGTCGTCGGCGGCAAGCTCTATGTCTGCTCGATGTCGAACACCATTTTCGTGTTCGACGTGAACACCGGCGCTGAGCTCGCGCGGCGCCAGCTCGCCATACCCTTCGATCCGCGCACCGATCCTGGTCAGATGGATCGATGGAAGCTCTACCACAGCTGGGGAATCACCGCGACGCCCGTGATCGACGTGGCAACGAATACGATCTATGTAGCGACTTTCGGCAAACCGAACGTCGACAGTCAGAACACCGAACGCAACAACATGCTGTTCGTCCTGGATGCGACCACGCTCGCCGACAAAGCGCCGCCCGTGCTCATTGCAGGCGATGCCGATAATGGCGGGGACAATCGCCAACGGCTTCATGATCCCGTACCAGAAGCTACGGGCGGGCCTGGGCTTGTTGACCGATGCAGGCGGAATGAAGGCCGTGATCGTCTCATTTTCGATCAATGGCGAGAACCCGCGCGGCCCGGGCCACGGCTTCGTCGTTGCTTACGACGCGCGCGGCCTGCATCGAGAAGCGGGGTTCACGCCCACCCCAGCAATCTGGAATGTCACTCCCGGAGGCGGCGCTGGCGGCGTCTGGATGTCGGGCTCGGGACCTGCGATCGACGGCAACGATATCTATCTCGCGACCGGCAACGGCATGGATCCCGGGCACGATTGCTCGACAACTTCGCTGAGAGTTTCGTCCGGCTCCGTTATACCCACGGCGTCGCGGGTGTCGACAACGGCAAGCCGAAGCTCGTCGTGGCTGACTTCTGGGGGGCCTTCAGCGACTTCGGTCGGCAGGACGAGGATCAAGATCTCGGCGCCGCCGGCGTGTTCATCATTCCTCGAACGAGGCAACCTGATCGGCGGAGGCAAGGACGGAATTCTCTACAACCTCAACAAGGACGACCTCGGCAAGAACCGCTGGGATCCTCACTTCAATCTTCCCTTCGTCGCCACGTACCTGCCGAACCCGCCGAACGGCGGGGCAGGATTGCCTGCGGCAACACCAGCCGATCCGAACTGGCCTGTCGTAAATCTCGATCGCAACCTGCCGATGAATACGCCGACGGGCAAGACGTACCACATCCACGGCACGCCGGTTTACATGGAAGACACAACCGGCGGTTTCGTTTTTCTTTGGGGCGAGAACGAGCGCGTCAAAGCGTACGACTACGATTTTGCGACGAAGCGCATTACTGCCTTTCGCGCTCAAGGGGCGCAGTTCGCATCCGGCACGATGGATGCGCCCGGCGGCATGCCGGGAGGACGCCTCGTAGTCTCCTCCAACGGTACGACTGCCAATACCGGCGTGGTCTGGGGTGTGTATCCAACGCAAGGGAACGCGAATTCAAACGTCGTGCATGGAGCTCTCGTCGCCTACGACGCCACCAAAGTTCTGTTTGGCGGCAGGCTGAGGCAGCTCTTTCACAGCGATGACGATGCCGCCAACGACATGGGGAACTTCGCCAAATACTCGACGCCCATCGTTGCGAACGGAAGGGTCTACGTCGGCACGTTCAGCAACAAGGTGGTGCAGTACGGCCTGTGAGAGCACGGAGGTGCGCCATGAAGAACATGATCATGATCGGCTTGGTGGTAACTGCGGGTTGCATCAATGCACCGCAAAGGCACGATGAAGCCGCGGCGAGTCCGAGACGTTGCGGCCTCACCAGCGAAGCTCATCCCGAACGAAAGTGTCGCGCCTGCGACTCGCGGTCTCGACGATCTCGACGCGATGACGTTCGATTGCCCGAAGGCGGGGCTCAACGCCGCCGCACGTGAGGCATCGAAGGTGCCTGCACAGGGGACTTACCAATTCTCGTACTTCAGGATCATCAGCGACGCGCACCACGCGACCTACGAAGTCCATTTCAAGAGCAACTACGTCGGAGAACGGGAGCTGCAATACTGTGTGTCGATCTACTGCCAGCAAGGATGGGATCCGACTAGGACGATGGTGGGTGTGACATTGATGGGCGATGAGGCACGCGCCGCGGCTTGCGGCGGGCATGGGGATGCGGGGAAGAGAAAGCGGCCGTGAGTGCGGAGTGATGCTCACTCCGAAGTTCGGGTTTCGCCTTGAGGTCGGTCCGTTTCCGGCCAGCAGC
>CAWISC010000031.1:0-22564 GCA_963838635.1 uncultured Gammaproteobacteria bacterium | reverse complement strand
GCGCATGCACAGCCGCTGACTACGACATTCGGCAAGATTCTGCGCATCAACGCGGACGGCACGATCCCCTCCGACAATCCGTTTCTGAGTCAGACAACGGGCATCAACCAGGCGATCTGGGGCCGCGGCCTGCGCAATCCTTTCAACTTCGCCATCGACCGCAGCAATGGCCGCGTCCATCTCAACGATGTCGGCCAGAGCGGGTGGGAGGAAGTGAACCACGCGATTGCCGGCGCGAACTTCGGCTGGCCGCAGACCGAAGGCAACACGCCGTCCGGCGTGAGCGGCGTGCGCTATCCGCTCTACGTCTATGAGAACGTCGGCTCGAATGGCTGCGCGATTACCGGTGCAGCTTTCTATCGACCGACGACGGCGAACTTCCCGCCCGAGTACACGGGCCGCTACTTCTTCGGCGACTTCTGCGCTGGCTTCATCCGCATGCTGAATCCCGAAAGCAGCTACACCAGCGCGACGACCTTCGCGACCGGCGTCAGCCAGCTGGTCGACATTCAAGTCGCAGCCGACGGTTCGTTGTACTACCTCGCACGGGGCGGCGGCGACGTGTATCGGGTTCAGTACACCGCAGACTCGGCGCCGAGCATCACGTCGTATCCGGCTAAGAGGACCGTCTCCGTGGGCCAGCCGGCGAGCTTCAGCGTCGCTGCATCGGGCACGGCGCCGCTGACCTATCAGTGGCAGCGCAACGGCGCGAACATTGCGAACGCCACGTCTTCGACTTACACGGTGCAATCGACGACTGCAGCTGACAACGGTGCGACGTTCCGCGCAGTCGTAAGCAACAATTGGGGCTCCGCGACCAGCAACTCGGCAACGCTGACGGTATTGAGTAATGGCGCGCCGACGGGTTCGATAACCTCGCCGACCGCCGGCACGCGCTATCGCGGCGGCCAGACGTTCACGTTCTCGGGCACGGGATCGGATCTCGAAGACGGCTCGCTGCCGCCGAGCGCCTTCACGTGGCGAGTGGACTTCCATCACGACGATCACTCGCATCCGCACGTGCCGGCGACCACCGGCATCACGAGCGGCTCGTTCAGGATCGCGGATCGCGGCGAAACGTCCGCCAATGTTTTCTACAGGTTGATTCTCACGGTGCGCGACTCGTCCGGCCTGACGCATACCTCGTCGCGCGACGTGCTGCCGCTGACATCAGTCGTGCGCATCGAAAGCAACTTGTCTAATGCACAGCTCACGCTGGACGGCGCGCCGATCACCGCGCCGTACACGTTCACCGGCGTCGAAGGAATCATTCGCGCGCTCGGCGCGGTTTCGCCGCAGACCTCCGGCGGCGCAACTACGACTTCGCGTCCTGGTCCACCGGCGGTCAGCAGACGCACGAGATTGCGACGCCGACCGCCGATACGACTTTTACGGCACTGTTCCAGCCCGCGGTTACGACTCAGGTGTTCTCGGATAATTTTGAAACTGAACGGGGTTGGGTCCTCACTGCCGGTGCCAACACCGCGAGCTCAGCAGGTCGCTGGCAACGAGGCGACCCACAGCCGACCAGCCGCCAGGGAATAGCATTCCAGCAGGGAACGTGTCGCGGTCCGTCGGTGAACTGTCTGGTCACCGGACTGCCTGCCGGCGCAGAGGCCGCAGTGAACGACGTCGATGGCGGCATCACCTCCATCCAATCGCCCATGATCGCGCTGCCGGCCGGCAGCACCCTGCGTCTCAGCTTCCACTACTACGTCGGATTCACGGCGACTGGGACGTCTGTGGACTTCTTCCGTGTGAGAATCGTTGGTGCAAACGGCACCGCACAGACCATCTTCACGCGCAGGGCTAGCGGTAGCAGAGAGGCGAGTGCGTGGACCTCGCAATCAGTGCTGATCAGCGCCTGGGCAGGACAGAATGTGCGCATCCGCTTCGAAGCCGGCGATCTCTCCCCGAACAGCATCGTCGAAGCAGGTGTGGACGACGTTGTGATATCGAGGCAGTAGCGTGGCGGGAGCGTGTGTCAGCTACCCGCCATGGCAAATTTCTCCTGCATGATGATCACGCTCGCGACACGCTGCAGACCGCCCTCCATCGCGATGCGTTGGTCGGCGGGACACTCGAGCAGCTGATCCAGCGCGACACGCACCTTTCCCATGTCATAGATGGGTTGGTCCTGCGCTGCTTGCGATGCGAACGTGTCGCGATAGAAGGCGAGCATCGGGTCGTTCTCGGCGCGGGTCGGCGGTGTGGTGAAAGGGTGCTTCTGGCGGTCGTAGACCTCCGGGATCAAGACGTCCTTCGCGGCTTCGCGCAGAACGTGCTTCTCGCGGATGCCTTTCACCTTCATGTTCACGGGAACCCGGGCAGCGACTTCGGCAACGCGGTGATCGAGGAAAGGCACGCGTCCCTCGATCGAATGAGCCATCTCCATGCGGTCGGCCAGATAGTTCAGGATGAAATTCGGCAGTACCGTTTTGGCATTGATGTAGAGCATCTGATTCAAGCGGTCACGCCCGTCGACGCGTTGTGCCAGCGGCAGGCGATCCAATGCCGACAGCAGCGGCTGGTATCCCTGAAGCCGCACCACCAGGTCATCGCGGAGCAGGTGCGCCATGCTGCTCATCATCGAAGCGCCGACGTTGAGCGTGGCCGGTAACCATCCGAGCCTGCGCTCGATCGCCTTCATCTCAGGATTGTTCACCTGCGTCGGCATCAGGAGCGCGCGGGTGGCCGAATTGGCGCCGAGCATTTGATCCATGAGTGCGCTTCTTTCAGCGCTACTGAGGGACGGATTGCCGCTCAGCGCATCGGCCCGGAAATACGGATAGCCTCCCAGCATCTCGTCGGCGCCTTCGCCGGTGAACACCACTTTGATGCCTGCATCCCGCACTGCTCGGCTGAGCAGATACTTGGCGACGCCGTGGCCGTTGAACATCTGCGTTTCGGAGTGCCATACGGCATCCGGGTAAGCGTCGGCGATCTCGCGGCCGGTGATCGGGATCGGATGATAGGAAGCGCCGACATGCCGTGCCTGCGCCTCGGCAATGCTGGCTTCGTCATACAACGGATTCTCGAACGTCAGGGTGAACGCGCGGATCGGCCGACCCATGCTCTGCTGCGCCAGGCCCAGCACAGCGCACGAGTCGATGCCGCCGCTGAGATAGGACGCGACCTCGACGTCGGCGATCAGTCGCTGTCGCACGGAATCGAGCAGAACCGTGCGGAAGTCTTCGACGACCTCGGCTTCACTTCGCGTGTCCCGCTTCATCTCCTGCGCTGTCGGGATCTCCCAATCCCAATACGGGTAGATGCGAACGGCGCCATGCCTGGCGATTGCATAACAGCCCTGCGGGACGGTGCTGATGCCCGCGAACTCGGTCTTCTCGTGAGATCTGCCTGCACCTCCCGTTGCGCCCTCCAGATCCCAGGCGGCTGGCACACCCATGGCGAGCAGCGCCTTGATCTCGGAGGCGAAGAACACCTCGCCATTCACGATCGAGTAGTAGAGAGGCTTGATGCCGAAGCGATCGCGGATCGCGATCATCGCCTGCTGGCGTTCGTCGGCAATGATCGCTGCAAACTCGCCGCGCAGCTCGCTAGCAGCCTGCATGCCTCGTTCGTCGTACAAGTGCAGGGCGATTTCGCTATCGCTCTCGGTCGCGAACCGATAGCCGCTTGCGCGCAAGCGGTCGCGGATCTCGCGATAGCCATAGAACTCGCCGTTGACGACCAGATGAACAGTGCCGTCTGGACTGGTCATCGGTTGCTCGCCGTTGTTCAGCCCGATGATGGACAGTCGCGTGTGTCCGAGCGTCCACCGCCCATCGCGCGACGTCCAGCTACCCGAACCGTCCGGTCCGCGATGCTGCAGGCTTCTGAGTGCCGCATCCCGGCGTTCGGGCGCGAGTCCGCGACGTGTCATCGCGGCGAAGATTCCGCACATTCGTTCTGTCTCCCTGGCAGTGCCCTGCCGATAATGCCGTCATCCCCGGTACGCCACAAACTGCCGAAAGTGACGGGCTAATTCGCACGATCGAGGGGTTCGCCGGTAATGCGGTGCTGTTCGCCGGCAACCGTCAGGTGCGGTGTAACCCTGCAGCGCTCTGCCGTGTCTTACCACTAAATCCCGCAATAACGCGGACACGCAGAGAGAGACCAAGGAGACCGTCATGTTTACCGCCATCAGCCGCAAGTCCCAGAACGTCATTTGCATGATCCTGTCGGCTGTCATCGTCAGCGCCAGCCTGTCCCTCGGCGCCTTCGCCGCCGAGCGCGCTGCGCACGACGGTTACTCGGTGACGGTCACGCAGATTCAGTGAGCTCTCCCCCGCCCCCTGCCGGCGTTGCATTTCAAGCCACGCCGGCAGGCTTTGGCACTCGCATCACCTGCCGACGCGGTCCACTGCCTCCAGCAGCTCGCGTAAGTCCTGCAGCGTGTTCGCCTCCGCCGCCGGCTTGTCTTCGCGCCAGCGTGCAATGCGCGGGAAGCGCACGGCGACGCCCGATTTATGGCGCGTTGACGCCGCGATGCCTTCGAAAGCGATCTCGAACACCAACTGTGGCCGCACGGATCGCACGGGCCCGAAGCGCTCGAGCGTGTTCTGTCGGATCCAGCGATCGACTCTTGCAATTTCGCTGTCAGTCAACCCGGAATACGCTTTCGCAACTGGCACGAATGTCTCGCCTTCACGCACGGCGAAGGTGTAGTCAGTCAGCAAGTTCGCGCGCCTGCCGCGGCCAGGTTCGGCGTAGATGAGCACGCCGTCGAACGTGTATGGATCGACCTTCCACTTCCACCAGGTTCCGCGCTGTCGGCCGGCTGCGTACATCGACTCGGAATGCTTCAGGATCATTCCTTCGACGCCTCGCTCACGCGACGTCTCGCGCAGTGTCTGCAGCTCGTTCCAGTCGTGGTCGAGTAGGAGCGGCGAAGCGTCGAACGTATCCGCGAAATCCTGCAACAACCGATCGAGCAGCGCGCGCCTTTCGCGCAACGCTCGCGCGCGCACGTCCACACCGCCGAGCTCGAGGAGGTCATAGGCCAGAAACCGCACCGGCGTGTTGGCCATGATCTTCGCGCTCAGCGACTTGCGTCCGATGCGTTGTTGAAGATCGGCGAACGACTGAACCCGACCCTCGCGCCACGCAAGGACCTCTCCATCGATGACGGTATCCACCGGCAACCGCAGCGCTCGCTGCACGATTTCCGGGAATCGCTCGGTGATCAGCTCTTCGCCGCGTGACCAGATGTACACCGCTTGCTCACGACGCATCACTTGAGCGCGAATGCCGTCCCATTTCCATTCGACCAACCAGTCGCTCGCCGCGCCCAAGGTGCTCGGATCCTGCTCTAGCGGTGAGGCCAGACAGAAGGGATAAGGCCGCGTCGTGTCCGCCACCTCTCCGGCGGGCGCAGTGAGCGCCACCCAGAACTGTGTGCTCGGCTGCCACGTTCCGGTGAGTCGATGAGCGATGACTGGCCGCGGTAACCCAATCAGCTGCGCGAGCGCACGCTCGACCAATCCAGACGAAACGCCGACACGCAGTTCACCGGTGAGGAGCTTGTTCAAGAGGAAGCGCTCAGCCGCAGCGACGCTCTTCCACCACTGTGCCACTGCTTTGCGCTGCTGTTCGGAGGTCATGCCGGGGAGCGACAGCAAGCGTTCGATCCAATCCGCCAGTGAAAGGGTTTCAGGCGCGTCATTGGCCGGCGCATCGATCAGCAGCGCGATCGTCTCTGCGAGGTCGCCGACTTCTGCATAGGTTTCGTCCAGGAGCCACTCCGGCATGCCCGTTTCGGCGATCAACCATTCGCGCAGCGTCGCCGGGCCGACGATGCGCTTGAGCCTGCGGCCGGACAGGAAGTACGCCGCCCATGCAGCATCCTCAGCGGGCGCGCTGCCGAAGTAGCGGATCAATGCTGCGAGCTTCTCGTTGATCGAAGTTGTCGTGTCCAGCGCTTCGAACAGGTCGGCGAACCCGCGCATTGCCGGAGCTATTCCTCGTCGCCGTACGCGGTGCGCAATGCCGCTGCATTCACGCCTTGCTCGCGCAGGAAGCGTTCGAGCGCGTGCGTATATCCATGGGTGAGCAGCACGCGCGATGCGCCGCTTTCGCGAATCGTCTGCAGCAATGCAGGCCAGTCCGCATGGTCGGAGAGAATGAACCCGCGGTCGTAGCCGCGCCGGCGCCGCGCGCCGCGAATGCGCATCCAGCCTGAGCAGAATCCCGTCGAAACCTCCGGAAACCGTCGCATCCAAGGCGTGCCGGCTGCGCTGGGCGGTGCGATGATCAGTGCACCCGCGTAGTCGGCCTTTCGTTCTCGCACGACCGGCGCAGTCGGCAGCATCGATATGCCGCGACGGCGATATTCTTCTACGAGGGGCGCGACAGCGCCGTGCAGATAGATCGTCTCGTCGGTGAAGTGCATCAGCTCCGCCAGTACGCGCTGCGCCTTGCCGAGCGCGTAACAGAAGAGCGCAGAAGCACGACCCCGTGCGCGATTTTCCATCCACCAGCGATAGATATCGGCTATGACCTCGCGAGTTTGCGGCCATCGATAGCAAGGCAATGCGAACGTGGCCTCGCTGATCAGCACATCGCAACTCGACGCTTCGAAGGGCGCGCACGTCGGATCCGACGCTCGCTTGTAATCACCCGTCACGATCCACGCACCCGACTCGGTCTCGATGCGAATCTGCGCAGACCCGAGCACGTGTCCGGCGGGCAGCAGGGACACGCGCGCCGCGCCGATCTCGAAGGGTTCCCCGTACGCCTTCTCGGTCAGCGAGGTGTCGAGCCCGAGCCGTTGCCGCAGCAGACCCGCTCCAGGCTCGGCAGCGAAGTACCGTTCGCTACCGGCTCGCGCGTGATCGCCATGGGCATGCGTGAGAACTGCGCAGGCTACAGGGCGCCAGGGATCGATGTAGAAGTTTCCGAGTGGGCAGTACAGGCCGTTCTCGGTGACCGTAACGACTTCCATACCCTGGGGTGATCACCTCTTGTACGACGCCACCGACACATCATCCAAGCCCACGCGGCTCAGCAAGACCTGAAAATGCGGGTGCTGCCGCAAAGGTTGCAGCCGGATCGTTACGCAGAAAGATGAGACAGTTGGAACGTTTGGCGATTGCCTCATCGAGCAACGTCATGGCGATACGGCTTACAACAACTGGTACATCACCAGGACGTCGACATACCCGTGCACTGGGTGGCGAAACGCGGCCGGAAGACGTCCGACGGTTTCAAAGCCCAGTGACTGCCACAGTCGTACAGCACGTTCATTGGTGCTGACGACGAAGTTGAACTGCATCGCGCGATAACCGCGCTCTCGCGCGTGCGTCAAGGAGTGCTGACACATGCTTCGCGCTACTCCGCGTCCGACAGCAGCCGGGTGCGTCATGTATCCGCAATTGCACACGTGCCGGCCGCCGCCTGCCTGATTGGGGCGAATGAAATAGGTGCCGACGATCGCGCCCTCCTCTTCGGCCACGAATGTCTCCTTGTCCGAGCTCAGCCAATAGGCGAGCGCCTGCGCTGCCGGCATGTCCGGGTCGAGCGTATAGGTTGCGGCCTCACGAATGACCGGGAGGATGATCTCGAGAATGGCGGGGCCATCGCTCGCTTGTGCCGGTCTGATCTGCATGCTACTCACTCAGTTGAACCAACGCGGGAGTACGGCATGCCGGACATTACTCCAGAGCTCGTCGCCGAAGAACTGAAACATCAATTGCTGCCCGTACCCCTGGCAGCCCGGCCGATCCTGCTCGAAGCAATCGCGAACCTGATATCGAAACATGTGGCTGCCGAGCGGACTCGCTGCCGTGCACTGTGTGAGCAGCGGGTGGAGTTGTGGCGAAACACGGAGGGCGGCAAGAGCCCGCTGGCCCAAGAGGCGCGCTTCAGAGCGAATGAGGCAATTTATCTTGCCGACCTCATGCATTGAGGCGCGGATGACCATGAAATTCACTGCACTGTTTCTGCTCGTAGCGGCAATGCCCGCAATGTCCGTAGCGGAGATCGTTCGCTACCCGGGTACTGCCGACGCGATTCCGCATGACAAGTACGTTCGCGTCGTGAGTGAGGCGGAGTCGCCCATCGAACGCACCTACATCAAGTCTAAAGATGGTCTGTACGTCGCCGCCGCGATCCGCAAGCCGAAAGGGAGCGGTCCGTTTCCGGCGATCATCGTATTTCACGGCGCGCCCGGCGGACGCGGCCTCGATCAACTCGTCGGCTGGTCACGCGGCGATCACGGCGGTCCGGTGTGGGAGCGCTTTCTACAGGAAGGCTTCGTGGTAGTCGTCGCTGATTATCGCGGCGGCGACATGAATTCGGTGAGCGCACCGGCTGCCGACAAGGTCACTGCGATCGACGACGGAATTGCAGTGATCGAGCACGTGAAGCAGCTGGCATATGTCGATGCTGCGCGGATCAGTCTGTACGGCGTCAGTCTCGGCGGGAATCTGGTGTTGTTCCTCGCATCGAAGGTGCCGACATTGCACTCGATCGTCGCAGGTGCGCCGGCGCCGATCTGGTTTCTGGGACACACACTTCCGGCGAACGGTCCGCGCCCGGATTTCGCCAAGCTGTCGGCGGACGAAGCCATCGCGAAAGCGAACATCGCTCCGATCGCGACGCCGATTCTGATTCAGGTCGGCACGGCGGATCGGCTGCTGGAGCTCGATCAGGTGCTGCACGAGCAACTCGTGAAGCACGGCAAGAAAGTCCGCATGGAAATCTACGAGCACGGCTATCACGATTTCGTGCTCGGGCCGCAAGGCCAGCAGCGCCGCGACATGCCGCAGGGCGAATACCTGATGCAGGGAACGCTCGACGCACTCGAGCGATCGCTGAGGTTCGTAAAAACAGCGCCGTGAACGATGGCTGAACCGAATGTGTGCGCGCCGCGCATCTCATCGCTTACGCCTCATCCTCAGCACGGTCTTCTCGCACATCACGTTGCCCACCGGCAGTCCCGCGAGCCCGGGCAAACCTTGCAGACCGCTGAACCCCGCGCACGCTGTTTCGATGGTCTTCTCGGCGTCGTCGCCAGAGAACGTCCAGGAGTCGATGACTACTGCGAGGTCGGACGCAACCGGCGCACTGCCGCGAATGTCCGCCGGCAGCGCCGGCTCGATGCGCTTGCCACGCTTGAACTCTTCCGTCCAGAAGGACCTTTGCTCCGAAGTGCGCGGACAGCCGCGCGGTCCTTTGAGTCGCCGCGTCTCCTGCGTATCGCCGACGAAGATCGGCAGTTCCAGCAAAGGCCCGTACGGCGGGGACCGCTCACGCATCAGCCATGCATGCCGCACTTCGAACGACACGTTGCCCGAGCCTTGCGAAGCGGCATAGCAGGCAATCGCAAGCTTGCTGAGCATCGGATCGCCGACGATCTTCGGCGGCCCGACGTCGCGGGTGTTGTAGTTGAGAGGCTTTGAGCCTGTGAGCCCCGTCGAAGCGTAGCCTCTGGGAAAGTGCACTTGGAGATCGACCCTGGTCTTCGCTTCGGACCGCGTCGCCTCCGTCGCTCCGGAGATCATGGAGTCGAACTCGAGCGTGTAGCGGCAGTCTCGTTCGAGATTCGACAGCGCAGCCTCGATGTAGACGCGCTCGGCCTTGTAGGCCTCGATCTCCTCACGCGCGTAGTCCGCAAGTGTCTGCCAACGCCCGCCGATCGCCTCCGATATGGCCGAATGCTCGGCGACGTGCGTTCGACATGCATCTCTGTGCACCTGTTCGTGCTGTTCTGTCAGTACGCGAAGGCACGCAGTCGGAGCGTCGAAGGTCGAGGTGCAATCCGGGAAAGTCTTCGCAGAGGCGGTATTGGCTCGATGGTCTTTTGCGGCCGCCATCGGCGGCTCGATGATGTCTTCCTGCAAGTCGATGCGCGCCGCTTCGTTCGCACCTGGAGCGCCGCCTGCGGCTGTCCACGCCGAGAGTTGCTGCTCATACGCCTGTATCGCAGCTTTCACCTGATTGTTGCGACTCGCGAGATCCACCATGTCGGGGCATGTGCACGGCGCATCCTCGGCGATCGCGGAGAGCGACAGCGCGCACAGCAGGATTCCAAAGAACTTCATGGCTTTTCCTCCCCGCTCCACGTTGTACGCGCGTACTTGCGGGTTGGATAGCCCTGGTCAGCCTGATGGCCGCGGCGCGTAAGTGACGAACATCGCGCCGCGCTTGAGCGGGTCTACGCTGACGAGCCGAAAGTCCGTGCGACCGTCAAGATTCTCGAACAAACGCTTGCCCTCATTCACGATCACCGGGTGAATGAGTAACCGATACTCGTCGACAAGCCCGGCATTCGTCAGAGACTGCACGAGTGTGGGACTGCCGAACGTAATGATGTCGCCGCCATTGCCATGCTTCAGCGCTTCGATCTGCTCTGCGATGTTGGGGCCGGTGAGCTGTTTCGCCGGTTCGAACGCACCCCACGCGAGTTCTTTGCGTGGATGCTTGCCGGAGACGACAAGTTTTGTGCTGGTGTTGATCTTTTCGCCGATCCGCAGGACGACATCGGAGGCGTCAGGCCACTCTTTGACCTTCGGCCACTTTCTGACCAGGTCTTCGTAGGTGGCGCGCCCGAGCAGTACGGTGTCGACGTTGGCCAGAGACTCGAGGAAGGGTTCGAGCGAATCCTCGATACCCGCCTGCGCCCAGACCATGAAGTTGGTTTCATCGGACGGCGGCCCGGTGACGATGCCGTTCGCGGTACTGTGAATCGAGACAATCAGCTTACGCATTGGCTTATGCTCCGGATCGGCCGTTGTTCACCTGTTCCTTCCCGAACCCCGCGGCGGTCGCATACGACTTCAGCATCGCCACCAGTTCGGCGACCCAACTCGCTCGCGGATGGCAGTGGATTGCTCGTACACCGCGCAGCATCGCGACCTCGCGGGAATACATCAACGGGGAACCGGTGAGTGTAGACATCGCACATTCACCTACACGCGTGGCTTGCCGCGCGCCGGGAGTCTTGAAGGTTTGAGTTGCTTCCTCGGCTTGCGAAGATAGGGATTCTTTACGGATTTCGAAGTCGTAGTGTTTCTTCATTGAAGGTTACGCCGTGCCAGCGCTGGATATTGATCCCACGTCCTCTGGTCGAGTTTCCGGCCAGCGTGCTTCTTGAACACGCCGCCCCATTGCTTGAAAAAGAAGGCAACGTCCGCGTCGATGCACTGATCTCTGATCTCGCGGACCCAACCAGGATCCATCGGCCGCGCGCCGGGGCCTGATTCGCCACCTACAATCACCCAGTCGATATTGCGCAGATCCAGATTCGGTAGCGGCCCAATCAACGGTTCGAGCGACAGAAATTTGACTCGAGCTCCGGTGCTCCGCAGATGATCGACGCGTCGCATGTAGTCAGAGTTCTCTACGCTGACGCCCATCCAGATGTTTCCAGGCCACGGCAGTTCATTGCTGAGTTTCAGCAATCGTCCTGAACGCTTTGTCAGCACCTGGAACTGATGCCAATGCGCAGCGACCATCACGTCGAATACTTTGCGAACGTAGTCCTTGGGCACATCGACATGGAACAGGTCGCTCATGGAATTGACGAAGATCCGCTGAGGCTTTCGCCATTGCAGTGGCCGATCGAGCATCTGCGGCTGCAGGGCCAGTTCAAATCCATTTCGATAGTTGTCGGCACCCATCGCTTGGAGCCGGTGGGCCATTCTCCGTGCGTAGCAGTTCTCGCAACCTGGACTGGCATCCTCGCAACCCGTTACCGGGTTCCACGTCGACTCTGTCCACTCGATTGTTGATTGGGCCATGTCGCTACGCCTTTAGAACGTCTTGGGCAATCCTCACAGCCGTCGCACCGTATTGGGGGTGAGCTGCTGCGAAGAATAGCGCGAACATCGGTGCGTTATTTGAATTGCGCAGCACGAGAGGATTGGGCGCCACATGGGGAAAAATCTGTTCCAGACGTTCGCGATAAAACGCGACGATGTCTTCAGGTGAACCGACCTTTTGAACTCGGTCTGGCCGCCGAACATGTCGTCCATAGCATGCTTCGCATAGAAACGGTCGTACCAGTCCGGCGTTCCGAACAGGCGCGTAAATGCGGCGCGCGCCCATGCTGGAACATTGCCGTCGACCGGCAACTGTCTGTTCACACCGATCCCGGCTGGAAACAAGATCCACACATCGACCGCTTGCGTACGCGCGATAGCCGCCATCGTCGACCACTCGACCTCCATTCCATAGGGGTCCAGAAAAAGCACAGCCCGATGCCTTGACCAGTCGCCTCCACAAAGCCGCTTCAGGACTACGTTGGCATCGCCCGACTCAAACTTTGCCAGGGAGATCCTCTGAGGAAACTTCTCGCGAAGCGCATGCTCGAGCTTGGCCAACGCTAAGACATCATGCTCTCGTCCCACAGGTCCTGATTCGGTGCGGCTTGCTTGCGTCGGCGCTCCCGATAGCCCGGACCGGCGAAGGCATCGATGTACGCGTATTTGTAGGCGCGTCCCTTGAGGACGTTCGCATAGGCCGGCAGGTACTTCGCCAACCGACCCAGTTTCTCTTCGGTCCAATCGCCGCCGAAGTTGCCGTGCTTCCGTTCTGCCATAGCTCGATGCCCAACCTACGTCCGTGGCCTTAGTGAGGTGCTTGAGGTGGATCGCTTCTTCCTTTCGGCTCATCCATCACAGATAGATTGGTTGAGCAGATGACTGCAGCCCTCCTCCGTGCAACCGCGCGGAGGAGGGCCGGGAAGGCGTAGCTCAGCGGAAGTGCACGCTGTCCAGCTCTTCAGCAGTGTGCTTCGATGCGTTGTTGTTGTGGAGTTCGCGGCGACGTTTCAGCTGAAACGTCAGCATCCGATGCTTTTCGATTGCGGCCCCGGTGGCCCTTCGACGTATCATCCGGCCTTCCATGGTCTACC
The DNA here is from genome assembly GCA_963838635.1 of uncultured Gammaproteobacteria bacterium. Lineage (GTDB taxonomy): Bacteria > Pseudomonadota > Gammaproteobacteria > Steroidobacterales > Steroidobacteraceae > Steroidobacter. Next base: position 9,705 of record CAWISC010000031.1, on the reverse strand, counting down.
TCCGTATCAGGTTGGCTGTGGTAGGCACTCGGCGGTGTTGGTAGCACTGCCGGGTGCCGCTTCTTTCAATGCGCTCCTTGCGATTGCCCGCTGGAAATTTAGCGAAGGGTTCCAGCGAGTGCGTGTGCTTGATCAGCACGCCTTGATCGTAGCCGAAGGACAGTGACTGTATATCTCAACAGAGTGGGCGAATCGCGGTGCTCTTACGCGGTCGCCGCAAACATGATCAATCAGCTTCGAGGATTGCTCCAAGCCGCGTGCGTCCGCTGCCAGGTCTTGAGCTTGGGTCGAGCGCTGCAACGAATCCGCACTGACGCTGCGGGCGCTGCATGTTGGAATACTGCTTGCCTGCATTCACACCGAGGGGTACTGCTTCTCACCACCTGGACTCAGCTCGGCGTACAAGCGCATGTTCTGCAACGCCACGCCGGCCGCATTTGCGAGTGCCTGCAAAACATACTGCTCTCCCCACGATGCTTCGTGCGTTTGAGACCAGTATGCACCGATAGCTGCTACGGGCTTGTTCTGAGGTACCGGCACCATCGCCAGGCTCTTTACGAACGTGGGCCGATAGGCGGCATGTGGAATGCGGGCATCCGAGTAGATGTCCGGAATCACAGCGATCTCTCCATGCAAGATGACCCAGCCCGAAATGCAAGAAGTCATTGGAAAGCGACTCCCCTTCCATAGGGGCGCGATGGCGTCCTCATCGAGGTAATAACAGCTATCGTTCTCTCGTAGCACGAAGGTGACGCCGTCAGCTTTGACCAGGGCCCGCGCGCGCAACCGGACCGCGAGAGCCACTGCTTCGAGCGTCGTAGCGGACGCCAACTCACCGATTGTCTGCAGCAAAGGGTCCATGCGGATAATTCCAGCATCATTGTGCTACTACGGCAACTGGAGGAATGATGCCGGCGCACAGCGCGCTACGGGAACTTCTTTGCCGGTTTCTCGTGCGTGCGCGCTAGACTGGCGCTCAGCGTCACGTCCAGCGCAAACATTCGAGACTGCCACGGCAGGACACCAGGACTTTCCATGGTTGTTACTCCCCTCGACGTCCTGCCTGCCGCCGAGAAGCATCTACCCCTTCGCAAGATGTTTTCCGTTGGCATCGGCAATGCTCTCGCGTTCTACGACTTCATGGCCTTTGCGTTCTTCGCAACTCAGATCGCTCGCGCGTTCTTCCCGGCATCCCAGACGTCGAGAGGTCTGTTGTTCACGCTCGCCTTCTTCGGTCTCGGATTCTTCACCCGTCCGCTTGGCGCAATCGTCATCGGTTACTACGCAGACAGTGTAGGCCGTAAGCCCGCGATGGTGGTGTCGCTCGCACTGATGGGTATCAGCGTTGTCGGACTCGCGATTACCCCGTCGTATGCTCAGATTGGCATTGCCGCGCCGATTCTGCTCCTTCTCTTCAGAGTGCTGCAGGGCTTCGCGCTTGGCGGCGAAGTCGGATCATCGACTGCATTCCTGATCGAGGCGGCGCCACCGCACAGGCGCGGTCTGTATGCGTCGATTCAGCAGGCTTCGCAAGGTGTCGCAATCCTGACCGCTGGGGTTGTCACATTTATCTTGACCGGTCTGTTGACGGCCGAATCGTTGCAGGCGTGGGGATGGCGCGTCGCGTTTGCGTTCGGTGCGACGATCGTTCCTGTCGGTATGTACATTCGCCGTCAGCTGCCAGAAACGCTGGAACAGTCCGACAGCGTGACTGCGTTCGCGACGACGCCCCTGGAATCGTGGCGCGTTGCGTCTCTCGGTCTTCTCATACTCGGGTCGATGACGATATCGACCTATACGCTCGGCTATATGAACACGTTCGCGCAAGAGAGCCTGAATCTCACGCCCGAGCTAGCATTCGGCGCGATCCTGATCAACGGACTGGCTTTCGCGCTGGCTGCGCCGCTTGCGGGAACGTTGTGCGATCGTTTCGGACGCAAGCCGGTGATGCTGTGCGCTGTTGGTGCACTGCTAGCTCTGGTCATCCCCTGCTTTCGCATCCTCGTGGAAATGCGCAGTGTTGCTTCGCTGTATATCGTGACGGGTGTGCTGAGTATCGCAGTACAGATAGCGGCTGTTGCGGTCCTCACTGCAGTCACGGAGACGCTGCCGAGGTCTGTTCGCTCGATTGGCTTGGGGACGATATATGCACTCGCCATCGCGATCTTTGGCGGCTCGGCGCAATTGATGGTCAGCCTCCTTGTCGATGCAACCGGCAGTTCATTGGCGCCGGGTTTCTACATGACAGGAGCTCTCGTCGTCGGTGGTCTCGCGATGCTTGCATTCCGTACGGCGCCTCGACCAAAGCACTAGCGCCAAGCTGGAGCGACCAAAGACGTTCGTCAACAGAATGACTCGCAGCGCGAGGCGCTGCAGCACGCCCCGCCGCGACGAAGCACGCGACGCGTACATTTCGTGCGCGCGCGCTCAATCTCTTCAACAACCCTCGAACAACTGGAGTCGCATTCCGCTCGGCACCGATAGCGGGAGCTGCCTGCAAAACTCTCGGACGCGCTTGTCAAACAGTCCGTCGCGCACGAATTCGACGAGATCGCGAAACTCCTGCTTGTCAAGCCGGATCGGCTGTTGCAGCAACGGATCGATGCCTGCGGCAACAATTCCCTCGAACGGGCCAAGCAGCAGGTCTGGAGGTACGCCATGCGAATGTGGGTTGTAGTTGCGCAGCGATGCCTCGACGTCGAGATGATGCGCGATCGCCGCTTCCAGCGTGCCGAACGCTCCGTTGTGGAAGAAGGCGGGCGCCACCTTGAGATTGCGCAGCGGAGCCGTGCGGAATGTGTAGCGCAGCGCGGCATTACCTTCGGTCTGCTCGAACCCGAAATCCTCGTTCTCGCCCGGGCCGTCGAAGATCATGTTGCCCATACCGACGCCGAACAGGGGTGCGAGCTGCGGGCCCCCGATGCGATGCGGCTTGAAGTCGCTGAACATCTCGTTCGAAGAGCCCGCGACGGCGTGGCAGGCGACACAGTTGGCCTTTCCAAAGAAGAGGAGCGCGCCCCGCTTCTGGCGTTTGCTCATCGCGTCGGTCTCGCCACGGGCGAAGCGGTCAAGCGGCGCGTTCGCTGCCGTCAGGCTCGTCTGGAACTCAGCGATGGCCCGCCGGCGCATGCTGATCGTGATCCCGCCGGACGGCAGCGGGTTGCCGCCGTTGAAGACCCGGGCGAACTTCTCAAGGTATTCCGGGATCGCATTTAGCCGGGCGTCGACAGCCGCCTGGATCGGGAAGTTGTGGAACCCGGTCGCATCGGGGGTTGGCAGGGCCTGGCCGTCGCCGTCGTCGAACTGAAAATGCCGTTGCCCGAAGGGGCCTGGGTTGGCGATGATGCCGAAAAACCCTGCCATCTCCACTATCTCTGTCGAAGGCAAAGAGCCCTGCGCCGCCAGCAGGGTTGGCTCACCGGTGACGATGTTCTCGGGCGGCGGAAACTTGAAACCCGCTGAAGGGTTGAATGGATCACCGGAGAGCGCGACGAACCGCGGCGTCCACATCAGGGCCTTATAAAAGATGGTATTGGCAACCTGTGGTGAGCGCCGCTGGTTGCGTGGGCCGATCCGGTTCGGGCCAACGATGTCGTTGTTGTCCACCCCGATCGCCATCGGCTGCGAATCGCCGAAACCAAAGGCGGGCGAATGGCACCCGGCGCACGAGTTGTCATTGTGTAGACCCAGGACCTTGTCGAAAAAAAGAAGACGTCCCAAGTCGGCGAGCTCGGGGTCGATCTGGCGACCCAGCCGGTGCCTCAACGTTCTTTCAATTCGTCCTGTGAATCCCGCTTTATGCAGTACGCGAGCGAGCATCTGATCCAAACGCTTCGGGTGGTCGCCGTCGTCGTCCGAAGGCGTGTCGGCATGGATAGGCGCCACCACCACCGCAACGGCGAGCACCGCAATGAGCAGCGCTACCTTCAACGAAGCGTTCCTCAGTAGAGCAACCGACATGACAGTTTCACCTCGACAAGGCTCAGACCCACACCGAGCGCGTCAAAACACGCCCTCCAATGAGCCAAGGGAGCTTCGTAAAGTCGCTCAGGTACCTCGTAGCGACCGAATCCGCCTCGCCCCGCCGCGAACGCCAACACGCGGGAGGAGAAGCGGATCCGCGCGGCTCAAGTCCCCGACGGGCTCCTAGAGCGGGTCGCAGTTCCACGGATCCCCCCGTGTGCTCAGCTGCCGCCAATGCCTCACGCCGGGAGCCGGATTGACGCCATCGGCCGTGGCGAAAACGAAAGCTTCGACAGGAAAATCGGCAGAAGGCTCCAGAGTCATCTTGACGCCATCTGGTGCGGTATAGGTCCAGCGCCAATCGAAGCTGGCGATCATGTGGAGGCGATTCCCGTACAGACGAAAGTTGTCAGTCATCCTGACCTTCACGTCGGCGGGCAGACCCGGTGACACGTGGAAGACAACGCGGTTTGTATAGATGAAGTGATAGGCATTGCCGTTGCTGTCCTTTGCCTTGCCGGTTTTCAGGTCGTCTTGGACGATCACTTGGCTGCCGTCTGGTCTCACTTTGCTTGTGACTTTCCGCAGGCGATCGCCGCTGTTGTCGACGGGATTGATCTCACCAACGGACGCTGGAAGCGTACAGGTACCACCCTTTAGCGGTATCAGCCATGGGAGGGTGACGTTTTCTAGGCGCAAGACGTCGTCTAGACGCGGGGAGTCATCAGTATGGTGAGTATCCGATGTGGCGAAAGCGGACGATAGTCCGACGAAGAGCACTGTTGCGGCCGCCATAGCTACAAGAGTTGACCACCTTCGTTTCATGATTAATCTCCTTACTTGTGTGTGAAGAGAGTATCGGTAATGAATCTGCTCTGTGGAGAAGACGCGAACGACGCCGTGCTTCCGCCTGCCATAGCCGCCGTTGCAATGGCAACGGCGACCAAACCCTTCGTGCTGCGTCTGGTTGGATCGTGCGTGTCGGTTTTCATCGATGTTTCCTCTTTTGCGAGTCCGCAATTTGCCGTCAACACCGTCGTCTCCAGCTATTTCGCTTTACGAGCTTGACGTCGGAAGACGATAGGAGCTTTCTTGGCGTCTGGCTCGGCGGGGCGCGACAACTGCTTCGGCGTTTCGCGACATTTGCCTAGATTGCTGGATGCCCCAGGGCTCGAAGCCGCAATCTCTGGAGCGCTCCATGCTCGTATTCGATTCGGATCAGTTCTCGCCTCGGGAAGGAGCTGACGCGTGGGCGGACTTCGCGGCTCGCAAGCTTTCGGCGGTGCGCTGCGTGCCAGCGGGCGACCATCGGTTTCAAGTCAGGGCAGACTTCAGGGCCGTTGCCGAGATCACGATGGCTTGGATCGCGGGTTCAGGACACATCAGCGAAAGAGCAAGCTACGAAGTCGCTCGCGAGCGGCACCAGTGCTACGCCGCAGTCTTTCATCCTGATGGAGTGCCCAGTATCGAGTGTCGAAAGGGAATCGCCCACGTGCGCCCCAGGGATGTGTCGATTCCCGGCAGCACGGACATCATGCCGTTTGGGCTCGAGCCCCCCTTCGACCACATCGTCGTCATGTTGCCGCAAAGATTGCCGCGGTCACAGGTAGGCGTTCCGGGAGCTGTTGCTCCCGCTTCGAATCCATTGCGCGGCATCCAATCGGACTACGTCGCTAGTGTTTACGCGCAAGCGGATCGCCGTTCTTCATACCCAGCAGCTCTGGTCGTCGACAACTTGACGGAGCTGATCTTCGCAATGCTCTGCGAGGAACCGATCCGCGTCTCGACATCCACGTCGCTCCGAGCGGGCGTGTTCGACACGGCCTGCAGGATCATCGCGCGCAAGGCGCATGACCCAGACTTCCATCCCGCCACACTCGCGCGGCAGCTCGGAATCTCGATACGGAGGCTGCAGCGAATTTTCCAGAAGAATGGCGCAACAGTAGCGCAATGGATCGTGAGAACGAGGCTCGACAAAGGTTCCATCATGCTCGGCGATGAACGGATGAGGGCGTGCACGATCACGGACATCGCATTCGCATGCGGCTTTCGCGATTTGACCACCTTCGAGCGGGCCTTTAGTGCAGTCAAAGGAATGACGCCTTCTGCGTGGCGTCGTAGTGCTGCAAACGGGCCACCATCACCGCAGACCGTGATCGCAAGCAAGAGTTGCATCTCCATCTCTAGAGATCCGTAAGCGCTGGATAGCCCGGACGATCTTACTGCATGCGACCGATTCGGCTGAATGTCCGCTTCCGGCCAGCAGCGGTCAGAGCAAGCAGCGCAAGAATTTCCCGAAAGCGGACGTTCAACACCGCAGTTCAGCGGCCGTACGATGCCGCATGCAAGTTGGTATGTCGTTCACGGTCCGCTGCAACTGCCTGTTAAGCGGCCGGCACGACGCCATGCCTTCCGCCACCACAATCACGGCGTTGGCAGCTCATCCTCGTCCGTATGAGTCAAACGGGTGGCCGTCGGGGATTCGTCGAAAGCCAATGTATCTTTTGACGAGCGTTGGAAAGTCGGGCGCAGCTTGCCTGGCCCGGCCTTCGCTCACTACACACCAGGCGAACTTGCCCTCGTTCGTTTGAATCAACTTGCCGCCGTTAGCCGCAGCGAATACGACCGGACAATCCGCATGCCGACTGATGCCAGGAGCAGTGTCGGCATCAACCCAAAGTTGGTATGCGACGGTCCGGATCTCTGCGCACGGCACGAAATTGCCGTTCAGCGGGGGCTTGCTCTCTCGTAAGCCGTCGAACGCGCCATAGAACTCGCGCATTTCCTTCGGGCAGCTGACCTCGTCCCAACTTTGTTAGGCAGTTTGGAATTGGACTAAGCTGGCTTCTGAAGTCCTCCACACACGAGGAGACGATGACGATGAAGCGGTCGAAATTCACCGAGGAGCAAATCCTCTACGCATCCGCTTTGGGTCGGTTCGCGACCATCATGACGCCTCCTCAACTGAAGGAGCGTGCCGTGGCAACCGACCTGCATCGTGAACCCTGGAACAAGGGAACCACTGTTGGCCAGAAGGCGCCACTTAAGCTGAAGGAGGTCTGGCCCATCCGCATGCGCCTGCAGCTGGCTCATCGCGCACGGGAACTCGCGTTGTTCAATCTGGGCATGGACAGCAAGCTCGTGCCTGCGACCTGGTCCAGCTGCGAGTCGGGGACATCTGCTCCGGTGATCGCGTAGCTAATAGGGCGATCGTCATGCAGCAGAAAACTCACCGGCCCGTTCAGTTCGAGATCACGGCCGACGCGAGAAGCACTCACAGGGTGGATCGACGCGTCGGCGCTGCGTTCAGACGACTGGCTGTTTGCAGGCCGGACCGCAGCTGCGCACCTCTCGACACGTCAGTACTCGAGGATCGTTCATCGTTGGATCGTGGAGCTCGGCGTCGATGCTTCAGCGTATGGACGGACTCCATCAGAAGAGAGGTGGGCGCATGTTGTTATCTATGACACCATCAGGTCGGACACGAGGGTAGCACCCGTAGCCAGCGGATCATCCTTATCGACGAGTCGAAACTGATACTCAGAGTGAGCGACGCGCAATGAAGTGAAGCGCACCATCGCAGGCGCCTGGCAGCGGCACCGCGACCTGTCGGAGAAAGCGCACGAGCAGCCCCCGAACTATCAGACGATCCAGGCGTTTAGAAGACCCGGACCTTGACTCGGGCAGCGCGCCTCGCAGCAACGCACCGTGGGCTGAAATGATGAACAAACCCGACTGGAGGACTTTGAGATGCGCCCCGCAGAGCATGATATCGACGTACTCAACACCCTGATCGAAACCACGCTGGACAGCGCCGATGGTTACAGCCAAGCAGCCGCTAAGGCTAAGCAGGGCGGTTACAAGGATGTATTCATCCGCTGGGCCGATGACCGTCGTCAGGTGGTGACGCAACTGCAAGGGCAAGTGCGTCGTCTGGGCGGAACGCCCGAAGACGACGGTTCCGTCCTCGCGGCAGGTCATCGCATGTTCCTCAAGCTACGCGATTCGGTTACCGGAAGCGACGAGTCCGTGATCGACGAAGTGGAGCGCGGCGAGGATTTCATCAAGGCGAAGTACGAGGCAGCTTTGCAAGACGAAGAACTGTCTCCCGAAGTGCGCAACGCCGTCGTGCAAGCCTACGCTTCGGTGAAGACGGGTCATGACCAGGCGCGCGACCTCAAGCGACAGGCGCATGCGAGTCACTGATTGGTAGCAGTTGGTCTGCGTTGGGAGAGGCTCACCCCGAGCCTCTCATCTCTTTCCGATCTGCGACGCGTAGGTCGTCTTCGCCGGATCGCCATCACCCCCCGTTCGATGGTCTCCGCCTGCCAACTCGCCATGGCACTCAACCGTCGCTCCGAGCGGTCGGCTCTCGGCCACAAGCATAGGTAATCGGGCGGGCCAATCAAGGTCGAGCTCTCCTTAAGATGGTGGTGTCACCCACCAGGAGAGACTGCAATGACGCTGTACACCGCATTGGATGTGTCGCTGCGTTCAGTGGCGATCTGCGTGGTCGATGAGCGCGGCACGGTTCTGCACGAGGCGAAGGTCGAGGCTGAGGTCGATCGCATCGTCGCATGTCTGCGCGCGTTCAGTTCCGAGTTGAAGATTGTGGGCTTTGAGGCTGGCACACTGACGCAGTACCTGACCTACGGATTGCAGGCAGCCGGATTCGAGGTGATCTGCCTTGAGGCCCGGCAAGTCAGTGCGGCGCTGGCTGCGATGCGCAACAAGACGGATCGCAATGATGCTCGCGGTATCGCGCAGATCCTGAGAACCGGCTGGTATAGCCGGGTCCACGTGAAGAGCCTTGAGAGTCACCAGATGCGATTGCTGCTCTCGAGTCGCAAAGCGGTGTTGAGTAAGTGCGTGGATCTGGAGAACGAGCTGCGCGGCCTGCTGAAGGTCTTCGGCATCCGCTTGGCCAGCAAGGTGCCGCACGGCACCTTCGACGCCACCGTGCATCCCTTGATCAAGAGCGATCCCATGCTGGCGCGTGCGTTGCTGCCGATGCTTGAGGCCAGACTGGTTCTATATCGAACCTACCTGAAGCTGGACAATGAGGTGAAGGCCCTCGTTCGAAGCGATCCGGTCTGTCAGCGACTGATGACGGTGCCCGGTGTCGGTGCCGTCACTGCGCTGATCTTCAGAGCGGCCGTGGATGACCCGCGCCGATTCAAGTCATCGCGTACGGTCGCAGCGCACTTCGGATTGACGCCAAGGCGATTTCAATCCGGTGAGACCGACAACCCAGGTCGGATCTCCAAGGCCGGCGATCCGGAGGTGAGATGCGCGCTGTATGTTGCTGCGCATGCGCTAGTGACCCGCACCGCAGCCTGGTCCTCACTAAAGGCGTGGGGCGTACGGCTGGCGAAGACGCGCGGTCATCGACGAGCAGTGATTGCGGTCGCTCGCAAGCTCGCAGTCATCCTTCACAAGATGTGGGTGACCGGCACGGACTTCCGCTGGAGCGGAATGGAGGCACTGGCCTAGGCCGAGGAGACGATCACCGAACATCTCTTGCGTGGACGATGGTCTGGGAGAAGCCGCGAATGTCTGCTGCGCCTTGAGCGCGCCCAAAAGCGAGGCTCTCCGTTCCGTCCGACCAGTGCGTGCAGCGTGCCGACTGATATCGAGCCGACTGCGTAAAGAAGCGTGACCCACGCAGAGGCGTTACCGATCAATCCAGCCTGGATACGGAGCTCTACCCTTGACTAAGACGCCCGATTAAAGAAGCGGACG
>CAWISC010000030.1:0-38086 GCA_963838635.1 uncultured Gammaproteobacteria bacterium | reverse complement strand
ACGAATCGTCGATCGGGCCGTGATAAGCGATCGTCCAGGTCTTGGTCTCGACCACGAACGCTTCACCGGTCGTCGTCACGCCGAGCGCACGACCGACCAGCTGCAGCTCGTCCGCCAGCACCGGCAGGTCGGCCGAGCCGGGCGTGCCGACGAGCTTGCCGCGCGGCGAATTCAGCGACGAGTCGAGCATCAGGAACTGCACGTTCCTGCCTTTGAACGCGTCGCGCACTTTGGTGAGAGCGGCGGCAGCGCGGGTCGAGACGGCGTCGCCGTCCGCGGCGGACACCAGTACGATGGCCGGGCTCGCGTTGTAGTAGTACAGCTCGTGCCCCATGCCGGTCTGGTCGGGCAGCATGAAGTTGTCGACTTTCGCACCGGCGAGCGACGTGCCGGTGTTCGCACTTGCCGCGCTCCACAAAACGGCAACGACTGCGGCCGAAAGGCCGGCGGCTCCCCAACTACGCTGCGAGCGATCCATGGATTTCCCCCGAACGAGTGATTTAAGCGGTCGCCTAATTACGGCCGAATCTACCACCGCGGATGCAGGGGCGTCTTGTCCGACACTGGCAGCACGGACCGGCCGCACGGTGCAGAAATCTTTAGATTTGTGAGATTTATAGGGGGAAGGGTCAGCCGCGCGCGCCGGACGGCGCCCCGGCGCGCGAATCGTCGCGCGCATCGTCGCGCGGCTCGGGCTCGAGGTTCGCCAGCGCCTGCGCCAGCTCCGTCGACAGGAACGGCTTGCGCAGAAACGGCCAGGCCCCCTGCGAGAGCCATTCATCGAGCGATTCCCCGGCGAAGCCGGAGGTCAGCAGCACCTTCAGGCTCGCCCGCTGCGACACTGCGTGCTTGGCGAGCTCGACGCCGTTCATGCCGCCGGGCATGACGACGTCGGAGAACAGCACGTCGACCTGCGCATCGGACCACAGGACGCGCTGTGCCTCCTCCGCATTCGCTGCGCGGTGAACTTTGTGACCGAAGTCGGTGAGCATCGCGTCCGTGACTGCGGCAACCGACGGATCGTCCTCGACCAGCAGGATGTTCAAGGGCCGCACGATGGCGACGCGCTGGCTCGCTGCGTCCTGATCCTGTTCCGGCTGCTCCGCAGTCACCGGCAGGTAGATGTTGAAACGGGTGCCGGCGCCTTCGGCGCTGTCGACCTCGATCTCGCCGCCCGATTGTTTGACGAACCCGTAGACCTGGCTCAGGCCGAGGCCGGTGCCCTTGCCCGGCGGCTTGGTCGTGAAGAACGGCTCGAAGATGCGCTTGATGACGTCGGGACCCATGCCCTGCCCGTCGTCGGCCACGCTCATCCGGAAATACTGGCCAGGCGCGAGTGTTGCGACCTCGCCTGCCGACACCGCGCACAGCTTCGTTTCCACGACGATCTCGCCGCCGGCCGACGTGCTTGCGTCCACGGCGTTCACGATGAGGTTGAGCAACGTCGCCTCGAACTGCGCAGGATCGATGCGCGCCACCGCACTCTCATCGCTCAAGCGCACCGTGAGCCTGACTCTCTCGCTCATCGCACGCCGCAGCAGCGGCTCAGCCTGGCGGATGAGCGCGTTCAGCTCACGCAACTCCGGTTGCAAAGGCTGCTGCCGCGCGAATGCCAGGAGCTGCGCAGTCAGCCGTTGACCGCGTCGCGCAGCCATCAACGCAGCTTGACCGAGGCGCTGACGGCGTGCCGCATCCTCCGGGTTGCGAAGAATCACGTCGAGCGCGCCGATCACGACCGTGAGCAGGTTGTTGAAGTCGTGGGCGACGCCGCCCGTCAGCCGACCCAGCGCGTCCAAACGTTGCGCGCGCATCAGCGCGGCTTCTGCTTCGGATTTTTCGGCGAGCGCGGCGGCGACTCGCTCTTTCGCTTGCTCCTCCGTCAGCGCTGCCGCGACGAACCTGCGATCGGAAATAGCGGCGATGAGCGCGAGCAGCAGGATGAACAGCGTGCCGGCGGCGACTGCGATTGCCAGTACCAGCGAATCCACGCCTCCCGATCCGACGTCCGACAACGTCCCCGGCAACACGCGGACCCCGAACATCGCCGTGTAGTGCATGCCGACGATCGCAAACGCGAGCACCGCGGCCGCGAGAACTCGCTGCGGCGGAGTCGTCTCGCTCCTCGCGACGAACAGCGCACTCGTAGACGCCGAAATTGCGACGACGAACGAGAGCACCACGTAGACCGGCTCCACTGCGAGCGTGACGCTGGTAATGACCGCGGACATGCCGACGTAATGCATCGTGCAGATGCCGGCGCCCATCACCACGCCGCCCATGATTTCGCGACGCGCACCGCCGCCGCGGGCAAAGAAGAATGCGAACGCGGTCGTCGCGATCGCGAGCAGCAGGGAAAGGACAGTGCGGCCGACGTCGTAACGCACTTCTGCGCCGGGGTTGAACCCGAGCATCGCGATGAAGTGCATCGACCAGATGCTCAGGCCCATCGCGACCGCCGTCGCGGTCAGCCACGCCAGTCGCCAACCGCCGACATGCGCCCGGACGCGCCTGAACACGTCGAGCGCAGTCCACGCGCCCAGCCAAGCCGTCAGGCTGGCCAGCGCAATGAAGATCGGATGATGAGCAATGTGCATGAGCGTCCTATCCAGCACATGACACGCGGCTTCTAGTTACTTACTTGAGTCCCCGGAGCGCGCCTAGAGTAACTGGTCGGTGAGTGCAGGTCACGCGCACGCGGGTTCTAGACGCGCAGGAATGCGTACATGCCGGCAACCGAGACACCGAGCGCATAGAAGATCACATAAGACACGGCCAGCGCGGCCAGTCCGAGCACGGTCTTGAGCACGCTGGCGCGATACACGCGGCGCACAGCGATGAACAAGTAGACGACGCTCCAGAGGTAGATCGCAAACCCGAACAGCTCGCCGATCCTGGCCCCGGCGCCGACGAGCGCACCGATGCCCGCCGCCGGCAGCAACGCGAGCGTGCTCGCCATGTAATAGAACGACTGGAAGTGCAGCACGAAGACGAGATTCTCGAGGTAGAACGGCCGCTGTCGCCGGTAGATCCAGAACTGCACCAGCGCGACCAGCGGCAACACGACGAACATCACCTTCGGCAGCAGGTTCTGCATCGCCTGGTTGATCGCCCGACGATCGTTGCTCAGCGCCCGCACGCACGACTGTTCGAGATCCGGCACCAGCGCAGCAGCCAGCCGGGATCGGCAGCCAGCTGCGCGCAGTCGGACGCTTGCATCTCGCGACCTCCGGTGGTCAGCACTCTCGATCCCGTGGTGTCGAAGATCGCAGCGAGCACGAAGTACAAGATCGAGATGACGAGATAGCTGCGAAACGGTGGCGAATACGAGTTGCGCTTGCCGGCCAGGTATTGGTCGGTGATCAGGCCGGGCCGCGCGAACAACGTCCGCAGCGTGCGCCAGAACCTGGAATCGACGTGGAACAGGCCTTCCACCAGCTCGTGCAGGAAATGGCCGAGCGACAGCGAAACGTGACTGTCCTGCCCGCACCGGCCGCAGTAGCGATCGGCAAGAAGCGCGCCGCAGTTGGCGCAGTGCCCGGGACCAACGGCCGTCTTGTTCATTGTCGTGGCTGAGTGTATCAAGCACATCCGGCTCGTCCTATGATGCCGCTTCAGCTCCACCAACGAGATCGGCCGTGAACAGGATCACTGTCCGGGCAACCGACGGCGCCGAGCGCATCTTTACGCTACACGGCGGGAATCTCACGATCGGCCGCGATCCCGACAGCGGCATCTGCCTGCAGGACACGCAAGTCAGCTGGCAGCATGCCGTGCTGAGCGAAGCCGGCGGCACGTGTTTCATCGAAGATCTCGGCAGCTCCAACGGCACGTTCGTCGGCGCGGAGCGGATCCGCCGGCAAGTCCTGAATCCCGGCGAGATCGTACGCATCGGTTCTTACGAGCTGACGCTACAGATGCGCCCGATCCCTTCGGCGACGTCTGCCAGCGAACACACGATGTTCGACATGCCTGCGTTCCGCGCTGCCAAGCCTGTCGCGCGTCGCCCTGACACTCAGGAAACCTCGACGCAGCGCAAGCTGCGCTTCACGGATTTCGCGGACAGCTATCGGACTGCAAACCTGCGACAGGAAACGATCGCGGGCGTGACGGTCGCCGCGCTGATCGTGCCGCAGGGCATGGCGTATGCGCTGTTGGCGGGTCTTCCGCCCGTCATGGGCTTGTACGCTTCGATCCTGCCGATGATCGTCTATGCGCTCGCGGGCAGCGGTCGACAGACTTCCGTCGGCCCGGTGACAGTGGACTCGCTGATGCTGGTGTTGGGTCTCAGCACGCTGGCGACGGCGGGCACGGGCTCATTCATCGCGCTGGCCGTGCTGGTGACGGCGATGATCGGGGCGATTCAACTGGCGATGGGCGCCCTGCGCCTGGGCTTTCTCGTCAACTTTCTTTCGTATCCGGTGCTGGCCGGATTCACGTCCGCGGCTGCCGTCATCACCGTTCTGGGTCAGCTGCAACACGTGCTGGGCGTCAGCCAGGTGCAACACCCGCAGCTGTATCAGACCGTGACCGACGTGCTCACGCACGCTGGCCAGGCGAACGCAATTACCGTCGTGATCGCTGTCGGATGCATGGTCGCACTGTGGGCGATACGACGTTGGGCGCCGACCGCACCAGGCGCACTCGCTCTCGTCATCTTATGCACCGTTCTCGCCTATGCGGCGGGCCTGGACGAGCGCGGAGTGAACGTACTCGGCCCCGTCGCAGGCGGCTGGCCGGACCTGACCGTGCCTGCAATCCGCTGGGCGGACATTCGCCAGGTGCTGCCGCTCGCATTGGCGATGGCTCTCGTCGGTTTTGCGCAGACGATTTCGATCGGCAAGACGCTCGGCAACAAGTTCGGCTACGACATCGATGCGAATCGCGAGCTGACGGCGCTCGGCCTGTCGAATCTCACTTCGAGTTTTTCGCAGGGCTACGCGGTGTCGGGAAGTCTCGCGCGCTCGGCGCTGAACGCAGCTGCGGGCGCGCGCACGCAAGTCGCTGCAATCGTCTCTGCGATCTGCGTCGCCATTACGACGCTGTTCTTCACACCGCTGTTTCACTACCTGCCGCACGCGACGCTGGCGGCGATCCTGATCGTGTCGTCGCTGCGACTGATCGACACGCGCGAGATCCGCTACCTGTTCAAAGTGAAGATCACCGAAGGCATCCTGCTGGTCTTCACTTTCGTAGCGACGCTCGCGCTCGGCATCATGCCGGGGCTGCTGTTCGGCATCGTCGCCTCCATCCTGCTGTTCATCACGCTGAACACGCGGCCCAACACGGCGATTCTCGGCCGGCTGCCGAACACCAATATCTTCCGCAACGTGCAGCATTTTCCGGAGGCGGAAACGATCGCCGGCCTGGTCATTCTGCGCATCGATGCATCGCTGTACTTCGCGAACGCGGTGTTCCTCAAGGAGAAGGTGCACGAGATCTGCCGACAGCACGGCACGGCGCTCAAGGCGCTGATCCTGGACGCCAGCGCGGTCAACGACCTGGATTCGTCGGCCGATACGGCCCTGCATCAGCTGTCGGCGGAGTTCAAGACGAACGGCATCGAATTTTACATTGCGGGGGTCAAGGCCCCGGTTCGCGATGTCATGAAGCGCTCGGGCCTGTACGCCGTGCTGGGGAGCGACCACTTCTTTTTCACAATCGATGCCGCAGTCAAGCGATTCCAGGACAAGACGCGCCAGCGTCAATGAGGTAGGCTTTGGTCCGCCACTTCGATGTTCCGGGGATTCTCCAGGAGGGATTCGCGATGAACATTCACCTGCGTGCAGCTGCTCTCGGTGCGATCCTCACGTGCGGCTTCACCCTCCCTGCTACTGCCGACGACGAAGCACCAGGCTGCCAGCGCCCGCAAGTCAAGGAAGGCGAAGGCACTGCGGACGGCGGCATCAGTGCGGAGAAGCATGCGTCTGCGGCCAGCAAGCGCTTCGAGCTCATGGACAAGGACAAGAACGGCAAGATCACCGCGGCCGAGATCAACTCGAGCCACGGCGCGGAGAGCATCGTGTGGGCGAACCATCCTGAAGCGCCCGCCGAAAAGATCCGTAATCTCGATGCGAACCGCGACGGCGTGCTGACGGTCTCGGAATATTCCGTCGGCTCGCAGAAGATGTTTCACATGCTGGACGCCGACGGCAACGGCGTGCTCACTCCAGCGGAGATGATGATCGACCCGCGCGGCCGTGGGCTGTAGGTCGGGCTTCAGCCCGACTCTCAGAAGTCGGTCGCTGCTGCTCCAGAGCTTCTCGCTGCCACTTCCCGAGATCGGCCGCGGCTTCGTAAGTGCTCTGTAAGAACTCCAGCACGGCCGATTCAGGCGATGCCGCACGGCGCGCCGCCTCGTAAGGCAGCACGAACTCGCGAAGCGCGTCGCTGTAGTGAGCGCCGATCGGACCGACGCGTGCAGCCGCGTAGCCCGGCGGTTCCGGGTACGCATACGAATAGAAGCACGCTTCGGGATGCTGCTCGCCGCCGGCCCAGAAACCGGCACTGCTGACTTCATGCGAATACGCTTCGCGCGCCACCCAATCGGGAAGGTGCGGAACGCCACCGGGATGCGGCGGCGCCGTGCGGCCGGAGAAACGCGTGACTGCAAGGTCGGCGCTGCCCCAGAAGAAATGGACCGGGCTGCATTTGCCGATGAAGCGCGCCCGGAATTCCTCGAACACGCGTTGAGTCTGCACCAGCACGCGCCAGTATCGGTTCACGTACTGCGCATCGTATGCACGATGCGTCTCATCCTTGTCGAACGCAATCGGATCGGGCAGCTCATTCGGCATCGTGCGGATTTTCACCGGGACGCCCAGCGCGGACAGCGAGCTCATGACATCGCGATAGAACTCAGCCGTAGCCCGCGGGTGCAAAGGCAAGCGGACCGTTTGTCCGTCGCTGACGCGCAGCTCGAGACTGTGGTCGATGAAATCGAAGTCGATCTGAAACGAGCCCGCCTCGTGCGGGATCAGGCCGGTGCCGATCCCGCGCGCGGTGGTGCGCAGAGCGACGTGCCAGGAATGATTCACCCACGCTCGTTGCACCATCGCGATCTTGCCGACGATCTGCAGCCACAAATGCAGCGTGGCGGCAGTATCACGCCATTCGCTGTAAGGCAGCGGCGGCCAGTTTGCAGAATGCGTCTGTGCCATTGACGTACGGTACGCCGAACGCTCGATCCAGTACACGATCCGAACGTATCAATGACTCGTCGGCCGCTGTTCGCCCTTCGCCTGCGCGCCGCGTTGCCGTGCGTGGCTGCCTTCTTCGATCTCGTCGACGATCTTCACGCA
Organism: uncultured Gammaproteobacteria bacterium; assembly: GCA_963838635.1. Taxonomy (GTDB): domain Bacteria; phylum Pseudomonadota; class Gammaproteobacteria; order Steroidobacterales; family Steroidobacteraceae; genus Steroidobacter. The sequence continues at coordinate 30,788 of CAWISC010000030.1, read as the reverse complement.
GAAGGCTTCGAGGTCGCCGGGATTGCGGCTGGTGATGATGCCGGCGTCGGTGACGACTTCGCGATCGAGCCATCTGCCGCCGGCATTGACCATGTCGGTCTTGATCGACTTGTAGGAAGTCACCTGCCGTCCGCGCACCGCATTGACTTCGATCAACAGCCACGGCGCATGACAGATCGCGGCGACGACCTTGCCCGAATCGAGGAAATCGCGAATGAGCTGCAGCGCCTGCGCATTGATGCGCAGCAGGTCGGGATTGATCTGACCGCCGGGCAACACGATCGCGTCGTAATCGTCTGCGCTCACCTCGCCGAGCACTTTGTCGACATTGACGCTCTCGCCCCAGTCCTTGTCCTTCCAGCCGCGAATCTGACCCTTCTCCGGCGATACGACTACGACTTCGGCGCCCGCGTGCCGCAGCCGCTGCAACGGCACCTCCAGCTCGGACTGCTCGAAGCCATGCGTCGCGAGAATGACCACTTTGGCCTTGCTGATTTTCGGCATCGCACACCTCCTTCGTCTGGAAAAGAAGGAAGGCAGTGGCCGGCGCAAGAGTTCCGCGCGGCGCGCTCACACTTCGACGAGAAACTCCGCGAGATTGTCGAGCACGTAGCCTTGCTCCTCGGGTATCCCTTGCAGGCGGATGTGAGTTTCCTCGCGGCCGTCGAACGCGACGAACCACGACATACCGGAGTGATAAGGCACGAACGCGCAGCGCAGGAACGTCCACTCCTCGCCCTGCGGATGAGCGTCGCGGTCGTGGTCGACGAACGCCTTGATCACCCGATAACGCTTGCCGGGCTCCAGGTACAGATGCATGACCGATTCGACGTTGTGCACGCCCTTGCGCGTGAACTCCAGCGCCGTCTCTCGCGGTGCGCCGAGGCGCAGCAACTCGCGCTTGATCAAGGCCAGGCCGCGCTCGAGATCCGTCAGCTCGACAGTGAGGTCCGCTCCACTGCCTGTCACCTTGCCGACATTCGCACGCTCGAGCGCGACGCCGAGGGAAGCCGCGTACTTGTCGGCCTCCGGCATTTTTGCGACCACGATGATGGGACGAGCTGCTTCCGCCGCAGCTTTCGTCTGCTCTCGCGCACGCTCGCGCCGCTCCCATGCAATGGCAGCGGCGGCGCCAGCGATAATCACAATTACCAGCAAGACATCGCGTTCCATTGTGGGAGCGCATGTTAGTACAGGATCTGGACTTGTGGGCGCGGAACAGCCGGCACAGACTCGCCGCATGAAAGGCTATGGTCAGTTCTGCCCGGTGGCAGTCGCCTCGGAAGTCTTCGCGCAGCGGTGGACGCCGCTGATCATTCGCGAGCTGTGTTCCGGGCGCTCGCATTTCAACGAGATCCATCGCGGCATCCCGCTCATCTCGCGCACACTGCTCGCCGAGCGGTTGCGATGGCTCGAGACCGCGGGGGTCATCGCGAGCACAGCTGCGGACGCAGGACGAGTGCGCGAATACCGGCTAACCGAGTCCGGAGCAGAGTTCCGCGCCATCATCGACGCGTTAGGCACGTGGGGACAGCGCTGGTCGGTGCGCGTCGATCCGCACAACCTCGACGCCGGTTTTCTGATGTGGCAGCTGCATCATCGACTCGCTCGCGAGCGGCTGCCGGAGCAACGCGTCGTGGTGCACTTCTCGTTCAGCGGCGTGCCGCGCAAGCAGCGTGGTCTGCACAGCTACTGGCTGGTGCTGGAGCGCCCGAACGTGGAGCTCTGTCTCACGGATCCCGGTTACGAAGTGGATCTGTGCGTGGAAGCAGATCTGCGCGCGTTCGCGCGCGTGTGGCTGGGCGACGCGCCGCTGGCGGCCGCCATGCGCGAGCGCTCGATCAAACTCGCCGGCCCCCGCAAGCTCGTTCAGGCATTTCCGAGCTGGCTGCTGCTCAGCCGCTTCGCGGGCGTGCCTCGGCCTTGAGGTACTCAGCGAGCTGATCCGCGCCGCCGATGTGCTTGCCGTCGATGAAAATCTGCGGGACCGTCGCCTTGCCCGAGGCCGCCGACACTCCGCGCATCGAGAGCTCATCGCCGACGTGCACTGCCTCGAAGGCAATCCCGCGCTCGTTCAGCATCTGCTTCGCTCGCCGGCAATGCCCGCAGCCGTGCCGCGCGAGCATGAGGACCGCGCCGGGCCCGGGCTGCTTGTTCGGTTGCACGTGCTTCAGCATCGTCTCGGCATCGGAGACTTCGAACGGATCGCCCGGAACCTGCGGCTCGATGAACATCTTCTCGATCCGGCCATCGTTGACCAGCATCGAATAGCGCCACGACCGCATGCCCAGTCCGGCCTCGCGCTTGTCGACCAGCATGCCCATCTCGCGCGTGAACTCGCCCTTCGGGATCGGCTACGAAGGTGATGCCGCGCGCCTTCTCTGCGTCCTGCCACGCATCCATGACGAACGGGTCGTTGACGGAGAGACAGACGATTTCGTCTATCCCGGCCTTCTTGAAATCGTTGGCGCGTGCGGTGTAGCCCGGCACATGCGCAGTGCTGCACGTCGGCGTGAATGCGCCGGGCAAGGCGAAGACGAGCACACGACGTCCGCCGAAGAATTCGGCAGCGGACATTCGCTCGACCTTACCGTCACGAAGTCGACACAGATCGACATTGGGAACCCGCTGTCCCTCGCGCGAAGCAAGCGTCATCGGAAATACCTCAGTGCGTGTCGGCTGACACTTCACCAATGGTTCCGGATGTCACAAGTTCCCGACCGAGCGAATTACCGAGTACGCCCCGAGCCCGATGAGCCCGATGAAGAACCACTTGCGGTACGCCTGCGCGTGCAGGCGCACGCGAATGAGCTGACCGGTGTACATGCCCGCGAAAACTGGCAGCAGCGCCAGTGTCGATGCGCCGGCGGACGCGAGCTTGAAGTGACCGGTCCATGCGAGACAAACCGCTAGCGACAGCATCGCGATCCCGAAGACCAACCCCATCGCTTGAATCAGCGCCTCGCGCTGCAAACCCAGCGAAGTCAGATACGGAACGAGCGGCATGACGGAGACGCCCGTCGCGCCGTTGACGATGCCGGTCGCGACGCCGATCACCGGTGACATCCAACGTTCGCAGTGTGGGGGAAGATGCAGTCGCGACGAGAGCAAGCCGACGACCGCATACAAGATGAGGACGCCACCGAGCGCGAGGGAAACGAGCGCGGTGTGCGAGCCCGTGAGAAAACCGACTCCGAGCGCCGTGCCGATCGCGACGCCGACGAGCAGGATCGAGAAGCGCGCCGTGACCGCAGCCGGCTCGGGGCCCGTCATGAATTGCCAGGCGTTCGTTGCAAGCGTCGGGATGACGATCAACGTTGCAGCTTCCACCGGCGGCATCGACAGGCTCAGCAGACCGAGGGAGACGGTCGGCAATCCCATACCGAACACGCCCTTCACCCACCCGCCGCAGAACAAACTGAGCGCGACTAACAGTACCGTCGATGTCACGCAGGCGATTCTAAACGCGCGAGCATCTCCCGACCGCCGCAATCCACGAACCCACGCTTCGCGGACGCCGTATACTGACTCCGCGACGCGGCGATCGGGGAACAAGAATGCCAGGAACGCGACGGGCGCGACTGAGTGCACTCACGATACTTCCATTGGTGGTCGCAGCATCGGCATCCGCGTACACACCGCCGCGCCTGGAAGACGGCCGACCCGATCTGCAAGGCAACTGGGTCGCGTATAACCGCACGCCGCTGGCCAGGCCGGATTGGCTGACTGAGCTGTACATCACCGAAGAACAGGCACGTGAGATCGAAGCGCGTGGTAACGCGCGAGAGCGCGACCTGTCGGTCCCGAACGAGTCGCCGGAGTTCTTCGACGAGCGGCGCGTGGCGCTCATCGGTGGCAAGCTGCGCAGCTCGCTCATCATCGATCCTCCGGATGGAAAAATTCCGAGCACGCCGCTGATGCGCGAAAAGATCCAGGCGTTGCGCAAACAGAACAGCGACGACATGGACGGCCCCGAGCGGCGTCCGCTGTGGGAGCGCTGCCTGAGTTCCTGGGCCTCGCATCCGCCGATGCTGGCGATCGGCTTCACGAACCTGCACCAGATCGTGCAGACGCGCGACGCGGTCGTGTTCTTCTCAGAATCCTTGCATGACGCGCGGATCTTTCGACTCGGCGGTCGACATCCGCCGGCGGCTGTCGATTCATTCTCAGGGGCTTCGATCGCGCACTGGGACGGCGACACGCTGGTGGTCGAAACCCGCAACTTCAAGCCGGACCAGAATCGCGCCGGAGATTTCCTGGTGTCCTCGCAGACGACCGTCGTGGAACGCTTTACCCTCACCTCGTACGACGAGCTGAACTACAAGTTCACCATCACCGACCCGGTGCACTACACGCGACCGTGGACCGGCGAGACACAATACCTGCGCAGCAAGGCAGCGATCTTCGAAGACGCGTGCCACGAGGGAAACTACTCGCTCAAACACATCCTCGAAGGCGGCCGCGTGCGCGACGGGACGCTACGCTAACGAGCTAGTACCCCACCGCCTGCCCATCTTTGCGGTGATCCGACCCCGCGCGATAAACCCCCGTGTCCGGCGCGACCATGATGGCCTGGAAGCCGCCCATCGGAGCACCGTTCATCGACCGGACCTTGTGCCCCATCGCTTGCAACTGCTCGCCGACGAGCTTGAACAGCTGTGACTCCATGGACAGCATGTCCGGCACCTGCGAATGACGGAAGCGCGCCATGTCCGATGCGGCCTGCACGTTCGCGCCCAGGTCGAAGATGCTCACGAGCACCTGCGCGATGCCTTGCGCCTGCACGTCGCCGCCCATCAGCGTCACCGTCATCAGCGGCTTGTCGTTGCGCATGACGAAGCCGGCAGAGAGTGTGTTGTACGGACGCTTGTGCGGCTCGATCTTGTTTGGGCTCTTCGGATCGAGCGTGAACAATGCGCCGCGGTCGTGCAGCGTGATGCCGTAACCCGGGACCGTCAGGCCCGAGCCGAAGCCCGAATAGAGGCTGTTGACCCACGCCACCATGTTGCCGGCGCGATCGGCAGTAGAAAGGACGATCGTGTCGCCGTCGCTCTCAGCATTGCCGCCCGCTTTCGTACCAGACGCGCGATTCGGATCGACCTTGCCGCACAGTGATTCGGCGTGTGCTTTCGAGAGCAGCCGCTCCAGCGGCACCTTCGAAAAATTCGGATCCGCGTTGTAAGCGTACAGATCGTTGAAGGCGAGCTTCTTCGCTTCGACGAACAGGTGCCAGTACTTCGGGTTCGCGGGACCGAGCGACGCCAGCGTCTGGCCCGGTACCCACTTCGGCACGCACACCTCGAGAATGTTCAGCATCTCGTCGGCGGCCCAGGTCTGTGCCGGCGGCGGCAGCGTGAACACGTCGTAGCCGTGATAGTTCGTGGTCGCCGGCGTCGTCCATTCGCCGCTGTAAGCAGCGAGGTCTTCGAGCGTCATCGTGCCGCCGTGGCGCTGCGACTTGTCGATGATCGCCTGCGCGATCTCGCCCTTGTAGAAGCCGTCGCGGCCCTGCTGCTGCAGGATGCGGAATGTTCTGGCGAGACCGGGATTGCGATGGATCTGGCCGGCAACCGGCTGCTTCCCGTCGATGTACCACGTCGCGATCGAATCCGGATCGAGCTGCTTGCAGCAGCCGCGCGGGTCGCCGGCAGAAATCGGTAACCCCGGCGGCAGTTCCCAGTCGAACGCGATGCGCTCGGAAATCGGAAAGCCTTGCTCGGCGTAGTCGATCGCCGGCTGCAGCGTTTCCTTGAACGTGAGCGAGCCGAAACGGCGCTGCACTTCGTCCCAGCCCCACACTGCTCCGGGCACGGTAACTGCGAGAATGCCGCCCTCGGGCATGCCGGAGCCCGGACCCCAATTCTTTGCATCCCACACGTAGCCCAATTTCTTCATGCGCGCGACGGTCGCGCCGCTCGGCGCCTTGCCGCTCGCATTCAGCGAGTAGAGCTTGTTCTCTTTCGCAATGTAGATGATCGCGAACAGGTCGCCAGCGGGACCGACGTTCATCGGCTCGACGACGCTGAGCATCGCGGCGGTCGCGACGGCTGCATCGATTGCGTTGCCGCCCTTCTTCAAGATGTCGAGGCCCGCTTGCGCCGCCAGCGACTGACTCGTCGCGACGACACCGTTGCGCGCAATGACCTCAGATCGATGCTGGGTCGGCCAGCCTTGTGCGCGATCGCCGGAAACAGCGCTGCAGAACGGCGGCTTCGGCGTCGAGTCGCACGATTGCACCGGCGACTGCGCCGAGGCGAAGCTGACGAAGAGCAGGGATGCGGCGATTGCCGGTGTCTTGTAATTCATCCCTGCATTGTATCGCCATTACGCTTGCCTGAACTGTCACGATCCCATACGGCGGACCTATACTTCGCTGCATGAACAAGCGCCATAAACTGTGGATCGGAGCAGGCGTTGCCGTTGTCGTTGTCGCGGTCGCCTTGCAGGTTCTTTCGCGGCCGCCGGAGCCCTCTGAGGTTGCTCCGCCCGCGATTGGAGCAGATGAGATCGCTGCCACGCTGGCGGCACTCAAGCCGCCGAAGCGTGCGCGACCGGTCGTCGCCATGATTGGTATCAACGATGCGACCGAGGTGACTGACTACCTCATGCCGGTGGGCATTCTGCGGCGCGCGGACGTGGCAGACGTGTTGATGGTCGCAACCCGGCCCGGTCGCGTGAAGCTCTATCCCGCGCTGACGGTCGAGCCGGACATCACCGTTGCCGATTTCGATGCGCGTCACGCCGACGGTGCGGACTACGTGATCGTGCCCGCAATGGAGCCCCACAACGATCCCGCAGCTCTGCAGTGGATCAAGAGTCAGGCCGCGAAAGGCGCGACCGTGATCGGCGTCTGCATCGGCGTGAAGGTCGTCGCGGCGGCGGGACTGCTCGACAACAAGCGGGGCACGGCACACTGGTACGCACTGCAGGATCTGCGCGAGCAACATCCGTCGATGCAGTACGTACCGAACCGGCGCATGGTCGCCGATCGAGGCATCGTGACGACCACGGGAATCACGGCCTCGATGCCGATGACGCTCACGCTGATCGAGGCGATCGCCGGACGTGAGAAGGCAGAGGCCGTAGCCCGCGAACTAGGTCTCGACCACTGGGATGCGCGCCACGCAAGCGATCGGTTCAAGCTCACGCGGCCGTTCGCGCTCACGGTGATGGGCAACGTTGTTGCGATCTGGAATCGGGAGAAGCTCGGCCTCGAAGTCGCACCCGGCATGGACGAAGTGTCGCTCGCCCTGGTCGCGGACGCCTGGTCCAGAACCTATCGCTCGCGCGCCGTCACGTTCGCGGAATCTGCTGGCACGATCGTGACACGCAACGGCATCCGCCTAATTCCGGATCAGGTCGGCGGTGATCGGTCGAAGGGAGATGTCGTCGATTCATTCGGGGATCGGCCGCCGGCCCACGCGCTGGACGAAGTGCTTTCCAGCATCGAGACTCGCTATGGCCCGCGCACGCGCTACGTCGTAGCCATGCAGCTGGAGTATCCACGGCTGACGGCGACTCGCTGATCTAGCCTCGCTGCAATCGCGAGCGTGCGGTAGGCTCGAGACGCAACGTCTCGATCCTGCGATGCGTCCACGTGGTTAACTGCCCTGCCGCCTTGCGCCACTCCATCGACTGCAGGAGCGCGCGCTGGTGCTTGTCCACTGCCGCCTGATCCGCGAACAGCGAGAACCAGACGAATGCAGTCTCCTTCTCCCGCACCGGCAGGTTCGTATAGGTGTTCGGACTGTGCTCGCTCACCATTTGGGCGATGACGGAACCGCCCGCCGCTTCCCAATGCGGCTTCAGCTCGTTCGCGAAGAATTCACCGAACTCGCTCGGCGTCTTGCGCTCGACGTACACGATGTTCGCCACGAGCACACCTTTGCCGGGACCGCGCGTTCCGGGCGGCGGTAGAGCGATCGTCGACGGCGCGAACGCGGTGTCCGGGCGCAAAGGCCGCAGCAGCAGTACGTTGTCCGAGTCCACCATCGTGCCCGCTGCGACACGGCCGTGTGCTTTCCAGATCGGGCCGGTGTAGAACTTCGTCAGGGACTCCTTCCTGGATTCCATATCGGAAAAGCTGCGCAGCCACACGAAGCGGTCGGGGTCGTCGACATCGCGATACTGGCCGATGATGCGCATGCCCGTGGCCTCCTGCCCCTCGACGAAGTTGTCGTCGAAAACGTCGACGAGAGTGTCGCGTTGACCTGGATGCAGCACGTATTGGCGCAGCTCGAACACCGTGTCGGCTGCTTGATCGACTACGTGCTTCAGGATCCAACCGTCCGGATCGATGGTGACGTTCCCATATGCAGCACCCAGGCGCCTTTGTCGAAGGTGGCCGCGCCGAACAGTTTCCTGGTGTCGGTGACATCGGCCATGAAGATCGGCCCGCGCAAATCGCTCGCAGCGATCTTGCTCATCTCAGCGCGATAGGCGGCGACACCCTTTTGACGCTCGGTCCAAAGCATCGCGGCATAGGTCGAGAAACCTTCGTTCAGCCACACGTGCCGCCAGTCGCGCACCGACAGGCTGTTGCCGAACCACTGGTGCGCGAGCTCGTGGGCCAGAACTGCATCGTTCGCGTGATCGCCCGTGATCAGCTTCTCGGCGTAGCTCGGCAGCGTCTGGTGCTCGCGGAAACTGTAGGTGGCGAACTCGGCGATGCCATACTTCTCGCGCAGAAATGGATACTCGCCGAAGCGCTGGGCGTGGCTGCGCATGATGTCCGGGATGACGCTGAAGTCGCGCCGGGCCTTCTGCTCGTCCGCAGGAAAGACATAGAAGACGAGCGGCATGGTCTGCCCGTTCGCTGCCCGATAGCGATCCTCGAACACCGTGTACTGCGCAATGGCGACGCTGATCGTATCCGGATAGATCGGATACCCGACGCGCCAGCGAAACGTGCGCGTGCCGTCGGCGTTCGCATCGGTCGCCACGAGCTTGCCGTTTGAAGCGGCTGTCAACGGCGCGGGAACAGTGATCGCGATGTCCGCTGAAGCGGCCTTGTCTGCGGGATCGTTCTTGTTAGGCCACCACTGGCGGGCGGTGAACGGCATCCCGTAGCTCGAGATCGCGGGCTGGCCGTTGCGCTCGGCGAAGGTGAAGCCGTTGCCTTGCGGAGTTCCGTGATAGGTCACCGTCATCGAGAAGAGCTTGCCCTTCGGCAATGGCTGCTTCACGCCGATGAGAATCTGGTCGTCCTGGCGCCGGAAGTCTGCGGGCATGCCGTCGAGGGTCACGGCATCGACACTGAGCGCGCGCGAGAGGTCGAGAGTCAACTCGGTCGGCGGAGTCGAAAGCAGCAGCGCACGGACTTCAACGACGCCGCGCACCGACTTCGCTGCGGGATCTATACGAAGATCCAGGCCGTAGTGCTGCACATCCATCACGCCCGCAGCGTTCCCGTCCTCGGCGCTGACGGTTGCAGACGCCAGAGCAATGCCTAGTGCGGCAAGGACGACCATCATCGCAGCAGGATGCGTGCACGACCGGCGAGGCGGAAGGGCCATATACGGTGGCTCAGGTGGGCCACCGCATCGAGCTTGTTTGCTAGTCGAAGATCACCGGCTCCGTGTTCGACGGACCGATGCGTCCCAGCAGCGGCAGCTTGATGGAGAGGCTGCGCGGATCGAGGCCGAACGTCAGTCCGAGCACGTTGAGCTCGAGGCCCTCCTCCCAGCCAGCAGCGATGCCCGCAATTCCGAGCACGCTCACCTGGCCGCCAGTGCCGCTCGGCGTGAGTGCCAGCGGCATCACGCCGAGGTAGTCCTTGCCGATTGCAGTGGGCGGCAAATCGACGCGCAGCTCGGGCACCTCGCGCAACACGAACGCAGTGAATGTGTTCGAGTTCGGGCCGGGCCAGACGCGATAACTCGCCGCATACGGATATCGGGCGACGGCTGCCTCGATGCGCGTGATGAGCGTTTCGACACCGGAACCTCGCACGTCCCTGAGCAGCTCCGGATGCGCGCCGAACCAACGCGCATCGGGCGCGCGAACGCGCGAAACGACGACCGTGCCCGCACGTCGCAGTCGATAGCCGATGACTTCATGGATCGTGAAGTGGTCGGCGTTGGTCGGCTTCACGGCGATCCAGGTGTGCACGCCGAAGTAGCCGCGCCAGCTGATCGTCCGCGCTGCGTAAACCTGAACGACAGCCTCCGGCGTCGATGCTGGATCCGGCGCGAGCCCGACCGGCTCGCGACTCGCCGTGCGCCAATCAGAACCGCCCAACTCGCCGGACTTACCGATGTATGTAGTCGAGCACGCGGTGTACAGCGGCAGCAGCATGATCCAGAACAGGCGGGCCTTCGAGATCATGACTTCTCCGCCGCCAGTCTCTTCTCGAACCGTTCCTTGGCGCCCGCGGCGTAACGCTTGCACGAAGACGAATCCACGAGCTTTGCGCGGTCGCCTTTGCCGTGCTCGTCGAAGACGGACAGCACGGCGCTGAGTTCTGGGTGCGCGGAGATGAGGATGTCGCAGGGAGCAGCAGCAATCGCAGCCATGCTCGACGTTATGTCGGCGCGGGCGTTTGGATAACGTTCGTCACCGCTGTACTTGAACGAGTCGTCCGAGATGGCGTTCAAGCTGTCGCCGTAGACGACGTTCAAGCATCGCTCGCCTTCGCACGATTTCCACGACCACGATGTTCCGCCGGGTGTGTGGCCCGGCGTGTGAATGACCTGCAGCTGCAGCTTGCCGACGCTGACGGACTTGCGCGCGCCGAGCGCTTCGACGTTGCTCGCACCCGGAGATGGCTTGATGATCTCGAACTGCGGATCGTTGCGTTCGACCTTGCCGGTTCGCAGGACCTTTGCAGCGATATCGCTCGCGACGACTTTCGCGCCGCTGAGCTTCTGCAGCTCCGCAATCCCGCCGGCGTGATCGTAGTGCACGTGCGAGTTGAGAATGAGCTTGACGTCTTCGATCTTGAACCCGAGCTGCTGCACGTGCCGGGCGATGAGCGGCGCTGACTGCGGCAAAGCTCCGTCGATCAGCACGTGTCCATCGGGAGACGTGACCAGAACCGCGCTCAGGCCTCGCACACCCACGTAGTACGTGTTACCGAAGATCTGAAACGGCGCCTGCTCCTGATTCCACGCTTCGCACCGCTCGCAGTCGATGGAAGCAGCACCGGCGTTGAATGACGAGAGACAGCCGAGCCCGAGAAGCAACGCGCGATGCACGACGAACCTACTTGGGCGCGCCGTGATGCGCGTAGACGGAGGTGGTCCCATCGGGCGCAACGAGGAATACGTCATAGGCATCGACGCGACCGGATGGTACTTCCATGCCGGGAGATCCGGCCGGCATGCCGGGGACCGCGATGCCTTTCGCTTTCGGGCGTTCGCGCAGCAGCCGCTTGATGTCGTCGACAGGTACGTGCCCTTCGACGAAGTAGCCGTCGACCTCGGCGGTGTGGCAGGAGCCCATTCCATACGGCAGGCCCACTCGCTCTTTCACCGGGCTCATGTTGTCCACGTCGTTTACTTCGACCTGAAAGCCCGCTTGTCGCAAGCGGTCGACCCAGATCTTGCAGCACCCGCACGTCGGGCTCTTGGTGACCTTCACGATCGGCAGTGCCGGCTCGGCGGTGGTCCGCGAACAACCGGAGAGCGTGATGGCGAGAAGGGAGGTGGCGACGATTGCGATGAGTTTCATGGCTGTTTCCCGCGGGCCTGGAGGCGATGGTACACGGCTGGTCCGGGGGAAATTGTGATCAATTGTGGCTACCATCACAACGGTGATCACCACCCTCGCCGTCGCCAATTACCGATCGCTGCGAAATATCGTCGCGCCGCTGCGCGCGCTGAACCTGGTCAGCGGCGAGAACGGCTCGGGCAAGTCGAGTCTCTATCGCGCGCTGCGTCTGCTCGCGGAGACGGCGCAAGGCGGAGTTGTCGCATCGATCGCGCGTGAGGGCGGTTTGCCCTCGACACTATGGGCCGGCCCGGAAAAGATCAGTCGCGCCATGCGCAAAGGCGAGCATCCGGTGCAAGGTGGCCCGCGACGCGAGCCTGTCAATTTGCGACTCGGCTTCGCGAGCGATGAGCTCAGCTACTGCATCGACCTGGGATTACCGACGCCGCACGAGTCGGCCTTCAGGCTCGATCCCGAGATCAAGCGCGAGTGCATCTGGGCAGGCATCAAGTTTCGCCCGGCCTCGATGCTCGTCGATCGACGCGGTCCTGTGGTGAGCGTACGGAAAGAAGACGGAGAGTGGTCGGTCGCGAACAGCCATGTGCCGACGTTCGACAGCATGCTGACGCGCATCGCCGACCCGCAGCGCGCACCCGAGGTCCTGACGATCCGCGAGACGATTCGTGCATGGCGTTTCTACGATCACTTCCGCGTCGACGCGGAAGCGCCGATCCGCAGCCCGCAACTCGGCACGCGAACGCCGACGCTCGCGAACGATGGACGCGACCTCGGACCGGCGCTGCAAACGATTCGTGAGATCGGCAATGGAGCGGCGCTGGATCGCACGATCGAGGATGCGTTTCCCGGCTCGGTTCTCGAGATCGAACACAGCGACGGTCGATTCTCGATCGGGCTGAAACAGCCCGGCATGCTGCGCGCGCTGAGCGCTGCTGAATTGTCAGATGGCACGCTGCGCTTTCTGCTGTGGTCGGCGGCACTCCTGACGCCGCGCCCGCCGCCGCTGATGGTGCTCAACGAACCGGAGACGAGCCTGCATCCGGATCTGCTGCCTGCGCTCGCACGATTGATACTCGAAGCGTCGAAGTGCATCGCAGTTGTGGATCGTGTCGCACTCGGCGCGGCTGATCGCGGCGCTGGAAGACAGCGGTTCGTGCAATTCGCTCAGGCTGGCGAAGGATATGGGCGAGACGCAGATCGTCGGGCAGGAGTTGATGGAGACGCCGAGCTGGCAGTGGCCGGCGCGGTAATCACTCCGACGGGAGCAGCTGAGGATTCCAGACGACTTCCCAGAGATGCTGGTCGGGGTCCATGAAATAGCCAGCGTAGCCTCCCCAGGAAGTGTCTTGCGCAGACTTGACGATGGTTGCGCCAGCGGCTTTGACTTGCTTCATCACCTCGTCCACTTCGGACTTCGAGGAAACGTTGTGACCGATCGTCACCTCTGTCGGTGAAGGACCGGAAACGGCTGAGACCCGAATCGTGCGCGATGCTCTTGCGCGGCCACAATGCGAGTTGCAGACCTGCCTGCAACTTGAAGAACGCGACAGCGCCGAATTCGATCTCTTTGCCGACGATGCCATCAGTGGCCAGACCCAACCCGTCGCGGTAGAACCGCAGCGCGCGGTCCAGATCGTCCACGCCGAGCGTCAGAACAGTGATTCGAGGCTTCATGCCGGTGGAAGCGGACGCGACGCTCGAAAGTTCCCTGGATCATGTCGGCTCCGGTCGAACTCAATCGTCCTTCGAAGCATTAGGCAATCGCCAGGAGCCTTCCCATGAAACCGACCATCACTGCATTCGAAAGCTCGCCCGATCGCGGCCGGGGACTGGCGCGTGACATGCGCGTTCGCTGGGCGCTCGAAGAAGTGGGCCAGCCTTACGACGTGCGGCTCGTCTCGTTCAAAGAGATGAAGGAATCCGCGCATCGCAAGCTTCATCCGTTCGGTCAGATTCCGACCTACGAAGAAGCCGATCTCACGCTGTTCGAGTCGGGCGCGATCATCTTTCATATCGCGGATCGCCATGCGGGTCTGCTGCCGGACGATGCAAATGCCCGAGCGCGCGCGATCGCATGGATGTTTGCCGCGCTCAATACCGTGGAGCCGCCGATTGTCGAACGCTCGATGGCGGTGATCCTGGAGCGCGACAAGAGCTGGCATGCTGAGCGCCTGGCTATTCTCGAGGATCGCGTGACAGGTGCGGCTCGGCGAACTTTCCAGTCGGCTTGGGCTGATGCCGAGTGGCTCGATGGTGCGTTCAGCGCCGGTGACCTGCTGATGGTGACGGTCCTGCGCAGGTTGAACGGCTCGGGGCTGCTGGAGAAATATCCGAACCTCTGCGCCTATGTCGCCCGCGGCGAAGCGCGGCCCGCTTACCAGCGCGCCTTCGCCGATCAACTGGCGGTTTTCAATGCTGCCACTGCCTAATGGCAGCGTGCGCGCTCTCGCGATGCGCTGGACGTCGAGGCACGCGACAGCACGGCGTCGAGCTCCTCGATCGAAATCGGCTTCGTGATGTGCAAATCGAAGCCGCGGTCGTGCGCCCGGCGTTTGTCCCGGTCGGTGCCCCAACCGGTCACGGCGACGAGGACTACCGGCGGAAAGCGCGGGTCGCTGCGCAGCCGGGCGGCGACTTCGAAACCGCTGATCACGGGCATGCCCAGATCGCAGAATATCGTGTCGGGCTGGAATTCGGCCGCCGCGTCGAGTGCGGCGGCGCCGCCGTAAACGGTCTTCGTATGATGACCAAGCCCCGCAAGCAGCAGCGACAGCGAGTCCGCCGCGTCGCGATTGTCGTCGACGACCAGGACCCGCAGTGGCCGCGGTACAGCCGTCGTTTCTGCCGACACACTCGCGGGCACTGTCGCCGACTCCTCAGCGACGACGGGCAGAGAGATCGTGAATGTGCTGCCTCGGCGCTCGCCCGCGCTGTCGGCGCGGACTTCGCCGCCGTGAAGCTGCATCAGGCTACGCACCAGGGACAGCCCGATGCCGAGCCCGCCTTGCGCGCGATCGAGATTGCGATCGATCTGCGTGAACATCTCAAACACCAACGGCAGCATGTCCTGCGGTATACCCAGACCATCGTCGATCACCTTCGTGATCGCGCGTCCGCCCTCCTGCGTCAGCGTGACTGTGATGTTGCCGCGCTTCACCGTGTACTTGCACGCGTTGTTGACGAGATTGCAGATCACTTGTTCCAGGCGCGCCTCGTCCCCCATGACCCAGACCGACGTGTCGGGAAGGTGTACTCGCAGCGTATGCTCGGCCGCCTCGATTCCCGGCTGGCTGCTTTCCAGCGCCGACTCGATGACCGTGCGCATATCGATGCGGTTCAGTTGCAGCACCACCTTGCCGGTCGAGATGCGCGACACATCGAGCAGATCGTTGATCAGGCGCACGAGCTGGTTCACCTGCCGCTCCATCATGTGGCGGACGCGATCCGCGCGCCGCTCGTCGAGATCGGTGTTCATCAGCTGCAGCCCGGTGCTGAGCGGAGCCAGTGGATTGCGCAACTCGTGCGCGAGCGTCGCGAGAAATTCGTCCTTGCGTCTGTCGGCTTCGCGCAGCGCCTGCTGCGCCCGAGCCTGAGCCTGCATCTGATCGCGCAGCTGATATTGGCGCCGGCGTGCTCGCAATGCAGCCTGCACGGCGCTGATCATGGAACGCGTGGAGGTCGGACGATCCAGCAACGTCACATTCGACAAGCGCGGGAGCACCTCCATCGTTTTGGCGGAGGACTGCTGGCCCTGCGTCAGCAGCACAACCGGCACGTCGGACCATGGCGGCTGGCGCTCCAGCTCCTGCAAGACCGCCTCGATACCGCGATCGAACAGCGCACGGTCGGTCAGCATGAGCACTCCGACTCCGTGCTTCAGCTGATCCGCAAGCTCGAGCAGGGTGTCATAGCTTTCGCAAAGCACATCCGCCGCCAGCAGCAGCGAACAGGTGACCGCGGCGTCGCGTCGGGTCGGCGCGACCAGCAGGACGCGCTCGTCGTCAGGACTGCGATCAGCCGACATCGCGGGAGCCGCGCTTCTGTCCGGCCTGAGCGCTCTCCGATCTCGCGTCGACCGGCACGCCGGTCAGTACCCCGCGTAGATAGGTCAGCGGCTCGCCCAGGTGCACGCCGCGTTGGTCGAAAGAGATCTGGCGGATCGCTTCCTCGTGTCTGCCGCTGCGCTTCTTGATCACGGAGATGGCCTTCTTGACGCTGCCATCGAGCTCGAACATGCGCAGCATGATCACCGAATCCGCGAGATAGCTGGCGTCGATCAGAGATCGCATGCCGGCGCCGAGCATGCCGCTCTGTGCGGCAACCAGGAACGTTACTACTCCACGGTTGTTCAAATATGCCAGCAGCTCGTGCAGCTGAGCGTTGAGGTAGCGATCCTCCGGCATCGCGTTCAGATAACCGTTCAGGCTGTCGATGACAACAACGCGAGCGCCATGGTTTTCGACCTGAGACCGGATGGCATGCGCGAACTCGCCCGGCGCAATCTCCGCAGGATCGATCTGACGCACGAAGATTTGTCCGGGACCATTACCTTCCACGAGCGACATGCCGAGGCATGCGGCACGCTCGAGCAGCAGTGACTTGGTTTCTTCGAATGCGAACACAGCGGCGTGGTCGCCGCGCGCCGCGGCGGCGGTCGCAAACTGCAGGGCGACGGTGGACTTGCCCGTCCCTGCCGGACCGATCAAGAGAGTCGCTGTGCCGCGGTCGATACCGCCGCCGAGCAGTGCATCCAGCGCCGCCACACCGCTGGGGAGACACTCGCGGGGAAATTCGACCACGTGCTCCTGCGCGGTGAGGCGAGGAAAAACCGTGATGCCGCCGGCCCGGATCGCGAAGTCCTGCAGGCCACTGTGAAAGTCGCTGCCGCGGAACTTGACCACCTTCATCTGTCGCAATGCCTTACCGTAGGCAGGGGTGCTGTGATACAGCGAGATCACGCCGTGCGCGATGCTCTGCAGCTGCATGTCAGGACCTTCCGCAGTTCGATCGTCCAGCAGCAGTACGGTGCAGTTGCGCCCGCTGAAGAATTGCTTGAGCGCCAGTATCTGCCGGCGATAGCGCAAGGAGCTCTGCGCCAGCAAGCGGAGCTCCGACAGGGAGTCGAACACCATGCGGGTCGGCTTGACTCGCTCGACCGCCTCCAGCACGCGACGAGTCGTTTCGGTCAGCTCCACTTCGGACGGGTGATACATCGTGAGCTCGTCACCGCTGGTGAGATCGCGGTCTTCCGGGATCAGCTCGACGATCTGTATGCCGTCCAGCGACCAGCCGTGCGATTCCGCGCCGGCGAGCAGCTCCTCTCGCGTTTCGGACAACGTGACATACAGGCATGATTCACCGGCCCGCACTCCGGCGAGCAGATATTGAAGCGCGAGCGTCGTCTTCCCCGCGCCCGGATCGCCGTCGACGAGATAGAACCGCTTGCGGATCAGACCGCCGTGAAGCACCTCGTCCAGGCCCGGCACGCCCGTGGATGATCTCTCGACCCTTACTCTCGTCATTCCCGGCACCCTCTGTGGAAGCGGAGCTGAGTTCTTGGCCCAGATCACTCGAATTTCGTATGGCGGCGCCCAGTTACGCCTCCAGGCAAGAATTCAGAGAGTCGCGGATTGGTTCCGTCAGCTGCGGTAAGTGGCGTGCTTCCAGGCGGGTGGCTCGGAACGAGGTCACGCAACGAGAACGCGTGAGCAAGGACCTGCCGGCATTCCTGCAGGCAAAAGCTAGGGAGTCAAGCGTCCGTCGGAGCCGAGCCCATCCACTTCTGGCTTGCGCAGCGGCGCGGCATAACCCATGGAAGCAACCAGCGCGCAGATGACGAAAAAAGAACTGAGCGCGAACGGCTCCCATCTCTGCAGATCCAGCAGGCGCAGCGCGAAGTTGAACGACAGGTACACGACGATGACGATGCACGAGTAGACGCTGCTCTTCACTGCCAGACCGATCGTGTGCAGGCGGCCCGCATGCGTCTCGAACGGATTGCTCTTTCTGCCATAAAGCATCCAGTACACGGTGGCTGCATTTACTGCGTAGACGAGCGTGACGCCGCCCAGGGTGACGAGTCCGGCAAATCCCGGAAAAGGGTACTGCTGGATATAGATCACGAACGCGATGAACAGGAAATAGCTCAACACCGCCAGGAAAACGGCGGACGGCGAGACGAAATCGAACAGACCGCGGCGCTGCAGGATGGCTGTCCGCTTCCCCTCCGCCACCGGGCGCTTGTGCTTCTTGTTGAACCTGAGTGCGGCCCACCCGAGGAAGGCGAACGGCAACATGTACGCCACAAGAAAGTGCACAGTCACCAGGATTTCCACCGGGCCGTCATCCCAGTCCGGGCGACGCATGTAGCTGAACAGCCAGCCCAATAACAACAAGCCGAGCACTGCGATACCCGCGACCAGCGCGCGATATTGAGTCAGAAAACGCTTTTGAAAAGACGGCAGGTCAACACCCGGGTAGAGCTGTGCGAGGCGTTCGGCCGGCACCCGCGTCGTCTGCACTCGAATGTACCTGATGAACCAGGCCGGAAGCAGGACTGATACTACGAGTATCTGTAGAGTGAACGCCGCAAGAAACGCATACGCCGCGATCATGACAGCACCTCACTTTGCCGGCAGTTGCCGGCTGATGGCGCCGGCGAACGCATTGCGAATTTCCGAATCGGTCACCCCCGCCTCGCGCAACTCGGCGATCGCTTCGCTGAGCTTGCGCAGCGTCCACTCCTGCAGGTTGAACTTGCAGTTCGCTTTGGCTTTGCGGTGAACATAGGTACCGCGGTAGCCCTTGGCTTCGATGACCGAATCCCGTTCCAGCAGCTTGTAAGCCTTCGCCACGGTCTTGCTGTTGAGCTCCAGATCGTTGGCGAGCTGACGGATCGAGGGCAGCGCGTCGCCCGGCTTCAGCACGCCAGCGGTGATTGCAGCCTTGATCTGCTCGATGAGCTGCTCGAACTGGGGCACCGGGTCATCGATGTCGATGGTGATTTCCATCGCGGGGCGTCGCTCCAGATGTACCACTTGTGCCCATGGTACATGTGGCTAACCGCGGGTACAAGCTCCGGGCCATGGATGGTGCTTCTACGGGCGGCTTTCCGGAACGTACGCCACGGGGTATACATGCTGGGCAGGAACCAATTGGCGCACGACGCGTCCTTGATCCAATCGGGGCTCGCAAGGAGGTTGGCCATGCCAAGTTCATTCACCACACCGTTGCTGCTCGCCACGCTCACTGTCCTTGCATGCGCATCTGCAAACGCTGGCGAGGACCCGCAGAGATCAGCGCGAGTGCAAGCGAAAGGACAAGTCGAACAACTGCGAAAACGACTGGGGACCGCAAACATGCTGACCGCGGAACAAGCGGCGCAGCTGGAAGCGATCTTTGTTGCAGACCGCGCTGACTATGAGCGGGAAATCAAGCAGCGATACGCGACATCGACGATGAGCGCCGTCGGCGGCACGTGGTATGGCCTGTACTTGCGCGCGAGCACTCAACTTGGAAACCCGATCGGAGAGCAATTTCAAGAACAGGTCGAGGAATTCAGCCGGCGGCAAATCACCGCGGTAACACCAGTGTTAACGCGCGAGCAGATGCGGGTATACGAGCAGATTCAACGAGACCGAAGGGAACATCACCGGGAATGGACGGAACGCATGAAGCGCGATCTACCGTAGGTCTAAAACCCTGCGCGTCGCGACCTCCCTGGCAAGTTGCGTGGCTCGGTGGATCACGCTTGCTGCGATCGTCATCCCACCGGCGATCAGGCACAGAAGGACGAGTATCCCCAGACAGATGATCATCAATCGATCCAGCTCGTAACTCATTCGAACCTTCTCAGCGCCGCGCTGGGCTCGCTGGGCTGCTTCGTGGCTGGCGAAGCTTCGTTCGGGCGCAGTGACCACAGCTCCGCGAGACCACGCCACTCGGAATCCGCCTTCACTGCGGCGAAGGCTTCGCGAGCTTGCTTCGTTTCGCCGCTTTTCAGATAGGCGACTCCGAGATCGATGCGCGCCTGATCCGAATGTTCGAGCGCGCCCTTCTGGATGCCTCTGCGCAGCGCGGCTACAGCCTGGTCATACATTCTCTGACTGAGGTAGATACGTCCGATGTCGGCATCAGGCTGTCCGCTGCTCGCGCGTTGCGCCTGCTGAGCGAGATCCTTCACTCCGCCCGAGGTCTTGATGGTTTCTGCCTGTGCATGAGCGAGCATTCGTCGAAAACGCGGCTCGCTCTTGCCCGCGAGAATGCCCTTGCTCAAGCCTGTTTCGAGCACGCGAACGGCATCTTCGGGCATTCCGAGATCGATTGCTCCCAGTGCGAGCGTC
Source organism: uncultured Gammaproteobacteria bacterium (assembly GCA_963838635.1). GTDB lineage: Bacteria > Pseudomonadota > Gammaproteobacteria > Steroidobacterales > Steroidobacteraceae > Steroidobacter. The sequence goes on along the minus strand of CAWISC010000030.1, from coordinate 10,779 downwards.
TCGTAGTCCTCGGGATCCTCGAGCATGCCCACATCGAATTTCAAAGCGAGATAGTAGAAATCGACCCGTTCGGAGTGGGGCTGGGCGGACCTGATCTCGAGGACGGTCCGCCAGTACTCCGGCTTCGGATGGTGTCGCAGGAGCATCTCCCAGGTCTGCGCGATCTGCTTGCGATCGTTCAGCTTGTAGTAGGAGTCCAGGAGTATTTGCAGCGATGCTTCCTGCGGCTGAGCTCCTTTGCGCACGGTAGCTGCCACGAGCTGAGCGGTTCTGGCGACTGCGCCGCGAAAATCCCCGGCGAGATATCTGGACTGACCGGCAAGCTCCAGGAGCGCCGGATCGTTCGGTTGCTTCTCGAGAGCTGCTTCCGCCGCACGCGCCGATTTCTCGTACTGTTTCGCGCGCAGGTAGAACTGCGAAGCTTTCTTGAGACGGTCGTTGCGCTCTTCAGCCGAAGCCGACTCGGATTTCGCGAGCTGCTCGAACAGCGCGCCCGCTTCGGCGTACTTGTGCTGCTGAGTCAGAACGTAGGCTTTGAACTCGTCGATCTTGGCCTTTTCATAGGGAGACAGATCGGGAACACGCGCCGCTTTTTCCAATACGCCCCAAGCGGCATCCGACCGCTTGCTGCCGGCGAGTTCCTTCGCTTCGGTGAGGTATTTCGCAACGTCTTTGTTGCTCACCGCCTGCTCCGCGGCGGTAGTTGGCATGGCTGCGCAGCAGAGGATGAAAGCTGCGATCGTGGTTTGAACGGATGTGCGAGTTGCCCCGGACATAAGTCACCTCCCCACACGGACTCATTGATGTTGAGACCGAGGCAACGAGCGGGAAAGTTCGATGAGTCGTCGGGCGGGGCCCGCTACCAACCCTTCACTTTCGTGCGGACGCGAACCAGGTTCTTGTCGGCCGTGATGTACAACGTGCTGCCGTCGTCGCCGAACCCAAGATTCGCCGTTGCCACGCCCGTGGCCAACGTGCCGAGGTGCCTGCCCTGCGGCGAATAAACCAGCACGCCGCCCGGACCGGTCGCCCAGATGGTGCCGTCCGCACTCACCTTGAGGCCATCCGGCACGCCGGGCATCTGCTTGCTGACGGCGGCTGTCACGTCAAAGAAAACTTTGCCGTTGCCGAGGCTGCCGTCGGGCAGCACGGGGAACGCCATCAGGATCGCTTTCGCAGCCTCTGAGTTTGCTACGTACAGAGTTTTTTCGTCCGGAGAGAAGGCCAGTCCGTTCGGCCGATTCAGTTCCTTGGTGAGCAGCGTCAGTTCGCCCTTGCCATCGAGTCGATAGACGCCCTGAAAATCCAGCTCCCTGCCGGGATCCTCGGTGTGCTTGGGCAAGCCGTACGGAGGATCGGTGAAGTACACATCGCCATTCGAGCGGATCGCCAGGTCATTCGGGCTGTTCAGTCGCTTGCCTGCGTAGCGGTCCGCCAACGTGACGAACTTGCCGTCGACCCACTTGGCGACGCGTCGATCGCCGTGCTGGCACATCACCAGCTCGCCGGCCTTGTTGAATGCCAGGCCGTTGGAGCCAGGCTCGCGGCCCGTGAACGTCGCCGCGCCGGTGTAGCCCGACGGCTTGAGAAATTCCTTGAGACCCGAAGCCTGCGACCATTCCCAGATCATGTTCTTCGGAATATCGGAGAACAGCACGCGCCGCCCCGCACGATCCCAGACCGGCCCTTCGGCCCAGTCGAACTTGTTCGCGGCAAGCAGTTCGATGACTGCATCCTCATCAACGAGCCGATCGAATGCCGGGTCCAGACGTTCGATCCGACCCAGCGTTGCCACTTCCGTCGAGTGCGCCATACCACCCCACAGGGTTGAGATGCCAAACAGTGAAAGCATGAGGAGTCGATTCATTGAGATTCACTCAAGATGATCACTATCTCCTCGACACTCTAATATCCGCCCATGGTAGCGAACAATATGCGCACGGCCATTCGAGAAGAGATTTCCGCCATAGAGCCCTTCGACGAGATCGAGCGCGCGCATCGCGCAGATGCGCTTGCGTGGATCGACTCCGGCGTGGAGTTGTGCCGAACTCAGAAACCGGCGACACCGCCGAAGCATCTCGAGTCCTACTTCGTTCTGGTGGATCAGGACTACGTCCTGCTGGTGGATCATAAGAATGCACGACTCTGGTTGCCGAGTGGCGGGCATGTTGAACCGGGCGAACATCCGCGAACCACGGTGGTGCGCGAGCTGCGGGAGGAACTTGGGCTCGATCTCACCGACGCGCTCGAAGCGCCGCTGATGCTGACGACTACCGAGACCGTCGGAATCTCGGCGGGTCATGTGGACGTTTCGCTCTGGTATGTGATCAATGCCGACCGCCGCCTCGATCTGCAGTTCGATCCAGCGGAGTTCGACTCCGTTCAGTGGTTTCACTCGAGCGAAGCGCCGGTTTCCCGGAGTGACCCTCATCTGCAGCGGTTTCTGCGCAAGCTGGCTCTGGCGAGGCGAGTCGGCGCTCGACAGGCGTGAGAGTTCATCGCGTCTTCACTGTACCCGATACACGTCGTACTCGATCGCCTTCGCACCCAGCAAGCGTCCACGAGCAATGAACAAGCTTTCCATCAGCCATGCATAACGCTCAGCCGCCGTGTCGAAGGTCAGAGCCATACGCATGTACTGATCATCCCACTGAGTCGACGTATCCGACTCGACCGCGCGCGTGAATGCCGAAGTCGCCTGAACAATCCCGTGATATTCGAGCAGTATCAGAGCACCGTCGTCGGTACGAAGCGCGAGGCGCACGTGAGGGCGGCCGTATCCATGTGGATAGGGGGTGAACCAATCGATGCCCGGATGACGCTTGTCGCGCGAATGTTCCGGCCCTCCAGCGTCGCGCGCGTCATCTGCCAAAACTGCCGTCGCGGGTTCGCCGCGGAGCCGTCAGACGCTTCGACGGGGCCGGTCACATCCAAGCGGTAAATCATCGCGGGCTCGAGCTCGATCATGATAGAAGGCCGTCACTTACGCGGGTAGGGTCGTCCGTCCCGGTGCGCATAGCCGGCTTCACCCTTGAGCGCATGCATGTCGATGTCCGAATAGAACGCTTCGTCATCAGCGATTCGACGCGTGCCGATCTCGAGAACGGTCGCTGCATGCGTGGATCGATTCTGGAGATGATGGCCGTCGCGTACGCCCGCCGGGAAGCCCGCACAGTCGCCGGCCTTCAGAATCTCTTCACCGGCATCGGTCACGAGGACGACCTCGCCCTCGAGGACGTACACAAACTCGTCCTCCACCGTGTGCCAGTGCCTCTGGCTCGACCAGGCGCCCGGTGGCAGCACGAGGTGATTCACACCAAACTGAGTGAGCCCGGCTGCATCGCCCAGTCGACGCCGCAGGCGTTCGCGGCACGGCTCATCGAACGGCGACGGATAGTCCGTGCCTCGCTTGCCCGGGGCCTGATCGATCCCAATCTTGCGCGTCATGATCTGCTCTCATCGGCTGCGGCGAAATGCGCCAATTGATCCGCGCGAGCCTTCTTGAAGGAGGGTCGGTCGGTCACGCGGGCCACATACTTCTCGGTCGCGGGTCGATCGCCGCAAGAGCGGACTTTCGGGACGCGCAGGACATCTGCCATCAGCAGATCCGCGACGGTGAAGCGATCAGCGGCCAGCCACTGGCGCTCGTTCAGAACTTTCTCGAGCTGGTCGAGGCGATTTCCCATCCAGCCAGCAAGACCATTGTCTTTCGCGCCGGATATTTCGAGGAACCACCAGGGAACGGTCACCATCTCGATCGAGTTGAGCGCGGCGATCATCCATTGAACCGTTTTCGCTTCTCCAACCGGATCGCGCGGCAGCAGCTTTTCGCTCTTGCGAGCCAGTTGCAGCAGCCCGGCGCCGCTCTCGAATATTTCCAGCTCGCCGTCGCTCAGGAATGGAATCTGGCCGAAGGGCTGGTGCGACAGGTGATTGGTCTGCCGTCCGTCGAAAGGGACTGTCCGCACTGAATAGGCAAGCCCTGCTTCCTCGCACGCCCACCGCAACCTCAGATCGCGTACGAACCCACGGGGACCTTCGGGTACCCAATCGTAAGTCCAGATAGTTAGTTGGCTCATGTCATTGCGCGTCAACAGCCGCCAACAGCTCATTCCAGCGTCGATCCGTATGCAGCGCCTTAAGGAATGGAGCCGTATGCAGGTTCCACCTCAACTCCTTACCTGAGACTGGCCCACCTGCCCTACCCGCGCCTCGGCGCGTGGAATCGCGTCTCTGCAAGTCGACGGCATCCTCCATGCGCCCCTCCACGATGGCATCTGCGGCCCACGCACGCGCATAACCCGGGTCGATCTGCACCGCCTGTTCGAAGTGCGTCTTGGCGCTTTGCAGATCCGAACCCGAGCGCCGCTGGAATAGATGTCGCCCCTGCAGGTAGCGTTCGTATGCCTGCGTGCTGCTGGTTTCCGCGCGTCTCGGCCCATCGCCGCTGCGCAGTGTGATCTGGAGTGCGTCCGCTACGGCGGAAGCAATCTCCGTCTGCACGCCAAAGACGTCCTGCACGTTGCGATCGTACGTCTCCGACCAGACGTGCGCGCTGGTTGCGCCGTCGATGAGCTGCGCCGTGATGCGCACGCGTTCGCCGGACTTGCGTACGCTGCCTTCGAGTACGTGCGTGACAGCCAGCCGCTGCGCGATCGTCTGGACATCCGCATTCTGGTTCTTGAATGAGAACGATGACGTACGCGCAATCACTTTCAAGTTATCGGAATGCGCCAGCAGGTTGAGAATTTCCTCCGAAAGGCCCTCCGCGAAATGCTCTTGATCCTGCGCCGTGCTCATCTCGACGAACGGTAGTACGGCGATGGACGCCGCCACGCGCGCAGCCGTTTCTTCAGTTGGCTGCCCACGTCCGCGCAGTATCAGCAGCCCGATCAGCGTTAGCATGGCAAGCGACAGCGCAGCACCCACCAGGACTCTTTTCGACCAGCGCGACGGTGTCGGGTCGCGCTTCGCCTGCGCGGCCGCACGCACGTTCACCTCGGCGACGAACCGATAGCCCCTGCCGGGAACCGTCGCGATGTAGCGATGTTCACCGGGCCGCTCGCCCAGCGCGCGGCGCAACGTATGAATGGTCTGTGTCAGGCTTCCCTCCTCGACGACGACATGCGGCCACAGCGCCTCGATGAGCGCCTTCTTGTCGACCAGTTGCCCGGGCCGTTCCACCAAGTAGACGAGCGCTTCGAGGACGCGTCCGGTGACCTCAACTTGCCGGCCGTCAGCACGCGACACGAGCACCCGCCGCAGAGCGTCGAGCTCGAAGTCGCCAAATTCGTAGATCAAGTGAGTTTCCTGCTGATGCATGCCGGTCTTTGAGCAGTTTTGGGAAGCCTTGAGAAGCTTTGAGCCGCCGCCGAAGGCTTGTTGAGACCCCGCTGACGATTCTAACCCCCCTCTTGCGGGGCCCGCTGCGGCAGCCCGCAGAGGTATGCATCAATCCAACCCCGGGGATCTCAACCATGAAAGTCAATGTATTACTGACCACCGCAGTCATCTGCGCGCTTACGACATCGGCCCACGCGGGCGGCGCGTCCGCTTTCTTCCATTCAGACTGGGCGGACGCCGTCGCCGTGACCGAGGTCAACTCAACAGCCGCCGATGGCTGTCCGATCGAATCCGCCGATGGCCTGAGTCTGTTCATCGCTTCCAACCGGGCGGGTACGTTCGGCGGCAACGACATCTGGGCCGCCGACCGCGCCAGCCCTGACGTCTCCCTTGGGGAGAGCCTCGCAACCTCGGCGCTCCGATCAATACGACGGCTGCCGACTTCTGCCCGACACCGGTCATGGGACGCTCGCTGTTCTTCGTGTCGGAGCGCGCCGGCGACGGCACCGGCCCGACCCCATGCGGTGGCGGGGACATGTACTTGTCGCGTCAGAGTCCGGCGGGCGGCTGGAGCGCTCCGACGATGCTCAAGTGTGCTCCGGAAGGGCCGAACTTCAGCGGCGGCGAGCGCAGCCCGTCGCTCGTGGAAACGTGGTTCGGCACGTTCCTCTTTTATTCGAGCAACGGCAGCGGCGGGGATCAAGACATCTACGTCAGCCGCCGCGGCCGCGATGGCTCGTTCGGGCCAGGCAAGGTCGTAGCGGAGCTCAGCACGCCGGATTTCGAAGACATCATGCCGAACGTGCGCGCGCGGGACGACGGCAGCTTCGAGATCGTATTCAGCTCCAACCGTCCGACCTGGGGACGCGGGCAAGCCGCCTTCGGCGCACAGGACGTGTACTACTCGCGGTCCTGGTGGCCGACCGGATCGTGGTCAGCGCCTCGCAATCTCGGGGACGCAGTGAACACACCGGGCGTTGAGCAGCGCTCGACACTGTCGCACGACGGCAAGCGGCTGTACTTCGGTCGGGATGGCGATATCTACACGAGCACGAGAAAGGGCAATCATTGACGGTGCAATAGATGAGAGTCACCCGGCTGCGATTGACATCGCGGCCGGGTGACGGAAGAGCTGCGCGCGGGATTCAGATCGCTGCGCACGCAGCAGGCGGCTGCGGAAACGGTCTGGCCAATGTGAACGCGGTCGCGCTCGGCCCTTGCTCGCGCAGCATCAACAAGCGATCGCGGCCTTCCTCGGCAGAGGGACGGTGACCCGCAGGCACCCACCACGCTGCCTGATGCTGCTCCGACAATCGGCTGAACCACGCTTCGCGATCGCGGATCAGCTCGACATGTGCGCTTCGGTAGACGAAGTTCTTCAGATCCTCCGGCGTTTCCCAGACGCTCATGTTGATATACGTTCTGGGATCCTCGAATGCGCGGATCGAAGTTGCATCGCCGGCCTCGGATTGCAAACGCCAGACAAAGCCCTTGGCCTTCTCCGCCAGCGTGTTGATCTCGTCGAGCCGGGACACGAAACCTGCCATGAGCGGCGAATCGAGCTCGGCCACGGCCTTGGCAATGTTGATCTGCGCGAGATGGTAGCGGGTCACGGCGACACTCCGAACGGGTGTCGCAGGTTACCGGGACGCCGGCGGCGACTATTGTCGAATATTGATGCTTGCTGTCGAACGCGCGCGCCGATACTGACCCGGCGTCGAAGCCGTGTAGCTTACGAACGTGCGGTGCAGTTGCGCCTGGTCGCTAAAGCCCAAGTCGGCGGCAACATGCGCGATCTGTTCCCCCATCTTCAGCCGCCGCTTGGCTCGCTCGATGCGCGCGTTATTCACGAAGGCGTGCGGGGTGATGTGAAACGCGCGTCGAAAGACGCGTATCAGCGTTTCCTTGCGGCAGCCGAAAGCGCGCGCCAACTCATCCAGCGTAGCCGGCGAGTCGATGCTGTCGAGTAGTGCTTGTTTGATTCGCTGGGCGAATTGTCGCGACTGCGGGAGCGGCGTCGCAGGACAGTTGCTGTCAATTGCAGCCGTCAGCAGGCGCTGCAACTGGGCAGCAGCTTGGGTTGCACTCATATCCGGTAGGTTCGTCACGAACTCCAGGTACTGGGCAAACATCTCGCTATCGCCAATCACCCTGACGTCGCCGTAGACGCCGGCAAGCGATTGGCCGCGCAGCGCCGACACATTCTCGAGACACCACGCCTCATCCAGATGGAGCATGTGGTAGCTGCGCGGTTGCTTCGCGATCGGATTGCATGAATGGACTACATGCGGCGCGATGAGCACCAGGTCGCCCCGCCGCAGCAGACGCTCGCGCCCGCCGCAGCTCGCACGCGTCTCACCAGAGAGCACCGCACCTAACGACAACTGCGGATGGAAATGCGGCTTGTAGGTTTGCACGCTGCTGTAAGTGCTGCGCAGCTCGACAAACGGCAAAGTATCATCGCGCCAGTAATGTTGAGTCGTCACGCACATCGTTCAAGTTCCGCAGAAGGTTTGCAACACGCGTTCGGAGGGCTCCGGCGGCCGCTCGTATCCACTGGCCTCGGGATGGTCGTCGTAGGGATGCTGCACAATTGCGAGCAGTCGACGGAAAGGCTGGTAGTCGCCGCGTTCCGATGCTGCACTCAATGCCTCCTCCACGCGATGATTGCGGGGAATGATAGCGGGATTCACGCGACGCATGCTCGCACCCCGCTCCGCCGCGCTTTGCGGATCGCTCGCGAGACGCGCGCGCCAATCACGAACCCAATCGTCGATACCCGGGCTTCGCGGAAACAGCTCACGCAGCGTGGGCTCCGCGTTCACGCTCTCGGCAACCAGAGCGAGCCTGCGGAACGTCAGAGTGAAATCCGCCTCAGACTCCTGCATGGCGGCGAATAGACGGTTGATCAGATCGGCATCTCCTTCGAGCCCGTGAGCAAGTCCGATCTTGCGACACATCTGCGCGAACAGCTGAGCCTCGAACTGCGTCATGAAAGCCTGGAGGACTTCTGTCGCCAGGCCAACTGCCTTGTCGGTGTCCGCATCGATCAGCGGCAGCAATGTCTCCGCGAATCGCGCCAGGTTCCATTGAGCGATAGCAGGCTGGTTAGCATAGGCATAGCGCCCGGCGTGATCGATGGAGCTGAATACCGTGTTCGGGTGATAGTGATCCATGAAGGCGCACGGTCCGTAGTCGATCGTCTCGCCTGAAATTGCCATGTTGTCGGTGTTCATGACGCCATGGATGAAGCCCACGCGCATCCAGTCGGCGATGAGCGAGGCCTGACGCTGCGCGACGGCTTGCAACGCAGCCAAAGCAGGAACCGGTGCTTCCCGCGCGTCCGGGTAGTGGCGCGCGATGACATAGTCGAGCAATGCGCGAATGGCGTCCAAGTCTGCGCGCGCAGCAAAGTACTGAAACGTTCCTACCCGGATATGACTTGCAGCGACGCGCGTCAGCACGGCACCCGGTAGGGGACGTTCGCGAAACACCTGCTCGCCGGTTGCGACGACCGCAAGCGATCGCGTGGTGGGAATGCGCAGCGCATGCATCGCCTCACTGATGAGGTATTCGCGCAGCATCGGCCCGATCGCCGCACGACCATCGCCGTTACGCGCGAAGGGCGTCGGGCCCGCTCCCTTGAGCTGGATATCGCGGAGCGCTCCATCCCGCCCTTTCAATTCGCCCAGGAGTATCGCGCGTCCGTCACCCAGCTGCGGCACGAAGCCGCCGAACTGATGCCCCGCATAGGCCATCGCGATCGGGTTTGCCTCCGGCGGTAGCTGATTTCCGGAGAACAGGGCCGCTGCCTGCTCTTCCACGATATCGGGATTCAGCCCCAGCTCCTCCGCCAGGCTTCGATTGAAGATGACCAGGTGCGGATTGGTGACAGAGGTCGGGAGAACGCTCCGGTAGAAGTGCGGCGGCAATGCCGAGTAGCTGTGTGTGAAAGCGAGTTGCATGCCAGCTAGAACACTGCGCGCACGAGCCACTCGCCGAGTGTACCGACCAGCGACATCACGAGAGCGCCGCCGAGTGCCCAACCGAAGCTGTCGATTTTCAGGTGATCAGTCAACTTGTCCGTGATGACGAGCAGAATTGCATTGATGATCCAGCGCGTGATGAATGCGAGCAGCCAGGCGATGCCGAGCGTCGCAACGCTGAAGATCGCGAACAGCACCCAGCCCAGGAGAAAGTTGAGCACACCGAAGATCGCAGCGACGAGCAACGCACTCTTCGGACTTTTGACGTGGAAGCCCGGCAGAATGGCGCTCGTCACCCAGACTGCCAGGGTGAGAATCAGCCAGGAGAGGATCAGGCTCATGCCTAAGCCTAGCACCTGAGGCCGTCATCGCGAACCGGACTTCGCTGATCGAGATCCGGCGACACCCGATCGCTTCCGGATCAGAACGACACGCAGGAATGCTCATCGACCCTGAGTACCGATTCCTGCTGAAAGGCGCTCTTGTACTCCCTGCGGACTTCATCGACCAGCGCGTTGCGCTCCTTGCTGAATGGATACAGCTCGCCGTTACGCGCGAAGGGCGTCGGGCCCGCGCCCTTGAGCTGGATGTCGCGGAGCGCTCCATCGCCGCCCTTTCAATTCGCCCAGGAGTATCGCGCGTCCGTCGCCCAGCTGCGGCACGAAGCCGCCGAACTGATGCCCCGCATAGGCCATCGCGATCGGGTTCGCCTCCGGCGGTAGCTGATTTCCGGAGAACAGGGCCGCTGCCTGCTCTTCCACGATGTCGGGATTCAGCCCCAGCTCCTCCGCCAGGCTTCGATTGAAGATGACCAGGTGCGGATTGCTGACAGAGGTCGGGAGAACGCTCCGGTAGAAGTGCGGCGGCAATGCCGAGTAGCTGTGTGTGAAAGCGACTTGCATGCCAGCTAGAACACTGCGCGCACGAGCCACTCGCCGACCGTGCCGACAAGTGACATCACGAGCGCGCCACCGAGCGCCCAGCCGAAGCCATCAATTTTCAGGTGGTCAGTCATTTTGTCCGTGATCACAAGCAGGATCGCATTGATGATCCAGCGCGTGATGAATGCGAGCAGCCACGCGATACCCAGGGTCGCGACACTGAACAACGCAAACAGCACGCCCAGGCGAAAGTTGAGTACACCGAAGATGGCGGCGACGAGCAATGCACTCTTCGGACCCTTGAGGAGAAAACCGGGCAGGATGGCTCTCCGTGGCCCAAACCGCCAGGGAGAGAATCAGCCAAGATAAAATCAGGCTCATGCCTAAGCCTAGCACCAGAAGCCGTCATCGCGAACCGGACTTCGCTGCTCGAGATCCGGCGGCACCCGATCGCTTTCGGATCAGAACGACACGCAGGAATGCTCATCGACCCTGAGTACCGATTCCTGCTGAAAGGCGCTCTTGTACTCCCTGCGGACTTCATCGACCAGCGCGTTGCGCTCCTTGCT
>CAWISC010000029.1:0-16704 GCA_963838635.1 uncultured Gammaproteobacteria bacterium | reverse complement strand
ACGTGCGAACTTCGGGAACGATTGAGCTTCCATTTCAGTGAGCCGTGTCCAAGCCGACAGGCGCTGGTGACTGGCATGTCGACTCCTTGTCGCGGGCGTCGGCGCGACCCGTCGCCTGGCAATGTACCAGCGGCTGTTCGGGACCGCACGTTTCCGCAGCAACCGGTCAGCGAAAGGACTTCTCGATGCGCAGTCCCATCGCAAGATCGGCATAGTCGAAGTGCTGCAGGCTTTCCAGCCGCTGGTACTCGATGAAGCCTGAGATGCCGCCCTTGAACTGTGCGGCAAAGCCGCCAGCGATGCGCCAATAGGAACGGTCCGGGACCTGCGACGTGACCACGATCAGCGGCGTCTCGTCGAACGGATCGTTCGCGAACCGCACGCCGAACGTCTCCGCGCCGTCCATGAGCTCGCGGATGTATTCGCCGCGTATCTGCGGCAGCAGCACGCCGACGTCGAGCCTCCATGCATACGTGATGCGCAATCCGGCGTTCGCAGTGGCCGTCACGTAGTCCTGGCCCTCGAACGCCAGGTCGAGCCCTGCTGCGCCGTGTTCGCGGAAGCGCTCAATCCCAGTCTTGAAGTAGTTGAACCCTGCACTCGGCGCGATGCTGAAGCCGCCGCGCGACAGATCGTAGCCGAACGTAACAGCTGCGCCGAGCGTCGTGCCGTTCGTCGCGCCGTCGGCGATGAATTCCACCGGCGCGCCAGCTTCCGAGTATGCGATGTGACGTCTCGAGTCGTGCGCGGAACGCAGATAGTTCGCGACTGCGTCTACGTAGAACGCGCCTTCGGAGTACATCGTGGCGTAGAGGGCGGCCGTCACAGCGTTCGTTGCCAGATTCCCCGCATCGGTCCGGCCGAAGTCGACCGCCGACCGTCCATAGCCGATCGCCAGGCCGGCAACGTGGCGCGACGAGAAGCGGAAGTCGACGCCGCCGATCACGCCCCACTGATCCGCCTCGAAGCCATGGTCGGAGACGGTGGCTTCCTTGCTGCCGAAGCTGTAGTTGCCGCGCAGCCAGAGGCCGAGCCGTGCATCGAGCAGATCGTCACGTTCGATCGAGTCGGCGCTGGCCCCGCCGCCGAGCATCGCCGTCGATGCTCTTGGCCAGCTCTGCGAGCGGCACGGCTTCGCCATCGATCTGCAGATTCAATCCTGTGAGGCTGAGACCGCGTGCTCCCTTGCGCAGGGCAGTAAGGCGATCGGCGATGTTCGAAAGCTGTGCGCGCGAGAGATTGAGCATCTGCGTGCGAGTGGCGTTCAGATCCTGCGGACTGATTTCGTCGAGCGCGCGCACTTGCTCGGATGCCGTGCTCGCGAAGGTGATTGCGTTGCAGCGGGTGAGCAGACTGGCTTCTCCTTCCGTCAGCTCCTGCTGCCCGCCGCGGGCGCTGAGCCGGGGACAGAGCGAGTCGAGCGCACGCGCAACGGCAAGCTGGTTCGGAGTCAGCCCGGCAAGCGCTGAGAGAATCGGCACGACCGGCGCCGCCGCAACCGTGATCAGCACGGCATCGGAGGCGCTGTTGCCGGCGTCATCGGTGACGATGAGCGTGAGGAAACTTTCGCCGTCGTCGAGCCGCACGGTTGCAGTAACTCCGGTAGCCAGTGCCTGACCGCCGCGGAACCACTGATAGCTGACGATCGTGCCATCGGAATCGGTGGAGGCGCTCGCATCGAGCGTCACGTTCTCACCCGGCAGAGCGTCGGTGTCTGCGACGGTTCGATCCGGGCCGGCGTTGGCGAACGGCGCGACGGATGGATTGGGCGCAGCGACGGTGATCGTTACAGTCGCAGTGCCGACTCCGCCCAGATCGTCGGTGATACGCAGAGTGATCGTCTGCGGACCGTCTGCGAGTCGGACGGTTGGACTGGCGCCGCTCGCGATCACCGTTGATTGACCGACGAGCCATTCGTAACTGGCGATCGTGCCGTCGGCATCCGTTGACTGCGCGCCGTTCAAGACGACGCTTTCGCCAGGTTGCCCGTTGCTATCTGCAACGATGCGGTTCGCGCCGGCGACGGCGATTGGCAGCTGATTCGCCGATGGCGCAGTAACTCTGACGAATACTGTGTCGACAGCAGTCGTCCCGTCGTCATCGGTGACGAGCAGCGTGATCGTGTGATCGCCGTCAGCCAGTCGCAGCGCGGGCGTGGCGCCCGTCGCGATCTGCTGATTGCTGACGTTCAACCATTGATATGAAACGATCGTGCCGTCAGGGTCGAGCGATGCAGAGCCATCGAGCGTGACGTTCTCGCCAGGCTGCTGATCGCTATCGGCGAGATTCTGGTCCGGACCGGCGTTCGCCCTGGGCGCGAGGACCGTATCGTCGGCGCATGCGAGCGGCGACGTGTCCTCGCCTCCGATGCCCGTCTGCACGACGATGCGTCCGGAGACGCCGTTGGGCGCCTCGGCATTGAATGCAGTGACATCGACTTCGACGCCGAGAAACGTCAGATCCAGGCCGAGGAGGTTCTGCACTTCCACGCACACGGAAGCGGTCGCACCGGGCTCGAGCACGCGCCGCACTATGGAGATGAGCGGAGACAGGATGCCGCCGACGCGTACGGCGTTGACCTGGACATTCACCGGCGCAGTGCCGGCGATCGCGCCCTGGCCGCGGAGATTCACGAGCGTCGAAGGTCCGGATGCGAGGATTTCTTCGCCGGTGAACGAAGGCGGATCGGCCACTGCGGGCTTGGTGAACAGCGCAACGCACGCCAACAAAAGCACTGCCCGCCACGTCGACGCCATCAGTCTCCCCATCCTGACGTTTTTGCCGAAACGTCGCAGGCGGCGATGGTCCCATAGCGATTCGACGGTAGGCAATCGCGGCCGTATGAAGATTTTTGTTAGGCGGTGGGTGGTTTTACATAGTCCTGCAGTTGACGTTCGCTGGGGAAAATCGCTTGTCTTAACGCTCAGGAACCGACCTGCAATGCCGACGCGATGCGAGCCTCGATCTCCTTCCACGCTGGAGTCCCCGGTGTGACCAGGTCGAAATGCCCTGCGCCGGGAATGTCGACCAGCGTGACTGCTTTCGAGTGCGTTCGCTGCATCAATCGAGCGTAATCGTCCGCCACATACGGCGGAATGAGACGATCGAGAATACCGCTGACCAGTGTCACGCGCCCTGGCGGTGGCGGAAGTTGCGCCGGTGAAACGTCCGCGTACTGACCGGCCGCACCGCGCTGTGGCGCGAGCCTCTCGATAATTCCGGGACCGCAAAGCAACGGCACGAAGCGCGCGAAGGATTTGAGATCGGGCACGCCGGCCAGACTGATAACCGCGCCAGGTATCAACGCGTTCTTGCTGCGCAGAGGACTTTCTGCAGGGAGACGGTCGCGCAGCGACGCCCAGAGCGCAAGGTGGCCTCCAGCAGAGTGCCCGATCACTACTGTGCGCTCGGCATCGAGGTTGTATTGCACAGCATGCGAGCGAAGTTTATCGATCGCGGTTGCGACGTCTTGAAACGTGCCCGGGTAGCCGCCGCCGTTCTGATCCGCGCGCCGATAACCAATGCTCCACACAGCAATTCCGCGATTCGCAATCGCCGATGCGATGGGCCGCAACTGCTCGCGTCCTGCTCCAGGCAGGTCTCTCCAGCATCCGCCGTGGATAAGAATCGCAACAGGATGAGATCCCGGCTTGTTCGGCAGAAACACGTCTACGGCTTGAGACGAATCGGGTCCGTATTCGAGCACGGCGGTGGGCGTCGGCTTTTCGAGTGCGGCGAAGGTTGAGAGCTCGACTGGGTCGGCCTGAACGACGAGCGCAGTGGTCGCCGAGACAAGTGCGACGATGATGGGGAGTGATGGGAGTTTCATTCGAGAAATCGTGTGGATCGAGACAACAGGTCCAGATCGAGATCGTGGACTCGTGCTTGTGGCCGCGCTACGCGCTGTGGTTCTTGAAGGTACCTGACGAATGTCAGTGGTTGTGTTTTGAAAGTAGGGCTCTTTCGCGTTTGCCTTGTCCTTCCTTGACCTCAAGCCGACTTGAGGTGGCATCATCGCTTCGTCAACTACGTGGGCGCAGGAGCAGCGGTGAAGTATCTGGTAGGCACAGTCTTGGTTGGTGCTGGCGCGACCGCGGCGATGGACATCTGGGCGATTCTTCGCACACGCCTTCTTGGTGTGCCGGCGTTCAACTATGGGCTCGTAGGTCGCTGGTTAGCTTGGCTGATTCGAGGTCGCTTTCGTCACAGCTCGATTGCGGCGTCACCAGCAGTACGCGGCGAGAAGTTAGTCGGATGGGTCGCGCATTACATCATCGGAATTTCGTTTGCCGCCCTGCTCGTCGTAATCTACGGAACCGGTTGGCTCGAGGAGCCGACTCTCGCACCTGCCCTGCTCGTCGGCATCGGCACAGTAGCCGCACCATTCTTAGTCATGCAGCCGGGTATGGGCGCGGGAATCGCTGCGTCTCGGACACCCAATCCGTCGTCAGCGCGCCTGCAAAGTTTAGTTACACACGCAGTGTTCGGCGCAGGTCTTTATGCCGCTGGCTGGCTTGCCGCCTTCTTGTATGCGCCGCGAGTGTGAGAGTGGCGCACTATACGTTCGAAACCGCTAGCGGCGGCACAGGCTTGAGTCCGCGGCGGACGATGCTGCGCACGATACGCCGCACATCCACTTGCGGAGGCTCCGGCGTTAACGTGATGTCTTGCGCTTCGGACCTGGCGAGGCTTTTTTCTTGGGCTTCGTCGGCTTCTTCGGGCCGCTGACGGCCGCACCGCCAGCGACGGCGGCGTTCCAGTCCGCGAGCCGCCTCACGATTGACTCCGGCACGGGCTCGTCGAGGTTGAAGCGGATGATGCCCTTGCTCGCCTCGCGGCCTTTGAGTTCCTTTGTAATCGCGTCGAAGAGCGTGGACGAGACGAAGTAGAGGGCGTAGTGGTTCTTCCATCCGGCGAAGGACGCGACAGCACGGCCCGTCGACGAGGTACGCCGGCATTCCGTACTTGATAGCCTCCACGGAGGCCGAGAGAGCACGGCGCATCGCGGCGCGGACCTTGACGAGGGCGGCGCGGACTTCGGGGGGCTGGGCGGCGAGGTACGCGTCGACGTCAGCGGGCTTGGGGACTGGCATTCGCAAAAGCCTAGCACGCAACGGCGGTCCACTTTGGGCCGTCGAAAGCGGTCATTCGACGCTACAGCGAAGCATCCCTGAACGCATGCAGCACCACGTTGATTCGCGTTGATATCCAGGCCCCTGCGGTTTAAACCACTCAGGCACATCTGCGTCCAAGCGCAGCGCTATCGACGCCTTCGGTGGTACGGGCGTGAGTCCGCGGCGAACGATGCTGCGCACGATATGCCGCACATCCACTTCCGGATGCTCCGGCGTCAACGTGATGTCCTTGTCTTTTATGGCGCGGACGCGTTTCCAGTCAGTTTTGGAGACCTCGAAGAGGATCGCTTCTTCATTGCGGCTTACCGGTTGAAGAGATAGATCGACCATGAAACGACTTGAAGCCCTCCTCCGCTAGCGCGGAGGAGGGCCGGGAAGGCGTTGCTCAGCGCAGATGCACGCTGTTCGGCTCTTCAGCAGTGTGTTGACGAGCTTCGCTGCGACATGCGCCGCCTCCGCATAGAAGACTGCGTCGTCGCACTCCGCATGCAGCAGCACGCTCGTTTGCGGAGCACGGGTTTGTATTCAACGTTCGGGAGTTCATCCGGAGGCAGTGAGGCTGCCAGAGGGAGCGCCGCTCAGTTCACAGAAATGCTCTTACGACCAGCAAGGCCGCAGCGATAGCGACAACGTCCTCCAGCAACGCCGCAGGGCGGTCATTGCCGAACTTTCGCGCAAGCGCGGCGCGGGCCGCGCGACCGCCGAGCGTACCGATCACGGCGCCGGCTGCGCCGAGAACCGCGCCAATGACGAGCGATCCGGCAACGATGCCGAGCGCCGCACCCGTCAAGGCGCCGGACAAGATGCGCGTACCGAACTGGATGGGCACGGTGCGGCTCGGGGTTGAAGGCAATTGATCGGTGACCAGTTCCGCGACGGCAAGCACGGTGATGACCCAAGGAGTCCAGGCGTAACCCATGAAAGCCAGAATGCTCTCATCGAGCTTCAGCCAACCGAGATAGGCCGCCCAACTGACTGCAGCCGGAGCAGTCATTGCGCGCAGGCCGGCGACGATTCCAATCGATAGGGATAGCAGGTAGATCATGTCGGTGCCGTGTTCATATAATAGGGCGCCCCGAGTGGCGCGTGGACGGTGAGGGCCGCTTCTCAGGTTAACTGTTCCAGTTCAGGGCGAGCACCTCCGGGTGATCTCTGCACTGACTCACCCATGCAGTCCCGCCGTCCATGAACATGTGCGGCAGCGTGTAGCCCGAGTCGATCTGGAAGATGACATCCATGCACCGTGCGCAGCGGGGACATGCGATGTAGTCGAGGTTCTGCGGCCAGTTCGGCCAGCCGCCCAACTTGTCTCCTCCCGCCGCGAACCGCTCGGAACTATTGATCACCAGCGTCTGCTGACTATCGCTCAGTTCAATACCCAGCGCCGCCAGGTCCTGGAGCGCAGGCAGATCTACGCGTGTCCGCCATGATTCGACCACGCCTTCGATGAACGCATCATCGAAGGGCGGCCGGCGATAACGCGGTGGACCGACGGGGTCGCATAGCCGGAGCATCGATGCTTTCGAGAAGCCTTCGTACCCGAGCGCACATGTTCCCGTGCTGTACCCATTCGTGACGCAGAGGAAGACCTGCAACAGCCCCTGGAAGCGGTTGGACATCTCGCCCGGCAAGTCGCCGGAATTGAGTTGCAGAAACAGCTCCATGGGACGCGAACACACTGCGCAACAAGGCCACTCTTCCGCCTGCGACAACCATGGCGTGCCGCCAAGTTTTGAGCTCGTGACTTCGCCGACGCGAAAACGAACCTGGGGAATCCAGGCAAGGCGTTCGAATTCCTTGAGCTCAGTCCTGAGCTCATCCATGGTTTCGCCTACCACAGATCGATGAGATGCAGGCTGCGGCGTGACGAAAGAGTGATCCGTGTTGTCATGCTGGGGTTCGGGCGCATCCTCCCATGGTGGTGAGATCTCGATAGCGCCCTGCGAATCATGAAACGAAGCGAGTGGCACGAGCACGAATCCATCGTGGTACGTGAGAGCAAGAAGCTCGTCGGTGGCTGCAACCGAGTAAGCCGAATACGTCGGTAGAGAGAACTTCTGCTGTGTTGGTTCGTTCAACCGGGCAACGAACAACACGTCATTCTCCCAGGCAAGCGCCAGTCGCTCGTCGGATAGCCAGTGCGCATAGCCTGCGTAGCGATTGCCGGCGGGAGGAGGAAACTCTCGCACCGAGCTGCCTGACTGGAGATCAAAGATGCTGATCGGTTTCGAACGAAACCCCGGGAACGCGATCAGGCCCGCATCGCTGACGCTGCAGCCAAAGGGCATCGACTGCCGATCTAGCACCGATCTCGGCTGCGATCCGAACGGCCAGTCCCACACTTCGAAGGAGGTCGGGATCGGCCTTTCGACATCCTGCACGACAGGACTGACGCAGAACGCCCACTGAGCGCCACTGTGCAGCGGCCAAATCTCGCAGAGCTCGGTTCGCTCGAGCTTTCGTTCCCACACAATACTTCCCGTGCCGGCTTCGCGAACTCGAATCGCGCCTGGCTCTCCAGCGAGGATGTACCGACCGCACGCTGATAGCGCACACGTTCCGTTGTAGGAAGTGAGGGCTTCTGCGACGGGACAAACGCTCACTATCTCGCCCTGCCTGATGTCACTCAGGCGGTATTCGTGCCGAAAACGCGAGAGGAGCAGATGGCCCACGGGTTGTACTGTGATCCGAACAGGACGCCCCCGTATTCGCCACACCTCGCTGAGCTGGGGGAAGGTCCACCCGCTCAGGTACCGTCCGCCGGTTATCAGTCTGGACCCGACGAACTTGAGCGCCGACATTCCAGCGAGAGGCTTCTTTATGACGGCGTTGTCTGCGTTGAACATGGCGGCATTCCATCGAACGGTCGACGCAGTCAAGTGTAGCTTGCTGCGTTAGAGCCTTCCTCCGCTAGCGCGGAGGAAGGCCGGGAAAGCGTGGTTCAGCGCAGGCGCACGCTGTCCAGCTCTTCAGCAGTGTTGTTGATTAGAATTCGCTGCGACATGCGCCGCCTCCGCGTAGAAAGCTGCGTCGTCGCACTCCGCATGCAGCAGCACTTCGTACAGACACCTGAGCACGCCGTGCGCCTGCGCAGCTGCGCGCGTTGTGCTTCGATGCGTTGTTGTTGAGGAGTTCGTGAAGACGTTTCCGTGGAAACGTCGGGATCGATGTTGAGCCCGGCCCCTTCACCTCGATCATTCTGCAGCATCCCGGCGCCATGCTTGTTGCGGGCGTCAGCCGCCGGACCGAGTGAGCGCCGCCAACTGAAGTGAAGCGCAACATCGCAGGCGCTTGACGGCGGTCAGCCGCCTTCTGTCGGAGAAAGCGCACGGACTGCCCGCGAACTATCAGACGGGCCAGGGCGTTTAGAGAGCCCGGGCCTTGGCTCGGGCAGCGCGCGCCTCGCCGCAACGCAACCGCGGGCTGAAATGATGCACAAACCCGTCTGGAGGAAATTCGGAATGCGCCCCGCAGAGCATGATATCGACGTACTCAACACCCTGATCGAAACCACGCTGGACAGCGCCGATGGCTACAGCCAAGCAGCTGCTAAGGCCGAGCAGGGCGGCTACAAGGACGTATTCATCCGCTGGGCCGATGACCGCCGCCAAGTGGTGACGCAACTACAAGGGCAAGTGCGCCGTTTGGGCGGAACGCCCGAAGACGACGGTTCCATCCTCGCGGCAGGTCACCGCATGTTCCTCAAGCTGCGCGATTCGGTCACCGGCAGCGACGAGTCCGTGATCGACGAGGTGGAGCGCGGCGAGGACTTCATCAAGGCGAAATACGAGTCAGCTTTGGAAGACGAGGAACTGTCTCCCGAAGTGCGCAACGCCGTTGTGCAAGCCTATGCCTCGGTGAAGACGGGTCACGACCAGGCGCGCGACCTCAAGCGACAGGCGCATGCGAGTCACTGATCGGTAGCAGTCGGCCTGCGTTGGGAGAGGCTCACCGCGAGCCTCTCATCTCTCTCTTCTTCTCTTCTTCTCTGGTCGTCTTCGCGCCGCTTCCGCTCTGGATTGCTCAACCTTATCCTCTACTTCAGACTGACTCGAAGAACGCGGCGACTACAGCCACTGTAAAAGCACACGTAGCGCTTCATCTCGTTCGAATGACGCGCGCAAATAATGCGCAAGAGTGCGCGACGCAATTCGGGATATGCTTCACCCGTCATGGGTGGCCGTTCATTGATATCTCGTCGGCACGCCGTGCTTGGCGGGTTCTGTCTATGCTGTGCGACCGGGTTGAGTCGCGGCGCTGATCAGCGCAACTCGCTTGAGACTACAGAGATCGCGCGCGGGATCCACATCCGCCGTGGCGTCGATGAGATCGCCTCCGCGCAGAACCAGGACGCCATCGCAAACATCGGATTCATCGTTGGGCGAGACAGCGTCGCTGTGCTCGACAGCGGCGGCAGTCTGCACGACGGTGAGCGTTTGCGTCGCAGCATCAGGAACCGTACTGAGCTGCCGATTCGCTACGTATTGATGTCGCACGTGCATCCGGATCACATCTTCGGCGCGGGCGCATTTCTGCGAGACAAACCTGCTTTCGTGGCGCACGCTCAGTTGCCGCACGCGCTGGCGCAGCGTGGCGAGTACTACCGCGAGCGGCTCGAGGAAGTGCTTGGACGAGGCAATGTCGGTCCCATCGTTCAGCCCACGATGCTGGTCAGCGATCGAACGCAGATCGACCTGGGCGGTCGGTCGCTGGAGCTGAGGGCGCATCCGGTCGCACACACCAGTAATGATCTGAGTGTGGTCGACTCGCAAACGGGAACGTTGTTTCCGTCGGATTTGCTGTTCGTGGGGCGGGCGCCTTCGCTCGACGGCAGTCTGAAAGGATGGCTGCGGGAGCTGTCGATGCTAGGCTCGCTCCAGGCGAAGCAAGCCGTGCCTGGCCATGGTCCAGCGAGCGTCAACTTCGCCTCTGCCGCAAGCAAGCTCAAGCAGTATCTCGAGACGCTGCTGCGCGAGACGCGTCAGGCCATAGCCAACGCAGTGGACATCGCCACCGCGCCTGAGACCGTTGCGCAGTCGGAGCGCAGGAATTGGACGCTGTTCGATGAGTATCACGGTCACAATGTCACGCAGGCCTACAAGGAGCTCGAATGGGAATGATGCGAAGATTTTTCCTGATCGCCGCCTGCGGTCTGGGGGGCATCGTTGGCACGCACGCCGCGAGCGCCGATGACGAGGCCGCTGCGCGCAGCGAACGATGGGCGGAACTTCAGCGCGCGATCTTTCCTGGTCGAACGATCAGCGACGGCGCCGGCGTGATTCAACTCGAGGCCCCACCGCGCGCGTTGGATGCTGCGCTCGTTCCATTCACGATCACATTGCCGGGCGACAAGCAGATCAAGTCCGTATTCCTGGTGATCGACAACAATCCAGGGCCGCTTGCTGGTCGCTTCACATTCGGCGCCGCCGCCGACCCACGCACCCTCAAGGTACGCATGCGCGTCAACTCGTACACCGATGTGCACGCGGTTGCGGAAGATGCCGCGGGCAAACTTTATGCGGTGCAGAAGTTTGTCAAAGCTTCCGGCGGCTGTTCGGCGCCGGCCGGACCGAATACCGAGGAGTCGACGAGCAATCTGGGCCAGATGAAGCTGAAGCTCGTCAGTGAGTTTGCACCCGGAGAACCGGTGCAAGCGCAGCTCATGATC
Organism: uncultured Gammaproteobacteria bacterium; assembly: GCA_963838635.1. Classification (GTDB taxonomy): domain Bacteria; phylum Pseudomonadota; class Gammaproteobacteria; order Steroidobacterales; family Steroidobacteraceae; genus Steroidobacter. Next base: position 5,901 of record CAWISC010000029.1, on the reverse strand, counting down.
CGGCATCCGAATTTCAACGGCATGCAAATGGATCAGCTCACACGTCTCTACGCACCGGCGCATTTCATCCGAACGATCAACATCACCTACGACGATCAGCCGGTGCTGCGTGTCGAATCGGACATCGCGCTCAGCACGGATCCCGTTATCACATTCGGCTTCAAGCCATCGCGGCAGGGACAGTTGAAGGTCGAGGTCACGGACAGCAAGGAGCAGAGTTTCGTGCGTCAGTTCTCGGTGCCCGCAGCTACTGCGTCGTCAACGTTGTAGCAGGTCGCGCCGCCATGCGCCGTCTCCCACTGGGTCTGCTATTTGTCGTATTCGCAGCCGCCAGCAGTGACGCCGTGAGGGAGCCGGAAGGATTCTGGAGCGGGCCGATCAACTCGGCTGTTCCGGCAACGATCACCGGCGGCAAGGTCATCCATGCGAAAGAGGTAGCGCGGCTTCTGAAGCAAGGCAAAGCACTCGTGATCGACGTATCAAATGAATCAAAGCGCCCTCCCGGCATGGCGCCTGATGCGCCATGGCTGCCGCTGCCTCAAGAAGTTATCCCGGGCAGCGTGTGGCTGCCGGGCGCGGGCATGGCCGACATTGCTCCCGAGACAGACGCATTGTTCCGCAAGCTTCTGTCGCAAACGACGGGCGGTGATCACGATCATGTTGTCGTCATCTATTGCCACGAGCGCTGCTGGCTCAGCTGGAATGCTGCGAAGAGAGCCATCGGCTACGGCTATCGCCGAGTCCATTGGTTTCCGGAAGGTGTGGAAGGATGGCGCGCTGCGGGCAACACGACTGCCATCGCGAAACCGTGGACGCCGGAAGCGCGCTAAAGTCAGGGGACAGCGCGTTGAGCCAGATGCGGGACGATCGTCCGCTCCATTAAGTCATAGATTGCATCGTTACCTCCGCGAGTGCGTGCATCGGGATCGCCCGTGAACACCACTATCGCACTCAGGCTCGGCAGGACGAACAGGAACTGACCGCCGTAGCCCCACGCGAACCACGCCGAATGGCCGGCATAACGTGTGTGCCACCAGAGATAGCCGTAGTCGTGGCGCGCGTTGAAACTGCTGTTCAGGAAGCGCGGCGTCCAGGACGCATCGATCCAATCCTTCGACAGCACGCGACGTGCTTCGTAGACGCCGCCATCGAGATACAGCCGCCCGAAAGCGAGCAATGCTTGCGGGCTCAGCGCCATGTTGTTGCCGCCGAAGTAGTTGCCCTGCGGATCGCGATCCCATCCGCCGATCTGCACCCCGAGCGCATCAAAGAGGTGACGTTGGGCGTACGCACGCAGCGACGTGCCAGCCGCACTGGCCAGAACCGCTGCAAGCAAGTGCGTGTCGCCGGTGCTGTATGTCATGCGACTGCCGGGCTCGTAGACAAGGTCCTGACTTAGCGCATACGCAATCCAATCGTGGCTGCTGACCCAGTCGCCGTAGTTGTAGATGCTCGTCGATGGCAAGCCGCTCGACATCGTCAGCAGATGACGAACGGTGATGGTTCGGCGCTTGTCATTCTTCGGGATCGGTGCGAAGTACTGGGGCAGGTATCCGCTGATTGGGGTGTCGAGCGACGCCAGATCGCCACGTTGCAGGGCGATCCCAGTCAACGCATTCAGAATGCTTTTCGACGCGGATTTGATGTTGATCGGTTTGGCGAACGCCCCGCCAGGCGCGTACTGCTGATGAATGATCTCGCCGTGCTGAAAAGCGACGAATCCCGATAGGCGCGGGAGGCGTGCGAGCGCAGCTGACACCTCATCGATGGAGATCGGCTGTCGCGTGACCGAGGATTCACGAGCTGAGGGCGCCTGTGTCGGCTCCGATGCCGCCTGCGGGTAGGCGCCCGTACTCAGCGTAAGCAGTGCCGCGAGGCAAGTGCAGAATCGCGTGACCAAGTGTGTGCCGTGTAGCCAAGCCCTGGCTGTGTGACATGCAGCGTGGCTCGCGGTTCCTTATCCCTTATCGGTCGCGGCCCCCGACGACGATGATGCCGGCTTCCTGCACGCGGTCCTTCGCACCGCCCGGAATGGTTGCAGTGATGCGGTGCCGCCCTTCCTCGAGATCGACACTCAGGCTGTAGCCGCGCCCAAGCTCACCTGTCAGGTCGGAGTGCCACACGATCTCGTGCGGTTCAAGACCTTCGTGACCTCGCAGGTCGATCATGGCAGTCAGATCGACGCGGCCCTGCTTGCAGCCGTCCTGCTTCAGTTCGATTAGCAGCCGGCGGTCTGCGCGCGGAAGAGAGAACGTTCGGCTGTCGGCCGATGCCGCTCTAAGCTCGGCGGTCGCCACCGCGCGGAAGCGACACGACTCGCCACCCGGTAAGCTCGAAGCGTCGATCGTCAGCGGACTGTCTTGCGGTGGATCGATCGCGACCGGCGACCAGGTCTCACCGTCGTCGCCGGTGAACAGGACAACGAGCGAAGTGGTGCCGCGTGGATGCTGAGCGCGGACGTGCAGTTTCAGCTTGCCTTCACGATTCTCCGGTCCCTCGATCTGGACGCTCGGCGCCTCACCGACATCGAACGTCGCGATCACCGCATCGCCGCGCCTGATCTGGACCCGCGCCGTCTCTTCCGACCACTCGACCGCCTCCACGAAATCCAATTCTGGCGCGCGCTCGACATCGGAGGTTCCCCCGCTGCAACCGCATCCTCCTCCCAGGGCGGCGGACGCGCGGCAGGCATGGCTGGCGAGCACCGTGCCGCGGCGATCGACGAGTTCGAGGGCCCAGATGCTGCGCGCCGCGTCTGTCGAGGCCGGTACGCTTCCTGGAGCGTGCACGACATGTGCCTTGACCTTGTCGATCTTCATGGCGCCCTCAACGACGCGACGTGCCTTGAAGGCCGCGATGAGCAATGGCCGCACTCTATTCGGATCGGCGGTGGCGCTCATGTGATTCTCGCGGTTGTCGAGAATCATCTGGTACGTATAGGGCGAGACCCAGCGCGGCCTCTTGTACGACATGAGATCGCGCACCAATCGCGGATCGCTGAGCGGCGCTGTGCCGAGTGCAGTGTCGATGCCAACTTCGCCGATCGACACCTTGCTGCCGCCGTAGTTCGGATAGTTGGCGTCGTAGGCAACGAGTGTCGGATCCCCGATATGGCCACAACCATAGAGATGGCCGATTTCGTGTGCGAAGGCAACCTCGTCGCCGACGAGGCAGCCGCCGACCCCGTCCTTTTCCCAACCGCAACCGGTGTTGCTGTCTTTCGATTTGGTCACCGCCCCGACCTGCGGCACGACGCCGTAGACGATGTCTGCGAGCTTGAACAGGACCGTGAAGATTCGCGTGACTTTGAGATCGGTCAGGAGGTTGGTCCAGGCGGTGTTGCAACCACCCTTCATCGCCGGAACCGCCGAGAAGTCCTCCGACTTGGTTTGCTCGACACCGAGGATTGTCGTCGCAAAATAGGGAAACGGCAGCATCCGCGTGGCGAGTGCGCTCAGGCCAAGAAGTTCAGCGTTAGTCGGTGAGGTGACCGTGTTGGTCGCAGAGTTCTTCCAGTTGACTCGCACCAGCGCGATCTTGGGTGCGTTGACCGAGATGACGTGGAAGTGCTCGGAAACCCTTGCGACACCACCTTCGCCGCTGGTGAGCCACAGTCGTACGAACGCTGTGGTGTGCCCTGCACGCACGTAATACGCAGGCACCACAAAATTGAGCGTCGGATTCCACTCGACCGTGGTCAGCTGGATACCGAGCTTGCCGGAATTCACATACAGAGTCGTTTCCTGGTCCCAAAGGTCGCGGTCGAGTCGCGACTCGGGGCCAACGCGCGCGCCCGCGACGCGTGTCGGGCTGGTTCGGTACACCTCTTTGTTGCCACGAAACAGGACGAGCTCACCTGTCACAGTCTTACCGGAGAGCGCGTCGCCTTGCAGTACGCCTGCCGTGACATAGGGGTAAGCACGCACCACCAGCGGCTTCAGCGCTACGATCGGAACGGAGTTCTCCGCCCCGTAGCCAGTGCCGTAGTACTGAATAGATTGGGTGAGTTCCAACCCCTGAACGTGCAGCTTCGGGTGGAAGAGCGACGGCACATCGTCGCGTTGGCCTGGCAGGCCTGGCAGGCCTGGCACCGGTTCTCCAGTCGGGCCCAGCGTGGGTCCCTTCAACCTGCCGACCACGCGGTCTGCGATCGCATCGATCAGCGCGTCGAGGTTGCCGAAGTCACCTGTCATACGTCACTCCCAAGAAAAGAGCGAGCGTCAGTCGGCATCCTTCCGAGCAGAAGCTTGCGAGAAACTCAAAGGACCACCGAAGGGTCGACGACTCTAGACACCGAAGTCATGGGACGCATATCGGCAAAAAGGGTGTGAGTTTTTTGCGTGCGCCGCGCACTTCATTTGCGTGCACTGCTCTCGCGGCGAGCTCGATGAGCTGAACGTTTCTCTAAACCGCGGCGCCGATCGTTGCATCTATGTTGTACCAGCAACCCACGATCAGGACAGCACATGCGCCTGACACTTCTCACGACCCTTGCGCTCGTTTCGCTTCAGGCATTCGCACTGCAGCCCGGCGACGATCGGGTTCTCAGCACCGGCCATCATGGAATTCTGCAGTCGACCGGACTCGAAGACCCTCGCTATCTACTGTCGTTTCCGGCAGCGCAGCGCCTCGTCCTCCGAGCTCCTGAGTGTCGACGATCAGCGCGCGATCTACGCGGCCGGTCAAACTTATGGCGGCTCGCTTGCAGCCGCCTTCGCCGCCAGTGCCAAGCGCTACCAGCAGCTTTTCGCAAAGTACCCGCGTACCGAGCTACGTAACGACTTAGCGTTCGTCACTGTGGCGGGATTCACGTTGAACTGGGACGGCCTTCGGATCGGCACGGAGCTTGGCATGCGTGCGCGACCCGTGATCAAGCCCAATGGTGATCGATACCTGCTCTATTCGAAGGAGAACGGGCCGAGGAGCGATGTGATGGGCTTCTACTGGGGAAGCCACAGCAGCAATCCGGTCGGCAACGTCCGACTGACTACCTTCGGTGATGCGCCATCACAGCCGAGGATCGGCGGGCTGCCGGACATCTACTTTGGAGTGACTGACTGCGTCGCCACGTTCAAACAACACCCCGCCCTCGTGGCTGCGGCTACCACACAGATCAATTTGGTCTTCGACGAGGTTCTCCGCTTGGACGGCGCCATCATGCTGGCGCTCAATGATCAGCCTAGGACGATACAGGAACTGGCACACCTGACGGGCGGCTCCGCTGCGCACGTTTCACAAGCGATCGATGTACTTGTAGCGGCGCGCTACCTTCGAGACATGGACGGGCAGAAGCGCTACTCGACCGCAGTGCTGGTGCTGACTGAAGCTGACCGCGCGCTGCTCGATGAGGCACGGCAGCTTGGGCGCGACATCCTCACTGCGTGGCTGACCAGCAACTACGGCAGGATCAAACAGGATCTTTTCCGAGCTCGATGTCTCGAAGGCCGGCGTCGACTTCACAAAGACGTTCAGTGAGGTCTGGCACTACGTGTTCGGGTCTGCCACCAAGGAACTCGCGCTGCGCGGCTTCTATACCAATCCGCGAGGTTCGAACCGTACTCACGTGGGATTCGTGCCGGTCGTGTTCAGGGCCGATCTCGTGCCGATGCCATAGGAAATTTGATTGGCCGCTATCGGCCGTTGGCGTGCCTCGCTTTGTCGAGATCTCTATAGAAGATCCGGGGTGGGCTCAAGAGTTTGGCCTGCTGTTCTAGCCTCCTCCGCTCACGCGGAGGAGGCCCGGGAAGACGTGGTTCAGCGCAGATGTACGCTGTCCAGCTCTTCAGCCGTGTTGTTGATGAGATTCGCTGCGACATGCGCTGCCTCCGCGTAGAAGGCTGCGTCCGGCCCTTCCATGCATCGATCATCGCGGGGAAGTTTGCAGTGGCAACCCAGCGCTTG
>CAWISC010000028.1:0-104406 GCA_963838635.1 uncultured Gammaproteobacteria bacterium | reverse complement strand
TGCGGCAAAACGGGGCGACACGGCTGAGGCTCCGGCGCGCATTCTTTGCTCATGAACAGACCTCGACCAAGCATGCCCAATCTGGGTATAGTCATACCCATTATGGGTATGAAAAGACGTGCGAGAGCGGCGCCGCCGCAAGTTCTGAGCATGGCGGACGCGCTGTTTTCGGGGACGCAGCAGCGCGTGCTGGGCCTGATTTTTGGGCAACCCGCGCGGAGCTACTATGCGACGGAGCTCATCACGCTGGCGGCAATAGGGTCGGGCGCCGTGCAACGCGAGCTGGCACGGCTCGAGCAGAGCGCGCTCGTCATTGTGCGGTCGGTCGGAAACCAGAAGCACTATCAAGCTAACGCCGATGCACCGCTGTTCGGCGAGTTGTGCGGAATCGTGCAGAAGACCATCGGCCTCGCGGACCCGTTGCGGGAAGCGCTTCGTCCGTTCGAGTCGCAGATCGACGCGGCATTCGTGTATGGATCGGTTGCGAAGAACCGGGATACGGCCAACAGCGACGTCGACGTCATGCTCATCAGCGACGAGCTGACCTACGGCGACGTGTTTGCGGCGCTCGAGGACGTGCGCGGTCGGCTGAGCAGGCCGATCAATCCGACGATTCTTTCGAGGAAAGAGCTGGCGAAGCGCGTGAGAGCTGACAGCGCCTTCCTTAGTCGCACGTTGTCGCAAGCCAAGATCTGGTTGTTTGGAGGCAAGGATGCCCTCGGCGTTGGAGAACCTCTGCGGAGCGAATAAGCCTTTGAAGGCGGAGCCGCCGGATCCCAAAGAGTTTGCGGGCCTGGTGCGAGCTGCGAGGGCCAGATTGACGGACGCGAGGAATGATGCGCTCGCGTTGGAGAGTCGCTTCGATCTCGCGTACAACGCCGCCCACGGCTTCTGTCTGGCCGCGCTGCGTTGGCACGGTTACCGCTCCAATTACCGGTACATCGTCTTCCAGGTTCTGCCGCATACGCTGGGCCTGGAGCCTTCAGTCTCGCGTGTCCTTGCCAACTGCCACGATGTTCGAAATCTGGGTGAATACGAGGGCGGCTTGAACGTCGACGAGCGGCTGGTCAGCGATCTCGTTGCGGCTTGTGGTGTCGTGGCTGCCAGGGTTGGAGCTTTGCCAGCAATCAAGGGGTGAGCGGTTAGCTCTCGGCTACGTGTTACGCGACGGCGCTTACTCGCCGTAAACCCCTTCCTGGATCAGCTCGGCGAGCTGCTTCGCCAGTCCATCGAACAGCTCGCAGACATCGAACGGCTCGCTATCCTCGATCCGCTTCGAAATCATCGTCATCGGAAACACCAGCAGGCTCGTTTCCTTGTAACGGATCGCCGGGTCGCGGCCGTGCTCGTCTTCGACCATCCACCAGTCGTAGTCGGGAAACTCGTTGAGGAATACCCGGCCGAACGCGAGGCCGAATGCCTGGAGCGTATAGGTCGCTTCAGGCTCGACCAGCCCTTGATCCAGCACACGCTGGATGAGCTCGAGATCCTGGTGAGTGCCGTCGAGGTCCTCGTCCAAGGCTTGCTCGATCACCTGCCCGGCGTGCACCACGCCCATGGCGATGTTCTCGATGTCTTTCTCGGTCGGAGGTTCGATCTTCGGGTCGGGCACGAGTCACCACTGCCGACGCTGCGTCGGGGTGGAAATGGTAGCAGCACTAGCATTTCAACTCCCGGTCCGGATGACGCATTTCTGTGCGAATCCGGAGGTACTTGCGCTGCCGATCCAGGCTCAAGTGCTTAGCATCGAATGCTCAAGGAACGAACGAATCGCCAGGGATTGGCATGACACCACGAAGGTACGCGGCCGCGGGCAGCGAAGCGGAATTTCAGCCGGGCTCCCGCGGCCGCGTTCTGCGAAATTTTCTGGGCATCACCAAGGTGCGCGAAATGGAGGAGGCCGAAACGCAGGCGCTCATTGCCGCGCAACGGGCTGCACGGACGACTTACGGACGCACGCATCGATTCACACCCGCCGACATCCGTCGGCTGCACCGGATGTGGCTCGGCTCGATCTATCCGTGGGCCGGAAACTATCGGACCGTGAACCTTGGCGAGTGCGCCTTCCAGGTCGCGCATGCGCCGCTGATTCCGCGACTCATGGCCAACTTCGGCAAGGACGCGCTGCGCCGTCATACGCCCTGTGGAGACACTGCGCACGCGACGGTCGCGCGGTCACTGGCGGAGGTGCATGCACAGCTGATCCTCATCCACCCGTTTCGCGATGGCAACGAACGTTTTGCGCGCCTGGTGTCCGTGCTCATGGCAGCTCAGGCTGGGGTGAACTCGCTGAGATTGAGCGCGTTGGCAGGGACGGGAAGACGGACCTACGCGCAGGCTATCCGCGCCGCGCTGGCGCGCGACTACGCGCCGCTCGAGTCGCTCTTTGCTTCCGCGCTCGACGGTCCCTGGCGATCCGCTGCTGGGACGAGGTGTGCAAAATGGTCAGCTTGACCGGTCTGACTAATATGCCTCGCGTGCCAACAGCGGAGTCAGCCATGGAAACTATCGCTGCAGCAGACGCCAAGACCAACTTCGGAGCGTTGCTCGACAAGGCGCAGCGCGGCCCGGTCACGATCTCGAAGAACGGCCGCGCGGTTGTAGTGGTGATGTCGGCCGACGCCTATCGAGACCAGCAGGAGCTGAAGGTCGAGGCCCTGCGACGTGAGATCCAAAAGGGCTTCGACGATGTGAAGCGCGGCCGGGTAGTCAGTCGGGAGCGCGCGTTTGCCGCTGTCGACAGAGAGTTCAAGAAGCTCAGGAAGAAGTGAGTCGCTGCGAGCTCGCGAGTTCCGCGGCCGCCGACCTGCTAGACATCGTTCCTTTCCAGTGGCTCGGCACGTCGCGTTCTACAGTCAGCGAAGGGACAACATCCGGTTCCTGCGTATCCCCTGCGTCCACACACGGACGTCGAGGTGGTGTTTGATTTATCGTAACGTGTTACGGTAATTAATGGTTTCCAAAAGGCGTTTGATCAAGCCGACCCTCGGCCGGCCCCCGACAGGCTATGCGATGACGGCCGCTGAGCGCATGCGTCGCATGCGTCAGCGTCGCAAGGCGGCGGGCTGAAGGCAGTCCTATCGTGGGTTTCGGCTGAACGGTCGGGCCGTCCCGGCTATTCGTCGCATCGCCTACTGGAGGCTCGCAGTCTGGCGATGCATGCGGTGATCGCGCAGAAGATCGAGCGCAACCCAAAGTTGCTCGATGTCCCGCGCAACAACCTGCAACGATGGCGCGCGCGTTGGGATGAGCAACCGCCAGCATGGTATGAAGAATGGGTCGGAATCATGAAGCGCCCATGGTCAGAAATCGCCGCCATCATTACAGAGCCGAGTGAGGAGGGGGCGCGACTTCGGCAGTCCTCGCCCTTCCCCGGCGTTTTGACCGTCGCCGAGCGACGTCGCATTTATGAAGCGTTCCGAGCTTGAACATCTGATCCGCGCGGCGGGCTCAATCGCCAACGATTCGGAGATCGTGGTGATCGGAAGCCAGGCGATCCTCGGGCAATTTCCTGACGCGCCTTCTGCGCTGCTCGTGTCGGCCGAAGCAGATCTGTTCCCGCTGCACCACCCTGAGCTGGCCGATCTGATCGGTTGGCGTCAGCGGTTGGTGCGCATCGAGAACGCAAACACACGAGGAGTGGCTGGTCTGTGTCTGGACGTTCATGATTTAGCCGTGGCGAAACACGTGGCAGGCAGAGAAAAGGATCTCGAGTTTGGACAAATTCGACCGCATCTTCCAGCTCCACTCGATCCTCGCGAACCGGCGCACGCCGATCGACGTGGACAGCCTGATGGCGCGGCTGGAATGTTCCCGGCCGACGCTGTTCCGGATCATTGCGACCATGAAGGATCATCTGAATGCGCCGATCGAGTTCGATCGCGAGCGCGGCGGGTTCATGTATCGCAGGGCGTCGGGTGAGGAGACTTACGAGCTGCCGGGATTGTGGTTCTCGCCCGCCGAGCTGCAATCGCTCGCAGTCATGCAGCGAATCCTTCGCGACCTCGGTGGCGGCTTGCTCGCGGATCAAGTGTCGGCGATCGCGAAGCGACTCAATCAGCTCGTGCAGCACCGCCGACTGAATCTCGGTGAGGCGGCTGCACGCATTCGATTTCCCGGCGTCGCCTCGCGGACGACGGGCGAAGCATTCCAGGTCGCGGCCTCAGCGACACTCCAGCGCCGCAAGCTCTGGTTCGAATATCACTCTCGCGGCAGCAATCGCCAATCCGAGCGCACCGTTTCGCCGCAACGGCTGACGCACTATCGCGAGGTCTGGTATCTCGATGCATGGGACGAGGAGAGCAACGAGCTGCGAACGTTCTCGCTCGATCGCCTGCGTCGCGCGAAAGTCCTGGAGGGCACAGCGCTCGATCTCCCCGATGCCGACCTGGACAGTCACTACGCAAGCGCCTACGGCATCTTTGGCGGCAAGGCGGACCAGGTCGCAGTGCTGCGTTTCTCAGCCGAGCGTGCGCGATGGGTCGCGGACGAGAGCTGGCATCCGCAGCAGCAGGGCAAGTCTCTGCAGGATGGCCGCTACGAGCTGCGCATCCCATATCGGGATGCACGCGAGCTCGTGATGGACGTCATGCGTCACGGGTCTCACGTAGAAGTCGTCGAGCCGGCAGCGCTGCGCGATGAAGTGCGGCAGCAACTCGAAGCGGCAGCGCGCCAGTACTCGAAGTAGCGAATTGGCTGCGGCTCGAGGCGCGCTTATGTTCAGCGCCTCACAGCACAGCTGAAATCCCGTTTACATATCCGGCTGACATGCGCGTCCTGCGACGCGCGTCACGCGTCACCCGCGCTCCACGTCCTGTCGCTGCGTGACGACCTCCGGTAAAAAATGACCCCACGAAGCGCGGGCTTCGTAAGTCACAAGAAAATAGCGGGACGACTCACTTATGACGTTGACCTCTCGACGGCTCCGGATTGCCGGAGCTGCTGGCCTCGCTGCGTTACTGATTGTCGGCGCGCTGAGCTATTTGCACCGCGAGCCCACGGCGCCTGCGACTCAGCAGCAGGCGGCTGTCGCGTGGCCGATCAAGCCCGATCAGTCGCCGCCCAAGGTGGAGGCGCAGCAGCCCAAGCCCGTGCAGGTCGCACCGGGCGAACGCCAGGATTACATCGTGCAGGCTGCGAGCACCGATCTCGCGCGTCGCGCGGTCGAGAAGGCGGGTGGTCGCATCACGGGTGACCTGGACATCATTCGCGCCGTCGGCGCATCGCTCGATGCAATGGAGCTGTCGCGGCTGCACGAGAATCCCGTCGATGGCTTGCGCGTGTACGAGGACGCGGCCGTCAGCGCGAGCGCGACGAGCGCTCTGCCTGAAACCTACTATCCGCAGGAAGTCGGTGCGACCACGCTGCACAAGGGCGGGCTCACCGGTCGCGGCGTGACTGTCGCTGTGCTCGACTCGGGCCTGTGGCGCGAGAAAGGTCCGTTGCTGAAGAGCTCGCACGGCAGTCAGCGCGTGCTCGCGCAGTACGACGCGATCCAGGCGCGCGCAAATCCGACCAACTACGACGACGCGTTCGGTCACGGCACGCACATTTCCTCGATCATCGGCAACGCGGCGGTCGCGAGCACCGGCCGCTTCCAGGGCGTCTCGCCCGGCGTGAACCTCGTGTCGGTGAAGGCGCTGAACGACAACGGCGCCGGCCGGTATTTCGACGTCATCCGCGGCATCCAGTGGATCGTCGCGAACAAGTCGCGCTACGAAATCCGTGTGCTGAACCTGTCGCTGAGCGCGCCGGTGCGCTCGCACTACTGGGACGATCCGTTGAACCAGGCGGTCATGACCGCGTGGGCCTCGGGCATCGTCGTCGTCGTCTCCGCGGGCAACGAAGGCCCGTCGCCGATGTCGATCGGCGTGCCGGGTAACAACCCGTATGTCATCACCGTCGGTGCGATCACGGACAGCTATCGTCCGATGCAGCCGGATCAGTATCGTCTCGCCTCGTTCTCTGCTGCCGGTCCGACGTTCGAAGGCTTCGTGAAGCCGGAAGTCGTGGCGATGGGCGGACACATCCGCGCCTACTCGCCGAACGACAGCACGCTCGCGCGCAACTATCCGCAGTGGGTCGACAGCCGCTTCAACGACTTCACGATGTCGGGCACTTCGCAGGCTGCGGCAGTCACGAGCGGCGTCGTCGCGTTGATGCTCGATGTGAATCCGAACCTCACGCCTGACCAAGTGAAGTGTCGTTTGATGGACAGTGCGCGTCCCGCCGTGAAAAAGGACGGCACGCTTGCGTACTCGGTGTTCCAGCAGGGCGCCGGCCTCGTCAACGCTCAGGATGCCGCGTACAGCAACGCCAGTGGCTGCGCCAACGTCGGTCTCAACGTGCTGCTCGATCTGTCCGGCATGAAGCACTTCGGCGGCCGCGCGAATCAGGACGCCGACGGCAACTTCTACATCATGGCCGTGCAGGGTAGCTCTGCCCGCAGGACTTCGCTCCTTGGCGGTCTGTTGGGTGGCTTGGGCGGCCTGGTCGGTGGGCTCGGCGAAACGCTGAGCAATGTGCCGCTGCTCGGCAATCTGCTGATCGGCGTCGCCACGCTGCTCGACGGTGAGACCTGGGACGGCAGCCCGCCGGGCGCCACCGGCTACGCCTGGAGCAACGGTTATGCCTGGAGCAACGGCTACGCGTGGAGCAACGGCTACGCCTGGAGCAATGGCTACGCGTGGAGCAACGGCTACGCGTGGAGCAACAACGCCACGACGAATAGCACGAGCAGCGTCGAGGCCGTGAAGCAGGAGTAAGCCGACTCGATGCGAAGGCGCGTGCACAATTTTATCCGCGCCTTCGTGGCGTGCGCCACGCTGACCGCGATCGGAGCGGCGCATGCCGCTGCGCCGGTTCCGGCCGCGCGGCCGATCTACTTCGAGCACCTGACCATGCGCGACGGGCTCTCGCAGAGCACCGTCATGAGCGTCCTGCAGGACTCGCATGGCTATTTGTGGCTGGCGACGGAAAGCGGGCTCGATCGCTACGACGGCTATTCCATTCGCGCATATCGCCGCGAGCGCGGCAACGAGCGCGGCCTGGCGAGCGACTTCATCTGGACGATCGCCGAGGACGCGCAAGGCGACCTGTGGCTGGCGACGGTCGGCGGCGGCGTCGCCCGCTGGGATCGACGCACCGATACATTCCAGCAGTTCCGCCACGATCCCGCGAAGCCCGACTCCCTGTCGAGCGATGCGGTGCGCACGCTGCTCATCGATGCGCGCGGCCGCATCTGGGTCGGCACGGAGCAGGGGCTCGATTTGCTCGACCCCAAGACCGGCATCGCCCGGCACTTCCGTCACGACGCCGGCGATTCGGGCTCGCTCGCGGGCGACGCCGTATTCGCACTGTATGCGGACCACGCCGGCAGAATGTGGGTCGGCACCGATGCCGGCCTCAGTCGTTACGAGCCTGCCACCGACGATTTCGTGAACTACGGCGCCGGTGCAAACGGCGCCGGCTTCACCGACGTGCGCATCCGTGTCATTCGTGAGGACCACACCGGCGCGCTGTGGGTCGGCACGCTCGGCGGCGGCCTCAACCGCCTCGATCCCGACACGGGTCGAGTTACTTCGTTCCGCCACGATCCCGCCGTCGCGGGCTCGCTCAGCAACGATCGCGTGCAGGCCGTGCTGGAGGATGACGCCAAGCGCCTGTGGGTGGCGACGCGCGATGGCTTGAATCTGTTCGATCGCGCTTCCGGAAAGTTCGTTCGCTACGGCCGCGACGAGGACAATCCGCAGAGCCTGCGCAACGCCAACGTCATGTCGCTCTACCAGGATCGCGGCGGAGTGTTATGGGTCGGCACGCGCGACGGCGGCGCCAGTCACTGGAATCCGAACAGCTGGCTGCTCGGCCACTATCGCAGTGCTGCGTTCGGCGGCGGCGCGGCCGTGTACGCATTTGCGGAGGACGGTGCGGGTACGGTGTGGGTCGGAACTTCAGCCGGCCTCATCGAGATCGACACGCGTACTGGCCGCGAACGGCGTCACGGGCGCGACGACAAGGAGCTTGGGCTGCGCGACGACCGCGTCATGTCGCTGCTGCTCGACCGTCACGGCGCGCTGTGGATCGGCACGATGACCGGAGGGCTGCAGCGCTTCGATCCGACGCGACGCACCTCGCGCACGTATCAGAGCGTCGAAGGCAATGCGAAAACGCTGCCCGCCAACGGCGTGATGGCGCTTTACGAAGATCGCCAGGGCGATTTGTGGATCGGCACGTTCGGCGGCGGTCTGGCACGCATCGCCGGCGACAGCGGCGCGGTGATCCGCTATCCGTTCGGCAGCGCCGACTCGCTCAGCGATCCGCGCGCCAGCGCAATAGCCGAGGATGCACGCGGCAATCTGTGGATCGGCACCGCGGGCGGCGGCCTGAATCTGCTCGATCGCAAGACCGGGCGCTTCCATCACTACCGCCGCAACGACAAAGATCCGAACAGCCTCAGCGACGACGCGATCTATGCGCTGCACGTCGATCGGCACGGCGATCTGTGGATCGGCACGGCCGGCGGTGGTCTCGACCGCATGATCGGCAGCTCCGAGGCGCCGGATGCGGTGCGCTTCGAGAACCAGTCGGGCGTCGCCGGCATGATGCGGCAGGTCGTGTACGGCGTCGAATCCGACATCGACGGGCGCCTGTGGCTCAGCACGAACAACGGCCTGACGCGCTTCGATCCGCGCACGCGCACGGCCAAGACCTTCCACGAGGCGCACGGTCTGCAGGGCGAAGATTTCAGCTTCGGCGCTCACTATCGCGGCCGCGACGGGACGCTGTACTTCGGCGGCAGCAACGGCTTCAACGCGTTTGCGCCGAACGCCGTGACCAAGGATGCGCCGCCGCCCCGCGTCGTGCTGACCTCGGTCGCCAAGCTCAACCAGCCGTTGCCGATGCAGGAACTGGGCAAGGCGCTCGATCTCGCTTACAGCGACAAGTTGCTGACGTTCGAGTTCTCGGCGCTGGACTTCACGTCGCCCGACAACAACCGCTACTCATATCAGCTCGAGGGCTTCGACGCGGACTGGACCGAAGCGAGCAAGGTGCGGCGTGCGACCTACACGAACCTGGACGCGGGCGAGTACACGTTCAGAGTGCGCGCGGCGAACGCGGACGGCGCCTGGAGCCCGGAAGGCATCGCGATTCCCGTGCGCGTCGCGGCGGCACCCTGGAATACGCTGGCCGCCCGAATCCTGTATGGCGTGCTGGCCATCGTCCTGATCGGTTACGTCTGGCGCAGGCAGCAACGTAAGCGCGAGCGTGCGCTTCGCTACAGTCGCGAGCTGGAAAACACCGTGCTCGTGCGTACGCACGAGCTGCAAGAGCGCAACCAGCAGCTGCAGGTCCTCAGTCGTGCGAAGAGCGACTTCGTCGCGCGTATGAGCCACGAACTGCGCACACCGATGAACGGCGTGCTCGGCATGACAGCGCTGCTGCTCGATACGCGTCTCGATGCGGCGCAAAGGCGCTTCTCCGAGGCCATTCATCGTTCCGCCGATTCGTTGCTCGCGATCGTCGACGACGTGCTCGACTTCTCGAAGATCGAAGCCGGCCGCCTGCAGCTCGATCCAGTCGAGTGCGATCTGGTAGAGCTCGTGGAGCAGACGGCGGAAATGCTTGCGGCGCGCGCGGCGACCAAGGACATTGCACTGCTGTGCGATTCGCCGGCTCAGCCGCTGCCGCGCGTTCGTGTCGATGCCGTCCGCCTGCGCCAGGTGCTCGTCAACCTCGGCGGCAACGCCGTGAAGTTCACCGATCGCGGACAGGTGACGCTGCGCGTGACGCCGCTCGGCAGCGCGGATGGCTCTATTGCTCTGCGACTCGCAGTGGTCGACACCGGCGTCGGCATCGAGCCGATGAACCAGACGAAGATCTTCGAGGAGTTCACGCAGGAAGATGCGTCGACGACGCGGCGCTTCGGCGGAACAGGTCTCGGTCTGTCGATCGCTCGCCAGATCGTCGAGCTCATGGGCGGCAAGCTCGGCGTCGTCAGCGCACCGGGCGCCGGCTCCACGTTCTCGTTCGAGCTGTCGCTGCCGCTGGCGGAGCCATCGACTCAGCTACTGGCGTTGCCGAGCCTGGATCCGTTGCGTGCGCTGGTGGTGGATCGCAATGACGTCGCGCGCGGCATCATCGTCACGGCGTTGCGCGAGTGGGGCGCGCGTCCGATGGGCGTGGGCTCGATGTCGGAAGCGGCGGAGCAACTCCGTGCAATCGCGTACGACGCGATCATCGTCGACGACTCGCTGGCCGACGACGGCGCGTTGCTCTTGAGCGCTGGGCTGTCGGATCGTGCAGTTCGGCCGCGCATCATTCGGCTCACGAACTTCGTCAACCTGGCGCGCCCGAAGGCCGATGGTGGCTTGCACTTCGACGCCGAACTGAGCAAGCCGTTGCGTCTGCAGCTGCTCTACCGCGAGTTGAGCGATCGCGCGCGCGACGCGGGCGATCACGCCAGTGCGGCGAAGCTCTCCGCTGCGAACGACGTGCCTCGGCTGCGCGGACGCGTGCTGGTCGTCGAAGACCAGGCGCTCAATCGCGAAGTGGCCGAGGGCATGCTCGCAGCGCTCGGGCTGCAATCGGCGACAGCTGCCGATGGCCGCAAGGCGCTCGATATGCTCGCCGTCGACAAGTTCGACGTCGTCCTGATGGACTGCCAGATGCCGGTGATGGACGGGTTCTCCGCCACCGCCGAGCTGCGACGGCGCGAAGGTACAGGCAATCGCATGCCGGTGATCGCGCTGACGGCGAATGCGACACACGAAGGTCGCGATGCGTGTCTCGCCGCGGGCATGGATGACTACTTGGCGAAGCCGTTCAGTCGCGCGGCCCTGCGTGAGGTGTTGGCGCGCTGGCTCCCCGCTGCACCGGCAGTCGCGACGCCAGTCCCTGTCGAGACGCCTGCGCCTGCGACGGCCGATGTGCTCGACCGCGGCACGCTGAATGCGTTGCGCGCGCTGCCGCGGAAAGGGACGAAGGACATGCTGAGTCACATCGTCGAGCGCTACCTCACGGATTCCCGCGAGCTCGTAGTGTCGATCGAGCGCTCGATCGAACAAAACGATGCCACCGAGTTGGCGCGCGCTGCCCACGCGTGGCGCTCGTATAACGGCAATGTCGGCGCGCACAGTCTCGCGAGTCTGTGTCGTGAGCTCGAGGATCGTGCCCGGAACGGAAAGATCGCCACGGCCCGCGAGCTGCTTGGCGAGCTGCGTGCGCTACATACGCGCGTGCGCGAAGAACTGCAATTCGAGATGCGGAGATCAGCGTGAGCATGGGTGAGCAGAGAGTTCGCGTCCTGATCGCCGACGACGATGCGCTCTTGCGCGACATCGCCGCGGCGACACTGGATGCCGCCGGCTTCGACGTCGAAGTCGTGACCAGCGGCGATGACGCCGTTGCCGCGTGCGCCACGCGCCTCCCGGATATCGCGTTGCTCGACGTGGAGATGCCGAACGGTAGCGGCTATCAGGCCTGCGCGGGCATTCGCCAGCTGCCAGGCGGTGCGAACCTGCCGATCGTGATGGTGACCGGTCATGACGATCCGGCCTCGATCGATCAGGCGTACAACGTCGGGGCCACGGACTTCGTGGTCAAGCCGATCAACTGGGCGCTGATCGTTCATAGAATTCGTTACGTGCTGCGCGGTGCGCGCAACCTGGATGCGTTGCGCTTCAGCGAGCAGAAGAACGCCGCGCTGCTGCGCGCGATTCCGGACGGAATCTTTCTGGTCGACACGCTGGGCACGATCAGTCACATCGTGAGCCCGATTGCTGGCTTGATCGACGGTACGCACGCTCCCGGTACACGACGGCTCGCCGACCTGCTGCCGCCGGCGGTGCAAGAGCGGGCGCTGACGTGCCTGAACGCCACGGTGCGCGGCGATCCGGCGGCGTTCGAGTTCGCTCTCGAGTCCGACAGTGAGACGACGCGGCACTTCGAATGCCGCTACGCGCCGAATGCCGGCGGCCAGGTGTTGGCGATCATCCGCGATATCACGGCGCGCAAGCGCACCGAGGCACATATCCATCGGTTGGCGTACTTCGACGTGCTGACCGGTCTGCCGAACCGCGAATGGCTCGGCGACTACTTGTCGCAGTCGCTGGTCGAAGCGCGTCGCGAGAACCGCGGCGTCGCGGTGCTCTACATCGACCTCGATCAGTTCAAGCGCATCAACGATACGCTCGGGCATCAGACCGGCGACGCGTTGCTGCGCATGGTCACCGATCGGCTCAACTCGCTCTCAGGTCCGCGTGCTGACGACGATGTCTACGGGGTGTTTTCCCGCGTCGGCGGCGACGAATTCATCCTCGTGCAAACCGGCAACGCGACGGTCGGGTCGGCACAGCGGGCTGCTGAGCGCATCCAGGCCGCGCTGGTCGCGCCATTCCTGCACGGCGGCTACGAGTTCGTCGTGACGCCGAGCATCGGCATCGCACTGTTCCCGGAGCACGGCGGCGACAGTCAAAGCCTGCTGAAGAACGCCGACGGCGCGATGTATGAAGCGAAAGCGAGCGGGCGCAATCAGTATCGTGTGTACACGAGCGCGGTGCATGCCCGCGCGCTGAAGCGACTGTCGCTGGAGATGGAGCTGCGGCAGGCGTTCGAGAACTCGCAGCTGCAGGTTTACTACCAACCGAAGTACGAGACGCAGAGTCTGCGACTGAACGGTGCCGAGGCGCTGCTGCGATGGTTCCATCCACAGCGCGGCCAGATCCCGACAGTCGACTTCGTGGCGGTGGCGGAGGAGATTGGACTGATCGGCGATATTGGACGCTGGGTGATGCAGCGGGTCTGCTGGGATCTATGCGCGTGGCGTGATCAGGGGCTGCAGTTGCCGCGTGTGGCTGTGAACATTTCGGGTCGCGACTTCATGCGGCCCGAAGGGTTGCTGCACATGAGCGATACGGTCGGGCAGGCGCGCCTGTCGCCGTCGCTGTTCGAACTGGAGCTGACAGAAGGCATCCTGATGCAGGATGCGGAGGCAGGGCGACGGTCGCTGCTCACGCTGAAGGAGTTCGGATTTGCGCTGGCGGTGGACGATTTCGGCACGGGATATTCGTCGCTGAGCTATCTGAAGCGGTTCCCGTTGGACACGCTGAAGATCGATCGATCGTTCGTGAAGGATATTGGGGTGGATCCGGAAGATGCGGCGATCGTACGAGCCATTATCGCGCTGGGCCACACCCTGGGGCTTGGCATCGTGGCGGAGGGCGTGTCGTCGGAGGCGCAGCTGGAGTTTCTGCGCGCTGAGGGGTGCGATGCCGTGCAGGGTTGGTTGATGAGCGCGGCGGTGCCGGCGAATGACTTTGCGGATCTGGTGCGGCAGCCGCGCGCCACGGTTGCGGAAGCGGAGCGGGTGAAGGTGGAGCCGCTGCGGAGAACTGCGCGGGCGAGGTGAGGACGGCCTCGTCTCCATTACGCAGTTGGGGGTAAGAGCCGGCCTGTCACCCTGTCTTGCCTACGTGCGACAGCGTCACGTATCCCTCGGTGATCCGGATCACCGCTCACTCACTCATTTCTCGCTGGATCACTCGATTGTTCGCCTGATCGGTCCCCGTCGTCTTACTCATCCTGAGCCTCGGTCTTCGATGAAGAGCCGGGGCGATGACAACACGGAAGTACGAGGCGAGCGGCGTGGAGGCTGAGTTTGAGCCTGGTTCACGCAATCGCGTGCTGAGGAATCTGCTCGGCATTGCGCACGCGGAAGATATGGAGGTCATCGAATCGGATGCGCTCGCGATCGTGCAGGTAGCTGCCCCGGCGAGGTATGGGCCCACACATCGATTCGGCGCGACTGACATTCGGGAGCTGCATCGAAATTGGCTGGGGCGAATCTACGCTTGGGCCGGCGAGTACCGAACGCTGAACATCGGCAAGGGCGGATTTCAGTTTGCCCATGCTGCGCGCATCCCGCCTCTCATGCAGGAGTTTGAGGCCGAAGTGTTGCAGCGTCTTACGCCGTGCGTTGACAGCGATCCCGACCAGCTAGCGCCCGCGCTGGCTGAGGTGCACGCAGAGCTGATTCTGATACATCCCTTCCGCGACGGTAATGGTCGGCTGGCGCGACTCCTGGCCGTGCTGATGGCACGTCAAGCCGGGCTCGAGCCGCTCGACTTCAGGCCACTCGATGGGAGTGGTAAGCGCAACTACATAGCCGGGATTCACGCGGCCATGGGCCGCAACTATGTTCCCTTGGCCGAACTGTTTCGGCGGGTTATCTACGAGACCGTCGCTTCCAATAAGCGATAAGGGAGTCCATGTCCTTGTGACGCTTAGCCCACCTCGCCTTGGCGAACGGGGCGCGAATGCCTTCGATCGCTGACGACGACATCACGGAGATATACAGAGCCTTCTCCTGGGCTTTCGCCGATCGGCGATGCGCACTCGACTGCATCAGCGTCTTCATGGGCGCAATAGTACGCCAGTCGGGCGCCCGGTTCTTCAAGCAGATTCTCGTCGGTGGCTGGTACCCCCGCTGATGAAACTTGGCAAAACAGCGCGGCGTTGAACGTGCGATGTCGATCACCGAAACAACGAGCACGCGTGGCCCCGGTGATGTGTCCGTGTCGTCAGACGATGACAAGCGCCTTGCATTCGTCTATCAAGAGGCAGTCCGGGGCCTTCAGCATCAGCAATACGTCGTGGAGTCTCTGAACAATCGCGGCGGGAATTTGATCTTCGCCACGGCGTTTGCGACATCGCTGCTCGGTACCCGGGCATTGTCCGATGGCGTTGGATTCCTGGATTGGATCGCCGTGTGCCTGCTGTTCCTGGTCGGGGCACTCATCGTCTTCGTGCTTTGGCCGTACTACAACTTCACGTTCCGCTTCGATCCGGAACAACTCCTCAGATCGTTCGTGGATCGCGACGAGCCGGCAACGATGTCCGAAATGCACCGCGCATTGGCTATGCGTATCAAGACGGACATGGCCAACAACTGGCGGATCATCCAGCGCATCCGAGTCGCTCTGCAGCTGTCCCTCATCGTCCTGCTGCTCGAGATCCTGGCGTGGCTGGTTTCAATCGGCGCCGCTTCCTGAAGTTCGCGCATCGCGGCAGGTCTCCCTTTCGCATCAAACGCTTAGCGTGTCTTTAAGGCCAGCTAAAACAGCATTTAGTAACTAAATGCTCATTGAGTGACTGCGCCAAGACGCGTACAATTCAGCCCGCCAAGCTGTTGGAGCCATGCGTTGTCATCACCTCCTGAAACAGCCGTTGAGCCTCGGCCCACCGGCTCGAAGCTCGATCTCATCCAGGCAGCTGCTCTCGCCATTTCGCGATTCGGCCTTTCCGCGCTCACGTCGGCAAGAATCGCGACCGCCGCCGGTCATACCGCAGCATCGATCAACTTCCATTTCGGCAGCAAGGAAGCATTGCTGCTCGCCACGTTGCGCGAAGTTTCGGATGAGTTTGCCGCCGGCATGGCGCAGGTGCTCGCCCGGTCCGACGACGATGCGCTGGAAGGCTTGCTCGGCATCATCGACGCAAGCTTGAGTGCTCCGCTGAGCGAAGCGCACAAGATCGCCGTTTGGTACGCCTTCCTTGGCGAATCGAACGCACGCGCGGACTACCAGCGTATCTGCGGTGCGCGCGATCAATCCTACGGTGAACTGATGGCCACGCTCTGCACGCGCGTGATCGCGGCTCATGGCACGAGCAAATGGCCTGACGCGGAAGCGGTGTCGGTCGGGCTCATCGGGCTGATCGACCAGCTATGGCAAAGCATTCTGTTCGAAGGCGACGCGTTCGATCGCGAAGCCGGCAAGCGCCAGTGCCGCGCGTATCTCTGCAGCGTGTTCCCGTGGCTTGCCGAGCGCATCGAAGCAGCCGATGTCCCGCGAGCGGATGTGCCGTCACCGGCGCTCGCGCTTGCTTCGGTCGAGCACGTGGCAGCGACTGAACCGGGGTTGCGCTACACGCTGCCGGCGTGGGTGTATCAAAACGAGGAGTTTCACGAGCTCGAAACGGAGCACGTGTTCCTGCCGTCATGGCAGATCGTCTGCCACGTAAGCGAAGTCAGCCGCGCGGGCGACTACGTCGCGTTCGAGTTCTTCGGTCGGCGCGGGTTCGTCGTTCGTGACGAAGCGGGGACGCTCCGAGCTTTCCACAACGTGTGCGCGCACAGGGCGCACGCCGTGGTTGCGGGAGAACGAGGCAGTTGCGAGAAGTTTCTCCGCTGCAACTACCACGGCTGGACCTATCACCTGGACGGCCGCAATCGCAGCGTCAGCGCACCCGACTCGTTTCCAGAATTCGATCGCTCGCGGTTCGGTCTCAAGCCCATCGAGCTGGAGACCTTCATGGGCATGGTGTTCATTCGCTTCCGCGGCGGCGAGCCGAGCGTGGCCGAGCGCATGCAGCCGCACCAGGCCGAGCTCGCGCACTACCGCATGGAGCAGATGGTCCCGCTCGACGATCTGTGGGAACGGGATCTCGACATCGATTGGAAGAACGTGGTGGAGAACTACGTCGAGGACTACCACTTTCCCCTGGGCCATCGCGGTCTCGTGGCGCTGATGGAGCCGCAGTACGACCGCCAGGTGCTGCCGGCGGGCACGATGCGACTGAGTCACCGCATGCGCGAAAAACCGCTCAAATCATGGAGCGCGCAGCATTACTGCAA
Organism: uncultured Gammaproteobacteria bacterium; assembly: GCA_963838635.1. GTDB lineage: Bacteria > Pseudomonadota > Gammaproteobacteria > Steroidobacterales > Steroidobacteraceae > Steroidobacter. Next base: position 87,776 of record CAWISC010000028.1, on the reverse strand, counting down.
GTTCCTGCCCGACATCGAGCATCTGCCGCAGGACCTGCGCCGCCGCTGGACGTACCTCGGCTTGTGGCCGAACGTGTTTTTCGACATCTATCCGGAATGGCTGGATTTCTTTCAGGTCCTGCCCACTGCGGCGGGGCGCACGCGCATTCGGGCGCGCTCCTATGGCTTTGCGGACGATCGTCGCGAAATGCGGGCGGCACGCTATCTATGCACGCGGCTGAACGCGCGAGTGCAAGCGGAAGACGAAGAGCTCACTCGCTCGGTGCAGCGAGGGCTCGGTTCGGGCGCATACACACAAGGCATCCTCTCGGACAAGGAAGTCGTGCTGGCGGGATTCCAGGATTGGCTTCGCGCGAGGTTGCCGGTGTGTCGCTTGGGTCAAGCGCCGCTGCGCGGCGCAGTCGCGGCTCGTAACGAAGCGTTGTCCGCGCAGGAAAAGCACGCCATCAGATCGCGCGCAGATACCACTCGTAGTCGCGATTCGTGATCTGCGCGTGGAACCGATCGCATTCCTCACGTCGGCACGTGCCGTACAGCTTGTGATAGCGCTCGCCGAGGTAGCGCGGTAGCACCGTCCCGGCATCGAACGCGTCGAGCGCCGCATCCCAGCGTGCGGGAAGCGAGATCTGCTCTTCGAGGATCGTGCCCGGCGCGACCATGGGTCCCGGATCGCAGCGCTGCGTGATGCCGTGGTGAATCCCGGCAAGTATTGCGGCCATCACGAGATAAGGATTGCCGTCCGCGCCGCCCGGGCGATGCTCGATGCGCGTGTCTTCCGCGCCTGAGAGTGGAACGCGCAGTGCGACCCCGCGGTGATTGATCCCCCAGTTCGGCGCGAGCGGAACGAACAGCCCCGGCCGGTATCGCCGGTAGGAGTTCGCCGTCGGCGCGAAGATGGCCATCGATTCGCGCATCGTTGCGGCAAGGCCGCCGACAGCGTGGCGAAAGGTGTCGGAGAAAGGCTGGTCCGCGCGCGAGCCTGCGAACACGTTGCGACCTTTATCATCCGTGACGCTGACGTGCACGTGCAGGCTGCAGCCTGCGAACTCCGCAAACGGTTTTGCCATGAAGCTTGCGGCCATGCCATGTCGCCGGGCCACGGCTTTCACTGCTCGTTTCAGCAGCACGGCGTGATCGCAGGCGAGCTCCGCGCTGGCGACGTGGTGCAGATTGACTTCGAATTGGCCCGGTGAGAACTCCTTCAGCGTGGCGCCTGCAGGAATGTTCTGCGCCGCGCAGACCTCATGCAGCTGCGCAAGAAAAGCGTCGACATCTTCGACGTCCTCCATGCAGCCGTACTGCGGCCCATCCTGTGCGCGGCGCGTCCCCGGTATGCGTCCCACCTTCGGCGTGGGCTGGTCGCTGTCCGCTTCGAGCAAATAGAACTCCAGCTCCGTTGCTGCGACGGCAGTGAGACCGAGATCCTGCAAGGGTTTGGCGGCATGCCGCAGCACTTGCCGCGGATCGGCAAAAAATGGCTCGCCCTGGGCAGTGGCCATCGCGAGCAGCACTTGCGCGGTGGGCACCTGAGCCCACGGCACGGGTGCGAGCGAGCCCGGCACGGCGGTGGAGATTGCGTCTGGATCCCCATCGCGGCTGCCGTCGGCAATACGCTCGAACGTCTGCCCTTTGCTGTCGAGGAGCACCGTGGCGCCGCAGAAGTTCACGCCTTTACCGAAGACCTTCGCAAACTCATCGCGCCCCACGCGTTTGCCGCGCAGGATGCCCAGCATGTCCGGCTGCAGGAGCTCGAGTTGCCGCGTATCGGGGTAGCGCTCCAGGAACTGACGCAGTTCGGCAGGCTGGCGCTCGTCGTCGTTGCTCATGATTGCGTCCCGGTTTTGCGCACTAGGCCTGCGGTGAGGCGATGCGGAACCACGCGGATTTGGTCTGCGTGTAGCTCTTGATGCTGTCGAAGCACTTGTCGCGGGCGTGTCCGGATTGCTTGAAGCCGCCGAAAGGCTGGGTCATGTCGCCTTCGTCGAATGAATTGATCCAGATGACCCCAGCCTCGATTTCGCGTACCAGGCGGAACGCGGTATCGACGTTGCGCGTCCAGACGCCGGCTGCGAGCCCGTAGATGGTGTCGTTCGCGATGGCCATCGCCTCGTCGATGCCGTCGAAAGGAATGATCGCGGCTACCGGTCCGAAGATTTCCTGCCGGGCGATGCTCATGTCATTGCGCACATCGGTGAACAGGGTAGGCGAGACGTATGCGCCGCGCTCCATGCCATCGGGCGCGCAGCCGCCGAACTCCAGCCGCGCTCCTTCGCCCCGTCCCGCTTCGATCATGCCAAGCACGCGCCGCTGCGCCTCACGAGTAACCAGCGGTCCCATATTGGTGGCCGGGTCGAGCGGATTGCCTGGCCGGTAGGCGTCGCGGCCGAGCTCGACGAAGCGTTGCACGAACCGATCGTAGATCGGCCGATCCACCAGCAGCCGCGACCCGGCGTTGCAGACCTCGCCCATGTTGGAAAAGATTCCGCGGTAGGCGGCAGTGACTGCGCGATCGAGGTCCGCGAGATCTGCCATGAACACCTGTGGCGACTTGCCGCCACATTCGAGGGCGACCTGCTTCAGGTTCGATTGCCCGGCATATTGCATGATCAGCTTGCCCACCTCCGTGGACCCGGTGAACGTGATCTTCGCAACGTCGCCGTGCAGTGCGAGGGCCTTGCCGGCGATCTCGCCCATTCCATTCACTACGTTGAGCACGCCAGGTGGCCCGCCGGCTTCGGCGAACAGCTCCGCAAGCCGCAGGCAGCTCATCGGTGCCTGCTCGGCTGGCTTGAGCACCACGGTGTTGCCGGCGGCCAGCGCCGGCGCGATCTTCCACACCGCCATCAGCAGCGGGTAGTTCCACGGCGAAATCGCGCCGACGACACCGATCGGCTCGCGCAGGACCATGTGCATGACGCCAGCTTCGGTATTCGTCACCGTGCCTTCGATCTTGTCGACGCATTCGGCCATGAAGCGGATGGTGTCGACGACGCTCGGCAGGTCCACGCCGACGACGTCCGCGATGGGTTTACCCATATCCAGCGTTTCCAGCACCGCAAGCTGCGCGGCGTCGCGCTCTATGAGGCTCGCGAACCGGAACAGGATTTCCATGCGCTGACGCGGCGCCATTCGCGACCACACGCCGCTGCGAAAAGCGCGCTTCGCCGCGGCGACCGCCAGATCGATATCCTCTGCCGTGCCCGCAGACATCTCAGCTATGGTCTCGCCGGTCGCGGGATCAACGGTGGCGAATCGGCCGCCCTTTGCCGCATCGACGTAGCGGCCGTCGATGAACAGTCGTGTCTCGATGGACGCGCGTGCGGCCCTCGCTGCCGTCTGCCAATTGCCGCTATCCCATCCAGCCAATTCCTGCAGAGTCATTGGGGTTGCCTCCTGTGCGATGCCGTGCCCGGCTTGCGACCGACGACGAGCGCGTCGACGATGACGCAGCCTTCCGAGTGCACGATGACAGGGTTCAGATCCATCTCGCTCAGCAGGTCTCCCATTGCAGCTATCACAGCGGAGAACTGCGAGGCGACCTTGCAGAATTCGTCTATTGCCAACGGACGCTTGTGACGCGGACTGCGCAGCAAAGCGTTGAGCTTCAGTCGATCCACCAGCCGATGCGCTTCTGCAACGTCGAAGGGCGGCAGGGCGTACACGACATCTGCCAGAGCCTCCACGTGCACTCCGCCGAAGCCGAGAATGACGACCGGACCGAACTGCTCGTCGTGAATCATGCCGAGCAGCATCTCTACGCCTTTGGCTTCGATCATCGGCGCCACGAGCACGCGTGGGCCGATGCGGCGACTCAACTCCTGATACGCAGCGCGCAGCTGCGTTTCATCCCTGATGTCCAGATATACGCCGTTGAGATCGGACTTGTGATCGATACCCGCAACGGCCGTCTTCAGCACCACCGGGAATCCGAGCCGCTGCGCGGCAGCTCTCGCTGCGGATTCGCTCTCGGCGATATGGCCGGTATTCGCCGGAAGCCCGAAGTCCCGCAACAGCTGCAGCCCGGTGCTCTCATCGAAGTCGGTGCAGTGGGTGAGATGCTCGCGCCACGTGTCCAGAGCAGTCGGCGGCAGCACAGGTATCGCGCCGCGCTCACGTGCAACGTGGTCGCGATGTTCGAGCAGACATTTTGCTCCGCGCAGAAACGATGCGACGCCGTCGAGCACTGGGAAGCCTTCACGAGTGGCTGCGGTTACCGCGGCGTCTGCACCCGTGCCCTGACGATTGGCGACCAGGAACGCCGGCTTGCCCGAGGCTCGGTGTCCCGCGCGCAGGTAGTCCAGATAATCATGGTGAATGACCCCGCCGCTGACCCGGTCGTGAATCACCGCACCGAACGCTGCGCCCGGATCGGACATCAACGCGACGAAGCAGCGCTGCATGCCGCTGTGGTAGTCCGGCCCGCCAGTGCTCCAGGCGTCGAGAGGATTGACTGGCGGCAGGCCGGGATCCAGCACGGAGCTGAGTTTCGCGGTTGTTTCCGGGCTCAGCTGCGTGAGAGGAACCGCAGCGTCGTGCGCAAGATCGATCAACAGTTGACGCTCGCCGCCGGAGTCGTGCAGAGAAACGAGTCCGCCGGCGCCGACCGGGTGTGGTTGCGCGAACATGATGAGCGCCGTGGCGAGTTGGTCCATGTCGTACACCCGTTGCACGCCGTAGCGATCGAACAGTGCCTGATATACGGCATCCTCGCCCGCGATAGCACCCGAATGCGACACGGTGAGACGCGCCGAAAGCTCGGTGCGGCCCACTTTCAGCGCAACGATGGGAATCTTGCGCTGCCGCGCCTTTGCGAACGCGCGCGCCAGTCCATCAGGGTTGCGCGCAGTCTCCATGAACAATCCCACGACGCGCGTGCTCGGCTGCTCCAGCGCAAAATCGAGGTACTCGTCCATCGTTACCGCGAGCTCCTGGCCGGTCGACACGACCAGGTTGAAGTCGATGCGCTCGTCCGTATCGACGATGCCGCACATGCCGGAGCCGGAATGACTGATGTAGCTGACGTTGCCGCCGCGCACGTGCTCGCGTGTCAGAAACCCGCAGGCCCATATGCCGTCCGCGAAGTTGTAAAAACCCATGCCATTGGCCCCGCACACCACGAGGCCGGCTGCGCGGATTCTCGCCAGCACCCGTTCGCGTAGCGGTGGGTGCCGGTCGTCTGCGAGCACCAACGAGGACATCACTGTTGCCGCGCGCGCGCCGTGAGCGATGACCTCTTCAAGAGCCGCTTCGACGCGTGCATCGCTCACGGCAAAGATCACGTGCTCGACAGGATCAGGCAGCGCAGATAAGGACGCAAAACAGGGAACGCCGCATACGGATTCGTAGCGCGGATTCACTGCGAACAGCCGGCCCTCGAAGCCGCCTTTCAGCAGGTTTTCGACCGCCGTGCGACCCACGGTTCCGGCGCGCTCGGTAGCGCCGAGAACCGCCACCGAGCGAGGACGAAGCAAAGGCTCGAGCCGATGAGCGGGCATACGGGCACTCGTCGTTTCAGAAATCCGCCGCAGGCGTCGCCCGGCGCCGCGGTGGATCGTAGAACGCGCCCTCGACTACGCGACAGCGCGCCATCACGCGTGACCATTTCAGCTCGCGCTGGTAGTAGATCTCTGCCCAGAGCTCATCGCCCGGCCGACCATGCGGCATATGCAGCGAGGCGAGCGCGATGTTCGCCTTCGCCGAAGGCGACCACTGCGCCGAGGTGACCGTGCCGATCACTTTGCCATTGCGCGGCCGGTCGTAGATGTATGACGACCGAGCCGGCTTGTTGCCTTCGATGTCGAGCCGCACGAAACGATAGCGCGAGCCGCGCTTCTGCTCCTCGAGCAAGGCGCGGCGTCCGTTGAAATGCGGCTTGGTGAGATCGACCATGCGGGCGAGGTCGAGCTCGAACGGCGAGCGCGTCCGGTCGAGGCGGATTGCCTGATCGGCGGGCAGGAAGTCGACGTGCGCCTGCATGAAGCCGGCTTCGATGCGTGCGACCTCCAATGCATGCGTGCCCATCGGCCTGATGCCGTGGTTCGCGCCCTTCTCGAACAATGCGTCCCACAGATCGAGCGCGCGCGCCGGCTCGATCCACAATTCGTAACCCAGGTCGCCCGTGAAACCGGTGCGCGAGACCATCAGCTGCGTTCCGGCGAACGCAAAGTAGCCGATCGAGAACGGCGCCAGCCGCTCGACGCCCTGGCAGCCGATCGCCTTGAGCACTGCGCAGGTGGTGGGCCCTTGAAATGCCAAAGCGGCAACGTCGTGCGTGTCTTCGACGATAGACACGTCGAAGCCATGCGCGGAGCGCGACAGCCAGTCGAGCTGCCGCTCCTGCGAGCACAGTCGATAGTCGCCTTCGCGCAAATGAAAGATCGTGCCGTCGTCGATGACCTGGCCGTTATCGTCGCACCAGACGCAGTAGCCGACCTTGCCCGGCTTTATCTTGGCGACATCGCGGGTGACGAGGCGATTGAGGAACGGCAACGCGTCGGGCCCGGTGATCCGATGCTTGGTCATCGGCGTGAGATCGAACACGGCGCAGGCATTGCGAATGGCCGCGTATTCGAGCGCCTCGTCGAAGTACACGCTGGCGGTGGTGTAGTCCTTCCAGCGGTGCCATTCGTTGCGCACGTTCAGCGGCGCGGTGCGCTCATGAAAAGGAGTGCCGTAAACCGCGGTACGAAAATGTTCTTTGTGTCTCATGAAGCGCGTTCCGCATCGAGCACGGCTTGCGCCGCATTCTTTCCGGCGCAACCCATGACGCCACCACCGGGGTGGCAGCCGGCGCCGCACAGATAGAGACCGTTCACAGGCATCGCGTATTGGGCCGCGCCGGGGATGGGCCGCAGCATCAGGAACTGGTCGAGCGCGAGCTCGCCATGATGCCAATGACCGCCGCTGATGCGGAACTCCCGCTCGATGTCCGCCGGCAGCAGCAGCTGCGATGCGGTCACTTGGTCGCGCAGTCCCGGCGCGTAGCGCTGCAGAACGCCGAGCGTGCGGTCGAGAAATTCGGCGCGCGCGGCATCGGTGCTGGCACGTGGGTCGAACGGTGCATATTGAACGACTGCCGAGAGGACGTGCTTACCAGCCGGAGCCAGTGTCTTGTCGTGCACGCTGGGAATCGTGATCTCCAAAGCCGGCTCGAGCGAACAGTGGCCGTATTTCGCCTGATCGAACGCCGCCTCGACGTAGTGAGCGTCGGGCGCAATGACGAGGCGCTCGCCCGTGTTTTCTGCGCTGAGTCCCTCGAACCTGGGCAGGCCATCGAGCGCCAGATGCAGCTTTGCGGCCATGCCTTTCGCGCGGAAATGGCGTACGCGGTGCACGACTGTAGTTTCAAGATGGCGGGCACCAAGAAGTTGCAACAGCGTGCGCGCAGGATCTGCATTCGAAACGACGGTGCCGGCGCTGAGACGTTCTCCGTTCTCCAGCTCAACTCCGGACACGCGCGTCACCTGCCAGTGTGATACGCGCTACCGGGCTGCCAGTTCGAATCGTCGCGCCGCTGGCGCGTGCGGCGCCCGCCAATGCATCGGTGATCGCGCCCATTCCGCCTTCCGGCAACGACAAGCCATCTGTCACACCGATGGCGGCGCCGCTCAAGCGATGCAGTAGCGACAACACCGAATTGTTCGAGCGGGCGCCGAGGTTGGTACCCAGCACTGCGTCCAATGCCAGTGCTCCCTTCAACAAAGGCGACTCGAATGTCTCTTCGAGAACGTCGAAGATGTTGATGCCGGCGATGCGCAGAAACTCGCGCATGGAATCGCGGCCGAGGCGCCGCATGTCCAGACCCAGCATCGCAGCGGCCATCAGCTCACTGCGCCCGCCACCGGCAAGCCGTGGTGGCCGACGGTTGTGTTGCTTGCCGAGCACGCGCGCAAACGCCAGCATTTGCGCGTGATATTCCGGCAGGGCAGTGCGGTCCGCATCCGGCAGCGTTCCCGACACGAGGGTACCGCCATCTAGCGACAGATGATTGCCATCGCGGGCGAGGGCGACAGTGCGCAGGTTTGCGCGCGCAACCTTCAAGCCGTGTTTCGCAAGGTCGAGCTCGCGGCTGATGCGCGCGTCCAGCAGATATGAAAGATGAGCGCATGCCGAGACACGGAAGCCAGGAGCAAGCTCGCGCGTGACGGCAGCGCCGCCGACACGTTCCGCCGCCTCTACGACTACGACTTCGTGGCCCGCTTTGGCGAGATATGCGGCGCATACCAGGCCGTTGTGGCCCGCGCCGATCACGATGGTTCGAGTTCGATCAGTCATCCTGCCAGCCTTCGGGCACGAGATTGGGCCGGCGCAGATCGAGCAGAATTTCGCGCGCTGCATTGGCGCCCGGTGCCGCCATTACGCCGCCGCCCGGGTGCGTGCCGGAGCCGCACATGTAGAAGCCGCCGACCGGCCCGCGATACTGCGCGTAACCGGGAAACGGCCGGTTGAACAGCAGCTGATCCAGCGTGAGCTCGCCCTGGAAGATGTTGCCCTCGGTGAGCCCCACTTCGTTCTCGAGCTCACGCGGCGTGCGCACCTCGACGTGCCGGATGAGATCCTTGAAGTTCGGGCTGTAGCGTGCGATCTGATCGAGCACGGTCTGCTTGAAGCCGTCGCGGTCCGCGTCGGTCCAGTCGCGGCCGTGGATCTTCGGCGGCACGTACTGCACGAAGACCGACATGAAATGCTTGCCGGGCGGCGCCATGGTCGGGTCCGTCATCGAGGGGATGAGCAGATCGAGATACGGCTCTTTCGACCAGGTGCCGCTCTTCCAGTCGTCGTATGCGCGCTCCATGCGTTCGAGCGAGTCCAGGAAATGCATGTCGCCGAAACGCAGCGGATTGTCCGCGCCGAGCGCTGGAAACACCGGCAGGCCATCGAGCGCGATATTCAGCTTGCCCGAGGAGCCGCGGATCTTGAAGTTGCGCGCGCGCTTGACGAACGCCGCGCCGAGATCCTTCTCCTCGAACAGCTCCAGATAAGTGCGCTTGGGATCGAGATTCGACACCACGATGCTCGCGCGGTATTCATTGCCGTTCTGAGTAGCAACGCCTGTGACCTTGCCGTTGCGGACGATCACGCGCTCGACCGGCGCATCCGTCACGATCTCGCCGCCGTGCGCCTTGAACGCAGACGCCAGCGCGTTGGAGACCGCGCCCATGCCGCCGCGTGCGAAGCCCCACGAGCCGATCGATCCATCGACATCGCCCATGTAGTGATGCAGCAGGACGTAAGCAGTGCCCGGCGAGTACACGCCCAGCGCCGTGCCGATGATGCCGCTGCCCGAGAGGTGCGCCTTGATGAGATCCGATTCGAAGTACTCGCCGAGAAAGTCGGCGATGCTCATGGTGTAGAAGCGGATGGTGTCGTAGATCGTCTGCTCGCCGAGCTTCGCGAACTCCTTGCCCAGATAGATCATCTCCCGGATATCCCGCGGCCGCAGCGACGTCGGGTCCGGCGGCGTACGCATGAGAAGCGGGCGGATGAACTTGCACTGGCGCATCACGTCCGTCGAATAGCGGTGATAAGCGTCCGCATCCCGCGGGTTGTGGCGCGCGAATTCGCGGCGCTGCACGTCGTGATCGGTGTAGTTGCCCAGAATGTCGCCGGTGCGCGTGATCGTCACGCCACCGCCGTAAGGCACGACCTGCAATCCGTGGCGCGCCAGCTCCAGATCGCGGAACAGCTCAGGCCGCAGCAGGCTGCACACGTAGGAGCAGTTCGAGTAGATCCAGCCTTCCTGGATCTCACGGCTGACTGCGGCGCCGCCGATCCACGGGTTGCGCTCCAGCACCAGCACCTTGAGGCCCGAGCGCGCGAGATAAGCCGCATTGGTCAGGCCGTTGTGTCCGGCGCCGACGACGATGGCATCGTAGCTCTTCATGGCTTTGCGGCGCCCTTAGCCAGCACGATGCGCCTGCGCAGCCGGGACCTTGCGCACGACACGATCGACCGCCGTCTCGAATCGTTCGAGCGTCTCGCCGAGGCAACGCTCGTCATGCGCCTCGCAAACGAACCAGGGCTCGCGCGAGTCCGGTTCGCACAGCACGCCCAGATCATGCAGCTCAGGGGCGAGCGCTTCGTAGAAGGTGTAGTCGCTGCTGGCCCAATCACGATAGTTTCGCGGCGGCTGCTCGCTGAAGAACAGGCCGCTCATCGAAGGGTGGCCGCTGAAGGAATGCTTGATGCCTCGCTGCGAAAGAATCTGACTCATTCCTGTGCGCAGGCGCGTGCCGTATTCCGCGATCGTTTGCAGCGCCGGCGTCTCATCGAGAATCTCCAGCGTCTTCTCGGCAGCCGCAAGCGCGACCGAATGGGCAGTGAACGTGCCGCCGTGTACCACGCCCTTGCCGAGGCGGCGCATGATGTCCTCGCGACCGGCAAGAACCGAGATCGGGTAGCCGTTGCCCATCGCTTTGGCAAACGTGCACAGGTCGGCGCGCACGCCGAACAGCTCCTGCACGCCGCCTCGCGCCACGCGGAAGCCCGTCTTCACTTCATCGATGATCATGAGGATCCCGTAACGGTCGCACAGCTCGCGCGCCGCGTGCAGATACTCGCGAGTGGCGGAGATGGAGCAGCAATTGCCCATGATCGGCTCGATGAGAAACGCGGCGAGCTCATGCCCGTAGGCCTTGAACACGCTTTCGAGCCGGTCGGCATCGTTCATCGAAACCGCATGCAGCAGGGCGCGCAGGATGCCGGGCACGCCGCCGCTGTAGGGCACCAGGTGCGGGTCGCCGGTATTGGGTTTCCAATCTTCGACTGGCGTGTACCACAAGGCCGAATCGAACACGCCGTGATAGCCGCCCTCGACTACGACATATGCGTCTTTGCCGGTGTGAGCGCGCGCCAGGCGCAGCGCAGCCATCACGGCCTCGGTGCCGGAATTGGAGAAGCGGACCATCTCGGCGGCGGGCACCATCTTCGCGATGCGCTCGGCGACCGAGTATTCACGCTCGGTCGCGAATGCGAAGACGCCGCCCACCTCGATGCCCGCGCGCGCCGCGGCATCCACTCTGGGGTCTGCATAGCCGAGGATGCACGGGCCGTACGCCATGCGGTAGTCGATGTACTCGTTGCCGTCGATGTCGGTCAGGCGCGCGCCTTTGCCGGAGGCGATGTAGATCGTGCGATCTTCGCCCCAATAGCGGAAATTCGACGAGACCCCGAGCGGCAGGCGCTGGACGGCCTTCTGAAAATGAGCGTTCGAGCGTTGCAGGCTGCGGGCCATGGGATCTTCCTCAAGCTGCGCGCTGCAGGTGAGCGCGCGGCCGGCAGGGTCCCACAAATGGCTACTCCGCGTCCATGCCCACTGAATAGCCATTCATTCATTGAAATGCGCGCGGAAGGGGTTAAGTATCGCGCCTCCAGTGCCCGCGAGGGTGTGAACGAGCTCTGTGGCCTTGCCCGATTCCAGCCCGCAGTCCAAGCGCCGCCGGCCAGCAGGGAAGCAGGGCCGCACGGCTGCGCCGGAGGAGCGCAGGGCACAGCTCATCGAGGCCACTATTCGCTGCGTCGCCGGCCGCGGGCTGGCCGAGACCACCATTGCCACCGTCGCCAAGGAGGCGGGCCTCAGCCAGGGAATCATCAACCTGCATTTCCGCAGCAAGGAGCGCCTGCTGACGGAAACGCTGCGCTACCTGGCAGACGAGTACCGTACGGCGTGCGCCAACGCGACAGCGAATGCGCAAGCCGATCCCGCCGCTGGCCTGCAGGCGATGGTCGATCTGTGCTTCCAGCGCAGCATCTGCAACCGCGACAAGCTCGCTGTGTGGTTCGCCTTCTGGGGTGAGCGCAAGTTTCGCCCGACCTATCGACGCATTTGCGCCGCGCGCGACAACGCGCACGATGAGCTGGTGCGCACCATGTGCACGAATCTCTGCAAGCTCGGCAACTATTCGGAGGTGGAGCCGGTACTCGTCGCCAACGGCCTTTCGGCGCTCACGGACGGCCTGTGGCTCGACTTGCTGGTGCGGCCGGAATCCATGAAGCGAGAGCAGGCGTGGCGCATCACCATGTCGTACCTCGCAGATGCGTTCCCGCGCCACTTTCAGCAACCTGGTCCGCAACGGCGGGAGTAAACGGATGGATGTCCTGCTCGACGATGTGGCACTCGCTTGGCGCAACTGCGCTGCCGAGTTCGCGAGCAAGGAGCTCATTCCCTGGGAAGTGGAAGCGGAGCTGCACGAAGGCAAACTGGCGCCGGAAGTGCATGCACGACACAAGCAGCGTGCGGTGGAGCTCGGCTTCAGCGCGTTGGATGTGCCGTCCGCACACGGCGGCCGCGATACACGCGTCATCGATCAGGTCGCTGTCTGGGAGCAACTCGGCCGCGTCACCAACGCGCTCTCCTGGTGTTTTTCAGAGCCGCAGCGCTGGATGTTCGAAGCATGCACGCCCGAGCAGCTCGCCCGCTACGTGTTGCCGCTCATGAAAGGCAAGCGCAAGGAGTGTTACGCCATCACGGAAAGCGGGTCTGGATCGGACGTCGACATTCAGACCACGGCGCGTCGCGTTGCCGGGGGCTATGCGATCAGCGGCGAGAAGTGGTACGTCACCAGCGCCAACCACGCCGACTTCTTCATCCTGCAGGCACGGCTGACCGACGGTCCGCATGCCGGCTCGGACTGCATGTTTTTCATCGACAAGGCTCAAGCCGGAATCGAGGTGGTGCGCACCCCGGCGTTCAGTCACACGTTCAGCGATCACCATCCGATCTTTCGCTTCAATGACGTCGTCGTTCCGGAAAGTCAGCGGCTGGGTCCCGAAGGCGACGGCATGCGGCACTCTCACAGCTGGTTTCGGCGCGAGCGGTTGATGATCGCGGCGCGCTGCTGTGGCGCCGCCACTCGCTTGCTCGAGGAAGCCAGGGAATTTGCAGCCACGCGCATGATCGGCGGCGAGCCGCTGGCAGAGAAGCAGATGATCCAGGCGATGTTCGCAGACAGCGTTACGGAGTTGTGGGCCGCGCGGCTCATCACTTACGAAGCAGCGCACGCGCACGATCGCGGCGACGAGCTGAAGTCGCTGCACGCGCGCTGCTCGATCGCCAAGCTGTACGCGTCGGAAGCGGCCAATCGTATCGCCGATCGCGTGCTGCAGATTTTCGGCGGACGCGGCTATATGCGGGAAAACGCTGCCGAGCGCTTTTTTCGCGAGTTGCGCGTCGATCGTATCTGGGAGGGCGCCAGCGAGGTGCAGCGGCTCATCATCGCGCGGGCGTTCCTGAAACGCGGGATCGAGGGCATGTAGATGCGCCGCCTCGCCATCGCCGCGTTCGCGTACACGTGGGCCCTCGTGGGGGCAGCTGCGGAAGAGAAGGTCCTCAACGTCTTCACATGGCCGGACTACATCGCTCCGGACACGATCGCGAATTTCGAGGCCGAGTACGGCATCAAGGTCAACTACGACACGTATGACTCCACCGAGATGGCGGAGGCGCGGATGCTGGCGGGCCACACCGGCTACGACGTGGTGGATCATGCTGCACGTTATTCAGCGCGGCTGATTCCGATCGGCGTGTACCAGCCGTTGGACCGCTCGCGGCTGAGCAACTGGCGCAATCTCGACCCATGGGTGCTCAAGACGCTCGAGTCGTCAGATCCTGGTAACCGCCACGGCGTTCCTTACCTGTGGGGTACCACCGGATTCACTTACAACGTCAAGATGATCCGCGAGCGCATGCCGGACGCCCCCGTCGACAGCGCGGACATGATCTTCAAGCCCGAGATCGCGCGACGCTTCGCCGATTGCGGCATCACGTTTCTCGACGAGCCGACGGACGTGATTCCGCTGGCGATGCGCTATCTCGGTCACGACCCCGACAGCATCGACCCTGCGCATCTGGCGCAAGTGGAGGCGATGCTGAAGAGCGTGCGGCCCTACATCCGCTATTTCAGCTCTGCGAAGATGCTCATCGACCTGCCCAACGAGGAGGTCTGCATCGCCATGAGCTGGTCCGGCGACTATGCGCAGGCGATGTACCGCGCGAAAGAAGCGGGCCGGCCGGTCGAGCTGGCATACACCACCCCGCGCGAAGGCTCCATTGCGTGGTTCGATCTGTGGTTCATTCCAAGCGATGCGCCGCATCCCGGTAACGCGCATCTGTTTCTCAATTACCTGCTCAGGCCCGATGTGATCGCGGCCATCAGCGACGAAACCCGCTACGCTGCGGCCAACTCCAAGGCCATACCTCTGGTGCTTCCGGAAGTGCGCAACGACCCGGCGGTGTATCCGCCGGACGAGCTGCGGTTGACCTTGCGAGAAGGTCGTCTGCACAGCCCGAAAGAGGAACGCGTGAGATCCCGCCTGTGGTCTCGCGTGAAGACCCGGTTGTGAGCCAGCATGCAGCGACGCCCATGGTACAGATCCGCGAGCTGTCGAAGCGATTCGGCGACGCCGTCGCGGTCGATGGAGTGTCGCTCGACATCGCTCGCGGCGAGCTGTTCGCCATACTCGGCAGCTCCGGCTGCGGCAAGACGACGCTGTTGCGGATGCTGGCGGGGTTCGAGCAGCCGAGCTCCGGCAGCATCGTCATCGACGGTGTCGACGTCACCGACGCTCCGCCGTACGAGCGGCCGGTCAATCTGATGTTCCAGTCTTACGCATTGTTTCCGCACATGACGGTGTTCGAGAACATCGCCTATGGGCTGAAGAAGGAGCGCTTGCCGCCGCCGCAGATCAAACAGCGCGTGGCGGAGATGCTCGCGCTGGTGAAGCTGGAGCCGCTTGCGGCCCGCAAACCCGACAAGCTTTCCGGCGGCCAGCAGCAGCGGGTGGCTCTTGCACGCGCGCTGGTGAAGCGGCCGAAGCTGCTGCTGCTGGATGAGCCGCTTGCTGCCCTGGACAAGAAGTTGCGCGAGCATACGCAGTTCGAGCTCAGTAACCTGCAGTACCAGCTCGGCACTACATTCGTGCTGGTGACCCACGACCAGCATGAGGCCATGACGCTTGCAAGCCGCATCGCCGTGATGGCCGAGGGTCGGATTGCGCAGGTGGGCACGCCGGGCCAGATCTACGAGTACCCGGCCACGCGCGACGTCGCCAGTTTCGTGGGCAACATCAACCTCATCGACGGCCGCGTTACGAGCTGCGAGGCGGGACGGATCTCGTTGCAGTGTCCGGCGCTCGATGCGCAGCTAGCCGTGCTTTGCGAAGAGCAGCTCGGCGCGGGGACCGAGATCTGCGTGGCCGTGCGACCCGAGAAGATTACGATCAGTCGCAATGCGCCCGATGCGCACGATCGCAACGTGGTGAAAGGCGTCGTGCGCGATCTGGGTTACTTCGGCGATCAATCGCTGTACCGGGTGCTCCTGCAAAGCGGCGCTGTGCTGCAGGTCAGCGCGCAGAATATGCGGCGCACGGCGGGTCCGACGGTCGAGTGGGATGACGAAGTGTTTTTGTCGTGGGAAGTGGCGAGCACGATTTTCCTGCGCACATGACTACTCCCACCATCAATGGCGCAGATACCCGCCGCTGGCTGCGCGCAGCGGTGCTCGTGCCGTATGCGTGGCTGCTGCTGTTCTTCCTCGCGCCGTTTCTGATGATCCTGAAAATCAGTTTCGCGGAGCCGCTGGTCGCGCAACCGCCCTTTACGGCGCTGCTCGAGTGGGGCGAGCAGGGCCTGGCAGGCATCCGCGCGACATTCGAGAATTATCTGTTCCTGTTCGAGGATGGTTACTACGGCATCATCTATCTCGCGTCCTTGAAGATGGCGGCGATCGGCACGGTGCTGTGCCTGCTGCTCGGCTACCCGATGGCATATTTCATTGCGCGACAGCCGCCGCGACGCCGCCAGATCCTGCTGCTCGCGGTCATTCTGCCGTTCTGGATCTCTTTCCTGTTGCGTGTGTATGCATGGATCGGGCTGCTCGGCGGCCGTGGCGTCGTCAACGAGTTCCTGCTGAGAATGGGCATCATCGACGCGCCGCTGACTCTGCTCTACAACGATTTCGCGGTCTATCTCGGCATCGTCTACTCCTACCTGCCGTTCATGATCCTGCCGCTGTATGCGAATCTGGAGCGGCTGAATCTCGACCTGCTCGATGCAGCGTCCGATCTGGGCGCGCGGCGCTGGCAGGCATTTGTCGATGTCACTCTGCCGCTGTCCATGCCCGGTATCGTCGGCGGTTGCCTGTTGGTGTTCATCCCCGCGGTCGGCGAGTTCACGATTCCCGCACTGCTCGGCGGGGCCGACACGCTGATGATCGGCCGTGTACTGTGGGATGAGTTCTTCATCAACCGCGACTGGCCTGTCGCCTCGGCCGTATCCGTCGTGCTGCTGGCGTTGCTGCTCGTGCCGATACTCTGGTTCCAGCACATCCAGAATCGAGAGCAGGAGGCGGGACGATGAAACGCCGCTCGCTACTGCTGGCGTCCATAGCAGCATTCGGCTACGCATTGCTCTACGTGCCGATCATGTTCGTGGTGATCTACTCGTTCAACGACTCGCGGCTGGTCACGCTGTGGGGCGGCTTCTCCACGCGCTGGTACGCCAGCCTTCTGACGAACGAGGAATTGCTGGAAGCGGCGTTGCTCAGCCTGCGCGTCGCGGTGGTGAGCGCCACTTTCGCGACCGTGCTCGGTGCCCTGGTCGCACTGGCATTGCGGCGCGTGCCGCGCTTGCGCGGCAGACTGCTGTTGAGCGGCATGGTCACCGCACCGCTCGTCATGCCGGAGATCATTACCGGGCTGTCGCTGCTGTTCCTCTTCATCTCGATGTCGAACCTGATCGGCTGGCCGACTGCGCGTGGCGCTACTACGATCACCATCGCGCACATCACGTTCGCGATGGCCTACGTCGTGGTGGTCGTCCGCTCGCGCCTCGCAGCGATGGACGAGTCGCTCGAAGAGGCTGCCATGGACCTGGGCGGCAGGCCGCTGGCGGTCTTTTTCGACATCACCGTGCCGATGTTGCTGCCCGCGCTCGTCTCCGGCTGGTTGTTGGCTTTCACGTTGTCGCTCGATGACCTGGTCATCTCCAGCTTCGTTTCCGGGCCGGGCGCGACGACCTTGCCGATGCTGATCTTCGCGAAGGTGCGGCTGGGCGTTACCCCGGATATCAACGCCATCACTACGATCATCATTGCGCTGGTGATCGTTGCCGTGGCAACAGCGTCGCTCATTTCGAGCCGTCGTCGGCCGGTGGCGGTGTGATGGCTAGCACGATTCAAGAGGCACAGGCTGTGAATGCAGCGCTGAACGATGTTCTCGGCAGCTGGCGCGCCGGTCACGCGTTGCCGGGCGGCGTGTATCGAGACCCGCAGATCTATGAGAAGGAGATTGCGCAGATCTTCCTGAGGGCGTGGCTGTGCGTCGGTCACCACAGCCAGATACCCGCGAGCGGGGATTTCTTCCTGTTCGAGATCGCCGGGGAGTCCGTGATTCTCGTGCGCGATGCGCAAGGCCAGATCAATGCGCTGCTGAACGTGTGCCGGCATCGCGGCTCGCGCATCTGCGACGACGCAGCAGGTCACACATCGCGCCTCACGTGCCGCTATCACGGCTGGTCGTACGGGCTCGACGGCTCGTTGCGCGCAGCCGCGCACATGCGAGAGGGTTTCGACCGCTCGCGCCTGAGTTTGCGCCGGCTGCATTGCCGGGTCTTCCAGGGGCTCATATTCATCAACTTCGCCACCGACCCGGCGCCGTTCGAAGAGTTCGAGCGCGATATGGCCGCGCCGCTCGCTCCCTACCAGCTCGACCGCGCCAAGGTAGCCCATCGGCAGAACTACCCGATCGCCGCCAACTGGAAGCTCGCGGTGGAGAACTATTGCGAGTGTTATCACTGCGCACCGGCGCACCCGGAATATACGGTCGGCCACGGCCGCGCGATTCCGCCTGAAGCATGGGAATGCTCGATCGATGAGCTGATAGCGCGCGCGCCGTCGTGCGGCCTCACCCAGCATGTGGTCAGCCGCTCATGGCTGCAGTCCGGCGGCTTCGGCCTGGATCGTGGATTCGAGCGCTATCCACTTCTGCGCGGCCATAAAACCGGTAGCCGCGACGGCAGTCCCGTTGCGCCGCTGCTCGGTACCATCACCGGATACGACGGTAGCGCCGTGGATCTGCATTTCGGTCCGATGACCTTCGGGCTCGCGTACTGCGATCACGTCGTGCTCTATCGTTTCACGCCCCGCGGCCTGTTCAACACGGACTGCGAGATCACCTGGCTCGTGAACGAGTCGGCAGTCGAGGGCAAGGACTACGATCGCGCCGCTCTGACGTGGCTGTGGGATGTGACCACGATCGCGGACAAGAAGATCATCGAGCGCAATCAGGCGGGCGTGGACTCGCGTTTCTATGAGCCCGGTCCATTGTCCAAGTTCGAGGATTTCTCGGGCCGTTTTCTGCAGTGGTACGTGACGACGATGCTTCCGACCTATACACGGGGTGAGTCATGACAGGCGAGAACAAGAAAGCTTCCAAAGGTGCGTCACGCGAGGTGACCGCCGCGATCTCGGCAATCCTGTCGATTCCGGGGGCCGCATGGGTGCAGACGGCGCAATCTCAAACCGAGTCCGCACGCTCCGAAGGCGTGCTGCAGGAGGTGATCGTCACCGCGACACGCCGCTCGGAACGCCTGCAGGATGTTCCGGAGTCGATCACCGCGTTCGACTCTGAGGCCATCGCGATCAGGGGCCTGCAACAAATGGACGACTACGCGAGGCTCGTCCCGGGCCTGGCGATCAGCCAGCGCGAGCCCGGCGGCACGACCGTAGTGTTCCGTGGCGTAACGACCTCCGGCCTCAACTTCGGATCCGTGTCCTCGTCGGCGCTTTATCTCGATGAGCAGCCGATCACGGCGAGCGGCCGCAGTCCCGACCCGCGGCTCATCGACATCGAGCGGGTGGAAGCGTTGCGCGGGCCGCAAGGCACGCTCTACGGCGCCAGCTCGCAGTCCGGCACGCTGCGCGTGATTACCAACAAGGCGAATGCGCAGGGATTCGATGCCTGGGCGGAGGCGCAGCTCTCCAATACCAGCGACGGCGGCGTCGGCCACGACATCAGCGCAATGGTCAACGTACCGCTGGTGCAGGACACATTGGCCGTGCGCCTGGTCGGCTTCTCCTCGGAGGACGCCGGCTTCATCGACCGCGTGCTGAGCGACAGCCCGGGCGGCACGTACACCAATGCCAATGTGGTCGACGAAGACGTCAACTCCGTGAAGACGACTGGCGGGCGCGCATCCTTGCACTGGAACCCGACAGACAACGTCAATGCGACGTTGGGCGTGGTTTTCCAGGACGTGGAAGCCGACGGCCATGGCGATATCACCCGCGGCGCCGGCGACCTCAAGCAAGTGCGCTTCGAAGAGGAGGGCCTCGACGACAAGTGGTATCAAATGGCATTGACGCTCAACGCCGGCTTGTCTTTCGGCGATGTGGTCGTGTCCGCCTCGTACTTCGATCGGGATTTCCGCTACGAGGCGGATGCCACCGACTATGAGTTCTCGTTCAACCAGAACGCGATCGCCTACGACTCGCCGGTCTACGATTTCGGCGGCGATCCGCGCGGCTTCGCAACGAATCACGAAGACACCCGGATCACCACCTTCGAGGCGCGCCTGGCTTCGCGGGCCGATTCGACCAGCCGCTGGGCGTGGATCGTCGGCGCCTTCTACAGCCAGGATCACGGCGAGACCGAGTTCGACAGCTTCGTGCGCGGCTACGAGGACACGCCGGCATTCGAATACTTCGATGCCTACGAGCAGGAACTCACGGGCAATCCGCTCGCGCCGACCGAGCGCTGGTTCCTCGGACGTTACGACACCGAGCTGGATCAGACCGCTATCTTCGGCGAGCTGAGCTTCGATGTGACGGACGATTTCACGATCACCGCCGGCGGGCGCTGGTTCGACTATGACCGCAAATTCGAGCAGCACCAGGAACAGCCGGAAGGCTTCTCCGGTTTCTCGCGGCTCGACGGCAGCCAGGACAGCAGTGACGACGGCACGGTTACGAAACTGAATTTCACGTACAAGCTCGACAGCGACCGGCTGGTCTATGCAACGTACTCCGAGGGTTTCCGCGTCGGCGGCAGCAACCCGCTGAAAGAGGCGTCGGCGCTGCCGCGCGACTACAAGTCCGATGAGTTGAAGAACTACGAGGTCGGCGCTCAAGAGCGAATGGCTCGACCATCGCTTGCGATTGAACGTGTCCGCCTACTACATGGAGTGGAAAGACTTCTCGGTGCAAGTCGAAGACCCGCAACCGGCGGTCTTCCAGCTCGGCTTCGTCAACCTGCCGACGGCTGAGATCAAGGGCATCGAGACCGAGCTCGCGGTGACGTTCAATCAGTACTGGCAGCTGGACGGTGCGATCTCATATAACGATGCCAAGACTGCCGAGGCCTCCACGCTCTCCGTCACCGACGATGACG
The DNA here is from genome assembly GCA_963838635.1 of uncultured Gammaproteobacteria bacterium. Taxonomy (GTDB): domain Bacteria; phylum Pseudomonadota; class Gammaproteobacteria; order Steroidobacterales; family Steroidobacteraceae; genus Steroidobacter. Next base: position 67,394 of record CAWISC010000028.1, on the reverse strand, counting down.
GCGAGGTATTCACGTTTGCGGTGAGCGATGGCGCGCGCCTGCCGGTAACGCCGGACTGGAGCGGGTCGCTGGGTCTGGAGTTCCGGCCCGACATGCGCCTCATGGAGGCAAGACCCTTTGCGCGCTTCGACTATTCGTACGTCGGCGCGTCCGTCAACTCGCTGGAGGGCATCGAATCGGTCGTTTCGGGCAATCCGGTCGAGCGCCAGGATGCCTATGAGATAAGCCAACTTGCGCTTCGGGCTCGAGGCAGACAACTGGACCGGTTCGATCTTCATCAACAATCTATTTGACGAGCGCGCGGAGCTGTTTCTGAGCAACCGCTGGAAAGTGCAGCGGCAGGCGGTCAATCGGCCGCGAACCGTCGGAGTACAGTTCCGCTACAACTTTTGAAGCTACTCTGACTACGCTCATCGCAACGTCGGTCGTCCGCGGCAGCCGCCAGGGCGAAAGCCATGGCGGCGTGTACCTCGTGGACTTCGACACCGAGCGCGCCACGCAAGTGCTCGACTGGAACACGATGAACATCGACTGGCAGGGCCGCGGCTGGGACCGCGGCCTGCGAGGCATCGCCTTCGATGGTGAAGTCGTGTACATCGCCGCCAGCGACGAGCTGTTCGCGTGGACCGCCGATTTCCGCCTGATCGGCTCGTGGCGTAACAAGTACCTGAAGCATTGCCACGAGATCCATCGCCACGAACGCACGTTGTTCCTGACGTCCACCGGCTTCGATTCCATCCTCGGGTTCGACCTGGATCGCAAGAGCTTCAGCTGGGGATTGCATGTCACCGCGCAGGAGTCGGGCTTCACCGGCGCACCGTTCGACCCGGAGTTCGACGATGGGCCGGCGCCGTCGAACAGCCTGCATCTGAACAACGTGCACTGCGAGCGCGGCGGCATGCACATCAGTGGACTGCGCACCGGCGGAATTCTTCTGTTCAACGGTCGCGCCGTGCAGCGCTGGGCGACGCTTCCAATCGGTGTTCACAACGCGCAGCCGTACAAGGACGGCGTGCTCTTCAACGACACTGAGGCCGACGTAGTGCGATTCGTTTCCAGAACCGGCGAGCGCGTGCTCCCGGTGCCGCGTTTTTCGGCCGCAGCACTCACGCACATGGACGCCGCAGATGGGCAGCTTGCCCGGCAAGCGTTCGCTCGCGGCCTGTGTGTAGTCGAAGATGGCGTGGTCGCCTGCGGCTCTTCACCCTCGACCATTGCTTTGCATCGCCTCGAAGGCGGCGCGAAGCCGCGAATGGCGACACTCACACACGATGTGCGCAACGCCATTCACGGCCTCGATGTATGGCCCTTTGCGTGGATAGAGGGAGCACCGAAATGATCGTCAGGGTTAGTCTGTGCACGCTCGTCGCGCTGACTGCGCTCGCTTGCACGCAGCGGCCACCGGCAGAGGTCGCCGATGTCGTCATTCTCGATGCAGCTGTGGTCACCATGGATCCAGCGCAGCCGCAAGCCGGTGCGCTGGCCATGCGTGACGGCAAGATTGCGTTCGTCGGCGATAACGACTCGGCACTGAAATGGGTCGGCGAGAAGACTCGCGTCGTTCGTGCGGCGGGAGCGACCGTTCTGCCTGGGCTCATCGATAGCCATATCCACGCCATGTCGGGCGCGCTTTCGCTCGACTGCCTGCACCTTTGCCGATGCCCAGCTGACCCTTCGCCGAGGTTGCTGCGATCATTCGTGAATGCGTCGCACGCACACCGGGCGAGGGCTGGGTGGTCGTGCAGGATCTGAATGCCGCCGCCTTTCGAACAGACCGGAAGGCGTTGGATGCCGTCGTACCAGCGCGCCCGCTGTTGCTGTGGGCCGCTGATGGGCATGTGGGCTACGCCAACAGCGCTGCGCTGAGTCGCGCAGGCATTACCCGCAAAACGCCTGACCCTGCCGACGGACGTTTCGAGCGCGATAGTAAAGGCGAGCCCACCGGGTTTCTCGTCGATGAGGCGATGGCCGTGGTCTCCGGGCATCTGGAGAAGCCGGGGCCGGAACAGCGCGAGCGGCTGCTCTCGAGAGCCTTGCGCGACATCGCCGCGGCAGGCATCACCACGTTCATGGAAGCGAATGCCGATGCCGAGACGGTTGCGACGTATGTAGCGCTGGCGAGCAAGAAGCAGCTTGCGGCACGCGTGACATTCGCGCTCGAAAGCGCAGGGGAGTCGACGGATCAGGAATTCGCCCGGCTGAAGGGCTTGCGCGAGCTTGCACAATCGCAGCCGCAGCTGCGTGCCGACATGATCAAGCTGTTCGCCGACGGGGTCATCGAGTATCCGACCCAGACTGCCGCGCTGTTGGAGCCCTATCTGGATGCGAGCGGCCGGCCGACCCAAAATCTCGGCCCGCTCTATCACGAGCCGGAGGCGCTCGCGCAGTTCGTCACGCGTGCGGCTACCGAAGGGTTCGGCGTGCACATCCACGCAATCGGGGATCGTGCGGCTCGTGTTGCGCTGGATGCGTTCGCGCGGGCCCGTCAGCAGGGTAGCCAGCGCTCGTACAGCATGGCGCATCTCGAGCTGGTCGACCCGGCCGACTTCGCGAGATTTCGCGAGCTCGGCGTGATTGCGTCATTGCAGCTGCAGTGGGCGCAGCCGGACAACTATACGATCGAGGCCGTGCTTCCCTACATCGGCCCGGAACGGCAGGCGCGGCTATATCCCGCGCGATCCTTCATCGCCGCGGGCGCCACCATCGCCGGAGGCAGCGACTGGAACGTGTCGACGTTCAATCCTTTCGAAGCCATGGCGGTGGCAGTCTCGCGAACCAATCCGAAGGAGCCGCAGCGAGGCGTACTCGGCGCGGATCAGGCGCTGAAATTGAGCGAGATGTTCGCGGCATACACCATCAATGCCGCTCGCATGCTCGGTCGCGATGCGCAGATAGGGTCTTTGCAACCGGGCAAGGCTGCCGACGTCGTGGTGCTCGATCGCACCCTGAACGACAGCAGCAGCGCCGAGCAGATTCGCGGCACGCGCGTACGCACTGTGTTCGCGAACGGCATTGCGCTTGTCGGGTCAGCGGACTGAAGCCGGCATTGCGAGGACGCATGACACACCTGCCAACGGATCCTCAATCGCTACGCCGGCTGGACCTTGCCCATCACCTTCCGGCGCAGCAGAACTACCGGCTCATGGAGCAGCTGGGCGGAAGCCGGATCATCACGCGTGCCCAGGGCTGTCGCATTTACGATGACGAGGGGGGCGCGCTGCTCGACGGCATGGCCGGCCTGTGGTGCGTGAACGTGGGCTATGGCCGAGAGGAGCTGGCGCGCGCTGCGTACGAGCAGATGTTGCAGCTGCCTTACTACAACACGTTCTTCAGAACGGCGACGATGCCCACTGTGTTGCTGGCTGCGCGCCTGGCGCAGCTCACGGGCGGCGAGCTCACGCATTTCTTTTTCAGCAATTCCGGGTCCGAAGCCAGCGACACCGCATTTCGCCTCGCGCGGCATTATTGGGAAGTGGCCGGGCAGCCGCGCCGCAGGATTTTCATCAGCCGCTGGAATGCTTATCACGGCTCGACGGTGGCTGGCGCAAGTCTCGGTGGAATGAAGTTCATGCATGCACAGGGTGGCTTGCCGATCCCGGGCATCGAGCACGTCATGCAACCCTACGCGTTCGGCGAAGGCTTCGGCGAAAACACGCAGGCGTTTGCCGAGCGTGCCGCGAATGCCATCGAGGAGCGAATCCTTGCAGTCGGTCCGGAGAATGTCGCGGCATTCATCGGCGAACCGGTGCAGGGTGCAGGCGGAGTAATCATTCCGCCGCCGGGCTATTGGCCCAGGGTGCAGGCGATCTGTCGCCGCCATGGCATCCTGCTCATCTGCGATGAAGTCATTTGCGGGTTCGGGCGGCTGGGGCGTTGGTTCGGCCATCAATACTTCGGCGTCACGCCCGACATCGTCACGATGGCGAAAGGCTTGTCCTCGGGCTATATGCCGATCTCGGCCACGGCGGTATCCGCGCGCATCGTGGCGGCGCTCAGGGACCACAATGATGAGTTCGCGCACGGCTTCACCTATTCAGGGCACACGACGGCTGCGGCCGTGGCGTTGAAGAACATAGATCTCATTCAAAGCGAAGGGCTGGTCGAGCGTGTGGCGACAGACGTGGGCCCGTACTTCGCCAAGGCGCTCGAGGGCCTTGGCACGCACGAGCTGGTCGGAGAAGCGCGCTCGCTGGGATTGATCGCAGGGGTGGAAATCGTGCGCACGAAGGGAACCAACGACCGGTTCGGCGGCAAGGAGGGCACGGCCGGTCCCATCGTGCGGGATCTCTGCATCCGCAACGGCCTGATGGTGCGTGCAGTTCGCGACACGATCGTCATGTGCCCGCCGCTGGTCGTCACGCACGGTGAGATCGACGAGATGGTGAGCATTCTGCGGCGCTCGCTCGACGAGGCCGTGCAACCCTTGCGCGAGTTGCGCGAGTTGCCGTAGGGGGAGGTCCACTTGCGTCAACCGCTTGCTCCCAAGGCCACATTCGACGAGGCGATTGCGCTCATCAACGCCGGCGATCTCGCGGGCGCGGAAACTCGTTGCCGCGCAGCGCTGCAGACGTATCCGCGCGACGTGAATATGCTGGCGCTGCTCGGCGCACTGCTCGTCAAGATGAATCGGGCCGAGGAGGCCGCAACGACCCTGGAGCAGGCCATCGCGCTGGCGCCCACCTTTGCCAAGCCGCACGAAGATCTCGGCCGGTTGCTGGTTCAACAGAGCCGGATGCAGGAAGCGTTGCCTTACCTGGAGCGGGCGACCCGCCTGGACCCCAATCTCGCGGATGCCTGGTTCGCGCTCGGCAAGGCGCTCGCCGCGCTGGGCCGTGGGGCAGAGGCCGATGTTGCGTTCGAGAAGTGTTTCGCGCTCTCGCCCGAGCGCCGCTTCATGGCGCTTGCCGCCGAACATCAGAAGGAGGGCCGGCTCGACGAAGCCGAGCATCTGTGCCGCCGCGTGCTACGTCACAACCCGCGCAACGTCGACGCCATGAGGTTGCTCGCGTCGATCGCCCTGCACGCGGGGAATGACAACCTGGCGGAAAGCCTGCTGCAAAAGGCGCTGTCGCTGGTGCCGGACTTTGTGGCGGCGATTCTGGACCTCGGCCGCCTGCGCAAGGAACAGGACCGCTATGCCGAAGCGCTGGAGTGCTTCGACCGTGCAATTGCATTGGACGCTACCAATGCGCAGGCGCACTACCTGCGCGGCGCGACGCTCGCGCCGGCAGCGTTCACGCATGAAGCCATCGAGGCTTACCAGCGCTGCATCGAGCTTCGCCCGGATCACATCGGCGCGCTGATGGGGCTGGGCCATGTTCTGAAGGCAGTGGGGCGCTATCACGACGCTGTCGCCTCCTATGACGCATGCATTCGCCTGCGCCCCGATCTGGGGGAGACATACTGGAGCCTCGCGAACCTGAAAACCTATCGCTTCGAGGATGCGACCGTCGCACGAATGGAGCGTCAGATCGCGGCGGGCGGATCGACGGTGCAGTCCGATGTGAACTTTCTGTTTGCGCTCGGCAAGGCGTACGAGGATCGAGGCGATTTCGACAAGGCGTGGCATTTCTATCGCGAAGGCAACACCAGGCAGCGCGCCGAGGTGTCTTACGACCCGGTGCAGACGGAAGCCACCAACGACCGGCTGGTGCGGGTCTTTTCCGCAGAGTTTCTGCAGTCACGCACCGGCGTCGGCAACCCGGACCCGGCGCCTATTTTCATCCTGGGCTTGCCGCGCTCCGGCTCGACGCTGCTGGAGCAGATCCTCGCCAGTCACAGCGAGGTGGAGGGCACGAGCGAGCTGCCGTACCTGGGGCGGATCACTACCTGGCTCAATCGCAATCGTGCCGAGGGCGTCAACTATCCCGAGGCGGTGCGCGAGCTGCGCGCAGAGGACTTCGCCAGGCTCGGCTCGGACTACCTGGGCTACGCCCAGATGCATCGCCGGCAAGGCGCGCCGCGTTTCATCGACAAGATGCCGAACAACTTTCCGAGCATCGGCCTGCTCGCGCTCATCCTGCCGAATGCGCGCATCATCGACGCGCGCCGCCACCCGCTCGATGCGTGCCTGAGTTGCTATCGGCAACTGTTCGCCAAAGGCCAGGCGTTTACATATGACCTGACGGAGATCGGCGAGTACTACCTGCAGTACCAGCGAATGATGGACCACTGGGCACAGGTGCTTCCGGGGCGAGTGCTCACCGTGCAATACGAAGAGGTGGTCGCGGACTTCGAGACGCAGGCGCGCCGCTTGCTTGAATTCTGCGGACTGCGATGGGAGGAGGCCTGCTTGCGGTTCTACGAGAGCGATCGGCCGGTGCGCACGCCGAGCTCGGAGCAGGTTCGTCAACCTATCTACGATCGCTCAGTCGGCCACTGGCAGCACTACGCTGCGCATCTCGACGAGCTCACGACGGTGCTTGCGCCGCTGCGCGAGCGATACCGCCGGTACGAGCCGGAACGTAGTCGAAAATGAAATGGATGCGGTCCGTGTCACCTTTGTTCATGACGCTGTGAACCATTTGATTGTTGATCTCATACGCTTCGCCGACCTGCAGCGAAACCGGGCGCCCGTCGATCATGAACCGCACGCGTGGATTGGTGACGATGGGCACGTGGATGCGGTGGCCTGCCGCAAAGGACGGATGCGAGTCCCGGTGCGGCAGGATGAGGCCGCCGGGCATGAGCTTCGCCGCCATCGCGCGGATGATGGTGCCGCCGGGCGGATACCAGTTGCGGATGATCTCGTGCATGAGCGGCACCGCCAGGTCCGCGAAACGGTCCCAGCCGGGCTGTTTGCTGACCTCCAGCTCGGGCCAGTTCGACACCTCGGCGAACAGCAACACGATGGAGCGGGTTTGCTCATGAACCTCGAAGCTCTTCTGCCGCTCCACATTTTCGTTCCACGCCGCTTCGTCGGCAGCGAGGATCGCGGCGGCCAGCGCCTGCATCTCCACCTTGCCGAAGGAACGAACCGGTACTCCGATGTCCATGAGCGCAAGCCTATAAGCAATGGCGCGGCCTGAGCAACACTTCGAAAGAGGAACACATGCGGGAGAAGCAATCCGACGCGGGCGAGCCTTCGTACATCCTGATCACCTGGTGCCCGGACACCACGGGTATCGTCGCGGCTGTCGCCGGCTTCCTCGCGTCACACAACGCGCTCATCACTGAGGCGCAGCACTACGACGATCCGTCGACGGATACCTCGTTCATGCGCACCGTGTTCCGCGACAACGGCCAGGGGATGCCCGCTATCGCGGAGCTGGATCTTCAGTTCGGGGAGAACGTGGCCCAGCGCTTCAAGATGAGCTGGCAGTTCCACGACGCGCGCCGCAAGTGCAGGACGCTGCTCGCCGTATCCCGCCAGGGACAGTGCCTCAACAGTATCCTGCATCGCTGCAGCACCGGCACGCTGCCGCTCGAAGTCACTGCCGTGGTCTCGAACCACCAGGACCTGCGCAGCCTCGCTGAGTGGCACGGGCTGCCGTACCACTACCTGCCGATCATCAACGGCGACAAGGCTGCGCAGGAAAAGCGCATCGTCGAAGTGTTCGAGAAATCGGGTGCGGAGCTGCTGGTGCTCGCGCGCTACATGCAGATTCTCACGGCGGACACCTGTCGTTACTTCGATGGCCGCGCGATCAACATCCATCATTCTTTCCTGCCTGGATTCAAGGGCGCGAAGGCGTATCACCAGGCGCACCAGCGCGGCGTGAAGCTCATCGGCGCGACGGCGCACTACGTCACGATGGATCTCGACGAAGGCCCGATCATCGAACAGGGCGTCGAGCGCGTGGATCACACGCTCAGTGCGGAAAGCCTCACAGTGATCGGTGGCGAGCTCGAGAGCATCGTGCTGAACCGCGCGGTGCAGTGGCATGCGGAGCGCAGGGTGCTGCGCAATGGGAACAAGACTGTCGTATTGAAGTGAGAGCCGCGAGTCGAAATCGCGCGGGCTGACCGTCATAGTCATGCAGTACGCCGGGAGCGCTCCATCTACTGATCCGCTACGAGGGAAATCCATGAAGATTGTCAGGCTGAAAGTGCCGCCGGGGATGACCAGCTTGCGTGTGCTCGAAGAGGATCCACCCGTGCCGAAGGCTGGTGAAATCCTGGTACGCGTGAGGGCGAGCTCGCTCAACCCGCACGATGCCTTTGTCCTGAATGGTGTCATCCCCGTGGCAGATGGACGCGTGCCGCTGTCGGATGCGGCCGGTGAGGTAGTTGCCTGTGGCGAAGGCGTTACGGAGTTTCGCGCAGGCGATGCAGTCGTAAGCACCTTCTGGCCATACTGGTTGTCGGGCGACATGACAGCCGCAGTACGCCGCGACATTCCTGGCGAGATGATTGATGGATACGCGCGTGAGTACGCGTGTATGCCGGCCTGCGCTTTCACGCGAGCTCCGGCGGGCTGCAGCTTCGCACAGGCGGCCACGCTGACTTGCGCAGGAGTCACGGCGTGGCGGGGGCTCGTGACGCTAGGCAAGGTGAAGTCGGGCGACACGGTGTTGGTGATGGGCAGCGGCGCGGTATCGCTGTTTGCACTCCAGTTCGCGAAGGCTGCCGGCGCATGGGTGATCGCCACGTCGTCATCCGAAGAGAAACTGGAGAAACTCTCGCGCCTTGGGGCCGACGAACTCATCAACTATAGATCTACGCCGGATTGGGGAGACGAGAGCCAAAGCACTTACTGGCGGCCGCGGCGTCGATCACGTCATCGAGGTGGGTGGTCCTGCGACTTTCGCGCAGTCGATGGCAGCGTGCCGGCTTGGCGCGCACATCGCAGTGGTAGGACTGCTGTCCGGCGTCATGGCCGAGGTGAATATCCCGGCGCTGTTCTCCATGCAGCTGCGCTTGAGTGGCGTTTCGATCGGCAGCCGGGCAGACCAGGAAGACATGATTCGCGCGATCGAGGTGAACGGGATACGGCCGGTGATCGACCGAAGCTTTCCGTTGGAACAGCTCGCCGCTGCGTTCGAGTACAACCAGGCACAACACCGTTTGGGCAAGGTAGGCATCGAGATCGCTGCGGGCTAAAGCTTTTGCGGCGCGCCCGGTTCTCCAAGCAGCTTCTCGATCGACCTTATCGGAAGCACCAGGCGCATGCTGTCGGCAAGACGCACGAAGCTGTGAGCTGCATAGAATCCGCATGCAGACTCGTCGAGTGCGTCGACAACTACCATCGATGATCCGACTGTGCTCGCGCTTTCGTAGGCCCTCTGCAATGCCTGGGAGAGCAGAATGGAACCTAGGCCCCGTCCTTGGCTGTGCTTCGCTACTGCGAGCCGGCCGATCAGAGTGGCGCTGACGAGCGGATACCTTGGAACCAACTTGCGTGCCGGCTCAGGGACATCACCTTGGCTCAGGGCGGTCGCACAGAGAGTGAAGTAGCCGAGGATGTCTTTGGGCTGCGCGGCGCCGACGAGCACGAACACGGCATTTGCCTTGCGCCGGATGTCCTGACCAGCTTGGGTTCTGAGGTAGGAATCCAGGCTCTCCATGCCGCAGGAGAAATGCCCGCGATCGTGAGCCGAAGCAAGCGGCTCGACGCACAGATCCCCGGACTGCTCCTTGGGCACTAGGCTCTGACGCGTCGACGTGCTGCCGCGAAGGCACGCTCAAGCCGTTCATTCGCAGGCGGCGGCGTCATCAAGGCGTCAAAGAACACCTTGCGGTCCCGGTCGGAGAGCACGAGCGTCTCGTGCTGCTCGATGGTGCGGCGTGCCGTCTCCGCGAGAGCGGTTACGCAATACTCCGTGACCTTGCGACCTTCGAGCTGCGCCGCGCGCTCGATCAGGCCTTTGGTCTGCCGATCCAGACGGAAACCAAGGCGGTGTTCACGGTTGCTATCGCGATTGCGGATAACGGATTTCAATTTGCGGCTCATCGGGAATCCTCTGTCGTGGTCGCCAGCGTACGTCAAATCGACGTACAAGGCCACGTAGCGATTCCGGGGGTACAATTTTCCAGATTCTCAGGGCCCTCCGGGGAGAATTTGAGTTGATATCTGACGAGAAATCGCGACGCGCGCAAATCTGTGCGGCCTTACGCGGGCGAGGGTGTGCCGTCTGTGCGAGCGCTCTCAGCTCGCAAACTACCGATTTCGCGGCGTGGTGGCGTGCCGAACAGCCGGCGGTACTCGCGACTGAACTGCGATGCGCTCTGGTAGCCGACGCGGTGCGCAGCCGATGAAGCATCGAGTCCATCGGCGAGCATCAGGCGGCGCGCCTCGTGCAGGCGCAACTGCTTCTGGAACTGCAGCGGCGACATGGCAGTGACTTCCTTGAAGCGGTGATGGAACGACGATGAGCTCATGTGCGCGATCGAAGCGAGCTCGTCGATGCGGAAGGGCTCGGCAAATCGCGTGCGTATCACATCGATCGCGCGAGCGATGCGTTGAATCTGGCTGTCGAGGATGCACACTTCGCGCAGGCGCTGCCCGAGCTCGCCGCTGAGCGCACGGAAATGGATCTCACGCTGCACGAGCGGTGCGAGTACGGCAGCATCGTGCGGTCGATCGAGCAGGCGGACGAGGCGCACCACGGCATCCAGGAATTCTGTATCCGCCTTCGCCACGTACAGGCCACGATCCGTGCTGTCCGCGCGCTGCATGGAGGTCGATTCCGCCTGCAGCAGCAACTCGCCGATGAGCCGGCGATCGACAGTGAGGCGCAAGCAGAGGTATGGACGCTGCCTGGTGGCGTCGATGATCTGTCCGATCATGGGCAGCGTCACCGAAACCACCAGGTAATGCAGCGGGTCGTAGACGTAGATCTCGTTGACGAGGCGCGCCTGCTTACGGCCTTGCACGACGATGCAAAGCGACGGCTCGTAGACCGAAGGCAGCGGCTGCGATGGTTCGCTTGCGCGGATGGCTGCGAGCCCGAGCACGCGCGTATCGTGAACGCCGTCGTGCGGTGCTGCGCGATGAACACGCTCCACCAGCTCCCGCTGCAAGGAAGCGATACTCGATAGATTGCTCGGTTCGATGCTCACAGTCCGTGCTCCTTCAGGCCGACGGATTATGCACTCCTGCCGCCGACGCCTGCGCATTCCGACGAGGACTTTGCAGGATTGGGCAATGACCGACCAGGATCGGATGACATTGCCGGCGAGTGCGCTTGTAGTCTGTGCCGCGTCCTGCAGTCCGAAGGTCGAATTGGAGGTTCTCATGAGCACATCCATTGCGCGCCGCACGCTCGGTCGTTCGCGCCTCGAGGTTTCTGCGATCGGCCTGGGCTGCATGGGCATGTCGGATTTCTACGGCCCGGCGGATCGCGACACGAACCTCGCCGTGCTCAATCGCGCGCTGGACATCGGCGTCAGCTTTCTGGATACCGCCGACATGTACGGAGTCGGTCGCAACGAGGAGTTGCTTGCCGAGGTCCTGCGAACCCGACGCCCGGAAGTGGTGCTTGCGACCAAGTTCGGTAACGTCCGCGCACCCTCGGGCGAGTTTCTTGGCATCAACGGTCGTCCGGAGTATGTACGCGAGGCATGCGACGCGAGCCTGAAGCGCTTGCGCGTGGAGCACATCGATCTGTACTACCAGCACCGCGTCGATCCGCAGGTAGCGATCGAAGAGACGGTCGGTGCGATGGCAGAGCTGGTGAAGGCAGGGAAGGTGCGCTATCTCGGCTTGTCCGAGGCGTCCGCCGCCACGCTACGACGAGCGTCGGCGGTACATCCGATCGCGGCGGTGCAGACGGAGTATTCGTTATGGACGCGTGATGTCGAAGCCGACGTGCTGCCGACCGCGCGCGAGCTCGGGATTGGCTTCGTGGCCTACAGCCCGCTCGGACGCGGTTTTCTCACGGGCGCGATCCAGGGCGAGCAGCAGCTGGCTGCGGACGATTGGCGTCGCACGAATCCGCGTTTTCAGAGCGAGAACGCGGTGACCAATCGACGGCTGGTGGACGCCGTCACACAGATCGCGACGGCCAAAGGTTGCACTCCCGCGCAGCTGGCGCTCGCGTGGTTGTTGCATCAGGGCCCGGACATCGTGCCGATCCCCGGCACCCGCCGCATCGAGCGGCTGGAGGAGAACGCTGCGGCAACACGCGTGGAGCTGTCGAGCGGCGAGCTCGACGGTATCGAGCAGGCGCTGGTCAATAACGTCGTCGCGGGGACCCGCTATCCGCAGGCACACATGAGCGCGGTCAATCGCTGAGAGAGGTAGAATCCCCGCAGCTCGCCGCACCATCGCCGCTTTGCCTCCCGAGGTTCCCATGCTCACTCTCGACATCAACGGCAAGAAGTTCGAAACCGACGCCGAGCCTGACACGCCGCTGCTGTGGGTACTGCGCGATCACTTGGGGCTGACGGGCAGCAAGTACGGTTGCGGCAAGGCGCTGTGCGGCGCCTGCACGGTGCACGTCGACGGCACGGCGACCCGCAGTTGTGTGCTGCCGGTGTCTGCGGCGGCCACGATGAAGATCACTACGATCGAAGCGATCGGCAACGGCACGGTGGGCAAAGCCGTGCAGGACGCATGGGTAGCAGAAAACGTGCCTCAGTGCGGCTACTGCCAGTCCGGCCAGGTGATGAGCGCCACGGCCTTGCTGACGACCAACAAGAAGCCGACGGACGCGGATATCGACGCGGCCATGTCCGGCAACATCTGCCGCTGCGCCACCTACGTGCGCATTCGTTCCGCGATCAAGCGCGCTGCCAGCGCTTTGGCCTGAGGACATACATCATGAGCGCAGCAGAAAATGACACGCTGAATCACGCTAGCAGGCGCGATGTTCTCAAGGCGGCCGCGGTACTGACGGTTGCGTTCTGGCTGCCACGCGGAGCGGGCGCGACGCCACAGGGAGCCGAAGGCGCAACTGGTTCGGCGCTGGAACCGAACGCCTTCGTGCGTATCGGAGCTGACGACACCGTGACCGTGCTCGCCAAGCATCTGGAGATGGGGCAGGGCGTTTACACGGGCCTCGCCACCATCGTCGCTGAAGAACTCGACGCCGATTGGAAGAACATTCGCGTCGAAGGCGCCCCAGCGGACGCCAAGCGCTATAACAACCTGGCGTTCGGTCCCATGCAGGGCACGGGCGGCAGCAGCTCCATTTCGAATTCGTACGATCAGTTGCGCAAGGCCGGTGCGACTGCGCGCGCATTGCTCGTCACCGCAGCAGCACAGCGATGGAAGGTGCCGGCTGCGGATGTGACCGTTACGAGCGGCGTCGTCGAGCACAAGCCATCGGGTAAGCGAGCCCGTTTTGGCGAGCTGGTCGCGGATGCCGCGAAGTTGCCGGTTCCTGCCGACGTGAAGCTGAAAGATCCTGCGACCTTCAAACTGATCGGCAAGGACGCAGCGCGTGTCGACAGCCGGGACAAGTCCAACGGAACTGCGATCTTCACCCAGGACATCCGCCTTCCCGGCATGCTCACGGCAGCAGTCATCCACGCGCCATTGTACGGCGCTAGGCTGAAGAGCTTCGATGCGACCAAGGCGAAGGCGATCAAGGGCGTGAAGTCCGTGGTTGCGTTCGAGACAACCGTGCGCTCGGGTGTGGCGGTGCTCGCCACGGATTTCTGGACCGCGAAGCGCGCCGCGGAGCTGGTGACCGTCGAGTGGGACGACTCGGCCGCCTTCAAGCGCAGCTCGGCGGAGCTGTTCGCGGAGTATCGCGAGCTTGCGAAGCAGCCTGGCGCTTCGGCCAGGCAAGTCGGCGATGTCGCGAAGGCGTTCGGCTCGGCCGCGCGGACGATCGAAGCCACCTACGAATTCCCATTCCTCGCGCATGCTTCGATGGAGCCGCTGAATTGCGTCGTGCGTGTGGGAGCGCAGGACTGCGAGGTGTGGAACGGCGAACAGTTCCAGACGGTCGACCAGGCGGCCATCGCCAAACTGCTCGGCCTGCCGCCAACCAGCGTCAAGCTCAATCAGTTGTATGCGGGCGGCAGTTTCGGTCGCCGCGCCAATCCGCACTCGGATTACATGGTGGAGGCAGTGGCGATAGCGAAGGCCGCCGCAGTGAGCGAGCCGGTCAAGATGGTATGGACGCGCGAAGTCGATATGCGCGCGGGTTTCTACCGGCCGATGTACGTGCACACGCTCAAGGCCGGACTCGACCCGGACGGCAAGCTGGTTGCCTGGCAACACCGCATCGTCGGCCAGTCGATCTTGACGGGCACGGCGTTCGGTGGACCGGGGCTCGACACCAGCTCAGTGGAGGGCGCCACCAACCTGCCGTACGACGTTCCCAACCTGTCGGTGGAACTGCACACGACCAAGCTGGCTGTGCCGGTTCAATGGTGGCGTTCGGTGGGTTCGACCCACACGGCGTACTCGACGGAATGTTTTCTCGACGAGATCGCTCGCGCCACGAAGCAGGATCCCTACGCACTGCGTCGTGCGTTGCTATCGGACAAGCACACGCGTCACAAGGCGGTGCTGGAACTGGTGGCGAACAAGTCCGGCTGGACCCAGCCGCGCGGCAAGGATGAAGTGTGGGGCCTGGCGCTGCACGAATCGTTCAACACGGTCGTTGGCCAAGTGGCGCAGCTTCGCCGCACGGCGAACGGACTCAAGCTCGAGAAGGTGATCTGTGCGGTCGATTGCGGACTCGCGGTCAATCCCAACATCGTCGCAATGCAGATGGAATCGGGCATCGGTTACGGCCTGGCTGCGGCGCTGAGCGGCGCAATCACTCTGAAGGACGGCAGGATCGAGCAAGGCAACTTCGACGACTACTCCGTGCTGCGCATGAACCAGATGCCGGCGATCGACGTGCATATTCTGCCCTCGACCAACAAACCCACAGGCGTGGGCGAGCCCAGTACACCGGTAATCGCGCCGGCGCTGGCGAATGCGCTTGCGGCGGCAAACGGGAAGGCGATCAGGACTTTGCCGTTGGCGGGCCAAGGCATCACGTTGGTGTGAATGGGAAGTCCAATGCGTTTGTGACGCCGCGTTCCCGCGTCTGGCCGGAAAGGCTGAGTTAGCCGCCCGGCTATTTTCTGAGGAGTCGGCGATCTACTCACGCTCCTCGCGCAATCGACCGACGGCAGCCTGTGAGCCTGCAGGAGCCAGGGACCCGCCGACTTTTTCGACGCGTTCTTGTTTTCCATTTCACGCATATCTGCGGCCGCTACTCAGATGAACCGCCCACTGTGGATCTCAACCCTGCTGCTAATGGGAGATTTGTTGCTGGCCGCGTGTGGCGGCGGCGGCGGCGGCAACAGCGAGCCGCCGGCGGTACAGGCCGAGGCGCCCGAGACGCAGCCGGTATTTCCCACCAGTGAGTGGGCCAGTGCGACTCCAGCCGAGATGAATATGGATGTCGCATTGCTCGATAAAGCCAGAGACTACTCAGTGACCGGCGGCGGAGCCGGGTTCATCACGCGCCGAGGCCGGGTCGTCTATACCTGGGGCGACACGACGGCACGGTACGATCTCAAGTCCGCAACGAAGTCGATAGGCAGCATCGCATTAGGCTTGGCGCTGGATGACGGGCGGCTACGGCTCACCGATTTGGCGCAGACACAGTTGCCATCGCTCGGTGTGCCGCCGAAACGCAACAGCACCAGTGGCTGGCTCGACGAGATCACTATCCTGCAGCTTGCCACGCATACCGCTGGCTTCGCGAAACCCGGTGGGTACGTTGCGCTCGACTTCCAGCCCGGGACCACGTGGCATTACTCGGACGGCGGCGTCAACTGGCTCGCGGACGTGCTCACGCAGGTATACGCCGAGGATCTGAACACGCTGCTGTTCTCACGCGTGTGGTCGACCATCGGAATTACCGATGCGAGTGTCGTGCCGACCGGTAGCCTGTCTTGGCGCGAGAATTCACAGCGCGAGCACAAGCTCAATGGCGTCGAGCGCCGCGAGCTCGCCTCAGGCATCGAGGCCAGCGTCGACGCCATGGCGCGAGTTGGCTATCTGTTCCTGCGTCGCGGCGCCTGGAATGGGCAGCGCCTGCTGTCGGAATCATTTGTGGATACGGTTCGCACGCCTCGCGCGGAGGTTGCCAGCACGGTGAATGCCGATGCCACGGAATTCCCTGCCGCGAATGAGAATACCGGCGTGCTGTGGCGAACCAATACCTCGGGTGAGCTGACGGATCTGCCGCGCGACGCGTACTGGGGCCATGGACTCGGCGACAATCTGATCGTCGTGATCCCGAGTCTGGACCTGGTGATCGCGCGGACCGGCAACGACCCAGATGATTCGACGTTGCCGCAGTTGCGCGCAGAGGGCAACGGCCATAACTCGGTGCTCGTTGCACTCCTGTCACCGATCGTGCAGTCGGTGACCGACGATTGAAAGCCGAACGTCGAGCCGGCATGGTCTTCAGCTTCCTCGTTTAAACTCCGCACGCACCGCGGAGATTCCGCTTGACCGTGCGGAGAATAACCGCGATTATCTCCGCATGATGTGCGGATATTAAAGACATGTACCTTTGGGAGCGATCTCAATGGCCTGCCATGACCTGGGACGAGCGTCGCCTTTCGCCTCTGCTGGCGCGCGCCTCCCGTGAGCAGGGGCGGCTGCTCGGCAAGATGGAAGGTCTGGGCTTTCGCCTGCGCAGCGAAGCTCACCTACGCACCCTGACGGAAGACGTGGTCAAGTCCAGCGAGATCGAAGGCGAGAAACTCGACAGCGCGCAGGTCAGATCCTCCATCGCCAGAAGGCTCGGCCTCGATGTCGGCGGTCTCGTGCCATCAG
The DNA here is from genome assembly GCA_963838635.1 of uncultured Gammaproteobacteria bacterium. Taxonomy (GTDB): domain Bacteria; phylum Pseudomonadota; class Gammaproteobacteria; order Steroidobacterales; family Steroidobacteraceae; genus Steroidobacter. The sequence continues at coordinate 50,713 of CAWISC010000028.1, read as the reverse complement.
ATCGCAATGTCGACGGAGTTGTCGGGCTGATGGTGGATGCTACCGGCAAGTACGCAGCTGCGCTGACCCGAGAACGACTATTCGGCTGGCATGCCGCGCTGTTCCCGACCGGCCGCAGCTTGCTGACGAGAATCACCGTCGGTGACTGGCGCGATGACAGCACTGGACCCATGCAGGTGGTTTCTGGTCCGGTCCACCGGCAGAAGATCCACTACCAGGCGCCGCCGGCGAATCGGCTGTCCAAAGAAATGAAGGCGTTTCTCAAATGGTTTGAGAAGCCTGGCGACACGGACGGGCTGCTCGTAGCGGGGCTGGCGCACCTGTGGTTCGTTACGATCCATCCGTTCGATGACGGCAACGGTCGCATCGCCCGCGCGATTGCCGACATGGCGCTCGCTCGCGCAGAAGGCACAGGCCAGCGCTTCTACAGCATGTCCGCGCAAATCCGCCGCGAGCGCAATGACTACTACGAAATGCTGGAGCAGACCCAGAAAGGAAGCCTGGACGTTACAGCTTGGCAGGAGTGGTTCCTCAGTTGCCTGCTGCGCGCCATCGAAGGTACGCACGACACTCTCGGTTTCGTGTTGAACAAGGCAAAGTTCTGGGAGCGCTTCGCCAGAGAGCCGCTGAACGAGCGTCAGATCAAAGCGCTGAACAGGATGCTCGATGGATTCGAGGGCAAGCTCACGACTTCGAAATGGGCAAAGCTCGCCAAGTGCTCGCAGGACACGGCCTATCGCGACATTCTCGATCTGGTCGAGCGGGGAGCTCTGAGGAAAGATCCCAGCGGCGGACGCAGCACCAGCTACTCCTTGGCAATCGATAGTTGAGGCGGCTGTCGCAGCGTCTGCGCTGCTCACGACGATGTGACTGAAGACCTAAGGCCCCGCGCTCACACTCAACCTGCACGAACTCGCGCAAAAGACAATCCCATTTCCCGGCTGCCGCGCTGGCGCCCGACGCCCTAGAACAGACACACGAAAAATCCGGCGACGGGTTTGCACCATTCCAGGAGGGCTTCGTGATGCGAGCGTGGCAAGGTTTGATTGTCTTAGTTCTTGCCGTCTGCGCCAGTGAGATGCAGGCGGCGCCGCAGGTCGGCGGCGGCGAAGGCTATACGTGCGCGATGGGCGCGAACGGCCGCGCGTTCTGCTGGGGTCTCAATACCAGCGCACAACTCGGCAGCGGGGTCGGAGCGCCCTATCAATTGTCCGTGGGCCGGCCGACTGAGATGGCGGGCGGCTTCGTCACGGTCTCGAACGGCGCGTTTCATAGCTGCGGCCTGCAAGCGGACGGCTTGGCGTACTGCTGGGGTGACAACTACCACGGTCAACTCGGCATCGGATCGACCCAGAACTACAAGAGTCTGCCCGTTCCGGTGCACGGCCCTTCCTTCATAGCCATCTCTGCCGGCGGAGCACACACGTGCGCGATCGACGACATGAACGAGGTCTGGTGCTGGGGCTCGAACTGGAGTCACCAGCTGGCAAGGGTCAAGTCGATCACGCCCCTGTCCGATGTCCCGATCCAAATAAGCACCAACCCGTTCAACCAGGTCCTGCGTGCTCGCAGCATCAGCGCTGGCACCGAGCACACCTGCGCGATCGATATGAACGGCGCCGCCTGGTGTTGGGGCCAGAACATGAACGCGCGCGCCGGCATCGACATCAATCTGTGCGGCGGCGGAACGACGACTCTTTGCGAGTTCGCGCGGCCCAACCTGACGATCGCGAGCGGCCCATCGTTCAATCTTGGTTTCACTGCGATCTCCGCCGGCCGCCTCAATACTTGCGGCATCGACACGAAGGGCACCGTGCAGTGCTGGGGTACGCACTTCCGCGGCAGCGCTCTCACAGGCAGGGCGGATGAGCCAGCGGCAGTAGGCATCGGCGCTGCGGTTTCGGTCAGCGCAGGTGGTCAGTCGACATGCGCAGTCGCAGGCAGCGGAGAGTTGTTCTGTTGGGGCAATCACGAGAATGGCGAGCTAGGGGACGGCACGCCGCCTGCGTTCGGCGCGCAGAGCATCACGCCCGTGCGCGTCGCCGGAGCGCAGGACTACTCTTCAGTTTCGGTTGGCGGCACGCATGCGTGCGCACGTACGAACGGCGGCGGTGCTCGATGCTGGGGCGGCAATGCCAAGACTGAGCTTGGCATGAGTGGAATGGGCGGGGCGAAGGTTAGCTCGCCGATGACAGTCATGGGCCTCCAATCCAACGCCATCACGAGCGGGCACAATTTCGTGTGCTCACGGGATTCCGCCAATGTCATCGCGTGCTGGGGAGACAACTTCTACGGGCAAGTCGGTCACGGCCGCACGACCCATGTACCGCGCGAGTCCGTGGTGCCGACGCCGGTCGGGCGCTTCTACGCCGGGTCGCGGCCCGGACCCTTTCCGACTCCCACCGTGATCCCGGAGGAGCTCTCGACCACGATGCCGCCGCCCAAACTATTCGGGGGCGCAATGCAGTTCACGGACCTCGCAGTTGGCGGACAGCACGCGTGTGCGCTCAACAGCGCCGGCATCGCGTACTGCTGGGGACAGGACATCGCCGGCCAGGTCGGCAACGGCAAAAGGAAAACTTTCGCGTGTCGCTATGACAAGGAAGGTGACAGCAGCGAAGGCACCTCCTGTGTTCCGAATCCCACGATCGTTTCGCGCAACGACTCCGCGTTCTTCGCCGACATCACTGCGGGCTCGGCCCACACTTGCGGACGCAACGGCAGCGGCATCGTTTCCTGCTGGGGATCGGGCCGGTACGGCGAATTGGGATTCAACGTTGCATCGTGCACCGGCTCCGCCTGCTTTCAGCGCGAGCCGACTCAGATCGACATCTGGCCGAACCGACCGAATATGCTCGATGTCTCCGCGGGTTCGGCTAGCACGTGTGCCGTGAACGGCTCCGAAGTCTATTGCTGGGGGGCCATCGCCGGCGGCAGCACGCCCAAGGCGATGAACTTCCCGTCGGGACCGAACTATGTGCGCGCGACGACTGGTGCCATGCATGCCTGCGCCAGCTTCCCGAACACGTCGATGATGTGCATCGGCTCCAACACCTTCGGTCAGTTCGGCAACGGCACCAACAATACATCCTGGAGTGGGACGATCGGCGCGGGTGGCATGGGCTACAACAAGCTCGCCGCGAGCTCGATGTTCATGTGTGGCATCGATCTGTTCGGCAGCGAGGTGCACTGCTGGGGCAGCAACTTCAGCGGCGCGCTCGGCGACGGAACTACGAACGATTCCAACGTGCCCATCCAGGCTGCAGTGCCGCTGGGCTTCGCGGAGGGAATCGGAACTGGCTTCGATCACGCGTGCGCGGTCAGCAAGAGCGGCGGTGTTTGGTGCTGGGGCGACAATTCGTATGGGCAACTCGGTGACGGAGTCACCGCCCCAGGGGCGTCGGCTCCTTGGCCGGTCGCTGCTGGATGGCTGTTGCCGTGAATCGTGCGCGGCCGGCGGTTCGATGGACCGCCGGCGGGATGGCTCCCCCGGCGGGATGGCTCCCCCGGCTGGATCCACTTTGTAGCCTTGATGCGCATGATCGATGCGCATAGAATCTGCACATCTGAAGGAGTCAGATGATGCGCATTCCCAATCGCAAGGCACCGAAGCAGGCAACGAACGTGAGCATCGATCGTGATTTGCTGAACGCAGCGCGCGAAGCGGGCGTCAATCTCTCAGCTGCGCTGGAAGAAGCTCTGCGCGAAAAGGTAGCAGCAGCCCGTCGCGAGAAGTGGAAACGGGACAATGCCGAGGCGATCGCTGAATACAACAACCTGATTGAGGAGCACGGGATTTTCTCCGAAGGGGAGCGGAGTTTCTGATGCCGCAGTTTTCGGTCTACAAAAACAAGAATCCGAAGACGCGCAGCACCTATCCGTATCTTGTAGATATCCAATCCGACCTGCTCAGCGACGTTGGTACGCGCGTAGTCGTGCCGCTAATCAAGCGGACCGCGGCGACCAAGAAGCCGATCAAGAATCTGATGCCCGTCATCCGGATTGATGGGCAGGACTTCATCATGATGGTGCCGCAGCTCGCTGCTATTGCATCCGCCAACCTCGGAACCCCAATTGCTAGCGCGGCCCAGCATCGAGATGAAGTCGTGGCGGCGCTGGACTTCCTGATTACTGGCATCTGACTCGCAGTAATGGCGAGCTTGATGTATTTCACAGTTTCGGGTGAGAACTGAGCGTACCTTGCAAGTCGACTGAGTGCACGGAGCATGCTTCATGGAACCCCATCCGCAGTTCTCGATCGATGCGCACTACCGGCCTGCCGGGTAACGAAGGCGTCGTTGATCGATCTCGAGTCCAACATTTCAGCGACACTTGGCGACATTGTCAGAGAAGGGAGCGGCTCGCAGTGGCGAAGAGCTGCTGGCATCAGCGCAGACGATGTCCGGTACATTGTTCTCGGATTCGACCTCTGACGTGGAGCTGCAAGTAACGTCGAGGAGCGTAGGCGGAGACGAGAAGCCTGTTGCCACGGCGATCGTGAGGTTGAGATTCAGGAAGAATTCCCGCCCGACTCTGCGGATCGTTATGCAGTGTGCACGGGCACGTGATCATGCGGTCGGCTTGAAGGACCGCATTCTGAGATTACTCAGCGACAACGTGGACAACGCCCGCTTCTTCAGGCCAGGCAGATCGACGATCGAGGTGCTAACGGCCATTGCCGGACTGGGCACACTGATCTGGGCGCTTGTCGTGTGGGATATTTTTCAAAAACAGGAGTTTGACAGCCTGTACACAAACTCCTTCTGGTTCTGGTCAACACTGCTAGCCGTGCTGTGGGCATACCCCTTGATCTCCACTCGCTATTTTCCAAACTGCATTTTCGAGAGCAAACGCCGCTTGGAACTCGACGAGCAGCGATCTTGGGCGAAAAAAGCCGTTTGGTCGCTGATAGCGTCCAACCTCGTCGTTGGTGTCTTGGGTACGGCGATCGCGGCGCGTGTCGTGACCTTGTTGCCGTGGAATCACTGATACAGAGTGGCGACGCTCGGACTCAGGGTATAGGGGTCTCAACATCTGTGAAGGCCGGGGCTGGAGCCTCCGCCCGCCCCAGTCTCACCTTTTGAGACTCCCCTCCGTTCAACTGGCCTCCTGAAGAAGGATCAGGAGCGCCCCATGAACGCCATTAGTCCTCGAAGCCTGGCCGTCCGCGAGCAGCCGCTGCCGGAGCCGGTCATCCAATGCCCGCATTGCCAGGGCGACATCAAGCTGACCGAGTCGCTCGCCGCGCCCTTCATCCGGGCCAGGGAAGCCGAGTTCCGGCAGAAGGAGGCAGCGCTCGATGCGCAAATTGCCGAACGCGTGGCGATGGAGCGCAAGAAAGCCGAGGAAGAGGCGCATCGCAAGGCGCGACTGGCGCTCGGCAGCGAGCTGGAGGCGAACAAGCGGGAGCTGGCTGGAAGCGAACGAGCTCCTCAGGCTTCGCAACGAGAAGCTGGCCGAAGCGCAGCGGGCGCAGGCGGATTTGATCCGCAAGCAGCGCGAAGTGGAGGAGCAGAAGCGCGAGATGGCGCTCACTGTCGAGAAGCGCGTCAGTGCGGCCGTCTGCGAGATGCGGATCAAGGCGCGTCAGGAAGTGGAGGGCGAGCTGAAGCTGAAGGTCTCCGAGAAGGATCAGTTGATCCAGTCGATGCAGAGACAGATCGAGGAGCTGCGCCGCAAGGCCGAGCAGGGCTCGCAGCAGCTGCAGGGCGAGGTGCAGGAGCTGGAGCTCGAGTCGATGCTCGGCAGTGCCTTCGTCTACGACACGATCACGCGCGTGCCGAAGGGCGAGTTCGGCGGCGATGTGCTGCATCGGGTGGTGATGAACCAGACGGGCGCAGTGTGCGGCACGATTTTGTGGGAGTCGAAGCGGACGAAGACGTGGAGTGATGGGTGGTTGGCGAAGTTGAGGCAGGATCAGAGGGCGGCGAAGGCGGATGTGGCGGTGATTGTGAGTCAGGCGTTGCCGAAGGGAGTGAAGCAGTTTGAGTTGATTGATGGGGTGTACGTGGTGAGTCCGCAGTGTGTGCGGCCGGTGGCTGAGATGTTGAGAGGGTTGCTGGTGGAAGTGGCGGGTGTGAGGTTGGCGGCGGAGGGGAGGGAGACGAAGGCGGCGGTGGTGTATCAGTACCTGACAGGGTCGAGATTCAGACAGCACATGCAGGCGATCGCGGAGGCGTTCACGACGATGCAGGAGGATTTGAGTGCGGAGAAGAAGGTGATGATGAAGCAGTGGGCGAAGAGGGAGATGCAGATTGAGCGCGTGATTGGGAGTACCGCAGGGCTTTACGGGGATTTGCAGGGGATTGCGGGGACGAGTCTGGTCGAAGTGGAAGGTTTGCATCTGCCGGCCCTGGAAAGCATGTGATAACGTTTGACGTTACTAACGCAATGCATTACCATACGCCATGATCAGAAGCTTTCGGGACGGAGAGACCGAAAAGGTCTGGAACGAGCTTTTGTCGCGGAAGCTACCACGGAGCATTCAGGAGCGTGCGCTCATGAAGCTCCAGCAGCTCAACGCCGCGGGTGATCTGCGAGATGTACGCATTCCCGTGAGTAATCATCTCGAAAAGCTGAGCGGCGACCGCAAAGGCCAATGGAGCATGCGTATCAACGTTCAGTGGCGCATTTGCTTCGAGTGGAACGCGGGGCATGCGGACAACGTCGAGATCTGTGACTACCACTAGCGGTTCGATGAGGAGCTGGAACATGGCACTTAAAGCACATCACCCGGGCGCGATTCTGCGCGAGGAGTTCATGGAGCCGGTGGGTCTCACGCCGTACAAGCTCGCGAAGGCACTTGGTGTGCCGCTGCCGCGTGTGAACGATATTGTGCTGGAGAAGCGTTCGATCTCGGCCGAAATGGGCTTGCTCCTCAGTGCGTATTTCGGCACGACGGATCAGTACTGGATCAACCTGCAAGCCGACTACGACCGGCGCCGCGCCCGGTCCCGCATCGAAAAGAAGTTGAAATCCATCAAGCCGCATCCGACAGACAAAGATGGGTCGCTGGTCAGCGCTGCGTAAGCGACCGTGCGATCGACCTGACGGACGGAGTTCATAAAGCGCAACGATCTTCCTCAATGAGCATGAGCATGAGCAAGAGAGCTGGGATCCCGTTTGGGAAACGAGGGGAGCGACCTGCACGAGCATCCGTGCCGTATCCAGCTAGATCTTGTTCATGGTTTGAGAATTAGTAAGCCTTCCTTCGAGCGGGACACCCAAGGCTTGTCACTGCCGGTTGGCAACCGCGAGCGATCGAGTTTTTCCGCCCAGGGTAGTGAGAGCTCCTTGCCGGGTTGGAGGCAAAGCCGCACTGTCTTGACGTTCGCAGATCGCGACAAGAGTTGCTGAAGCACATCGGCGCGCAAGGTGTACGTGCTTTCCATGAGCTCGCGCGCTTCCTGCAACGGCTGGCGTACTCCGACTTCGCTCAGGAGTTCGAGAAGCGCACGCTCAGCCGATGAGACATGAGGCGCATCGGCTCGCTGCTCGAAGCGAGCGACGTGGAGCATAGCGGTCGGCTTTTCTTTGAAGAGCCGCTTTTGGTGGTATTCGGCAGGGAAATGCTTCAAGAACCAGTCGGGGAGTTTCGCGGCGCCCCAGCCGAACAGATGCAAGGTCGCACGCTGTTGCACGTATTGAGTCACGCCATGCCAGGTCAGCGCAGACTTGCCGCCCACGTGCAGTCCGACGACCTTGCGTTCGAGCAGCAGGAGCGAAGGCTCGAGCTTCAGCGGTTCGCCTGGCCGGTTGAAAACGCCGCGCGCGAGACGAGTGAGCCAACCAGAGCGTGCGTAATGAACGGCCAGGTCGGCAGATATCCCGAGCTGCGACAGCTCCTCGGACGAGATCGGCCGGCCCGGAGGCACGCGGGTGTAGAGCGTGCGCTGAGCCGGCTACCCACGGGGCCTTTGTTCATGAATCCATGCTGTTCACGTTTCGTGAACACAGCCATTTTTTGAACAGCTCCGCACCTCAACGCCGCGGCGATTTGAACGACCACTCCCCGTTGATTTCCCGCGGCCCGTTCCGGATCGGCGCAGGCAGTCGGCCGCTGATGCCCTCGTCACTGACGGTGCCTTGCTGGCGACCGAGAACGACCGAGATGTAGCGGACGTCCTGAGGCGCTTTAGCCGTGATGTTCGGAAACGTACACGTCCCCTCGAAGCCCCATTTCGGGAATGGGTCCGGTGTGTCTGGGATCACCAGTGTCACCTTGTAGCGTCCGTCGGCCGCAATCTCGAGCAGCATGTGGCGCAAGGCACCTGGCGTCATCTGATTCACTGAGAACGTCTTTTCGCCTTCGCCCTGGCATGTGGCGGGACCACCAATGCCCAGGGTCCTGAACTTCACGTTCACCGTGACATCGCCGGAGGTGGGTCTGAGGAACACGGATTTCACGTCACCGAATGTCGGCGCCGATCTCTTCCCGTCTTCCTCCGGTTTCCAGAGCAGATTTCCGGTCACCTTGATCGTATCGCCTGGGCTCATGGAATCCGTGTAAGTGAACTTGCCTTCCAACTTCACTACACAGCCGCATTCCGGAGAAGCGCTGTACCCCGCGCCCAGAAGATCGACCCACTTGCGCGCCATCGCCGTCAGCTGGGCCTGCGTTCCCGGAGGCTTCTCGATCGTCAGCTCGGTGATCCCGCAAGCCTTCTCCGAGTGCGCGATCGCCGACGAATCCGGCGGCGATGAATTGAATGCCACCGTCATCGTTGAAGATGTGCCGGACGAATTCGTCGCCTGTATGCGCGAACTTTTTCATCTGCAGGCACAGCTCTTCGTCGCTCTTGCCGACGAAGAACACCGAGCTGTGGGGCTGTCTCCAGCCGGGCAAACCGTCGTGACACGTCTGGCACTGCTCGACGTCCAGCGGGTTCGCCATGGGCTCGAGCTGGTCCGCGCCGGGATGACGTGCCGACGCGATATCCATGCCGCCGTGACAGTTCATGCAGCGCGGGTGACGGAAGACCGGCAGCATTTCGGCGAAGGCGCCGATTGCTTCGATCTGATTGCCGATCGGCACGGGGCAAGAAGTGCCTTCCTGCGCGTGCACGGGCGAATCGGCGAAGGCCGCTAACGCCAGCAGAGCAGCGAGGCAGCTTGCGCGCATGACTCTATTCGATACCCGCCGCCCATTCGCATTTGCGTGCGGCGGCCAATTGGACGAGGTGCTGGCCACGCATCAGCTTCGGCATGAAAGCCATCATCTGCTGTCCTTCGGCCATCCTCGCTTGCGTCCGTGCTTTGCCCGCGGCGGCTTTCGACTGGTGCTCCATCGCAGTCGCCATCATGTGGCTCATGTCGCCGCCGGGCAGGGTGGCGGCGATCACTGTCGCAGCGGACTTGGCCGCGATTTCGCCCTTGCCAGCCTGCATTTGCGCTCTGTCTTTCTCGGCTGCCGCACCAGCTGCCTCGATGTGCTCCAGAAATGCCGGGTCCTGAGCGATGGCGAGCATCTGCTCCTGCAGCTCGTCGCAGGTCAGCTTCTCATCGCCGGGCTGAGACGCTTGTGCCTGCGCCGCCTCCATGCCTTTCATTGATGCTTGGTAGTCACCGCCCGGCATGACTGCGGGGCCTCGACTCATTGCGCAACCCGCGAGAAGTGCCATTGCGAAGACGATTGAGTGCGGCTTCATCTCGTTCTCCCGGCATGACCGAAACGGCAGGTCCGGGGAAGCATACCTTTGCCCTCGCGCCGCCGACAGGCACTTACGTCCGCCTCGAAGGATGATCCGCCGGCGGACTGGTATCCGCTTTATCTCTTTTGAGCGAAGCGCCCGTACAACCAGGTGGCTGCACTCACGGCCAGGATCAAAGCTGCCGCAGCTCCAGCTTCGAACCATAGCGGTCCATCGACGCGCTGCGTCGCGTAGAGATAGGTCGTTTCGACGGTGATCAACCCGCAGAGAATCGCCGCGGCGAGCCAACGTGAGCGGCCGGCGACGAGCGCACCAACGAGCCCACCTGCGAACGCGCACCATGGCGTAAAGACACCCGCAAGGATCAGCACGCGCCGTGGAGAATCCACATAGCTCACGCCACCGAGCCAGACCTCCTGCACGAGCGTGGAGGTCAATGCGAGCGTCACGTACCCGGCGATCGCTCCGAGGAGACCGATCAACAGGCTCTTACCGATGCTCCGATGGTGCACGAGTTGCATGAGCCCTCCGCCGTCACGTTGCCAGCCGAGGTCATGCTACATCGGTCGGTGCGCGAAAGCGGTGTCTCAGCTTGTGTAAAGCCCGGGGTTCGGACCAGCCGGGCTTTGCAGTGCGAGATCGAGGAGCTGCGCCGCAAGGCCGAGCAGGGCTCGCCGCAGCTGCAGGGCGAGGTGCAGGAGCTGGAGCTGGAGTCGATGCTCGGCAGCGCGTTTGTCTACGACACGATTGCGCGTGTGCCGAAGGGCGAGTTTGGTGGGGATGTGCTGCAGCGGGTGGTGATGAATCAGACGGACGCGGGGCTTGCAGATGAAGGCGCTGGAAGTTCGGCATCTCACGTGAACACGATACAACTTGCAGATCGATGCACGCCTAACAGAGATATCTGGCCGGAACCTATGGAAACCGAAACGCACGAGGAGTTGGAGCGCTAGTGACGTGTTGGAGACGGTGAGGGCATACGGTCAAGAGGAGCGTCGGACTACTGCCGCGAGTCCTGAGATTCAAGGAGTCGTGGCATGGCTAATGCACCGAAGGCATGGCAGACCAGGCGCACGAAGTACGGTGCAAAGGGCCGTGATCCAGTTGGCAAGGACGCGCGGATCATCCTTCGAAACACATGGATTGCGAATGTCCGAAGGGAACTGATGTTCGCGCGGAAGCAAGTCGCGGCAGTGTTGCGCCGGATCGAACGCGCTGAGAAGGCTCTCGAAACGGAGATGAAGTACCGCGCGCCATCGACCAAACCGGAGTCAAGTACTGCACAGCTCGGATTCCCCTTTGGGCAGTTCTCCGGATCGACGCGGCCGGTTCTTCAGAGTATGTTTGCGACCCGGATCAATGAATTACAACCATAAAGCGGGTTGAATCCAGGGCTTCTGGAAGCCGGGCCAAGCAGGACACATGGCGGGGGCGAAGGGGCAAGTTTCCAATTTCTCGCATCTAGCCGTTCATGACGAACAGCTGGCGAGGCTGGGTGCGCTCGCTGAGTACTACTTCCCGCAAGATCCGAACACCTGTTTGCTGAAGCTTCGGCAGTTCGGCGAGTTGATGGCGCAGGACGTCGCAGCGCGGTTCGGCGAATACACATCGACTGACGAGAAGCAGGTCGATCTTCTGCGCAGGCTACAGGCCCGGCGAGCCATTCCTCGCGAAGTAGGCGATCTGTTCTATCAAATCCGCACCGCCGGCAACGATGCTAGTCACGCGTTGCGCGACGATCACGGCACCGCGTTGGCGGTGCTGAAGATCAGCTGGCAACTCAGCGTCTGGTTTCATCGAACATTCGGCAACCCACAGTTCAAGTCAGGGCCCTTCTTGCCGCCGCGGCAGCCAACGGATGAATCGGCCGAGCTGCGTACGGAACTCGAGCGCCTTCAGGCCGAAGCGGCGGCAATTCGTGAATCGCAAACCCAGGCGACCGCCCAAGGGCAGGCACTGGAAGCGCAGTTACGTCAGGCGGAAGCGGATCGAAGTATCTGGGAGCAGCTCGCGGCTGAGGCGGAGGTGAGTAAGGCGGAACTGGCTAGGAAGCTAGCGGAGCAACAGAAGCAGGCGGAAGCGGCCGCGAAAGACATTCAACACATCATTACTGCCTCGGATGCCGCAGCGAAAAAGATCGATCTCGACGAGTTCGAAACCCGCAAGCTCATCGACCAGCAACTGCGCGATGTGGGTTGGGAAGCGGACACTGAGATACTCGACTATCGCAAGGGTGTCCGCCCGCAACCTCATCGGTTCCTCGCGATTGCCGAATGGCCTACCTCCAGTGGCCCAGCCGACTACGCGTTGTTCGATGGCATGCGCATGGTTGGCATCGTCGAGGCGAAGCGCGATCGAAAGAGCGCTGTCGGCGCGCTGGGCCAGGCAAAGCGATACGCCAAACACATCAGCCTCGTCGAAGGCATGGCTACGCCTGAATGCCACGGCGACTATCGCGTGCCGTTTGTCTTCGGCACGAACGGGCGGCCTTATCTGGAGCAGATCAAGGAGGCATGCGGCATTTGGTTTAGCGATTTGCGTACCGGCGAACCGGACCGCGCACTCACTGGCTGGTACTCGCCTCAGGGTCTCCGTGAACTCTATCGTCAGGATCGTCAGCTAGCCGAAGCGCAGCTCGCTGCCATCGGTTTCAGCTTCGGCTTCGACATTCGTTCGTACCAGCGTCAGGCAATCGAAGCCGTGGAAAGTGCGATCCGGGCGGGGGAGCGTTCGGCGCTGGTAGCCATGGCGACCGGCACTGGAAAAACCAAAACCTGCATCGGCCTCGTGTATCGCCTCCTGAAGGCGGGGCGCTTTCGCCGCGTCCTGTTTCTCGTAGATCGATCAGCCCTGGGCGAACAGGCGGAGGACTCATTCGGCGAGACGCGCGTCGATTCCATTCAGACGTTTGCCGATACCTTCGGTGTGAAGGGCGTCGATGAAGCGACGCCGGACTCTGCCACTCGTGTCCACATCGCGACGGTGCAGGGTATGGCCCGGCGGTTGCTCGCCAATCCCGACAGCGTTCCGCCCGTTGACACTTACGACTGCATCGTCGTCGATGAGTGCCACCGCGGCTACCTGCTCGATAGGGAGATGTCCGATACCGAACTCATGTTCCGCGATCAGGGCGAATACATCTCCGTCTATCGGCGCGTTCTCGATCACTTCGACGCGGTCAAGATCGGGCTCACCGCCACGCCAGCGCTGCACACTACGCAGATCTTCGGTGATCCCGTCTTCGTCTACACGTACCGCGAAGCTGTTCTCGACGGTGTGCTGGTCGATCATGAGCCGCCCATCGTGATCAGAACGCAGCTCTCACAGGACGGCATCCAGTACAAGGTAGGCGAACAGGTGATGGTGTATGCCCCCGAAACGGGGCAGGTCAATCTGTTCCACACACCGGACGACCTGAATTTCGACGTCACCGAGTTCAACCGCAAGGTCGTTACAGAGCCGTTCAACCGGGTAGTGGTCGAGGCGTTGGCGGACCGAGTTCAGCCGTTCGGCCCGGAGAAGACGCTGATCTTCTGCGCCACGGATAGGCACGCCGAACTCGTGTGTCGGCTGCTCCAGGAAGAGTATTCCCAACGGTATCCCGGTGAATTTCGCAACGAAATGGTCGAGCGAATCACGGGCAGTGTGGATCAGCCTTTGAAAAAAATCCGGCGTTACAAGAACGATGCATTCCCAACAATTGCAGTCACTGTCGACTTGCTGACCACGGGTGTGGATGTGCTGCCGATCGTCAATTTGGTATTCCTGCGCATGGTGTCGAGCCGCATCCTGTTCGAACAGATGAAAGGCCGTGCGACCCGTCGCTGCGACAGGATCGGCAAGGAAGCATTTCGTATCTATGATGCAGTAGGCGTGTGCGAGAGCATGCGCCATGTCTCAACCATGGAACCAGTGGTTCAGAGTCCGGCGATCAGCTTTGCTCAGTTGGCCAGTGAGCTGCGGCAGACTGAAGGTCTTACCGACGCGCAGCAACTTGTATGCGACCAGTTCGTCGCGAAACTGCAGCGACGCTCTCACGGTATGACGGAGGCGCAGCGGCAAGTTTTTGCAGAGCGTGTTGGCAAGAGTGCTGTCGAGGTCGGAACCTCAATGAGTCACTGGTCACCCGTGCAGCTGCGCGAGTGGCTCGCTCAACACGCCTGGGTTCCCGAGTGGCTGGACGCTGTACGCGCAGGAAAGGGCAACCGTCTAGTGATTTCCGAGCACAAGGATGCGCTGGTGTCGGTCGAGCCGGGGTACGGTAGCGCGGATGACTATCTCGCGTCCTTCACGGAATGGGTTCGATCACACAGCAACACCATCCCCGCCATTATCGCTCTCACCACCCGACCACGCGAGCTCAAGCGCACCGACCTTAAGGATCTAGCCGTACGCCTGCAAATCGACGGCTTCGATGAACGTGCATTGGCGGATGCATGGAAACGCAAGACCAACCGGGATATCGCAGCTAGTATCCTGGGCTTCGTTCGACAGGCGGCCCTCGGCGATGCGCTCGTGCCGTTCGACCAACGCGTCGACGACGCTCTCGCTGTCATCCGCTCCAAGCGCCATCTCACTCCGATGCAATCGCAGTGGCTGGACAAACTCGGCAAACAGCTCAAAGCGAATGTGGTGCTGGATCGCGACACGATTGATCGGGGCGCGCTCAGTACTCAGGGAGGATTCCGACGCATTGACAAGGATTTCGATGGCGGATTGAGCGAGGTGCTGGCGGAACTGAATGAGGCTGTGTGGCCGCCATCGGGCGGCCGCGCCGCGTAATCCCGCTCCCCGCTCTGAATTCTTGCAGGATGAGGGCTGGGTGAGCTGACACAATACTGTTGATTGAGACGAAATGAACCAAGTCACTCAAGACATCGGCCAGAAGCTCTGGAATCTCTGCAACCTGCTACGTGATGACGGCGTCACCTATCACCAGTACGTTACCGAGCTGACGTATCTGCTGTTCCTCAAGATGGCGAAGGAGACCGGCGCAGAGGAGAAGATCACCTCGAAGTATCGCTGGGATCGAGTCGAGAAGGTCGCCCGTGATGCCGACCTCGACAGCTACAAGGAACTTCTCCTCAACCTCGGCCGCACGACGAATATTCTGGTCAAGCAGATCTTCGCAAATGCCACCACCGCGATTCGCAAGCCAAAGACGCTTAGCGAGCTCGTGAAAGCGATTGACGGACTGAATTGGTACAGCGTCGATCGCGAACAGATGGGTGACTTGTACGAGGACTTGCTCGAACGCAATGCCAGCGAAAAGAAATCCGGCGCCGGTCAGTACTTCACGCCGCGCCCGCTGATCGACTGCATGGTCAGCGTCATGCAGCCCGGTCTCGAGGACGTCATTCAGGACCCCGCAGCGGGGACGGCAGGCTTCCTGATTTCGGCGTGGCAGTACATCAGCAAGCATCATGACCTTGACAGGCTGAGCTTGGAGAAGATCCAGACACTCCGCCGCAACTTCCACGGCATGGAGTTGGTGCAGGACGCGCATCGGCTCGCACTCATGAACCTCATGCTGCACGGCTTCGAGCATGTCGATGGTATGCGGCTCGGAGACACGCTTGCCGACGAAGGCGCAAAGCTTCTGCCGCCCGCGGATCTAATCCTGACCAATCCCCCGTTCGGCACCAAGAAGGGAGGGGGTACGCCGTCGCGAAGTGATTTCGTTTATCTCACCAGCAACAAGCAATTGGCGTTCGTCGAGCACATCTATAAGGCCCTGAAGCCAGGCGGCCGCGCTGCCGTTGTTGTGCCTGACAACGTTTTGTTCGAAGGCAATACGGGCGTCGAGATCCGGCGCGATCTCATGAACAAGTGCCGACTGCATACGATTCTGCGCCTACCCACCGGCATCTTCTACGCACAAGGTGTGAAGACCAATGTGCTGTTCTTCACGAAGGTGACGGAGCGTGCAGCAAACAGCACCAAAGAAGTCTGGGTTTATGACATGCGCGCGAACATGCCGGCATTCGGTAAGCGCACGCTGCTGACGCGGCAGCACTTCAGGGCGTTTGAGAAAGTGTTCGGAACAGATCCGTGCGGCGAGGCGAAGAGTTTGAAGAAACGCAAGGATGAAGGAGAGCAAGGTCGGTTTCGCAGGTTCACGCGTGACGAGATTGCAAAGCGCGGTGACGGTTTGGACATTGCTTGGCTCAGAGATGAAAGCGATGGGAACGGAGCGGAGTTGCCGCGGCCTTCGGTGTTGGCGCGGGAGGCGATGGGGGAGTTGGAGCTGGCGATAGAGGAACTGAGAGGGATACTTGTGGAGCTCGGTGAAGAGGATCGTGAAGACGAGGTCGCCCCTTGAGTTCGCTACCGAGCAGCTGGTCGGTCGCGACGCTTGGTGAAGTATGTGATCGCATTGTTGACGGCTCGCACAATCCACCAAGGGAAGCGAAGGTAGGGAAGCCGATGCTCAGTGCGAAGAACATTTGGGGTCGCAGGATCAATTTCGATAGTTATCGCGTGATCGCAGAAGAAGATTTCCTCGGAGAAGACAGAAGAACGATGATAAAAGCTGGTGACGTCCTACTGACTATAGTGGGTACTATCGGCCGTGCGGCGGTTGTGCCTCTGGAGACTGCACCGTTTACGCTTCAACGTAGCGTCGCCGTATTAAAGCCAAAAACTGGCTTCGATCCTCGGTACGTCGCGTATGCGATGGAATCTCCAGACGTTCGGCGATTCTTCGAGAAGAATGCAAAGGGCACAGCTCAGAAGGGCGTGTATCTAAAGACGCTCGCGTCACTGCCATTGCCGATAGCGCCTTCAGCGGAGCAAAGGAGCATCGCCGACAAGCTCGACCGTCTGCTCGCCGCGGTCGACACCTGCAAGGCCCGACTCGACGCCATCCCCACCATTCTGAAGCGCTTCCGACAATCGGTGCTCGCGGCCGCGACGTCGGGTGAGCTGACGCAGGAGTGGAGAGCAGCTCACGGATTGCAGCTGGGGTGGCAGGATGTCCGGCTCGACGAAATTGCTGATATTCAGGGTGGGATCACAAAAGATTCGAAAAAGCAGCTGGTGACCGGCCGAGAGGTTCCGTACCTCCGAGTGGCAAATGTGCAGCGAGGATATCTCGATCTGTCCGAGATCAAGACTATTCGCGTGCCAGAAGAAAAGCTGTCGAGCCTGATGCTTAGACCTGGAGACGTCCTCTTCACCGAAGGCGGAGATATAGACAAGCTAGGGAGAGGATGGATCTGGGAAGGTCAGATCGCTGCCTGCACGTATCAGAACCACATATTTCGTGCGCGATTGTTTGATGGACGGAATCAACCGAAGTACGTCTCCTGGTGGGCGAACCATCGTGGCCTGAACTACTTCCTTGGGAGCGGGAAGCAGACGACTAACCTGGCGTCGATAAACAAGTCCCAGCTGTCTGCCCTACCGATTTCATTGCCCTCGCCAGAAGAACAAGCTGAGATTGTAGTCAGCGTCGAGTCGCTATTGTCACGGGCGGATCAACTGGAAGCCAGGATCACTACTGTGCGCGCGCTTGTCGATGGCGCCACTCAGGGCCTGTTTGCGAAGGCCTTTCGTGGCGAACTCGTCCCACAGGACACCAGCGACGAATCGGCTAGCCGGTTGCTGGAGCGAATCAAAGACAAGACCAGCCGAGCGGCATACTCGATTAGCGGCAATGCGAGAATTCGAGTTCGTCGTCCGCAAGCGGCCATAACGATCAACCGTTCACGTCCGAACATTAGAGGACAGCGTCACGTGCTAAAGCGATTGGCAGTCTCCGACAATCATCTTTCCGCCATCCTAGCGAAGACGGGTTCTCTGTCGCCAGAAGTACTTCTGCGAGAATCGCAGCTGGAGATCGATGATTTCTACGATCAGTTGAAAGACGAGGAGAATCGTGGGCTGCTGCGCGAAATAAGAAGTGGCGTGAACAAGGAGATTTCTGTTCTTGAGGCGGTGCTGTGAGAATCGATCGACTTACTATTGAGCGCTACCGAAACCTACAGAAGTTCGAAATCGACTTCGATGAAGCGCAGTCAACTACCGTGTTGCTGGGCCGGAATGGCAGTGGCAAGTCCAACTTGATAGAGGCGATTGTCGAGATCTTTCGAGACTTGGAGAGCGGCGCAGCGCCTACTTTCAAGTACTCCCTTGCGTACTTCTGCTATGGCAAAAAGATCGAGATCGAAGCCGATCCTGAGAGAGCTACACGACGAGCAACGATGGTCGTTGACGGGCGAGCGATTTCACAGTCGGCCTTCAGAGACCAATTAGATGTCCTTCTCCCACGCTATGTGTTCGCCTACTACTCGGGATGGAGTAGTCGGCTTGAACGCCATTTCGACAAGCCTACGCGAGACCACTACGAACGAGTTTTGAATAATCCGGATGGAGAACTTCCATTGCGAAGGATGTTTTTCTGCCGGAAAGAATACAGCCAGCTCGTACTGCTCGCCTTTTTCGTCTCGCGCTCGCCCGCCGCCAGCGACCTTCTGACGCGATATTTGGGCATCGAGAGGTTTGAATCAGTTCTCTTTGTTCTTAAAAGGCCTTGGTGGAGAGGAACTGGCGCGCCCCGAGCGATACAGGCTGCGCACGGAGATCCAAGGTTTTGGTTTGCGCGGGGCGCGTTTAAGGGGTTTCTGGATCGTCTTTGGGAGTCGGCATTGGCGCCGATCCGAAGCGAGGAAGCAGTGGAGCGCGACATTCGACGACAGCCAGAGAGCACGGAACGTTTATACCTGTTCATCAAGAATGTGAATCAGCTAGCGCTGCTGAAGAGAGAGCGCGAAAGCCCAAAGGTGCTCTTTGGGTATCTTGAGGGACTGTTTCTATGTGATCTGATTGATGAGGTACGAGTAACGGTCCTGCGGACTGATGGTAGTCGCGTCAAGTTCACGCAGATGAGTGAGGGCGAACAACAGTTGCTGACGGTGCTTGGCCTGCTCCTATTCACGCAAGATGATGAGTCGCTGTACCTGCTGGATGAACCAGACACACATCTCAACCCTGTATGGACCTACGACTACCTAAAGCTTCTGCAAGGGAACATGAGAGCAGAAAAAGGGCAGTTGATTGTGTCGACGCACAATCCGTTGATGATTGGTAGTTTGAAGCGCAACCAGGTTCGCTTGTTGGAGGTAAACCAGGAAGGCGGTCGGCAATCGTTTGTCGGAGCACGCGAGCCTTCGGAGGATCCATTCGCAATGGGCGTGGACGGGCTACTGACGAGCGAGTTGTATGGTTTGCCCTCGATACTACCGGAAGAAATCACAATGAAGATTGACGAGCGCAATCTGCTCTTCGCGAAGGAAGCGCGGTCAAAGTTGGAGGAATCGCGACTCACTGAACTTTCGGAGGAACTGGCCGAGCTCGGAGTTCTTCGCGCTTACGCTGATCCATATGAACAGGCGTTTGCCGAAGCACTTGCAAGAAGGCGGGCGCGATCTACTGCAGGTTTGTCGAGCGAAGAGGTGAGAAGTCGCAATCAAGAAGCAGACGCGATTCTTGAGCAAATCATCATTGAGGAGGACCGGAGTAAGTGAGATACATCGACTTGCACGGCTCAGGTGGCCCCACGCTGTCAAATGGACACCCGGACCATGCTTGGCTAGCTCAGGCACAGCAGTTGTTTCTGCAGTTGCAGGCTGCCCCTAACAAGGCTGCCCGTGACACGATTGTCGACGCAAACGCGGAGGTGTGGAAGGGGTTGCGAGAGTGGTTGTTGAGGCTTTCACACGACAAGTGCTGGTACTCGGAAGCGAGAGACTCATTCTCCGTTCCGGAGGTCGATCACTTTCGACCAAAATGCCGCTGCAAGCGGGCCCCGCGAGGGCAGATCCTGGACGGCTATTGGTGGTTGGCGTTCGAATGGAGGAATCTTCGCATCTGCGGGAAGGTTGGTAATGCGAGGAAGGGGGACTTCTTTCCACTCGCTGTCAACTCCCCGGTCGGCGCTTACGGTGGTATTTCTATCGCGAACGAGGTTCCACTGCTCTTGGATCCGACAAATCCAGCGGATCCGCAACTACTAGACTTCAATGAAGACGGGGGCTGCAACTATCACGCGGATGCCGACGCCTTCTCGCAACTCAGGGTGACGACGACGATCACGAGACTCAATCTGAACCACGGTCGTCTGAAGAAGGCTCGCCTCAGAATTTGGGAACGATGCAGAGCTCTCATTACTGAGTGCCGGGAACTGGCGCATCAATTGAGCTTGGCGCCTGCAGCCGCCGAACGCGACAGACTGAGCGTGAGAACCGACGAACTTCGGAGAATGGTAAGGCCGGAATTCGAGTTCTCGAGTGTTGCCAGAGAGTGTCTCATGAAGAGCAATATCGGATGGGTGCAAAGGTTAGTCGCCGGCTGATAGTGGGCTGGTAAGGCGCGAATGAGCGACGTCAAACTTTTCAAACTTCATAGCAACGGCCGCGCTGTCGAACTCCCAGGCGAAGCCGTGAGCGTTGAACGTTCACTACAAACGCTCGTCGAGCGCGATGCGGAAACATTTCTCGGTGTGACCTTCTTGGCAAGCGAGTACTCGACCGGCAAGACACACGGCGGGCGTATCGACACACTCGCGATAGACGAGGATGACTGCCCAGTAATCATCGAGTACAAACGTTCGACCAACGAAAACGTGATCAATCAAGGTCTGTTCTACTTAGATTGGCTGCTCGATCACAAAGCGGAGTTTCAGCTACTTGTGCAGCAGAAGCTGGGGAGCAAGCGAGCCGAGGAGATCGATTGGTCATCCCCGCGCCTGCTCTGCATTGCCGGTGACTTCACAAGATACGACAAGCACGCCGTCCAGCAGATAAACCGCAACATCGATCTGCTCCGTTATCAGAAATTTGGCAGTGATCTGCTTGCATTGCAGCTCGTCCACCGCACCAACAACGTTGTGCTAAGCACCGTCGAAGAGAACAGAGCCAGCGCATCTCGTGCATTAAGGCGAGGCGGAGACAAGCCAGTCCACGAAGCCATCGAAGACGCGGAACAGGAAGTCAAAGACCTGTTTGCGGAAGTGCGCACCTTTATCATGGCGTTCGGCGACGACGTCCAGGAGAAACAGCTTAAGCTGTATATGGCTTATCGGAGGATCAAGAATTTCGCGTCTATCGTCGTGCAGAAGCGCGCATTGGTCATCTATCTCAAGCTTGATCCAGACACGGTGAGGTTGGAGGAGGGCTTTGCTCGCGACGTACGCGAGATCGGTCATTGGGGTACAGGCGAGCTTGAACTTACGGTGCGCACGAGTGCCGACCTGCTCAAGGCACAACCTCTCATCAGTCGAAGCTACGAGGGAAACTAAGGCCCATGCCGATATACGAACTGACGGCGGAGCGGCTGATCGAGTTGCCCGTGACGAGCTTCTGCATGTTCGGAATCAAGGAACGATATGACTTGCAGCGGTTGCTACGCGATCAGGTCGCGCTGATCTCACCAGAGACGCTGATCATTTCGGAAGAGTTTGCCGATTGGAGTGATTCGCGACGGCGAATCGATCTGCTCGGGATCGACAAGCAAGCGAATATCGTCGTGATCGAGCTCAAGCGCTCTGAGGATGGAGCACACATGGAGCTTCAAGCAATTCGATATGCCGCTATGATCTCAGCGATGACGTTTGAGAAGGCCTCTGAGATCTTCAATCGCTATCTGCGTGAGCGAAATCGACTGGAAGATGCGACTCAGTCGCTGCTGGACTTTCTGGGCTGGGCAGCTCCTGAAGAACGGGCGTTCGGGGAGGACGTTCGCATCGTTCTTGCGTCCGCAGACTTTTCGAAAGAGCTGACGACGTCGGTGCTCTGGCTGAACGATAGGGGTCTCGACATCCGATGTGTGCGGTTGCGTCCCCACATGGATGGTGGGCGGGTGCTACTAGACATCCAACAAGTCATCCCGCTGCCGGAAGCGAGTGAATACCTCGTCGGCTTACGCGAGAAGGCGACTGAGGCGCGTGAGGCACTGCGGAAGGAGGCAGCCTGGCAAGGGGATTGGTACGTTAACCTTGGAATGGATGCACCGGATGCGCCGAAAACGGATGAGAACGGCGTCAAGTACGAGAGGCATTGGGACTTCTGCCGCGAGTTTGGGTACGTCTCCGCTGGCGGTCATCCTCGTTACTGGCGCCCTCTTCTGAAGCTAAGTGTCGGTGATCGAATTTGGGTGTACCAGAAGCAGGCCGGCTACCTCGGACTTGGGGTCTTGACGCATCCGGCAATGCCCATTGATCAAGTCGTGCTAGATGATGGCTCGAGGCTTGTCGAGCGCTTAAGCCGTCCGGATCTAAATCAGAGCGGAGAGCCAGAAGGGTACGCGTACGCCATAAGAGTGCGGTGGACATCGACCGTCCCACTCGATCAGGCACGCTTCTTCCCTGGTGCGTTTGCAAACCAAAACATCGTTTGCAAGCTGACTAATGAGGCCACCCTAACGTTCTTGCGCAAGGAGTTTGGAAGCGAAATGGGCTGAGACAAGAACAACGAACACGCTATCCCCAGCTGGATAACTGGATCTATATACAGAAGGGGAATGGTTCGGGTATAGTCAGTTGCGAAGGAGTAGCGGCGTCCGACGGTGGCTAACAACACCGCCGAACGCCTGACCACGCCAACCACAAGGAGGTTGCCATGGCTGACCGAAATGATACGCGAGAGCAGAGCCGTCTCGAGCAGACGATCGAGGCGGAACGCAGCAAGCTTCTGCAAGCAAACGCCGTCCTCAGGTGTCTCTACGAAGTGCTGCTGTACGCCGATGGCGAGGACGCCATCCAGTACGCCGAAGCAGCCCACGTCGTCTCAACCCTCATCGACGACTCCGTCGCACGGCTGGACCTCGTCCGGCTCCGTCCGCAAATCGAAGAGCTGAAGCGCGGCGGCAAGCCTGACGATGGGACCATGCTGCGCGATTCAGCGTCAGCGTTCTACCAACTCGAAGACAACTGCAGGATCCGCTGCACCTGAGCATCTGCTCTCGGCCCTCCCGTAGGGGAGGGCCGTTCTCACCAGCGGACGAAAGCTGTGGCGATGCCAGCGCCCAGAAGCGACAATGCGCGCAAGCCGGCATCGATGGACCTGGATGCGCTTCTGGTGGGTCAATCAGAATCAAACATGGCGCCAGGAAGTCGGCGGTGGCTACCTGTGGTCACCGAAGCGCAAGGCCAACAATCAGCTCAATCCTTTCTACGAATCGATGCGGGAGGTGTCGCCGGGCGACGTAATCCTCTCATTCCGCGACACACTCATTGCCGCGATCGGAATCGCGTATTCGCATTGCTATGAATGTCCCAAGCCACAGGAATTTGGTGAAGCGGGCCGCAATTGGGGAGCGATCGGTTGGAAAATCGATGTCCGCTTTGTCGACCTGGTGCATAAGATTCGGCCCAAGGACCATATCGGCGAGCTTCGTCGTCATCTGCCGAGTAAGTACTCACCGCTATCCGCGTCAGGCGACGGCAGTCAGTCGGTCTATCTGACCGAGGTGCCGGAGCCGCTGTTTCGAGCGCTCGCGGGTTTGATCGGTGTGGAAGCCGACCAGTATCTGAATGCGCGGCCACTCGCAGTCGAGGATCAACCATCGAGGGTCTTGCCAGCTCAGGACACCGTCATCTGGGAAGAGCATTTGAAGCAAGAGATTCTTGGCGACCCGAGCATCGCGACTACCGAGAAGCAGGCGATCGTGCTGGCGCGTCGCGGACAGGGGCTCTTTCGGCAACGTGTGAGTGAGATTGAGGTGCGGTGCCGCGTCACTGGAGTTTCCAATCCCGAGCACCTGCGTGCGAGTCACTGCAAGCCGTGGCGGGACAGTAGCAACGACGAACGACTCGACGGCGAGAATGGCCTTCTGCTTACGCCAAGTATCGATCATCTCTTCGACCGTGGGTTCATCTCATTTGGTGCGGAGGGCGATTTGATTGTCTCGCCAGTCGCACACAGACCATCTCTAGAACGGATGGGTGTCAGGACGGCTGAGGTGGTGAAGGTCGGGCACTTCACTGAGGGCCAACGGCGATTTCTCGAGTATCACCGCGACAGCGTGCTGCTGTTGGCGCGCAAGTCGAGCTGAATGACTGGCTAGTGACGAGGGAGCATCTGCTCTCGGCCCTCCCTTACGGGAGCGCCGTTCTGGCTCGCAGCCCAACTATGGCTCTATCCCCTCGGAACGGCCAGAATGTGCGCGCAATGAGCGACTCTGGCCTGCAACTGGCGGTTACACATCTCAATGTGCCGGTCGGCTCCGTCCTGACGACCGAAGACCTGGCCCGCGCGCTGCGGTCCGGGTCAGTGGCGGGCTTCGACAAGAGAGCCGCTGCAATATTGAGTCATTTGTTCGTCGAGTTGGAACCAGAGCTCATCGCACGCTGTGCGTACGAAGCCGGCTCCGACCTGCGCCGTGCGAACGAGCTCTACAAGGAGTCACTGCAGGCGCATCTGCCGCGTGTGTCGCAATGGGAGAAGGCCGTGGAGGAGTTGCTGTGACGACTACTCAGGCGGACATTCTCGTTCACCGCCAGCAGGGTCTTTGGAAGAAGCTCGAACGCATCGCGGCCGACATCGTTGCGGATGCAGAGAAGACGGCAGGCAGCAAGCTCCATCCGCTGCTCGGCGGCGGCACGCGCGTGATGCTCGCCCTCAATCATCGAATCAGCAACGACATCGATCTTTTCATCCGCGATCCGCAATGGATCGGCTATCTCTCGCCGCGCTTGAATGGTCATGTCGAGGGTCTGACTTCGGACTACAGCGAAACCGCGGTGTCCCTGAAGCTGAAATTTGCCGAAGGGGAGATCGATTTCATCGTCGCCGGTTCGCTCCTCGGATTGCCGGAGGAGATTTCGTCGGAGACCTCGTTCGCGCTCGAACCGCTGGCAGAAGTGCTGGCCAAGAAGTTGTTCTATCGCGGCTGGCTTTTGACCGCGAGGGACCTGTTCGACTGGTGGGTCATCGAGATGAACGCTGCTGCAGCGATCCCCCAGACGGAGCTCGCTGCGCTGTTGGACGCGAAGTACGACGTCACATCCACGGCGCTGCGTGCGATGCTGCAATCGCCGGCGGTTGCGGAGGCTTGGGATGCTGTCCAAGCGCCGAGTAAGCCGCCTTTTAAGGACGCTGTGCACTGGGCGATCGGTCGGCTCGCGGAGTATCGGGCTCTGACGCAGTGAAGATGTCACCATGCACACTCAAGACCGCATCGTTCTTGATCCCAGCATCTGCCACGGCAGACCGGTAATCCGCGGCACGCGCGTGCCAGTCACTGTCATTGTTGGAAGCCTGGCTGGCGGGATGACCTTCGAAGAGATTCAGCGTGAATACGATCTCGCGCCCGAAGACATTCGCGCAGCCTTGAAGTTCGTGGGCGAGCTCGCGGGCCAGGTGTCGTACCATCCCTTGCCAGCGGCCTAGCTCCAAGGCGCATTCTGATCGGTCCGCTCTGTCGTGAGACTAGAGAAGTTTTATCAGCTGCGGATAGAGCTGCAGGATGTCGAGCCGTCGGTCTGGCGCTCTGTCCGCGTGCCAGCCGCGATTAAGCTGGCAAAGCTCCACAAGGTCTTCCAGGTCGTCATGGGGTGGGAGGACTCGCACCTTCATGAGTTCAGAATCGGAGCGATGCGCTATGGCATACCCGATCCGGACTTCCAGGAAGAGCAATCGGTCATCGCGGAAAAACGCGCAGTGCTTCAGGAGATCCTGAAGCCGTCGATCACGCGCTTTCTCTATCTCTACGACTTCGGCGACGGGTGGGAACATGAGGTAACCATCGAGCGGACCGGTGCACTCGGTGTCGATGAACGCCCACTTCTCTGCCTGGCCGGCGCCCATGCCTGTCCGCCCGATGACGTCGGCGGACCGGACGGCTATGCGGATTTTCTGAAAGCGATCACGAATCCGAAGCACAAGGAGCACCAGCACTATCTGCAATGGTGCGGCGGAGCGTTCGATCCCAAGGGATTCGATCTGCAGTCAGTGAACCGCAGCTTGGCTCGCGTCAGGCTCTGATCGACGCCGCATCTGAGCGATACACCCGACTCGTCGCCGATGACGCCAACTGCGACCTCGGGGGGCAGTCGAAATGGCACGCGTTTGCCTGGATTCTGCGCACTCAATTGACACGTATCCGCTGCGCTCTGATCGGGGCATCGTCAGTGCGCCTTGCAGGCGCGCGATCCCGCATGAGAGTCTCACCGCCTCGACTCACGGGAGATCCTCATGGCCGGATTCGACATCTTCCTCAAGCTCGACGGTATTGCCGGCGAGAGCACGACCAAGGGGCATGAGAAGGAAATCAAGGTCGTCTCGTACGATCAGTCGATCGATTCGACCGTGCCGAGCGGCGGTGGCGGGGGCGGCGGCGCTGGCAAGGCGACGTTTTCCGGCGTGCGCATCCGTAAGCTGCTCGACACTGCTTCAATCCCCATCGCTCTGGCATGTGCATCCGGCCTCCATATCCAAAGCGCACGTTTCGCGTTCCGCCGTCCCAGCCCTCCGTCGGACTTTTACGTCGTTACGCTCGAAGACGTCGTCGTGACGCATGCCGGTCAATGTGCGACGACCGGTACTCAATCCCCACTTGCTTTCGAGACGCTTGCCAAGAGTCCAGCGGGCGCAGCGCTGCTCGAAGAAGTGACGCTGCACTTCGGCAAAATCCGCTGGGAATACCAGAGGGGAAAGGGGCTTCCGCCAATCATCGGCGGCTGGGATGTGAAAGCGAACAGGAAGCTCTGAGCGTGGCTCAGAAGTTCTATGTAGTGTGGGCAGGCAGACAGACCGGCGTCTTCTCGGACTGGGCGTCGACGCACGCGCTGGTCGACAAATATCCTGGCGCGCGCTTCAAGTCGTTTCCGACTCGAGCGGAGGCTGAGCGCGCCTTCCAGGCCGGAATGCCGCGGCGGGCATATACAGCGGCGAAGCCGGCGACCATCCGCGCTCCTTTGGCCACCGACGCAGCGAAGTTCGACGTGCAAATCTACTGCGACGGTGCGTGTGAACCGAATCCCGGCAATGCAGGCTCAGGCATGGCCATCTACCGGAGCGGTCTCGTCACGCAGCTTTGGTATGGCCTCTACAACCCAACCGGCACGAACAACACGGCGGAATTGACAGCCCTGCACCAAGCCATGCTGTTCGCCGAACAAGAGATCGCTACGGGAGCCTCCGTTCAGATACTCAGCGACTCGAGCTACGCGATCAGCTGCATCTCAAAGTGGGCTACCGGTTGGGAGAAAAAAGGCTGGAAACGAACCGGCGGCGACATCAAGAACCTCGAGCTCATCAAGACCGCCTACGCGCTCTACTCCAGCATTCAGCCGCAACTCACGCTGACACACGTCAGTGCGCACGTCGGAACTGAAGGCAACGAGCTCGCGGATCGGATGGCGATGAATGCAGTGCTGAACAAGGCTGCGGAATTTCGTCAGTACGAACAACCCATCGAGGTGCAAAGCATTCTGCGGATGCGAGCCGGCTGATGTCCTCACCTCGCTGGCCCCGTCTCGAAGAACTCTTCTCCGAAGCCAGCACCCTCGATGCTTCCGCGCGTCGCGCCTTCCTCGACCGCGAATGCTCCGACGATCCCTCACTTCACGCCGAGCTCTCCGCACTCCTCCAATCCCACGACGCCGCAGCCGGCCCACTCGATCGCCTGCCGCATCTGACTCTCAGTTCCTCCTACACCGAAGGCCCTCTCGCCGGCACACGCATCGGCCCTTGGCAGATCGAGCGGCTCATCGGCTCCGGCGGCGCCGGCGACGTGTATCTCGCTTCTCGCGTCGACGACGCTTTCGAGCAAAGCGTCGCGATCAAAATCCTGCGCCGCGATGCCGCGGCCGAGCTCGATCGCTTCCACGCGGAGCGCCGCATTCTGGCCAGCCTGGATCATCCGGCGATCGCACGTCTCCTCGATGGCGGCGTGCTGGCGGACGGGAGGCCGTACACGGTTATCGAATTCGTCGAAGGCCGCGCCCTCATGGATCACTGCCGCGAGCGCGGCGCGGACCTGCCTGCGCGTCTCGCGCTCTTCGTGCAGATCTGTGAGGCGGTCGCGTATGCCCACAGCCGGCTGATCGTCCACCGCGATCTGAAACCGGCGAACATCATCGTCGGCGCTGACGGGCACGTGAAACTGCTCGACTTCGGCATCGCCAAGCTCCTGCAATCGCCGCTGGTAACAGGCGACGATGCTACTCGTGCGCCACTCACACTCGATTACGCCGCACCGGAGCAGCTGACCGGCGATCCTGCAACGACGGCGACGGATGTCTACGCACTCGGCATCATTCTCTTCGAGCTGCTGACAGGCGATCGGCCCTCGCGCAGTGAAGGCTTACCAGTCGCGCGCGCCATCAAGTTGCTGCTGGACGAAGACGCCCCGGCTGCCAGTGTCGCAGCTGCCACGCGCGTAGATGCGCCTGTATCGCCGCGACGCCTGGAAGGCGATCTCGACGCGATCATCGCGAAATGCCTGCGTAAGGATCCGCGCAGCCGCTATGACTCTGCGAACGCGCTTCGCGACGACATCGAGCGTCACCTTCGTCACGAGCCGGTGCGGGCGCGAGGCGGTGCGAGAGCGTACGTGCTCGGTCGCTTCATGCGTCGACATCGATGGTCCGTTGCAGGCGTGGGAATCGTCGCCGCGTCGCTGATCGCGGCTCTGGCAATCACGCTCTGGCAGGTGAAGCGCGTCGCTCTCGAACGCGATGCCGCACGCCACGTCGCCGCCCGCGAGGAAGCCGTTCGCTACTACCTCACGAGCATGTTTAGGTCGTCGATCGAAGCGGGTCACGACTCTTCCGTGACAGCGAAGTCGATGCTCGATCGCAGCGCGCAGCGGGTACTGAAAGAGTATCGCGACGATCCACGTCTCGCGGGCCAGGTTGTGGAGACGCTCGCGGATCTGTACGGCGCATTGGGCGATGTCGAAGGGCAGGCGCCGCTGCTCGAAACGTTTCTCGCACAGGCGGGTGCCGAGTCGAATCCGGAATCCGTCGCCAGCGCGCGCCAGAAGCTCGCGAATATCGAAGTCCTTCGCGGTAATTCCGAGCGCGCGGCAACGCTGCTGGATCAGGCCGATGCATTCTGGCGTCAAGAGCCCGAGAGATTTCGCGAGCAGCAACTCGAAGGCATGTTCGCTCGCGGCGCGTTGCTGCGACAGCAAGGAGATCTCGCAGGCTCGATCGACCTTTATCGTCGTGCCATCGCTGCGCGGAGCGCCTTCTCGGGTCACGCGCATCGTGAGACCGCGAATCTCTACAACTCACTCGCGATCAGCCTGACGGCAGCAGGTCGCCTCGAGGAAGCATTGGCGGCGTATCGCCAGGCGCTCGACATCCATGCGCAACTCGGCCGCAGCGAGGATCTCGACGCACTCGTGATGCTCGCCAACACCGGAACGCTTGCTTACCGCACGGGGCGCATCAAGGAAGCGAAACAGATTCTTGAGACGGCATTTCGCAAGCAGCGTGCGCTGGCTGGTGATTCGGCCGCGGTCGCGGCTGCGATGGGACTGTATGGCGCGGCGCTGAATGTGCTGGGTCAGTCGGCCGAGTCGGTTACGACTTTGCGTGAGGCGGTCGGGCTGGCAGAGAAGTTTTCGGGTCCCGCGAGTCCGCTGACTTTGCAGAACCGGCTGTTTCTGGGTGAAGCGCTCAACGCGAGCGGCGATCGTGTGGGGGCCGCGCAGTTCGTTGCTGAGACGATGCGACGAACGCGAGCGCAGTTTGGTGAGGGGCACATCCTCTCGCTGCGGGCGGGGATTTCTCAGGCGCGATTGGCGAATGCGGGTGGCAAGTACGCGGATGCGTCGACGTCGCTCGACGGTGTGATTGCGGCGCTCACGAAGTTGGGACCGCCGGCGGAGTTGCAGCTGGGTCAGGCGTTGGTGGTGAAGGGCGAAGCGTTGATTGGGCTTGGGGAATCAGAGCAGGCGGCGAGGGTGCTGGAGGGAGCTGTTGCGATTCGTGAGCGATTGTTGTGGAAGGGGAGTTGGGAGTTGGCGGAGGCGAGGGGGTTGCTTGGGATGGCAGTCGACGAGTCAGATCCTGGGCGGAGCCGCGCGCTGAGGGATCAGAGTTTGCCGGTGTTGCGGGAGCAGTTGGGGGAGGGGCATGCGTTGACGGTGAGGATGCAAGGTGGGCGGTGATGTCAGGCTGAAGCCTGACCCACAAATCACTAAGCAGCGCTAGTAAGGGAGTCGGGCTAAAGCCCGACCTACAGCGCACACAAGAGCTACGGCTGGAATTACTCAGCTAGCGCCTTTTGAGAGCTCGCGATGGAGCCAGGCGCGGGCGAGATCCCAGTCGCGACGTACGGTGCGTTCGGAGAGTTCGAGGGCTCGTGCCGTCTCGCGCTCGCCGAAGCCGGCGAAGTAGCGACATTCGACCACCTGCGCCAATCGCAGCGAATGCTGGGCGAGGCGCGCCAGAGCTTCGTCGATCGCGAGCACCGTCTCATCGGTGTCAGCTGCGACGTCGAGCCCGGCTGTCAGCGGCAGATGTTCTGCCCCCGATCCACGTTTCTCCGCGACACGCGCTTCCGCGTGATTCAGCAGCGCATGTCTCATGGCGAGGGCAGCAGCGCGGAGAAAATGCGTGTCGTCGTTCCAACCTTTCGCGCTGCGGAGCCTTAGATACGCCTCGTTCACGAGCGCGGTTGTCTGCAACGTGAGTCCGCCATGGGCACGATGTCGTTCGCGACGCGCGAGTCGGCGCAGGTCTTCGTAGAAGACAGGTAGCAGTTCGTCGGCGAGGGTTTGCACGCCGGCGGACACCTCGGTGTTCCAGTCTGCTCGGCTCTGACTCTGTTCTTCCGGCCCACCCGCCATGACCGGATCTTAAAGTCGATGTCCTGTCCGCGCGAGCCTTTCGGTTATCTCTTGTATAGGGATCGAAACGGAGACGCGCATGGCCTTAGTACTTTGGGTTCGACTGGCATTCGGGCGGCTGTTCGCCATCACCGCAGTCCTGGCCATTTCGGCCTGCGGCGGCGGTGCGCCGACCGAGGCTGTAGCGGCGGACGTTCCTGCCGGTGACGGGCCGTGCGGCCTGTTGAAGCTTGCCGAAGTCCGGCAGGCGCTGCCGGAGGTGCAGAAGGCCGAAAGAGATCGGAGCGTCGACCAGCACGGCATCTTCACCTGCGCCTGGAGAACCGGAACCGGCGGTCGCGCGCTCATCGTGCAGCGGTGGGACGGGTCTGATTCCGCCGACGTCGAGATTCGCGGCCAGATGATCGGCATGGTCGATCCGCTCAAACCCCAGGCCGGGAAGGCGCTTCGCTACGAGACGATCAGCGGTGTCGGCGACGAAGCGCGCGCAGTCGTGGAGCGTCGCGACGACGCGCGCGGCATCCTCAGCGACTTCGGGTGTCTCTTCGCCAAGCTCGGCGATCGCGGCCTTTCGCTGTGCTCGCAAGACATAGCGAAGCTCGAGCGCCCGCAGGCACTGAAGGCGTTGCAGGATCTCGCTCGCGCAGCCGTGGGACGGATGGAGTAGGGCATGCGTCGCGCGTTCCTATTGATCGCGGTTCTCGCTGCTGCCGTTGGGTGTTCGAAACAAGAGCCCGAAGCATCCGCGGCGACGACGCAGTCCGCAAGTGGCACGGAGGCTCCGGAGGCTCCGAAGGTCGCAGTCTGCGAGATGGTCACAGCCGCAGAGATGTCGGCCATCGCCGGCCAACCCTTGGTCGTCGACGGCGAGAGCGGTACCGGCACAAACGCGTGTCACTACAAGAACGCGGACGGCAGCACCTTCCCTCGCATCGAACTGCAAATCGATTGGGGCAACGGCGCCGTGGCGATGGCAGGCACGAATATGCTCGGTCGACTCGAGCCGGGAATCACAGATCCGCTCGCCGGCCTCGGCGATCAGGCAACCGCCGTCGGCCCAGCGTTCTTTGTTCGCGTCGGCGATGACTTCGTGAACATCATGATCATGGGCGTGGACGACTCCGTCGCGGCGGCCAAGCGCATCCTCAGCGTCATGCGGCCGCGCATGGGAGCGTCAGCCCAGGCGAAGTCAGGCGAACAGTCGGCCGTGGGCGAAGGTGCTGATGCGAACCCAGCCGCGGACGAGAGCGCGGCTGCGATGGCGCGAGCGCTCACCGGCATCCTCGGTCAAGCGGGGGAAGCTGCGAATCAAGCCAGCGCTGCGCTGTCCGACGCTGGCTCAGAAGCTACGTCGAGCTCGCGAGCTGCGACCGGATCGCGATCCACTAGTCCAGCGTCCGCAGATGAAGCCAACTACGGTCCCGCCACCGGACCGCGAATCGCCGTGCCGCTCATCGCTGGTCTGACGCTCATCGGCGCGGAGCACGAGGCAGGTCGCGGCGACTACGAGCCGATCGTCACGGTCGCAAAAGTCACATCCGAAGGCGTGGCGACAGTCTTCTCCGCCAATTTGCCCGAAGGCAACCGTGTCGTCGTCAATCGCGACGTGCGCGCCGAGGATCTGCGTTCGGCGCGAGCGATCCTTTCCTGGTATCAGGACGGCGACCCGAACGTCTTCGACGGCACGACTGCGTTTGGCATCTCGTCCGCGGTGTACAACGATCTCAAGACGAAAGGACATGCGCGCCTGGATCGCATGAGCCAGCCCGACAATCCGTTGCTCGCGCTCGCGACAGCGCTGGGCGGAGAAGGCGGCGAGGGCATCACGAGACACAACGGCACGCTTCAGCGCGTCGAGCCTCACGCCGTCGCATTTCCTGTGCTCCTCAACGACGAGGCCGTGACGCTGCATGCGATCCACGCGCGCGGCGTGTTCGACGATGCGACCTTGGATTTCCACTTCCTGGACGATCCAAACAATCCGCTGCTGCTGCGAGTGGCTGGAACCAATGTCGGCCGCATCGTGCGCATTGCGTTCCCAGTCAAAGCTGCCCCGATCGAGAAGCAACTGCAGGACAAGCAGCGCGTAGTACTGCACGGCATCTACTTCGACTTCGGCAAGGACACGCTCAGGCCCGAATCTGAACCCGTGCTGAGAGAAATCGCTGCGGCGCTCTCGCACAACCCAGGCTGGAAGCTCGGCATCGAAGGCCACACCGACAACGTCGGCGGCGACGCCGCCAATCTGGATCTGTCGACGCGTCGTGCTGCGGCCGTGAAGCGCGAGCTGGTCGAGCGCTATCGGATTCCGCAGGCGAGCCTCACTCCCGCCGGCTTCGGCGCTACCCGGCCAGCCGCATCGAACGAAACCATGTCCGGCCGCGCGCAGAACCGGCGCGTCGAGCTCGTGCGCCAGTGAGCGCTCAACGACAACGAAATCACTATCAGCGGAATCGCCCATGATCATGCATGCACGCTACGACCGTCTGGCTTCCTGCCTCCTCGGTCTGCTCGGCCTGTTCAGCCTGCAGATCCACGCCGCCTCGGAGCCGCTCGACCTTTCCGAGTTCGAAATCCAGGAACTGAGAGTGCAGCTCGCCGAGCATCTGATCAAAATCGTTGCGCTCGAAGTTCAGGTCAAGGAGCTCCAGGAAGACAAGGAAGCCATGGAGAAGATCGTCCGTCAGCACACGTCGGAACTGGCCGCCTTGCGCAACGATGTGAACGCGCTGAAGGCGAAACCCGGCGAGACGCCGACCCTGACACTGAAAGCACCGTTCGTCGTGATCGGCAACGGCGGGCGTGAACTGCTGCGAGTCAACGACGACGCATCAGGCGCGCGGCTCGCCGCACCGTTCCGCGTGACCTCGAACAACCAACCAAGATTGGAAGTCAGCAGCACGGGACTCAACGCGCGCGGAATTTTCCGCGTCGACAAGGAGGCGGGCGGCGAGGCGGCACGCATCGCGCCTACTGCCGATGGGAACGTTACCTTCACGGTCGGCGAACGCAGTGGCGGCGGAATCAGTGCCGGTGTGGGCAGCTCGGGGAACGGCTACCTGGTGCTCAAGGCTGCCGGCGGCAAGCCTGCAATCGATATGGGAAGGCCGGACGGCGCGCCAATGGGTGTCTATGTTTTCGCTCCGGACGGTGCAAACGTGCGGGCGAGCCTGGGTCTCGACGAGAATCAGAAAGGCCGGCTCCGCGTCGGCGATCCGAAAGGCCCGCGCGGCGTGCTGGGCGCAACCAAGAGCGGCGCAATGAGCTTCGGCTTGTTCGACCAGGAGGGCGCCGACTTTCGCGTCGGTATGCTGGCTGCGCCCGACGAAACCTTCGTGCGCGTGAAGGGCCAGAAGAACTCGGTCCACTTGAATACCAGTGCCGAAGGCGCGGCAGTTCACATCTTCAACAGCAGCGGCAACTCGGCTGCATCGCTGGAGTCCACGACCAATGGCTACGGCAAGTTCTCGCTCGGCGATGCCGACGGCAATACGATGGTCCAGGCCGGAACTACGGTCGACCAACTGGGTGTCGTGCGAGTCGGGCCGATGATGGGAGGACCCCTAGCCGTGCCTGGCTTGCCTTTCGCGATCCTGGGGAAGAAGCCGAAGTAGGCAACGTCCCGGGAAACGTTAGCTCTTCTCTCCAGAAGGCTACTGCAACGATTCGCGCAGAAGTTGCTCGAGGTCGCCTTCTTCACTCGCGGCCGATTCACCATCCAATCGCTCGTACCGATATTTTTCTTTGACGAGCCGGTTGACGAACTTCCCCTTCGACTCGGCTTTCATGAGCCACGCGTAGACCTCCGGCCCCACGTCGAAGTATCGGTACTCGCCCGAAGCCGTGTACGCCACATCGAGGGTGCGGGTTCGCTCGTCATAGCGAATCCACCGGATGCCTTTGGAGTTGACTACGTCCATGGGCTGTTAATGTACAAGACTGCGATTACGACGCCTTCCTGGCGCTCTGCTTCAGCAGGCTTTCCGCCGGGATTCCGAACTTTGCGTGCAGGCCTTCGATCATCCGCAGGGTCAGCGGCCGCTTGCGGCTCAGCACTTCGTAAACGCGATTCATACGGCCGATCACAGGCTCAAGGTCTGCGGGAGTCAGACCGGACTGCTCCATTCTGAACTTGATCGCGTCCACCGCATCCGGCAGATCCATCGGGAAATTCGCACGCTCATAGGCTTCGACTAGCGTCACGAGAACATCGAGACGATCACCATCCGGAGTGTTCGCCTTCGCGCTCATCAGCGACTCGATTACCTTGAGCGCGGCTTTGTGGTCCGCCTTGGTCCGGATGGGCGTGATATTCATGGCTCGTGACTTAGATCGTTTGCGCGTCAATGTCGTCGTAGTGCCGATGTGTACCGATGAACCGGATGTAAACGACCCTATAGGCGTAGTTGATCCATACGACGATGCGGTACTTGTTGTCAGCGACGTTGAACACAACGCGGCCATCCTGAAGAATGCTCGCAGTGCCAAACTGCTTCTTCACGTCGCTTGGCTTCGACCAGTCCGCTTTCAGCGCATCTCTGTACCAAGCGAGCGTGGGCGCCTCGGCGTCCTGGCACTCAGGATGATCGTTCCAGAACGCCTTGAGCGTCGAGACGGCAATCACCCTCATCGCCGGCATCCTAGTCCCAAAATGGGACCTACACAAGCGATGGCGAAGTTAGCGTCCACGGAACAGTCCTCGATCGCATTTCATTTGCAACAAAACAACGGAAGACGGCGCGCCGAAAAACAGCACTATGAAGCCAACTGCAGCCTCGGGAGCAGTTAAAAAGCACGAGTTTGCCTGGATTCTTCCTGGCAGCGACTCCACCGACTTGCTGCCACACCGTTGTTGATGTGTTGCCTATCTATGCGGCAGAAGGCGGGAGTTGGCGAAGGTGCGTGCATTCGTGAGTGCGCCTTACACGCGAACTGACCATAGATCTGCTGCATTCTGGCCGGCGACGGTTGCTCGCCGCCATGTTTTTCCCCGAAGTCTTCGCAAGCATGGCCCTCTGGCCAACGAACCGCCAGAATGCTATCCCCATGAACGACTCCGGCGCTCCATCGGCGCTTTCTCCCTTCCGCTATCCCGTTTTCCGCTCCGTCTGGATCGCGAGCCTGCTCTCGAACTTCGGCAGCCTGATCCAATCCGTCGGCGCGTCCTGGATGATGCTCTCGATCGCACCGTCTGCCGACATGGTCGCGCTCGTACAAGCCTCGACCGCGCTCCCCATCATGCTGTTCTCGCTCGTCGCCGGCGCGATAGCGGACAACATGGACCGTCGCAAGGTCATGGTCGTCGCCCAGATCTTCATGCTCACGATCTCCGTTGCCCTCGCATTATGCGCATGGGCGGGGTGGGTCGGTCCGTGGACTCTTCTCCTCTTCACCTTCGCGATCGGCTGCGGCTCGGCGTTCTTCGCGCCGGCATGGCAGGCATCCGTCGGTGACATGGTTCCGCGCACTGAAGTCGCCGGCGCCGTCGTTCTCAACAGCATGGGATTCAATATCGCGCGCAGCGTCGGACCCGCGATCGGCGGCGCAATCGTCGCGGCAGCCGGCGCCGCTGCGGCGTTCGGGGTCAATGCCGCAAGCTACATTGCATTGCTCGTCGTGCTGGCACGCTGGCGACGGCCGCCCAAGACCGAAACTTTGCCGAGCGAAAGCCTTGGCATCGCGATGGCCGCGGGCATTCGTTACGTCGCGATGTCGCCTCACATACGCGCCGTTCTGCTTCGCTCTGCCGTCTTCGGCTTCGGTGCGATTTCTATCCTCGCGTTATTGCCGTTGGTGGCGAAGCATCTCGTCGCGGGTGGGCCGCTGACGTACGGACTCTTGCTCGGCGCGTTCGGCGTGGGCGCAGTGACCAGCGCATTCAGCGCCGCGCGATTGCGCGAAAAGCTTTCGACCGAAGCCATCGTCCGCTGGGCTGGCTGCACTCTTGCGCTCGCCGCTGCAATCGTCGCTGTCAGCGCCCACCTCGCGCTCACGATGTTCGCACTGCTGTTAGCGGGCGCCGGCTGGGTGCTGAGCCTTTCGACTTTCAACGTCTCGGTTCAGCTCTCCGCACCGCGCTGGGTCGTGGCACGCGCGTTGTCGCTCTATCAGATGGCTGCATTCGGCGGCATGGCAGCCGGCAGCTGGTTGTGGGGCGAAGCTGCAGCGGACGTCGGTCTCAGTCTCGCACTTCTGATCTCAGGCGCCGTCGTCCTGGCCGGCGTCGTGCTCGGCCGCTGGGCACCATTGTTGCAAACTGGCGAGCTCAATCTCGATCCGCTCCGTGCATCGCTGTGGAATGCTCCAGCGACAGCGGTTCCTGTCGACGGGCGCACGGGCCCGGTCGTGATCACCATCGAATACATCATCGATGAGCCCGACATCGAAGAATTCCTCGGCCGCATGTCCGAGCGTCGTCGCACGCGCAGGCGCGACGGTGCACGCAACTGGCGACTGCTCCGCGATCTCTCCGATCCCCGACTATGGATCGAGCGCTACGAGACGCCGACGTGGCTCGACTACATTCGTCTGAACAACCGGCCGACGCAGGACGATGCGTCGATTCCCGAGCGATTACGCGCGCTCCATCGGGGTAAAGAAGGACCGCAGGTCCGCCGCCGGATCGAACGACAGACGAGCTCGTCGCCGACTCCTGGCCCGGGCACCGAAGAAGCGACAACCGATCTCTAAGCGTTCGCCGTCGGCGCTACCGAGCCCACTCGGCAGCAAATTCGACGCGCAACCCGAAAACCAGCGCATCGCGCAGCGAGCGATCCGCGCCAGGATTCAGGATGTATTGAACGTCCGGCTGCACAGTGAGCCATGGAAGAAGCGCGCGTCGATACGTGACCTCAATCACCGCTTCCGCATCTTCGATCGGCGCGCCGAGCGCGCGTTGCGCGCGGCGATAGGGCTCTCCCGTGCGTGCAGTTGCGATTGCGAAGCCCAGCGACTCGTCTGCCGACCTTCCGAATGGCTGCCGCACGATGATGCCGAGCTGCGTGCCGCCGTCGAATTCATTCACGTCATCACTTGCTACTCCGACACGCGCGAACGCTTCGACCTGACGATCGGTATCGATCGGATCCTGCCACACCGCCACATCGGCCAGAACATAAGCACCTGAGCTCGCATCCTTGCGCGGTGAGGGCGAACCGAGAAGTGTGTCGTCGATGCGCTCGAAGTGCTCGGTGTAATGCCACGCACCGGCCGCGAGTTTCGTGAGGCGAGGACCATGGCGCTGCAGCTCGGTGATGAGCAGCGCGCCGTCACCGCCTCCAACCCGAACCTGCGTCCGCGCTGGACGCTCGGGATCGTTCGGAACGCCGTCGAATGCCGCTACCAGCAGCGCCCAGTCGGCTGCAGGCTTGAACGCCATTCGCAGCGCGAGCGACGTTGACGGAAAGATCGACGGACCGTTGTGGCCGGTCTGTCCCAGCTCGTGCCCGACGCCGAAGGTCGAGTTCATGAACAGGCTACGCGCTTCGGTGGTGTCGAACTCGGAGTTGAGGTCGTAAAGTCCGAAGCGCATCGACGCGTCGCTGGCGCCGAACGTCCAATCGGCCCAAGCCTCGTACAGCCGGACCGCCCGGGGAGCGTCGATGTTCGATGCCGTCATCGCGTCGCCGGACAGTTCCTGCGAGAAGCGCGCGGTGTTGTTGTAGAGCCCGTACGCGAACAGCTGCAGGCCCGGCACGCCGAATACGCGCTCGCCATCGACCGCAAGCGAGACATCGAGGTTGTCGAGGTAAGCATTGCCGACGGCGAGTCCACCGCGTGCGTTGCGCAGCAGGTCCGCTGTGTAGACCGTCGATAACGTCCAGGGCTCGGAGGAGTCGGGCGATTCCAGCCCTTCCGCCATCGCGAGGCAGGACGCGCCGAGCTGTAGCAGGAGTGCTCGAACTCCGACGCGAACGGCGGCGCGTGAGGCGGTGCGTGGATCTTGCGTGTAGAGCAGGTGGGCGACGTGCAAGGCGACGAGAACCAGCAGCAGTTTTGACGCGCCGGATTATAGGGTCGCCCTCCGACGAACTTCAGAGTTGCGAATGGGAAGCGAAACGCGAGCGTTCCGCATTCGTTGCTTCAGACGCTTCGCAGTGTCAGCCGCTGCAACGCTGGCCACGCACGCTGGTGATGCGCTTTCAGGATCCGCGGCAACCATCGTTTCAACGCGAGCTCGAGCGCCGCGCAGTATTGGTCGAAGTCCTGGGACTTCATGAGATAGCCATCGGGCGAGAATTCGTTCGCCTCGGCAAAACGCGGGCGCGTGTCGGTGGTCAGCATGATCACACGGATGCCACGCGTCGAAGGATGTGCACGGATGAGATCCAGGACGCTCAGACCGCTCGTCACCGGCATGTCCATGTCCAACAGCACGAGGCCCGGCATTCCCGGCGAGCGCTGTGCGAACTCACCCACTGCGAACAGATATCGCAATGCCTGATCGCCATCTTTCAGTCGTAGCATTCGTGCATTGGAAGTTGCTGCCTGCCGCAAGGCGGTCATGGTGACTTCCGCATCGATGGAACGGTGTTCGACTAGAACGACGTCGAAGGTGCGAGCCATTCGGAGTTCCTGCCTGTTCACGGGTGCTCTCATATCCATGACACGAGACCGAGCCCGAAAAGGATCCACGCCATCATCTCGAAAGCTTTGACCGGAACCCGGCGAACGTCGGCAGAGTTCTATTCGCCGGGCACTGCAATCGCCTACCGATTGCAGCCCACATCCGACCGGAGCGCGGCAGGGAATGGGCATGCGTATTCAGTTGTCGGTGCTTCTCTCACTTGCTTCTCTTCTCCCGCTAGCGAGCGCACTCGCGCACAGCGATCAGGAGGCCCACCGCAGTCCTCGTGCAGAGCACTTTTTCGCCGCTGCAAGAGCGACCGGGCGCAACACATGGTTCGACGTGCAAGTCATTCGCAGCGTCAACCACACCGATGTGAAGGTCAACGGCGCGCCTCCTCCAGCGATCCTCTCGCTCCATTCGGCTCGTTCAAGAACAGGGCTGGCCATTGCGTCAGTTTCTTTGTCTGCCTTGCCGAGGAATCGCAAAGCGGCATTCGAACCGACATGGAGCGCGCTACCTTTGTTCACTAGACAACGGTGACATGGCTCGTCACTATCCAGTGGCGTTGAGAATTCAATGGAATGACCGACAACGGTAGACGGAGGGTTTCGTGGCTCGCGCAGTTTCGATTCGACGCGGTTCCAGCAGTGTAATCAACACTCGCCGCGTGCGGTCGGTGACAACACTACGGGTCGGTCTGTCGGTCCTGGCCATCATGCTGGGTCTCATCGCCGCGCTGCGCGACCTTCGATCAGAGGCGCAGAACCCATCTTCGAGCCGTGCCAGCGCAAGTGCAGCTCAGACGCTGGCGGGCGTCGAGATCGAGCTCAGGCGAGTGCGGAACGAGTTGCAGTTCAACAGATCCGCGCAGCAGCAGCCGAGCACTCCCGCCAACCGGATGGATCAGCTCAGGCAGCGTGAGCGGCAGCTGATTCAGCAGGAAGCGAGCTTACTGGCGCAGCGCGGCGTGCTCCAGAACCAGCACTAAGATCACTGAGGCCATCCACATGAAGTCGGCACTCGTCATCGCCACAGGCGCACTGGTTCTCTGCATGGCAGCAGATGTTCCTGTGGCGCACGCTCAAGTTCCGCCGCACACGCCAGGGACCGTGTGCTTCACCCCTAACTTCTGGTGCTGGGTGCAACCACCCGGCCCACCGGGTGGCCCCTGCACGTGCCCGTCACCGTACGGCCCCGTCAGGGGCACGCTCGGATAGTGGCATCGGCAGTCGGACAGCTCAGTCAATGGCCGCGACGCGTTCAATCATAGACTCGGAAGCGGTGTTGGCAGACTTGCGTCTGTGCAGCGAGTACGCCTCGCGCGCCGGGTTGCTTCGCGACAGAACCGTCATCGATGCATTGAGCGCGGCGGAAGCAGCGATTCGCAAAGGGGAGGAGATCGACGTCAATGTGCTGATGCTGGCCCTGAATGAAGTCACGCGAGTCATTGCGCCGATGACCGTGGCGGATCTCACCTTCGGGCGCGACCCGTTCTCAGCAGTGAACCAGGGTCGCGCGCGGCGTGCGCAGCTCCTGCTCTCATTGTTCGCGCTGGTCGCGATCCTGGTGATTGGCTATTTCATGAGTGCGCTGCGAGTGGAACAGGCGGCTGTCGCGAATGTCACGGAAGTGCAGGCGCTGCACCCGGAACTGAAGCTCACGGCGTTGCGCAACATTGCGCAGCATGACGACCCGATTGTGAAGCGCAGCGAGCTGTACGATGACTTTCACGAGCGAATCAGCGAACTCAGAGAAATCAACGCAAGGTTGTATGTGGCGTACTCGGACGCGCTGGTCGCGTCGACGATGCCACTGCTGCCATTCGGTAACCTGCTCGACAAGCAGATGGTGACTACGCAGCAGTTCACGCCCGCAACGGAATACGGCTCTCCGGTCGAGGACGCCGCCGCAGCATCGGCAACCACGACCGCCAGCTTGGTCGACGGGGGCGCTACTTCACAACATGCGGCGTTCTCGCCGCAACCCGAACTCTGCGCCGAGGATAAAGGCGGTGCAATGCGACTGCCGGGTGGCGCTACAGACTATCCCCAGTGGATGCAGAGCGTACTCGCGGACACGCTCAGTGATTTCTGCTTCCAGCTGAAAGTGCTGTCGCCGGACGGCGATGGGGCAATCCTGAGCAATCAGGCACTCGGGCAACTCGCTTTCGTCTCCGACATCAAGGAGAAGGTCTGGATGCGCGTGACCTGGCTGCTACCGTTCTGCTACGGCTTGCTGGGTGCAGTCGTCTTCCTGATCCGCGCAGTCGCCAGCGTCCGGGCGCCTGCCATGGGGTTCTTTCCGATCATCATGCGATTGAGCCTGGGAGGCATCGCGGGAATCATCATCGGTTGGTTCGCTTCCTCGTCGCCCGTCGGGCTGGAAAATACCAGTGCACTCTCTTTGCCGTTTGCGCTGGCGTTCCTGACGGGGTATGGCATCGATGCTCTGTTCGACATCCTGGACAGGTTGAACCGCGCGATCGGCGACGCGCCCAAGCCAAAGACTGCGTGAGCGCTTCGGCGTCGCGCGGTGTACTCATTTCACCGCCTGCCCTTTTTGGCAATCGGGGCTACTCTGCGGCCGTGGCATCCTGACGCCGCACAAACAACATCAACTGGGGAGCGGCAGTGAGTTCATGCGGATGTTTAGCGCATTGGTCCTGCTTTAGCTAAGAGCGGCACGCAGTGCCGCAGCCGTTCGAACTGCCTTTACTGCTCGCCGGACCGATCGTTCGGCGCGTCGAGCCTACGCTCGCGTCCGTCTGGGTCGCGCTCAGCGAACCCGCCACC
The DNA here is from genome assembly GCA_963838635.1 of uncultured Gammaproteobacteria bacterium. Taxonomy (GTDB): domain Bacteria; phylum Pseudomonadota; class Gammaproteobacteria; order Steroidobacterales; family Steroidobacteraceae; genus Steroidobacter. The sequence continues at coordinate 8,900 of CAWISC010000028.1, read as the reverse complement.
GTCACGCTGAAGATCTGGGAAGGCCGTGTCACCGCGGGCAGCGGCAACGTTCTCAACAGCAGCGAGCCGCCGGGTCAGCAGACGCTGCGCGTCGGCGACAAGCTCCATATCGCTGTACCGCTCATCAAGATCCTGCCGACGTCGCCGCGTCTGCTCGAGCCCGGCAAGATCTACTCCTATGACCTCGAAATCCAGACCGCGACTGCGACCCACAACCTCAAGTCGCTCGGCCTGCTCACGACCGGCACCGTGAACCTTCGCCGCGTCGAGGCCCTCGGCTACGACGAGAACTTCCTGCCCAGCTTCGTGTTGCCTCCGGCCGAGATCACCGATCTGCACGTCATCTTCGGCTCATGCCGGCTCGTCAACAGCGATCACCTGGATGCGATGGTGTGGATCGACGACCTGATGGCGGAGAATCCTGCCTACTCATATAAGGAGGCCAACAAGCGGCCGCATCAGCTATTCCTCGGCGGCGACCAGATCTACGCGGACGACGTCGGCCGCTGTCACATGCACATGCTGATCGACCTCAGCAAGCGACTCATCGGCGAGAAGCCGCGCGCGGGAGCGACCGTCGGTGACGCCCAGGAGCACGTGCCGGTCGACAACATCCGCAAGAAGCGCGTTGCGTCTCCGCTGACGTTCGACGATTACGGCGAGAACATCACGCGCCACAGTCCGGGCGCCGATCCGAACGACTTCCTGCTGCCGGCAGACCATCAGTGCTTCCCTGCGGGACGGCGCTTGCTGCAATCGATGGCCGATGCGCAGATGACGTCGAAGGACGGTAAGAGCCATCTGTTCGCGTTCGGCGAATTCGCCGCGATGTATCTCTCGGTGTGGAGCAACGCGGTCTGGACGCCGCTGCGAGATCCGGCGAGGCCGGAAGTCCTCGACCTGCCGACGCCCGAAGACGTGATCGAAAAATACGTCTGGCCGGACGTTCTCTCCACGTACGTCGGTTGTCCGATCGACATCAAGGAAAGCCGCGACGCCGACTTGCCGACCGACAGCGAGGCGATCAAGGAACAAAAGAATGCTTCGCCTTTCCGCGACGCTGAATATCTCGACTACGACGATCCGGGACCCGGCAACTACAAGAACAAAGAGGGCGAGGAGATCACGGCTGTCCAGCACTTCGAGCTGCACGTCGAGGAGTTCAAGAGCAAGCTGCAGAACGAGCGGACCGGTCTCACTCGCTTCCACGACGGGCTCGCGAAGGTGCGGCGCGCGCTGGCGAACATCCCGACGTACATGATGTTCGACGATCATGACTTCACGGACGACTGGAATCTCAACCCGATGTGGTACGACCGGGTCTACAACACATCGCTCGGTGTAACGACGGCACGCAACGCACTGGCCTCGTACGCACTGTTCCAGGACTGGGGCAACGATCCGCTCAAGTACGAGAAGCGCGACGACTACAAGAAGCTGCTCGCGACCATTGCGGAGCTGTTTCCGACGGGTCAGAAAGGCCCGAGTCCCGGACCCGCGAACGACCTCGACCACATGTTCGGCTTCGGCGAGCCCGGCATCACGGATCCCGTGACCGGCAGCGTCGCGGCGCGCAATCCGATCATCAAATGGCATTTCTCGGTACCGGGTCCGAAGCATCTTGCAGTCGCGATCGACAATCGCACGCGCCGCAGTTACCTGTCGCGCGTCGGGCCGCCCGGCAACATCGAGGGCAGTCTCGATCCGGACGAGAACACGGCGCAGACGGAGCAGATCCCCGCCAGGCCGCTCACGGACGGCAGGGAAGTACTGCTGGTGATTGCGCCGCTTCAGGTGATCGGTCCGCCGCTGCTCGACGAGCTGGTAGCGCCGGTCGCCTATCGCGCCTTCGACATGTTCTCGTATGGCAAGAAGCTCGATCCGAAATCGAAGTTCGGCCGGCGCGGCATGAGCGGTACGGACCCGGATGCGATCGAGGCCTGGGCGTTCGACCCGGTCACCCTCGAAGCACTGTTCAGGCGACTGAAGCCTTACGGCAGCGTCGTGCTGCTGTCGGGTGATGTGCACTACAGTGCCAGCACGGCACTGAGCTACTTCACGAAGGGCGAAGCGAATCCCGCGCGCTTCGTGCAGTTCACGAGCAGCGGCTTCAAGAACGTGATGCCGTGGTACATCCAGATGATCGACCGCAGTCTGGCGCTTGCGCATCTGATTGCGCGCCAACCGCTCGGTGCAGAGCGCATGCTCTGGTTGCGCAAACCGACCAGTCCCATCGTTCTCGGCGAAGGCAAGACCGAGGCTGACATCCCGCGCGAGTATCGAGCCAAGCTCAGGCGTGAACCGACGCTGCTGCCGACGATCGGCTGGCCGGAGGACACGACGATCAATCCGGCGCAACGTCCGGACCAGTCGTGGCGCGCGGAGCCGATCTTCGACGTGCGCCCAGAGGACGAGCGCCCCGCGCCGATTCAGGTACGCAAGTTCACCGATCCGCTGGACGTCGAAGCATCGCTGACTGAAGACAACGGGCCGCGCGCGATCGAAGGCTATCAAGCGGTGGCGACGCGTCAGCAGTATTCGCTTGAGACTCTGAAGAACTCGCGGCAGATCCTGTTCCGCAGCAACTTCGGGCTCGTGCGCTTCGAGCGGCGCGAAGGTGTACTGCATGCGGTCCACGAGCTGTACACCGCCGCGCGCAAGCCGGAGCAGTCGGGCACTGAGCCGCTCAAGCCGGAATTGTTCGTGTTGCAGGCAGCACCGCTCGTCGCACCCGGTGCGCTGCGGCCCGAAGACACGCTCGTCGTGACCACGGAGCCGGCGTGAGCGCGAAGTCGCTGCTGCAGGACCTGCTCGGCGAGCTTGCGGAGCTGCACGAAGCTGCCCAAGAAATCCTCAGCGACGACATCATCCGCAACGAGATCGTTCGCGATTTAGGCGGCACGCCGGGCGCGCCGGCGCCGCAGTTTCCGCCGGCCGGCCTGCAAAGCGTCAAGGCGTATCGCGATGCCTCGGAGCCGGGGCTCGAAGCGCTGCTCGAAGCTCTGCAGGATTTCCGCTCATTCCACGAGTCGCTGACGGCATTCGGCGAAGCGCTCGATCTCGGCGGCGATGCGGCTGCAGAAGAAGGCTACCGTCTGTTGATGGACGTGCTCGGGTGGAACCTCATCCGCCTGCGCTACCCGAAGCTGTACTTCATTCTGCAGGTCTTCAGTTTCGTCGAAGACACCGTGTCGCCGTTCCCGGGACGGTTTCACGGCTCGCAGTACGACAAGGTGCCGTTGCCGGCTGCGTTCGATCGGCTCGCCAGCTCGATCATGGACCTGGGTGGCTACTTGAAGCGCAGCCACTTCAACAGCGAAGAAGGCGTGCGGAAGTTCTCGGACGTAGTCGCGCTCAGCAGCTTTGCGGGCGTGAAGCTCACGCGGCTGGACAAGATCACCGGCGACGTCATCTATGGGTTCGATCAGGTGCCGGGTCTGCAGCACTCAGCGATCCGCCGGTGCCGGCCGCCGACCGCACGCAGGCGCGCATGCTGTCACTGAATTTCCTCAATCGCGAAAAGCCGGGTCCGGGGAATCTGGTCGCGTCGATGGCGTGGGTGCCGCAGACGCAAGGAGGGCGCGGACTGTTCCTGTCGCTTGGCGGTGGCGTGCATGTTACCCAGCGCCTGTCGCCGAAGTGGCGTTTCAATGCGGAGCTGCAGTGCGCGGGCGCGGTGAGCGTCATCATCGGCGGCGATCGCAAACTGCAGTTTCACGGCCCCGACGAACAGTCGGACTTCCGCGGCGTCGTGTCATACGAAGCGCGACCGGATCCCACCAGCGCCACGGGCCAGGCATTCAATCTCGCGATCGCGACCAACACGGGTCTGTCGGCGGAGCTGGTTCACCTCGAAGGATCGCTGACGCAGCAGGCCGCGCAGCTCAGGCTGTCGATGCTCGGCGCTGTCGCGACGCTGAGTCCCGACTCGTTCGACAACTTCATCGCGAAGATCCTGCCGAAGGACGGCCTGCGCGTGAACTTCGACATTGGCGTCGGTCTCGCGAGCGACCGTGGCGTGTTCTTCGAGGGCTTGATCCGATCTGCCGGCACCGGCGGCAATCCGCGGCCGACCACGCCAGCGCCCCCTGGTGTGCAACCGCCGCCGTTGCCGCCGTTGCCGCCCGAGACCGGGCCGGGATTCGGACTGACGATCCCGATCGGCAAGTCGCTCGGTCCGCTGACCATCCATAACCTGCAGCTGCGTCTCGGGACCGAAGACGTTGACGGCAAGGCGACGTACCTGTTGCAAGCCGCGAGCTCGATCAGTACGAAGCTCGGCCCGGTGATGGCGCGCGTCGATCGCGCCGGCCTGAAGTTCGGAGTGCGCATTCCGGACAAGGACGCCGGCGAGAAGGGCAACCTCGGCTTCGCAGATGTCGATGTCGGCGCGGTGCTGCCCAACGGCGTCTCCCTCGCCATCGATGTGAAAGGCTACGTGACCGGCGGCGGCTTCCTGTTCCACGACAAAGTGCAGCAGGTTTACGCGGGCGTGTTCCAGCTGACGGTCAAGGAGCGCATCACCGTCAAGGCCTTCGGGCTCATCGCCACCAAGATGCCGGACGGCAGCAAGGGTTACTCGCTGATCGTCTTCATCACCGCCGAAGACTTCCAGCCGATCCCGATCGGCATGGCGTGCGTTCTGCGCGGGCTCGGCGGCATGGTCGCGATCAACCGTACGTTCGATGAAGAGGCGATGCGCGCTGGCCTGCGCAACAAGACGCTCGGCACGCTGCTGTTTCCCAAGGACCCGATCCGCAACGCGCCGGAGATCATTCGCAATCTGATCACGACGTTCCCGGCCGAGGAGGGCGCTTACCTCGCCGGGCTGTTGATGAAGATCACCTGGTTCCAGCCGACGCTCGTGCATCTCGATATCGCGATCATGGTCGAGCTCGGCAAACGGATGCGCGTGATCGTGCTCGGCATGATCAGCGCGCTGCTGCCGACGAAGGAGAACGATCTGGTGCGGCTCCACATGGACGCGCTGGGTCTGCTCAACCTGGGCCAGATGTCCGTCGCGGTCGACGCCGTGCTCGTCGACTCGCGGCTCGCGCAGAAGTTCGTGCTCACCGGCGAGATGGCACTGCGTGCGAGCATGTTGCCCGGGCGTCGCAACTTCGTGATGGCCGTCGGCGGGTTCAATCCGCGCTTCGCGCCGCCGGAGAACTTCCCGACGCTCAAGCGCATCACGATCGCGTTGGCGTCGGGTAACAATCCGCGCTTGACCTGCGAGGCCTACTTCGCGATCACGTCCAACACGATTCAGTTCGGCGCACGGGCGCAGCTGTATGCCGCGGCGTTCGGATTCAGCATCGAAGGCGACGTCGGCTTCGACGTGCTCGTCCACCTGCTGCCGTTCCACCTGATCGCGGACTTCAAAGCCTCGGTGCAGCTCAAGCGTGGCTCGCGCAATCTCTTCAAGCTGTCGGTGTCCGGGACGCTGGAAGGGCCGCGGCCGCTGCGCATCAGCGGCAAGGCGTCGTTCGAGATCTTCTGGTGCGACTTCACCATTCGCTTCGACAAGACGCTCATCTCGGGCGAGAAGCCGCCGCTGCCGCCGGCCGTCGATGTATTCGGTGAGCTGCGGCGCGCATTGACCGCGCCGAACGCCTGGAGCACGCAGCTCGCGCAGAACCGTCAGCACGGTGTTTCGCTGCGCAAGATCGCACCCGGCACCACGCTCGTGCTCGATCCGCTCGGCAATCTCGTCGTCAAGCAGCAGATCGTGCCGCTCAATACGTCGCGCGATCTCGACACGTTCGGCGGCGCTCCGATCGCCGGCGCACGCAGTTTCAAGCTCGAGGCAAGAATCGAAGGGGTGACGCAGGATGTAAACACCATCCAGGACGCCTTCGCGCCGGGGCAGTTCTTCGAGATGACGGACGACGAGAAGCTGGCCAGCCCGTCGTTCGAGGACATGGATGCGGGCGCGATCTTCGGCAGCGATGCGATCGCCATCGACGAAGGCGCCAGCCTCTTCGCGCCGCTGGAGTTCGAGACGATCATCATCGACGACAAAGGGCAAGCGACCAACGAGGAAGAGGACCGCTACATCCTGGTTGCTCATCGCTTCTTCGAGCAAGTGCGTTTCAGCGCGGTCGGGATGGCACCGATTCGCAGCATCGGCACAGCGCGCTTCCGCAATCTGGAGCTGCCGCCCGCTGTGGCAATACGCACTGAACAGTTTGTAATCGCCTCCGTCGCGGATGCCATCGTAGCGCCGACGGCGAAGCCGGCGACATTCGCAGAGGCGCAGGCGACGTTGCGCCGGCTCAATCGCGGCGTGGCTGGGGAAGCGCTCTGGCAGGTCCTCCCGATGCACGAGGCGGCGGGGTAGCAAGCGATGTCAGCCGTTCCGAATGCCAGCGTCGTGTTCCTGCCGTGGGTCCGCCAGGGTGCTGCCGCTGCGATCAACGTAGCCGACACGCTCGGCCCGAACATGCGTGGCGCGGTCGATCTCAAAGCGACACTTGCGATCAACAGCGTGCCGGGCGACCCGATCACGGTGCGCTTGCGCGGTCCGGCGGACGTCGTCGGCATCGATCCCAATGAAATAGTACGCGTCGACCCGAAGCCGAACACGACCGACTTCGAGCCCAACTACTTCGCGGGTATCGAATTCGACCGGGCGGATTTCCCTTGGTTGTTCACGCCGGCGAAGGCGGGCGCGAATGCGAAACTGCGGCCGTGGTTGTGCCTGGTGGTCGTGCGTCAGCAGCAAGGCGTGCTTCTGGGCAGCTCAGCCGACGCGCCGTTGCCGATCCTCGACATCGGCGGATCCGCAAAGCCGGCCGAGGAGTTGCCGGATCTGGTCGACTCGTGGGCGTGGGTGCACGCACAGGCGGCGGCTGCGAGCGTCACCGAGGTCGATCCCAATACACTGAAGAACGACATACGGACGCGGCCGGAGCGCTCGCTCTCGCGTTTGCTGTGCCCACGGATTCTGCAGCCGAACACCGACTACCTCGCATGTGTCGTGCCGACGTTCAAGCTGGGCTGCAAAGCCGGGCTCGGCGAGGAGATCAAAGACGCGGACCTGACGGCCGCTAATGGGCTCGAGCCCGCGTGGTCGTTCACGCCCAATCCGCCGCCGAGCGTGCGTCTACCGGTCTATTACCACTGGCGATTCCGGACCGGCGAGGGCGGTGATTTCGAATCGCTCGTACGCCTGCTGCGCGCGGTGCCGGCGCCGGACGGGCTCGGCAAGCGACCGATGGATGTCAGCGAGCCGGGTTTCGCGTTGCCGGCAACGTTCCCGGACGATGCGCAGCTTTCGCTCGAAGGTGCGCTGCGGGCGCTCGAGAAGCGCGACTTCGAGCCGTGGCCCGACGGCGCGCAGGAGCCGTTCCAGACCGAGCTGGCGAAGATCATCAATGCGCCGGGCGAAGCGCTGATCGTCGATCCCGATTCCGATCCTCTGCTCGCACCGCCGCTGTATGGACAGTGGCATGCGGCGCGCTCGACCGTCACGCGCGCAGCACCGCCGTGGTTCGATGAGTTGAATCTCGATCCGCGTCATCGCGCTGTCTCTGCGTTTGGCACACGCGTGGTGCAGGAGCATCAGGAAGCGCTGATGGCCTCCGCGTGGGAGCAGGCGGGCGATCTGGCACGCGCGAACCAGCGCATGCGGCAGTTACAGCTCAGCCTTGCGGCCGGCATGAGCTTGCACGCACGTCATTTCAAGAACCTGAGCGACGACGCGATGCTGCGGGTGAGCGCGCCCGCGCTGGCACGACTGCGCGCCGTCGGCGATATGGGCAATACCGGAACGCTCGCGGGGGCACTGGCCTCCAAGGCGCTGCCGCTGATGGCGACGAGCACGGCGATGCGGCGGATCGCACGCGAGCGCGGTCCGATCACGCGAAGAATCGCCGCTCAGGGACTCACTCGGTCGGCGAGTCCGAGCTGGATGATGGCGCTCAACACCAACCTGGCATGGGGCTTCCTCACGCCAGCGCTGCCAGACATGGCGACATTCGGCGCCGTGCGCGATCGGGTGTCGCAGCCGGCCGTTCTCTCGCTGTTCCGCGAGGTGACGGCCGAGACTGTCGGAAGCACGTCGCAACGACCGCACTTCCGCATCGCGCCTGAAGGACAGCCGGTATTTCATGCTGTTCGTTATCAGCCCGTGCCACTGGTCGACAATCCAACGTCGCGTGATTTCCGCGCGGCGGCGCGGGCACATCTCGCGCGCGTCAATCCGGCTCGCGTACGCATCGAACCGCCGCAGCCACCACTGCTGGTGATGGAGCATCTCCGTGCGGCGCTGGTGTTGCAGATGGAGCCGCGGCGCACTCTGGTGCCGCTCGCTCAGGCGGTCATCTCGATGAGCCAGACAGCGACGCTGACGGCGCCGACCAACACGGGCATCGTGCCGATCGAGCCGATCATGGCAGCACCGAAATTTCCGCAGCCGATGTACGAGTCGCTGCGTGATCTCTCGCAGCAGCTGTTGCTGCCTGGCCTGGAGACGGTCGAGCCGAACAGCGTGCTCGGGCTGGAGACGAACTCGCGGTTCGTCGAGGCATACATGGTCGGCCTCAACTTTGAGATGGGCCGCGAGCTGCTCTGGCGCGGCTATCCGACCGATCAGCGCGGCACGTACTTCGACCGCTTCTGGGATTCGCGCTCGTCGGGCGGCGGCGCGGACGTCAATCCGATTCACGCCTGGCACGACCGCCCGCTCGGCGATCCCGCTACCGCGCCGGCGGGCGATCGCTTCGTCATGCTGATTCGCAGCTCATTATTGCGGCGCTATCCGTCTGCAGTGATCTACGCGTCGAAGGCGATCAAGCCCAACGGCGTGCGTAAGCCGTCCAAGTCGCCCGACGACGAGGAGCATCCGGTGTTCCGCGGCTCGATGCAGCCGGACGTGACGTTCTTCGGCTTCGATCTCA
>CAWISC010000027.1:0-102043 GCA_963838635.1 uncultured Gammaproteobacteria bacterium | reverse complement strand
GATCAGGACAAGGAAGGCGGACACGCCACGAACGACCGCGGTGAGTTGAGTTCGCTACTGTCGATCGGATCTTGCTCGTCGGGACTGCGCAGCAGGCGCTCGAACACCCGGCGCATCAGCATGGCCAACGGCGAGTCCGGCGAGGACTCCGACAGGCCGACCGCGAGCTTCTGCCGTGCGAGCGTCGGCTCGTTGTCGCAGACCGCAATCATCGCCTCTGCATACGCGCGCAGCGCGCGGTTCTGGCTGGTACGCAGATGATCGAGATAACCCTTGGCCTCGACAGGCTCGTTGTTATCAAACAGCAGGAGCAGTCCGAGCTGGAAGCGCGCGAGCTCCAGGTCGGGCTCGATCATCAATGCGGTCTTGATGCCTGCAACCGCCCGTTGCAACAAGCCGAGCTCGGCATGCTGAACCGCCAGCAGGTAGATGGCACGCGCGTTATGCGGCTGCCGCTGCAGCACTTCTTCCAGGTAAGTCATGCACGCGTGATGGTCGCCCATCGCACTGGCGTGCAGAGCCAGGTGAAAATACTCTTCGGCGTCGAGCATGGTTGTAATTCCCGGTGTGAGCAGTCGGGCCGAACAGACCCTTCCGACCAATTGTTTTCTAGCTGCAGCTTCAATCGCATTCGGCTGGCCGTTTACGCCATCCGTGCGGCGAGTGCCTACTGCGCGCGCCGCTATCGCAATTCGCGGCCGAATCCCGACACGTAGCGCTGCGAATAAACCCGGGCACACGCCGCGAGCGCACGCTTACACTTCCGGCGTATGAGCTTGACGTCCCTCGATCCATCGCTGTGGCGTGAGCTCAGCGGTCATCTGGATCGGGCGCTCGAGCTCGAGTCCGACGAACGCGAGCGCTGGTTGACGGGGCTGGCCGCGACGCAGCCGCCGATTGCTGCAGCATTGCGTAATCTGCTCGCCGAACGCGATGCGCTGAATGCATCCGGCTTCCTGCAGAACCCGCCAAGTGAAATAGCCGAGCTCACCAAGCGCCATCGCCCTTCTCTTGCGGGCAAGCAGATCGGCGGGTACACGCTCGATCGACTGATCGGTCGCGGCGGCATGGGCGAGGTGTGGCTCGCCGCACGCAGCGACGGCCGGTTCGAGGGCCGCTGCGCCGTCAAGTTCCTCGACCGGCTCATTGCCCGACCGCGAGTCGCGGATCGATTCCGTCACGAAGGGCGCCTGCTCGCGCGGCTTGGCCATCCGAACATCGCGCGCCTGCTCGATGCTGGTTCGACCGACGACGGCCACCAGTTCCTGGTGCTGGAGTACGTCGATGGCGAGCGCATCGATCACTACTGCACTTCGAAATCGCTCGGCGTCGAAGCGCGCGTGCGGCTGTTCGTCGACGCAGTTTCAGCCGTGGCGCATGCACACAGCCAGCTCATAATCCATCGCGACCTCAAACCGTCCAACGTCCTCGTGACGCGCGACGGTGTCGTCAAGCTGCTCGACTTCGGCATCGCGAAGCTCGTGAACCCGGAACGCGCATCCGACGCAGCGACGGCAACTCGTGCCGAAGAGATCGTGCTGACGCCCGAGTACGCAGCGCCGGAGCAGCTGCTCGGTGACGTGCCCTCCACGGCGACCGACGTCTATCAGCTGGGAATGCTGCTGTACGTGCTGCTGACCGGCGGTCATCCCCTGCATCTCGCCGGCAGTCGCGTCGCGCGCATCAAGGCTGCTCTCGAAGGACGAGTGCCGCGTGCGTCGCGGTTCGCAACGAGCACGGCTCTGCAAAGGGAGTTGCGCGGCGACCTCGATGCAATCCTCGCGCAAGCGCTGCAGGTGTGTCCCGCGGATCGATACCAGACAGCGGTCGAGTTGCGTGACGAGCTCGTGCGTTATCTCACCCGCGCGCCCGTATTGGCCCGAAGCGGTGTTGCCTTCTACCAGACGCGCCGTTTCATCCGTCGTCACTGGCTATCGGTAGTAGGTTCCGCCAGTGCAGTCGTGGCGCTCTTCGCGACACTCGTCTTCGCGCTCAATCAGGAAAGCGCGGCGTCGATCGAGCGCGATCGCGCCTTCGCACTCGCCACTCGCAATGCCGCCGTAACCGAATTTCTCGGCGTGCTGATCACCGAAGCGGCTGAAGCCGGCAAGCCGGTCACCGTGAACGACATGCTTGCGCGGAGCGAACGCCTCGCTCTGTCCGACACTAGCGGCAGTCCGGAGAACCGCGCCGCAGTGCTCGCTATGATCGCTTCTCGCTTCGCCTCGCTCGGCGACGACGTCAAAGCCGCGCGCCTCCTGAGAAGCGCCCTGTCGCTGATCGCCGAGTCGGCCGACCATGCGCTGAAGTCGAAACTCACCTGCGCCCACGCCTTGTCGATCGCGAGCATCGGACAAGTGAAAGAAGGCGTGCTCGCCATCGAGCGGGAACTCGGTCGTCTGCGGTCCGACCCGGAGAACGCAGCGTATTGCCTGCTGTATCGCGCCTTCATCGCCGACAGCGATGGAGACGCAGCCAACGCCCTGCATTACGCAACCGAAGCGCTGGAGAAATTTCGCGCAGCACCGAGGAGCGCCGCAGCAGACGAAGGCTTGTTCCTCGGCGCCCTCGGCTTCGGCTACCACTTGAACCGACGCAATCTCGAAGCCGACGAGTACTACCGCCGCGCCATGAAGAAGTACGCCGAGCTCGGCCGTGATGGCGGTCCGGACGCGATCGCAGTTCGCAACAACTGGGCGGTGGTCTTCGACGACGCAGGCATGCCGAGGCGAGCGCTCGAGATCTATGACGAAACGCTACGCGCGTTCACGGAGCGCAACCCAGACAGTGACCCGCCTGCGTATCTGGTCGGCAATCGCGCACGTACGCTCGAACGTGTCGGCCGACACCGTGAGGCGGAAGCTGCATATCACTTGGCATTCGAGCTGTCCGGCAAACAGCACAACCTGTTGGGACAAATCTATTGCCTGCTCGGCTTGGCAGCGACCGCGCAAGAGTCCGGCGATCCCGCCGCATCCGCCGCGTATCTCGACCGTGCGGGCACGCTGATGGATCCGCGCGCACCCAGCGAGAATCCGCCGCGCATGTCCCGCGCGCTGGTGTTGTCACGACTACCGGCGCAGGCGACGGCCGCACTGATTCAGGGCCGCCTCGACATCATCGCGGGCCGGTACGGCGCGGCTCGCATTCAGCTCGGCCGCGCAGTGGCAGATGGCCATCCGGCTGTCGTGCAGTCCGCCACGTGGGCAATCGCTGAGATGCAGCTCCGCACGGGTGACGCCAAGGGCGCCGAAGAGAACGCACGGCGCACGCTTGCGCGGTCTATCGCCTTGCAAGGCGGCTTGCCCTACTCCACGGGCACCGGTCACTCGTATCTGAAACTCGCGCGCGCCCTGCATCAGCTCGGTGACGTGGAACAAGCGCGTGCGGCGCTCGCCAGCGCCATCGAACACCTCTCGCACACCGTGGACGAGGAGCATCCGCTCCTCGTCCAGGCTCGTGCACTGAGCTTCTAGAAGCGGTAGTTCAGCTTGCCGTAGATGAACCGACCCGACCGACCGAACGGCGAGTAATTGTTGAACGACTGCGTTCCGGACGTATTGAGAATCGGCGCCGGATTCGCATCGGGATACTCGTCCGTGAGGTTGTCCGCGCCGAATCCGGCGCGTACGCGGTCGGTGATGTCGAAGCGCGCTTCGAAGTCGATGAGTGTCTTCGCAGACATCACGAGATCGAGCGCTGCCGTCGGGCCGGGCGCCAGAACTTCGCCGTAGCGCGTGGCGCGCAACGTCGCGCCGAAGCGAGACAGCGCCCAGTTCACGGTCGCGGTGTACTTATCCTCCGGCGTGCCTTCCTCGAAGGTCAGGATGTTGAGACGGGCGAACAGCACTGGCGGCGGGTTCAGACCGGCCGGCCGCACCTCCGGCACCTTCTCCACGTCGGTGGAGTTGAAGTTAGCGGCGAGCGTGAGGTCGAAGCGCCCGGCAGTGGCCGTCTCCAGCGGATAGCTCAACACGACGTCTACGCCTTCGGTACTCGTGTCGACGCCGTTGATGAAGAAGCGGCCGCCGCCGACATTGGGGAAGCCATTGTTCGCCAGAAACCTGGAGACGTCGGCGGACACCAGGTTCTCCGACAGCACGATGCGATCGTCGATGTCGATGCGATAAGCGTCGACGGTGAGGTTGAGCTCGCCGAAGCGCAGCACTGCGCCGACCGAGAAGTTCTGCGACTCCTCGGCTTCGAGGTCCCTCGCACCGAGGGCGCGAGCGATCGGATCGGTCGCCGCAAACGTCGTCACCTCGACCAGTCCCACGCCGGGAACATTGTTCGTCGAAGTGGTCTGGAAAAACTGCTGCTGCAGGGAGGGCGCGCGGAAGCCGTTCTGCACGGAGCCGCGCAGTGCGAAGTGCTCGTTGAAGTCATAGCGCAGCGACAACTTGCCCGAGACGTTGTCGCCGAAGTCGGAGTAGCTCTCGCCACGTACGGCAACCGACGCGAGCAACGCCTCCGTGAGATTCGCCTCCAGGTCGACGAAAGCACCGACAGCAGTGCGATCCTCATCGACGACATTCGTCGGTCGGAATCCCGGGAACACCTGCGCGCCGGCCGCTGTGCGCGAACCGTCCGGCAGCCTCGCATCGCCTTCCCGCCAGGAATCGGCTTCGCCGGCGCGGATCGAGTATGCCTCGCGCCGTGCCTCGAGACCGACGGCCACGTTGAGAGGCGAGGCTAAGAAGCCGATCTCGACCGGACGTACGCCGGAGACGTTCAGCACCAGCTGATCGTGATCGAAGCCGCCGGAATCGAACTTCGTCTTGCTCTGCGTGCCGAGTGAGCGGTTGAGCGTGTGGTCGATCGTGAAGTCCATCTCGTTGAGGCCGTAGACGAGCGAGGTGTCCATCTGCCACGCGCCGAGCTCCCAACGCGCGCCGAAGGCCGCGTTGTAGTCAGTGACGTCGGCAGCGATCAGCGGCAGGAATCCGTCCGGGTAGATCTCCGGAACGTTGCGCGCGTCGGCCGCCGTACGATAGAAGCCCGCGCCGACCGAGTGTCGGTCCTGCCAGCTCACCCAGCCGTAGAGCGCAACTTGATCGGAAACGTCATAGCCGGCATTCGCGAACACCGTCTTCTGCGCGATCTCGGGCTCCCCATACCAGGAGTTGAAGCGATTGAACGTCGCCTCGCGCGGATCGACCCTGCCCTGCACGATCGGATACTGCGCTCGATGATCCCAACCGCCGCGCTCGGTGTGCTCCTGATCTTTGTACTCTGCCGCCACGGTGAGAAATCCCGAATCCGTGAGCGGCAGTCCCTTCCACATCGAAGCTGTCAGTGTTTCACCGTCACTGCGCTTGCGCGTGAGCACCGGCGGCGCGGACCAGGTCGCCCCTGCCGTAGTCACCGGCGCGGTCTTCACGTCGAACTCGGTATCGCGCCAGCCATAACTCACGTCTGCACCGCCGCCTTCGCGCGCTTCCCGCAAACGCACGTTCACTACGCCCGCGATTGCATCGGAACCGTACTGAGCAGATGCACCGTCGCGGAGCACTTCGACCGATTGCACGATGGAGCTAGGAATGGTGTTCAGATCTGCCGATGACGAGCCACGGCCGATCGTGCGCATTCACGTTCACGAGCGCTGCGGAGTGCAAGCGCTTGCTGTTGACGAGTACCAGCGTCTGGTCGGGCGCGAGGCCTCGCAACGTCGCCGGCCGCACGGCGTCCGTTCCGTCGCTGAGCCCGGGTCGCGGAAAGTTGAACGACGGCAAGGCCGCGGCCAGAGCCTGGTTGATCTCCGTGATGCCGAGGTTCTGCAACTGGTCGGCTGCAATGATGTCGACCGGCGCTGCAGTTTCCAGGGCCGAACGGTTCGCGACGCGCGTGCCCGTTACGACGACCTGCTCGAGGGCCTCGGTATCGCCCTCGCCCGCGGCGCCCGCGGAGTGTGCTATCAACAGCCCGATCGACGATGCCGCCGCAATGGAAGCAATGCGCATGATGTCTACCCCTTCGCATGAAGGATTGCTCACGGAGCGTTCCGTGCTAGGGGGCTTATCGAAATGCGCGAAGGCAATTACGACATGCGAAAAGCCATGCCGCTTGCTGTGTCAGGTATGGCGGCGGTTTTTCGATGCGGCCGATGAGCCCACATCGTCGGGCGCCGTTGTCACGACATCGCGAGCGTGCACCACGATGTCGAGCCGCGCAGCGAGCGGGCGGCCTTTACATTCCTAGACGGAGAGCGTTAAACCCTGTACCGATTCCGTGGCACATACGCGCATCGATGTTCAGGTTGCGACCTAGGAGCCCCGCGGTTCGCGGGAGGGACGCAAGCCTGAAGGGGCAGCCACGAAGGCGCCCGCCCCCAACTGGTCCTGGCAGTAGACTTAAGGGTTGCAAAAAATGACGGACAGCGGGCTCATGGCAGTCATGCATGCGGCGGGCACCGGCGATATGGAAGCGCGCGATCGCCTGTTCGCAATGCTGTACGAGGAGCTGCATCGGATGGCGCAACGCGAGCTGCGGCGGGGAGCCGCGGTTACGCTGAGTCCTACGACGCTGCTACACGAAACCTTCCTCAACATCTCCCACCGCGAGTCGCTGGCGTTCGGCGATTGCGGGCAGTTCATGTCGTACGCGGCGCGCGCCATGCGCGGGTTGATCGTCGATTACCTGCGCAGCCGCCATGCTCAGAAGCGCGGTGGCGACTTCGAGATCACCTCGCTGCCGACCGAGCTGCCGCACGCGCTGCAGGAAGATCGGCAGTCGGTCGAGATCGAGAAACTGAACGAGGCGCTCGAGTCGCTGGCGAAGCTCGATGCGCGGCTCGCCGAGTGCGTCGACCTGAAGTTCTTCTGCGGGTTCTCGTTCAACGAGATCGCGCAGTTGCGCGACGTCTCCGAGCGCACTGTTCAGCGCGACTGGGACAAGGCGCGGCTGCTCCTCAATCGCTTCATCAACGATCAAGAGGACCAGTGGCAGTCGGCCTGAAGGGCCTGGCGCGCTGGCCGGAGATCGACGGATATCTTGATCACGCGCTCGACCTGGCGCCGGCGCAGCGCGAACATTGGCTGGCCGAGCTCACATCGTCGCAACCCGGCATCGCCAGGCTCCTGCGCGAGCTGCTCGCCGAGCGCGAGGCGCTGAACGCGAGCCAGTTCCTTGAAGAGTCGCCGCTCGTCGATCTGCCGACGGTTGCCCGCGCGACGCTCGAAGGCACGCGCGTTGGCGCGTACACGATAGAGCAGCTCCTCGGTCGCGGCGGCATGGGCGAAGTGTGGCTCGCCCGTCGCAGCGACGGGCGCTTCGAAGCCGAGTGTGCGATCAAATTTCTCGATGGCACCGTCTCGCAGGAAAAATTGGCCGAACGCTTTCGTCGCGAAGGTCGGTTGCTGGCGCGTCTTGCCCACCCGAACATCGCGCGGCTACTCGACGCCGGCGCGACGGACGACGGCAAGCAGTTCCTGGCTCTCGAATACGTCGATGGCGAACGGATCGACCGCTACTGCGACTCGCAGGGCCTGGACGTCGAGGCGCGCATTCGTCTCTTTGCGGATGCTGTGCTCGCTGTTGCCCACGCGCACAGCAACCTGATCGTTCATCGCGATCTCAAGCCATCGAACGTGCTCGTCACTCGCGGCGGCTCGGTCAAGCTGCTCGACTTCGGCATCGCGAAGCTGATCGGAGTGCAGCGCCCGGACGGTGACGAATCCACACGCACCCTCGTCGAAGAGATCGTGCTCACGCCAGAGTATGCAGCGCCAGAGCAGTTGCTGGGCGAGCTGCCCTCCACGGCCACTGATGTGTATCAGCTCGGCATGTTGTTGTATGTGTTGCTGATCGGCCGTCATCCGCTGCAATCGACTGGGACGCGTGCTGACCGGATCAGAGCGGCGCTCGCGGGATGCGTGCCGCGTGCATCAGATCTGGCGACGGGCGCCTTGCGAAAGAAGCTTCGCGGTGACCTTGATGCCATCCTGGCGATGGCGCTTCACCCTGATCCGCATCGGCGATATCAGACTGCGGCAGCGCTGCGGGATGAGTTGCTTCGTTACCTGAACCGCGAGCCTGTTACAGCGCGTCGCGGGGCACGCTTGTATGGGATGCGCAAGTTCATCGCACGTCATCGAGTGGCTGTAGCCGCCTCCGTGCTCAGTCTCGTCGGCCTGTGTGCGACGCTCGCGTTCGCAGTGACACAGGCGCGAATCGCGTCGGCAGAGCGCGACCGCGCGTTCGTACTGGCAACGCGCAACTCCGCCGTGACTGAGTTTCTTGGCATGCTGATGACCGAAGCGGCGGAAGCCGACAAGCCGATCACCGTCAACGACATGCTCGCGCGCAGCGAGAAACTCGCACTCGCTGACACGAGCGGCAATCCGGAGAGCCGCGCTGCGGTGCTGCGGACGATTGGGTTGCACTATCTGGCGTGGGGCAACCGCGGCAAGGCTGCAGAGGTGCTTGAACGCGGGATGGCTGTTCTCGGCGATGCACCGGCGCACGGTCTGCGCTCCCAGGTGGTCTGCGCTCACGCGCTTGTGATCTCCGGTATGGGACGCGCGGCCGAAGCTGCGACGACAATCGATCGCGAGCTCGCGCAGCCACCCACGGACCACGCTACCTTTGCCGAATGCCTCGAGGCTCGCGCCGTCGTCGCGCGTAATCTCGAGGATGCTGAAGGGTCGTTACTGTATGCAACGCAGGCGCTGCGGCAAGTGCGGCTGAGCGGGCAGATCTCGAACGAGCGCGAGGCGGATGTCCTGCAGAATCTTGCTGCGAGCTATCACGTAAACGGCCGCCATCGCGAAGCGTTCGAGCACTATGAGATGGCGCTGAAGAAGTTCACTGCCGTCGGACGCAGCAGCAGCGCGGGCGCGATGGTGATTCGTAACAACATGGGACTGGTAAGCGAGGCTGCCGGCATGCCGAAGCGGGCCTTGCAACTCTACGACGACACGCTGACGGCGCTCGCGGAACGCTCTCCCGATGCAAAGCCCCCGGTGTATCTCGCCGTCAACCGCGGGCGGGCGCTCGAAACCGTCGGTCGACTGCACGAGGCGCAGCGCGCTCACGAGTTGGCCCTGCAGATTGCGGTGGATTCGAAACACACGATCGGCCAGGTGCAGGCGCTGGCCGGACTCGCGGCGGTGGCGATTCAACTGCAAGACACGGCTGCAGCTGCGGCATACCTCGATCGGACGTCGGCAGTGCTGGGCTCCGTCGAGGCGGCGGACAAGACGCCGAAGGTCGCGCTGATACGTGGCAGGTTGGCGCTTGCACTTGGCCATGTCGCTGAGGCGAAGCGTCGATTCGAAGGCGTGGCCAGAACGAGCAGCAGCAAGGCGACGGCTGTGGATGGCGAGATCGGAAAGGCCGAAGCGCTGCTGATCGCTGGTGATGCCGCTGCCGCGGCGGAAAGCGCTCGAGTCGCGTTGCGCGCATCGATATCGCTACAGAGCGGATTGCCCTACTCGCAGCGTGCCGGACGCGCGTCGTTGCTGCTTGGACGCGCCCTGCAGCGGCTTGGCAAATCGGCGGAGGCGAACGAAGCGTTCGCGGCAGCTGTCACGAACCTATCCAACACCGTCGATGAAAGTCATCCGACGCTGATCGAAGCGCGTGAGTTGTCCGGTCAGCGTTTGAAGCCGTAGGCGCGCTCGACTTTCGCTACGCGCAGCTCGTACTCGGCATACCAGTTCTTGCGGCCGTGCTCTCGCGTGATTGTGTGCTCGGCATTGCGTCGCCATGCCGCGATCGCCTCCTCGCTCGACCAATATGAGACGGTGATTCCGACGCCGTCTACACCGCGGACGCTGTCGACGCCGAGGTAACCCGGCTGCTCGCTCGCGAGCCGCGCCATGCGGGAAGCCGCCTCCGCGTACCCCGCGTCGTCGGACTTGGTGCGCACGGAGGCGAAGATCACCGCGTAGTACGGCGGTTCGGGAGTCCTCGCCAGATCAACCTTTTCCACGGGTTCTCCCACGAGTCACCTTCCCGGCCGCAACCGACCGACCTTTGCTCATCGCGGCTTGCGCCGCCTCGAGATGTGCCATCAATGCTGCCGAAGCTCCTTGCGCATCGCCCTTCTCGCAAAGCGCCGCCAGCTTGCGATGCTCGGCAACTGCCGCCTTGCGCAGGGCGCTGCCTGTCGGCTTCAGCTCGTACACGCGTTTGAGCGAACGGCGCAGCTGCTCGATCAGACGCAACAGCGTCTCGTTCTCGCAGCACGAATACAGCGCCTCATGAAATGCGACGTCCGCGCTTTCCAGCTCCGCCGCCGTGTCCGCTTCTTCGTACTCCGTCAGCGCGAAATTCACACGTCGCAGCATCGATGGTGTAGCCCGCGCAATGGACGCGGCCAATGCGACAGGCTCGAGCAAGCGACGTACTGCGAAGATCTCGTCGACCTCTGTGGCTTCCAGCTGTTTCACCAGCAGCCGGCGGTTAGGCAGACTTTCGATCCAGCCTTCCGCGATCAGCAAGGGCAACGCCTGCCGGATCGGCTGCCGGCTGACCCCGAGCCGGTCCGCCAGCTCCTGCTGGCCGATTGCGCTGCCGGCACGCAATGCCCCGCTTTCGATGGCGCCTTTGATTCGTTCGACGACGGCCTGGGTAAGCATGGGCACGAGTATGGATTATTGGATCCAATTATTCAAATTGGCTCAATTCAGATCAACTCCTGACGCTTGGAGCAAACTGAATGAGCTATCCGCCGCTCGCCGATGTGCGGGGCTTTGCGCTGCTCTGTCTGGCGGGCGCCGAGTTGCCGCCACCCGTCTGCAGCAAGGTGTTCAACTTCTCGCGCCGACCCAACGACGTATAGAACTTTGTAACCCGCTCGCGCGCAATGCGCTTGCTGTCGCCGTCGGCGCCCGGGATCTGCGTTCAGTTCCCGATAGCTATCGACCAAATGCTGCTCGGCTTCGTCCGTTCGACCCTGCCCCTGCAACGCTTCGCCCAGCGCGCTGCCCGATCGCGCGGAACGCCAGACTGGGCGCGCCAGTGCGTTTCCAATGCTCAATCGCAGCGAGCAGCACGACCTCTGCTTCACCGTACTTATGCTGTGCGAGTAGGAGCCTCGCCCAGGTAGTGCTCTGCAGAGGCAATGTATTGGTGATCGCCGCGAATATTCTTGGTAAAGAGAACGAGAGTGTCCCGAAGAGTCTGCTCGGCGTCGGCGAACCTGTTCTGTCGCATGAGCACCGTTCGCCAACATCGTCTGCAAATACCCGATCTCCCGAAACGCGGCGCTTCCAGACTCGCGGTGTGCCTCGAGGGCCTCACGGATCAACTTTTCCGCTGTTCCGAAATTCTTCTGGGCGATGCGCACCTGCGCCAGGGACGCCAGCGTATCCGCCGTTGCGCGACTCTTCTCGCCGTAAAGACGACGCTGTGCGGACAACACTCGCTCGAAAAGTGGCGCGGCATCTTCGATGCGGCCGCGATTGAGGAACAAGTCCGCGAGGTAGTATTCCGCCATTACGCGGTCCGGATAGTCGGTCGGCACTGTCTGATAGATGTCAACCGCAGCACGCGCTGCGACCTCGGCGCCGTCCAGATCGTCGAGCCAGACCTTAATGTTGGACATCTCTGCCAGAATCGCGCCAACCTCCGGATCCTTCGGACCCTTTGTAAGCGCATCAGTTGCAACGCCTGGTCGAGGTGACTCAAAGCCTGCGTTGGATTGCTGCGCAGCTTTTCCAGGCGGCCTAGATCGACGAGAAGCTTGGCATGCGCCTCCGAACCCTGGTCCTTGGATTGTCGGGAAATCTGCAGCGCTTCGGCTGAAGTAACCGTCAGATTCCTCTATGCGACCCTGGTTGCGCAGAGCAATTGCGATTTCCGTGACGATCGAGCCGAGACTCGCATCGTCCTTTCTGCAGGAACTGCCGCTGAATCCGCAGCGAGTCCTGCAAGATACGCAACAGCGCGCTCGGGTTGACCCATACGACGGTACGATCGTCCGATCGCCTCCAGCAGACGTGCACGCACCTCGGGCTGCTGACTCAGGTCACCCTGAATGTTTCGCGCTGCTTGATCCAGCAGAGCACGCGCGGTCGGCTCCTTGCCAGCATTGATGAATGGATCGGCCGCACTAAAGACGTCGAGCATGAAGTCCGACACTTGTTCGGCCCGCTCTCGATCGTGCGTAGCGCGCTCAAGTGCAGCAGCGATGCTCTGCCGCTGGATCGACATCACCACGGCGACCGCGGTCAAGAACATCAAGAAACCAACGCTCGCGACCACAGCAGTTGTATGCCGGCGAACAAAGCGCTGCGTGTAATAGACCCAGTTGCCCTGCCGTGCCTGAACTGGCTCGTTGTCCAGGTAGTGTCGAATGTCGGCGACCAGCCGTTCCACCGAGCTGTAGCGATGCTGCGGCTCCTTGCGCAACGCCCGCATGACGATGGCATCGACGTCACCGACCAAGCGACGTCGCAACCGTTCCGGCGAAACGCTGCGCGCTAGTGCCAACGCGGCAATTGGCTGTTCTCCTTCAGCGGGGCCCGACTGCATCGAGCGCTGCACGCTCGCGCTCGGCCGCGGCGGATCCGCGACACAGATCGAACGCTCCATCTCAAGCTGGCTTGCAGCGCCGGACAAATCGTACGGTCGCAGGCCGGTCAACAAGCGATAGAGAACAATGCCGAGCGAGTACACATCACTCGCGGTCGTGATTGCACCGCCGATGATCTGCTCAGGACTCGCGTACTCGGGCGTCAGCAGACGCTCGTTCATCCGCGTGAGCTCGGAGACCGTGTTGCTGCCGTTCCCATGGTGCAGCAGCTTCGCTATGCCGAAGTCGAGCAGCTTCGCCGTGCCGTCTGCAGTGACGAGAATGTTCGCGGGCTTCAGGTCACGATGGATGATCAGGTTCTGATGCGCGTACTGGACGGCGGCGCAGATATCGATGAAGAGCTTCAGCCGCTTGCGCAGATCGAGCTTCCGCTCGTCGCAGTATTGATCGAGCGGCTGCCCTTCGACGTACTCCATTACCAGGTACGGCTGACCGTCGTCCGTCTCACCCGCATCGATCAGGCGTGCGATGTTCGGATGATTGAGGCTCGCGAGAATCTGCCGCTCGGCGCGGAAGCGCATGCCGAGGTCGGCCGCAGCAGAACGATCGACGACTTTGACGGCGACCTTTCCGGAGAACTGTCGGTCAGCGCGCTCGCCGAGGAACACGGTCCCTGCACCACCGCGGCCGAGCACAGACACCAGTTGATACTTGGCGATGACGCGTCCGACGAGCAGTCGCTCGTCGCGCGGAGCTAGTGCGAGTCCTCCGCCCAGCGTGCGAGTCGGCGGGCCGAATTTCCTCTCGTCACCGCGCTCGAGTAGCGCGAGAACCTCGCGCTCGAGCTCCGGCTCACCTAGCGTCTCGCGTGCGATGAAAGCCTGTCGCTCGGCGCCTTGCAGACGAGCGGCGTGGAAGAACAGCTCATTGAGCCGTTGCCACCGCGGATGGATCTTTGCCGGGATGGGGCCTGTCACGACAAATCACCCGCGCACGCGAGTTCGAGGCGCGATCGAAGCGCCCACGACGGCCGCCAAACGGCGGCAGCACCCTTATTAATAAGAGACTGTTTCTGCATCCCCAGCCGGCCCTTCAGGCCACCTGTCTAAAACCCGGAAAAGTCCCGGGATTCCCACCAATCGCAGCGGATTCTGCCCTGCCAAGCCCAAACGGCATGAGACCTGCCCTCCAATCCTGGCAAGGAACGACCCGTATTACGTCAAATCCAGGCTGCGATCTTCCCTGACGTTCCACTTGAGCAATCCCCTGATTCTGCATTGACCGCACAACATAAGTAGTTGCCTGTGAACTACGTCACAGGTAGCGTGGCTTATGTCTAACGACCAAGATTAAGTCCGAAGTCTGGCTTGTATCACTTTTCAGCGGGGAGAAAGTTGTCATGCGTACCAAATTGATGGCAGTTCACAGCAGTTGCGGGTGTTTTGTTGGTGAGCGGAGCGTCTGCCGAGGGCCTGCTTCACTGCAAGCGGCCGCTGGTCACAGCGCGTTGCGAGCGTAACTCTCGCTAAGCAGCCCACCCTCGTCCAAGCAGTGCCTGCCCCCAGGAAGCCGCTCTGAGCCTTGCCGGAGTACCGACAATGAAGAAGCAAATAGCGATCGCAGTTGGGCGTCCTGTTCACGCTCGGCACGGCTGTCTCGGCGAGCTTGAACGACGACGACAGCCGACGAGCCGGTGGCGACGGTCGAGTCGGCAACGAGCCGAACTGGACTCGAAACAGAGCGCACAGATCGTGGCGCTGTGGAACACGCACGCGACTTCGTCTGGCTCGGTTCCGCTGGCGCGTCCACTCTGAGCTGACGCCCGTCGAATTCTCCCCCAAGCTCGCTGCCCAAGGCAGCGAGCTTTCAGTCGCCTATCAGGCGACTAGGGCGCTGCATCTGTACAGGCCCGATGAGTACCGTCGGTCTATCCCAATGGAGTGCCGGTCTCCTCATGACGCAAACTCCTGCGACAATCGGCGCAGCTGGTGCGCACCGATTAAGGACGACACCCGGCTGACATCACACTGTCGTGACATGGAGGTTAACGGTTGTGCCAACGCAGCCCTAGTGAAGAAGTAGAAGAAGAAGATCTGTTCGCCGCCGCCTTAGCTCTGCCTACCACCGAGCGTGACAATTATCTCAAGCGCGCGTGCGGAACCAACATCGCTCTGCTTGAGCGTCTGAAAGGCTTAATTGATGCGTTCGGCAACGCCGCGTCCTTCGTGGACGAAGACACTGCGATTGCAGGGTCGTCCAACCGCATCGGCCCTTATCAAGTGCTACGGGAACTTGGCGAGGGAGGTTGTGGCGTCGCGTATCTCGTCGACCAGATAGCTCCGGTCAAGCGGCAAGTCGCATTGAAGGTGATCAAACCAGGGATGGACACGAAGGCCGTAATCGCGCGATTCGAAGCGGAACGCCAAGCCCTGGCACTGCTGGATCATCCGAACGTCGCAAAAGTATTCGATGCTGGCGCGACCGCCGAAGGCCGCCCGTACTTCGTCATGGAATTGGTTCGAGGGATCAGGATCACAGAGTACTGCGCTCAAATTCGCCTGACCATCCCGGAACGATTGTCACTCTTCATTCAGGTATGCCAAGCGATACTCCATGCGCATCAGAAGGGAATCATTCACCGCGACATCAAGCCATCGAACGTTCTTGTCACGATGCACGACGGTTTGCCCGTCGCAAAAGTCATCGACTTTGGAATCGCCAAAGCGCTCCAGGGAAGATTGATCGATCAGACGCTGCATACCGAGATCGATCAAATAATGGGTACACCCGGCCTACATCAGTCCGGAACAGAGCACGATCCACTCATGCAGCCGTCGACACGCGCAGCGATATCTATAGTCTCGGCGTCCTGCTGTATGAGCTGCTGACCGGGTATACGCCGTTCGATGCACATGAACTTGCCGAGGCAAGCATCGAACGATTTCGAGAACGGATTTGCACCGAGGAGCCAGCACGACCGTCACGGCGCTTGACTGCACTTTCAGACGAGCTGCTCGCGCGAGTAGCGACCGGCAGCGGTACGACTTCGACAAAGCTTGTACAATCAAATCCGAGACGATCTCGATTGGATCGTGATGCAATGCCTGGAGAAGGAGCCCGTCGCGACGCTACCAGGCTGTGAACGAACTGATTGCGGATCTTCGATCGGTATTTGCGACATCGAACCCGTGCTCGCCCGCCCACCAAGTTTGGTCTATTTCAGTTCGCAAGTTTGCGCGCCGCAATCGAGTCGCGTTTGCCTCAGTGCTGGTTGGAGTACTGTTCTTCGTGTTCATTGCGTGTCTTCGCAGTCTTGATGGCAATACAGGCGCAGCGGATTGCGCGCAGAACGCGATCTTGCAGAACGGGAGAGGCAGCAAGCGCAGAAGGTCTCGAATGTCGCGCTGAATGTCTTTGCTATCGCTGATCCTTTTCAGAATGCCGGAAATGACGTAAGCGGACCAGCGCTCCTTAACCAAGCAGCGAAGAGCATTGAGCGCGAGCTGGCGATCAGCCCAGGCACGCGCGCGATTGCTGCAGGCGATCGGGCGCGCCTACGTTCGAAGGGGTGATTTCAAATCGTCAATCGACCCATCTCAAAGAAGCGTTCGCGCGTCTCACTCAAATCCAAGGTGCCGAAAGTGAAGCGATGATGGCGACAATCGACCTCTCTGTGCGCTCTTCGCATAAGCGGTGACTTACTCGGCGCACGTGAAGCCTTGGCGAGTAGGGGACAAGACTCGCCAAGCGCTCTGCGGCCTTGAACAGACCGCAGGGTATGCGAAGCTGATGCTCAACAGAGGGCGCATTGAAGTCACTGAAAGTCGAATTGCTGATGCGCGCAGAGACTTTGAGCGGAGTCTGCGTTTGTATTGAGGAGACAGTCGGCCCTGGAACAGCTTGAGGTTGCGGAGGCTTTAGCTGAGCTCGCGCAGATCTTCATGTGGATGGATGACTACGTACTAGCAGAGCAGACTGTCTCGCGCCAAGCGATCACCATATTCGATAAGACCGTTTCGCCGATGCATCCCGATCGCGTCTCAGCTGAAAAATATTTGGCCGAAGCGCTATATCTTCAGGATCGCCTCGATGAAGCGGCATCGTTACTTGTGGACGCCGTGCAGAAGACTACAGATCAGCTGTTCGGCCACAACAGCGCTGCAAGTCGCCGATGTCCTCGATAGGTTGGCAATAGTTAAGTACGCTCAACACCATTACGATGAAGCGCAAGCGATACTCACGCGCTGCGGTCACTGCCGCGCGGAGCGCCTATGGCGACAGTCACGTCACGCTGGCGAATGTCGCAACAACACTGGCAAGGACCTTAGCAAAGAATGAAGAGCTATGCTGAGGCGGAGGCGGCACTAACCGAAGCACTTGACATCTATCAGCGCGGTCCTTCCGCCGGATCATCAATACATCGCTTCCACAGAATTCTCTCCTCGGTGAAGTCCTCTCGCCACCCACCGTCCTCGGGAAGCGGAGGCAGTCTTGATTGCTTCGGTCAACCGGTGGAAACGAAGCTGGCGCACCCCCTTGGCGCGCCGCGCGCTCCGCAAGCGCACTCGGCGAGGCACTCTATCGTCAAGGTCGCACTCACGAAGCTGAGAAGTACCTATCTGAAAGCTTCCGGGAACTCGCCGCGGATAGCACCGCCGACACCCCCGCCAAGGAAAAAGCTCGTGAACGTTTCGAACGCTACGTTCGGAAACCTTCACAGCGTCTGAGCACATCAACGCCCAAGGACACCGCGACGCAGTAGAGCAATCCACGCCCCGCCCAGGACACCTTTGCGACGAACCGAGCCTTCTACGCGGCGCGTCGTGGCCGATGCTTGCTAGCATCCGCGACATGAAAAGTCCCGGTTCAGCTGATACCCTCGATCGACGGACATTCATGCAGCTCGGCGCTAGCGCCGCCGGAGGCCTGCTCCTCTCACTGCAATGCCTGCCGCGACTCTCGCGCGCTGCCGCCGCACCCTCCTCCGCTGATTCCGCGCTCGCTATCGGCTTGCTCGTGCGCATCGAGAAGGACGGCACCACGTTCATCGGTGCCCGTTCTCCTGAAATCGGACAAGGCGTGAAGACCTCACTGCCGATGATCATCGCCGAAGAGATGGACGCGGACTGGTCCAAAGTGCGCGTCGAGCAGCTGCCGCTTGGCATCGTGCGCGGCACCGACACTCCGTTCACATGGAAGTACGGTCCGCAAGGCGCGGGCGGTAGCACGAACATTCCCGACGCCTGGGCCGATCTGCGACATGCGGGCGCGCGCGTTCGACAGGTCCTGCTCGCCGCGGCTGCGAAGCACTGGAACGTGCCCGTGAGCGACCTTCAAACGGAGCCGGGCATCGTGAAGCACACCGACGGACGCAGCATCGGCTACGGCGACCTCGCGCCGATCGCTGCAACGCTTCCGCTTCCGACCGAACCACCGCCGTTGAAGGATCCGAAGCAGTATCGGATTCTCGGCACCCGCACGCGCGTCGTCGACACCGAAGACATCGTCACAGGCCGCGCACGTTATGGACTCGATGCGACGCTGCCCGGCGCATTGACCGCAGTCATCACGCGCTGCCCGACATTCGATGGCGAGCTGAAATCGTTCGATGCCACGGCCGCGAAGAAGATCCCGGGCGTGCGCGACGTGATCGCGCTGCCCGGCCCGAAGCATGGCGAACCGATCGCGGCCAACCTCGCGCCCGGTGTCGCTGTCATCGCAGACAACACGTGGGCCGCGCTGCAAGGTCAACGCGCGCTCAAGATCGAATGGACTCCCGGTCCTTTCGCGACTGAGTCATCTGCCACGCTCGACGCGCAATGTGCACAGCTTTTCAAGGGCAATGGTGCACGAGCCCGCAACGACGGCGACTTCGACGCCGCCCGTGCAGCAGCCGCGCAGGTTGTCGAGGCAACCTATCGCGTGCCCTTCGTCTCACACGCTCCCCTCGAGCCGCAGAATGCATGCGTCGATGTGCGTAAGGACAGCGTACTCATCGTCGCTCCAATGCAAATGCCAAGTGGCGCTTCCCGAATCGCTGCGCAACTCACCGGCATCGATCGTTTGAAGATCGAAGTGCGTATGACACGCGTCGGCGGCGGATTTGGCCGGCGCCTCACGAACGACTTCATCGCCGAAGCCGTGATGCTGTCGAAGCAGGTCGGCAAACCGATCAAGCTGCTGTGGACGCGCGAAGAAGACATGCGTCACGACTTCTTCCGACCGTTCGGCCAACATCACCTGATCGCGACGCTCGATACGGATCGGCAGATCACCGGCTGGGCGCATCGTCTCGCGAGTGCCTCGAAATACTATCGACGCCCGGATGTGAAGCCCGAAGACCTGTGGACTTCCGAGCTCTACCCGGACGACTTCCCGGCGCAGCTGCTCAGCAACGTCCGCATGGAATGGTTCGCGGTCAACTCCGGCATCATCCGTGGCTCATGGCGCGCGCCCGCGCACACCGCCAACGCGTTCGCCGTGCAGAGTTTTGTCGACGAGGTCGCACACGCCACGCAGCAGGACCCGCTCGCTCTTCGACTTCGCCTGCTCGGCGCAGCGCGCGAGCTGCCATACGGACAACACGGCGGACCGACGTTCAATCCCGGCCGACTCGCGGACGTACTGCGCCTTGCTGCACAGCGCATCGGTTGGGGCCGCACAGTCCCGAAGGGTCGCGGACTCGGCATCGCCGGTCATTTCACCTTCGGCGGTTACGCGGCGCACGCGATGGAAGTGAGTGTTGCCGGCGACGGCAGTTATCGAATCGAGCGCTGCGTGTGCGCCGTCGACGTTGGCCGACCGATCAACCGCCTCGGGCTCGAAGCGCAGATGATGGGCGGCACGATCGACGGCATAAGCACGGCGCGCAATCTGGAAATTTCCATCAAGGAAGGTCAAGTCGTGCAAAGCAACTTCAACGACTACCCGCTTTTGCGCATCGCCGACGCGCCGGATGTCGAAGTGGCGATCGTCGACAGCGAGCGTGACCCGGCCGGCGCAGGTGAAATCGGCCTGCCGACTGCCGCTCCCGCGCTCGCCAACGCAATTTTCGCCGCCAGCGGCCGCCGATTGCGCAATTTGCCGCTCGGCGCACACGTCGGATCCGCGCGGGAAAGCTGAGAAAACTCGTGTAGCGGCTGCTACACTGCGGACCCCACCGCAGTTTCGAGCTCTCATGTTCCTGCCCGGCGCCCAGTTCCTTGGATCCGTTCTCCTGCTCTCTGGCGTCATCGGGCTCACCGCCTGCGGCGGTAAAGCTGACACGAACGGCGAAAAGCCAATACCCGTGACGACTCGCACAGTCGGGGTCAGCTCGGCACCCATCGTGCTCGAGGCTGTCGGGCGCACCGAGGGCTCGAAGGAAGTCGAGATCCGCGCGCGCGTTTCGGGCATCGTGCAGAAGCAGCTGTACGACGAAGGCTCGTTCGTACGCGCCGGTGCACCACTCTTTCAGATCGAGCGCGCACCTTTCGAGATTGCACTTGCGCAAGCGAAGGCAGCGGCCGACCAGGCAGAAGCGACCAGCGATCAGGCGCGTCGCGAAACGGATCGCCTCGCGGGTCTGCTTGCAAGTGCGGCTGTCAGCAAGCGCGTCGCCGAGGAAGCGGCGACCGCCTTCAGGTCTGCGACCGCTGCGCTCGCGGCGGCGCGAGCCACAGTTCGCGAAGCCGAACTGAATCTCTCGTACACGTCCGTAGTCGCACCGATCGCCGGCGTCACCGGACGCGCATTGCATTCCGAAGGAAGTCTCGTAACGGCGAACACGGACAGCAGCCTGCTCACGACCATCTCGCAAACACATCCGGTGTGGGTTCGCTTCGCGTTGTCGGAAGCGCAGCACTACAGCCTGCGCGGCGTGGGCGATGAGAAGAGCGTCGTAGAGTTGGTGCTGGCAAATGGCCAGACGTACGGTGAGCGCGGCCGCCTGAACTTCGCCGGTTCGACCGTCGACCAGACGCTCGGCACCGTGCAATTGCGCGCCGAGTTTCCGAACCCGCAGCTGCAGATCCTGCCCGGTCAATTTGCGACGGTGCGTCTCGACGCCGGCACGCAGCAAGTGATCGCTGTTCCACAGTCAGCCGTGCTGCAGGGAAATCAGGGCCGCTTCGTCTGGATCGTCGGTGCGGACGGCAAAGCTGCGCAACGTCCGGTCGAAGTCGGCGAATGGGTCGGGCAGGACTGGATCATTCGCAAGGGCCTGAACGAGGGCGACACCGTCATCCTCGACAACCTGATGAAGCTGAATCCTGGCGTCGCGGTTGTCGCGCAAGCTGCGTCCGCCGCGGCGAGCAACTGACATGTTCTCGAAGTTCTTCATCGACCGTCCGGTGCTCGCGGGAGTCATCGCGATCGTCATCGTGATCGCCGGCCTGGTTGCGAGCGCGACGCTGCCGGTCGCGCAGTATCCGGACATCGCTCCGCCGACGGTCATCGTAAATACGAGCTACCCGGGCGCGAGCGCCGAGACGATCGCCAAGACAGTCGCTGCACCGATCGAAGAGCGACTTTCCGGCGTCGAGCATCTCCTCTATTTCAACTCCAGCTCCTCCTCCACCGGCGACCTGACGATTACTGCGACGTTCGACGTCGGCACGAACATCGACACCGCGGTCTTCAACGTCAACAACCGCGTGCAGCTCGCACTGCCGCGGCTGCCCGACGAAGTGCGTCGCAACGGCGTGACAGTGCAGAAGCGCTCGCAAGACATTCTGCTGCTGGTTGCGCTCGTGTCGCCTGACAACAGCCGGGACACACTGTTCCTGTCGAACTACGCAACGATCAATCTCGTCGATGAGCTCAAGCGCGTGCCTGGCGTAGCCGATGTCGCCGTCTTCGGCGCTCGCGACTACTCGATGCGCATCTGGTTGCGCCCCGATCGCCTGGCGCAGCTCGGACTGACAGTCAGCGATGTAGCCGAGGCCTTGCGCACGCAGAACAACCAGTATGCGGCCGGCAAGATCGGCGCGGAGCCGGCAATCAAGGGCCAAAGCCTCGTCTACACGGTCACTGCACGCGGACGCCTGGTCGAACCGGAAGAGTTCGGCGAGATCGTGATTCGCTCGGCTGCCGGCGGCGGCGTGCTGCGCCTGAAGGACGTGGCACGCGTCGAGCTCGGCGCGCAGAGCTATGACACGTACAACATGCTCTCCGGAAAGCCGTCCATCGGCATGGCGACCTTTATGCAATCCGGCGGTAACGCGCTCGAGGTCGCACAGGCGATACGCGACAGAATGGCGGAATTGAAGAAGTCGTTTCCGCCGGGTGTCGACTTTCTGACACCGTTCGATCCGACGCGCTTCGTCTC
Source organism: uncultured Gammaproteobacteria bacterium (assembly GCA_963838635.1). Lineage (GTDB taxonomy): Bacteria > Pseudomonadota > Gammaproteobacteria > Steroidobacterales > Steroidobacteraceae > Steroidobacter. The sequence goes on along the minus strand of CAWISC010000027.1, from coordinate 80,258 downwards.
AGCATCTATCGAAGAAGTGACCGTGACGATCATCGAGGCCGGCATCCTCGTCATCCTGGTCGTGTTCGTGTTCCTGCAGTCCTGGCGCGCGACGCTGATCCCTGTCATTGCCGTGCCCGTCTCGCTGATTGGCACCTTCGCGGGCCTGTGGCTGGCGGGCTTCTCCATCAACACGCTGACGTTGTTCGCCATGGTGTTGTCGATCGGTATCGTGGTGGACGATGCGATCGTAGTACTCGAAAACGTCGAGCGTCTGATGCGCGAAGAAAAGATGTCGCCGCTCGCCGCGGCAATCGAGGCTATGCAAGAGGTATCGGGCGCTGTCATCGCCATCGTGCTCGTCCTGTGCGCCGTGTTCGTTCCTGTCGCCTTCCTTACCGGCATCTCCGGCGCGCTCTATCGTCAGTTCGCAGTTACCGTGGCGATTGCTGTCGTCATCTCCGGTTTCACGGCACTCACGCTGACGCCGACTCTGTGCGCGCTGCTGTTGCGCGACGCGAATCACGACTCGAAGTGGTTCCGCTGGTTCAATCGCGGTTTCGGCGCCACGACGAACCGCTTCCTCACGAGCGTCGACCAGGCGCTGCGGTATCGCGGACGTGCGCTCGCAATTTTTGCGGGCGTGATCGCGCTCGCAGGACTGCTGTTCTGGTATCTGCCGAACAGCTTCGTTCCACCGGAGGATCAGGGATATCTGATCGGCAACGTCCAGTTGCCGGACGGCGCAACGCTGGAACGCACCGGCCAGGTCTCAGCGCAGTTCCAGCAGATGATGCCGGACTTCCCGGAGTTCGAGTACGTCAACGTCATCAACGGCAATGACATCGTCGGTGGCGGCACGAAAAGCAGCGCGGCGACTCTGTTCATCATCCTGAAGCCATGGAGCGACCGCGACACACTGGCCGCCGACGTCGCCAAGAGTATGAACGAGCGCGCGAGCGCAATTCGCGGTGGCGTCGCAATCGCCTTCAACCCTCCGGCAATCCGCGGCCTCGGCACCGCCGGCGGCTTCGAAGGATATCTGCAATCGCGCGGCTCTTCGGATCCCGCACGCCTGGGACAGGTGCTGCGCGAGTTTCAGCAGCAGCTCGCCGCAGACCCCAAGCTGACAGGCATCAACACGTTCTATCGCGCGTCCGTACCGCAGCTACGCGTCGAGGTCGACCGCGAAAAGGCACTGGCGCTCGGCGTGCCGGTGAACGAAGTGTTCGAGGCTCTGCAGAGCACGATGAGCGCGCTCTACGTCAACGACTTCAACGTTTACGGTCGCACGTTCCGCGTGCAGATGCAGGCGGAAGCGCCGTTCCGCAACGAACCGAACGACCTCGGCGAGATCTACGTCCGCTCGCAGACCAGCGGCCAGATGATCCCGCTCAAGGCGCTGATGCAGGTCAGCGAGGTCGTCGGTCCTGAGTTGCTCGAGCGCTTCAATGGCTACATCGCGGCACGCCTGGTCGGCTCCGCTCGCGAAGGCGTGAGCTCGGGCGATGCAATTGCCGCCGTCGAAGAAGTCGCTGCGAGAACGCTGCCGGAAGGATTCCAGATTGCATGGACCGGACAGGCATTCCAGGAAAAGCGCACGGGCAGCGCATCGGCCTTCGCGTTCGCCTTCGCCATCGTGATGGTCTTCCTCATTCTCGCGGCGCTCTACGGCCGTTGGCTCCTGCCCATCTCCGTACTGCTCGCAGTGCCGTTCGCAGTCCTCGGCGCGCTGGGTTTCGTGGCCTTGCGCGGGATGGAGAACGACATCTACTTCCAGATCGGCCTGATCGTGCTGATCGGCCTCGCCGCCAAGAACGCGATCCTGATCGTCGAGTTCGCGCATCGCGGCGTGCTCGAAGGCCGCACACCGATCGAAGCTGCCAAGGAAGCCGCGCGACTGCGTTTCCGTCCGATCGTCATGACTTCGCTTGCATTCGTGCTTGGCGTTGTCCCGCTCGTGCTCGCAACCGGCGCCGGCGCCGCTGCCCGTCAATCCATGGGCACCGGAGTGTTCGGCGGAATGATCCTCGCGACGTTCATCGCGACGGTGTTCGTGCCACTGTTCTTCGTGCTCGTCGAGCGTCGTAAGGAACGGCGCGCCGGTGAAACAACACTCCCGGCGACGGAGCAGTCATGAAACCCGCGTTGCGACACGAAGGACTCAGTGGCAACGGCACGCGAGCACGGCAGCTCGCCGCGCGGCGCGAGCAGTTGATCGCCGTCGCCGAGCAGCTTTTCCTGCAACACGGCTTCGCCAACACCAGCGTCAACGCGATCGTGCGCGAGGCCGGCGGCTCGTTGGCAACGCTGTACGCAGAGTTCGGCAGCAAGGAATCACTGTTCGAATCGGTGCTGAGCGACCGGGCCGCGCGTTTCTTTCCGGAGGAACGCTCGGCGCCAACACGAACACTCGATGCGCAGACGGAGTTGCGTGCGCTCGCTACACAGATGTTGAAGCGAATGCTGTCGGATGATGGTCTCGCCGTGTATCGCCTGGCCGTGCATGAAGCGCCGCGCTTCCCTGCCCTGCGTAAGGCGCTGCTCGAAGTCGGGATGCCAGGTTTGCTGGAGCGCACGGCGCGCTACCTGCAGACATTGGTGGATCGCAGTGTGTTGACGATCGAGAACACGCCGGGAGCGATGCAGCTTGCAGCGAGCCGATTCATCGCGTTGGTGCAGGGTCAGGTCGTATTCAGTGCGGCGTGCGGTGGCACGATCAGCACACGCGCGCGGACGACGCATGTGAACGACGCGGTGGAGGCGTTTTTGAAGATGTATGAGAAGAAGTCGGGCTGAAGCCTGACCCACAGCTGTCTACTGCAGGCAGGGCTTTAGCCCTGACGCCTTGTTACCGGCGCAGGATGCGCAGGACTTCTTCGAGCTCGGTGCGAATCTGGCGCACGATCTGCTGCGCCTGCGTGAGATCGTCGCGTGCTTCGTCGCCTTGCAGACGATTGCGCGCACCGCCGATCGTGAAGCCCTGTTCGTACAGCAGGCTGCGGATCTGGCGGATCACGAGCACGTCCTGGCGCTGGTAATAGCGGCGGTTGCCGCGACGTTTGACGGGCTTGAGCTGCGGAAACTCCTGTTCCCAGTAGCGCAGCACGTGCGGCTTCACCCCGCAAAGATCGCTGACTTCACCGATGGTGAAGTAGCGCTTGCCGGGGATCGGGGGCAGCTCGCTGTTATTGCCTGCTTCCAGCATACGCCTCGACTCGAGCTTTCAGTTTTTGTCCCGGTCGAAACGTCACGACGCGGCGAGCGCTGATCGGAATCTCCTCGCCCGTCTTCGGATTACGACCCGGTCGCTGGTTCTTGTCACGTAAATCGAAGTTGCCGAATCCGGAAAGCTTCACCTGCTCGCCGGTGGACAACGAGGCGCGCAGCTCCTCGAAGAACAGATCGACGAGCTCGCGGGCTTCGCGCTTGTTCAGCCCGAGCTGGTCGAACAGTGCCTCGGCGATCTCCGCTTTCGTAAGTGCCATAGCTTATTTGTCCCGGATCGTGGCGTGCAGCTTGAGCGTCAATTGTTCGATGACCCGCGCCACGAGGGCGTCGGCTTCGCTATCGGTCAGGGTGCGGGAAGTATCCTGCAATTGCAGACCTAAGGCTATGCTTTTCTTGCCTTTCTCGAACTGTCGCCCGCGGTAGACAGAAAGCACCGTAAGGGCTTGCAAAAGCGTGCCAGCCGCCTCGCGGACGGTGTCCAGCAGCCGCTGCACGGCCAGGCCCTCATCGACGATCACCGCAATATCGCGGCCGATGGCCGGGTATTTGGAAATCTCGGCGAAGACGGCGATATCACGACTCAGGCACGCCTGCGTTTCGATCTCGAACACGAACACTGGATATGTCAAATCAAGGCGACGCGAATGCTCCGGATGCAGTGCGCCGAGCCATCCGACGGAACGTTCGCCGCGCAAAATTCGCGCAGACTGACCGGGATGTAACGCTGGATGACGCTCCGGCACGAACCGGAACTGCGCAGCTTCACCGGTGAGATCGAGCAACGCTGCGACGTCGGCTTTCACATCGAAGAAATCGACCTTCGTCGTTTCGACGCCCCACTGCTCCGGCAACGCAGAGCCGGCGACGACGCCTGCGACCACTTCCGTCTCCGCACCATCGGTGCCGTTGTAACGACGACCGACCTCGAACAGGCGAACGCGTTGCTGCTGCCGACGCTGATTGCTGCCGAGTGCCTGCAACAAGCCAGGCCACAGCGATGCGCGCATCACGGCCAACTCTGCAGAGATAGGATTCGCGAGCGCGAATGCCGGTCCCGGCTGCAGCAATGCCTGGGTGGCGGGCTCCGTGAACGAGTATGTGATCGCTTCCTGATAGCCGCGATCGACGAGCAGATCGGCAGCGCGCTCGTTGCGCACGCGTGTTTCGGTCCACGGCTGCATGCGCTGCGCGGCGATCTCGTTCTGCTCGGGAATGTTGTCGAAGCCGTACAGGCGCGCGACTTCCTCGATCAGGTCTTCCTCGATGCTGATATCGAAGCGCCAGCTTGGCGGAGTAACGGACCAGGCAGGCGCCGCGCCTTCGACCTTCATCCCGAGGCGCGTCAGGCAATCCGAAACGACGTCGGCCGAGAGTGGCGCGCCGAGAACGTGCTGGACGCGCTGGTGACGCACGCGAATCGCGCCCCGGGCCGGGTAACGCTCGGCCGTTCGCGTAATTTCGAGTGGCCCAGGTGTGCCGCCGGCACATTCCAACAGTAGCTGCGTGGCACGCTCGATCGCGCGCTCCTGCTGCTCCGGATCGACGCCGCGCTCGAATCGCTGCGAAGCATCCGTGATCAGGCCGTAGCGCCGGCCGCGTGCAACCACGGATGGATGGAAGAACGCACCTTCCAGCAATACATCCTTGGTCTCGTCGCTGATTCCGGAATCCTCGCCGCCCATGACGCCGCCCATGCCAAGCAGCGTGCGCTCGTCGGCGATCATCAAAGTCTCCGGCGTCAGCTCGACGACGCGGCCGTCCAGCATCTTGAGCGTCTCGCCCGCACGCGCGTGGCGCACGATGATCGAGCCGTGCAGCTTGTTGAGATCGTACGCGTGCAGCGGCTGGCCCAATTCGAGCATCACGTAGTTCGTGATGTCGACGACTGCGCTGATCGGACGCAGCCCCGCACGACGCAGCCGCTCCTGCATCCAGAACGGCGACTTGGCGTGGGTGCGAATTCCACGAACGACGCGGCTGCCGAACTTCGGACAAGCTGCGCCGCCTTCCAATCGCACCGGAAAGCGTTCCTGGGACTGCGCTTCGACCGGGTTCATGGCAGGCGGACGCAACGGCTGCTTACGCAGCGCGGCGACTTCGCGCGCGACACCGGCGACGCTCATGCAATCGCCGCGATTCGGCGTGAGGTTCACTTCGAAAATCGTATCGTTCAGGCCCAGTGCTGCGACCAGTTCCTGACCGGCTTGCAGCACAGTGGGCAGATCGAACAGTCCGGACGCATCCTCGCTCAGTCCGAGCTCACGCGCGGAACACAACATCCCCGACGACTCGACGCCGCGCAGCTTCGCCTGCTTGATCTCCATTCCGTTCGGCAGCTTCGCGCCGATGAGCGCAAGCGGCGCCTTCATGCCGACGCGCACGTTCGGCGCACCGCAGACGATCTGCAGCTCTTCGCGTCCGTTCCAGACGCGGCAGACGTTGAGTTTCTCGGCGTCGGGATGCTTCGTGATGCTCTTCACTTCGCCGACCACGACATTGGCGAGCGGCGGCGCTGCAGGCTGAATGGCTTCGACCTCGAGGCCGACCATCGTCAGTGCGTGCGCCAGCCCGCGCACGTCCTTGCCCGTGTCTACCCACTCGCCCAGCCATTGCAGACTGATCTTCATCAGGAGAACTGCCGCAGAAAGCGCAGGTCGTTCTCGAAGAACAGGCGCAGATCGTTGACGTCGTAACGCAGCATCGTGAGCCGGTCGATGCCGAAACCAAACGCGTACCCGGTGTAACGCTCGGAGTCGATGTTCACGGCACGCAGCACGTTGGGATGCACGACGCCGCAGCCCGCCACTTCGAGCCAGCCCGTGTTCTTGCACACGCGGCAACCCGTGCCGCCGCAAGCAACACAGGAAATATCCACTTCAGCCGACGGCTCGGTGAACGGGAAATACGAAGGCCGCAGCCGCATGCCGACGTCCTTCTCGAAGAATTCCTTCATGAACCCGTGCAGCACTGCTTTGAGGTTCGCGAAGCTGATGCCCTCGTCGACGACCAGCCCTTCGAGCTGGTGAAACATCGGCGTATGCGTCATGTCGGAGTCGTTCCGATACACACGACCGGGCGCGATGATGCGCACGGGCGGCTTGTGCGCCTGGAGATAGCGCACCTGCACCGGCGACGTATGCGTGCGCAGCAGTCGGCCGTCGCCGAAATAGAAAGTATCGTGCATCGCCCGCGCGGGATGATCCGCCGGGATGTTCAACGCTTCGAAGTTGTGCCAGTCGTCTTCGATCTCCGGACCGTCGGCGACTGTGAAGCCGCCGCCGCGAAAGATCTGCTCGATGCGCCGCCTCGAGCGCGTGACGGGATGCAGCCCGCCGAGGCTCTGGCCGCGGCCGGGCAAAGTGACGTCCACGGTATCGCTGGCGAGTTGCGCCGCGAGCTGCTCGTTCTCGAGCTCCGCGCGGCGCGCGTCCAGCGCCGTGGCCAACGCTTCTTTCGCTTCGTTGATTTTCGCGCCCGCAGCCTTGCGTGCCTCGGGGTCCATCGCCCCGAGCGATTTGAGCTGCGCGGTAATCTCGCCCTTCTTGCCGAGCAGGCGAACGCGAATCTGCTCCAGTTCCTCGATGTTGGCCGCGCGCGCGATTTCCGCGCGCGCGGTCTCAACGAGCGACTGCATTTAGGCAGCCTGCTTCAGCAGACTGTCTTTCGCCTTTTGCGCAATCACACCGAATGCCGCCGGATCGTTCATCGCGATGTCGGCGAGCACCTTGCGGTCCATCTCCAGCCCCGCCAGGTTGAGGCCGGCGATCAGCTTGCTGTAAGACAAGCCGTGAACCCGTGCTTCGGCGTTGATACGAGTGATCCACAGCGAGCGCATGTTGCGCTTGTTGGTCTTGCGATCGCGGTAGGCGTACTGGCCGGCCTTGATGACCGCCTGCTTCGCCGCGCGGAAAACCTTGCGACGGGCGTTGTAGTAGCCCTTCGCCTTCTTGAGGATCTTCTTGTGACGGGCGCCAGCGATGACGCCTCTCTTTACGCGTGCCATGTGTCAGCTCCTCTTACTTAGCGTTCGGCAGCAGCTGTTCCAGCCGCGGCAGATCCTGTTTCGCCACCATGCTCGGCGCGCGCAGCTGACGCTTACGCTTGCTCGGCTTCTTGGTGAGGATGTGACGACGATGGGATTGGGCTCGTTTGAACCCTTTGGCAGTCTTGCGAAAACGCTTCGCCGCTGCCCGGTTGGTCTTCAACTTGGGCATAACAACTCCGAGCTCATTGAGCTCTCTTATTTAGCCCTTGGGGTGCAAGCACCTTGGGGCGGGACAACAGCCGAAGCTGTTGCTCACTTTTTATGTCGGGCCAAAGCCCGACCTACAGGGTCAGGCTGAAGCCTGACCCACAAAGCTCGGGCCTATTTCTTCTTCGGCCCGAACATCATCACCATCTGCCGCCCTTCCATCAGCGGGTTCTGCTCGATCTGCGCATACGGCGCCAGATCTGCCGACACCCGCTGCAGGAGCTCGCGGCCGACTTCCTGATGCGCCATCTCGCGGCCGCGGAACCTCATGGTCACCTTGGCCTTGTCGCCTTCCTGCAGGAAGCGGATCAGGTTGCGCACTTTCACCTGATAGTCGCCCTCTTCCGTACCGGGGCGAAACTTCACTTCCTTGATCTGAATCTGCTTCTGCTTGCGCTTCGCTGCGTGCGCCTTCTTGTTCTGCTCGAACAGGAATTTGCCGAAGTCCATGATGCGGCAGACGGGCGGATCGGCGGTGGGCGACACCTCGACCAGATCCAGCTCCGCGGTCCGAGCCATCTCCAGAGCCTCGAAGCGGGTGATCACGCCGATCTGATGACCCAGGGCGTCGATCACCCGTAACTTCGGCGCACTGATCTCGTCGTTGCGCCGAACACGTTTACCAATAGGAGCAGCGATGCGTCATACCTCCAAAACAGTCCGGCCGCGGCTCGCGACTTCCTCGGCAAGCTTCGAAGCGATCGTGTCCATTGACATCGCTCCGAGGTCTTTGCCATTGCGCGTGCGCACGGCCAGAGAATTTGAACCTGCTTCGCGATCGCCGGCGACCAGAAGGTACGGGACGCGTTGCAGTGTGTGCTCGCGGATCTTAAAGCCCACCTTCTCGTTGCGCAAGTCGGCGGCGACTCGAAGCCCCTGATTTTTCAGGGTTTCAGTCACTTTTCGTGCATATTCGGCTTGATTGTCCGTGATGTTGAGGACCACCGCCTGCACCGGCGCGAGCCACGTCGGCAGGCGGCCGGCGTGGTGCTCGATCAGGATGCCGATGAAGCGCTCCAGCGAGCCGAAGATGGCGCGGTGGAGCATGACTGGCGTGCGCTTGTCGCTGTGGTCGTCGATGTAGTGCGCGCCCAGCCGGCCGGGAAGATTCAGGTCCACTTGCCAGGTGCCGCACTGCCAGTCGCGGCCGATGGCGTCCTTCAGGACGAATTCGAGCTTCGGTCCGTAGAAAGCGCCCTCGCCTTTGTTCAGCGTGAATTCGACGCCGGCTGCACGCGTCGCTTCCTGTAATGCCTGTTCGGCGCGGTCCCAGACGGCGTCATCGCCGACCCGGTTCGGCGGGCGATCGGCGAACTTCACGAGCACGTTGTCGAAGCCGAAATCGCGATAGATCGACAACAGCAGCTGGATGCCGCGCACGCTCTCCTCGACCAGCTGGTCTTCGGTGACGAACACGTGTGCGTCGTCCTGCGTAAAAGCACGCACGCGCATCAAGCCATGCAGCGCACCCGACGGCTCGTAGCGATGCACCTTGCCGAACTCCGCGAAGCGCAGCGGCAAATCCCGGTAGCTGCGCAGACCCTGATTGAAGATCTGGATGTGCCCGGGGCAGTTCATCGGCTTGATCGCGTAGGTCCGCTCGTCCGGCGTCTTCGTCAGGAACATGTTCTCGCCGAACTTTTCCAGGTGGCCGGAGCGCCGCCACAGCTCGGCGTCCATGATTTCCGGCGCGCTGACTTCCTGGTAACCGGCTGCGCGCTGCTTCTCGCGCATGTACGCGATCAGCGCCTGGAACATGGTCCAGCCCTTCGGGTGCCAGAAGACGGCGCCCGGCGCCTCCTCCTGGAAGTGGAACAGGTCCTGTTCCTTGCCGAGCTTGCGGTGGTCGCGCTTTTCCGCCTCTTCCAGCCGCGTGAGATACGCCTTCAGCTGCTTGTCGTCCGGCCACGCGGTGCCGTAGATGCGCTGGAGCATCTCGTTGCGCGAGTCGCCTCGCCAGTACGCTCCGGCGATCTTCATCAACTTGAAGGCGCGCAGCTTGCCGGTGCTCGGCACGTGCGGACCGCGGCACAGGTCCACCCAATCCGACTGACCGTACAGGCTGATTTCCTCGGCGGAGGGAATGCTGGCGATGATTTCGGCCTTGTAGATCTCGCCCTGATCCCGGAAGAACTTGACCGCATCGTCGCGGCGCATGACTCGCCGCGTGACCTTGTGGTCGGCCTTCGCCAGGTCGCGCATGCGCTCTTCGATCGCGACCAGGTCCTCGGGCGTGAACGTCCGCTTGTAGGCGAAATCGTAGTAGAAGCCGTCTTCGATCACCGGGCCGATCGTCACCTGCGCATCGGGAAACAGCTGTTTCACAGCCTGCGCCAGCAGGTGCGCGGTGGAATGGCGGATGACCTCCAGCCCTTCGGGGTCTCGGTCCGTGACGATGGCGAGCCGCACGTCACGGTCGATGACATAGGACGTGTCGACCAGCTTGCCGTCGACCTTGCCGGCGAGCGCCGCCTTGGCCAGCCCGGGACCGATGTCCGCCGCTACCTTCTCGATCGAGATGGGTTCGGCATAAGTGCGTTGACTGCCGTCAGGCAGGGTAATGACTGGCATAGGGATGCGAAGTGGTGGGCGCTACAGGGATTGAACCTGTGACCCCTTGCTTGTCGAGCAAGTGCTCTACCGCTGAGCTAAGCGCCCGGAAAAGGTCGGCAAGGATAGCCGCCAAGGCACGCAGAAACAAGCGGATAGCTCGGTCAGGTGAGACGGCTGCGAAACGCCCGGCCGATCCGTACCACGCGGCCCGATTGCAGCACGAGCTGCCCGCCGCGGCGCCGCTCGCGGATCATCGCGCGGTTGACGATCATCGACCGGTGGATACGCACGAACCGCTGCCCGAGCCGCCGCTCGGCGGCCTGCATCGTCGACCGCAGCAGGTAGGTGCGGCCGCAGACGTGCGCGACGTTGAGATAGTTGCCGTCGGCTTCGAGACACTCGATCTCCGCCGTAGCAATCGTCACATGGCCCGTCCCTGTCATGACTTCGAGCGCATCGGGCGTCGGATCTGCGGCAAGCCGCCGCCGGATGGCGAAGATGCCCAACAGGAGTCCGCTCCCGACCAGCGTGATCGGTCCTCGCACTTCCAGCAGCGCCGGCAATTCATATGGGTCGCCGCGCAGGAACGTGATACCCAACTCCATCCCGAGGGTGAATGCTGCAATAGCCATTACGGCGATCGCCATCGAAGCCGCCGGTCTGGCACGGACCCACGGTGCATCGGCGACGCGTGCGCCATACCTGCCGATACAGCCTCCGACGATTGCCCAGCCCATCGCGATCTGCAGCGCCCATGAGCCGGACACGGCGATACCGGGACGCGGCAAACCGGCCAGCACGGTGCACACCTCGCAATAACCGGCGAGCGCGGCGAACAGGAGCACGCTGCCGGGCAGCCAGAATTTCAGCCCGAAGAACGGTCGTTCGTCCCAGCGCTGCGTCGCTCGTGTCGACGTCGGTTTCATCGCTGCAGGATAGTGCTGTCGTATCGTCATTCCAAGCGACGACCTGCCCTCTGATCGATGACGCAGCAACTCACCCTCACGCGCCGACAGTTCGCGCAATTCATCGTACTGGGCAGCCTGGGTCTGACGTTCGCGAGCTGCGACCGCGGCGCGGCGTCGCGCCCGCTATCGCCCAACTGGTGGCTGGAGCTGTACGCGGACGGCGCCATTCGCCTCCTGACGTCGCGGGTCGAGATGGGCCAGGGTGCACACACGGGCCTGCGCACGCTGCTCGCCGAGGAGTTGGACGTCGAACCGCAATCGCTGCAACTCGTGCAGGTCCCGTCAGATCCTCGGTACGGTGAAATCATCACGGGCGGCAGTTTCACGCTTGCTGGCTGGCAGGAGCGCATGCGACGAGCCGGCGCGACTGCCCGACACATGCTGATACAAGCCGCGGCGAAGCGATGGAGCGTTCCAGTTGCAGAGATCACGACCGAGGCCGGTGAGCTTCGGCATCGCGCGAGCGGCCAGCGCGCTCCATATCGCGATCTCGTTGCCGAAGCCGCCTCGATTTCATTGCCGGCTCCGGAATCGGTGCAACTCAAAGCGCCGCGCGATTGGCGATACATCGGCAAGCCCGGACCGATCGCGTATCACGCGGAGATCGCAGCAGGAACTGCGCGTTATGGCATCGACCTGCGACTCCCTGACATGTGCTTCGCCGTTCTTGCGCGTGCGCCAGTCGTTGGAGCCCGGCTCCTGCGATTCGATGACAGCGAAGCGCGGCAAGTGCCCGGCTTCATCAAGGCGCTTGCCCTCGCCGGGAACGCGTGGCCGACGCCCGATCACCATCGCGACGCCGTTGCAGTCGTCGCGAACAATTCCTGGGCAGCACAGCAAGCGCGCGAGGCTTTGCACATCGAATGGGATCTCGGCGCGCGCCGAGAGCTCGACACCGAAACCATGTTCGCAACGCTGGATCGAGAGTGCGCCCGCGCGGGGATAGTTTCGCGCCAGGAAGGCGACATCGATTCTGCACCTCACGGCGAGCGTCGACTCGAAGCGCGGTACACACAGCCATATCTGGCCCACGCACCGCTCGAGCCGCCGAATGCAACCGCGCGGTGCGTAGACGGGCGCATCGAGGTGTGGTGCGGGAATCAGCGTCAAACGCGACTGAAGGACGCTATCGTCCGCGAGCTCGGCTTCGCACCCGAGAACGTCACCGTGCATGCGACGCTGATCGGCGGATCGTTCGGCCGCCGGCTGGAGATCGACTACGGACTGGAAGCGGCGAAACTGGCCAAGGCGCTGCAACGTCCAGTGCAACTGCTGTGGACGCGCGAAGACGACATGCGTCATGCGCTGTACCGCTCCGGCAGCGTTCATCGGCTGGCCGCTTCGCTCGATAGGCGCGGACACATTGCGACGTTCGCACACCGGTACGCAGCCGAATCGGTCCTGGCCCAGCAGGAACCGAAGGAAGTGACTGCCGACCGTGGCGACTGGACGATCTCCGCCCCACTGGTCTCCTTCATATATGACGTCCCGCACGTGCGCATGGAGCATCGTCCGGTAGCCCCGATGGCGCCCTGCGCATGGTGGCGGGGTACGTACTGGAACAACGTGACTGCCGCAGTCGAATGCTTCATGGACGAGCTGGCACAACTTGCCGGAGAAGATCCCCTCGCCTTTCGCTTGAAGCATCTCGCAACGACGGGCAAAAGGGAGTTCGTCATTACACCCGACCTGCGCATGCCATTCGATCCTGCGCGGATGCGCCGCGTACTCGAAGCCCTCGGCAACTCGGCGCTGTGGAAGACGCCGCGCGCCGTTGGCCACGCTAGCGGTGTCGCCTGCGGCATCTACGATTCACCCGAATGCCACGCGGCAGTCGCAGTCGAAATGTTCATGCGAGACGATACGCCGAGCATGCGAGCGGCAACGGTCGTCGTCGACGTGGGCACGGTCGTCAATCCATCGATCGTGCGGGCGCAGGCCATCGGGGGATTCGTATTTGGTGCATCAGCGGCGCTCCGAGAGCGCATCACCTGGAAGCGTGGCGAAGTGGAACAGCAGACGTTCGCGGACTACAGGCCGCTGCGGATGCAGGACTGCCCGCCCGTCGAGGTGGTGATCGTGCCGAGCGATGCCGGCATCTGCGGCATCGGTGAGATCGTCACGCCTGCGGCGATCGCCGCCGTGAGCAACGCGGCCTCGCGGCTGCTTGGCCGGCGAATTCGTTCCTGGCCGATCCTGCAATAGCCCGGCTCAGCTGGCCTTCTCGTCGGGCAGGCCGAAGGCGGCGTTGCGCAGCTTGTGCACTTCGTCGCGCAGCCGGGCCGCCTGCTCGAATTCCAGATTGCGGGCGTGTTTGAGCATTTCCTGTTCGAGCTTCTTGATGCGGCGCAGGAGTTGGTCCGGCGTCAGCGATGAATAGTCCGCGGCCGGCTCTGCCACTTTCCGCGACGCACGGGCGGCATCCGAGTACGCGCCTTCCAGGATGTCCGCAACGCCTTTCTTGATGCCGCGCGGCGTAATGCCGTGCTGCTCGTTGAACTCCAGCTGCTTGCGCCGGCGCCGATTGGTCTCGTCGATCGCGCGCTGGATCGAGCCGGTCGCACGGTCCGCGTAAAGGATCGCCCGGCCGTTCAGATGGCGCGCGGCGCGGCCGATCGTCTGGATGAGCGAATTTTCAGAACGCAGGAAGCCTTCCTTGTCCGCATCGAGGATCGCGACGAGCGATACCTCCGGCATGTCCAGGCCCTCGCGCAGCAGGTTGATACCGACGATCACGTCGAACTTGCCGAGGCGCAGGTCGCGGATGATTTCCATGCGCTCGACGGTGTCGATGTCGGAGTGCAGGTAACGCACCTTCACGCCGTGCTCGTCGAGGTACTCGGTGAGGTCCTCGGCCATGCGCTTGGTCAGCGTCGTGATCAGCACACGCTCGCCCCGCTCCACGCAGATCTTGATCTCCGACAGCACATCGTCGACCTGCGTGCGCACCGGCCGCAGCTCGACTTCCGGATCGACGAGACCTGTCGGGCGCACCAGCTGCTCGACGACCTGGCCTGATCGCTGCAGCTCGTAGGGTCCGGGCGTAGCGGAGACGAAGATCATCTGCGGCGCGAGCTTTTCCCATTCGTCGAAGCGCAACGGACGGTTGTCGAGCGCCGACGGCATGCGGAAGCCGTATTCGACCAGCGTCTCCTTGCGCGAGCGATCGCCGCGATACATCGCGCCCAGCTGCGGAATCGTCTGGTGACTCTCGTCGACGATCAACAGTGCATTGTCGGGCAGATAGTCGAACAGGCACGGCGGCGGCTCGCCGGGCGAGCGGCCCGACAGAAAGCGCGAGTAGTTTTCGATCCCGTTGCAGTAGCCGACCTCGCGGATCATCTCGATGTCGAAGCGCGTGCGCTGTTCGAGCCGCTGCGCTTCGAGCAGCTTGCCGGCGCTCTTGAGCTCGCTCAATCGCTCATGCAACTCGTCGCGAATCTGGTCGACGGCAGTGACGAGCCGATCGCGCGGCGTCACGTAGTGCGTCGACGGGAACACCGTAAACCGCGGCACCTTGCGCTTGATCTCGCCTGTGAGCGGATCGAACAGCATTAGCGAATCGACCTCGTCATCGAACAGCTCGACGCGCACCGCCTCTCGTTCCGATTCCGCGGGGAAGATGTCGATGACGTCGCCGCGCACGCGATAGGTGCCTTGCGTCAGATCGAGCTCGTTGCGCTTGTACTGCATGTCCGTCAGGCGCCGCAGTATCTTGCGCTGATCCATTTTGTCGCCGCGCGAAAGATGCAGCACCATCGACAGATACGCTTCCGGATCGCCGAGGCCGTAGATCGCCGATACGGTCGCGACGATGATCGCGTCGCGTCGCTCGAGCAGCGCCTTGGTCGCCGACAAGCGCATCTGCTCGATGTGCTCGTTGACCGAGGAATCTTTCTCGATGTAGGTGTCGGAGGAAGGAACGTAGGCTTCCGGCTGATAGTAGTCGTAATAGGAAACGAAATACTCCACCGCGTTGTGCGGGAAGAACTCCCTGAACTCGCCGTACAACTGCGCCGCCAACGTCTTGTTGTGCGCGAGCACGAGCGTCGGCCGCTGCAGCTTCTGGATCACGTTGCGCGACGGTGAATGTCTTGCCGCTTCCCGTCACGCCCAGCAGCGTCTGATGCGTGAGCCCCGAGCTCAGCCCATCGACCAGCCCGGCGATCGCCTGCGGCTGATCGCCAGCCGGCTTGTAGTCGCCGGTGAGCGCGAATCCGGTTGCGGTGGTATCGGTCATGAGAAACAATTCCCGCGTCGTCGAAGCGCATCCTTGCGGGGTACCGTGAGTTTACCAGTTTCAAAACGCGTCCAGCGCGTCAAGCCCTCTCCTACCGTCGCGCTCACCGGCCGCGTCGCGCAGCTGAAAGCGGAAGGCAAAGACATCATCGGCCTCGGCGCCGGCGAGCCGGATTTCGACACGCCGACGCACATCGCCGATGCGGGCGTCGAAGCGATCCGCAAAGGTCACACGCGTTACACCGCCGTCGAGGGCACGGCCGAGCTGAAGGATGCAATCATCGCGAAGTTCAAGCGCGAGAACGGCCTCGACTACGCCCGCAAACAGGTCCTGGCGTCGAGCGGCGCGAAGCAGACCATCTTCAATCTGATCCTCGCCGTGATCGATCCGGGCGACGAAGCGGTGATTCCCGCGCCGTACTGGGTGTCCTATCCGGACATGGTCCTGCTCGCCGATGGCGTGCCGGTCACTCCATATGCGGGCGCGGATCAGGGTTACAAGATCACGCCGGCGCAGCTGGAAGCGGCGATCACGCCGAAGACGCGGCTATTCATATTGAATAGCCCCAGCAACCCGACCGGGGCCGCTTACACCCGTGCGGAGCTGCGCGCGCTCGGCGAAGTGCTGATGAAGCATCCGAACGTCGTCATCTGCACCGACGACATGTATGAGCACATCTACTGGGCCGACGAACCGTTCGTGAGCTTCGCGAGCGTGTGCCCCGAACTGTACGACCGCGTGGTGACGACCAACGGCGTGTCGAAAGCGTACGCGATGACAGGCTGGCGCATCGGCTATTGCGGCGGACCGATCGAAATCGTGACGGCCATGTCGACGATCCAAAGCCAGAGCACGTCGAACCCGTCATCGATCTCGCAGCGGGCGGCGGTCGTTGCGCTCAACGGCGATCAATCGTGCGTGCGCGAGATGAACAAGCATTTCCGGCAGCGTCACGACTTCATCGTCGCCGGCCTCAACAAGTTGCCCGGCGTGTCGTGCCTGCGCGGCGCTGGGACGTTCTACGCGTTCGCCAACGTCGAGAAAGCGATCAGCATCGTCGGCGCGAAGGACGACAACGCGTTTGCCGAGCATCTGCTCACGCATGGCGGCGTCGCCGTCGTTCCCGGCAGCGGGTTCGGTGCGCCGGGACACATGCGGCTGTCATTCGCCTGCAGCCTGCAGACGTTGGAAGAAGCTCTGCGCCGCATGGAAAAGACGCTGCGTGCGGCACAAGCCGCTTAGGTCCCCGGCACAATCCGCAAGTCGCGCACGGCGCCGCCATCGAGTAGCGCCAGAGCTGCCTGGTATGCGGCGCTGTCGTGAACCGCGACAGCCTGATCGACGGAGTCGAATTCGATGAGAACCGTGCGATCGAGCTTGCCGTCCTCATAGGCTTTCGCGGCCACCGAGCGCGCCAGGAAACGTCCGCCGCCCGCTTCGATCGCTGGTCCTGCAAGCTTCGCGTACGCCGCGAGCCTGGCGGGGTCGGAAATCTGACGATAGCAGGCGATCCAATATGCTTTGGCCATGCGCAGCTCGCTGACGACTGACAATAAAAAAGGAGGCGCGCTGCGCCTCCCACCATCAATTTATACAACGCAGGGGGACTTGCGGCAAGAACCGGTGAGTGATGCAGCATCGCCCGCCTGTTGAACGGCAGGAAACGGAGGACGCGATGACTGACTCGCCAACGTACTATCACGGCACAAAAGCCGACCTGAAGATCGGTGACCTGATCGCACCGGGCTACGCCTCCAACTATGGCCAGAGGAAACCGGGAAATTTCATTTATCTGAGCGCCACGCTGGATGCGGCCACCTGGGGAGCCGAGCTGGCCGTTGGCGAAGGACGTGGCAGGATCTACATCGTGGAGCCGACCGGCGCCATCGAAGACGATCCGAATCTGACGAACAAGCGATTTCCCGGCAATCCGACCCAGTCATATCGGTCCCGACATCCGTTTCGGGTCGTTGGCGAGGTCACGCAATGGACGGGTCATTCACCCGAGCGGCTCAAGGAAATGCATGATCACCTCAGGAAGCTCGAGCAAAGCGGCGTCGACCTCATCGAAGAATGAGCACGCAAAGACGGTGGCGGACACAGACGGTGAAGCGATGAATGTTCTGCGGCTCCTGATCGAAGACCCCGACAGCCCCGAAGTGCGCGCGTTGCTCGAGGCCAGCGATGCGTACGCGACCAGTCTGTATCCTGCCGAGAGCAACCACATGCTCGACTTGCAGGCATTGCGACGTCCAAGCGTCACATTTGTCGTCGCTCGGCTGGGCGCGCAAGCCGTTGGCTGCGGAGCAATCGTGCGCTCGGGAGATGACTGGGTGGAGATCAAGCGCATGTTCGTCGACCCAGCCGCACGCGGGCAACAGGTGGGACGTCGGCTGCTCGAAAAGCTCGAGGAGATTGCGCGCGAAGGCGGAGCAACTGCTTTGCGACTGGAGACAGGAATCAAGCAGCCCGAAGCGATCGGGCTTTATCGCTCGTGCGGATTTGTCGAGATCGCTGCGTTCGCCGACTACCAGCCCGATCCATTGAGCATGTTCATGGAAAAGAGATGACAACTGCACCGGGTCGCACGATCTGCTGGACACCACTCTGGAACAAGAGCCAGGAGGGCGTGGGTTTCGAGCATCTGTTGCTGACGAAATGCGCCGCCGACAGTGTCGTCCTCGCGATCGACGACGAGCGCGGCCCATTCAGGCTTACCTATCGCCTGAACTGGGATGAATCGTGGCGCCTTCGGGATGCCGAGCTGGTGCTGACGACCGAGCGCTCCACGCAATCGCTCAGGCTGCAGACAGACGGCCAGGGTTACTGGCGAGATGGCGATGACCGGGTCATCGATGCGCTGCAAGGATGCAGGGACATCGATATCTGGCCAACTCCTTTCACCAATACCTTCCCGATTCGCCGCGAACCGATGGCACTTGGAGAGCGGCGGCAATTCCTCATGGCCTGGGTCTTCGCGCCGGACCTGACGGTCCATCCACAACCGCAGGCGTATACGCGGCTCGCCGATCGGCTCTACCTCTTCGAAAATCTCGACGGCAGCGGTTTCCAGGCAGAGCTTGCGGTCGATGAAGACGGCATCGTGCTCGACTACCCCGACCTCTTCCGGCGCGTGCCGTAAACCGTTGCCAGTGTCCGATTGCAAAATCGAATCGGCGGGAGTAAGGATCTGCGGTAGAACAAGTCAGGGGGACATGCCATGAAGAAGAATTCGGCGCGGCTGCCTGTCGCGATGGCTGAATCAGGCCAGATCGCGGCAGTAGCGAAGAAGTGCAAAGCCTGACCCATTACACAATCGCCAAGTACGTCGCCTTCGCTGGACTGGGCGCAGGCGCGCTGCTGATCTTCGGTCCGATGGTTGCGCCGACCATCGGTGGCTGGCTGTCGTCCATTGGCCTGATTTCGGGCGTCACGGCCGAACGGATGGCCTGGGGTCCTATCTGGCTTTTCGGAACCTTCATTCCCGGAAGCATTGCCGTCTGCGTCGGGCTGGTTGCGTTGACGATTGCAGTAGTGCTCAGGGTCCGCGCCCGCGTGCTTTCAAGAAGGGCTCCTCATGGTTAGCCGGAAAGCACTCGTTCGCCGGCCGAGCTCGCGACTGTCCGAAGGGATCGTCGATCACATCGAGCGCGTCCCGGTCGACTACGAGCTCGCTGCGAACCAGTGGGAGCACTATGTCGCCCTGCTGCAGCGCTACGGTTGGGAAACGACAGAGGTCGCGCCCGCAGACGACTGCCCTGACAGCGTGTTCGTCGAAGACACGATGGTCGTCTACAAGAATGCAGCGCTGATCTCCCGTCCTGGCGCTGCGAGCCGCAGGCCTGAAATCGTGGATGCGGAGCGAACGATCGAGCGATGCGGCTACTCGATCGGCCGCATCCAGGAGCCTGGAACCCTCGAAGGTGGCGACGTCCTCAAGGTCGGCGATCTGATTTACGTAGGCCGCAGTGCGCGCACCAACGCCGCAGGCGTGGCGCAGATGCGCCGGATCTTCGAGCCGCTGGGTGCAAGGATCGTGGAGGTGCCGGTGAGCAAAGTCCTGCATCTGAAGAGCGCCGCCACCGCGTTGCCAAACGGCTCCGTCATCGGCTACTTGCCTGCGTTGGACGACGCGTCGATCTTTGCGGACTTCATCCCCGTACCGGAGTCGTCCGGCGCGCATGTCGTATTACTTGGAGAGAATCGGCTGTTGATGGCAGCAAGCGCACCGAAAAGCGCGGAGCTGTTCGCCGGGCTGGGCTATGAGCCGATCCTCGTGGACATCAGCGAGTACGAGAAGCTCGAAGGCTGCGTCACGTGCCTGTCTGTCAGGCTGCGCGGCACCTAGCCGCGCAGCCTGACCCGGCGTCCTACTCGAAGCTGTAGGTGAACCTGCCGTACCAGAATCCGCCGTTGAATCCGAACGGCGTGTACTGGCTGTAGCGATTGCCGGCGCCGGCCGCGCCGCCCGGATTCACCTCCGGGTACTCATCGAACAGGTTCTGGGCACCCAGGACGAACGTCAGCGCATCCCGCACCGTGTAGGCGACCTCGGCGTCGAAGAGATAGTTGCCGCCGTCATAGGCACGGCCATCCTCGTTGTCATACCAACCGTCGTACTGACTGACGCGCGCGAGCAACCGCAGCGGTCCCCACGTTTGCGTGCCGGTCAGGCTCCAGCGGGTTTCGGGCAGACCTTCCTCGATCTGCCGGATCCGATTGGCATTCAGCGTGTCCGGGTTGAACCGGGTCACCTCGGTGGTGTTGTTGTTGAAGGCGAGGCTGAGGCTGGAGTTGCCGCCGAACAGCGGCGCCTCGTAGGTCGCCACCAGGTCGATGCCTTTGGTCTCGGTATCGAAGTCGTTGGTGAAGAAGCGGAAGCTCTGCAGGTTCGCTGCGCTGGTGACACCGGACGCAACCAGCGCGATCACTTCCGCGGGAGTCAGCGTGAAGTCCTGCGAGACTGCGATCCGGTCATCGACCTCGATGGTGTAGTAGTCCGCCGTCAAGGTGAAGTCGCCCAGCTCGAGGACCGCGCCGACGCTGAAGCTCTGCGACTCCTCGGGCTCGAGTGCCTGGCCGCCGCGCAACACGGCCACCGGGTTGGTCGACGGGATCGTGCCCTGATTCACCAGCTCCCCGAGGTCGGGATCGAACTGCGTCGTCACGTTCGATGCATTCGATTGGCCGGGTGTCGGCGCACGGAAACCGGTATTCCAGCTGCCGCGAATTGCGAACGCTTCGTTGATGCGATAGTTCGTGGCGATCTTGCCGTTGGTAGTCGTGCCGAAGTCCTCGAAGTCTTCCCAGCGCACGGCCAGGTCGACCTGCCACGGATCGGTCACGCGCCAGGCAACGTCGCCATAGAGCGCATGATTGGCGCGGCTCCAGCTGCCTGCGATCTGATCGCTGAAACCGGGGAAGCCGTTGGATGCAGCGCTGAACCCCTGCGCCGCGAGCGGCCCGAAGTCCCAGGACTCGATCTGCCCGGCTTCGATCTCGAACGTCTCGTCGCGGTACTCGGCGCCGGCGGCCAGCGTGACCGCATCGCTCAACTTGTAGGCGACGTCGAAATTGACGTTGAGCTCGTCCTGAATATACGAGCCCGGGTCGAACGTCGTCGGCGTTGCGGGTCCGAGCGATGCATTCACGGTGTTGCTGATGAAGAAGTCCACGCGGTTGTAGCCGTAACCGACGCTCGCATCCCAGTTGATGCGCTCACCGATCGTGCCCCGCAAGCCGGCGACAGCGGCGTAGTCCTTCAGGTCGCCGCCGAACGACGGCGTAAATCCGCCGGGAAAGATCTCCTGGAACGTGAAGCAATTGGGGTCGGCAAACACCGCCGCACGAGCGACGGGATCGGGCACGTTGTTCGTGATGTTGATCGTTGGGCACGTGGTGCCGCTGCCCGGCGTCAGATCGCCGACCAGCAGTGTCTCGCCGTTGTCGGCGCTGAATACGGCCGCGCGCGTATTCGGGTTGCGGAAGTAGAAGCCGCCGATCGCAGTTTTCGAGACATAGTTGGCGTGGCCATAGACCTCGAGCGTCTCGTTGAGGTCGACGCCCCAGTTGATGAAGGTCTTCAGGTCGTCCTCGATCTCCGGCGAGCCCCACACCTGCGCCGGATCCTTCACGTCGGTGTTGCCGGCGGCGATCAGCGCTGCTGCGTCGTCGCGCTGGATGCTGCGATCGGTCGGATCCGTCGAGCCGTACTCGAAACTGAAGTTGAAGAAACCCTCGCTGGTGAGCGGCAGGCCGACATTGCCGCTGATTGCGTAGGTGGCGCCGTCGCCGGCGTAGTAACCGCCGTAGCGCCCCTCGACGCTCGCGCCGTGGTCGGCATCGTTGAGGATGAAGTTGATCACGCCGGCGATGGCGTCGGAGCCGTATTGCGCGGAGGCGCCGTCACGCAGCACTTCCACCTGCTTCAACGCGCTCGACGGGATCGCCGAAATGTCCGGTCCTTGCGCGCCGTCGGCGACGCCGTTGCCGATCCAGTAAATGACGGCAGCGCGATGCCGGCGCTTGCCGTTCACGAGGACCAGCGTGTGATCGGGCGCCAGGCCGCGCAGGTTTGCCGGCCGGACGATCGTCGCCGCATCACTGATGGGCTGCGAGTTGACGTTGTACGAAGGCACCACATTCCTGAGCAGGTTGCTCAGGTCGGTATCGCCCTGATTGGTGAATTCAGCCGACGACAGCACGTCGATCGGCACGGTCGAATCGATGACCGAGCGCGCTTCGCCGCCGCGGATGCCCGTGACGACCAGTTCCTCCAACGTCTCGTTGTCGGCTGCCGAGGCTGGCGTGGCCACGCCCAGCAGGAGCGGCGAGGTCAGCCCCATGGCGGCCATCAATGCTTTTCTCAGTTCAGTATTCACGGCGAATCCCCTTGAGTGACTTATCCGAACATTGCGTTTCCGACTCATCTTGCCTCGAGTCGCGCGGAGCCGTCGGGCGCCCACACGACGCGCACCGGCAGCGCCGTCTCGAGACTCTGCAGCCAGCTGTCCACATCGTTTGCAAACACCGTGCCGGTGATGCGCAGATCCGCAATTTGCGGATTCGCGATCACGATGTCGTGCGCGGAATAGCGAGTGAGGTCCGCGATCACCGAGCGCAGCGGCTCGTCGCGGTATTGCAGAAGACCCTCGCGCCACGCGGCGATGCCGATGACGTCGACGGTCTGGATGCTCGCACTGCCATCCGTCGCATCGAAGCTCAGTTGCTGTCCGACGCTGAGGCGCGCGGTGCGGATCACAGTTCGTTCCGGCTGCGCCTGCGCGGCCGACTGCGCGGTTATGACGCGCGCGTCCACCTTTACGATTCCTTCGGACACGCCGACGACTACGCGCTCGCCCGCGCGCCGGACGTTGAAAGCTGTGCCCACGGCGGCGACAGTCGTCGCGCCGATCTTGACGATGAACGGACGTGCCGGATCCTTCGCGACGCGAAAGAAAGCCTCGCCGCGCTCGAGAGTGACTTCGCGCGAGTCGCCGCTGAGCGTGGCCCAAAGCACCGATTGTGCGCCGGCGCTGACAACCGAGCCGTCACCCAGCTGCACGTCGCGATTCTCGCCGGAGGCGGTTTCGACGACAGTCACGACTGGCTGCGCGAACTGCATGGACCGTATGACTGGTACGACCGCCAGTGCCGTCAAAGCCGCGACGACGCTGGCGGCCAGACCAGCCGTCAGCCAGGGTCGGCGACGCCAGGTCGCCCAGGCTCTGCCGCGGCGACTGCTGCGTTTCGTCACCGCTCGCAACCGCCAGGCGGAGACGGCAACAGAGCCATCGTAAGCATCGCTCGCGAGCTCTGCCTCGGACGGCCACGCCACAGTTCCCGTTGCATACCGATCGACCGCGGACCAGGTCGACTGGATGCGATCGAAGGCTGCGCGATGCGCCTCGCTCGCAGCAAGCCACTGCTGCCACTGAGCAATCCGCTCCGCAGGAATGTCGCCGGTCGACAGCTCGAGAGACCACTGCGCGGCCTCTTGCAACACGCTGTCGCGCTCTGCCCCTTCGCCGTTGCGGCTAACCACGTCCCGACTCCTTGCAACTCTGCGCCGCATCGAGCCCGGCGCGGCAATAGAGCACTGCGCGCAGCACGTAGTGTCGAACCATGCGCTCGGACAGCCCCATCTCTTGCGCGATCTCCGAAAACTCGGCGCCGTGCACCCGGTGCAGGAGAAAGGCGTGCCGGCACTTCGGCGGCAGCTCGCCGATCAGGCGCCGAACGATCTCCACTTCCTGCGCAGACGCGGCTTCCCGATCCGGCGTGGGCGCTTCCCGGGATTCGTCGCACAGGCCGGCATCGAGCGCCTGCTGCTGGCGATTGCGGCTACGGATCCGGTCGACAGCGAGATTGGCGGCGGTCTTGAAGAGGAATGCCCGCAGAAAGCTGACGGCGCCGGAATCCTCCAGGCTGAGCAGACGCACGTAGGCTTCCTGCGCAACTTCCTTCGCTTCCTGAACGGAGCGCAGGCGCGTGGCCAGGAACTGGATGAGCGATTCGTTGTGCTCGCTGAACAGACGTGAGATGCGCTGGGCATGGCTGCCGGCGAGCTCGCCGGAGCGCTCGCGCTCGCTGTCCCCGGGCATGCGATGGGTCATGAGGTCGACAGACCTTGCCAGTGCTTTATGTGGGCCGCACCGATATGCTTCTCTTAAGACGCTGGAACTGCAAATTCTGGCAATGTGGCGCCGGAATCTATGGGCTCGCGGGCAGGTAGGAGCGCTTTTTTGCTGGCTCGTCCGCAACAGAACTACAAGAAAGGAGGTCGGCGCTGCGTGCTGGCGCTGGTCTTTACGGTGGCGAGTCTGATCGCCGCGCACGAGCGTTGCCGCGGCAACGCTCGATTTCTCGCGGGTCGTGCAGTTCGACATTCCGGCGCAAACGCTCGGAGCTGCCTTGCTGCGGTTTTCCGAGCAGGCACAACTTCAGGTGATCGTGGAGAGCCGGCTCGCGGAATCCGTGAGCGCACCGCCCCTCAAGGGGGCGTACACGCGCGGCGATGCACTGAAAGT
Organism: uncultured Gammaproteobacteria bacterium; assembly: GCA_963838635.1. Lineage (GTDB taxonomy): Bacteria > Pseudomonadota > Gammaproteobacteria > Steroidobacterales > Steroidobacteraceae > Steroidobacter. The sequence continues at coordinate 56,006 of CAWISC010000027.1, read as the reverse complement.
GCTCCTGGAGGGTTCCGGCCTCACGTTTCGCATAGTGGGAACCGCCGCCATTGCAATACACACGGTGCACCTCGGCGCCGATGCGCGCGAGACAGGATCGAGCGGCACGGCTGTGCAGGGACTCAACGCCGGCGCGGGTGTCGGGGAGTACCTCCGGCGCAGCGACCGGCGCAGTGCGGCGCGCTTCGAGGCCGACGAGCTCGAACCGTTGGAGAACCTGGGAGAGATCATCGTCGTCGGCACCCGAAGCCTGAACCGCTCCGCGTCCGAAACACCGGTGCCGATCGATCAGATCCCCGTAGCGAGACTCCTGCAGGGCTCGGGGCGCTTCGACGTCGGACAGCTCCTGCAATTCAGTGCGCCCTCCTTCAACTCCAACCGCCAGGTCGGAGCCGATGGCGCCGACCACATTGACTCGGCAACGCTGCGCGGCCTCGGACCCGACCAGACGCTGGTGCTCGTGAACGGCAAGCGCCAGCATTCCGTGGCGCTGGTCAACGTGTACGGCAGCCGCGCGCGCGGCAACACCGGCACGGATCTCAACACCATCCCGGCCCTTGCCATCGAGCGCATCGACGTATTGCGCGACGGTGCGGCTGCGCAATACGGCTCCGATGCCATCGCCGGGGTGATCAATATCGGCCTCAAACGCAGCAAGGGGCTCGATGTCCTCGCTTCGTCAGGCGAGTATGCCGAAGGCGACGGCCGCAACAGCCAACTTGCAGCCAACTATGGTTTTGGCGTCGGCGAGCGCGGCTTCATGAACGTCACCGCAGAGTACCTGCGGCGCGACCCCTCGAACCGCAACGACGATCCGTGCCGTCCGTACCGCGAGATCGGCGACGCCGCCGTGGAGAACAAGACGCTGTATGTGAACGGCGCTGTCGGCACAGGCGAGATCGGCGAAATGTATCTTCATGGCGGCGTGCAGGAGCGCGAGGGAGATGCCAGCGCCTACGATCGCAGGGGCATCAATCCGCCGTGTGGACTGACTACGCATATTCCGGCACGCAATTCGGCGCAGATGTATCCGAACGGCTTCGCGCCGCGCATCGGCACGGACGTGGAAGATCAATCCCTCACCGTGGGGGGCCGTACGAGCCTCGCCGGTTGGAGCGTGGATCTGAACGCCACGCACGGCCGCAACCGGATGGACTACGTCATCGGCTCGACGCTGAATGCCTCGATCGCGAATGCGGATCTGGTAGCCGGAGGTCGAGGCATCTCGCCCTCCTCGTTCGATGCCGGCGGTTTCAGTTACACGCAGAACACGGTCGGCCTCGACGTCACGCGCTTCTTCGCCGACGCGATCGAAGGGATCAATGTCGCATTCGGCGCCGAGAGTCGGCGCGAGACGTACTCGATACGCGCCGGCGAGCGCGGCTCCTGGGACGACTACGACGGTCCCGGCGGCGGCAATGCAGGCAGCCAGGGATTTCCCGGCTTCAGGCCCGAAGACGTGATCGACAAGAGTCGAGACGCTGCAGGCGCCTACGTGGATGTCGAAACGCAGATCACGAACCGCTTCCTGCTCGCGGCCGCAGCGCGCTACGAGCACTACAGCGACTTCGGCGATGCGCAGATCGGCAAGCTGGCGTCTTCATACGAGCTCAACGATGAACTGCTGCTGCGCGGATCGGTCAGCGGCGGCTTCCGCGCGCCCTCGCTGCAGCAACAGTACTTCAGCTCCACGATCACGAACTTCGTGCAAGGCGTTCCGATCGATATCGTCATCGCGCCGAGCGGCAGTCCCATTGCGCTGGCCGCAGGAGTCGCGAGCCTGAGGCAGGAGAAATCCCGCAACGCATCGCTCGGATTCGCATACTCGCCGGCCAGCAATGTTTCGATCACGCTCGACGCCTACGTGGTCGATGTGCGGGACCGCATCGTTCTGATCCAGGGAATCAACACCAGCGATCTCACCAGCCCTGCGACTGCATCGTTGCGGGCGGTGCTGGAGGCGATGAACGTCGGCAGAGCGCAGTTCCTGGTGAATGCAGTCGATACGCGCACCAAGGGTGTGGACCTGACCGTCAACTACACCACGGACGTCGGCGCGGGCACGCTGAGTTCCTATCTCGGCATGAACTACAACACCAACACGATCACCGCGGTGAATCCGACGTCCGTGTTGCGTGCCGAAGGGATCGACGCATTTCTGTCGCGGCGGGAGCGCCTGTTCATCGAAGGCGCCGCGCCAAAGTCGAAGGCGATTCTGAGCGCGAGCTACGCGGTGGGGCCGTGGGATGCGGCGTTGAAGCTGACGTACTTCGGTGCGATCACACTGGGCACCTTCTCCGGCGCATCAGTACCCGATCAGCAGTATCGGCCGCGCACGTCAGTCGATGTAAGCCTCGGATATGAGCTCAGCCGGACATTGATGCTCACGGTCGGCGGCGTGAATGTCTTCGACGCCAGGCCCTCGCCGCAGGACGCGAACGAAACGGACACCAACTTCACCTACGAGTCGGTGCAGATGGGTTTCAACGGTCCGGCCTGGTTTGCGCGGCTGGCAGCCAGTTTTCGGTAGCAGCTGGAGCACAGATGATTCGCACCTGCCTCGCTTTCTTGACGGCCCTGATTGCAAGCTTGGCCTTGGCGAAGGAGGAGCCACCTCCGGCGCTCGACAAGGCAGCACTGGAACGCGCGCGGCGGCCGATCGTGCTGAGCGTTCCGGGAATGGAGCGCGTCGTCGTTCATTCGAATCTCACCTACACGCAGACCGACGACCCGCTCGTGCGCATGGATGTCTATGTGCCGGCGGATCTGCAGGCTGACGCGCGACGGCCGATCGTCATGCTCGTACACGGCGGCGTCCCGACGTCGCTGCCTGTCAAGGACATGGGCGCGTATCGCTCCTGGGGAAGATTGCTTGCCGCGCAAGGGATGGTCGCGGTTACGTTCACGCATCGCTTGCGCTGGCCGCTGAGTCAGGTGCAGGAATCCGCCTCGGACGTGCGCGCCGCGATCGATTTCGCACGCGCGAACGCGTCGAAGTTCAATGCGGATCCAGATCGCATGTGCATCGCTGCCTATTCAGCCGGTGGTCCGCTCTTGACGGTGGCGCTGCAAGACGAACGCCCCTATGTCCGATGCCAGCTGGGGATCTATCCGCTGGTGGATGCGCAGGGCTTTGGGACCGCTGACGAAGCGAAGTTCGCACTCAAGACTTACGTCGACCGACCATCGTTCCCGCCGCTGTTCCTCGCCCGCGCAGGTCGCGACGCAATCCCCACCCTGAACGCGCGGCTCGATGCGTTCGTTGGCAGTGCAATCGCCGCGAACGCGCCAATCACCCTCGTGAATCATCCGACCGGAGCCCATGGCTTCGATGTGGCGAACGACGATGAGCGCTCGCGCGAGATCATTCGAGCGGCGCTCGAGTTCATGAAAGCGCATCTGAATTAGCATGAGCCTTCAGTCCCTCACGATCACCTGTCGCGATCGTCAGTGGCACGAAGCATTCATCGACTACGTTCCCAAGGTGTTTCCACGCGCCAGTTTCCGGCGCTGGTACGAGCTCGGCGGCTGGGACGAAGACTATGTCGCGTTCTCGATAGCCGATGGAGCGGACATCGTCGCCAATGCGTCCGTCCAGCGAATGAGCATCGTCCTGCGCGGCGAATGGATCACGGGATGGCAGCTGGGCGCCGTCGGGGTCGTGCCGCAGTGGCGCGGTCGCGGACTGCAGCGGCAGATCATGCAAAGTCTTCTCGGCAGCATTGACGAGCAAGACATCGTGTTCCTGTTCGCGAACGACACCGTGCTCGACTTCTATCCGCTGTTCGGATTCAAGCGAGTCATCGAAAGCGTCTTCGCTGCAGAGTACGACGTGAAACCAGCAAGCGAGCCGCTACGCGCGCTGTCGATCGATCGTGCGGAAGACCTCGCGCTGCTCGCCAGGGTGGCAGCAACTGCGGCGCCGACGACGCGGGAGTTCGGAGCACGCAACTATGGCGGCGTTCTTCTGTGGTACTGGGCGAACTTCTACGACGGCTGCTTTTACTACTGCGAGGCCGAGGATGCGATCATCGTCGCGGAGCAGGACGGAGCGACCCTGCGGATTTGCGATGTCCTTGCGCGGACTCCATTTGATTTGCGCGCCTACCTGCCGCGCGTTGCCAAGGCTGCTGCGCAAAGGGTCGAGTTCGGATTCACGCCGGACGCCTGGTGGCCCGACGCGCGCGCGATCGCCGACTATACGGATTCGCCACTGTTCGTCCGCGGCGCACACAGGCTGCCGGAAGCGCCGTTCAAGTTCCCGATGCTGGCGCAGACGTAGAAGGTCGATCGACGTCCACCCGGATCAGACGCTCCTGCGCGACTGATAGACACGCCACCCTCGACCAGCATCGCCGTACCCGTAATAAAGCTCGACGCGTCCGATGCGAGGTGAAGAACGGATCGTGCGATCTCTTCGGGCTTTGCCATGCGCTTCAATGCGTGCAGGTTCTCGACGAACGCGAGCACCGCGGGCGTGGCGTCCGCCGCGTTGGTAATGCTGGCCGGCGTATCGGTGCCGCCGGGCAGGATGGCGTTCACCCGAACCCGCTGCGCACCGAATTCAGCGGCAAGCACTTGAGTCAACCCGATGAGGCCCGCCTTCGCGGAGGCATAGGCGGCCATGCCGGGCATGCCGACTGTGTAGCCCACGAATGAGGAAGTGAAGATGAGCGAGCCACCGCCGCGCCTGATCATCGCCGGCACCTGATACTTGGCGCCAAGAAATGCGCTCGTCAAATTGGTCTCGAGCGTGTCGCGCCAGCCGGCGAGTGAAACCTGCGGAGTCGGCGCCATCTCACCGAGCGATCCGGCGTTGTTGAATGCGACATCGAGGCCGCCGAAACGATGGACGGCGGTGTCGACCAGTTCCTTAGCGAGCGCCTCGTCTCTCACGTCGCCGGCGACCGCAACCGCCTCGCCGCCGGCCTTCTTGATCTCGTCCACCAATTCGTCGAGCTGCGGTCGGCGACGCGCGGTCACCACCAGCTTTGCGCCCTCGCGTGCAAACAGCAACGCGGTTGCCGGCCGATCCCGGAGCTTGCACCGGTGACGATAGCGACTTTGTCGGCGAGTACATTCATTCCTTCGCTCCTGGCTGTCGGGCTCTGGAATCGAGCCCGGCGTCAGGGTGCGGGCCGATCACGGCCAGCGTCCGTGCGCTCTCGAACATAGTCGCGTGGGAGCTAGAAGATCGCTGCTTGATGCTCCGAGAGTCTGAAGAAGTTGCGAACGCTCGCTACTGCCCGGTCTTCGTCGAATTCTCCGCAGGTGTACAGGATCGTCGACATGAATCGCGGCTTGACCCACGCCGCGATGTAAATGCCCGAATCGATCAGCGGTACGAAGGCATCGTAGCCCTCATTGAGATCCTTACCCTGGCCACTCGTCTTGTGAACGATCGGATCTCCATAAGTTCGCAGCCCCAGCTCGCCGGTGATGTGCCGGAAATAATCCCGCAGGACAGTTTCCGACATGTCGCTTTGAAAGTAGCCCTCAACGATCAGGCGCTTGCGAAAGATATCCGGCGCGATAGTCGTCAAGGCAGTTCTGTTCATGCGCTGTACTCCTCTGCTGCAGGATCACGGATACGATCACACATTCGACTTCAGCGCGCCGATGCTCTCGGCAATCTCGATCGGCCGGTGTCCAGGCGGCAGCTGCAGGCGCTGAAACAGAATAGGTCGATCGTCGAAAGAAAAGTCGCTCACGTCCCACACCGTTCCGACCGTGCCGGCAGGGATCCGCAAGTGGCGACAGGCCTGGGGCGCAAGCTCGCGACAGCCGATGCGGTGTTCGAGGCGCAAGGTCGGCAGATTGAACTGGTCGACCATGACGCGATGGGTGGCGGAGCCATGCAACTCCTCGATCGGCACGTCGAGCAGCACCTTGCCGTGCTCGAACGTGAAATACACGCTCGTGAACGCCGGTGGCTCGTTCTCGATCCATAACAAACGATCGAGGCGGATGCAGCGGTCGACTTTCAGCAGGGTGCGCCATGGCCCGCGCGTCCGGTCTTCCTGCACGGCTAGCACCCGCACGAACGGCAGCTGCAGCCGTCCGCTTGCCGGATCCCTGAAGCGGTAGACGAACGCTTCCGACGCCTGCGACTTGCGTTCCGCGACGAAGGTGCCCGTGCGCTTGTTGCGCACGATGAGGCCGGCGGCGGCGAGCTTGCCCATCGCCTTCTGCAGCGTGCCCAGGCTCACGGGCAGGCGACTGTACAACTCGCTCTCGGACGGAATCCGCTGGCCGGGCTTGAACTCGCCCCGCCTGATTGCCGCGGCAAAGGCGTCGCAGACCTGCATGTACTTCGGTCCGGCTGGCCGCTCCGCGCGAATCGCGGGCGAGCAGCGCCTGAAGTTTTTTCAACGAGATGTCGGTCATGGACAGCTGCCCGGCCGTGCTGGCGCCGACCCATGCAGATCGTCTTGGCAATGCATAGTTTTAGTTCGTATACTATATAGTAATAAACAAACCCAGAATCTGAAGGACCGCAATCGACTGGATGCCGCGCCCGACTTCGGTGAGAAATTTTCACCGGAGCTGCTGCACCTTACCCGAGGAGCCTGCAATGACACGAGCCTTGCAACGCCGCTGCGCCATTCTGGGCGCGACGGTGCTCACCGCGGTGGTGCCGCTGGCGCCAGCTACCGCACAGGAGTTCGTCGACGGTCTGGCGCAACCGGTTTTCGCCGGCCAGCCAGTGATCAGTCACAACGCATGGGTGGAAGTGCCGAACCTCGATACCGATCGGGACGGCGTCAACGATCGCATCCGTATCCAGGTTCGCCGGCCCAATGCGACGGACACCGGCGTGAAGCTGCCGGTGGTCATGATCGCGAGCCCCTACTCCGGCGGCCAGCTGCCCTTTCCTCAGCACGACATCACACAACCTCTGTACGTGCCGCCGAAAGGCGGGCCAGTGAAGGAACCGCTTCCGGCGTTGCCGCCGATCGGGCATGTCCCGCCGAACCCCGGCAACACCGCACCGTTCCCCAACATCAGCACGAGCGGTTATCAGAACTACTTCCTGCCGCGAGGATTCATCTTCGTCTACGCGCAATCGCTCGGGACCGGGCTGTCGACCGGCTGCCCGACGATCGGCGGCTATGAAGAAAGCCTGGCGATGAAAGCGGTCATCGATTGGCTCAACGGTCGCGGCGCCGGATTCGACGAGGCAGGCAACAGCGTGACGGCAACCTGGACGACGGGCGCGACGGCAATGATCGGCACGTCGTACGACGGCACGTTACCGCTCGCGGCGGCCTCGACTGGCGTCGATGGACTCAAGGCGATCGTGCCGGTCGCGGCCGTCTCGAGCTACTACGACCATCGCCGCTCCTATGGCACGGTGATCAATTCCAATCCGACCATCGGCACGGATGCGGACACGCTGTTCGACAACATCCTCACGCGGCGGCAACCCGAAGCGTGCGCCTTCATGCGCGAGCGCATCGCCATCCAGAAGGATCGCACGACCGGCGACTACAACCGGTGGTGGGATGAGCGGAACTACACGAACTACGTGCGTCGCTTCAAGACCGCGGTTCTGATCTCGCACGGCCTGAACGATCTCAACACGAAGCCACGGATGTACGCGCAGCTCTATGCCGCGCTGAAGAAACACGACGTACCGTCGAAGATCTGGCTGAACCAGGGCGGACACGGCGACGGCGCCAACTCAGGCGCGCGGCAGGCAGCGTGGCGCGACGAGCTGAACCGGTTCTGGAGCCAGTACTTGTTCGGCATCGACAACAACTGGACGGGCGGGCCGCGCGCGGCGGTTCAGCGCGAAAACGGCCAGTGGGTCGACTACGAGAACTGGCCGGCGCCGGGCGCGCGAACCGCGATGCTTCAGCTCGCACCAGCGCAGGACAACACCATCGGCGCTCTGGTGCTCGATCGAAGCTCGCATCACCACAAGGAGCCGCGAGGCGACCGCGACGATCACTGGGATCGCAACCACGATGGCGACGATGACGATCGACATCACTCCAGGCGCAAGGGACGGGTGATCGAAACGATCGTCGACGATTCGTCGATCGACGCGACCGTGCTGATCGCAGCCCCGCAATCGCCGAATCGACTCGTGTACCAGACGCCGGCCCTCACTGCTCCCGTGCACATGAGCGGCATTGCGTGGGTGTCGTTGCAGCTCAGTTTCGACCAACCGGCGGCGGTCGTCAGCGCCGCGATCGTCGACTACCGGGCGGACGGCACGGTGCGCCTCGTAACGCGCGGCTGGGCGGATCCGCAGAATCACCGCTCGAAGTGGCTGACGAGCCGCATCAAGCCGTTCGAAGACTACGAGATCGAGTTCGAGCTCCAGCCTCACGACTATGAGTTCCAGGCCGGATCGCGCATCGGCCTGGTGGTCATGTCGACCGACCGGTTGTTCACGCTGCGGCCGCCGGCAGGCACAAAGCTGATGCTCGACACCCACGACAGCAGCGCTTACCTGCCGATCGTTGGCGGGGCGCGATCGCTCCGCGACTCGATGCAGTGACTAGCCGACAAAAGTCGCGCCTTTGGCGGCGTTTGTCGAAAGGGCCTTGGCCGCTTTCGACCAGAGAAACCAGGGATCAATGACGGTGCCGCGCGGATAATGTGCTTCAATCGCAGCAACGGGCGCGGTGTGAACACTCCGCGCGTCACCGTCTCCTCGCTATCGACAGGGTGTAGAGCATGTCGAGACCACTAAGCCTCACGCTTCTGCTTGCCCTTGCAGTCCCCGGCGGCGCTCCACTCATGGCCGCCGAGAGCAAGCCGGCACGACGCCCGAACATCGTCATCATGCTCACCGACAACCTCGGCTGGGGCGAGATCGGCATCCAAGGCAGCGCGCGAGGCGTGCCGACGCCGCGGCTCGATCGTCTGGCTGCACAGGGCATGCGCCTGACCAACTTCAACGTCGAATATTCCTGCGTAGTGTCGCGCGCAGCGCTGCTCACAGGACGCTACGCAGTCCGAACCGGAGCTGCGCAACGCAGCGGCATCACGCTGTGGGAAGTGACGATTGCCGAAGCCCTGAAGTCAGCGGGCTATGCGACGGGCCACTATGGCAAGTGGCATCTCGGCGGCGAAACCGATTGGCGCGGCAAGCGCGAGCCGACGAACCAGGGGTTCGACGAGTGGTACGGCATCCCACAAAGCAGCAACGAGGCGCAGGTCACGTCGATGCCCGGCTACGATCCGGCCAAGACGCCAGCGCCGTACATCTGGGAAGGTAAAGCGGGTCAGGCCGCACAGCAGGTGAAGGTTTTCGACCTGGAGAGCCGCCGCACGCTCGACCGCGAGTCGGCCACGAAAGGCATCGATTTCATGGAACGCAGCGTGCGCGCGGGCAAGCCGTTCTTCCTCTACTACCCGATCACGCAGATCCACTTTCCGACGCTCGCACATCACGACTTCGCGGGCTCGACCGGCGCCGGAGATATCGGCGATGCGCTGGCGGAAGTCGACCACAACACCGGGCTGGTGCTCGATGCGATCGAGCGATTGGGAGTCGCGAACGACACCATCGTCATCTGGATGGCGGACAACGGCGCCGAAATTCGCCGGCCGTGGCGTGGCACTGCAGGACCCTGGACCGGCTTCTACAACACGGTCATGGAGGGCGGAGTGCGCGTGGCCGCGATGATCCGCTGGCCGGGTCGCATTCCCGCGGGACAAGTCTCGAATGAGATCGTGCATGAGATCGATCTCTTCCCCACGCTCGCGGCAGCAATCGGTGCGGATATCGTTCCGCAGGACCGACCCATCGACGGTGTCGACCAGCTGCCGTTCCTCAAGGGCAAGCAGTCGCGTTCAGCTCGCGACAGCGTGCTGTTCTGGACCGAGAACAAACTGGTGCGCGCAGTGAAATGGCAGGACTGGAAGCTCCACTACGAATTTCAGATCGAACGGGGGACGACGATTCCGCCCGCGCTGCGCCTCTTCAATCTGCGCTCCGATCCGAAGGAAGAGACCGACGTGAAGGACTTCAACCCGGGCGTGAAGAGCGTGATCGACAAGATCGTGGCGGACTTCATGGCCTCCACGGCAGCCTTCCCCAACGTGCCGATGGATGCGCCGGATCCTTACGCGCCGGCGAGCCGGCGATAGACGGACCGGCTCGTCGTCGGCGGCCCGCCGAGCACTCCAAGGCGCGTCACCTCTACGACCAGCGCACCGGACGATTCGAGCGAGAGCACCTGATGCACTTCGCTGCGCACCGGTCGGCCTTGAACGACGAGCTCGTGAACGGTCGTGATCTCGAGACTCCCACCGACGAGCTTTGCGCGTGAGATCTGCAGCTGGTTACCGCGGCCCATCATGAAGCTGTTGCGGGTTTCACGTCCTTCGAGGTCGTAGACGAATCTCAGCGGCGGCTGCCGGTCGTCACGCGCGAACAAGACATACTCGACCTGCAGGCGCGCGCCCTCCTGCGTCACAGTGATCACATCGCCCCAGCCGCTGCCGATGTCGTTGCCGTCCGCGCGCTGCCATTGCCCGCTGAAGTCCGGGACCTGCTGCGCTGAAAGTGGCATAGCCAGCAACACGCACAGGATTGCGCTGCTCAACTGAAGAAATGTGGGTCGCATCGCTGTCTCCTCCTTCGCGCTCAGAATACTCGATGCGACAGCTCTGGTCTCGTCAACGCAAGATGCGACGGGGCGAACGTCCTCTCTCGGCTACTATGGGCCGCGTGCGCGAATCCGCCCCATCGTCTGCTCGTCTGCTCTCACTTGACGTTGTTCGCGGCATCGCCATTGCCGGAATGCTGCTCGTCAACAATCCCGGTTCATGGGAGCACATTTACGCGCCGCTGCGGCACGCAGCGTGGAACGGCTGGACGCCGACCGACCTGATCTTTCCGTTCTTCATCTTCATCGTCGGCGTGGCCATGACGTATTCACTCGGCAAGGATGCTGCGCAAGGGGCGAGCCGACGCGACTTGCTACTCAAGACCGCAAAACGCGCGCTGTTGATTTTCGTGGTCGGCCTTGCGCTGCACAGCTTTCCCTGGTGGGGTTACGACTACGCGCACTTGCGCATCCCGGGCGTGCTGCAGCGGATTGCGATCGCATATTTGTTTGCGGCAGCACTCTATCTTCACACCGGCGTCCGTGGTCAGGTCTCAGCCATCGTCGCAATCCTGCTCGGTTATTGGGCGCTCCAGGCGCCGATACCCGAGCCAGGAGCGGACCTCGGGGCATACCTCGATCGCGCGATCTTTACGACGGATCACCTCTGGCAGAACACGAAGACATGGGATCCGGAAGGGCTGTTGAGCACGCTGCCAGCGATTGCTACTGCGTTGCTCGGCGTGCTCGCCGGAACCTGGATGCGTTCTGACCGGCCGCCGCTCGACAAAGTCGCCGGCCTGTTCGTTGTGGGTAGCGCCGGCGTCGTGCTTGGACTCGTCTGGGGTGAGTGGTTTGCGATCAACAAGAATCTCTGGACCAGCTCCTATGTACTGCTCACTGCGGGACTGGCCGCTCACCTGTTGGCGCTCTGCTACTACTTGATCGACTTGAAAGGCTATCGGAAGTGGAGCCAGCCGTTCGTCATCTTCGGCTCGAATGCGATTGCTGCCTACGTACTCTCCAGCCTCGGCGCCCTGACGCTGGATCTCATCAAGGTCGGCGAACGCTGACACCTCGTTGAAGACGTATATCTTCGCGAAGTTCTACCTGTCCTGGCTCGAGCCGATCGACGCGTCGCTGCTGTTCGCGATCTCTTATGTACTGTTCTGGCTCGCCATCATGTGGGTCCTCTATCGCAAGAGGATCTTCATCAAGTTGTGACCCGCACTGCTGAATCAAGTTAGAGGTTTTGCGCGCGACGATCCGATTTTGCTTCTGTTCGTCACTCTCGTGATAAAGCCCTTCCGTTGAACACCGATCCTGCCGCTGCTATGGTCGCCCGCCATGCGTACACAAAACCGTTTCACTTCCCTGCTGGCCATCGTCATCAGCCTGTCCGCAGCGATGCAAGTCGCGTGGAGTGCTTCTCCCGCTGACTCCAAGCGAGAGCGCATTGCCGCTGATACGCCGCGCACTACTGTTCTCGGCAACACATTCGTGGCGCCTGCCGGCTGGACGCTTACCGTGCGCGGCGCGGCGACTATTCTCGAAGCGCCGGAGGGTGGCTCGTTCTTGGTGCTCGTCGACATTCCGGTGAAGGACGCAGCCTCCGCCGATGACGCGGTCAAGGCAGCATGGGGTATGTACAAGGCGGATGCGCGCTGGCCGCTCAAAGTGACCAACGCGATCGCGGACCGGGACGGCTGGACGCAGCGCAAGGGTTACGACTACCAGACATCGCCGAACGAGAAGCGCGGAGTCGGCGCGGATGTCCGCCGTGCCAACGATGTATGGACCGTCACGCTCTACGACATGGCCGAGGCCGTCGGCGAGAAGCGCGCCTCGCAAGTCGGGCTGGCCCTCGGGAAGCTTCTTCCGAAGGGGTACAAGCGCGAGTCGTTCGCGGGAAAGAAAGCGCACACACTCGACGCGGCGCGCATCGCTGAGCTGTCACGCTTCGTCGAGACTTCGATGCAAGTGAGCGGGATACCTGGCGTGTCGGTTGCTCTGTACCAGGGCGGCAAGACCGTGTTCGCAGGTGGCTTCGGTGTGCGTGAGCTCGGGAAGCCCGCGAAAGTCGACGCCGATACGAAGTACATGATTGCGTCGAACACCAAAGCGCTGGCGACGCTGATGCTTGCCAAGCTCGTCGACGCGAAGAAGCTCACCTGGGACACGCCGGCGACGAAAGCCCTGCCGAGCTTCAAGCTCGGGGACGCCCGGACCACGAGCCAGGTGCAGATCAAGCATCTCATCTGCGCATGCACCGGCATGCCGCGGCAGGACCTCGAGTGGCTGCTCGAATTCAAGTCGATGATGCCGGCCGATGCGCTGAAAGGGCTCGGCACGATGCAGCCGACGAGTAACTTCGGCGACCTGTTCCAGTATTCGAATCCGATGGCGGCGGCGGCCGGCTTCCTCGGCGGGCACGTGGCGTATCCGGATCTCGAGCTCGGCGCCGCCTACGACCGCGCCATGAGCTCGCTGGTGTTCGAGCCGCTGGGCATGTCCGCGACGACTCACGACTTCAACGTCGCACAGCGCGGAAATTTTGCGGCTCCGCATGCGCCGGACATCGATGGCAAGCCCGCGATCGCCGTCGGGCAGGCCAACTTGTCCATCGTTCCCGTGCGTCCCGCCGGCGGTGCGTGGAGCTCGGTCAACGACGTCATGAAGTACGTCGTCATGGAGTTGGGCGAGGGCAAGTTGCCGAACGGCGAGCGCTACATCTCGCGCGACGCCCTCCTCGCCCGTCGCGCGCCGCAAGTGTCGGTCGGCACCGATACGACCTACGGCATGGGCCTGCAGGTGAACAACGTATACGGCACGCCCGTCGTCCATCACGGCGGCGACATGATCGGCTATCACAGCGACATGATGTGGCTGCCCGAACAAGGCGTCGGCGCAGTGATCCTGACCAACGGTGACCCGGGCTGGCTGGTGCGAACCGCGTTCCGTCGTAAGCTCCTCGAAGTTCTTTTCGATGGTCGCGCCGAGGCGGACGCATCGATGGCAGCGGGGGCGAAGACCTTCTTCGCTGGCATCGCCGCGGAACGTAAACTCCTCACCGTCCCCGCCGATCCGGCGCTGGCGGGCAAGCTCGCCTCGCGCTACGAACACCCTGCTGTAGGAAGCGTCGCCGTGTCGCGCAGCGGTGGACAGACCGTATTCGACTTCGGCGAGTGGTCGAGCCCGGTGGCCACGCGCAAGAATCCCGACGGCACGGTCTCGTTCGTCACGACCGTTCCCGGGTTCAGCGGACTGGAATTCGTAGCAGGCGATCGCACGCTGACGCTGCGCGACGCGCAACACGAATACGTGCTGAAGGCCCAGGGACCTGACATGAAGCCCAGTGCGGCCGGCGGCGTATAGGCCGATCAGCCGCGATGCGCAACCCCTGTTGACGGGCTAACGGCCCGAGTCCCCTCGCAGTAGTCTTCCAAGCGGGCCTGTTCGGGCCTGCAGCATAGCTACAGGGGACCAACCATGAATCCGCAGTTCAATCGTCCTGGTGATGGCGCTACTCACAGCCGGCGCGCCGAGCTATGGCCAGGCGGTAACGCCCGGCGCTCCGCAGGACTACGAGTCGATCATGAAATCCATGGAGAAAGCACAAGCCGAGGCGAGCCAGCCTGGCGATCAGCAATTGACCTGCCCCCAGCTGCAGGAGCAGCTCGTCGTCATTGCTCAGGATCCGGCATTCGTGGCGCACGTGAAGGCCGCCGGGATTGCAGCAGAGCAGGACATAGCGCAAATGCAGGTTTCCCAGGGCGAGATCGCCGCCAAGTCCGCAGCGACGATCATGGCGTCCACGGTGCCGGGCGCAGCCATGGGCCACATGACGGCCAGTGCGGCAGAAAACCAGGCGAAGGTTGCCCAAGGGGCCGCGCGGATGCAGTCGCGGATGGCTCAGGGAATGCAGATGATGGCTTTCATGCCGAAGCTGATGCGTGGCCAGCGGCTCATCGAGCTGGCTACGGCACGGAAGTGCGAATGGGCTACGGGGGTCGATGTCCCACCGATGCCGAATGGGTAGGACTGGCCGCGCGGCGCGCGACGCTAGCCATTACCGCCCCGGTGACGGGTTGCGGCAAGCCTTGAATACCAACGCGGGGCCCGGCCTGGAGCCGGACCCCGCAATCTCGGAAACCTAGAGCAGTGGGGTTACCAGCGACCGCCGCCGCCGCCGCCACCACCGCCGTAACCGCCACCGCCGCTGCGACCACCGCCGCCGCCGCCATAGCCGCCACCGCCACCGCCGCCACGACCGCCACCCTTGGGCTTGTCCTGCGCCTCGTTGACCTTCAGCGGACGGCCGCCCATGTCCTTACCGTTGAGGGCCTGGATCGCCCGGGCCGCATCGGCGCTGGACATTTCGACGAAGCCGAAGCCGCGCGGGCGGCCGGTCTCGCGATCGTTGATCAGGCTGACCGACTCGACGGTGCCATGCTGTTCGAACAGGGCGCGCACCTGGGATTCATCGGCGCTAAAGGGCAGGTTGCCCACATAAATCTTGCTCATTGAAAAGACCCTTAGAAAACCTGCTTCCTTCGGTTTTGAAGGATGTTCTTGCAGGCAAAACTGTAAATAACAGCCGTACCACCGCTGGCACCAGCTGCCTCCTGGATCGGAACGATTCGAATTGCTGACCTTGGTTGAAGCACCGCCGAAGGGCGGCGCGCAGCAAGGAAGACAACGGAAGGGTCACGAGCCGGGCGCGAATATACACGCTGGATCGTCATCGGCACAGTGTTCCCTGCAGGGGAGTATTCTTGCCGCCTTTCCATGGCAAGACCCCCCCTGAAATGAAGCCGAATACAGCCGAGAAGGCGGAAAAGCCCGTACATTTCATTCGCAAGATCATCGCCGACGACGTCGCCGCCGGACACACCTCGGTCCGCACGCGCTTTCCGCCCGAGCCGAACGGCTATCTGCACATCGGTCACGCCAAGTCGATCTGCCTGAATTATTCCATGGCGCAGGAGTTCGGCGGGGTCTGCAACCTGCGCTTCGACGACACCAACCCCGAAAAAGAGGAAGGCGAGTTCATCGAGTCGATCCAGCGGGATGTGAGCTGGCTCGGGTACGACCTGCAGGGGGCAGTTCGCTTCGCCTCCGGCTATTTCGATCAGCTCCATGAATGGGCGGTTCACCTGATCAAACAGGGCAAGGCATACGTCTGCCATCTCACGGCCGAGGAGACGCGCGCGTATCGCGGCACGTTGACGGAGCCGGGCAAGGACAGCCCGTATCGCAACCGTGCGGTCGAAGAGAACCTGGCGCTGTTCGAGCAGATGCGTCGCGGCGAACTGCCGGAAGGTACCTGCGTGTTGCGCGCGAAGATCGACATGGCCGCGCCGAACATCAATCTGCGTGACCCGACGATGTATCGCATCCGGCATGCGCACCATCACCAGACCGGCGACAAATGGAAAATCTATCCGACCTATGACTTTGCGCACGGCCAGTCCGACGCCATCGAAGGCGTGACGCATTCCCTGTGCACGCTCGAGTTCGAAGACCATCGCCCGTTGTACGAGTGGTATCTGAACAATCTGCCGGTGTCCTCGATGCCGCGACAGTACGAATTCGCGCGGCTCAATCTCAACTACACGGTGATGAGCAAGCGCAAGCTCAAGCAGCTCGTCGACGAGAAGCACGTGTCGGGTTGGGACGATCCACGGATGCCGACGCTCTCGGGCTTGCGTCGCCGCGGCTATACGCCGGCATCGATTCGCGCCTTTTGCGACCTGGTCGGCGTCACGCGCAGTGAAGGCGTCGTCGATGTTGGTATGTTGGAGTTCGCGATCCGCGACGACCTCGACAAGCAGGCCCCGCGCGCGATGTGCGTGCTGGCGCCGCTGAAAGTGACGATCACGAATTTCGATGCGAACGTACTCGAGCACTTCACCGCACAGCTGCATCCGCAGAAGCCGGAAATGGGAACGCGCGAGCTGCCCTTCACGCGAGAGCTGTATATCGATCGGAACGACTTTCGCGAAACGGCCGAGAAGGATTTCAAACGGCTGGTACTGGGTCAGGAAGTGCGGCTGCGCAACGCGTATGTCATTCGCGCCAACGAGGTCGTTCGCGGCGCCGATGGGCAGATCGTCGAGCTCAAGTGCACCTACGACCCGGACACGCGCGGCAAGAACCCGAGCGACGGCCGCAAGGTGAAAGGCGTCATCCATTGGGTTTCGGCAGCCCACTGCCTGGACGTGGAAGTGCGCCTGTACGATCGGTTGTTCACCGTCGAATTTCCGGAAGAGGACAAGTCGAAAACGTTTCTCGACTTCATCAATCCGCAGTCGCTGACGATTCTCGGAGGCTGCAAAGCGGAACCGTCACTGGCGGATGCGACACCCGACACTCGCTACCAGTTCGAGCGCGAAGGTTACTTCTGCGCCGACAGCGTCGAGTCGCGGCCGGGCAAACTCGTGTTCAATCGCACGATCAGCCTGCGCGATTCGTTCGGGAAGTAGAGCGCCGCGAGGCAGGCATGACTGAGTACCGCGTGAAGTTCGATTTCGTTGTCCACTTCACCAACGGAGGTAGTCTGGCCGCGCAGGACTTCCGGCTGGACATACCCGGAAGCGAGATCGCTGACGACGAGCTTGCCGCCTACTTGATTCAGGACATGCGGTTACTGATGGCCGGTCAGGTCGACATCACCAACAAGCAGATTCTCGAAGAGCCTCACAAGAAAGCGGCGATTTCTACTGCGGGACTTCCTCGAGCGACGATTGACCTCGCCAATGGCAGCCTGTCTGCCGCAGCGCTGCTGGCGCAGGCAAAGAATCATCCCATTCGCGTTGTGGCTGCGGATGGAGAGAGTTACAAAGTAGCCAGACTCGTGCCCTAAGACTGCGGCTGTGCGTTTGGCTTGGGGGTGTATGGTGGCTCCGGACGCGCACATCCCAACAAGGCACGTGAACTTCTTCGATAGACCGCTGCAATGGTGTGCATATGGCCAACAAACCTGGCTTCTACCTCAACCTGACCAAGAAGCATCCTCAATACATCGCAGCGGTTGAAGCGCTGGGACAAGCGGTTCGCGAGAGTGGGCCACTCGATTCCAAACAGCTGCATCTCGTGCAACTGGCTGCCGCTGCTGCGATACGCTCTGAAGGCGCTGTGCACAGTCATGCGAGACGCGCTCTGGAAGAAGGAATCACGCCGGATGAAATCCGCCATGCGCTGATTTCACTGACCAGCACCATCGGATTTCCGAACGTTACCGCCTCGCTCAGCTGGTGCGAGGACGTGCTCAAGGCAGCGAAGCCGAAGTCAGCTCGATGAAGCATGCAGCCTGCCTTGCGTTCCCCGCAGCGACATGAGCCATGCGGACCGCTTCTACAATCGTCTCGGGCACCGCGTTGCTGCTGCGTTGGTGTGCTGCTCTTGTGCGATGGCGCAAGAGTCGAGCGACTCCCGCCAGCACAATCTCCAGCTTCTCGCTGCGGCGCGTGCGGGCGATGCGGCCGCGGTCGAACGCCTGGTGCATGCCGGGGCGTCAGTACGAACGCGCAATCGCTTCGGCGCCACGCCCTTGCTGGAAGCAGCCCGCGGCGGCCACACCGCCGTCGTGCGCACGCTGCTCGCGGCGGGCGCGGACGTCAATCAGGCGAATCTGGAGCAAGCCACTCCTCTGCTTGAAACCGCTCGCAACGGCCACCTGGAGACGGCCAGGGTGTTGATCCAGGGCGGCGCGGACGTGAATCGCGTGGATCTGCAACTGCTTTCGCCGCTCATGCACGCCGTATATGGCGGGCACACGCCGCTGGTGAGGCTGTTGATCGAGAGTGGCGCACAGGTTGGTCTCGTCGACCGTACAGGCAAGTCCGCACTCGTCTACGCAGCAGGCTCCGGAAACGTGGAGATTCTCGCGCTCATTCTGGATCGCGACGTCGATGTAAATGAAAGATTCCAGAACGACCTGACCGCACTCATGTGGGCGGCCGGCTACGGCCGCGTGGATGCCATCGAGGCACTGCTCGCAAGCGGAGCGCGCGTGGACTCGCGGGACAATCGGGGCATGACCGCCCTCATGATGGCGAGCGCGCAAGGGCATCTTGCGGCCGTACGGAAGCTGCTCGAATCCGGAGCCGACAAATCACTCAAGGATCGAAGCGGAAAAACTGCGCGCGATCACGCGGCGGCGGGCGGCCATGCGGAGGTCGTCAATGTCCTGGTGCGCCCGGAACCTCCGCGCCCTGCGACTTCTGATACACGGTGAGCGAGGCGAGATAGTCCGCGAGGCTCACGATGTCCTGCTCACTGAAGGTGGCGAGCAGCGCGGTCTTGTCCGGTGAGTTGTTACGTACCCGATTCTTGAAAGCGAGCATCGTACGCTTCAGGTACTCGGGGTGTTGACCTGCCAGACGTGGCACGCCGCTGTTGCCGCGAAAATCGCCCAGGTGGCACGAGATGCACTCGCCCGAATCGATGGCGCGCCGCGCGATGTCTACATTGGCGCCTTCGGCCGCGTGGCCGATCGATGGCCACGTCTGCTTCGAGTAGAACTGGGCGAGCAGCTTCATCTGCTCGGGCTGCAGAGGCTGGACGAGCGGCGCCATGATCTCGCTCGCTCGCGCGCCGCTCTTGAAGTCCTTGAGTTGCAGGTAGAGATAGTAGTACTGCTGGCCAGCCAGAATCGGGTTCTCCGGCACTTTCGACGCGCCGTTTTCGCCGTGACAGGCAGTGCAGGTCTGAATCAACTCGCGCACCGGCGCGAATTCGTCCTGCGCCGGCGCGGGCGCTGCCAGCAACAGCGCCGCCGCCGCAAATGCGATCCGCATCCCCTAGTCTGACAACGCGAAAGCAAGGATGCTGTTGCCGCGCTTGGCATCGATTTGCACGTTGCCGCCGGCGGCGACCACGATGTACTGCTTGCCGCCCAACGTATAGGAAGCGGGCGGAGCGTTGACACCCGCGCCGCACTGGAAACGCCACAGCTCACTGCCATTCGAAGAATCGTACGCCTTGAACCAGCCGTTGGCCTCGCCGGTGAACACCACACCGCCTGCGGTCGCGAGAATTCCGCCGATCATCGGCTGCGGAGTCTTGACCTGCCAGCGAATCTTGCCGGTGTTGTAGTCGACCGCCGAGACGTTGCCGGACTGCTCCTCGCCCGGGATGACCTTGAATGCGCCGCCGAGCCAGAGCTTGTTACCGCCGGGATAAGGTGTCTCCTCCACGTGGTACGTCATCGGCTGGTGCAGGTTGATGGCGTACGCGGTGTTTTGCGTCGGATCGATCGCCATCGGCGACCACTCGACACCGCCGTTCGCGCCCGGCAGCATGCGCGCGCCTTCCTTGGTGGGCAGCACCCAGCGTCCCTCCTGCGACACCATTGGGTCGGAAAAGCGAATCAGGCTGCAATCATCCGCGCGATGCACATAGACGTAGCCGGTCTTCCCGCCGTGGAGCAGTCCCTTGACCGGCTTGCCGCTCTTGTCGTTGACGCGCGTGATGATGACCGGGCTGACCGCATCGAGATCCCAGACATCGTGCGCGATGTACTGGAAGTGGCACTTGTACTTGCCGGTTTGCAGGTCAACGGCGACCAGCGAGTTGGTGTAAAGATTGTCCCCCGGCCGAATTGCGCCGTACAGGTCCGGTGAGGGGTTGCCGACAACGAAGTACACGATGCCGGTTTCCCGGTCGACTGCCATGTTCTGCCACACGCCGCCGCCGAGGGTCTTGTATGGATCCCCGTTTTTCTTGAGCGTCGCTTTCTCCGCCTTGATATCGCGCTTCATGTCGAGTCCGGTGGCGTCCTTGGTGGCCCACACGCCCACTGAGTTTTCCGGGATCGTGTTGAACGTCCACAAGAGCTGGCCGGAATTGGCGTCGTAGGCTTTCACGAAACCACGGATGCCGTATTCGCCGCCGTTCGTGCCGATGAGGACCTTGCCGTCGACAACGGTGGGCGCCATGGTTTCGCTATAACCCAGTTCCGGGTCTGCAATCTGCTGCTCCCACAGCTGCTTTCCCGTCTTCGCGTCCAGTGCGAGGAGCTTGGCGTCGAGCGTGCCCATGTAGAGCTTGTCGCCGTAAGCGAATACGCCGCGATTGTTCGGGCCGCAACAGAAGGTCGTGACCGGGCCCATCTTGTGCTTGAAATACCAGAGCTGCGCGCCAGTCGCGGCATCGAGCGCATACACATGATTGAACGAGGTGGTGACATACATCACGCCGTTGGACACGATCGGCGTCGTTTCCAGCGACTCGATGATCTCCGTCTGGAAGATCCAGGCAGGACGGAGCTTCTTCACGTTGGCGCGGGTGATCTGCGCGGCGGGGTAGTAGCGCGTCTGATCGTAGTTGCCGTTCGTGTGCAGAAAGTTCTGCGAGTCGCTCGCGGCCGCGTCGATCATCGCCTGGCTGACGGGAGCGGAGGGAGCTTCCGCCGCGTCGACGCTCGCTGCGGCTAGCGACAACAGGCTCAGGCCCGAGATGACAGCGAGGGGGCGGATAGTTGAGAGTGAACGCTTCATGGGATTCATGGGATCACCCCTCTTATCGGTTTGGAACGCTCAGAGCTCGGACAGCAGCTCCTGCATCTTCGCGCGGTAAGCCTCTTCGCTGATCAGGTTCTTGTCCCGGAGCTCCTTGAGCGTCTTCAGACGTTGCTCGAGGTCTACGCCGGACTTCGTCGCCGCGGGTCCTTCCCCGGATCTCGCTGCTGTTGCTGCTGGAGGCGTCGCTGGCGTCGGCGCCTGCGACACAGCCGCTGCACCCGCTGCGCTGTCAATCTCGACCCAGTCGTTGCGCACGCACGCCTGCATTCGAATGAAGCTCGACGCCAGGACGCGCCGCGAGGGCCCACTCATGTTCAGCAGCCTGGGTGCGCGACCCTTGCCGACGCGCAGTGAAGTCTTCCGTGCGTTGACCGTAGACGCTGCGCTTCCGGTAGCCTGACTGCAACTCACCAAAGATCACGTTGATCTTGCCGTCGTCATAGAACACGCGGCCCGCGTTGACGCCGGGATCCTTCACCAACCCGCCAGCGGCCCGCGGATGGCTCCCGATCGTACTGAACGTCACGTCCTGCGCAGGCCCGGCTTTGGCAAGTCCCGAAGCGATTCGCGGAGCGAGGTTGCGGAGTTCCTCAGCCGTGAAAACCGACCGCTGCGCTTCAGTGGCCGTATCCTCGTCCACGATGCGAATTCGCAGCGCCGCGAGCGCGTTGCTGATGGCTTCGCTCGCAAGCTGGGCCGGATGATCGTTCGGCGGCGCCGCTGCATCATCCTGCGGCTCGACCTTCACCCATTGATCGTTGGCCGACCAGAGCACGATTACATCGCGCGGCGTGTCCGCGGCGCAGGTGACCGCTGCAACTAGCGCCAGCGCACTGCTCGCTATCACGAGTTTCATTGTTCTTCTGTCAATAGAAAAGAATCGCACCGAGCGCAATGGCCGTTTCTTTGGCTTCAGCCCCATTGTGCGCAGTGGATTCCGTTTGCGTGTACTCGGCGACCAGATTCAGGAACGAAGTCAGCGGATGATAGACGCCGACCACGATCGACTCGTTCTTCGAGAACAGCGCCGAGCTGGGTAGATCGGCGGGGCCGCGATCGAGATTGCTCTCACCGAAGCTCGCACCAATCTTGGTGCCGACGCCTGGGATCTTGAACGTGGCCTGCACATAGAAGCCGTCCGAGTCGCGCGCGTTTCCCCCCTGGTCTACGGCATCGAACAGAAAGCCTGTGCTGCCGATGCCTTCGCCTTGGTAGTAGTAGACGACGCCCTCAAAGCCGGCAACACCGACCTTGGCGCCGACGTCATATCCGACGGCGTCCTCGCTACCGAAGCCGCCGGCGCTCTTGATTTCCTGGCTGATGGCGCTCACCCAGACCTTGCCGTTGAGGGCTTTCGGGTCTCCGAAGCTATAGGACGCCTTGGCCTCCAAGCCGTAGGTGCTGCCTTCCTGATTGAACGTGCCGGCATTCAGGCTCTCGCCGGACAAATCGACGAGGCCCCAGGGGTCGACGAGCGCCGCGTTGATCTGGAATCCGCCGAGCTTCGGCGAGGAGTACTGGATCTGACCTTTCCAGTCGGCGTACAGGTAACCGACGCCGATCCGGCCCAGCGAAGTGTTACCTCCACCTCGGGTCAGGTCGGAAACCGTGCCGACGCCGAGCAGGGTCATGTCGGACAAGATGGCGTCCGAGCCGAACAGGCCAAGGTCGCGACCGATCTTGATGCCGCCCCAGTTGCCGGACCACTCGAGGTACACCTGACGCAGGTTCTCTGAGTTGAGGCCGAGGCCGCCGTCGAGCGGGCTGCCGGTAATCGCGCCCTGGTTGCCGCCGTCGATACCCGGCTGAAAACCGATCATGACGCCGTATTTGTTGTCTCCATCGGTTTTCTCCGCATGGAAGCCGAGCCACGAAGGCAGCAAGCCGGTGCGGATGTTGTTGGCATCGTAGTCGCCCCCCGAGAGCGAGCCGCAGGCGAGTCCGCCGCCGATCGTGGCGCCGCCGGCCGGGGATTCGCATTTCACATCACTGGCGAATCCATTGATGTTGCCGCTGAAGTCGATCTTCCATTCACCCACTTCGATCGCGTCCAGCGCAGCCGCGCCCTGGGACGCGAGCAGGAGCGCCAATGCGCTGGTCGACGCAACGAGCCTTCTGTCAACTTTCATAGTGAGTTCCCCTGCTGCTCCGAACCAAGGAGTCGCTGCGTCGCGCCGCACTTCGGCGTGTCGCGACCGCAACGGCAACCGCTGCAGTAGCTGCAACCACCATGCCAAGTGCGTGATGACCAAGCCGCGCGATTCACGGCCTATGCGAGCCATAGTTGCGCTCGCAACAGCCGTCATGCGACATCGGAGGGGTGCGGCATCACATGTCACGCCCATGTGTCACTGCATGACACACTGTCACGCACGACACGTCGCACGCTGACAGGAATATATTCGGTGGTCGGATGTTGTCGACGACGGAGGTGCGTCTGTGCGCGCTTGCTTGTATGGTGCCTTGCGTTGGCGGCTGCGTTGCTGGACGGCGTTAGTTACGCCGAGAGCCTCACGCGCGAGCAGATCCAGCAACGCCTCGCAAGTCCTCCGGCAGACTTCAAGGACCTGGAAGCTCCCGGCGCGAACCTCTCCGGGATCGACTTCGCCGGCGCCAGTTTGTTTGGTGCGAATCTCAAGGGAGCCAACCTATCCGATGCGAAGCTCGCACATTGCAACCTCAACGTAGCAATCCTGCGCGATGCCGTGCTGGTCAATGCCGATCTGCGCGAGGCGAAGCTGTTCTCCAGCGTTCTGGCGCATGCAGACCTGAGCAAGGCTGACCTGAGCGGCGCCCGGCTGATGGGAAATTTTGAGCGCGCAAAGCTCGAGGGCGCGAACCTGGAGCGAGTGCAAGGAGGCGCCGACATGCGCAATCAGCCGATGGGTCTGGTCCGTCTCGTGCTGGTCGGGGCACATCTCAAGGGCGCGCGACTTGCCCAGGCCAATCTCTCGCGCGCCGATCTGAGTTACGCGGATCTGCGCGAAGCCGACCTGAGCGGCGTCGACCTGACGAAGGCGAAGCTGGTCGGTGCGGATTTCACAGGCGCAACACTGACAGACGCCACGCTCGACGGAGCGGAAATTCACCACGCTATCTTCAATGGCGCCGTCGGCATCGGCACGGTGCGAGGCCTGGAGACCGCCGAGGGCCGCGACACCGCGACCTTCGACCGCTAGCGCGTCGCTCGCTACCACTTCACCCGGGCACCCACCCAGACCCCAAGGGGCGGACCCGCGCCGAGAAAGCGCGGGTCCGCGAATTCTTCGAAGATCTCATCGGGTTCGCCGAGCAGGCCAAACGTTTCATAGTCCTCGTCGAATACGTTCTCGACGCGCGCGAACAGCATCACGTTGTCGCTGACATTCCAGGCACCGCGCAGATTCAGGATGGCGTAGCCGTCGGTCCGGTCCAGCAGATTGGCCTCGTCGCCGCGCAGATAGACGCCCGAGCGCATGACTACGTCCGCGCCCCACTCGAAACGCTCGTTGAACGAGAAGTCGATGCCGAGATTGCCCTGGTGTCGCGGAATTCCCGGAATGCTCGAGCCGGAGGTCACGAGGAGCTTGTCCTGGCCTGCGATCGCAGACGAATCCGGCACGTCCTCGAAGACCGGGTGATTCGGGCTGTTGACGACGAAGTCATCGTCGAACGTAGCCTCGAGGTAGCTGTACTCGAAGAACCAGCGCAAGCGCGCCACGCGCTGCGACAGGCTCAGCTCGATACCGGTGCGCAACGTATCGCCGACGTTGTCGAAGAAACCGACATTGGCCTGAGGCCCCCCGGTGGTCTGAAACAGGATGTCGTCGCGATTGCTGGTGTAGAAACCGCCGACGTGCCAGCGCAACCCTTCGTTGCCCTCGCTGCGCAAGCCGATCTCAACGCTCTTCGCAACGACCTGCTCGAGCGGCGGATCGGCGAGGAATGCGTTCGGCAGGTTGCATGGCGCATCTTCGCTGGCGCACGCCAGCTCCACTGCCGAGGGAGCGCGCGCTGATTCGCCGTAACTTCCGTAGAGGGTCATCGAGGGACCCACGCGCAACGTGACGCCGATGGCGGGGTTGAAGCGACTGAAGTTATGGTTGCCATTGAGTTCCGGACTGTCGCCGCTGCGATCGGACAGCTCGATGCGCGTGTCGTCGTAACGGCCGGAAATCGTCACGGCGACGCTATCGGACACGTTCAACGTATCGAGCACATAGGCGCTCGCGCTGGTCAGCTCGCTTCCCACGGCAGTCGCAAACTCCTGCGCGAAGATGCCGGTGCTCGTCGTCGCGCGATTTTCCAGCAAGCTGGCCACCTCTAGTGCGGAGTCGAACGTGGTCTTGCCGTTGCTGTACGCGACCCCGACCGTGAGGTTGTTTTCGGCGCCGAACAGGCGCGATTGCAGGCCGATCTGTACCGAGCCGCCGTAGCTTTCCTGCTCGCGCCGGCCGATGTTGTTGATCGCATTCAGCTCGCTATCGTCCAGCTCGGCGGGAACGAGTTCGCCGTCGAGATCGAGCACCGGCCGGATGTCGTCGTCATCTTCTGCCGAACACTCGCCATCGCCGTTGAGGTCCTCGAACCCTTCCTCGACCAGGAATCCGTCGTCGTCGAGCTCGCATTCCTCGAACACCGTGCCATCGCCGTTGAACGTGTCGGTCTCGAGTCGTCGATAGAACGCGTTGCCACTGATCCGCAACGCATCCGAGATGTGACGTGAGCTTTCCAGGACCAGCTGCGTGTGTTCGTTCTCCGTGAGGTCCGGGTGCGTGAACACGGCGGAGCGATCGATCGCGAGCAGCTCGACTGGTGAAGCGCCGTTGCCGCGCAGCTCTGTGTTCGCGTAGGCGGCGCTCACGTCTACGGCTCCAGTCGGACTCGTGCAGGCTCACGGCACCAAACAGGCGCAGCGCCTGCGACTTCGAAAAGTCGCGCCAGCCATCTTCTTCGAAATAGTCGGCGTTGCCGTAAAACCCCCAGCGTCCGTCGTTGCCGCCGGCCTGCACCGATGCAGCGAGGCGCCCAAACGATCCGTCGTACAGCTCGGCCTGCGTACCCTGGTAGTTGAAGCCGTTCTTCATCTGCATGGACAGCGCGCCGCCGAGTGTGTTCAGGCCGAACACGGGCTGCGCACCGGCCAGCAGCTGCACGTTATCGATTGCCGACATCGCGATGAGATCCCAATTGATCGTATCGCCGAAAGGATCGTTGATGCGCACACCGTTCTGATAGACGGCCAGTCCCTGTGGCAGTCCCAGGAGCGGCGATGCGGTGAAACCGCGAAAGTTGAAGTCGGGTTGCAGCGGGTTGTTCTGGGCATGATTGATGCTCACGCTGCTGAACTGCCGGTTCAGGAAGTCCGTCAGATCGAACGCTTGCGAGCGTTGCAGCTGCTCGGCGATGGCACGCTGCACGTTTGCCGGAACCAGCGCGGGGTCGACGGCGGTGCCGTATGGCGCCACCACGACGACCTCCTCGAGCGGCGAAGGGGTTGCGGCCATCGCGCACGCGGCGGCGGCGCCGATGCAGAAGGCGCAACTGATCGACACGACCCGAGGGGCTTGCGGCTTCACGTCTCGTCGATCCAGCCGCGTGCGCGCGCGGCATCCAGGAACTCGACGATCTCCGCTGCGCGCGTGCGTGGGTGCGAAACGCGCACGACTTCAGCCACGACGTCCGCGCGGTCGCGGGAGCCGTCGCAGAGCTGCAGGATGACCGCGGCGATCTGATTCAGCTGGACCGGCCCGTTCGCAGACATGAGCACGATCACACCGTCCTTCGCCTTGTCGCCCTCGAGACGGATGCCTCGTGCAAGCCGTACGCGCGTGGTGGCCGGACCTTGCTTCTGGCTGCTGACAGGCCGCCGTCCGCGCACTCTCGACATGACTCAGTTCCACTTCGACAGCTGAGGCGCCCAGCGGCGCTGGATCTGCAGAGAAGCAGATACCGTGCCAGAGTAGCCGGCAAACTAGGGCTCGGTGCGAGAGCGCTGTTCCGCGATACCGAGCCGCCTGCAACGACGATACAAGGTGTTGCGACTGACCCCGAGCTGGCTCGCAGCTCGCGTCATGTTGCCGTCGCACTCGCGTATGGTGCGCAGCAACTGCTCTCCCTCGTCGGACTTGGGTTGGCCGCAGTCCGGCGCTGGCGCGCTGTAGTCCGCGTCGCTTTCGCGAACCTCGCTGGGCAAGTCGCTGAGCCGCACGACGCCGCCGTCGCATATCGCCAGGGCAGTGCGGATCACATTGCGCAACTCCCGGACGTTGCCTGGCCAGCGATAGGCCAGCAATTGCTCGAACGCATCGACCTCGATGGCGGCGGGCCGGCTGTCGCTGGTTTCGGCCGCGAGAAACTCCCGGATCAGCCGCTCCTTGTCGGTGCGCAGCGCGAGCGGCGGAAGCTCGAGCGTGATGCCGTTGAGCCGATAGTAGAGATCTTCGCGAAATTCCCCGCGCGCGATCATCCCCCGCAGATTCTGGTGCGAAGCGCAGATGACCCGCAGGTCGACCTTGAGCGCGGTCTCCGCGCCGAGCGGTATTACCTCCTGCTCCTCCAGCACGCGCAGCAGGCGCGTTTGCAGCCCCACGGGCATGTCGCCGATCTCATCGAGGAACAACGTGCCGCCCGAGGATTGCAGGATCTTGCCTTTCATGCCCTCCCTGCGCGCGCCCGTGAATGCGCCCGAGCGGTAGCCGAACAGCTCGCTTTCGATCAGCGATTCGGGGATCGCCGCGCAATTGAGCGCAACGAACGGCATCGCCGCTCGATCGCTGGCGGCATGCAAGGCACGAGCGAACATTTCCTTACCGGCGCCGGTCGGCCCCTGAATCATGACGGGCACGCGCGAAGTCGCGATGCGGTGAGCGCTGCGCACATTGCGCAGCATCAGCGGGTCTTCTCCGGCGAGCTCCTCGAGCGTCAACGGCGATTTCGACGCTTCGGCAGCGGCGAATCGGATGACCCGTGGCGACGTCGGCGCAGGCGAGCTGTGCGCAGACGATGTAACCGGTGCACGGTAGTCGAGGCTTGCAAAGAAGCGCCGGCCGAGCTGTGCGTGCCGCACCGGTTGCAGCTCTCTGAGCGAGCCGTGCAAGGGCTCGACGATCTCCTCCGCGCGAATGTCGAAGATCTCGTCGATCCGGCATCCGATCAGCTCGCTGCGGGTCGCTGCGCCGAGCAGGTGTATGGCGGTCTCGTCGACTGCAATGATCGTGGCGTCTTTGGCAAGCGCGATCGCGCCGTCGTGCTGCAGGTTGACGAACTCGGGCCGTGCATGGAAACGGAACACGATGTCGCGCTGGAAGTGATGCAGGAACAGGCACTTCTCGATCAGCCGCGCCGACATGTTCACCAGGGCCATCGTGTGCCCGAAGCCGGCGCGTGGGTCGCGCGCGTTGAGCGTCGAGGCGTCGAGCACTGCGACCAGCGCTCCGGCTGAGATCGCGGATGGGCGAGCCGAAGCACGTCAGGCCGATATGGCTGCTGCGAAAGTGCTCCTCGCGATGCACGATGATCGGCCGGCTCTCCGCGATGCAGGTGCCGATGCCGTTCGTGCCCTGCCTGCGCTCGCTCCAGTCCGCGCCGGACACGAGTCCCGACGAACGAAAAGTACTCGCGAGCGTCGCGTCGGTCCTCTCGTAGAGGACTATGCCGGCGGCATCGGTGAGGATGAGGGCGTAACCGGACTCGGCAATATATTCGTACAGCCAGTCGATTTCCGCAGAAGCCACCTGCAGCAGCTCGTCATGTTGTCCGCGGCGCTCCGCGAGCATCGCGGCGTCGACGATCGTCGGTGAATAGTGGCGCGCGGGATCCAGCGCGTAGTCCAGCGCACAACGTCGCCATGAGCCGCCGATCACCGGGCTCAGCACCGAGCTCCCTGCGATCGCGTCGCCGGTCGGGCTACGCACGAACTGCAACACCGTTGCAGCGTGCTTGATTGCAGCCGTATCCCCCACGGTCGTGCTCCTCTGCTACGCGGCGCCGACTGTAACACCGGTGTCACCTGTCACGTATCAGTGTCACGCCCACAGGCACAGTTGGCGACACCGCCGCTGGGCCGCGGCGCCCCGCCGGGCGACGAACAAGAAGTACACTGCGGGCGTTTACCGCTCCCTGAGGGAGAAACTTATGGCGCGTGGCATCCTGTGGCTCGGTATCGTCGCTGTCGCGCTGGCGTGCCCCGCCGAAGCGGCGCGCTTGTACGTCTCCAACGAGGACGGGCAAAGCGTCACGGTGCTGGACGCCGACACCGCCGCAGTAATCGCGACGATCGCGGTCGGCAAGCGGCCGCGCGGGATCAAGCTCAACCTCGATGGATCGCGGTTGTTCGCGGCCGTCAGCGGCCTGCCCAAGTGTCCGCCGTCGGTTCCCGACGAGGAATGCGCCAAGCTCGAGCGCGACCTGAAGGCTGACGGCATCGCGGTCGTCGATACCGTTACGCACAAAGTCGTGCAAGTGCTACATGCCGGCTCGGACCCTGAGCAGTTCGCCCTGAGTCCTGACGGTAAACGACTGTACGTCGCCAACGAGGATGCGGCGACGATGTCGGTGGTCGATGTTGCGAGCGGCGCTGTCGTCGGGCGCGTGCCAGTGGGCCGCGAGCCGGAAGGCGTTGGCATCACGCCGGACGGCCGCTGGGTTCTGGTCACCAACGAGTCGGACAACTCCGTGTCGGTCATCGATACGCGCACGCTGAAGATCGTCAGATCCGTGGAAGTTGGCAAGCGTCCGCGCGACGTCGCGTTCACTCCGGACGGAAGCGCAGCGTATGTGTCAGGTGAATTCGATGCCTCCGTGTATCGCATGGCCGTGCCGCAAGGCGCGCCCGTGGAGCGCGTGCTGCAAATGCGCAAGGAAGCGCGCCCCATGGCGATCGTGCTCGACTCCAAGCGCACTCGTCTCTACGTGAGCACGGGCCGCGGCGGCACGGTCGCGGTAATCGATAGCGCGAGCCACAAGTTGCTCGCCGAAGTGAAGGTCGGGACGCGGCCGTGGGGCATCGCGCTGTCGCAAGACGGGCGCTGGCTCTACACCGCCAACGGCCCGTCGGACGACGTCAGCGTGATCGATACGTCGACCCTGCGTGTAGCTCGGAATATTCGCGTCGGACGCTCGCCGTGGGGAGTCGTCGTCGGGCCCGAGCCGCCGGCGAAGGCCCGTAACGACTCCAGCGCCACGCGACTTCAGCGGCTCAATCCGCAGTTGCGGTACGCCTCCGCCTCGACTTCCCGATAGCGCTTCGCCTTTTGCCGTGCCTCGTCGGAGTCGCGGAAGATCCCGCCGCCTTCGCCGGCGAGGCTCGAATATTTTGCGTAGGTAGAAGCTTCGACGAAATCGTCGTAGCTCAGGGTGTTGGCGATGCGATCGATGGCGCACGAGCACTGGTAGAGGTTCTCGAGCCTGCCGCCGTGCGCGCCGATGCATTCCTGGACGAACTCCACCCGCGCGACCGTCGGGTAATCGTGGACGGGCGAGTCGGCGCCGGCGGCGGAGCCGATCCACAGCAAGGCGAGCATTTGGCATAGGCGTTGCATTGTCATCATGAGGTGTCACTCGGGTTCGTAGCGGCTGACAGGGGATTGAATATATGAAACAGCAACGTCTCTCCATTCTAATCGGTGCGGCGGCCGCCGCGACGGCAGGCTTGTGCGGCGTGGCCGCCGCCCAGACCGGTCAGGGGCTGGACCAGCTCATGGCCAAGTCGTCCAACTGGGCGACGCAGGCAGGCGACTACGCCAACCATCGCTACAGCGATCTCAAAGCAGGTCAACAGCAACAACGTCGGGCAGCTGCAGGTGGCGTGGACGATGTCCACCGGCGTGCTACGCGGCCACGAGGGCTCGCCGCTCGTGATCGGCGAGACGCTGTACCTGCATACGCCGTTTCCCAACAACGTCTACGCGGTCAACCTGAAGGACCAATCCTTCAAGTGGAAGTACGAGCCCAAGCAGAACGCGGATGTCGTGCCGGTGATGTGCTGCGACACGGTCAATCGCGGCCTCGCGTATGGCAACGGCAAGATCCTGCTGCAGCAGGCCGACACCACGCTGGTCGCGCTGGACGCCAACACCGGCAAGGTCGTCTGGACCGCCAAGAACGGCGATCCGAAGATCGGTGAGACGAACACCAACGCGCCGCACGTCTTCAAGGACAAGGTGATCACCGGCATCTCCGGCGGCGAGTTCGGCGTGCGCGGCCGATTGATCGCGTACGACCTCAACTCCGGCAAGAAGCTGTGGACGGCCTGGAGCACCGGGCCGGACAAGGATCTGCTGGTCGACCCGCAGAAGACGATGACCTGGACCAACGGCAAGCTCGCGCCGATCGGCGTCGACTCCTCGATCAAGACGTGGAAAGGCGATCAATGGAAGCTCGGCGGCGGCACGACCTGGGGCTGGTTCTCCTACGACCCGAAGCTGAACCTCGTGTACTACGGCACGGGCAATCCCGGCACCTGGAATCCTGCGCAACGGCCGGGCGACAACCGCTGGTCGATGACGCTGTTCGCGCGCGATCTCGATACCGGCATGGCGAAGTGGGCGTATCAGATGACGCCGCACGACGAATGGGACTTCGACGGCGTCAACGAGAACCTGCTCGTCGACCTGACCATCAAGGGCAAGAAGGTGCCGTCGCTCGTGCACTTCGATCGCAACGGCTTCGGCTATACGTTGAACCGCGAGACCGGCGAGCTGCTGGTCGCGCAGAAGTTCGATCCGAAGGTCAACTGGGCCAGCTCGGTCGACATGAAGACCGGCAGGCCGATCGTCGACAAGAAGTACTCGCCGGCCACGACCGGGCCCGACGTGAACGTGAAGGACATCTGTCCGGCCGCGCTCGGCTCGAAGGATCAGCAGCCGGCGAGCTACGACCGCAAGTCCGGCCTGATCATGGTGCCGACCAATCACGTCTGCATGACGTACGAGCCCTTCCAGGTCGAGTACACCGCAGGTCAGCCGTACGTCGGCGCGACGTTGACCATGTTCCCGGCGCCGGGCAGCCACGGCGGCATGGGCAACTTCATCGCGTGGGACGCGGCGGTAGGCAAGATCGTGTGGTCGAAGCCCGAGCGTTTCTCGGTGTGGTCCGGCGCGCTCACGACCGCGGGCGACATCGTGTTCTATGGAACGCTCGAGGGTTACATCAAGGCCGTCAGCACCAAGGACGGCAAGGAGCTTTGGAAGTTCAAGACGCCGTCCGGAATCATCGGCAACGTGTTCACGTACGAGTACGGCGGCAAGCAGTACGTCGGCACGTATTCGGGAATCGGCGGCTGGGCCGGCATCGGCATGGCGGCAGGTTTGACCGGAAACACGGAAGGCCTGGGCGCCGTCGGCGGCTACAAGGATCTCGCCAAGTACACGACGCTCGGCGGATCGTTGTTCGTGTTCGCGTTGCCCGACTCGGCACGCACAGCGAATCGGTGAGGCGCGAAGAGATGAAGCGAAGTCTATTGGTGCTTGCGCTGGCGTTGTCGACCGCAACTGCGGCCGAGAACGCCAAGCAAGCGAAGCCGGAGGCGGCGTCGACCGCGTTGTATCAAGTGCAGGATGGCAACAAGGTCGACGCCAAGACGCTGGCGGGGTGGAAGACGTGGCGTGCACTGGCGTGCGAGCGTTGCCACGGCGCCGAGCAGGAAGGTCTGGTCGGACCCCCGCTGGTGGAGACGCTGAAAACGCTCTCGAAAGAGGATTTCCACACGGTGATGATGAACGGACGTCCTGAGAAAGGCATGCCGCCGTTCAATGGCAGTCCCATGGTGAATGACAACTGGGAAGGACTGTACGCGTATCTGAAAGGTCGTTCCGACGGCAAGATTGCGCCCGGCCGATTGACGGGCATCGGACAGCCATGAACTGGGCGATGCTGGGCGTGTGCGCGGCGCTGTTCGCGCCCGCAGCCGTCGCCCAGGAGGCGCCGCAGACTTCTCGTGCCGACGCCACATTGCGCGTCTGCGCCGACCCCGACAATCTGCCGCTCTCGAACTCGCGCGGTGAAGGTTACGAGAACAAGATCGCCGAGCAACTGGCGCGCGACCTCGGGCGCAAGCTGGAATACACATACTTTCCGCAGCGCATGGGCTTCGTGCGCAACACGCTGCGACAGAAGGATCCGCAGACGCAGCAGTTCAAGTGCGACGTGATCATCGGCGTGCCGAAGGGCTATGAGCTGACGGCCACGACGCGGCCGTACATGCGTTCGACGTATGCGCTGGTGTTCCGGCATCGCCCCGAGCTCGATAGTCTCGAGACCGCGGACGATCTGCTGAAGCTGACGCCGGAGCAGTTGCGCGCGCTGCGCATCGGTGTGTTCGGCCGGCTCGCCTGGTGCGGACTGGCTGCTGCGCAACGACCTGCTCGAGCGTGCCGTGATGTACGCGCCGCAGAGCGGCGATCCCGCCGAAAATCCTGCGCTCACCATCGAGCGCGACCTCGCCGCCGAGAAGATCGATCTGGCGATCCTCTGGGGACCGATGGCGGGTTTGCTGGTCGCCAGGCACGCCGCCTTTCCGGCCTGGCGAGCGGTGCCGTTCGCGCCGGATCGCGAGATCAAGTTCGATTACGAAATATCGATGGGCGTGCGCTTCGGCGAGAAGGAATGGAAAGACACGCTCGACCAGTGGATCGCCAGTCACGACGAGAGCGTGCGCGGCATTCTCGCCAGCTTCCTCGTCCCGCTGGTCGACGCCGATGGCAAGGTCACCGCGGACTTCCGCTCGGCCGAGCGTCTGCGCGCCGATGGTGTGCCCAAGAGGATCCCTCTGCCATGAAGACCCAGGCCGCAGTCGCCTATGCCGCCGGCAAGCCGCTCGAAGTCACCACTGTCGAGCTCGATGGACCGCGGGACGGTGAAGTGCTGGTCGAGATCAAGGCCAGCGGCGTCTGCCACACCGATGAGTTCACGCGCTCGGGCGCCGATCCCGAAGGCCTGTTCCCGGTGATCTTCGGCCACGAAGGCGCCGGCGTCGTCGTCGATGTCGGCCGCGGTGTGACCTCGCTGAAAGCGGGCGATCACGTCATTCCGCTGTACACGCCCGAGTGTCGCCAGTGCAAGGCGTGCCTGTCGCGCAAGACCAATCTGTGCACGGCCATCCGTGCGACGCAAGGCAAGGGCATGATGCCGGACGGCACCAGCCGCTTTTCGATCGGCAAGGACAAGATCCATCACTACATGGGCTGCTCGACGTTCTCGAATCACACCGTGCTGCCCGAGATCGCGCTGGCGAAGATTCGCGAGGACGCGCCCTTCGACAAGGTTTGCTACATCGGCTGCGGCGTGACGACCGGCATCGGCGCGGTCATGAACACCGCGAAGGTCGAGCCGGGTGCGAACGTGGTCGTGTTCGGCCTCGGCGGCATCGGCCTGAACGTCGTGCAGGGCGCGAAGCTGGTCGGCGCGAACCGCATCATCGGCGTCGACTTGAATCCAGGCCGCCGCGCGCTCGCCGAGAAGTTCGGCATGACGGACTTCGTCAATCCCAAGGAAGTCGGCGGCGATCTGGTGCAGCACCTGATCGCATTGACCGACGGCGGCGCCGACTACAGCTTCGAGTGCGTCGGCAATGTCGATCTCATGCGCCAGGCGCTCGAGTGCTGTCATCGCGGCTGGGGCGTTTCGGTGATCATCGGCGTCGCGGGCGCGGGCCAGGAGATCAAGACGCGTCCGTTCCAGCTCGTCACCGGGCGCGTCTGGAAAGGCACGGCGTTCGGCGGCGCGCGCGGCCGCACCGACGTGCCGAAGATCGTCGACTGGTACATGGACGGCAAGATCAACATCGACGACCTGATCACGCACACGATGCCGCTCACCGACATCAACAAGGCTTTCGACCTGATGCACTCCGGCGAGTCGATCCGCAGCGTCGTCTTGTTCTGAAACGGCAGGAGAAAACCATGGCAATTGCAATTCATCCAGCGGTGGACAACGGCGTGAAGACTGGATCCGCCGATTTCCAGGGCGGCACGTTGACGTGCAAATGCACCGATGCACCGGTGACCGTGAGCATCAGGGGCAACGTCGCCTTCAATCATGTCTGCGGCTGCACCAAGTGCTGGAAGCCCGCCGGCTCGCTGTTCTCCATGGTCGCAGTCACGCCGCGCGACAATCTCAGCGTGACGGCCAATGCGCAGAAGCTGAAGATCGTGGACGCCGCTGCCCCGATCCAGCGCTACGCTTGCAGCGGCTGCGGCGTGCACATGTACGGTCGCATCGAGAACAAGGGCCACGCGTTTTACGGGTTCGACTTCGTGCATCCCGAGCTCTTCAAGGAACGAGGCTCGGCGCATCCGGAGTTCGCCGCGTTCGTCTCCTCGATCATCGAGTCGGGCGCGAAGCCGGATCAGATGGGCGCGGTGCGCGCACGGCTGAAGGAATTGCGCCTGGAGCCATACGATTGCCTGTCGCCGGCGCTGATGGACCTGATTGCGACCAACGCGGCCAAGGCAAAGGGCGTGCTTGCCGCCTGAGCCGGAGAGACATTTGCGCGATGTCGGGGCCCGCTACACGCGCACCGCCATCGCGCTGCACTGGCTGATCGCGCTGGTGATTTTCGCGCAGGTGCCTCTCGGCTGGTACCTGGAGGAGATTCCCACGGGGACGTCGGCGCGCAGCTGGTACGTGAACCTGCACAAGTCCATCGGCATGACGCTCGGTGTGGCGATCGTTCTCCGCGCATGCTGGCGCTGGTTCCATCCACCGCCGGCTCTGCCAGACCGCATGCCCGCATGGGAACGGATCGGCGCGAACGCGGTCCATCTGGCGCTGTACGCGTGCATGCTGATCATGCCGCTCACAGGGTATATCGCGTCGAACTTCAGCCAATGGGGCGTGAAGTACTTCAACGCGATCCAGCTGCCGCCATGGGGCGTAGACGACGAGCGGGTCTACGCGTTCTTCAATGGCACACACGTGGCGATTTCCTACGTCTTTGTCGCGCTCATCGTTGTGCACGTAGCCGGCGCCGTTCGGCACGCGAGCAGACACGACGGAATCCTGCAGCGGATGTGGCGATTCGACGCCTCCTGAGCCATGTTGTAGATTCGATACATGTCGGCCGAAGACCTCAGCGACATTCTCGACGAGTACGTGCAGGTGCCGGGGCCGCTGCTGCTCGTCTTGCACGCCGTGCAGCGACGGCTCGGCTTCGTTCCGGAAGACGCGATCCCGTACATTGCCGAGCGTTTGAACCTCTCGCGAGCAGAGGTGCATGGTGTGGTGAGCTTCTATCACCACTTCCGGCGCACCGCGCCCGGCCGCCACCTGGTTCAGGTCTGTCGGGCCGAGTCGTGTCAGGCGATGGGAGCGGAGCATCTGGCGCAACACGCGCAGGAACGGCTGGGGATCCAGTTTCACGAGACCACGCCGGACGGAGCGTTCTCGCTGGAACCGGTGTATTGCCTCGGGAACTGCGCCTGCTCGCCGGCCGTGATGATAGATGAGGAGCTGTTCGGTCGCGTTTCTCCCGATCAGTTCGATGCACTGCTCGCAGAGCGTGGCGGCAAGCGATGAGCACAGTTGTCTACGTTCCCCGCGACGCCGCCGCGTTGTCCGTCGGAGCGGAGCGCGTGGCAGCGGGGATTGCTCGTGAAGCAGCATCCCGCGGCATCGATCTGACCCTCAAGCGCAATGGCACGCGCGGCATGTGCTGGCTCGAGCCGCTGGTGGAAGTCGTGGTCGGCTCCGAGCGCTACGCTTACGGACCGGTGACGGAGCGCGACATTCCCGGACTTTTTGCGGCCGATTTCCTGCACGACGGCGCCCACGCGCTGCGGCTCGGTCGCGTGGACGATATCCCCTACTTCGCCAGTCAACAGCGATTGACGTTCGAACGCGTGGGCGTGATCGAGCCAACCAATCTGACCGACTACCTGGAGCATGGCGGCTACGAAGGTCTCCGCAATGCGCTGACAATGCAGCCGCATGAGATCGTCCAGGCAGTCACCGAGTCGGGGCTGCGCGGTCGAGGCGGAGCTGCCTTCCCCACGGGCATCAAGTGGAAGACTGTCCTCGATACGCCTGCACCTCATAAATATGTGACGTGCAATGCCGACGAGGGCGACTCGGGGACGTTTTCGGACCGCATGCTGATGGAAGGCGATCCCTTCCTGCTCATCGAAGGCATGACGATCGCCGCTCTCGCGGTGGGTGCGACGCGTGGCTACATTTATCTGCGGGTCGAATATCCGCACGCGCAGCGCGCGTTGAACGAAGCCATTCGAGCGGCTTACAGCGCCGGGTACCTCGGCCCGGATGTCGCGGGCAGCGGCCGTCGCTTCGATCTGGAAGTGCGATTGGGCGCCGGCGCCTACATCTGCGGCGAAGAAACTTCGATGCTCGAGAGCCTGGAGGGCCGTCGCGGCGAAGTGCGTGTCCGGCCGCCGTTGCCCGCCGTGAAGGGTCTCTTCGGACGCCCCACGATCGTGAACAACGTGATCTCACTCGCGAGCGTACCGATCATTCTGCGGCGCGGCGCGGAGTTCTATCGTGACTTCGGCGTCGGTCGGTCGCGCGGTACGTTGCCGATTCAACTCGCGGGGAACATCAAGCGCGGAGGTCTTGTCGAACGTGCGTTCGGCGTCAGCTTGCGAGAGCTGCTGTACGACTACGGCGGTGGCTCTGCCTCGGGCCGTCCCATTCGCGCAGTCCAGGTCGGTGGCCCGTTGGGCGCCTACGTTCCTGAGTCGCAGTTCGACACTGCCGTCGATTACGAAGCACTGAGCGGCATCGGCGCCCTCCTCGGTCACGGCGGCATCGTCGCGTTCGACGACACGGTCGACATGGCGTACATGGCGCGTTATGCGATGGAATTCTGCGCGATCGAGTCGTGCGGAAAGTGCACGCCCTGCCGCATCGGGTCGACTCGCGGCGTCGAAGTGATCGATCGCATTCGGTACGGGATCGATCGCGACGGCAATCTGCGGCTGCTCGAGGATCTCTGCGAAACGCTGGCAGAAGGCTCGCTGTGCGGCCTGGGCGGTATGACGCCGTTTCCGGTCCGCAGCGTGTTGCGCCACTTCAAGGACGATTTCCTGAAACCTCCCAAGAGGTAGAGCTCAATGTTTTCCCTGGACCACTATGACTTCGGTACTCCGGCCAGCGAAGGAACGGAGCCCGTCACCCTCGAGATCGACGGCCGCGCCGTGACAGTGCCTGCTGGCACGTCGGTGATGCGTGCAGCAGCGATCGCTCGCACCCAGATTCCCAAGCTCTGCGCGACCGATACGCTCAAGGCCTTTGGCTCGTGCCGACTCTGCCTGGTCGAAATCGAAGGTCGCAAAGGATATCCGGCGTCGTGCACTACAGAAGTCACGCCCGGGATGAAGGTCAGGACGCAGAGCGAAACGCTCGCGCGCCTGCGCCGCGGCGTCATGGAGCTCTATCTATCCGATCATCCGGCTGAGCTCGTCAGCGACCAGCGGCCGGTGCGCACCGAGATCAAGGAGATGGCGCAGCGAGTCGGTTGCACGCAGAACCGTTATGGCGACGATGGCGCTCGACACGCAGGCGCGGCCATCGACGACAGCAATCCCTATTTCCGGTTCGATCCCGCTGCGTGCATCGTGTGCTCGCGGTGCGTGCGCGCGTGCGATGAAGTGCAAGGCACATTCGCGCTGACTGTCGAAGGACGCGGGTTCGCCTCGCGTGTCGTGGCGAGCCAGGACGAGAGCTTCGTCGACTCGGAATGCGTCTCGTGCGGCGCCTGTGTCGAGGCGTGTCCCACCACGGCGCTGCAGGAGAAGACTCTCGTTGCGGAGAGCCTTCCCGAACGGGCGGTGACGACCACCTGCGCGTACTGCGGCGTGGGATGTTCGTTGAAGGCCGAGATGAAAGGCGAAGTCGTGGTGCGCATGGCACCCGATCGCGCGGGGAAGGCAAATCACGGCCATGCCTGCGTCAAGGGTCGGTTCGCCTACGGCTATGCCACGCACGAAGATCGCGTCCTCAAGCCGATGATTCGCGCGAAGATCACCGACGCCTGGCGCGAAGTAAGTTGGGACGAGGCGATCCAATACGCCGCGAGCGAGTTCAAGCGTCTGCAGGCGAAGTACGGCCGCGATTGCGTCGGCGGCATCACCTCCTCCCGCTGCACCAATGAAGAGGCGTATCTCGTCCAGAAACTGGTACGCGCCGCCTTCGGCAACAACAACGTCGACACCTGCGCGCGTGTGTGTCACTCACCGACCGGCTACGGCTTGAAGCACACGCTGGGCGAGTCGGCCGGTACGCAGGCGTTCACGTCCATCATGAAGACGGATGTCGTTCTCCTCATCGGCGCGAATCCGACCGAGGGTCATCCGGTCTTTGCCTCGCAGATGAAGCAACGGCTGCGGCAGGGTGCGCATCTCATCGTCGTCGATCCGCGCGAAATCGGCATCGTGCGCACGCCGCACATACAGGCGGACTATCACCTGCAGCTGCGCCCCGGAACGAACGTCGCGTTGATGAATGCGCTGTCGCATGTGGTCGTGACCGAGGGACTGACACGCGAGTCCTACATCGGAGAGAGATGCGAGCAGCCTTCGTACGAGAAGTGGAAGGCCTTCGTTGCGCATCCGGATCGCTCGCCGGAGGCCATGGAGGATGTGATCGGAGTCCCGGCAGAACAAGTTCGCGCTGCCGCGCGCCTGTATGCGACCGCTGGCAACGCAGCCATCTACTATGGCCTCGGCGTGACCGAGCACAGCCAGGGCACCACCATGGTGATGTGCATCGCCAATCTCGCCATGGCGACCGGCAATCTCGGCCGCGAAGGTGTCGGTGTGAATCCGCTGCGCGGCCAGAACAACGTGCAGGGCTCGTGCGACATGGGCTCGTTCCCGCACGAGCTCAGCGGCTATCGGCACATTTCGGATCAGGTCACGCGCGCGCTGTTCGAGTCCGCGTGGGGCGTCGTGCTCGAACCCGAACCCGGACTGCGGATTCCGAACATGTTCGAAGCCGCGCTGGACGGCACCTTCAAGGGCATGTACGTCCAGGGCGAGGACATGGCGCAGTCGGATCCGAACACGCAGCACGTCACGGCGGCGTTGTCGGCTCTGGAATGCCTCGTCGTCCAGGACCTGTTTCTGAACGAGACGGCGAAGTATGCGCACGTGTTCCTGCCGGGCTCTTCCTTCCTCGAGAAGGACGGCACGTTCACCAACGCGGAAAGACGCGTCTCGCGCGTGCGCAAGGTCATGCAGCCGCTCGCCGGCCTGGAGGATTGGCAGGTCACTGTGCGCCTGTCGAATGCGCTCGGCTACCCGATGGCCTACACACATCCTTCGCAGATCATGGATGAGATCGCGTCGCTGACGCCGACCTTCACAGGGCTGAGCTACGACAAGCTCGACCGGCTCGGCAGCATTCAGTGGCCGTGCAACCAGAACGCGCCGGACGGAACGCCCACGATGCACATCGGTGAATTCGTGCGCGGCAAGGGCAAGTTCTTCGTGACCGAGTACGTGCCCACCACCGAGCGCACGACCAGCCGCTTTCCGCTGATACTGACGACCGGCCGCGTGCTGTCCCAGTACAACGTCGGTGCGCAGACGCGACGCACGCAGAACGTGGTGTGGCACGACGAAGATCGTCTGGAGATCCACCCGCACGACGCCGATACGCGTGGCGTCAGCACGGGAGATTGGGTCGGCGTCGCAAGCCGCGCAGGAGACACGGTGATGCGGGCGCTCGTCACCGATCGCGTACAGCCTGGCGTCGTGTACACGACCTTCCACTTCCCGGAATCCGGCGCGAACGTGGTGACGACCGAGAACTCGGATTGGGCGACGAACTGCCCGGAGTACAAAGTCACCGCCGTGCAGGTCATCAAGGTCACGCAGCCGGCGTTGTGGCAGCAGCGTTTCCGCGAAATCAGTCAGCGGCAGCGCATCCTGAAACGAGGCGAACGTGTCGGTCAGACCTGAGACGCCCCAACCGTCGCCGCTTGAATTGCCGAGCTTTCGCGAAGTCAGCGTGGAGCGCGAGCACGTCGGCGCCGTCGAGCGGGTGACAGACTACGTGGCAGAGGAACGTCCGGTCGCCCTGCACTATTACCGTCTGCCGTACGTCGTGATGTTGGCCTCGCCGGCGGATCTGGAGGATTTCGGCGTCGGCTTCACGTTGAGCGAAGGGATCGTCGACGCTGCGGACGAGATTCGCGGCGTCGAGCTGGTCAGGGACGGCGAGGGTCTGGCAGTCCATCTCACCATCGCGGGTGAGCGCCTCTCCCGGATATTGCAGCGTCAACGCAATCTGACGGGCCGCACCGGTTGCGGTCTCTGCGGCGTCGAAAGCATGGACGAAGCCATTCGACATCCTGCTCCGGTACGCGCAGGAGTGCGCGTCACGAGCGCCGAGCTCCATGCGGAGCTTGCGAAACTGCATACGCAGCAGCCGCTGAATCTCGGACCGGAAGCGTGCACGCAGCGGCCTGGGCGCTGCCCGGGAAAGGCATTCAACTGGTTCGAGAAGATGTGGGAAGGCACAACGCACTGGACAAAGTCATCGGTGCGCTGGTTCGCTCCAAAACAGATTTGAGCGCGGGCTATCTCATCATCACCAGCCGTGCCAGCTATGAGATGGTTCAGAAGGCCGCCACCGTGGGCATCTCCATGGTCGTCGCGGTGTCTGCACCGACGGCATTGGCGATCGACCTGGCCGTGGAGACCGGTGTGACGCTCATCGGCTTTGCGCGCGCAGATCGCCACGTCGTGTACGCGCATCCACAGCGCTTGCGGGACTGACGCTCATGGACCCACAACATCTCGTAGCCATGGTGAACGAGATTGCCGCGTTCTTTGCGGGAGAGGATCCCGGGAAGGCGGCGGAGAACGTCGCGAATCATTTGCGGCGGTACTGGGACCCCCGGATGCGCAGGCAGATCCTCGAGCACGTCAGCACTGGCGGCGAAGGCCTGTCGCAGGTCGCAAGGGCCGGCGTCGAACTGATCCCGAGATAGGTCGAGTGAGCATCCGCGCGCGATCGATATTGCGCACGCTGATTCTTGTCAGCGCATTCGCCGCCGTGAGCATACCTGCCTCGGACACGACGCCTGCCAGACTCTACGAGGTCGTCACCGAGACCGGCATGCCGCACCTCGAGGAGAACCTCCGATACGCCGTGACTCGCGAGAATCGCTGCCTCACGGACGAGGAGCTCGCGTCGGCATTTCCGATTCTGAAGTCTGCCTCGC
Organism: uncultured Gammaproteobacteria bacterium; assembly: GCA_963838635.1. GTDB lineage: Bacteria > Pseudomonadota > Gammaproteobacteria > Steroidobacterales > Steroidobacteraceae > Steroidobacter. The sequence continues at coordinate 13,752 of CAWISC010000027.1, read as the reverse complement.
TCGCGGACTGCAAGCTGCGGCGCGAGAGCCGCGCACGGTGACGCCGCCTCATATCTCCTGGTGTGCGATGGTGGGCATGGAACGACAGGTAGTGCGAGCTGGCGCGTCGGCGAACAGTCGATCGTGGGTACGCTCAACGTGAAGCTCGGCGGCAAGAACATGACGTTCTTCCAGCGTGTGACCGCGAAGCCATTGGGTCAGTGCCCGTGACGGTGCGGAACGTTCGCAAGCCAGCCCTGAGTTAAAACTCATGGGCCTGTCGGTGATTTAGTCCGTAGGGAACTGACTCACTCACGCTGGCGCCGCGTAGGGCGTCACCTCTTTACTTGCGCGGGAGACATACCATATGACGCGACCATCCGCATTGCTGGCATTGATAGCTGTTGGATCGACAACGTGCGCGCTGGCGCAGAACCCATCGCCCCCGGACGATGAGACCGCTCCGAGCGCTGCCTCGAGTCCTCACCAGCGGGATGCCACATCCACGAACGCCGCGGAAGCGACGCCGACGCCAGAATGCACAGCCATCGTCCGCTGCGACGCCCCATCAGCGGCAAGTCACGAAGGACGGCAAGACCATGAAGGCCGTGACGCCGGAATCGTTTGCCTCACAGGCCGCGATCATCGGCAAGGCAGAAATCGAGCTCGGCCAGATCGCCCTCAAGAACACGCAGGATGAGGGCGTGCGCAAGTATGCGCAGCGCATGGTCAAGGATCACAGCGCTGCGGACCAGAAACTCAAGGCAATCGCTGCGAAACAAAGCCTGCAGCTGCCGCAATCGCTGGATCAGGAACACCAGTCGCTCAAGACGAAGCTGCAGAGCTTGAAGGGCGAGGATTTCGATCGTGAATACGTGAAGGCGATGGCGAACGGCCACGACAAAGCAGTTGCACTGTTCGAATCTGCCTCGCAGCAAACGCAGATGCCGGGCGAGCTGAAGCAATTCGCCGCCTCGACGCTGCCGACGCTGGAGGAGCACAAGGAGATGGCGCACTCGCTGCATGAGAAGTAACCGCAGCGCGACGACGACCTATAGTTGAGCCGCAACGACGGGAGTCCCACTCCCGTCGTTGACCTTAAGCAGAATAATCATGTCGATAGCTCGCAGGGCGCTGCTCGCGCTCCTGGCCTTCTCAGTGCTTGTATCGGGTGGCTGCGCCAACCTTCAGCGCCGAGAGCCCATCGATGTAATCATGGTGGGCGTTGAGCCGCTTCAAGGTGAGGGACTGGAACTGCGAATGCTGGTCAAGCTTCGCATCCAGAATCCCAATGACCTACCCCTGGACTTCAACGGGGTGTCGGTCACGATGAATGTGCAGGGCAAGCGCTTCGCCACGGGCGTCAGCGACGCCGGCGGCAGCGTACCGCGCTTTGGTGAGGCGATCGTCAACGTTCCGGTCAGTGTCTCGGTGTTGCGCATCGCGCGCCAGGCCGTGGGCGTCATGGCCAAGGACTTCCGCGGGACGCTCGCCTACGAGATGAGCGGCAAGCTCGCCGGCCCGGCGTTCAACAGCGTGCGCTTCAAGTCGAACGGCGAGTTTACGCTGCCCCCAGAAATCGCTCGGGGCGGCGAGTGAGGCTGCCTACTCCTTGCCGACCACCACCTCACTGATCTGCACGATGGGCTGCTGGTCCGTGTAGTTGGGGATATCGGCCATGATTTCCTTGGCATGCGGACCGAAGCCGCGTTGAAACGCCTCGACTGAATCGCAGAACAGGTGGCACATGCCGACGTATGTCGCAGGCGCGCCTGGCGCGCCGCCTGCCAGTCCCTTGTCGACGGTGTAGTACCTGCAGGTGTCTCCCATCCGGGCTTTAACCAGCGGCATGTGCTTGTCGCGATAGTAGTCGTGATCGAACCGCGCTCCCGGCGTATTCGGATACATTACGCTCACCTTGATCATGGCAGGTCTCCGATGTCGGCATTTGGCTGGAGTGAGTGCACATGATGCGCGCGGGGCAGTCCGATCGACAATCTTCCGGGCTGCTCGACAAGCAGCGCACGATCGCGTCCCAGACCTTCAACCGTTGGCTCGTGCCGCCTGCGGCTCTGGCAATCCATCTGTCGATCGGCATGGCCTACGGTTTCAGCGTATTTTGGCTGCCGCTTTCGCGCGCGATCGGCGTACAACAGCCCGTCAGCTGCGAAGGCGTCGGCTTCATCGAACGCGTGTTCTCGACGAGCTGCGACTGGCCGGTCTCGATGCTCGGTTGGACGTACACGTTGTTCTTCGTCTTTCTCGGCTCGGCTGCGGCGCTCTTCGGACACTGGCTCGAGCGCGCAGGTCCGCGCAAAGCAGGATTCGTAGCGGCTTTGTGCTGGTGTGGCGGACTGTTCATCTCGGCATTCGGCATCTACACCCATCAGATCTGGTTGATGTGGCTGGGCTCCGGAGTGATCGGCGGCATCGGACTTGGCCTGGGCTACATCTCGCCGGTCTCCACGCTGATCAAGTGGTTCCCGGATCGTCGTGGCGTCGCGACGGGACTTGCGATCATGGGCTTTGGCGGTGGCGCGATGATCGGTGCTCCGCTCGCCGACCGACTGATGAACATGTTCGCCACCGAAGCTTCGGTGGGCGTCTGGCAAACTTTCGTTGCACTGGGCGCCATCTATTTCGTTGCGATGATGTTGGGGGCGTTCGGCTACCGATTGCCGCCGCCCGGATGGCAACCTCCCGTCCGGCGCTGTGAAGAAGGAGAAAACCCTCGTTACATCGGCGCATGTGCACGTGAACGCGGCGATCCGCACGCCGCAGTTCTGGCTGTTGTGGGGCGTTCTGTGTCTCAACGTGAGCGCCGGTATCGGCGTCATCGGCATGGCTTCGCCGATGCTGCAGGAAGTCTTTGGCGGTCAATTGGTCGGGATTCCCGCGACGCTCGCGCAGCTGGCGGAAAACGAACGCGCGCAGGTTGCCACCATTGCGGCGGCATTTGCAGGTTTGCTGTCGTTGTTCAACATCGCTGGGCGCATTGCCTGGGCGTCGGCCTCGGATGTGCTCGGCCGCAAGCTGACGTACACCATCTTCTTCCTGCTGGGCTTCGCGTTGTATGTATCGGCACCGATCGCTGGTGAAGCTGGCCGCATCGGCTTCTTCGTGGCGATCTTCTGCGTGATTCTCACCATGTATGGCGGGGGTTTCGCGACCGTGCCCGCCTACCTCGCCGATCTCTTCGGTACGCAGCATGTCGGCGCGATCCACGGACGCCTGCTGACTGCATGGTCGATCGCCGGCATTCTCGGTCCAGTTGTCGTCAACTATATCCGCGAGTTCCAGCTCGCACGCGGCGTGCCCGCACATCAGGCGTACAACGTCACGATGTATGTGCTCGCCGGCATGTTGCTGCTCGGACTGTTGTGCAATCTGCTGATGCGTCCTGTCGATCCGAAGCATCACATGACGGAGGAGCAGATCGCGAAGGAGCGCCTCGCCTCGCCAGGGCGTCCATCGAGCTCCGCATCTGCCATTGCGTCGGATGCAACCTCCGCTACGGCTAGCTACGGCGTACTGCTCGCCATCGCATGGACCGCGGTTGCGATTCCGCTTGCGTGGGGTGGATGGATCACGCTGAGCAAGGCGCTGGTGTTTTTTCAGTAACGAGCTTGTTCGCATCGGAGTACTGCATGATCTTCCGCAAGACACTCGCCATGGCCTTCATGGTTGCTCTTGTCATCGCTTCGTCCGCGACTGCCGCAGATCAAACCTACGATGTAGCGATCGTCAACGGCCGCGTGATGGACCCCGAGTCCGGTCTGGATGCCGTCAGGAATGTCGGTCTGCGCGCAGGGAAGATCGAGACCATTTCGACCGAAGCGATTCAGGGTCGCCGGACTATCGACGCCAAAGGACTGGTCGTTGCACCCGGCTTCATCGATCTGCACGAGCATGGTCAGGCGCCGGAGAACTACCAGTTCCAGGCGCACGATGGCGTCACCACTTCGCTCGAGCTCGAAGCCGGCACAGGCGATGTCACAGCTTGGTATGCGGAACGTGAAGGCAAATCGCTCATCAACTTCGGCGTGAGCATTGGACACATCCCCACGCGGATGAAAGTGATGAAGGATCCTGGCCGCTGGCTCCCCACTGGCGACGCGGCTCATCGTGCGGCCACAGATGCCGAGCTCGCGCAGATCGATCAGCGCATCGAAGCCGGGCTGAATCAAGGCGCGCTGGCTGTCGGTATGGGCATCAACTACACCGCGGCGGCGACGCGCGGCGAAGTGCTCAACGTCTTTCGAGTTGCAGCCCGCCATGGCGCGCCAGTGCACGTCCACTTGCGTTACGCCGGCGACAAACCACCTGAGTCCGGCCGCGCAGCACTGGAGGAAGTGCTTACGGCTTCCAGCGAGACCAAAGCTCCCTTGCACGTCGTCCACGTGACCAGCATGGGATTGCGCGATACGCCGCAATTGCTCGCGATGATTCGCGCCGCCAAGGCGCAGGGCACCGACGTGACGACGGAGTGTTATCCATACGTTGCAGGCAGCACCGGTCTCGAGAGCGCCTTGTTCGATCCCGGGTGGCAGGAGCGGATGCGAATCGGCTACGGCGATCTGCAATGGGTCAAGACAGGTGAACGGCTGACCGCGGAAACCTTCGAGCGTTACCGCAAAGAAGGTGGTCAGGTCGTCATCTTCATGATTCCGGAAAATGTCGTGCGGCTCGCGGTTGCGGACCCGATGGTGATGATCGCCAGCGACGGCATGCCTTCCGCGGGTGCAAGCGTTCATCCGAGAGGCCAAGGCACCTTCTCTCGTGTGCTCGGCAAGTACGTCAGGGAGGAGAAGGCGCTGGATCTGATGACGGCATTGCGCAAGATGACTCTGATGCCGGCGCAACGGCTGGAGCAGCGCGCTCCGGCGTTCAAGACCAAGGGTCGCATCAAATTGGGCGCGGATGCGGATATCACCGTCTTCGACGCAGATCGCGTCATCGACGGCGCGACGTTCGAGAAGCCGCTGCAGCACTCGAAAGGAATCCGCTTCGTGCTGGTGAATGGTGTCGCGGTGGTCACGGACGGGAAACCCGTGGAGGGCGTGTTTCCCGGGCGCGCAGCGCGCGCACCGCACTGAGCCGCAACCATTACCGCCACGCGTCACGAGGGGAGCGTGAATACTCCGGATCGACCTATCCGACTGGCGCTGGTCGGCATCGGCAAGATTGCGCGTGCCCAGCACCTTCCTGCGCTGCGCGCGAATCCGAGCTACTCCTTGCAAGCGACCGTGAGCCGGCACGCTGCAGTCGACGGCATCCCTGCCCTTCCCGATCTCGATTCCCTGCTGGCGTCGCGAATCCCGCTGGATGCAGTCTCACTGTGTACTCCACCGCAAGGCAGGCACGCGCTGGCCAGCAGAGCCATCGATGCAGGCCTGCACGTCATGCTCGAGAAACCACCGGGTACGAGCGTCGCCGCCGTGCTGGATCTCAAAGAACGTGCGCAGCGCGCAGGTGTTTCGCTGTTCGCGTCGTGGCACTCGCGAGCCGGCGCTGCTGTCGAGTCGGCGCGCAAGTGGCTGGCCGCAAGGCGTGTCGATCAGGTGCGCGCGACGTGGAAAGAGGACATCCGCGTCTGGCATCCGGGGCAGGATTGGATCCTCGCAGCCGGTGGCCTGGGCGTGTTCGATCCGGGGATCAACTGCCTGTCGATTCTCACGCACATCCTTCCGGGAAGCATGCACGTGGAGCGCGCGCTACTGACGGTGCCGAGCAACCGTGCGGCGCCGATCGCAGCGACACTGCGGCTGCTCTATGAAGGCAAGTTGGCAATCGATGCTGAGTTCGATTTCCTCTATGCCGGCGAACCGTGCTGGAACATCGAGATCGTGACTGACAGCGGCACGCTGTTGCTATCGCACGGTGGGCAACGTCTTGCAGTTGAGGGCAAAGAACTGCACGCAGGTGAGAACCGCGAGTACGACGGGCTCTACACGCAATTCGCGGCGCTGATCGCAGCGCGCGGTTCGGACGTCGATGTGTTGCCACTGCAGCACGTCGCCGATGCATTCCTGATCGCACAGTGGCGGGCTGGGTCCTCCTTCGAGTTCTGACGGACCATCCGTTGAGCACTGAGCGTCATTCTCAAGCATTCGTCCTGGGCGACTGGGTCAGGGCGGGCGCGGCGGGTATCGGCGTCGGCGCAGCGCTGTTCACGCCGGGCACGAGTATCGCAACCCTGACGCAGCGAGCACGGGAACTGGTCCGCGCATGGCTGCATGCGACCAATCAACGAGACAACAACTAACAATGCAACTCACAACACTGGATATCGTCATTATCGTGGTCTACGCCATCGGCCTGTTCGCGCTGGCGCAATGGGTCTCGCGCAGCCACGGGCAGCGCAAAGACTCGACCGACTACTTCCTCGCATCGAAGACCCTGCCGTGGTGGGCGATCGGCGCATCGCTGATCGCTGCGAACATCTCGGCGGAGCAGATCGTGGGCATGTCGGGTTCCGGCTACGCGATCGGTCTCGCAATCGCTTCGTACGAATGGATGGCGGCGCTGACGCTCATCATCGTCGGCAAGTGGTTTCTGCCGATCTTTCTCGCGAACCGCATCTACACGATGCCGCAGTTCCTCGAGCAGCGTTACGGCACGCGCATTCGCACGCTGATGGCAGTGTTCTGGCTCGCGCTGTACATCTTCGTGAACCTGACGTCGATCATCTGGCTCGGCTCGATTGCAGTGACGAAGGTCGCCGGTGTCGACCAGACGACGGCGCTGGTCGCGCTCGGCCTGTTCGCCCTGCTCTACCAGCTCTGGGGTGGACTGCGCGCGGTCGCGATGACCGACATCGTTCAGGTCACGCTGCTCGTGCTGGGCGGACTGCTGGTGTCCGGGTTGACGCTGAACGAGATCGGCAGCGGCGCAGGAGTGGTTGCGGGATTTCGCACGCTGCTCGAGCGCGCTCCGGATCACTTTCACATGATCCTCACCGAGGCGAGCCCGTACTACAAGGATCTGCCGGGTCTGTCGGTGCTCATCGGCGGCATGTGGATCGCGAATCTGAGCTATTGGGGCTTCAACCAATACATCATCCAGCGCGCGCTCGCTGCGAAGAGCCTCTCCGAGGCGCAGAAGGGCGTGATCTTCGCTGCCTATCTGAAGCTGCTGATGCCGGTGATCATCGTGCTGCCCGGGATCGCGGCAGTGATACTTGCACCCGATCTCGTACGGCCGGACGAAGCGTATCCGACGATGATGCGGATACTGCCGGCCGGCATCGCCGGTCTGGTCTTCGCAGCGCTGATTGCGGCGATCGTTGCGTCGACTGCTTCCAAGATCAACTCCGTCGCCACGATCTTCACGCTCGACATCTACAGCAAGATCGGCGCTCCCAAGAGCGAGGCGCGCCTGGTGAACGTCGGCCGGATCGCCGCTGTCGTTGCGATCCTGCTCGCGATCCTCGCGGCTCGGCCGCTCCTCGGCAGCTTCGACCAGGCCTTCCAGTACATCCAGGAGTACACGGGCTTCTTCACGCCGGGGATCGTCGTGATCTTCCTGCTCGGCCTGTTCTGGAAGCGCGCCACCGAGGCCGGTGCGCTGGCGGCGACGATCGGCTCGTTCGCTCTGTCCGTCGCGATCAAGGCGCTGTGGCCGGAGCTGCCGTTCATGGATCGCATGGCTGTGGTATTCGTGCTCGCGTTGCTGCTCGCGGTCGTCTGCTCGTTGCTCTGGCCCGCCGCCGCAGTGGTGAACCGGATCCAGACGGTGGGAGTCGGCTTTCGCACGTCTGCCGGCTTCAACATCGGCGCAGCAGGCGTCATCGTGATCCTGATCGCGCTCTATACGGCGTGGTGGTAGAGAGTCCCATGAAAACCTCGAGCTTGCTGGTCGCGACACTGCTATTCGCCTCCACCGCATCGACGCAAACGTCCCGCTCGGACGATGCAGTCGGCGCTGTGCAAGTCGATGCGATCTATCCGGAAATCGAAAAGCTCTACATGGATCTGCATCGCAATCCGGAGCTGGCGTTTCGCGAGCAGCGCTCGGCGGCGACGCTCGCGGCGCGCGTCAAAGCATTGGGATTCGAGGTCACGACCGCCGTCGGCGGCACCGGTGTCGTCGCGACACTCAAGAACGGGCCCGGGCCGGTCGTAATGTTGCGCACCGAGCTCGACGCTTTGCCGATGGAAGAGAAGACAGGCTTGCCCTTCGCAAGCACGTTCAAGACGAAGAACGATGCCGGCGAAGTCGTGCCGGTGGCGCACATGTGCGGACATGATCTGCACATGGCGGCGTGGGTAGGCACGGCCCAACTGATGGCGAAGAACCGCGAGCGCTGGCAGGGCACACTGATGCTGGTCGCTCAGCCTGCCGAAGAAATCGTCGCCGGCGCGACCGCGATGCTGCGCGACGGCCTGTTTACGCGCTTCCCGAAACCCGATTACGCGCTGGGCATGCACAACGAGCACGGCTTGCCGGCCGGCGTGGTCGGGTTCCATCCCGGTTATTTTCGCGCCAACACGACCGGTCTCGACATGACCGTGTACGGCAAGGGTGGCCATGGCGCGTTTCCGCACGGCGCTATCGATCCCGTGGTGATCGCCGCGCGCATCGTGCTCGGCCTGCAGACCATCGTGTCGCGAGAGAACAATCCGGCCGATCCCGCCGTGATCACGGTCGGCAGTATCCACGGCGGCAGCGCGTCGAACATCATCCCCGACCAGGTGAAGCTCCAGATCACCGTGCGCTCGCTCGACCCTGCGGTCCACAAGCGCCTGCTCGCCGCAATCGAGCGCCAGGCGAAAGGCGAAGCTCTCGCCGCGAACGCACCGAAGGAACCATCGATCGAAATCAAGTCCAACACCGACGCCGTCTATAACGACCCTGAGGTGACCCAGCGCATGGTCGCCGCCGCACGCGCGGCGCTCGGTGCCGATCGGGTGGTCGAGATGCCAGCTCAGATGGGCGGAGAAGACTTCTCGCAATTCGGCCTGGCAGGCGTGCGCGCCGTGTTGCTCCACGTCGGCGCCGTCGATGCGGGCAAGCTGGAAGCCTCGCGCAGATCCGGCGTACCGGTCCCCGGAGTGCACTCGCCGCTATGGGCGCCGGAGCGCGAGCCTACGATCACGGCAGCGATCGCAGCGCAGACGGCAATCTTGATGAACTTGCTGGATGGAAAAGCGGGCAGCTAGCAATTGCCGTCAGCGTCTGCCGCTCGGAACAACCACCGAGGACAAGCTGCCGGACACCTGATAAGCAGCTAACGTCAGCTCGCTGTCTATCGCTCGGCGCATGGCGGTTGCAATGGCCGGCTCTGGCCATCATCTTCAGCACAGCAGTATTGGCTCAAGATCCCTGACGAGAAGCTCTATTGGCATGAGTGACGATTCGGCAAGCGCTTATGAAGAGCACGCACGGGCGTTCCTGAGTGCTCGGGATCCCACGACAACCGGGACCGCCGTGGTCGAACGATGGGCCAGGTCGATAAACCCCGGCACAGAAGTCCTTGAGATTGGATGCGGTGGCGGCTTTCCGGTTACTCGCGTACTCGTCGACGCCGGCCTCAAACTTTGGGCGGTAGACTCCTCGCCCACCCTTTTGTCCGAGTTCCGGGCACGGTTTCCCGAGATTCCGGTCGAATGCGCGCGGGCCTCGCAGTGCAGTTTTTTTGGGCGGAAGTTCGGTGCAGTCATATCGATTGGATTGGTATTTCTCCTGAACGCGCCAGAGCAAGCGGCCCTCATACGACGAGCGTCCGAGCTCATCGTCCCTGGAGGTCGACTCCTGTTCACCGCACCCGTGGAGAAAGGGACGTGGGCGGATACGACTACGGGTCACGAATGCCGGTCACTCGGGCGCGAGCAGTATGAAAGTATCCTGGCCGAAGCGGGTTTCCGAGTAGTGGCCACGTACCAAGATGAAGGGCGAAACAACTACTATGAAGCGGAGCGTGTTAGCTACACCCAGAATGCCAAATGGAATTCCAGCTCGTAATCAAGTTCTGGCGAAAGTCCCTGGAGGACGAAACGTTTCTTCCGGCCATCCAGGGCGAACTGAAGGGCGTGCTGGGCGACGCTGCTGAGCTCGATGGGTACGACATCAGTGATAACGAGATCAACCTGTTCGTGTTGACGTCCGATCCCAGGCATTCTTTCCGGCGCATCAAGAGCGTTCTGGACAGACGCGGCATCGTTCGGGGAGTTTCAGCCGCGTCTCGACTGGTCGGCGGCGCACACTTCACGTCGATCTGGCCCCTGCGCTCGACGCGCAAATTCAGGCTTCCGTAGCCGCCATGGGCCTGTTCGCACGTCTCGCCGGTCTCGTGAGCAAGCAAAGGCCAATGCTTTCAGTCTCGGTGTCGCTGCGCTCTGGCAAGTACTTTGTCGTCACCATTCACGGCTGCGATGGCAGTGAACCCTTCATTTCAGCCGGCCCCGTCGAAGCTCTCCCGCTGGGCACAGCACACAATGAGCTCGGCAGTGCCATCCTGCGGGGCCTTCAGCGCACCACGCACAACTTTCCCCATCCAGCCAACAAGGAGCAATGGGCGCAGGTCACTGCACCGCTGTTGTCGGCCGCCGGCTGCAAGTCGTGGAGCGCGTTCGCCAAACTCGCGAGTGACCTGCGCGTCAACCAGAGCGCAGAGCAGTTCCATATACTGCCGTCTGTTCGACAGAAGACCTCGTTCGCTCCCGTTCTTGACCGCGAGCTTCAGCTCGAGCGGCCTTCGACCGAAGAGCTAGGAAGGGTTGTTGCCACTGAGCTCGCATTTGCAGCCAACCGCGATGACGCCTAAGCCGAATCTGGCCGCAAGAAGCAACTCTGTCGAGGCCTGGCTCCTCTGGGTTGCCGCGGCCGTGGCCTTGGCGTATCTGCTGCTGCAGCGTCCGTATGCAGGCGACGTTGCGCTCAAGACGTCGATGTGCGTGTTGCTCGCGATCGCGGCGTTTCGCGGCAAGATGAAGCTCTTCGCGCTGGCGTTACTCTTCTCGGCCGCAGGCGACGCCTTCCTCGCTTACGATGGCGAACGACTTTTTGTTCAGGGTCTCGCAAGCTTCCTCGTAACGCATGTGCTCTATGCCGTCGTCTTCGTGCTTGCGACGAAGGACACAGCGACGACGCCGATGAGCGCTGGACGCAAGGTGACGTTCGCGGTCATCCCGGCGTTCGCGGTCGCCTACAGCGCGGTGTTGTGGCCGAACCTCGGCGCCTTGGCGATCCCGGTCATGCTCTACATCGCGGCGATCGTCGTGATGGCGATGCTCTCATTGCGCGTTCGACCGATCGAGGTGCCACTCGGTGCGATGCTGTTCATGGTTTCGGACAGCCTGATCGCCCTCGAGAAGTTCATGTGGCACGCCGCGTGGGTCGGACCGCTGGTATGGATTACGTACGCGCTCGCGCAACTGCTGATCACCCGCGGCATGCTGACGAGCACGCGTGAACCTCTTCGCCGGGGCGCAGAGGTCCACGCGTGAGAGTTGTCGGAATCTCGTCAGTGCGACCACAAGGTCGGTCGCATGAACCGCGCATTCACATACTCCGCCACCTTCGGACAAGCCTGCTGGCTCGCGATGCTCTCGTACCTGAAATGAATTCCGCCGTAGATGCGGCTGTTCGCCTGGTCTTCGGCTAATTGCGAGAACCGCGTGTATGGCCGGGACACATCCGGGTTGCCAGTGTTCCCCTGCCACACCGCAGTGAAGGCGACATCGTCAGTTCCATGCGCCAGCGCCAATGCGCGCGCCGCGCTCGCACCGACACACGCCATGTTCCCAGGATGGGACGGATAGGTCGGCGTGGTGAGCAGCGGCGTCCACGAAGGATCCGCGCTCGTCAGCGCATTCATGTCTTCATCCGCACGCCGGATCGCCGTCACGGGTCGCCACATTCCGTAGATGAACTTGCCGGTGTGCGACTGCTGCAGCCCGTCGTGAATCGACACATTCAACAACGCATACAGTCGCGCCGTTTGGATCAACGACAGGCCGTTCGATCGTGCGGTGTCGCGTGCAACGTGATTCCACAACGCCCAGTGCACAGTGCGGCTCGTCACGCTCGCAAATAACTGCGCAGTTTGCGTCTGCTCCGCCGTGCGTATCGAGCTGGTCGCAGAACCAATGCTCTTCACCTCCTCTAAATCGGCAGCGTAGCGCTCGCTCGTCACCGTCGGCGGCCCAGCCGGCAAGTACTGCGTGCTGGTCAGCAACGCAAACGGCTTCGTGTGTTCGAACTGCCTGAACCCCGGCGCGGGGAAGGCCGGGGGAGTCGGCTGGTAAAGGCCTGGGAAGGCCGGCAGCACGTACGCCGCTGGCGCGACGGTCCAACCGTCGTTCTGGCGCCAGGCCAGGATCGCCGCGGCCACCGCTTTGCCGACCTGAATCGCCGACCTCGCCTGACGCTCCCCCACGCTCGCCACTCGTGCCTGCAGTGCCGCGTCAGCCGTTGCCTGAGCTGTCGGGAACTGCGCCACGATCACATCGCGAGCCGCCTGAGCCGCTGCCACTTCCGCGGACGCGCCCCACGGCGCCCAGACACTGGTTCTATAGGGCCGGTGCGTTCTCGTAATCGAATTGATCGCATCGAACATGGCGATGTGCACCATCGCGTAGTTCCGCGGTGGCGCGAGTCCGCCGGCCGGCAGCACGCCCTCCAGGATCTGGTTCCATTCGATCACCACTTCGGGATCGCCATTGCGCCCGTGAGCGTCAGCTGCTGTCGCTGCGACACTGAGTATCGCAACCGCCGCTGCCCGCCATGACAAGGATTTTCCGATCATCGACCATCTCCCGCGGCCACCCGCCGCCTGATCGAATCCCCACACCGGGGCTTCGTTGGACGGAAGGGTCGATGTCTGTCCGGCTGCCCGCCAAGCGGTAAGATGCGGCGCGAGGCCGCATTCCGCCTCGTGCCTGCTAATACCGCTTCATTTCATGGGCGCATACCTACCGGAAGAGCCCCGCGACTCCCTGGCCGAAGAGCGCCTCGGGTCCTGGAAGGCCATTGCCGCCTACCTCAAGCGGGACATAACGACAGTGCAGCGCTGGGAGCGGCGCGAAGGGATGCCGGTTCATCGGCACGTGCACGACAGGCGGGGATCGGTTTACGCGTTCCGATCGGAGCTCGATGCCTGGCTCAAGGAGAGGCGTCCGCCTGCGGCAAGCGAGCCGCAGCAAGGCAAGTCCAGGTGGGTAATTCCTGTCGCGGCGGTTCTGCTCGCTATCGCGGCCGCCGCGGGTTGGTGGCTGCTCACGCCGGAATCCGAGCCGCCGGATCCGCTGGCGAATGCGCGCATCACCCCGCTGACGGATTTCGAGGGCATCGAGCAGGCCGCGGCCATTTCGCGCGACGGCAAGCTCGTGGCGTTCCTGTCCGATCGCGACGGGACGCTGGACGCCTGGGTCAGTCAGATCGGCAGCGGCGAGTTTCACAGCCTGACGAAGGCCGCGGCGGCCGAGCTGCAGAATCCCGAGGTGCGCACCGTCGGCTTCACGCCCGACGGGTCGCTCGTGACACTGTGGACTCGCGTGGGCGGGCCCGGTGGGGCCGTCAGCGTGAGTGTGGCGCCGACGATCGGCGGTTCGCTGCGCGAGTATCGTCCGGGTGCGGTCGAAATGGATTGGTCCAGCGACGGCCAACGGCTCGTCTTTCACACGGCCGACGCCGGCGACCCGATGTTCATCGTCGAGTCCGGCGAAAGCGCACCTCGCCAGATCCATGTCGCGCCGAAGGGCATCCACAACCACTTTCAGATCTGGTCGCCTGACGACCGGCACATCTACTTCGTACGCGGCTCCCCGCCGG
>CAWISC010000026.1:0-23345 GCA_963838635.1 uncultured Gammaproteobacteria bacterium | reverse complement strand
GGTGCGAGAACAGATCCCCGACTGATTCCATCTTGGGATAGGAGCGGATTCGTAAGCGATGGCTGACGGTCGCTCTCATCCACCATGTCAGCCTTGGCGCTGCACCGGATCGAATCTCTTCGCGGCAACGTTGAGTAACTATGAAAGCCGTGCAGCTGTGTCGGTCAGCAAGGCTCGAGAGTTACGACCGGCGAGCGAAATGAAGCCATTTTCCCGCCTGACGCGTGGACTTTGGTTCGTGCCACTTGCCTGTGTACTTGCTGGCGTTGCCCTGTCTCTCGGCACGATCGCGATCGACAGGGCTTTTGACTACCAGCTGGTCCCGCAGTGGCTCAGCGGCGGCCCGGATGCTGCCATGGAGATCCTGGGCACCGTAGCGGCATCGATGGTCAGCCTCGCCGCGCTTGTGCTGACGATCACGATGGTTGTCGTGCAACTGGCAATGGGCCAGTTCTCTCCGCGAATCGTCCAGCGAATCCTCGAGGACAAGCCCAGTCAGCTGGCAATTGGAATCTTCGTCGGGACCTTTGCCCATGCAATGCTGGCGCTGCGCGAGGTGCAGACGGAAGGACGGGGCGTCGTCCCTGGCGTAGCCGTAGTGGTTGCCTTCGTGCTGGTAATCGTGAGCATCATGGTCCTTGTATGGTATGTCCATCATATTGGACGCTCGCTGCGGGTGTCGGCACTGATCGAGCTGGTAAGCACTGACACACGCAAGCTGCTTGATACCCTGTACAACGATCGCGGGGCAACACCCAGCTTCCCACGACCAACGATCTGCGCTCCGCGCTCCGGGGTCATCATCCAACTGGATCACGAAGCGTTGGTCGCAGTCGCGGAGGCGGGTGAGTGCGTGCTGAAGCTGATTCCCGCCATCGGCGAATTCGTGCCCGCGGGCGGTCCGCTATTCGAGATTTCCGGCAAAGCGGAACGGCTCGACGTGGGCGCTGCTGTGCGCGCCATTCGGCTTGGCCTTGAGCGTACTCTCGATCAAGACATGGCTTACGGTCTGCGAATGCTCGTCGACATCGCCGAGCGGTCATTGTCGGACGGACCATTTCTTGACCCGACAACGGCGGTGCAGGCGATCGACCGGCTATACGATTGCCTGCGTCAACTTGCGCCGCGTCCTTTCCCAGATGGCACCTATCGCGATGAGAACGGCGCAGTTCGGCTGGTGATTTCGTGCAAGACATGGGAGGACTATGTTCATCTTGCGTTCGACGAGATACGAATCGCAGGTGCCGGATCGCCGCAGGTAGCGCGTCGTCTGCGCGCGGCTCTCGAAGATTTGCTTTCTGTCGCTCCGCAAGAACGCAAACAGTGTCTTGAGGAGCAACTGGCTCTCCTGCAGTCGAGTGCGCAAGAAGCGATCTCGGAGCGACGCGACCTGATGCTTGCAGCGCAAAGTGATCGGACCGGCATCGGCTGACTACCATTCGCAAGTCCGCAACGACGGCCTGATCGGACGAATTCGGTACGTAGCACCGACCCGGAACAATCACAGACCGGCACCGTTCTTCGGCGACAAGCTTCGGAGCGTCGCCATGTCCAGCAGACAGCGCAGCAAGCAGCCACCGGCAGATACACCAGGACGTCCCAAGTCCTCGAGCAGTCGCCAGCAGACTCATCGTGGCCAGCAAACACAAACCGGTTCGCCGCAAGTGGACGGAGCTAGTGCGGAGGAGCCGTCGAAGACACAGGCGCCTGCGAAAAAGAGGAAGAGATAGAGCGATCAGCGGATGGCTAACCAGACGAGCAGCGACACCCGCCCGATCGTCCTGATCACCGGCGCAGGCGGCAATCTCGGCCGCGCGCTTGCCGGTGCTTTGGCCGCGGACTACCGGATCGTAGGATTGGATCTTCGCCCCGAGGATGGGGAGCATCCGATCTTCGCCGCCGACTTCGCGAATCCCGCGGCAGTCGAGCTCGCACTGAGCCGCGTGCGTGAACAGATCGGCGCCAGGATCGCGAGCGTCGTCCACCTCGTCGCCTATTTCGACCAGACAGGTGAGGACAACCCTCTCTATCAAAAGGTAAACGTCGAAGGCACGCGCAACCTGCTTCGCGCTCTCCAAGTCCTCGAGGTCGAACAGTTCGTCTATGCGAGCACCATGCTCGTGCACGCTCCCGTCAGGCCTGGCGAGCATATGGACGAAGATCAGCCCTTCGACCCCGCCTATATCTATCCGGAGTCGAAGCTCGCAGCTGAAGAAGCGATCAAGACCGAACACGGTCACATTCCCTATGTGATCCTGCGCCTGGCGGGCGTCTACGAGGAGAAGAGCGTCATTCCGACGCTAGCGCAACAGATGGCGCGCATTCATGGCCGCGACTTTCAGGGCTATCTGTACGCAGGCTCGCCCCTCACCGGTCAGTCGATGCTGCACAAGGAAGACATGATCGATGCGTTCCGACGAACCATCGATCGGCGCGCAGCATTGCCGTCAGGCACCGCTATCCTCATCGGCGAGCCGGATCCGATGAGCTATGACGCAATCCAGGACGAAATCGGCTATCTGATTCATGGCGCCGAGGACTGGCCGACACTGCGGGTCCCGCGCCCGCTTGCGGCGGCCGGGGCGTGGGGGCTGGCAAAGCTTGAGCCGGTTATCCCTGACGCAATCGACCAGGGCGAGGAGCCCGCGATCCGTCCGTACATGGCGATGATGGGGAACCATCACTACGCGCTCGACATTCGCCGCGCACGCAAGCTCCTGGGTTGGGAGCCCGCGCATCGCTTCAAGGACGATCTTCCGGCAATCGTCGCGGAGATGAAACGCGACCCGGTCGGCTGGTACCAGCGTCATAAGATCACGCCTCCCGAATGGGCGCTCACCGCGCATGAAGCCGGAATCAATCCGGAAACTCTGCGCCGGCGCTACGAGGCGCTCCGCCGCAGCGAGCACGGTCGCTATCGCTGGGCACACTTCGTCAATATCGCGCTGGGGACCTGGCTCGTAACGTCGCCGCCGCTTCTCGGCATCGAACAGCAGCTGATGATGTGGAGCGAAGTCGTTAGCGGCGCGGCACTGATCGTGCTGGCGACAATCGCGCTGTCCTGGCGAGCAACCTGGGCACGCTGGGGCTGCGCTGGAGTAGGCTTTTGGCTGTTGTTTGCGCCGCTCGTCTTCTGGACCACCAACGCTGCGGCTTATCTGAATGACACGCTGGTCGGGACGCTCATCATCGCCTTCGCCGTCGCGCTACCTCCCGAGCCCGGAGTTTCGCCGCTCGCGGCCACCACCGGCCCGGAAACGCCGCCCGGCTGGGGCTATAACCCTTCGGCCTGGACGCAGCGAATGCCGATCATCGCCTTGGCATTCATTGGACTCTATGTTTCTCGCTACCTGGCCGGGTATCAGCTCGATCTCGTCGACAACGTATGGGAGCCGTTCTTCCACGGCAGTCCCGCGGATCCACAGAATGGCACGGAGGAGATCATCACCAGCCATGTGGCTGAGGCGTGGCCCGTCTCCGATGGCGGCTTGGGCGGCATCACGTACATTCTAGAGATCCTCACCGGCATCATCGGGCTGAAAGCGCGGTGGCGCACGATGCCGTGGCTCGTGATCCTGTTCGGGCTGATGATCGTGCCGCTGAGCGTCACGTCGATCAGCTTCGTGATCATTCAACCGATCGTCATCGGCACATGGGGGACGTTAACGCTGATCGGCGCCGCCGCCATGCTGCTGCAGATTCCATATGCGATCGATGAGTTGCTCGCCTCCCTGCAGTTCCTGCGCAGGCGGATGCGTGCTGGCAAGAACTGGCTGCGTGTCTTTCTGGCGGGGGACACTGATGAGGGCACACCAGCCGCGACTCCCTCGACAGAGTCTGGTGAAGCGAAGGCCGTTCGGGACGAGTTCGACCGTTCTCCTGTCGCCGTAGTTCGAGACATGCTCGGCGGCGGCGTAAGCCTGCCCTGGAATCTCGCGCTATCTGGTTTGATCGCTCTGTCGCTGCTCTTCACGCGGCTGACCTTCGGCAGCACGGGCGCGATGGCCAATGCGGATCACGTAATCGGCTTCCTCGTGCTGACCACGTTGTCCATCGCTGCTGCCGAGCCGACGCGAGCCGTGCGGTACCTGAATGTGCTGTTCGGCGTGGCGCTTCTCGCAACGCCGTTTGCATTTGATGCCGCGACGCCCGCGACCCTCAACAGTATTGTTTGTGGTATCGCGCTGATCGTCCTTAGCCGGCGGCGCGGTCGTATTCGGCAGAGCTATGGGAACTGGACACGGTTGGTCGTCTGATAATGTGAGATTGATGGGAAGTCGGGGGGAACAGGCTTGCGCATCACCGGGTGAAGAACGGCTTTTCGGCACTCTTGTGCAAGTGGCCCAAGCGTGCATCCCGGCGAGCCGATCTCGTAGAGATAGAAGAGCTGGAGGTCCTCCTCGCCGTAGACTTCCAATATGTCGTGTTCGTCCCCAGCCCTGATACAGACGATATTCGGTAAGCTAATGCTTGCTTGAGGAAAGTCAAACGAGGACGCAATGCGGTCGCACATTACAGTCGGAGGAGTTCTTCAAAGTCGTCGCCGGATCCCGTCTTCCGTCTGGGTACTGTTTGTCGCGCTGGTATCGGCGCCAATGGCAAGCATCGCGAATGAAAATGCGATCCTGAATGGCTTCGTTGCACGCGAGTATCAAAGTGCAGCCGGCGTGAAGCTGCCGTATCGTCTCTTTGCCCCACGCTCCGCCAACCGCGACCAGGAGCTGCCATTGATCCTGTATCTCCACGGCAGGGGCGGCGCAGGCACCGACAACCGCAAGCAGATCTCAGGCGGCAATGCGTTGGGAACGCAGAGCTGGATCGAACCGGAAGCGCAGCAGCGGCATCCCGCATTCGTGCTTGCTCCACAGATTCCTGAGCCCTCGACATGGCACTCGACGAGCGATAAACCTGCGCCGCATGTCGCTGCGTTATTCGAGCTGTTGGACGAACTGCGTTCGGAGCTGCGTATCGACGCGCGTCGGGTCTATGTTGTCGGCCAGTCACTCGGCGGTTATGGCACCTGGGACCTCATCGCGAGACATCCCGACCTCTTCGCCGCTGCGGTCCCACTGTGCGGCGGTGGCGACCCGAGGCGAATTCTCTCCGCACGCAATGTTGCAGTATGGGCGTTCCATGGTGCGAAAGACGCCACAGTCCCCGTCGCGCGCTCGCGCGAAATGGTCGCCGCGCTGCGCACGGTCAATTCGTCCGTCAAATACACCGAGTATCCGAACGTGGGCCACGATGTGTGGACCCGCGCATTCAGGGAGCACGATTTGCCGGACTGGATGTTCGCGCAGCGACGGCGCTGAACTGTTCATTTGCGGACGGCACTGGAACTGCAACTACGCGACGCTCGTTGCCTCGGTATCAGATTGCTGTTCCGCCGGAACTCAGCGTCGGAAAGTGAGAGAACCATGAAAGACATCGGGCCGCAGCCGCAAGCGTTCGATCTCGAACAGTCGACTCGAGACAACAAGCATTACCGGGCGGTCGTATGGAGCGGCCGATACCTTCAGGTAACGCTGATGTCGATTCCGGTCGGTGGTGACATCGGATTGGAGGCGCATCCACAGACCGACCAGTTTCTTCGACTAGATGCGGGTCGCGGTCGCGTGCAGATGGGATCCTCGAAGGATGAGCTCACATTCGACAAGGAAGTTTCGGATGGGTGGTGCGTACTGGTTCCAGCAGGAACGTGGCACAACATTACCAACATCGGAGAAGAACCGATGCAGGTGTATGCCATCTACGCACCGTCACATCACAAGCCGGGCAAAATACACGAGACTGCATCCGCTGCTGCCAGCGACACGGACGACGAACCCGCGGAATGGTCGGTTCAACCGAAGGTCCTGCGCACGGACGAGCATGCGTGATCAGGATTAGGGCTGGGCTCGCCGAATGACGCGCAGATCGCGCTCGCTAACGATCTTCCAGCCGTCCTCTTGCTTCGCCCATCGCAGCTCTTGCAGCACCTCTCCATTGCGATTGAGCTTGCCTTTGCCTGCGATCACATACGTCTTGCGGAAGTACATGCGACCCGACAGTGCGCCGCGATCGACGATTAACTGGGGCGGGTCTATGCGGATGTCGATCGTTCGGGCTTCATCGAAGACACGGCGCTTTTCCGCCATGACCGCGGACTTCGGCACGTCGCGCCACAGATAGAAGGCATCCATCCTTTCAGGATAAAACGCGCTTTGCGCGTCAAAGTCGCGCGCGAGCGTGGCGTCAAGCCACTGAAATGCCGCGGTCACCAGCTCCCGACGCGCATCGATCTCGTTCGGCAGCACCGTTTCAGTTCGCGGGAGTTCGTCAGCGGCAAGAGCGGCCGGGCTGAGCGGCGCTGCTGCGCACGCCAGTAGGCTGAGCAGCGTCCAGACCAACCAAACACGCGCGTCCATGTTGGTTGAATTCACTTCTGCCGCGATTTGATCCGCTCCTCCTTCGTCCGCGTCGCACTGGAACCGAGTAGCTCAGCCGCAAGTTTTCCGCACAGAAGTGTGGAGGGAAAAACATGGCAAACCGGCCGCCTGCCTGGGTCGATCCGCTGATGCGCTTTGGCTATGCCGCGCGTGGGGTCGTCTATGTACTCGTCGGTGCCATAGCCTTCGTCGCCGCCGTCGACGGCGGCCGCACGCCGGATTCGAAGAGCGCCCTGGGCACTCTGCTGCAGATGCCATTCGGCAAGGTGCTCCTCGCGCTCATCGCGCTCGGGCTGCTGGCCTATGCGCTCTGGTGCTTCATCGATGCCGGGTTTGATCTCGACGACAAAGGCAACGATGCGAAGGGCTGGACCGCTCGCGCGGCCAAGATCATCTCCGGTGCCGTACACGCTGTGTTTGCAGTGTCGGTGAGCGCACTCGCGCTGGGTAGGATTTCGCCTTCCAGTGGAGACGATCGCACCGAGCACTGGACCGGCGTTCTCATGCAGCAACCGCTTGGCCGCTGGCTGGTGGCGCTCGTCGGCGGAATCGCCATTGCTATCGGCGTGCAACACTTCGTCAATGCGCTACGGGAGAAGTACAAAGGGAGTATTCGCTACACGCACGCCGCCCAGCGACTCGATTTCTTACTGAAACTTGGGCTCATCGCTCACGGGATCGTGGTCGTACTGGTAGGCGTATTCTTCATCTGGGCTGCCTGGACAGCCGATCCGTCACGCGCGGGCGGCATGCGCGACGCGCTACTCATCGTTCGCAAGGCTGACGCAAGTCAGACGTTGTTCGCGGTCGTCGGTGTGGGCTTGCTGGGTTTCGCTGCGTATTGCTTCGTCGAAGCCGTATTTCGCATCATTCCTCGCTGCGTGCCGCCCGACCTCGAGACGCTGGCCACTCGGGCTCGCGCGCTGCTTGCGCGGCACTGACCTGATCAGATCGTCGGCTTACTCGAGCCAGGGCTCGATGTACGCCATCGGCACCGGTTTGCCTTCGTAGTAGCCGGGCATGAATTCCATGCGCTCGACCTGCTTCGCCAGGCCATCCACAAACCATTGAGGTGCGTTCCCCACGTTCTCGAGCTGGTACTCGATCACTTTGCCCAGCTCGTCGATCCGCAGCTTGCGCCATAGCAGGATATTGCTCGACTCGAGCGGGTCGTGATTACCGTGCCAGATGAATTCGTTGAAGCGCTGAGGTGCAGTGTAGAACAGCCCGTACCGCTGTGCCTCGACGCCATTGTTCGGCACGGCCAGCACCAGAGGCCCCTGCGACGTGATGTCGATGCGCACCATGACCTGCATGCATACCTCGGCCGGCTTACCCTCGCGCGTCGCGGCGACGAATCTGGCTTGCCTCCCGGCCCGTGCAACGGCAGTGACGAGAGGACGGTGCGCCATTTCCCTGGAGTAGCACAGGAACGTTCGAACCTTCCCGCTTCTGCGCAGCCAAGCTTCGCATTGAACGACGTAGCGACCCGGCAGTACGCCCTGCGGAATTCGAAGGTGGCTTTCGATGGAGTCAGGCCCTTCGGTCAGGCGCGCGGGCGTAGTCGCGGCAGCACCCGCGTGCCAGGCGCAGAACAGCAATAGAAGCAGTAGCGTGCGCATATCGCAGTGTCAGGCTATAGCTGAAGAAGGCACCCTGGCTCGCTCTGAATTACGGTGATACTGCCTGGCACTTTGTAGTCAGCGCCAACAGTCCTCTCGCGATCGACGTTTTCGACTCGACAGTCTCCAACACGCCGCCGGCGAGGATCTTCTTGCCGACGGAGGTGCTCAAGAACTTCGTCAGCGCAGCCTTCTCCGCTGATGTCAGCTCGGTTGCGGCGGCTTCGGGGAGGCGCAGCTCCTGAGCGATCGAATGCTTCAGGAAGCCCTGCCCTTCCTTGCTGGCATAGAAAGCTATCGCACGCGTAATGTCCTCGCTCGACAGTGTGGCCAGGATGGTGCGCGCGTACACATCGAGGACGAAATCGAGCTTTGCCGCCCTCAAGCAATCGAGCTCCTGCTGGGTTGCCGATCCTTCCGCCATGTCCTTACGCACGGCTGTCTCGAGCCGCAGCCGGGCGTGCTGATCGACCTGCATGGTCCGGGCGAGAAGCGCGGCCTGCGCTGCAGCTGACTTCCGCGCCTGCGCGAACGCGACAGACGTCAGCGCGACGAGTGCTGCCAGGATCAGCGCTCGCATCACCGCTATCGCGGTTGGTCGAATGTTGCTCCTCTGGTGAACTGCAGTCATCACTCGCCACGACAAGAGTTTCAGATTGTCACTGGAGAACAACACATGACAACCGGACAAGACAAGCCAAAACGATGGAGCAGCTGGACCATAGAAATCAAGGTCTGGAAGGTCGCCGAACTGCCGCTAACGCTGCTCGCCACCCCGATTGCGGCTCGCAATCCGCCATTCGTGCGCAGGTCCGGTCGAGTTGCAAGCGGGAGCAGCATTACCCGCAACTATCAATAGTGGTGCAATCATCAAGCACGAGGGCGCAGAGGTCGCGTACGCAGCCTGCCCCAGTATCCACCGATACCATCGTGCGATCGCAGTCCGCGGCGCTATGAGGTTTCATGCCGACTGCTCCGATATCTACTCATTCAAGGAGTCGCCATGTTTACCGCGTTCAGATTTCTAGGTGTATTAGGCAGCTGCGCGGCTCTGGCGGCGGCGAATGCTGTCGCCGCCGATTCCCCGGCTGCGCACGCGCCGGACAAGTACACGGTCAAAGTTCCGGGAGGACTCGCGTTTTCCGATTTTTCGGGATACGAGAAGTGGCAAGCGATCTCGATCAGTCAGAGCGAAAAGGCGGTTGCTTTGATCCTCGGCAATCCTTTGATGATCCAGGCCTTCCAGTCCGGTATTCCGGAGAACGGAAAGCCGTTCCCCGACGGGGCGAAGATGGCCAAGGTTCATTGGCAACCGAAGCAGCAGGCGCAGTTCCCGACGGCGACGGTGCCCGGCACCCAGCGCGACATCGACTTCATGGTCAAGGACAGCAAGAGGTTCGCCGACAGCGGTGGATGGGGATATGCCGCGTTCAAATACGACGCGACGTCCAACAACTTCACGCCCTTCACCATGGCTGACCAGCCGCCGCAGGCGAACGACGCCAGATGCGGGGCGGCATGCCACACGGTAGCGAAGGCCAGAGACTATGTTTTCACCGAGTACGCTCAACGCTGACATCGGCTCACTGCGCGTCCCTTGCAGCGAAGAAGCCGAAGTTACACTCAGCCTCGCTACGGTTCGTTCACCTGGACGACACGGGGTCGGAAGTTACGACACCGCGTGGGCTACGGCTGGCTCAACGCTCTGTCTCTTGATCCGACGCCACCCTCACACTCGCGCATACAAGAACGTGCCCAGCCAGCCAGCCGCGTAAAGGCCTGCGCCGAACACTGTGTGTGTAACTAAACTTTGCAGGCGCGCTGACGCCGGATTGGGTGTCCGAGACGCAGCGATTCCCGCGCCCATACCTGGCTGCATGACTAAGAACGGTGCGGCTACTGTGCCGATGCCGACGAGCAGGGCTGGTGCGAGCGTCGGCTCCTCGAGCCAACGGGTTCCGTAGATTGCGACGAGCAGGGCGGCGAACGAAATTCCGATGATGTAGTGCGCGACCCACCCGACTAACTTCTCGCCGCGTACTGATGGTGACGCCGCGATCGGGCTGTGGCGAAAGCGACCTCGAATCAACCAAGCTAACCAGCGACCCACGAGCCCATAGTTGAGTGCCGGCACGCCAAGAAGGCGTGTGCGAAGAATCGACCAAAGGTCCATCGCCGCGGTCGCGCCAACACCAACCAGGATTGTGCCTACCAGATACTTCACCGAAGCTCCCTCGCCAACGTAGTTGACGAGGCTATGATGCCACCTCAAGTCGACTTGAGGTCAATGTCTGAGGCCCGCTTCCGGCGTCCACGGTTTCGCGATGGCAGTCGTGTTGCCCGCAGCGCGCCATCCTTCCACACCTTCCGGAAACCAATGGACTCGGCGATAGCCGTAGCCGATGGCTCTCTTCGCGGCATTCCAGCTGAGCCAGCAGCGCTCGTGGCAATAGATGACGACAACATGATCGTGGTCGCCGCCCGTCGTTTGCGACAGAAGCTTGCGGAACAATACGTCTGTCTCGGGAGCAATGTCGGCCATGCCCGCGCCCGGCAGCCACACGCTGCCCGGGATAACCTCTTGAGGCAGCGGCAGCCATGGCGCATCAGGCGCCATGCCGGGAGGGCGCTTTGATTCATTTGATACGTCGATCACGAGTGGCTGGCCTTGCTTCAGAAGCCGCGCCAAATCTTTCGCATGGATGACCTTGCCGCCGGTGATTGTTGCTGGAACAGCCGAGTTGATCGGCCCGCTCCAGAATCCTTCTGGCTCCCTCACGTCGTCACTGCTGGCGGCTGCGAATACGACAAATAGCAGAACCAGCGGGAGACGGCGCATGGCGGCGCGACCTCGCTACAACGTTGACGACGCAGAAGCTGCGGGCACCGAGAACTCGCGCACGAAACTCTGCTCCTTGCTGTCCGTGACCTCGACCTTCAACTGCCCCTGCCGCGACGGCTTGAAGCCGAATGTGATGACGGGATCCGTGCTGAGCGCGATGTCCGATTCGATACGCAGCACCGGCTGATCGTCGTAGGTGATGTTGATCGTTCGGATGAAATGCGCCGGTGCGTAGAGACGTGTGAGCTGATCCATTTGCATGCCGTTGAAATTCGGATGTCGGATCATGAGCTGCGCTTGCACCGGTTCTCCGGGTGCAAACTCACTGACGAGCTTCAGCTTCATCTGGCCCAGATTGCTCGTCGACTCCTCGGCATTCGGTCCGGCCGGCGCTGAACAGCCGCCGGAAGCTTTGACGAACTTCTGCACCGCATAAAGTTTGCCCGCGGAATCCTCCGCAACCGCGTGCACATCGGTGTACGTGTTGACGCGCATGCGTACCTTGAGGGTGCGTGGGTCGGCGGCGGCGCCGAATGTGAAGCGCCCGGCAAGCGGCCCCGGATTGTTGTCGATCACCAGGAATACGGCCTTGATCTGCTTGTCGCTCGGCAATGTGATCGTGAATGGAACGAGCGCAGCATCCAACGCGCGCGGTGGGGCGTCGAGTTGAATCACTCCGGCGCCCTCGCTGATCGTTCGACCGGGAAAGATCGCGCGCTGAAGCTCCGCCCATCGTTCGCTGCGCGCAGCGGCCTCGTCATCGGCGCTCGCGGCGTGCGTGCAAACGATGCCACCCAGACCGCAGGCGGCGATCAGGAAAAATCTTCGCATCATTCCCATTCGAGCTCCTTGTAGGCCTGCGTGACATTGTGACCATGATACTCATCGAACAGCGTCCAATTCTTGCGCTCCGACTGCGCAACGGTCTCAGGCGCGGTGGCGATGTCCACTGCGTTGGCGATAGCCTGACGCGTCTCGCGCAGCAGCGTCTCGAGATACTGCCTGAGCTTGCCTGCGGCTGAGGCGAAGTTGACGCTCGCTGGACCATGGCCAGGCACGGCTTGCTTCGCTTGGAGCGAGCCTAGCATCGACAACTCCCGCAGCCATCCTTTCAGACTGCCGTCGAGCGAAGGCGCTCGCCCCACGAACAGCAAATCGGACGCAAACAACGTTCCCGTCTGCGAGTCGACTACACTCAAATCATTACTGGTGTGTGCGACCGGATGCGCCCTCAGCTCCAGCGACCGACCGCCCAGGTCGATCTGCGTTCGATCGCTGACCAGCATCGTGGGCTGAACGATGGGACCGACGTTGCCTCGTCCAAGCACTTCCTCGAGCCGCTCGCGGTAGTACTCGCCGCGCTGCGCCAGCGCGTGCGGCAACTGAGCGTGCGCCACGAAAGCAGGTTTGTCTTGCAGGAATGCGCCCGCGCCGAAGATGTGATCCGGATGCACGTGCGACATCAATACGTAGCGAATCGGCAGCTCAGTACGGTTCCTGATGCTGCGACGCAATCGCTCACCGTCGTTCAGACTGCCGCCGCTGTCGAGCACCGCGACGCTGTCTCGCCCAACGATGAATCCGATGTTTGCGATGGCGTCCTCGTTCTGCGCGGAGGCGATCTCATCGACTCCACGGCGGATGTGGATCCCGCGCGCGATCTCCGTGGTCTCAAGCGAGTTGCGCTCATCAGCGCCGCGACTCAACCCGGGCGCACAGCATAGACAGAACCCGCCTAGCACGGCGTGCCGACGAGATATCAATGAACGGCCACGCATGACGGGTGAAGCATATCCCGAATTGCGTCGCGCACTCTTGCGCATTCTTTGCGCGCGTCATTCGAACGGCGTACTCGAGGCTTGGACTACATACGGAAATTGCTCGCCGATGTAATCTCAACGCATCAATGGTGGTTGCGAATCTAGCGCCAATCCATGCAAGAACAATCTCACTCCAAGAGCGCTGTCTTCATTTCCTATGGTTCCCAGGATGCAGAGGCGGCCAGGCGCATCTGCGAAGCCCTGCAGGCTACGGGTATCGAGGTGTGGTTCGATCAAGCCGAATTGCGCGGAGGTGACTCCTGGGATTCGCAAATCAAAAAACAGATTCACGACTGCGCCTTGTTCCTGCCAGTGATTTCAGCGCAGACCGATGCGCGGATCGAGGGTTATTTCCGGCGCGAGTGGAACCTCGCCACGCGGCGGCTGCTGGATATGGCGCACGACGCAGCTTTTCTGGTGCCAGTGGTGATCGACGACACTCGCGAATCCCATGCGCGGGTTCCGGAGGAGTTCTTGCGCGCGCAATGGACGCGGCTACCGGGCGGTAAGACGCCGCCGGCGTTTGCGCATCGGGTGCGTCAATTGCTGGGCCACGATGGCGCTCCTGTCCGCACGCAGACAACGGTAACGGGCGAGATCGAGTCGAGCGCACGAAAAGCGAGCGGCGGCCGCGGCAAGCATCGTGGGTGGGGTGTCGGGCTTGCCGTGATTGCCCTGTTGCTGGTTCTGGGCGCCGGGGTGTTCTGGTACTACCAGAGCGCGAACGAGCCGCCGGTTGCCAGCTTCGCACCACCTCCACATTCGGTCGCAGTGCTCGCCTTCGCCAACATGAGCGGCAATAGCGACGACGAGTATTTCTCGGATGGGCTTTCAGAAGAGATTTTGCAGTCGCTCGCGCAAATCGCCGACCTCCAGGTCGCTGCACGCACGTCTTCGTTCTCGTTCAAAGGAACGGCCGTCGATATTCCGACCGTCGGCCGTAAACTCAATGTCGGCGCTGTGCTCGAAGGCAGCGTGCGCCGTGCCGACGCCCGTGTGCGCGTTACTGCGCAACTGATAGACGCGGTGACCGGATTTCATATCTGGTCGGAAAACTTCGACCGTGAGTTCAAGGATGTCATTGCGCTTCAGTCGGAGATCGCCGTCGCGGTCGCTAGCGCGCTTGAAGTCAGGCTGATGCCAGGGAAGGTGCGAACTCCGGGCGGCACCCTCAATCCCAAGGCGCTCGATGCCTACTTGCGCGGGCGCGCAGGTGAACGGATTCAGGACGAGAAGAACTTGCGCGCAGCACTCGCGGCGCTTGACCAGGCGGTTGCGCTCGATCCGCAGTTTGCGAACGCGCATGCACTGCGCGGGGACGTGTTGGCGCAGCTGGCGAACGGGTATGCGAAAGATCCTGCGGAAGATCGACGTCTCGAAGCGGACGCCCTGCAGGCGGTGAAGCGGGCAGTTGCGATTGCCCCTGATTCCAGTTTCGCCTACGGATGGCTCGGGAGCGTTCTGTCGAGCACTACTTCTGATCATGCTGCGACCGACGCAGCCTATCGGCGCAGTATGGAACTGGCACCTGGCAGTGCATCTGCGTTGCTGGGCTACGCATCGTTCGCAGTCCTGATGGGACGCGCCGATGCATTGCCGGCTGTTGAACGAGCGCAGCAACTGGACCCACTCAATCCCTCCGTCCTGGCGCACCTCGGCATGGTCCAGTTCTACTTGCGCCGCTACGACGAGGCACGCAAATCCATGCTGGAGGCGATGAAACGTTGGGATAATCGGGTAACGCAGGACTGGCTCGCCCTGAACGAGCTGGCCTCGGGAAATCCGGCCGCTGCGTTGCCTTACTGTGAACAGGAAACTGCGAGTTGGAGCACTCGCCTGTGCCTGGCGATTGCGTACCACAAGTTGGGCCGGCGGAAAGAGGCTGAGGCAGCACTGCAAAACCTCAAAGACGCTGAGGGAGATGCCGCCGTGTACGAGTACGCCGTGATCCATGCGCAGTGGGGCGAGCCGTCCGAGGCGATCAAGTGGCTCGAGAGGGCTGCCGAACTGAAGGATCCAGGCTTGATCGCAATCAAAGCAGACCCGCTGCTTGATCCGCTGCGGAACAGCGACCGATTCAAGAAGCTCGTCGCTGCACAGCACTTCCCGACTGCTGCACCCTGACGTTGCGGGCCCGCCCAGCCCGCAACAGGCAGGATCTACTACGTCCTCATCACCTGGGGGTGACGCTCGTCGGAGCCACGATCCTGATGTTAAAGATCACATCGAACTTGGGTACGTTCGCATCAGTACTGCTGCTTGCGCGCGCATGAATGACATGCTTGCCCACTCGCAGCCCTTCGATCAGCGCGAACTGACCTTCTGCCACATTGATGTAGACGCCCTCGGGAACATCAAACTGCCCGGGCGTATCGAATATGTTGTCTTCTGGAAACCAAGCCGAGAAGCCACGCGACTGGGCTCGCCTTTCGATCAGGTCGTTGCGATTTTTACCGTCGATCGACAATGCGAGCTTGTCGAAGGGGTCGACGGCTTCCCGGCAGATCTGAATGTTCTGCTCCAGCGTTTCTCCAGGAAATGGCGTACATACTGCGGTCACTAGCGGCAAAAACAGTTTACGCCCTAGAGGGATCGTGCAGTCTTGCGTGATCGGTCCACCATCGCTCGGCTCGGAGGCGAGGAACCATACGGCCCCCCGCTGCCCCAGACCGCATCCGGCACGCGTTCCACGCAGTTCGGACCTGACAGAGCTCGGAATCGAGAGGGTCAACTGCCACCATTGCTTAGTCAAGGCATCTGTCGGCAACCTGTTTTTCGGGGGTTCGTGCGCCAGTGCAGCCGAAGCGATCAAAGTGGTCGTCGCGACCAGAGCCACTCTTGTCAGGCGCATGCCAGTCTCCTACAGATGGTTGAATAAGAACTACGCGAGTGCGTCGGTGGACGACACAAGCGGCTGAGCAACGCCACCAACCCCGGCGGGGTTCCGGCGTGATCCGATTCCACCGTTGTTATTTCAACAATCGCGTCGTCCTCTTTCCCCAAAGCGGACGCGCTTGAATGCTCAAACAGTGAGCAGGCAGAGAGGACATACATGCACTTGGATGCCTCGCGCGAGCGAAGACGAAATGATAGGAGGTCGAGCGCGCAGCACCAAGGAGAGCGCGGCTGCTTTCAACCAATACATCGAGCAAGAGCTTCAGGCGATCGACTCGGTTCAAGCTGTGATCCGCCTGGTTGACGCCCACGGCAAGTCCGCGCTCGTGAAGGATGGAAAGCTCATGCTTCCCGATTCGGCTGCGCAGGCAAAGTACGAAGCCATGGTTTCGCGACTCGGGCTGACCGACGGCTGAGCGGCTGGCGTGTGTAGCCTTACCAGCGCAGCAGTTTCTTGAGCTTGGTGACGCCGTTGATCAGCCGCTTGGCGCCCGAGAAAATAGAGACAACCGCGGTCGCCATTACATACACAGTTTGCGGGCCCGGCACCGCCAAGCTGCCAACACCGGCAGCTGCGTCCGCCACAACCTTCGCGGCGCCATAGCAGCAACCGGCAATGGCCAGACAGCAATCGCGGATCTTGGCCGGATCGAGATCGAGATCTTCAATCCTCTTTGGAAAAGCACAGACCAGCTTCTGAAAATCGCGCAGGGCTTCAAGAACCTCTTGAACCTTTTTGCGGTCAAGCGGCGCAGGCCGAGCATCAAACGCCTTCGCCGCCTCATCGAATTCCTCGAGCAGGATCTTTCGATAGGCTCCGCTCACGCGCGCAAGAATCTTGTCCTCGAAGGTTCTCAGGAGTTCTTGTGCTGCTCCTCGCGGCAGCCGGCCGATCCATTGCTTCGACTCATTCGCCACGTGGCCGAGCGCTACCGACAAGGCCTCGCCGAATGCCTGACGCGCGACAACAGTTTTGAGGTTGACTCCGTTCTTCTCCGCGGCGTCAATGTCGGCAATGATCTTGGTGAGGCGATCGCAGAGCTGACTTGCAGAGTCAGTGATCTGCGCCAGAGTTTCTGGTGACAAGCCGTCCAGCTCCTTCGCTACCTGCTGACCCAGCTGATCGAAATGCTCGCCTGCCCGGCCAAGTCCTTCGGCCAGCTGACTCAGAAACTCAAAGAGATCGTCCATTTGCTTCCCCAAATTTTGCTGCGGCAATTTATCCGGCGATCCTTTCTACGCAAACCGTATCAGTGCGCACATTATGCGACCGCTCTTCGCCGAAGGGTGACTAGACCGGTTCTCTGCCCTACTTCATCCCCGTCGGATCTGTTTACAGTCAAAGCACATGGCCCGTGACTCTCAGAATCGCGGTGTTATGATCCAGTTGACCGCGCAACACCAGAGGCCACAGCGGGCCGACACTACAACGGCCCTGGCGTAAGAGCGGCAAGCAGGCGCAAGGGGGAAGGAGCGATGCGCATCTGGATGCTTGCGGCACTGCTGTTCGCAGTGACTGCTATCGGTGGCGATCGCGGGATGGAGACTTCATTCCGGTTCTTCGATCGTGTGATCGCGACTTCATCGCGATCGAATCCATTCAATGAGGTTCAGCCGGCTGAGAGTGCGGCTGCAGGCAAGCAGTGCTGCAAGTTCTGTTCGAAGGGCAAGCCGTGTGGGGATACGTGTATGAGAAGGATGATGTTTGTCATGTGCCGCCGGGGTGCGCTATGTTAGGCACGTCCCGCGATCACTTGGACTCAGGCATCGTTTCCAAGGAAGAATTGCTATGACCGAAACATTGAGGAACCTGCGCGAACTGGCATTGGATCGCGCGAAACATGAATACGCTGAACTCAGCGATAACTGGAAGCAAATAGACAGCAAAGCGCATCAAACCGTCACCATCGCGGGTTTCTTCCTAGCAGCAGTCTTTGCTCTTTCTGCTACACCGACACTTGATGGTGCTGATGCGCATGTTAAGGCAGGAGTCGTCGCGCTTCTGGCGTTACTAACGACGACCGTCATCTGCGCGATTATGTGCATGAGAGTACGCGAAGCGAGCATGCCTACCCCGGCCGTGAGTACGCGCAACGACGTTGACCTGCTCGTCGGGAATACGCCAGATCTAGAAAGAGACTATTCCGCCGAGCTTGATCAACTGAGACGCAGATATCTGGGGGATTGGATCAAGGCAAACGATGAAATCGAGTCCTGCAATTCTTCAAAAGTCGCTTGGCTCCAACGCTCGCAGAGCGCCTTGATGGCCAGCGCTGTGATCAGTGTCCTCGTTACGAGTGCCAGAGTTTTCGTGTAAGACACGCTGCGCGTTTACAGCACTGGATTCACGCGATCGCACATGTTTGGGGGACAGGCCGCACCAAGGTCCTTGGGGCTCTGGATGCCGCCCCGGGCTGAGATGGAGTGAACTTGCCGAGTACGTTGATGTCGTCCACGTAGTTATTCGTCGCATCGTAAAGATCGAGGCGAAAGCCGATTGGCGTTGTGTCCGAAATCGTAAACGGCGCCTTCAATGCAACGATCACTTCGACGGGCCTGGCATCGCGCCAAACGATTGGGTCCTGATCGAGCCTGATCACTTCCAGGTCGGGTACACGGGGAAGACCAACTGGAGATATGACTGCGCGCTCCAGCGCGCCAGTTCGGAAGCCGCGATTCTGCACGCATACCACCGCTGACAATAGTTGCCGTTCGACACCGTCGCGGATCTCTCTGGCGGGCATGGACAGCACAAAAGTTACCTCCTCTGCGACACGCAGATCGGGCTTGTCGAACCGGTCTACTAGCGAACCAACAAGGAGCAGGAGCACGGCCGTGCCGGTCGATCCTAGCCACAACACTGGACTTCGCCACCACGGTTGATTCTGCGCTGGTTGCGT
This sequence comes from uncultured Gammaproteobacteria bacterium, assembly GCA_963838635.1. GTDB lineage: Bacteria > Pseudomonadota > Gammaproteobacteria > Steroidobacterales > Steroidobacteraceae > Steroidobacter. Next base: position 4,838 of record CAWISC010000026.1, on the reverse strand, counting down.
CCGCGGCGCCCTCTTCGTTCGACTGCGTTTACCCATTCAGCTAGGTTCTACGTTGATGACGCGGTGTCTTCTGCCGCCAGGCGCTTGCCAGCCGATTGCGTGCCCGCCTGCTATCCAAGTGGACGTTCAACGGGCCAATTAGCCGCAACCTTTAACACTTAGCCTGCGATTATCGCCTCAACGATGCCTTCCAGTTCGGGCTTTGTGTTGAAGGGAAGCCCCGCCCAGAAATGCGGCTTTGAAACGAGTTTGATAAGTCTGTCCAAATTACGCTTGCCGTGGCCTGCAGGCACGTATTCCTCTAGGGCACCTTCGGAAAGAATAAAGACACGGTCCTTTGTCTTCTTTGCGATCCAACTGCTCAGTTCTTGAAGTTCTAGCTTGCTTAGGTCAGGGCGCAGCTTGCGACGGTGGGATTTGATGTACTTCCAAACTGCGTCCGCATCCGTCCAGTCCTCGTCCGCGATCGCTGTGTCAATTGCCTTGACCAGTGCATCGCCATCCAGGCTCTTCACATTCTCTAGTACATCGCCCTTGATCTCCGAAGCATCCACGGTGAAGAGATTCTTCAAAGACGGTGTACCGATCTGCTCGACGTAGTCGAGATCCGCGATGACGCAGAACGGTATGCGACAGGCCTCCAACATCATTGAGTACGCGGGAAAGAATCCTTTGCCTCCAACGCTAATGACCTCAATGATTCTCTGTGATGTGCTGCGCCACCTGCGTTTTGTTAGCAATGCCTCGAAAAAGATCCTATCGGACAGCCCTTCGACGAGTACCACTTCGTCAGCAAAGAAGAGCCGCTCGTTGTTTTGGCTGTTGACAATATTTAGCAGATGTCGCAATTCAGGCAAGAGTTTCGATTGAAGCCGCTCAATCTGGCTTCTTTGATTCACGCCAAAAACGCGAGAGACGTATTGGATCGAATCCGGCGAGACGAAGACAGGAGAATGGGTTGCCAGCAGAAACTGGTTCCCGGTAGTCGCTGAGAGTCGGACAAACAGGTTTAGTAGGATGCTCTGCCATTTCGGATGCAAGTGCAGCTCAGGCTCGTCGACTATGATTAGCGCGTCCCGAACGTTCAACGCGAATATCGCAAACAGATAAGTGAGCAACTCACGCTCACCAGAAGAGGCTGCGCCGACAAGGAAAGACGATCCTTGCTTGCTCAACCGAATGTCGTATCTGTTCCGAAGGGGATTTATCGTTTCTAACCGCCACTCGTAACCGAGCTCTGCAAGTAACTTGGTGAGCTCTGTGATATTTGGGTCTGCTGCGAATTCCTGTGCAGCAACTCCCTTGTCCTTCTCAAGAAGCAATCTCCATTTCTGCGCCAATCGCCCAACGGCGAGTCCGACGATCTGCGTCCCCGTGCGGGAGAACGTTGCATCGCTTTGCCGTTTCATCTCATATTCGTTATAGCCAGACAGTTCGACGGTTGATTGAAATCCGTTTGCGGAACGGTTTACCGGAAGGTAGATAACGGGTGTCGAGAGCTGTGCGAGGTCGTACTCCTCCCTCAACCGGCTGTCGATTTCGAAGAGCCTCAGGTACTGCAGGAATTGATTTGCAGCGGCTGAACCATCTGACTCAACGGCTGAACCATTGAAGCGATACACGAAGCGAGTGCCTGACGCTATCAACGACAGATCCCACGACGAGCTTTGCTGCAATTGTAGGTTTATGTACTTCTTTGCTGCCAGTTCCAGCAGCTTCGACCCATCACGCTTCATCGCCTCCATGTTCGCAACGTCTGCTTTCGTGACTTCCACCTCAACTTCAGCTCGCTGGGGCGTACCCGGAGGAGCTTGGCTATGTTGCTCCAGTATCATGTTGTTCAGCGCGTCGTTTTGTCGGAACTCGTACCTGTTTTCGAGCTCCGGTGTTGGAGAGTGGACAGCGTACATCGATGCCAGCATGTAGCGGCGCAGGAGGATCACAGTCGCATCAAGGAGATTGGTCTTACCACCTCCGTTAGGACCAATAACGATCGATACTGAGCCGTCGAGATGCAGCTCAGCTTGCCCGAGGAAACTTCGCACGTTCTGCAGACCTACGCGGCGTAGAAGCATTTCTTCACTGTCGGATGCTTTTTCTTGTGAGTGCGCATCATATCCGGCTCGTTGCAGTCCGTCAGCACATACCCAGTGCGAAGGGATGATCACAGAACGTCTGGTTGCGCAGGAGATAGATAATGTAACCCAAGTGCTTTGATGTGAGCCGCAAACCCGACGTCTCATGTTTTCCGGGTATTGGCCAAAGCAGACGCAGACCGGTTCTGGGACGAACCTCATCTCCGTCGGATCCTTTTACAGCCAAGCACTCCGAGATTTTTAGAATCGCAGTGCTATGATCCAGTTGACCGCGCAACGCCGGGGGTCACAGCGGACCGAAACCACAACGGCTCTGGCGTAAGAGCGGCAAGCAAGCGCAAGGGGGAAGGAGCGATGCGCATTTGGATGCTTGCGTCACTGCTGTTCGCAGTGACGCTATCGGTGGCGATCGCGGGATGGAGACGTCATCCCGGTTCTTCGATCGCGTGATCGTAACGTCGTCGCGATCGAATCCATTCAGCGAGAGTCAGCAGTCTGAGAGTGCGGCTGCGGAGAAGCAGTGCTGCAAGGTTTGTTCGAAGTGCAAGCCGTGTGGGGATACGTGTATTGAGAAGGATGATGTTTGTCACGTGCCGCCGGGGTGTGCGTGCTAGCGGCTCGCATGAGCGCGTTCGACCAAAGCGGACATCGGCCTGATCGCAAGAAGGAGAAGGGTGCGTGCATCGCAACAACCTAAACAGCTGTACGCGGTAGCGCCATGTACTACAGGACCGCAAATCACAACCTGAGATTCCTGGCGTCCTTGCATGTTGTCCCAGCTGCATCGCCAGACTTGCCTGCATGGGCATTCGATGCGTACGAATGGTCGGAGTCTCTGGTGTTCGAGGCTGAACTAGGGCCCGCCACGCTGTCGTTCTTCATCGCGCAGGACGGAGTTCCGTTGAGCCAGAAGCTGTCTCCCAGCGTATACGCGGGACTCAAGAAACTCTGGCATAAGCAGGCGAACCTGCCTGATCTTGATACCTTGCGTCCGTGGGCCGCCGCTGTTCTGTCGGCGACAGTGTTGTCACCGATGGTGGGCGGCATCGAGCACAACTTTATTCACTGGGCCAAGGAGGACGGTAAGGAACTGAACTATCTCGAGCCTCCGTGCGCGTTTCCTGCTCTAGCAGATGCGATCCCGGTTGAGCTAGTAGACAGTACTCTGGCCAACACGCTGGCAGACCTCGACGCTGCAAGCGCCAATCAACTGGCGATGCACCAAGCATGGGTAAGCGGCAGCATGACCGCTTTCGCTCAGATTGCCCATAAGTCACCACTGCTTGGAGTGCCGCAGATTAAGAGTGCGCTCCTAGATCTCAGGAATCAGGCGTGGGCCGCAAAGCTGAAGTTGTTGCAAGGTTGCACAAATAGAACGCTTGTTGCAGTTGGCGCACTTCACCTCTGCATGCATCCGACTGCGCAGCACTTCGCAGCTGTTGATCTGCAGATCATCGAGTAGCGAGCCCAATCGTCTACATGGATGGATCGCAGGCGACGACTAGACCATGTCAGAAGCCAAACCAGTTCGCCCCATCAAAGCGAACCTCAAGATCAGCGTTGACGGCGACGTGGGCCTGCTCACGTTGAGCGACAAAGACGGAAACTCCTGCTGCATCGAATCTACGCTGGAGGGTTTTGATTGGTTCACTGAGCAGCTGCCGCAGTTGATTCTGGATGCTCAAGGGGAGCGCGCACTGGGTGAGAAAAGCGCCTTGATACCTGACCGCTCAGGGCCGCAGCCGCAGATAACAACGCATGCCGTGACGAAGTTTCTGCTCGTTGGCTTCGACGCCGGAGGGACCATCGTCGAATTTCTGACTCACAAAGACGAACCGATACGCCTGTGCTTCCTTCCTGAAACTGCCGCCGACCTGGCAAAGCACTTGATAGTGCAGCCAGATCCACAAGTCACCTCGAAGGACTGACGGAAAGAGAAGTTCGGAGTGTTTGAACTAACGAACAAGCGAAAACAGTCCGTGTATTGGCGCGCGCTCGGTCAGTTCATCAGCGAATATGCCAAGATCGAACGGTACCTGTTCATTCTCCTAGGTCTCCTCTCTAGCGTTTCATTCCCCAAATCGCGCGCGCTTTTTTCTGGAATCAGGGTTGAAGGCGCAATCAGCTCCATCAACCGCCTACTCGAAGTCAGCGACGAGTCAGAGCAGACCAAATCAGAGCTAGCTGATGTGTTTGCACAGATCGCGCACATCAACAACGTGCGCAACTCAATCCTTCACTATGGAATGTTTGCGTTGGACGACGATGATTCATTCGTCAGCTCGAACATGGTCGTCGCCTTATCGCCGTCGAGACTTCGGGAATATGAGATCACTGTAGAGACGCTTGGCCAGCTAACTCATGACTGCGAGAAAGCAGCAGCGATGCTCTTTCAGATCATCGCGGAGAGAGACAACTTTCGTCCCGATGACCGGAGGCTTTCTCGAGTGTTCCGCTGGTACAAGCGGAAGCCATGGCTCTATAGACCTCCGCAACAACAGCACCGTCGTGAGCAACATCCCGCAAAGACTCACGCGCCGCAACACCGGACAAAACCATCTCGGAAGTGATCAACGCGGCAATCGTGCTCGTGTCTTATGGCCTTGACCGCTTCGCGCCTTGGATTCGTTCGTCAGGTGTATAAGCTGGACGCATATACATAGCGAAACTTCTGCGCTACGATGCGTAGCATTGAATAAGTACCAACGTCCGGTCCGACTTCAACTTCACTTCGGCCGGGCA
>CAWISC010000025.1:0-22183 GCA_963838635.1 uncultured Gammaproteobacteria bacterium | reverse complement strand
TCTCTTCTCGCGCGCCGCTTGATGCTGCGGCCGAAGAGTGCGACACGTTTCGAATTGCAGGCAAATAGCAGTTGCGTCCACAACGCCTCGTGATATTCTGCGCGCCGTTCGAAATCCGCGGCGAATGCCGCATTCATTGCAAAGTTAGTCAAATGCTTTCGATCAACGGAACAGCCATGCAAAGAACGCTACGCGATTTGAATCGCGCCGCGGTCTGCTGCCCGTCGATTACGGGTAGCTGGTCACGGCCGGTCGCGAAAAATCATCGCGACTTTGAGACCGAGCTCGATCGGTAACCGCCTTTAGGGCTCCTTTGCCCCGAAGGCGCAAGCCGGACGGGGCACCCACGGGAGCCTGGCCACCTGAGATCCTTCTCAGCGTCGGCGAAACCACCCAAAACAGTGTTCCGTCCTCGATACGGATTCGTACGCGCCGCGCGTATGGACCCCTGCGCCGCTAGTTCGGCCAGGACGCTGTTTAACAATCAGGAATAGATCAGGGCTCTCACCCGGATCTCGCATGGCGCGTTGAGTTCTTCAACGCGCGGCACGCACGCGCGTCCAACACGCGCTGATGTGTTTGCGAAGTCCGGGGCTTGTAAGCAGAAGGTCGTCGGTTCGATCCCGACAGTGGGCCCCATTTTTCGACGTATTTCTCGTTCGTTACTGAAAATAGGAGAATGTGCCATGAGCCTCGAGGAGATGACGAAGATCGACAACCTGAAGTCGTGGACCTCGGGTGTCGAAGTGGAATGGGAAGCGGTTCAGCAGCTGCGCAACATCGCGGCGTTGCCGATTCTCGCGGGCCACGTCGCCGTGATGCCGGACGTGCACCTCGGCAAGGGTGCAACAGTCGGATCGGTGATCCCGACCAAGGCGGCGATCATCCCGAGCGCAGTCGGTGTGGACATCGGCTGCGGCATGGCGGCGGTGCGGACGTCGATCACGGCTAACGACTTGCCGGACTCGCTCGCGACGCTGCGTTCGCGTATCGAGCACCGTGTGCCGGTTGGCTTCTCGTCTCATGCCGTAGCGATCAACCCGGGACGCGACGGCGCTCGCGGTGCGCAGCTCGCTCAGACCGGCAAGAAGCTCCACGAGCGCTTCGGTCAACTCAAGATCCTCGATGTGATCCGTCAATACGATCCGTCGCGGACCTTCAAGCAGCTCGGAACGCTCGGCGGCGGCAACCACTTCATCGAGTTGTGTCTCGATGAGTCGGACGTCGTGTGGGTCATGTTGCATTCCGGCTCGCGCAACATCGGCAAGACGATCGGCGAGACGGCGATCAGCATGGCGCGTGAGATTGCAGAGCGTAAGGAGCGCAAGCTCCGCGATCGGGATCTCGCGTGGCTCGATGAGGGATCGATCGAGTTCGAGATGTACGTCGAAGGACTGCGCTGGGCGCAGGACTACGCTGCCCATAACCGCGCGCTGATGATGCACGCCGTGCTGAACGCACTGCATGAAGAGTTCGGCCGCGAGATCGCGACGTTCGAGAACGCAGTCCAGTGTCACCACAACTATGCGACAGTCGAAGAGCACTTCGGCCAGCAGGTGTGGGTGACGCGCAAGGGCGCGGTATCGGCGCGTCGTGGCGAGCTCGGGATCATCCCGGGCTCGATGGGCGCGAAGTCGTTCATCGTGCGCGGCAAGGGCAACGCGGACTCGTATTGCTCGTGCTCGCACGGTGCGGGTCGTCGGTTGTCCCGCGGAGCCGCGAAGCGGACCTACACGCTCGCAGATCTCAAGGAACAGACCGCCGGCGTCGAGTGCCGCAAGGACGAAGGCGTGCTCGACGAAATCCCGGGCGCCTACAAGAGCATCGATGCAGTCATGGCTGCCCAGGCCGAGCTCGTCGATGTGGTCCATACCTTGAAGCAAGTGATGTGCATCAAGGGTTGAAGTCTCTTTCGAGAGCCGGATGCAGGAAGCATCTGGCTCTCACTCTGCACCGGTAGCGCAACTGGCAGCGCAGCGGTCTCAAACCTCCCGCACCATGGATCGTTAGCTCAATGGCCAGAGCATCCGGTTCTTACCCGGCAGGCTGAGGGTTCGAGTCATTCACGGTCCACCATCTCCAGTGGGGCTTCGTCTAGCGGCAGGACATCGCGCTTTGAACGCGAGAACCCAGGTTCGAACCCTGGAGCCCCAGCCACACGCACCGATAGCTCAGCTGGTAGAGCGCCTGGTCGAAGCCCAGGAGGCCGCAGGGTCGACACCTGCTCGGCATCAACCACCACCATCAACCACCAAAGGAGGGAGCACCATGAGCCCGCACATTCTCGCGCTCGACATCGCCGGCGCTCCGCACCGGTGGATCAACGTTCGCGACGCCGCGCACTACTACGCCACCGACATGATCGCGTGGGCCATCGGCCTGCACGAGTTCGTGCTGCGCGGTGGCACGCAGCGCTCGACCGGCGAGCAGTCGCTCATCCGCGCGAGCTCGATCATCGCGATCAAGGGCAAGGACTTCGACGTCCGCCATTTCGATCACGTGCCGACGCTCACGAAGGAGACGCTGATCGCACGAGATCGCTACGTGTGCGCGTACTGCGCGCAGCGCTTCCGCTTCGATCAACTCGACATGGAGCACATCGTGCCGAGCTCGGAAGGGCGGCGAGGCTTCGTGAATGAACCTGGTCGCCGCGTGCAAGGCGTGCAACAACCGCAAGGGTAATCGCACGCCGGAGGCCGCAGGCATGAAGCTGCACTACGTGCCGTACGTGCCGAACCGCTACGAGGCCTTCATCCTCAGCAACCGCAAGATCCTCGCGGACCAGATGGAGTTCCTGCTCCAGGGTGTGCCGAAGGGCTCGCGCATGCACCTGTCATTGTGAAGCCGGCCGGCGGAATGAGTCCGCCGGACCGCATCCGTAGAATTCTGGTGAGTGCCGGCGGCGCTCATCGTCACCGAGGTCTTGGTGAGCGTTTCGCGCCAGCGGTTATGGTTCGAACCACACTGGCACGCTGCAGCGCTGCTGCTGTGTGTACCCGCGCAAGACGCAAACCTTGTCCGCCACGCAATGTAGCTCAGTGGTAGAGCAAGCAGCTCATAACTGCTCTGTCGAGGGTTCGACTCCCTCAATTGCAACGACCTGATAAGTCGTTACTGGTAAGGCCGTAAAGCCCGGGGTTCGACTCCCCCTGTTGATGCCAGTTGCATCACCCCCGCGGGGCGCAAGCCCTGCAACCGAAGCGCCCCAGCGATTCCTGATGACGCTCACGCAAGTGCGCGGGCATCACATCGCAGCGCGTATCACGCCCTGTGCGTAGATGTCCGCGTGCGTCGGGCCCGACGAGAAGTGCGGCTGAAGAGGCGTTCGTGCCAGCAGGGTGCGAGCGATGACAGCCACGCGGTCGTCGGCGATGACCATGATGAACGCGATGCCCGTGCGGTAGGTGCGGGGTGGCTTCGGACTTATTCAAGAATTGCCGACGCTGGATGGGCCAGCGGCGGCATTGGGCGAGTGAAAGAAGAAGGAGAGCGACCATGACTATCAAGCGAATCACCGTCGCCCAGCATGAGCGTGCACTGGTTTGGAAGAACAAGACCTTTGCAGGTGTGCTGGAGCCGGGCAAGCACTGGCTCATCGCGCCGATGAGCGACGTACAGGCGCAACTCTATGACCTCACGGTCCCGGAGTTCGAACACGCACGCGTGGACTTCCTGGTGAAGGAAGCGCGGGAGACGATGCAGAAGTACTTCGACATCGTCGAGCTCACCGACGGCGAGGCTGGTCTTGTTTACAAGAACGGCAAGCTGGCCGGCGTGCTGGCGCCGGCCAAGCGTCAGCTCTACTGGAAGGGCCCGATCGAAGTGAAGGTCGAGAAGATCGACCTCAATGCGCAGATCGAGGTTCCGGCCGGTGTGGCCAAGCTGCTGGCACGCGCGAAGCAGCCGCTGCTGGCGTCGGCGTCGGACGCCGTCTGCTCGGCCGAGGTGGCCGACACGTCGGTCGCACTGCTGATCGTGGACGGCAAGTTGGTGAAGCTGCTCGAGCCGGGCCTGCACGTGTTCTGGAAGTTTCAGCGCGTGCTCAAGGTCGAGCATGTCGATCGTCGTGTGCAGACCATGGAAGTCTCGGGTCAGGACATCCTGACCAAGGACAAGGTCAGTCTGCGCGTCAACCTGACTGCCCTGTGGCAGATGGCGGACGTCCTGCAGGCGCGTACGTCGCTGCAGAACTTCGTGGAGTACGTCTACAAGGAGCTGCAGTTCGCACTGCGTGAGGCGATCGGCAGCCGTACGCTCGATGAGCTGCTGGGCGCCAAGGGCGATCTGGATCGCGAGATCGGGGCGTCGGCGCGCGGCAGGATCGAGCAGCACGGCATCAAGCTGACGAGCGTCGGCATCAAGGACGTGATCCTGCCGGGCGAGATGAAGGTGATTCTCAACCGCGTCGTGGAAGCCGAGAAGGTCGCACAGGCGAACCTGATCAAGCGTCGTGAAGAGACCGCGGCAACGCGTTCGCTTCTGAACACTGCGCGTCTCATGGACGAGAACCCGACGCTGCTGCGTCTGAAGGAGCTGGAAACGCTGGAGAAGGTCACGGAGAAGGTGGACAAGCTCACCGTCTTCGGCGGCCTCGACGGCGTGCTCAAGGATGTCGTGCGAATTCAGGTTCCGGCGAACTGAAGTTCGGACGATGGGAGCAAGGCGGAGCCCGGTCGATGAGGCCGGGCTTTTTTTTTGCGATGGCCTCAGTTCAGCAGAGGATGATCCTTCGGCAGCTGCTTGGAATACCAGATCGCCAACTTGTGCCTCATGCTCGCTTCAGCCACCTGGTCTTCCGGCAGCGGCTGGATCACTTTGTCGTGAACGAGCAGGCGATAGATGTACAGGAGTTTTTGACTTGCCGAATCCGTCGGCTCGAACACCACCGCCTTGCGGCCTTCGGCGTATTTCACGCCGGCAAGTAGCGCCGCTTTGAACAACTCCGCTTCATGCTTCAGCTTCTTCATGACGGACTCCTGATTGGAAGCCGCGACGATACGGCATCACGGCTCCTTCGGCCGCTCGCGATCCTTCCACAGTACACCGCCGGTCGCATAGCGCGACAGCGGCATGTCGCGAATGCTGACGATCACTCCTTCCCGTGAGCAGCGCAGGTGAAGACAGGCCGCGTCCGTCAGTGCAGCGACAAACGCAGCGAGTTGCTCGTCCGTGCGTCCTTCGATCAGCTCGACGTGAATCACGGGCATGAGCATCCGCTCCTGCGATGATAAGTCGTGGTGCGAATCGGGCTCAGACCGTTTCGAGCTCGCTGCGGATCGTCGCGGCGGCAGCGCAACAGAGCGCGCGAGAGGGAGAGACTCGGACCTGCGGACTATACGCAGGCTAGTTCAATCGAAGCCGAGATCAGGGTCATCCGTATCAGCAAGAGATCGGTTTGGTTCTTGGCGATCAGCCGGACCGAACGGCGCTCATCTCAGTGAAATCAACATCTGAAGTATTGATCGTCCGATGGCGGTGGGCGGACTCCGCCGAAGCGCTACACACTGTCCCTGCAATGCGAATGCGCATTCCGGTAAGTAGTTACGGAGTCTCTCATTTTAGCCACCGCAACTACTGCTTGGTTTCTTGCGTGAACAGGAACCTGATGCCAGACGTCCAGTGAAGCAGCGACCGGCTCGACTCACGTCAGTGGGTTGCATGAATTTCGTCGACGCGCTCCGTTTTCTGTTTGAGACTGTTGAATACGTCGTGTGGCACCCGCAAGCGTTCGTCTTCGTCATGGTGCTGGCGCAGCGCCGCGAGCGAAGCGTCAGGATCGCGGGTCAGCTCCGCTAGATGGTCGAAGAATTGCAGCTCAGCCTGCGTCAGCGCTGCATTCGGCTTCGGTTGGGCACCCCAGCTGTCCCAAGGCAGCATTTCCACTTTGTTGAGCGCCGCGAGATCGCGAACGAGCGAGCCGGCAATGAACCACAGTCCGCGCAGTTTCACGAAGTCGATGCCGAATTTTTCCGGGTCGAGCTTGCCCGCCCGGCATTGTTGCCAGGCATCAGCTGCCACGAGGAACTGGTCGCGAGGAACATCGAGTACGTCGTGTCGTACGTGGAGCTTGTCGATCCACACCGGATCGAACTGAGTGTCTGCCAGGATCCAGCGCTCTTCGCCGGTGTTCCAGTACTCGCATACCCAATGGTCCTCGAACTGAGGCGGATTGAAGTACGCGCCAAAGCCGCAGCGGGCTCGTGCGGGAACGCCGTGCGCCCGCAGTGCCGCGACCGCGAGCAACGTGAAGTGATGACACCTGCCGAGCACGCGCTTGTCGACCGGACGCGGGCGCGTGAGCGGCAAGTCATCCAGCTCGACAGCTAGATGAAGAATCTTTTCGGTCGGCCGGATATGGATTTCCTCAGCGCGGCTCTTCGGCACCTCGAAACCGTAAAAATCCTTGGCCACGACGTCGTACACAAGCAGACCCTGCACGCACGCGGCGAGCGCCCGTAGCTCCGTCGGCAGGGACTTCAGGCGCCGGGTATGAGAGCCTCCCGATGTCATGGGGCTGACATCGGCATAGAAGTGCAGGACGTCATGTGCGCTATTCATCGTCATCCTCTCTCACATCTGTCCGTGCGACATACGAACGGAATCCCGCGACTGTTCCGCAGCTGCCCGGCATCGACAACTTTTCCGGGACAACAGCAAGAACGATCAAGCTCGCCGGCTCTGCCGATGAGAAACTGAGTAGTCATCGTCGGGAGCGTTCATGTCGCTGGTCGCCAAAGCGCTTTGGTTCATCGAGAGTCATTGCGCTGCCGATATCTCGCTCGATGACATCGCCCGCACCTGCGCGGCTTCGAGGTACCATCTCTCGCGGGTTTTCGGCGACGCCGTCGGCGTGCCGATCATGAATTACGTGCGCGGCCGTCGCTTGACCGAAGCGGCCCTGGCCTTGGCGAAGCCGGGGAGCGAAATACTTGGAACCGCGCTCGGCGCGGGATACTCCTCGCATGAGGCGTTCACCCGCGCGTTTCGGGACCAATTCGGAGTGACGCCGAGCGAAGTCCGTAAGCGAGGTTCAGTGGCGGGCATGACCCTGTTGCATGCGCGCCGATTCGACGCTTGCAGCGCTGCGACTCTCGATCATCCTCGCGTCGTGCGCAGCGGGGCATTGCGAATCGCCGGCCTCGAGGAGGCTTATACGTTTGTCCGTATGCATGAGGTACCGGCCCAATGGCAGCGCTTCTCGCCCTACTTGGGCCGTGTAGCCGGGCAACGCGGCTCGGTTGCTTATGGCGTTCGCGCGACCAGCGAGGGTGGCGCGGACTTCACATACCTGTGCGGCGTCGAGGTGTCGGGTGGTGAGCCGATCGCGCCGCCACTCACGGAGGTCCTGCTTGCCGAGCGCACATACGTAGTTTTCGTCCATCGCGATCACATCTCGACCATACGCTCCACTCATCTCGCAATCTGGAACGACTGGCTGCAGCAGCTGAATGTCGAATGCATTCACGAGCCCGATTTCGAGCGCTACGACAGCAACTTCAATCCCCATACGGGCGTGGGGCCCGTCGAAATCTGGATTCCGATCGCGCCCGTCGATCCGCAGTGACGCTGCACCGTCAGCGTTTTCAGAAACGCTTGGTTCACCAACCGCGCGGCTGAGCGCGGACATTGGCGGATAAGTTGGAGATCCGCGCTTGAAATCAGCGCGCAATCGAAGTCGTAAGCGCAGACGTTGAACTGATGGACTGCGGTGACGTACCAGCGCTGAAATACGTTCGTTCTCTGCAGAGTGAGGACGACCTCGTGGATCTGACCCGGGTCCCAGTAAATCGCGATGAATCTATTCAGGTCCTTGTACCGGATACGATAGAGCCGGGTGTGTCGCGGCCGGATCGGTACACTGCCTAGAGCGGGATTATCCTGCACAGCGTGCTTCGTGGATTTTCAACATCGATCTTCAGTCTCTGCTGTGGGAGCCAACCATACAGAAGCAGGTGAGAGAAGCTTTCGCCATTCAGGTGCCCGTAGGTCGCACTGTGCAGATCTCCCGACAATTGAGCGTTGACCCGCGCAAAGTCCACACGGGAGTGGATGATGGAAGAAGCTCCGCTCTCGCGGGGCTCCTCCACCGCACTTCGGATGCGTTTTGCGAGATGGATGGGTGCCGCGTAACACCACGCCAGTGCGAGCATGCCGAGGAGTGCCCAAGGTTTGCAGCGCAAGCCGCGCAACTTGCGGCAGCTCTCCCGCACTCTTATGCAATCGCTGCTGCGTCAGCACAAGGCCAGACTCGAATGGATAGCCTGCCTCGGCTCCGTGAGCACTGCAGTGTAGAACGGCGACGAGCTTTACACTGCAATCGTTTCGTCACGTGCGAACTGTCGTGAGGACTCGAGAGCAATCATGCCTCGGATTGAGGTGACCGACCTACTCACCAAGGAAGCCGATGAATCCCGAGTGCTGTGTACAGGATGTCAAAGCGATCTATCAGATCATCGATGAACACGCGACAGCGGTCGACCGAGCCGCAAAGCCGAGGCTCGCGAAGCTGGGGCGATGGTCGAACTGGCTCTCGATGATTGGAATCTGGCTGGTAGCGATCAATCTCATCGCCTATCAAGCTCTGGCGGCAACGCGTGCGCACCCAGGATGGGTACTGGGTGTGCTGGCCTTTGCGGCTGGTGGACTTGTGGTGATGTTGATCGGGACTGTTCTGATGGTCGTCGATGCGGTCAGGACGATGAAGCCGCCACTGACGGAGCTTATTGACCGCCTGCTTGACGTCTCGCCGCAGGAGACAGAGCTTGTGACACGTCTGACCGCATTTGATGAATATTCGCTCGAGTTCGCCCGACGTCGCCTCGAAATCGAATCAAACAAAGTGCTTTCGCGCCTGGATCTCATTGGGGGCGACAGCGTCATGAAGACTTCGCTGCTCGGCATTGGCGTAGTACTAGTCAGTCTCGTCGTTACCTACCGCGAGGTTGACTTCTCCAAACTTTCATTGGCAGTACTAGGCGTGTTTGGGCTAGCGCTGGTGGCGGGGATGAGTATTGGCGCTTGGCAGGCAAAATCTGGCGCGCGTCGAGCGGACTTTTACGTGGGAATGCTCTCGCTGACCATCTACACGAAGGAGCACGATCGAGAATTCAGGAGAGCGTCGGTGACAGATTGAGCATCGGCGGTCGCAAGATCAACCTCAGTCGCGCGTTCGCCGGGCGGGATGTCGGGATCACCGGAATAGACACGCGTGAAGTGGTCGGGGTGAAGCGCTACGCGCTGTCCCTGCGCTTGCGGTGCGCATTCGCGTGAATTGAGTCTATGTGAGAATTCAGTGATTTACACGCGGCCCGGGTACGATACGAGAGGGCGGCCTGCTAGGCTGAAGCGGGCGAACATCGCGGGGTTCCCTATGCGCACCACGCAACCCGATCTATCGCTAACAAGCAGCAACACTGTCCGAGCTAAAGCCAACCATTGAACGGGAATCCATCGCACGCTGTTGCACGATGCGACGGGGAGACCTCGCGATGCAATCAATGATGGACTGGACCGACACTCGCCGTTCGCGCTGACCTGTCAACAACTTACGGTTGCCCGACAGGGCGTGTAGCAGTTGTCGCAGCTGCTGGAAGGATGTGTGGGGTCGGGCGTTCCTGATGTGGAGGGGCAGACGCAATGAAAGCACGCAGCGACATACGCTGCCGCTTCCATATCTACTGCTACTACACGTTGAGGCACACCGAGACGGCCGGCGACCTTTCGCGACGTCCGATCCGCGTGCAGGTAGCGACACAGTGATCTGTTGCTGGCTCCGGTCTGCACCCGACTCAAAGCCTGGCGCCTGCCAGCTTGCTGCGCACGTGCCCGTGACTCACACACAGCTCGCTCGTGAGCCGGCAACCTAGAACGTGCTCCCATGCCTACAACAATCGCTGCATGCATGAAGTCAATCGCCCGGAACGAGCTCATGTAGGCGGCGCGTTCTCTACTCGAGGCCCGAATCGTGCGGGACGACACTAATCTCGAAGTAAGAGGACGTCATGAGCAGATCACTTATCTTGGCCGCCGCACTGTCATGCGCGATGGGCAGCGCGTCGATGGCGCAGGACTCCGCCACAAGCGTGGATGGTTGCAGACCACACGAAGGCGAGCCAAGAGCTTCTGACTGCCATCAAGGGCAAGGGCGTGCAAGTGCCGTCGTCACGGACTGACCTGCACAAGGCCACGGTAGAGAAGTTCCAACAGCAAGACGCGGGTAAGAATTTCGACCGCGACTACATGGAGCAGATGGTTGAGGGCCACGAGGCCGCCGTCGAACTGTTCGAGACGGCAGCGGACGATGAGAAACTCGATCTCGAGCTGCGTGCCTACGCAAAGAGGACGCTGCCCACTTTGCGAGACCATCTGAAACAAGCGCAAACAATCAAGAGCAAACTCGCCGACTGAAAACTATAGATCGCCGAACTGGGAGGAACGATCGGATCAGCTCGCAATAGCTCTAACGTCCCTTGCCTGAGCCAGCTCCGCCTCCAACGCAGCGGCGGCAGCTGGCCGGCCGGTGAGGAAGCCTTGCACCGAATCACACTGTCGCTTTCGGAAGAATTCGAGCTGTTCGGGCGTCTCGACGCCTTCGACGATCACTTCCAAGCCCAAGCCCTTGCCGAGCGCGACCACGGCGTCGCAGATCGCGCTCGCCCGGCGGTTCGGAAGCTTTTATACGAAGCTGCGATCGATCTTCAGCGCGTCGATCTCCAGGTTCTGCAGATATGACAGCGATGAGTAGCCGGTGCCGAAGTCGTCCACCGAGATGCGGCAACCCATCGCACGCAAGCCGCGGATCGAGGCGGTCACCGCCGAGGTCGGCAGGAGCAGCGCGCTTTCCGTGATCTCCAGCTCGAGCAACTGCGCCGGCACACGATACTGCTCGAGGAGTGCCCGTACTTCGGCCACCACATCGCCGCGACCAAACTCCATGGCGGACAGGTTCACGGCGATTGGTACCGGCTAGAGCCCCCGCTCCATCCACAGTGCGAGCTGCCGCATGACCTGCCGCATCACGGCGCGCCCCAGCTCGATGATCATTCCGGTTTCCTCGGCGACGGGGATGAACTCGCCGGCGGGGATGACGCCACGCTCAGGCGTGGCCCAGCGCACCAGCGCCTCTGCGCCCACCAACGTTCCATCGGCGATGCGCCGCTTCGGCTGATACCAGACGAAAATCTCGTCCCGCTCGATCGCGCCGCGCAGTTGGCGGACGTTGAGAATTTCGTCGACTCGAAGACGTACTGAGCCCAGTGGTCTGTTGGCTTGCGCGGCCAGGCGCTCTGCGCTGTGTGCTCGCGTAAACCTGCGCGGCGCCGCTATGATTCTTCCCGCGACCTTGGGGATATCCCTAATTTCATGGAGTTGCCTTAGCAGCATGACAATGCTTGAATCGCCCGCATGGACCCTTTGCGGCAAACGCTGCTACTACCTCGACGAGGACGCTAACGCGCCACTGTGGAAGGGGAGCCGCTTCCCATTGGATTCGTGCATTTCGGGCTGGGTCATCCTGCGCGGACAGATCGCTGTGATTCCGGACATCTATTCGGACGCCCGCATCCCACATGCCGCTTACCGGCCGACGTTCGTCAAGAGTCTGGCTATGGTGCCAGTGCCGCAGAAAAACCCGTAGCAGCGATCGGTGCCTATTGGTCGCAGGTGCACGAAGCGTCTTGGGGGAGAGCAGTATGTTTTGCAAGCGCTCGCAAATGCCGCCGGCGTGGCCTTGCAGTATATGCGCCTGTATGCGGAGTTGCGGTCAGGTGCTGAGAAACTCGAAAAGCACCAGGTGTGACCCGCAGGCATGTCGTTAATGCGGCAAACCGAGTTTCGTGCACGTGAGGCTCACGTGCGTGCGTTGGTTCCTAGGCGCGTCTCCGAAGAGGGGAGATCGCCTCACCTGGAACGACGTGCATCCTCTTCTTTTTCCGCCTCGAGCCAGTCCTCCAGTTCGGCCCCCGGAGCGAAGCCGCGACGCTCGGCCCGCAAGTATGCCGCCACCGCAATACGGCGTTCGCGATCGTCATGCGTTGCAGTCGCAACATGCGATTGACCGCTTTCCGCACTCTGATCGTTATCAGTGACTGGAAACGTAAGCTCGGAAATCCCAGCATGCTGCTGGTCCAGGCTGTTGTCCTCGACTCTGGCGGGAGTCCTGGCTTCCCGACGCGAACTCTGACGTGTCATTGTGCCCATGGGTTCCTCCATAGATGTTCTCGCGACAACGTGCTAGCGCGTCCGCTGTTCCTAGAGGCAGAAGGCCGTTCGTGGGCGATCGAGCTGAGCGCCGTCACGCGCAGATGCGCAAACGAGTCAGGCGGACGTTGGTGACTGAGCGCGTCTAGTTCTGCCAAAGCGGAACCAGGTGCCAGGAAACTGCTTGCGGTCTCAAGGACCGGCTGTCGCGTCATTACAGCTGCTCCATATGCAGAACCTTAGACAACTCCAGTGTGGCGACCTTAGTTCCGCATGGCGTTTCTCTCCAAGGAGTACACGTCCCGGCCGCTGCCGATTCACCCAAGCCCCGAGCGAGCTTCTGTTTTTTCATCGAGACCGGTGGCCAACGCAGGCTGGTCCGGCTATCGTCCTGCGCAAAGCAACAACCAGGCTTACACTGGCGCTCGCCTGCGCACTGGGCGGCTTCGATGGGAAACGGCTTCCTCGCATATGCAAAAGCTAGTGATTCCGACTGAACCAATCGGCAGCATCCCCAGGCCAGACGCGCTGATCGACGCGTTGTCCGTCACCGATAGTGAGGACCCCGCGCTCGCCGCCCTTTACGAGGATGCTGTTCGAGACACGATCGAACGCTTCGAGGCCACAGGCTCGCCAGTAGTCACGGACGGCGAGCAGCGCAAGTATCACAACTTTTGGACGTACTGCGTTCACGGTCTTGCCAATGCGACTCCGGACGGGTTTCGTATTCCGTTCGCCGCCGGCCATACACGACGCATGTTGCAGCTGATGAAGGGGCCCTTCCGCTACAAGCGGTACGCAGATGAGTATCTTCAGACGGCGAAGAAGTACGCTCGCCAGCCCCTCAAGCAGGCTGTGATCTCACCTTCGGCACTGAGCTTGATGTACCCAGCCGAAACGATCCCTGGATATTCCAGACAGGAATTCATCCAGGATCTGCTAAGGGAACACGAAACGGAAGTACGCCGCTGCCTCGCAAGTGGTGCTCACGCCGTGCAGATCGATTTCACGGAAGGAAGGCTCGCTCTAAAGGTTGACCCGTCAGGCAGTCTGTTGAGTGAATTCATCGATTTGAACAATCTGGCGCTCGGGCGGTTTTCACCAGAAGAGCGTCAGCGACTGGGAGTGCATACATGTCCTGGCGGAGACCGCGACTCCACTCATAGCGCCGATGTGGACTACGCCGAACTGCTACCCAGCTTGTTTCAGATGAACGTCACGAACTTCTATATTGCACTTGCCGGTGAGCCGAATCCGTCACGCGTTCTGAAGATCATCCGTAAACACGTCAAGCCGCATCAGCGAATCTTCATTGGCGTTATATCGACGATTGACCCGCGAATTGAGACACCAGAGCAGGTTCGAGACCGAGTGCTCGAGGCGGCACGCTATATTCCTGTCCAGCAACTGGGGACTACGGACGACTGTGGCTATGCGCCCTTCAGTGACGATAGATCAACAAGTCGAGATGTCGCATTCGCAAAGATTCAGGCCCGAGTACGCGGAACGGAACTCGCTGCTGATCGGCTCGGGGCCGGTTCGTGACGGAGCGGGATGACGAAGAGGAGCGCTTGCGCTCTGTTGCACTTCAGAATGCCCGAGAGATCCTTGCGGCACGGCGGCAGATCGAAGAAGAGTTGCTGCGCGCCCGCGATGCCCTGCGCGAAAAGACCCGTGTTCTTGAGGCGGTCAATCAGATTGGGCTTGCGCTCGCTTCCCAGCTGGCGATCGATGCGCTTCTGCAGTTAGTCACGGATTCAGCAACGCAGCTCGTCGGGGCTGAGTTCGGAGCGTTCTTCTATAACACTGTGAATGAGCAGGGCGACGCGTTCATGCTCTACACACTGTCAGGTGCCGACCGAAAGCATTTTGAGCATCTGCCGCTACCGCGCGCGACGGCACTCTTCGGCCCGACATTTCGAGGAGAAGCGATCATTCGATCGGCAGATATTCTGCTGCATCCGGCGTATGGAAAGTCCAGTCCACACTTCGGAATGCCTCCCAAGCATCTTCCCGTGCGCAGCTATCTCGCGGTCCCTGTGGTTTCGCGCGATGGGATCGTAATTGGCGGTTTGTTCTTCGGGCATTCAGCAGTTGGCGTCTTCAATGAGGACCACGAGTCTGCGGTGACGAGTATTGCCGCTCAAACCGCCGTAGCCGTGGAGAAAGCCCGTCTACTAGAAGCGGCCGAGCAAGCCAAGGAGTTGGCGGAAAACGCGATGCGAACCGCGGAGCGTGCACAGCAAGAGCTCGCGCAAATGAACGCGACGCTGGAAGCCAGGGTTGCAGAACGGACGGCCGCTCTATACCGGACGGAGCAGCAGTTCCAGCAGCTTGTCATGGGCATTACCGACTGCGCGATATATATGATGGATCCCAACGGACTCATCGTGAGCTGGAACGCCGGCGCCGAGCGAATCAAAGGTTATTCGGCTGCTGAGATCATCGGCAAGCACTTCAGCGCGTTCTATACAGAGGAGGATCGAGCGAGCGGACTGCCCGAGCGAGCACTCGCGACCGCACTTAGGACGGGCAAGTTCGAGAGCGAGAATTGGCGCGTGCGGAAGGATGGAACGCGCTTCTGGGCCAGCGTGTTGATCGATCCCTTAAGGGATCCAAACGGGGAGCTGCTTGGGTTTGCGAAGATTACGCGCGACATGACTGAGAGGCGAGCTATTCAGGAACAGCTCAATCAGTCGCAGAAAATGGAAGCCATCGGACAGCTTACAGGTGGCGTTGCGCACGACTTCAACAACCTGCTAACAGTCATCCTCGGCAATCTTGACTCGCTGTGGCGTCAGCTGCCCACGGAGGAAACTCGTCTTCGCCGCTTCGTGGACCAGGCGACACGAGGGGCGCAAAGAGCGGCAGCTTTGACGAGCCAACTGCTCGCGTTCGCCCGGCGACAGCCGCTAAATCCTAAGCCCACCGACGTAAATCGACTGGTCACAGATGTGTCGGACCTCATTCGCCGCACGCTGGGTGAAAGCATCGCCGTTGAGAGCGTGCTCGGGGCGGGCGTATGGAAAGTGGAAGTCGATCCACATCAGCTCGAGAGTGCCCTGCTGAATCTGGCGGTGAACTCGCGCGATGCGATGCCAGAAGGCGGGCAGCTTACGATCGAAACCGCGAACGCACATGTCGATGAGCAGTACACCGCAGCCTATCCCGAACTCACGCCTGGGCAATATGCGCTGATCTGTGTGACGGACACCGGTGTCGGCATGAGTCCAGAGGTCATGGCACGTGCGTTCGACCCGTTCTTCACGACCAAGCCTATCGGTCAAGGTACTGGTCTCGGCTTGAGCCAGGTGTTCGGCTTCGTCAAGCAATCCGGCGGACACATCAAGTTGTACAGCGAGATCGGCCAAGGTTCGACCGTGAAGATCTACCTGCCGAGGCTCATCGCCGGGGAAACGGTTCCGGATGTACCGGAAACCAATGTCGAACCGCATGGTGATCGCGGCGAAATAATACTGGTCGTCGAGGACGAAGACGATGTACGCGTGTACACCACGGAGACTTTGCGCGATCTGGGCTACTCGGTTCTGGATGCGCGGGATGCGCCGTCCGCCCTTCGCGTTCTGGAGAAGTGTCCCGAAGTGACTGTGTTGTTCACCGACGTGGGTCTTCCCGGAATAAATGGGCGACAGCTCGTGGACCAAGCTTGCACGCAGCACCCGGGACTGAAGGTTCTCTTTACGACGGGCTACGCACGTAACGCCATCATTCATCAGGGCCGCATCGATCCGGGAGTGGAACTCCTCGTGAAGCCGTTCACGCGTGCTCAGCTAGCAGCACGAATCCGCACCGTAATCGATTCCAAGCCTCCCTTCAGCGCCGCGCAACGTCTCGCCTTGGTCGTCGAGGACGAGCCGCTCGTTCGAGCGTACGTTTCTGAAGCACTTGAGGCGCTCGGGTTCACGGCCGTTGGAACGGCCTCGGCGCGCGAGGGCTTGGCAACTGCGGAACGATTGAAGGACCTGGAATTGGCAATTATCGATGTTGGTCTCCCTGATCGGAACGGGCTAGAGCTTGCAGCGGACCTTCGACTTCGTCGGCCAGAACTAAAAATTGCGATCGCGAGCGGTTATGGCGAACAGGCCCTGGGGCGACTTCAAGGCGATCCTCGGGTGACTTACCTCGTCAAGCCGTTTGATGCCGGAGCGATTCAACGAGCCCTGGATACCTTAGGCGTGACAACAACAATGGGTCAGTAGGCTCAGTAGCGGAACGCCCGAGCGAGCTTTTCATCGGCTGAGAGACCTGCCGACGCCGGTGCGCCCTGCGACTGACTCGCAGAACGCGCCGCATGCTGGCAAGCAGTGGATCAGCGGCGACTGGGCCCATTGGGCCGGGCCTGCTGGCCTGCGACAGCAGGCGACCGTTTGCCACAGTGTCGTGTAGCGCATCTGCTTTGTAATCAGAGGGTCTGGGGGGGCGAGTTTTTCAGCCGGCGCAGTGAGACTGGCGCGGTCACACAAGTGCCGACCTGGTTTGCTGCACCGCATTCGGCACTCAAGTTGTTCCAGTCACCTGCCGAAATAGAGGAAGTTCAGCGGCAAGGATGAACTGTGAAATCGCTGCGACAGATACTGCTGCTCCTGATTGCATCGGGCATTGCCGCGGCATGCGTCCTGACGGGCGTATCCCTGTGGGGAGCGCATCGCTCCGCCATCGCTGCGCAGCGGACCTTCGTCGCCAAGGATGTGACTGCAGATGTGCTGCCGCCACCGATGTATCTAATCGAGTTGCGACTGGTCGTATCGCAAGCCATCGAAGCAACGATGCCGATCGAGACAGCGAAGAGCGCGGCGCAGCGCCTGGAGAGCGAGTACAACGCTCGGGTCAGCTATTGGACCGAGCATCCTCCGTACGGGTTGGAAGCGCAGTTGCTCGGTGCGCAACACCGGGCCGCCGAGCGCCTGTTCGAGATGACACGCGCCGCCTTGACCGCTGTTGCGGCCGGCGATCGCTCAGCAGCGGCAGCCGCGTTGAACGAAGTGCATGCGATGTACCTGGCGCATCGCGCTGGCGTCGATGAAACCGTCACAGCCTCGTCAAAATTTGCACAGGCCACGACTGCCAGCTTCGAGAGCACCGGTCAAAGCATCAAACGGATTCAATGGACCGTGCTCGTCGTGTCCGCGCTCCTGCTCACCGGCCTTGGCGTATGGGCGAGGCGTTCCATCTGGGCGACCACGGGCGGTGAGCCCGCGCACGCCGCCTCGATTGCGAACGCCGTTGCGCAGGGTGACCTATCCGTCAGCGTGCCCGTGGCAAAGGGCGATACCACTAGCGTAATGGCCGCTCTGGCGCGGATGTGCGAGAACCTCGCGAAAGTAGTGGGCACGGTGCGAGACAGCAGCGACTCCATAGCGAACGGTTCCGACCAGATCGCAGCGGGCAACGCGGATCTCTCCCGACGCACGGAACAGCAGGCTTCCAGTTTGCAAGAGACTGCCGCCTCGATGCAAGAGTTCGCATCGACGGTCAGGAGCACGGCTGAGACCTCGCGATTGGCATCGCAACTGGCGAGGTCCGCCAGTAACGTCGCTACAAAGGGTCGTGCGGCGGTGGATCAAGTAGTCTCGACCATGCAGGACATTGCAGCCAGCTCTGAAAAGATCGCGGACATCGTCGGAGTGATCGATGCGATCGCGTTCCAGACGAACATTCTGGCATTGAACGCCGCAGTCGAGGCAGCTCGTGCAGGCGAACAGGGCCGCAGCTTTGCAGTGGTCGCAAGCGAAGTGCGCAGCCTTGCACGCCGTAGCGCTGACGCGGCCAAAGAGATCAAGGACCTAATCGGCGCAAGCACCACGAGAGTTGCGAACGGCTCACGGCTCGCCGCGGATGCTGGCACAACGATGGCCGACATTGTTGCGCAGGTGAGCCGCGTTGCCGAGCTCATCGGCGAGATCAGCGCAGCAAGCGCCGAGCAGACCGACGGCGTCGGCCAAGTCAGTACTGCAGTGACTCAGCTGGACGAGAGCACGCAAGAGAATGCGGCCCTCGTAGAGCAATCAGCGGCTGCCGCCGAGAGCCTGAATCAGCTTGCAGTTCGCCTGGTGGAGGCGGTCAGCGTGTTCAAGCTCTGCCAACCCACGCAGATGCAGGTGGTCCGCGCGCGATCTTCCGTGGAGGAGCCGAGTACGGCGAGGGACACGCCGCTACACACCGGAGAACTTGGCGCTGCAGCGAGCGGATGACTGCCGCCGGTGTGCGACCGATCCCGACCAGCTCCAATTGACGAATAGGGCCTAATCGAGCAGGCAGTGAAGCGCACGGAGCAATTCAGCACTCTCAGCCAAGCGGATCCCAGCTTTGGGCCCGTCCGTGACGTTACCGGGGAGATTCCTCGTGTCTAACTGCTGACAACGCGCTGAATTACCGCCATCAGTTCGTCGATCTTCACCGGCTTGATGACATGATCGAGGAATCCTACTTCCCGGCTGCGCTGCTGGTCTTGCTCCATACCATAGCCACTCAAGGCGATGCCCTTGATCCCATGAAGATCGCGAAGTTGTTTCATTAGATCGTAACCAGTGCCGTCGGGCAGGCCCAGGTCACTGAGGACAACGTCAAACCGTGCCACGGAGGCCAGTTGCAGCGCAGCTTCAACGCTGCTGACTGCCGTAACGGCGCAGTTTGACGCGCTCAACAGCTTGGCCAGCATCTCGCGGGTGTCTGCATGATCCTCGACTACCAGCAGACGCAGGTGGCTGTCTGTGCTCGCGGCTCTCGGCAGCTGTGCGACGACGGACTCGCGCTCAGCGGCGGAAACGATGGGCAGCTCCAAGGTGAAGGTCGCGCCGGTGCCCGGGCCGTCGCTTCGGGCGTGAATTTTGCCCCCGTGCATTTCCGTGATCGCTTTGCAAATCGCCAATCCCAGCCCGAGTCCGCCGATCTGTCCGGTCATCTTTGAATCTGCCTGTTCAAAGGCATCGAACACCTTGGGCAGAAATTCCTGCTCAATGCCAATGCCGGTGTCACGCACTTCAATGCGCACGTTCTCGGAAGTACTCTCGCTATGGACGAAGATACTTCCGCCGTCGGCAGTGAACTTGGCGGCGTTACGCAGAAGATTCCAGAAGGTTTGCTGCAACCGGGCCGGGTCGGCGTTCACCACATCGATGTCGGCTTGGAGATCAAGGTGGACATTCAACTTCTTGGCAGAAATCTCGCTGGCGCAGGTCTGCATGGCCTGCGCCAGTACTGCATGGACATGAGTGGGTTGAGCCTCGAAGCGCATCTTGCCGCTGGTCGCACGGTTCAAATCCAGCAGGTCATCGATGAGGCGTATTTCCAGATCCACGTTGCGCTTGATCATCGCGAGATGCTTGTGAAACGCAGCAGGGAAGTCGCGATCCCGCTCCATAGTCGCGACGGTCATCACGACCGGTGTAAGTGGTGTGCGCAACTCGTGACTGAGCGCTGCAAGAAAGCGATCCTTCGCGCGCACAGCGGCCTCTGCTTCTTTGCGTAAGCCCTCCTCTTGCGCCAGGAGCAGCTCGCGCTCGCGATCCAGATTCTTGCGCCGCGTGATGTCATTGAAAATCACGCCGACGCGGCGTAGCTCTGGCGCCCCGACGCGGAAAGCGCACACCTCGTAGTAACGTCTCAGCGCCGCAGCCGGGTATTCGAAGCGAAGCGTTTCGCCCGTGAGTGCGATGCGACCATACATATCGAACCAATGTTGTTCGTGGTCCGGCGCGATCTGCCGCATGAGGCGGCCCTTTGCGTCCTGAATACCCGTCTGCTTTTCGAATGCCGGGTTCGTTTCCAGGAAGCGATAGTCGATTGGGTCGTTGTTTCCACCGAAAACAACCTCGATGACGCAGTAACCTTCGTCCATCGACTCAAAGAGCGTGCGGAACTTGGCTTCGCTTTCGCGCAGCGCCCTCTCGGCCTGTTTGCGCTTGGTGATGTCCCGAAACGACAGTAGCACCAGAGCGTTGCCGTCTCGAACCACACGGCGGGCATCGAGCAGAACGATGCGGTGCCGCCCGGTGCCGGGAAAGTCGCGCTCGAGCTCGATGGTAGGAAATTCACGGCCATCGGACAAAGTTGCTCTCAGCGCGGACCACCAGCTGGATGCCTTCCACTCTTCGTCGCCCAGATCGCTGAGATGAACGCCCTGCGTTTGCTCGCGCGAAACTCCGAATCCGTCGTAGAAGGCACGATTGGCCGTCTGTATTTGCAGATTGTCGTCGAGCACCACCAGCGGATCGATCGCTGCATTCAGGATCGTCTTCGTGTATTCACGCTCATAAATGGCCTGCCCGAGGCTTGCGCGGAAAGCCGTGAAATTCGTGAACGTGAGTACCGCGCCGCGCGTCTGTGCATCGGCTCCGGCGTAGGGAGCGATGCGAACGAGAAACCACCGATCGCCATCGCGCATCTCTTGACGGGACGGAACGCCATCGGTCATCACTTGCATGCAGGCCTGTTCGATTTCCGGGATGCCCTTCAGCGCTTGCACCTGACAGCTGCGCCGGCCGACGTCCGAAGGGCCAGCTCCAAGTGTCTCCGCCGCCGCGCGATTGAAGCGAACCACCGTGCAATCACGCCCGACCACGATGATCGGCGCATCGATCGTGTCCAAAATGCCGATCAAATCAGCGCTTGCGGAATCCGCGGTCGCGCTGTCGAGTCGTATTCGATCGGATTCAGCGATCCCGATCTCGACTTTTTGGAGCTCGGTCACTAGACAGACTCTTGCGAACCGCGGTAAATCGCGCGGCTCCGCGCCAATACGGACTCCGCGACATCCGGGAGACTCTCACGCAGGGCCAGCAGCAAGGCCTGAGAGCGCGGCATCTGAAACGCCGAGGTGTAGTTTGAGAGCAGCTGTTGCTCTATGACCCGAGCATCATCCGCACCGACTGTCTGTCGCAACGCGTCGCCTACGGCGCGCTCGAGCCGCGCGTAGTCCTCCACCGGGATCAGGTGGGAATGGTTTTGCCCCAGCCTCGGCAGGAGGCGCGAGTGGACCTCGCTGTTGAAATTGTCCATCACGAACGAACAGAAGATGGCGATCTCGTGATGCTTGGCGAGGCGGTCAAACTGATCCTCAAGACTCATGCTGGCTGCCACGTTGCCCTGCTCCCACAGGACGTTCACCATTTCGCCCCACCACCGCACCTTCGGATAGCGCGCCTGCCCGCGCGCTTTGCTAATGACATCCGCGGCCAGGCCGAGGAATACGGGTGCATCGGGCATGGCGTCTTTCATGAAGCGAGGCAAAAGCTCGTCTGCGTCGACCACCGTGAGTTGCCCGCGTCCTTGCGCATCCTTTACGTTCACTCCCTCGGCTTCCAAACGGGGCTTGAATGCCTCCCAGTGGGCGGCTGTGGGCACGAGAATGACACCTTCGCCGTTCGCGATGGCACCAGCAGCGAAGCGACAGACGGCGCGGTTTAGAAACTGCTGATCTTGGTAAAGCTGCACGATGTGGTCGCGCGGGCCAGCGGAGGCCAGTAGGCCGTCCCAAGGCTCGCGCGCACTCAGAGCGTCATCGGGTTCGCGGCCAGCAAGGTCGTGCCCAGTAAGGTTGTCCATAGATGACTCCATTTGCCTCAAACTGCGGTGGGTAGAAGATCGGGGTAGCGCCAGTGAACGAGAATATCCCGTTGCGCAGCTTTTCGCCGACCGGATGATGGCGGGGCCCACATTCGTCTAGCTCCGAGCAGCGCTGGCCTTCTTTCGCCGGAGTTCAGTCTAGAAAGAACGCTAAGCCCGCGTCAAAGTGGGAACGCCGCCCGGCGTCGAAACGAACCGGGCGAATGACGAGGGGGCGCCGCTAGGCCAGAATGTCCCCTGTCTTCTGTCGCCGGGCGAGCTGATCAGCCTTCGAAGCCCAATCTCGCGCCTTGTCCTTACATCGGCGTGCCGCCGTCATGCGGCCCTCCTGCTGCGCCTTCATCGCTTTTTCGTCCCACAGGCGAGCTCTAGCCATAGCTCTGCCAGTTCCGCGGCAACC